>NZ_CP135079.1:4800000-6000000 GCF_032121415.1 Streptomyces parvus | reverse complement strand
GAGAGCCACGGCGTCGCCGTGCGCACGAACACCCCCGTCCGACAGGTGTGCCCGCAGCCCGACGGCGGCCTCAACGTCACCACCGATCAGGACACCGTGCGTTGCGACGCCCTCGTCCTGGCTCTGGACGGCGCCGGGCTGCGCCAGGTCGTGGCCGCCTCCCCCGAGCTGGGCGACCCGGACTGGCGTGCGCGGATCGACCGGTTGCGGACCGCCCCGCCGTTCCTGGTGTCACGGCTCTGGCTGGACCGCCCGATGGCGCCCGACCGGCCCGGGTTCCTCGGCACCAGCGGCTACGGCCCACTGGACAACGTGAGCGTCCTGGACCGCTGGGAGGGCGAGGCGGCGCGCTGGGCCCGGCGCACCGACGGCTCGGTCCTGGAACTGCACGCCTACGCCGTCTCCCCGGACGCCGACCGCGGCGCGGTCCAGGCCGAGGCGGTCCGTCAGCTGCACCGGATCTACCCGGAGGCCTCCCGCGCCCGGGTGGTCGACGAGCGCCACGAATGGCGGGCGGACTGCCCGATGTTCCCGGTGGGCGGCTACCGGGACCGGCCGGGCGTACGCAGCCCGGACCCCGCCGTCACGGTCGCCGGGGACCTGGTGCGCACCGGGCTGCCGGTGGCGCTGATGGAGCGCGCGGCCACCAGCGGGTTCCTCGCCGCCAACGCGCACCTGGAACGGTGGGGCGTACGCGGGCAGACCCTGTGGACGGTCCCGCGCACCGGACGGTCCCTGCCGCTGCGGGGGCTCGCCGCACTCGGCGGCTGACGCACGAACGGCGGTTCCCCGTCCGGTGCCACGGACGTCAGCCGGGGAACCGCCCCTGCGCCCGCAGCTCCCAGCGCCGCTCGGCGTACGCCAGGTCGTCGCGCCACAACCGGCCGGCCGATGCCCGCATCAGCGGCCGGAGCATCGGCGCAGCCGCCCGGGCCACCGCGAACCCACGGCGGTCGGACGCCGCGACAAGCGCCTCGACGACGGCGGTGCGAGGCCGGCCGTGCCCGTCCGGGGCCAGAGGAGTGGCGTGGGTCTCGACCACGGACCCCGCCCCTTCGCCCTCGATGATGTGCATGACGACGGTGCGGGGCTCGGGCGCGGTGAACCTGGCCAGGACCGGGACGACAAGCCGGCCGGCCACCTTGAAGGACACCTCGACCAGGAACCCGTCGTCGTCCCCGGCGCTGTCGTCGGGTGCGCCGGTCACGGTCAGGTCGACGAAGGAGTACGGGTGGAACCAGGCTCCGTGCCAGGGGTCGAGCCGGTTGGCCACCACGTCCTCCGGCTCGCACCGCCCCACCCCGCAGTAGACGGCGTCGACGCCGTCGCCCAGACGTGGCCGGACCGGAACGCGGGGCCGCTCGGTGGGCTTCTCGCCGCCCATGCGGTCCAGCCGCACCCAGAGCAGCACGCCGTCGTCGAAGGCCGGGTAGGGCTCCCATCCGGCGAAAGGCCCGCCGTCCAGGGCGAGACCGTGCCAGTGGCAGACCAGCGCGCCGCAGCGCACGGGGCTCTCCCGCAAGGGCGCCCCGAGGTGGGGACAGGCCCCCGGGCCGGTGCGCAGCCTGCCGTCGCCGTCGCGCCAGGCGACGATCTCGGTGGAACCGACCGTGATGCCGAGGGTCTTCCCCGGGGGAAGGCCGCGCGAGGCGCCGATGACGTACCAGTTGCCGGAGGGCCGACTCTGCGCCCTTTTGAGGGCCTGGGCGATGAGGGAGGGCTTCGCGGCCCGCCAGGTCGGCTCCTGCCGTTCCCACGGAACGGGTGCGCGCCGCAGTCGCAACGGGATGCGGCCTCGTGCGGACGGGCTCACGCAGCCTCCCCCCGTACGGGCGTGGCGATGCCGGTGACGACGGTACGGGCCAGGGTGGCGGGGCGCCGGCCGGGCGCCGGCTCCGTGCGGTGACGGACCGGGGCGCGGGCCGCGAGCGCGCGGGCGAGCCCGTCCAGCGCCACGACCGCCCGGCGTCGGCGTGGGACGACGGCGCGGCGGTGCAGGACCGCGTAGTCCTCGGCCTCGATCGCGTCGAGGATGCCGCTGTAGAGCACGAACGCCGTACGGATGCAGGGCCGGGTGACCGGGTCCAGCATCCCCAGTCCCGGCAGGGCCTGGCGGTAGACCGTCCTCGTGTGCGCGGCGAACGCCCGCAGCGCTGCGGTGATCCTGGTGTCCCGCGCACCGGTGCGTCGGCTCCACTCCAGGCGTGCCCGGTCCACTCCGTGGGCGGCGATCAGGTCGGCCGGGAGGTAGAGCCTGCCCCGGTCCAGGTCCTCGCCGACGTCCCGCAGGAAGTTGGTCAGCTGGAAGGCGATACCCAGCGCGGCCGCGGGCCCGGCGGCTTCCTCGCGCCGGACCACCGTTCCGAGCACCGGCAGCATCTGCAGGCCGATCACCGCGGCCGACCCGTGCATGTAGCCGCCCAGGTCGTCCAGCGAGGCGTAGCCGGTGACCGTCAGATCGCTGCGCATGGAGGCCAGGAAGTCGGCGAAGTACCGGTGGTCGATGCCGTAGCGGCCGGCCGTGTCGGCGAGTGCCCGGATCACCGGCTCGGTGGCCCGTCCGTCGCGCAACCCGCACGCCAACTGCGCCTCCAGGGCCGCCAGGGCGGCAGTGCGCTCCTCGGTGGTGGCGGTGGATTCGAGGTCGTCAACGATGTCGTCGGCCCGGCGGGCGAAGCCGTACAGGGCGTGCACGGCCGCCCGCCTGTCGATGGGCAGCAGCCGCGTCGCGAGGAAGTAGGTCTTGCCGTGACGGGCGTTGAGGTCGCGGCAGCGGGTGTAGGCGGCGCGGAGGCCGGGCTCGTGGATGCCTGCGGCGTCCAGCTCACGGGCGGTCATACGGCGGTGCCTCTCGTGCGTCGGGATGGGGCGGCGGGTGGGCCGGTGATCCTCTGCGCCGCCAGCTTCCCCGAGATCAGCACGGTCGGCACGCCGACGCCCGGAGTGGTGCCGCACCCCGCGAGGACGGCGTTGGCGGTGCCCCGCACCAGGTTGCGCGGGCGGAACGGACCGGTCTGGGGGAAGGTGTGGGCCACGGCGAACGGCGTGCCGGCCGCGTGGCCCTGCGCCGTCCAGTCGACGGGGGTGACCAGTCCTTCCTGCTCGATCGCCGCGCTCAGACCGGGCATCTCGCGCCGCTCCAGCCAGGCGAGCAGCTCGTCCCGGTAGCGGGGGCCGAGCTCCGCCCACTCCCGTACGCCGGGCCCGATCGTGGTGTTCGGGCAGGGCGCGAGGATGTAGTGGAGGTGTTTGCCGGGCGGGGCCAGGGAGGGGTCGGTGGCCGTGGGCCGGGTGATCAGGAGCGAGGGGTCCGACATCAGCTCGCCGGTGCGGGTGAGCTGGCGGAAGGTGCTCTTCCACGCGGCCCCGAAGGAGATGGTGTGGTGTGCGAGATCCGGCCAGGTGCGGTCCGTGCCCGCGTGCAGGATCACCGCGGACGGCGAGTGCCTCAGCGGCAGCGGCCGGCGCGGGGCGTGGCCCAGGAGGCGGTAGCTGACGGGCAGGTCGGGGGTCAGGACCACCGCGTCGCACGGGATGCGTTCACGGTCGGTGACGACCGCGGTGATCCGGTCGCCGGAACGCTCCAGCCGCCGCACGGTCTGCCCGTAGCGGAACTCGCCTCCCGCGTCGGCGGCGGCCCGGGCCATCGCGGTGGGCAGGGCGTGCATGCCGCCGCGTGGGAAGTACACCCCGGCGACCGTGTCCATGTAGGCGATCACCGCGTACGCGGCCAGGGCCCGGGCCGGGGGCACCCCCGCGTACAGCGCCTGGAAGGAGAAGACCCGGCGCAGCCGCTCGTCGGAGACGAAGCGCCCGATCCGGGCGTCGAGCCGGCCGAACCCGCCGAGAGCGGCGAGCCGCACGAGGTCGGGGTGCAGCAGTTGGAGGGGCGAGTCGAAGTTGGCGTCGATGAAGCGGCGCATCTGGACCCGGTACAGCCGCTCCAGCCAGCTCCGCAGCCGCCGGTAGCCGACCGCCTGGCGGGCCCCGGCGAACTGTTCGACGGCAGCCTCCATGGCCGCTCCGTCGGTGTGCACGTCGAGTTGCGACCCGTCCGCGAACCTGGCCCGGTAGGCGGGGTCCAGCCGGATCAGCTCCAGCCGGTCGGCCATCCTGTCGCCGACGGCGGCGAAGGCGTCCTCCACCAGGTCCGGCATGGTCAGCACAGTCGGCCCGGTGTCGATGCGGTAGCCGCCCTCCGCCAGGAGACCGGCCCGCCCGCCGGGCAGCGCGTCCCGTTCGACGACGGTCACCCTGCGACCCGCGCCGAGCAGGTGGAGCGCGGCGGACAGCCCGGACAGTCCCGCGCCGACCACCACGACGTGGTCGACCGGCCCTTTGATCGTGATCACTGGGGGCGGCCTCCTTCGACCATGGTCAGTGTGTCCGCCGCACCGGGGTGCGGCTCCCGCGGCGCGCCGCGGGAGCCGGGCGGGGCGGCGGCGCGGGCGCCCGCCACCGCCTGCAGCAGGCCCAGCAGCCGGTCGCGGGCGTGCGCGTCGACGTCGACGGCCTGGGCCAGTCTCCGCGCGGCCCGCTCGCCCAGGCGCTCCGCCTTCTCCTCCACCAGGGCGCGGGCGCCGGTGGACTCCAGAACGGCGCGCACCTCCGCGAGGCCGCCCTCGTCGAGGTCCGGGTTCCCGACGGCACGGTCCAGCACGGCCAGGGCGCGGCGGTCGTCGGCGGCGTCGGCGCAGGTACGGGCCGTCGCCAGCAGATAGGTCGACTTGCCCTCGCGAATGTCGTCCCCGGAGGGCTTCCCGGTGACCGTCGGGTCGCCGAACACCCCGAGCAGGTCGTCCCGCAGTTGGAAGGCCAGTCCGGCGTACCGGCTCGCCGAGCACAGGGCGTCGGTGGTCCACTCGTCGGCACCGGCCAGGGCGGCACCCAGCGCCACGGGCCGCTCCACCGAGTACAGAGCGCTCTTGAGGCAGGCGGTGCGCAGGGCGCGCGCCGCCGAGGCGCCGCTGCCGATCTGGCCGCGCAGGTCCAGGTACTGCCCGGCGACCATCTCACTGCGCATGGCCCGCCACAGGGCCCTCACCTGGCGTCGCCGCGCGGACGGCAGCAATGTCTCGGTGACCGTGTCGTCGGCCCACACCAGCGCGAGGTCACCCGCAAGGATGGCGGCGGAGGCGCCGAATGCCGCGCCCGCCGCGGAATCGGCCGCGAGGCCCGTCTGCTCGGCCAGGGCGATGTGGACGGCGGGCCGTCCTCGCCTCGTCCGCGAGCGGTCCATCACGTCGTCCTGGATGAGGGCGCAGGTCTGGATCAGCTCCAGACCCACGCCCAGGCGCAGAGCCGCCCGGGTTTCGACCGCGCCGCAGGCGCGCATGGCCCACCACAGCAAGCGGGGCCGCACGCGCTTGCCGCCCCGCAGGGTGAAGTCGGCGACCCGGTGCGCCACGGCTTCGGAGAATTCCGGGTCGTGGAGGGCCGCTTCGGCGACGCACTCCGCCAGTACGGACTCGGCCGTCCGCTGGACGGCCGCGACCACATCCTCGTCGACGGCCCGTGCCTCCTGGAGGGGCCCAGGCTCGGGCGGGCCGACGTGTGGTGGCACGGGGTCGGCGAACGCGTGGTCCGCGGGCTGCAGACGGCCCATCTCAGCTCTTTCCGTCGGAGGTGACGACGAAGGGCTCGTCATCCGCTGCATCACGTACCCCTTCGGGCCCTCGCCTATCGAGGCCAGCCGCGTGACAGTCCGACCGGCACGTCGCCTCCGCCGACCCGAGCCCCGGCAGCCGGGACGTTACAGGTGGCGGGGCGTGGGAACTCGGGGCACGTCCGCTTCACGGCGTCGGCCCCCACCCGTCGACCGCACCCAGAGAAGGGCGATGAGATGACCAACCGCACCCGCCTCCCCCGCCGGGCCAAGGGCCCGGGGGCCCTGGTCACCGGCGGCTCCCGGGGCCTGGGGCTGTTCATGGCGCGGCATCTGGCGGAGCGCGGGTGCGTCGTGACCATCGCCGCCCGCGACGCCGACGAGCTGGAGCGGGCGGCTGCGCAGCTGCGGGAGGAGACCGGGGCGCCCGTGCGCACGGCCGTGTGCGACGTACGCGACCGCGCCGCCGTGCGTGCCCTGGTGCGCGAGGTCCATGAGCGTGACGGCCTCGACCTCGTCATCGCCAACGCCGGGGTCATCCAGGTCGCGCCCGTCGAGGCGGTGGGTGCGGCGGAGTTCGGTGACGCCATGGACACCATGTTCTACGGTGCTCTGCACACCTCGCTGGAAGCGCTGCCGTACCTGAAGAAGACCCGGGGCCGCCTCGGCCTCATCGGGTCGGTCGGCGGTCTGCTCGGCGTTCCGCACCTGCTGCCCTACTCGTGCGCCAAGGCCGCGGTCGGGGCGCTCGCCGAGGGGCTGCACGCCGAGGCGGCCGCCTCCGGCGTGAGCGTCACCGCCGTCCACCCGGGACTGATGCGGACCGGATCGCACCGGCAGGCCGAGTTCGGCGGAGACGTGGACGCCGAGTTCGGCTGGTTCAGCACCGCGGCGGGCGCCCCGCTGCTGTCGATGGACGCCGAGCGGGCCGCCCGCAGGATCGTGGACGCGGTCATCCAGAGGCGCGCCCGGCTGGTGCTCACCGCGCCCGCCAAAGCGGCCCAGCTCGCGCACGGCGTGGCGCCCGGCCTGACGACCCGGCTCAGCGGCGTCGCCGCCCGGCTCCTGCCGTCCGCGTCGGGCCCCGGCCCCCTCCGCCAGGGGGCCGATGCCGGGGAGCCGGGCAACCCCGTCGCGAAGCTCGTCCGAGCCTGGGGCAGCAGGCGCAACGACCGAGCGGTGCCCCAGGCCAACCAGCGCGAGCCCGGGCCCCCCAGCAGCTCGTAGGCCGGCCTCCGCCGGCGCGCACCGGCCGCGACCGCTTGCGGCTCAGCCGTTGCCGGGCGCGGGGGCCGCTCCGCGTCCGGAACGGCCCCCGCTCGTACAGACGGGGCAGTCAGCTCGCGCCGGTCGGTGTGCCGGCTCGGCCGGTCAGGAGGCAGGCCGGGCGAGCGCGGCCGCGAGACCGTTCTGCCAGAGCTGGTTGACGCGGGCGCGCTCCCTGGCGTCCGGCTGGGCGTTGGTGCAGGACGGGCCGGGGCCGCCACCGGACATCAGCTGGCTGCACGGTCCGGAGTAGGTGTCCGGCAGGCCGAGCACGTGCCCGGTCTCGTGTGTGGTGACGCGGGTCGAGTTGTACTGCTGGTTCTGCCGGTAGTCCAGGAAGATGAAGCCCCGGCCGTGTCCGTCGGTCGAGGCGTACGATCCGCGCGGGTCGTTCCCTTCGCGGTAGGTGAAGTCGGCTCTGGAGCCTTCCTGGAGCCGGACGTTGGAGACCGAGCTGTTCCAGATGCGTGTGCTGTTGGCTATCTGGGTGCGGAAGCTGGGGGCGGAGGCCGCGCTGTAGGTGACGGTGACGGCCTGGGCCCCCGGGTTGGCGGCCCGCTTCTCGGCGACCGACTTCATGACGGCGTCGTAGAACGCCCGGTTCGCGGCGGTGTTCTCGCCCGAACCGTTGTACGCGGCGATGCCGGCGGGGGTGGAGAGGGCAGGAGCAGGAGCGGCGGAGACCGCGGGAGCCGCACCCAGCGCGGCGACGAGGGCGAGTCCGGCCAGAGCGTGGGCCGCGGCGGTCGAGACGTGTTTCATGGGGGATTTCTCCTACTGTCCGGTGAACCCGCGTCCGGGGATGTGTCCGCTCAGCGGACGGGGCGCGGGACGGTACGGAGAGAGTGTGAGGGGGCGGGCAGCCGCCGGGGATGATGCCAACTCGCGATTGCCCCGCCCTATCACCCGTCCCCACGGGTCCGGACGGACGCAGGTGGCGGCCCGGCCACCGCCCGGCTACGCCGCACGTTCTGTCGGCCCGTCAGGTCGTGGCGGGCGCCCGCGCCGCTGTCCGGGCGTCCGGCCCCGGCCGCGTCCTCACGACGACTCAGCTCCCTGCCGCAGGGCATGAGCAGCCTCATCCCGGGCGAAGGCCTACGCGTGCTGGAGGGTCGTGCGAACGGCCCGCAGCCCACCGCCCTGCCCACGGCCCGGTCCCGGCCGCCGGACCGGGCCGCCTCCGAGCAGGTGCGGTGGCCGCCACGGTGAGGGAGAAGGGCCGAGCCCGACCCCGTCCGGGCTGCCCATCAATGCGCTCGACCGGCTTCTCACGCCTCCTTGAGCGCGCCGACGACGAGGTCGGCGAGCAGCGCGCCCGCCGTGCCGTCCGGGTCGAGATCGGGGTCGTAGATGGTGACGTTGAGCCCGACGCAGCGCGGGGAGGAGACCAGCGTCCGCAGCAGCGGGGCGAGTTCCTCGGGGAGGAGGCCGCCGTCGTCCGGCCTGTCGACGGCGGGCATGACGGGGGTGCGCGTGTAGCGGGCGATGGCGGCGGCGTTGAACACCCCGTCGCCCTCCCGCCAGTCGCCGAGGTCGTAGCGCGGCGGCACCACGACGCCGCCTTCGAGTGCGCCGAGGCGGGCCACGATGCGTTGTTCGCACAGCGCGCCGGCCAGCTTGTAGCAGCCCGGGACGGTGCCGGGCGCCGGAGGCCGCAGGCCGAGGTTGGACGGGGCGTCGAGGGCCACGATCGTACGCATGCGGGTCATCCTCACCGCAGCGGCGCACACCCCTCAAGCGGTTTCGCCGACGGCGAGCGCGGCTCCCGCCCCACCCCGTCCCGGACCGCCGTCACTTCCCCCGGCGGCGGAAGAGGTAGCCGCCGCAGCCGAGCCCGATCAGGAACATGGCGGCGAGCGCGGACCACAGCGGCATCGTCACCTCGGGGATCAGCACCCGGATGGTGACGTCGTTGGTGTTCAGGCAGATGAACACGATGACGAGCACGACCACCACGCCGACCGCGACGCGCCCCGGAGTGAGCCACCCCTGGGCGCGCCCGCTGTCGCTCGATACGTCCTTGGGGCTCATGGTCCGGCCCTTTCGCTCGTTCCTCGCCCGTCCGGTCCGACGTGCACGCGGCCTCCCCCGGGTCCCATCATGAGCGGGTGCCGGATCCGGGGGGCGGTGCTGTTGCGCCGTCCGGGTGAAGGGGAAAGCGGGGGCGTCAGCCGGACGGGACCACCGGGAGCTCCAGTACGCCGGTGTCCTCGGGGGCGTGGAGGACGGTGACGGGCTTGATGCCCCGGTTGCCGAAGTACGCGGTGTCACTGGCGGCGATCACGAACTCCAGGCGGTGCCCCTTCTCGTACCGGTGGACGATGCCGGGCAGCTCGACCGTGAACGGCCGGGTGACGTCGGGGACCCGGACCGGGGAGACGAGCCGGTTCACCAGCTTCCGACTGCCGTCGGGGGCGACGTCGTAGACCTTGGCGAACAGGACGAGCTTGTCGGAGGCGTCGCCGCTGTGCTGGACCCGCTCCGCCTTCGGCGAGACGACCTTCAGGGTGGCCTTCGGCGCGCCGACGACGTCGAGGGGCGCGGTGAGGGGTTCGCTCCGCCAGCCGAGGTAGGTGCCCTTGGTGTCGTACGGCTTCGGGTCGGGCAGTCCGATCAGCGGGGCGATGGAGCTCTCGGAGTGGCTGGTGGGCACGGGCCAGTTGGTGTACTGGCGGCTGCCGCGCGCGACCTTCGAGCGGTTGTCGACGAGTTTGCCGTCGCCGGAGAGGTAGAGGGACCGCGAGAGGGCGGGGACGTCGGCTGCGGTGCCGTAGCCGCCCTGCCAGTCGCGGTAGTAGGAGAGGGCGGGTCCGGTGCCGACGCCCGTGTTCTTGTGGAGGTAGCGGTCGAACCAGGCCAGCACCCGCTGTCCGACGTGGCTGGTCTCCAGATTGCCCTGGCTCAGGTCGAGTTCGCCGGGGACCTGGCCGCCGCTGTGCCCCCAGGACTGCCAGATCATCTTGGTCTCGGTGCCCTGGGCCTTGAGCGTCCGGTAGGTGGCGGTGGCCTCGTTGAGGTTGAAGAGGCTGTCGGCCTGGCCCTGGACGATGAGGGTGGGGGCCTTGACCCGGTCGAGGTAGGAGACCGGCGAGACGCCGCGCGCGTACGCGAGCATCTCCTCGGTCTCGTCGGCCGGGTAGCGGCCCGAGTTGAGCAGCCGGACGGTCTCGCAGGCGCGGGTGGCGAAGTGCAGGCAGTCCAGCCGGTTGATCCGGGAGGGGTCCAGGCCCGGGTTGAGGAGCGGCTGCCCCTCGCCGATCAGATAGAAGCCGTTGGCCCACTGCCACTTGAAGACGCCGGGGGTGTCGGAGGTGACTCCCGTGCGCGCCCCGGTGTTGTTGGGGGCGAGTGCGTAGCCGAGGTCGTTCCAGGTGATCAGGGGGACGAGGGCGTCGACGCGGGGGTCGACCGCGGCGGTCGCCAGCTGGATCGCGCCGCCGTAGGAGCCGCCGATCATCCCGACGCGCGGGTCCCCGTCGGCGTCCTGCGTGACGTAGTCGGCCCTCGTCCCGTCGTCGGCCGCGCGGACTCCCCCGAGGAAGTCGAGGAGTTCGCTCGCGGCCAGGCCGTCGACCGCGGGGTCGTCCAGGGTGATCAGGCAGCCGGACTTGCCGAAGCCGAGGCCCGAGTAGACGAGCCCGACATAGCCGCGCTCGGCGAAGGCCTTGCCGATGGCGTCGGTGGAACCGTCGGACTTGCTGCCGCCGAAGCCGTTGGTGGCGAGGACGGCGGGGGCCGGATTCTCGGCGTGGGCCCCGGTGGGCCGGTAGAGATCGGCGTCCACCGTGCAGGTGCGGTCGCCCGCCCCGACGGTGAACGTCAGCGGGGTGACGGTGTAGGGGTCGGCGTCGGCATGGGCCGGGCCGGCGAGAACGAGGGGGGCGACGAGGGCCGCCCCGGCGACCGCGACGAGCGGGCCGCGCACTCTGGAAACAGCACCTGACACGAGGACCTCCACACCGAGGACACCTTACCGACCGGTAAGTACTGGGTCGCGCTCATGCTGTGACACAGGTCATAGCCGTGTCAACGCACCGGTCAGCGGTTCTTGACGGATGTTCACTTTCCCGCGGGAACGCACACACCTCCGCGTCGGCACCGGAAGCGGTGCCAACGCGGATCGGGGAGAGGCCGAGAAGCTCAGAGCAGGGCGGGCACCTCGACGGTGAGCGTGCAACGCCCGCCGTCCGCCGGTGCGTCGAGCACTGCGGGCAGACCCAGGGGAATCGTCAGCGCGGTCGCCCCGTGGCCGAACCCCAGCTCCTCGACCACGGGTATGCCCAGCGGGCCGAGCCGGTCGGCGAGCACGGCACGGATCTTGTCGTACGGCCCGCACTCCTGCCAGGATCCGCAGGCCACCCCGGCGACCCCGGCCAGGGCGCCGGAGCGCAGGAGCCGGGTGAGGATGCCGTCGAGCCGATAGGGCTCCTCCCCGGTGTCCTCGATCACCAGCAGGCCACCGCCGGCGTGGGACCGGCCGCCCGGGGTTCCGGTGTCGGCGGCGAGCAGGCTGACGCACCCGCCGTACAGGACGCCTCCGGCCCGGCCGGGGACCAGGGCCCCGGCCGATGCGAGGCCGAGCGTGCGCACGGTCTCCGGCTCGAAGAGGGTGGCGCGCAGGTGCTCGCGGGTCGGCGCGTCCTTGAGAAACGTCTCGGTGGCGACCATCGGTCCGTGCAGGGTGGCGAACCCGGCCCGCAGGGCGAACGCCTCGTGCAGCACGGTGATGTCGCTGTAGCCGACGAACGCCTTGGGCCCGGCGGCCCGGACCGCCGCCCAGTCGACCAGGTCGACCATCCGGTGTGCGCCGAAGCCGCCCCGGGCGCAGAGCACGGCCTCCACGGACGGGTCGCACCACGCTGCCCGAAGGTCTGCCGCACGGTCCGCGTCCGTACCTGCGAGGTAGTCCAACTCCGGGTGCGCGGATCGGACATGGGGCCCGACCACGGGTTCGAGGCCCCAGTCGCGCAGAACGGCGAGACCTTCCTCCAGCCGGTCGGCGGGGACCGGTCCGCTGGGCGCGACGACGGCCACCCGGGAGCCGGGGCGCAGCCGGGCCGGCCGGGCGAGCGGGGTGATCGGGCCGGGGGCCTGGCGGGTCACGTGGTCAGCTCCAGAGGCGGTACGTCGGACCGCTCGATGCCGAATGTCTGGGCGTAGAGGGAGAGTTCGGCCTCCAAGGCACGGACCAGGGTCTCCGCGCGCCGGAATCCGTGGCTCTCCCCCGCGAAGGCGATATAGGCGTGGGCGATGCCCCGGCCGGCCACGGCGTCGAGGAACCGCTCGCTCTGGGCGGGCGGGCAGATCACGTCGTCCAGGCCCTGGAGCAGCAGGAACGGGGTGTTCAGCCGGTCGGTGCGGTTCATCGGGGAGCGTTCCCGGTAGCGCTCGGGCACCTCGGCGAACGGGCCGACGAGGGACTCCAGGTACCGCGATTCAAAGTCGTGGGTCTCGTCGGTGGCCCACCCTTCGAGGTCCAGGATCGGGTAGAGGATCGTCCCGCAGGCGTAGAGGTCGGTGCTGGTCAGCGATGCGGCGGTGGTCCAGCCGCCCGCGCTGCCGCCCCGGATCGCGAGCCGGTCCGGGTCGGCAGCGCCCTCCTCGACCAGGGCCGAGGCGACGGCAGCGCAGTCCGCCACGTCGACCAGGCCCCATGCGCCGCGCAGCCGTTCGCGGTAGGCGCGTCCGTAGCCGGTGGAGCCGCCGTAGTTCACCTCGGCCACGCCGATGCCGCGCGAGGTGAAGTAGGCGATCTCCAGGTCGAGGACGAGCGGGGAGTGGCCGGTGGGGCCGCCGTGCGCCCAGACGACGTACGGGGTCTTCTCGCCCTCGGGGCCGGTGTGCCGGGGGTGGTGCGGCGGGTGGATGTGGGCGTGGATCTCCCGGCCGTCGGGGCCGGTGAAGGTCCGCTGCTCGGAGGCCGGGTAGTACGCGGGGTCGACGGCGTCCCGGTGGGGAGCGCCGATGACGCGGGTGCGTCCGGTCGCGGTGTCCAGCTCGACGACCTCGGGGGCGCTGCGGGGGCTCGCCGCGACACCGACGACCCGGCTGCCGTGCACGGCGAGCGTGTCGGACCAGGCGGTCCAGGGGCCCGGGGCGTCGGCGAGTTCGCCGGCCTCCGGGTCGAGGATGCCGAGGCGGTGGTCGCCCTTGCCGTGCAGGACGGCGATCAGCCCGTTGTCGAGCGGGTGGAACCAGCGCAGCCCGATCTTCCAGAGCGGTCCGCCGAACTCCTCGCCCCGGGGCGGCAGCAGGCGGCTGCTGGGGACCACTCCGCCCGCGACGGCGTCGGGGCGGATGCGCTGGAGCTCCCACCAGCCGGAGAGGTCGGAGACGAACAGGAGGCTGCCGTCACGGTCCCACTCCACCTGGCAGACCGATTCGTGGACGTCCCCGACGAGCGGCCGGACCCCGGTGAACGCGCCCGCGTCGGTGATGTCGGCCAGCATGACCACCGTGCCGTCCCAGGGCATCGCCGGGTGGTCCCAGGCGATCCAGGCCGCCCGTCGCCCGTCGGGGGAGACCTTGGGGCCGGTGACGAACCGGTGCCGGTCGTCGGAGAGTTCACGGATCGCCGTCCGGTCGGCGGCCGCCGAGCCGTCCAGCGGTACGGCGGCGACGACCCGTCGTACGTCGGTGGGGGCGGGTCCGGTGAACTCCTCCAGGACGCACCAGACCTCGCCCGCCGCCCCCTGCTCAAGGCGCACCTGCGGGTCCACCCAGCGCAGCCCGCCGCCGACCCCGGAGAGAGGGGTGAGCGGCCAGGGCCCGTCCGGCCCGTCGGGGGCGAAGGCGTACAGCCGCTGGTCGGTGAAGTGGACGAACACCACGAGGAGTTCGCCGTCCGCGCGCACGGTGCCGGCCCAGGGCTGTCCGCCGTACTCGACCACCCGGCTGCGGGCGTTCCAGGGGGCGGGCAGCGCGGGTGCGGTGGTGCCGTCCGCGCGACGGCGGATCAGCGCGCGCCGCCCGCCCTCGGCGGGGCGCGGCTCGGTCCACCAGACCTCGTCCCCGACGGTGCCGAGGTGGTCGGGCCGGCCGTCGTGCGAGGCGGCGAGGGCCGCGTCGATCGGCGACGGCCAGGTGCCGTACGGCGCTGCCGTCTGCACGGTGTTCACGTAGGACGGATTCACGTAGGACGGTCCCCCCGGGGCGCGGTTCGGTCGGCAGGCGGTCAGGCGGTGCGCAGGTAGTGGTCGAGGACGCGGACGCCGAAGTGGAGGGCGTCGACGGGGACACGCTCGTCGACGCCGTGGAAGAGCCGCTGGTAGTCGAAGCCGACGGGCAGCTTCAGCGGGGTGAAGCCGTAGCCGGTGATGCCGAGCCGGGAGAACTGCTTGGCGTCGGTGCCGCCCGACATGCAGTACGGGACGGTGTGCGCGTCCGGGTCGAACCGCTCGACGGCGGCGCGCAGCTTGGCGTACGTCGGGGAGTCGACCGGGGCCGTCAGGGCCGTCTCGCGGTGGTAGAACTCCCAGTCGACGAGCGGCCCGGTGAGCCGGTCCAGGGTGGCGTGGAACTCCTCGTCGCCGCCGGGGACCATGCGTCCGTCGACGTACGCGGTGGCGTGGCCGGGGATGACGTTGACCTTGTACCCGGCGTCCAGCATCGTCGGATTGCTGCTGTTGCGGATGGTGTTCTCGACGAGGGAGGCGGCCGGGCCGAGCTTGCCGAGGAGCTGGGCGACGTCGAAGCCGGGGTCGTCGAGGTCGGCGGTGATGCCGTGCAGCGCAGCGATCTCGGTGATCGCGGCCCGGACGGTCGGGGTGAGGCGGATGGGCCACTCGTGCTCGCCGATCCGGGCGACGGCGGCGGCCAGCGCGCTCACCGCGTTCTCCCGGTTGACCTTGGAGCCGTGCCCGGCCCGGCCCCCGGCGGTCAGCTTCAGCCAGCCGGTGCCGCGCTCGCCCGCCGCGATCGGGTACAGCGCGAGGCCGTCGCCCGCGTGGAAGGTGAAGGCCCCGGACTCGCTGATCCCCTCCGTACAGCCCTCGAACAGGTCGGCGTGCTGCTCGGCGAGGAAGCCGGAGCCGTCGGCGGCGCTGTCCTCCTCGTCGGCGGTGTAGGCGATGACGATGTCGCGCGCCGGGCGGAAGCCCTCGCGGGCCCAGCCCCGTACGACGGAGAGGACCATCGCGTCCATGTTCTTCATGTCGACGGCGCCCCTCCCCCAGACGACGCCGTCGCGCACCTCGCCGGAGAAGGGGTGCACGGTCCAGTCGGCGGGTTCGGCGGGCACCACGTCGAGGTGGCCGTGGACGAGGAGCGCGTCGGCGCAGGGGTCGGTGCCCGGGATCCGGGCGACCACGTTGGTCCGACCGGGGGTGCGCTCCAGCAGCGTCGGCTCGATTCCGGCGTCCGCGAGGCGCTCGGCGACGTACTCGGCGGCCGGGCGCTCCCGGCAGTCGCCGCCGCCCCGGTTGGTGGTGTCGATGCGGATCAGCCCGGAGGTGAACGCCACCACTTCGTCGAGAGCCTGCCGGTCCACGGGCCCGAGCAGGTCGGGGGCCTCAGCCATATTGTTCCTCCACGGCGGCCGACACGATCGTCGTCACCGCCTTGAACGTGCGAATTCCTTCGTACATCGTCGCGCTGGTGTACTCGACGCGCCTCTCGCCGCTCGGCGCCACGCCGGGGACGACGGTGGCCGCCGCCGCCAGGTGCTCGGCGTCGAACTCCAGCTCCACGGTGAACGCGCAGCCGGTGACGGGGTCCCGGCGGCCCGCGAGCGCGGTGGCCGCCTTCGCCGCCGCCCGGATGTCGGAGGCGGTACGGGCCGGGGTGCGGCAGACCGCCGCGTACCGGGACACGTAGTCCTTCACGGCTACCTTCCGGGCGTCGGGGGCGTACCCCTCGGCATCCACGCAGGTCAGGTCGTCGCCGGTGACGAGGACGACGGGCACCCCGTACTCGGCGGCGACGTGCGCGTTGAGCAGACCCTCACTGGCACGGACACCGTTGAGCCAGACGCCGGTGATGGAGTTGGCGAGGTAGGTGTGGGCGAGGACGCCCTCCGTACCGGCCCCCGTGTGGTAGCCGACGAAGGCCACCGCGTCCACGTCGCCGTGCTGGATGCCCTCCACCATGGACAGCGACTTGTGCTTGCCGGTCAGCATCTGAACGCGTTCGTCCATGTGCTCCAGCAGCAGGTTCCGCATCGACCAGTGGGCCTCGTTCACCAGGACCTCGTCGGCGCCGCCGTCGTAGAAGCCGAGCGCGGCCGCGTTCACGTCCGAGGTGAACATCGACCGGCAGCGCTCCCACTGCGGGGTCCCCGGCAGCACGTCGGCCGGCCAGGTGACTCCGGTGGCGCCTTCCATGTCGGCGCTGATGAGGATCTTCATGCCGTCACACCGTACGCCCCGTGAGCGGCGCGGGCCAGGGAGGGGCGGCGTGCCAGGGGCTTGTGGTCAAACTGCCGTCGTCGCCCGAAGGGCAGCCGGGCGGGGCCTGGCAGAGGGCAGTTTGACGACAGGCCCGGTGGTCCGGTCCGGTGAAGTGGACGGGCCCCGCACCGCACCCCCTATGGCATCACCTCGGGCCGTGCCGCGATACTGCGGGCCCCACCCGGTGAAACGAAAGGGACCCGTGTGACCCACCAACTCCCCGCAACGGCCCGGATCGGTCTCGGCGGTACGGCGCTCCTGCTCGTCCTGGCGGGCTCCGCCCTGCCCGCCGCCGCCTCCCCCGCGGACACCTCCCGCACCCTGGCGGAGGCGACCGTCGAGGAGCAGCGCCTCGACCGGGACGCCCCGCGGGAGATCCTGCGGCGCAGCGGCTTCGACGCCTTCGCTCCACGCTTCGAGCGAGCCCTGGCGCGCTCGAAGAGCTATGCGCAGGCCCAGCACACCGTGACCCGCCACGCCTCGGCGCTGTGGCAACGCGCTGTGGACCGGGCCCAGGGGCGAGGGCCCGCCACAGGCGACCTGAGCCGGGGCGACGACCGCCCGCTGTACTGGGCCCGGCTCGCGCTCAGCCGCGAACTGCGCGCCTGGACGCCCCGGTTCGGCCTCGACGACCAGCGGCGCGAAGCCCTGCACTCCGCTCTGGAGACCGCGTCGCGCGGCCAGAGCGACATCCACTACCGGGGCCACCGGACGAAGCGGGTCCTGGTCACCGGATTCGACCCGTTCACGCTGGACCGCGACGTCCGGATCGGCAACCCGTCGGGCGCGAGCGCGCTCGCGCTCGACGGCACCCTGGTGCAGACGCCCGACGGGCCGGCCCGGATCGAGACGGTCGTCTTCCCGGTGCGCTGGGCGGACTTCGCGGAGGGCGTCGTCGAGCGGGCCCTCGCCCGGCATCTGCCGCACCTGGACCTGTTCACCACGGTCAGCCAGGGCCGCCAGGGCCGCTTCGACGTGGAGCGCACGAACGGGGCCTGGCGCGGTGGCTTCGCCGACAACGAGAACGCCTCGAGCACCGGGCTCGTCCCCGTCGCCGACCCGGCCACGCAGCCGCAGTGGACGTCCACGACCCTCCCGTACCGGCAGCTCACCGAGGCGGACACGGGCCGCTTCCCGGTGTACGACAACACCGGGGTCACCGAGATCCCGGCGGGCGGCACCCAGCCCGTGACCAGGCCCGACGGTCCCACCCCGGGCTCGGCGGCGCGGGCCGGGGGCGGTGGCGACTACCTCTCCAACGAGATCGCCTACCGGGTCACCCTGCTGCGCGACCGGCTCCGCCTGCCGGACCTGCCGGGCGGCCATCTGCACACCCCGGTCCTCCAGTTCGGCGCGGAGAACTCGAATCCGGCGGGCACGGTCACCGACCCGGACTTCGAGCGCAACCGCGCCGACATCGT
The DNA here is from genome assembly GCF_032121415.1 of Streptomyces parvus. Taxonomy (NCBI): domain Bacteria; kingdom Bacillati; phylum Actinomycetota; class Actinomycetes; order Kitasatosporales; family Streptomycetaceae; genus Streptomyces; species Streptomyces parvus. The sequence continues at coordinate 5,982,322 of NZ_CP135079.1, read as the reverse complement.
GGGCCAGGTGAGGGAGCTGGTGAGGACGGCGGTGACCGCCACCGGCTGAGCGGCGCGGCAGCTCGCGGGCGGGTGGGACGGCCCGCCGGGGCGAACACTATGAACGCAATGCGCGCGGGGCTTCTCCCCCGGGCGCGGCGCTTCCTAGCATCCCGGCATCCCGGCGCACCCCGTGCCGGGGCAGCCGCACAGACCGTTCCGGCGGCGGCGCCCGCGGGCGCCGCCGCCGGCGCAGAACGCCAGGAGCCGCCCCCGTGAACTCCCCCGACATGCCCGTCCGCGCCCTGCCGCTGTACCGCCGCCACCGGTGGCGCTCCGCCGCGCTGGCCGCCGCCGTCGCGGCCCTGCTCCTCGGGTCGGCGGGCCGGGCTCCGGCGGCGCCCGCCCCGGCCGGAAGCCCTGCCGGGGCCCCGGTCGCCGCCGCCTGCCCGGAGGCGCTGGCCGGAAAGGCGCGGTGTTACACGGGCCAGGACGGGAACGGGGCGCACTACGCGCTCGCCGTTCCCGTCCGCTGGAACGGCTCCCTGGTGGTGCACGCGCACGGCGGGCCCGACCTGGGCGAGGCATCGGACCCGGCCCGCTCGGCCGAGGACCTGGAGCGCTGGGCCGTCATGGTCGAGGAGGGGTACGCCTGGGCGGGCTCCTCCTACCGGCGCGGCGGCTACGGGACGCGGATGGCGGCGGCCGACACCGAGAGCGTGCGCCGGGTCTTCGTCGACCGGTTCGGGAAGCCGGGGCGGACCTATCTGCACGGCCAGTCCTGGGGCGGGAACGTCGCCGCCAAGGTCGCGGAGACGTACGGCACGGAGCCCGGGGCGTACGACGGTGTGCTGCTGACCAACGGCGTCCTGGGCGGCGGTTCGCGCGGCTACGACTACCGGGTGGACCTGCGCGTGGTCTACCAGTTCTACTGCGGCAACCACCCGCGCCCCACCGAGCCGCGGTACCCGCTGTGGCAGGGACTGCGCCCGGACTCCACGATGACGTCCGCCGGGCTGGGCGCCCGGCTGCGCGAGTGCACGGGGTTCGACGCCGAACCGGCCGCCCGGACCGCGCTCCAGCAGCGCAATCTGGACGACATCCTGGCCGTCACCGCGATTCCGGAGCGGTCCCTGGAGTCGCATCTGCGGTTCGCGACGTTCACCTTCCGCGACATCGTCTCGACACGGCTGGGGGGACGTAACCCCTTCTCCAACCGGGGGGTGTGGTATACCGGCTCGCACGACGACCGGGCGCTGAACGCGGGCGTGGAACGGTTCTCGGCGGATCCGGCAGCGCGCCGGGACCTCTCGTGGGACAGCGACCTGACCGGCCGGGTGTCCCTGCCCGTCCTGACCCTGCACGCGATCGACGACCCGACGGCGTTCGTGGAGCACGAGGCCGCCTACCGGGCCGCGTTGCGGGGCGCGGGCCGGGAGGACCGGCTCGTGCAGTCCTTCACCCGGGAGAGCGAGCACAGCGGGCTGAGCAGCGCGGAGTACGCCAACTCCATCGCGGCACTGGATCGTTGGGCCCGTACCGGCCGTAAGCCCACCGTGCGTTCGCTGGCCGATTCGTGCGCCGCGTTCGACCGGAGTCACGGCACGGGGTGCTTCTACGATCCGGGGTTCCGGCCCTCGCCGTACGCCTCCCGGGTGCTGCCCCGGCCGGGCGGGCTCGGCTGGCCGGCCATGACGGCCTCTCAGGAGCGGGCCTGGAGCCGGGTCGACGGGGTGGGCATCGCTCCGTGAGGCGGGGACATGACGTCGCTGCCCGGCTCATGGGCGGGACGGCGCTCCCCGGGCCGGAGGCGGCCCGCCGCCCTCTGGCACCTCGTTGGTATACCGTAACGCCGCCTTCACAGCGGCCGTACGCGCGGGAAACGGCGACTGCCTAGCGTCCCCCGCCATGGATACCCGCACTCAGCTCACCGACCCGTCCCCACCGGACCCCGCACCGCCCGCCGCCCCTGACGAGCCCCAGGCGGTGCGGGAGACGCTGGAGGACTACACGCTCCGCTTCGCGCCGCGCAGTTACCGCCGCTGGACCCCGATGGTCGTGGCGACCACGGCGCTCGGCGGCATCGCCTACATGGCCGACTTCTCCATCGGCGCCGGGATCGCCATGGCCCACGGCACCGGCAACGCGCTGGTCGCGATCACGGTCGCGGCGGCCCTCATCTTCATCACCGGTTTCCCGCTCGCCCACTACGCCGCCCGCTACAACATCGACCTGGACCTGATCACCCGGGGCTCGGGCTTCGGCTACTACGGATCGGTCCTCACCGGCGTCATCTTCGCCAGCTTCACCGTCATCTTCTTCGCCCTCGAAGGGGCGATCATGGCCCAGGGCCTCAAGCTCGGCTTCGGGCTGCCGCTGTGGCTCGGCTACGCCGTCTCCACCCTGATGGTCATCCCCCTCGTCGTCTACGGGATGAAGGCCCTCAGCAAGCTCCAGGTGTGGACCACCCCGATCTGGTTGCTGCTGATGGTCGGCCCGCTGGTCTACCTGGTCGCCACCGACCCCGGCACGGTCGACAGCTTCCTCTCCTACGCGGGCACCGACGGCGAGGGCAGCCTCAACACGGCCTCCGTCCTGCTCGGCGCGGGCGTCTGCCTCTCGCTCATCGCACAGATCGGTGAGCAGATCGACTACCTGCGCTTCATGCCGCCGAAGACCGAGGCGAACCGGCGCAGTTGGTGGACGGCGTTGGTCATGGCGGGGCCCGGCTGGGTGGTGCTCGGGGCGATCAAACAGGCCATCGGGGTCTTCCTCGCCGTCCACATCCTCTCCGAGGTGGGCCCGGCCGCGGCGACCGAGCCGATCCAGCAGTTCCGCGGGGCGTTCGACGCGATGATGCCGTCCTGGCTGGTCGTGCCGCTGGCCGTGGTCCTGGTCGTGATCAGCCAGATCAAGATCAACGTGACGAACGCCTACTCCGGCTCGCTGGCGTGGACGAACTCCTTCACCCGCGTCACCCGGCACTACCCCGGCCGCATGATCTTCGTCCTGGTCAACCTGGCCTTCGCGCTGATCCTGATGGAGGCCGACATGTTCAGCTTCCTCAACAGCATCCTGGGCTTCTACTCCAACTGCGCCATCGCCTGGGTGGTCACCGTCGCCACCGACATCGGAGTCAACAAGTACCTGCTGAAGCTCTCCCCGCACGCGCCGGAGTTCCGCCGGGGCATGCTCTACGCGGTCAACCCGGTCGGCGTGACCGCGTTCACCGCCGCCTCCGGGCTGTCCATCGCGATGTACTTCCACGCCTTCGGCGACACGCTCCAGCCCTACTCCCCCGTCGCCGCCGTGGTGATCGCGTCTCTCCTCACGCCGGTCATGGCGGTCGCCACCCGGGGCCGGTTCTACCTGCGCCGGAGCGACGACGGCATCCCGGTTCCGCTGCTGGACGCCGAGGGCAACCCGAGCGCGGTCACGTACGACTGCCACGTCTGCCGGCAGACCTTCGAGCGCCCGGACCTGGCCGCCTGCCCGGCCCACGACGCCCTGGTCTGTTCGCTGTGCCTGAGTACGGACAAGGCGGGCGACCATGTCCTGCCGGCCGCACCGCCCGTTCCGCTCTCCGGCACCTGACCGCCGTCAGCCCGTCTCGGCGTCCCGCAGCAGTTCCTCGATCCGGGACAGCTCGTCCTCGGTGAAGTCCAGGTTCCGGACGGCCTCGACGCTGTTCTCCAGCTGGGCCACGCTGCTCGCGCCGACGACGGCGGAGGTGAGCCGGCCGCCGCGCAGCACCCACGCCAGGGCCAGTTGCGCGAGCGACTGGCCACGCTCCTTCGCCAGCGTGTCCAGCGCGCGCAGCCGCTCCACCAGTTGCGGGGTGACGGCGTCGGCGGACAGGAAGGGGCTGTCCCCGGCCGCCCGGGACCCGGCCGGAACGCCGTTCAGATAGCGGTCGGTGAGGATGCCCTGTTCCAGCGGCGAGTAGGCGATGGACCCGGCGCCCAGCTCGTCCAGGACGTCCGGCAGCCCGTCGTCCTCGATGCGGCGGTCGAGCATCGAGTAGCGGGGCTGGTGGATGAGGAGCGGGGTGCCGAGGTCCTTCAGGATCGCGGCGGCCTCGCGGGTCTGGGCGGCGGAGTAGTTGGAGAGGCCGACGTAGAGGGCCTTGCCCTGCCGTACGGCGGAGTCGAGCGCGCCCATCGTCTCTTCGAGCGGGGTGTCCGGGTCGGGGCGGTGGGAGTAGAAGATGTCGACGTACTCGACGCCCAGGCGCCTCAGGCTCTGGTCGAGCGAGGAGCGCAGGTACTTCCGCGAGCCCCACTCCCCGTACGGCCCCTCCCACATGTGGTAGCCGGCCTTGGTGGAGATGACGATCTCGTCGCGCAGGCGGGCGAAGTCGGTGGCCAGGGCGCGGCCCAGGGTCTCTTCGGCGGAGCCGGGCGGCGGGCCGTAGTTGTTGGCCAGGTCGAAGTGGGTGATGCCCAGGTCGAAGGCGCGGCGCAGGATGGCGCCCTGCGTCTCGGGGGTCCTGTCTCCCCCGAAGTTGTGCCACAGCCCGAGGGAGAGCGCGGGCAGCAGCAGACCGCTGCGGCCGGTGCGCCGGTAGGACATGGCGGAGTAGCGGTCGGGGGACGGCAGGTGCATGGGCAGGCTCCGCTGGGGGGATCAGGGGCGTACGAGGGGGACGGCTCCAGGCTTCCGCAGATGGATCCAGCAGTCCAACAGGAGATTCCGCTCGGATTCATCGCCTACATTGCTCAATCATGGAATTGCGTCAGCTGGAGCACTTCGTCGCCGTGGCGGAGGAGCAGCACTTCACCCGCGCCGCCGAGCGCCTCGCCGTCTCGCAGTCCGGGCTCTCCGCCTCCGTACGGGCGCTGGAGCAGGAGCTGCGGACACCGTTGTTCAGCCGCACCACGCGTACGGTCCGGCTCACCGAGGCCGGGCGGGCGCTGCTGGTGGAGGCGGAGCGCACGCTGGCGGGCGCGCGGGCGGCGCGGGACGCCGTCGATGCCGTACGGGGGCTGCTGCGCGGGACGCTGACGGTGGGGGTCGAGCAGTGCGTGGCGGGGGTGAGTCCGGCGCGGCTGCTGGCGGCGTTCCACCGGGAGCATCCGCAGATGGAGCTGCGGCTGCGGCAGGAGGGCACCAGCAGTCTGCTGGACGGGGTGGCGGGCGGACGCCTGGACCTGGCGTTCGCTGCGACGGTCAGCCCCGCGGAGTGGCGCGGGGAGCTGGTGCCGCTGGCCCGGGAGCCCATGGTGCTGCTGTGCGCGGCGGGGCACCCGTTCGCCGGGCGGACCGAGGTGGGGTGGGAGGAGCTGCCGGGGGCGTCGTTCATCGACTTCCACCCGGACTGGGGGCCGCGCCGGGCCGCCGACGAGGCCTTCGCCGCGGCGGGTGTGCGGCGGACGGTGGGCCTGGAGGTCAACGATGTGCACAGCCTGCTGGAGCTGGTGCAGGAGGGGCTGGGCATCGCGGTGGTGCCGCACCACTTCTCGCGCAAGCCGGAGGCGGCGCGGCTGGTCGCGGTGGAGCTGGCGGGCGCGCACCGGCCGGTGTACGAGAGCGTGGTGGTGCTGCCGGGGGCACGGAGCCTGAGCCCGGGGGCGCGGTCGCTGATGCGGCTGGTGCGGGAGGACCCGGTGCGGGAGCCGAATGGGGCGGACGCGGGGCGGGCGCGGCTCCGGGGCTGAGCCCCGAGCCTCGCCGCCCCCGTACCGTACGTCTCAGTCCTCGTGGCCCAGCTGGAGGTCGCGCTCGGTGCGGCCGCCGCCCGCGACCTGGAGGACGGTGGCGACCGGGGGGTATCCGGCGGCGATCACGGTGTACTCGCCGGACGACAGGTCGACGAACCGGAACGAGCCGTCGGACCCGGTCGTGAGGGTGTCCACCACATTGCCCGCCGCGTCGAGCAGGGTGACCCGGGCGTCCTCGACGGGCCGTCCGCCGGTGGCCCGGACCACGCCGCGCAGGACGGCCCCGCCCGCCAGCTCGATGTCCTGCCGGGTCTCGCGGGCGGCCTGCACGCTGACCGGGAGGGCGGCGGGGCGGAAGGCGGGGGCGCTGGCGGCGAGGGTGTACTCGCCCGCGATCAGCTCGCCGATGACGTAGCCGCCCTCGCGGCCGGTACGGGTCGAGGCGACGACCTCGCCGCGTACGTCGGTGAGGGTGACGGCCGCGTCGCGTACGGGGGCGCCGTCGGGGGTGAGGACGGATCCGGCGAGGCGTCCGGCGCCGCCGAGCACCAGGTCCAGCTCGACGGGGCGTTCGCCGACGGTGACGCTGACGGCCTGCGGCTGGTGGCCGCCCGCCGCGGCGATCAGCACGTAGGAGCCGGCGCCGGGGACGCTGAGCGCGTACCGCCCGTCCTCGCCACTGGCCCCGCGCCCGATCTGCTGCCCCTGGACGTCGATGAGGGTGAGGGCGGCCCGGGGGACGGTCGTGCCGTCGGGGTGCTGGACGCTGCCGTGCACGGGGACCCCGGAGAGGTGGCCGGGGGCGGGCCGTCCGGAGTCGGCGCGGGCGGCGGGGATCTGCGTGGTCGTGGTCTCGGCGGCTTCGGGGCTGTGGTGGGACACCAGCGGTTTCTCCTTGAGGAAGAAGGCGAGGATCAGGCCGAGCACGAGCACCGGCACGAGGTAGAGGAAAATGCGCGGCATCGCGTCGACGTACGCCTGGATGTAGGCGTCGCGCAGCGCGGGTTCCATCGCGTGGACGATCTGCGGGGTGATCGACTCGGGGTCGGGCAGCTTTGCGCCGGCGGGCAGCCGGACGCCGAGCGCGTCGGAGAGCCGCCCGGCGAGCAGCGTGCCGAAGATCGCCGCGCCGACGCTGCCGCCGATCTGCCGGAAGTAGTTGTTGGCGCTGGTGGCGGTACCGAGGTCCGAGGGGCGTACGGAGTTCTGCACGGCGAGCACGAGGACGGACATGACCAGTCCGATGCCGAGGCCGAGGACGGCCTGGTAGAGGCTGTACACCACCGGGGAGGTGTCAGCCTCCAGCAGGGACAGCAGACCCATGCCGACCACCGAGACGGCGCTGCCGACGATCGGGTAGATCCGGTAGCGGCCGGTGCGGGTGACGAGCTGGCCCGAGACGATGGAGCCGCCGACGATGCCCATCATCATCGGAAGCATCAGCAGCCCGGATTCGGTGGCGCTGACCCCGTCGACCATCTGGAGATAGGTCGGGAGGTAGCTGGCGGCCCCGAAGAGCGCGATGCCGACGACCGCGCCGACCAGGCCGGTGACGTTGAAGACGGAGTCGCGGAAGAGCCGTAGCGGGATGATCGGTTCTGCGGCCCGGTGTTCCACGGCGACGAAGAGCGCCGTCGTGAGGACCGCGCCCGCCGAGAGGCCCAGGATCGTGCGCGAGCCCCAGGCGTACTCGGTGCCGCCCCAGCTGGTCACCAGCACCAGGCAGGTGGAGGCGGCGGCGAGGAGCGCCGCGCCCAGGACGTCGAGCCGGGGGCGTACGGCGGGCCGGGGCAGCTTGAGGACGACCGCGATGACGGCCAGGGTGACCAGGCCGAAGGGGACGTTGATGTAGAAGCACCAGCGCCAGGAGGCGTGGTCGGTGAAGAAGCCGCCGAGCAGGGGTCCGGCGACCGAGGCGAGGCCGAAGACCGCGCCGATGAGGCCCATGTAGCGGCCGCGCTCCCGGGCGGGGACGATGTCCGCGATGATCGCCTGGACACCGATCATGAGACCGCCGCCGCCGATGCCCTGGAGGGCGCGGAAGGCGATCAGTTCGTCCATGGTGCGCGACCAGCCCGCGAGGGCGGAGCCGATGATGAAGACGACGATGGCGAACTGGAAGACGCCTTTGCGCCCGAAGAGGTCGCCGAGCTTGCCGTAGAGCGGCAGGACGATGGTGGAGGCGAGGAGATAGGCGGTGACCGCCCAGGACATCTTCTCCAGGCCGTGCAGCTCACCGACGATCCTGGGCAGCGCGGTCGCGACGATCATCTGGTCGAGCGCCGCGAGCAGCAGGGTGAGCATCAGCCCGAGGAAGACCATGCGGACCTTGCGGGGGCTGATCTCCACGGCCGCCTGCCCGGGTCCGGGCCCGGGCGGAGGGGGTGGCGGCGGCAGTGCGGCGGCTTCGAGGGCCGCCGTCGTACCGTCCGGATCGGTGCCGTCGGGTCCCGTGCCGTCCGGTTCGTCCTTCAGCAGCGTGATACCGCCCACCACGTAACGCTCCCCTCGTCGCCTCTGCGCCGCCCATTTGTCGCATCGCGCGGCAAGGCGGGGCAAACGTGACGAGGGGTGTACGCGGCGCGCACGGAGGGCTTATGCGCCGGTGGGAGCCCCTACGGCGCACAACCGGTCGTCCCGGAAAACCACCCGTTCCGGTGAGGCCGGTCCGCGGGCGGGGGCCGGCCGGACCGGCCCCCGATCGCCGGTCTGCCCTACTTCTCGACCTCCGTGGCGAGGTTCTGGAGCAGCTCGTCGTAGATCCGGGCGAGGCCCTTGGGGGCGAAGGTCCGCTCGAAGAACCCGCCGATGCCGCCCGCGCCGTCCCAGACCGTGACCACGACGGCCTTGGACTTCCCCTCGCCGGCCGGGGTGACGGTCCAGGTGGTGACCATCGAGGAGTTGCGGTCCTTCTCGACGAGCTGCCCGTCGGTCGGCTCGCTGACCTCCAGCAGGCAGTCGCGGACGCGCTTGCTGGTCGCCTGGAGCTTCCAGTGCACGAGGGTGCCCTCGCCGTCACCGCCCTCCCGGACCTCGTACTCGCTGAAGTGCCCGGTGAGCACCTTGCCGCGGACGTCCTTGTAGTCGGCCAGCGCGTCGAACACCGTGTCCGCGTCCGCCGCGATGATCCGCTCCGTCGTCGCCTCGACCTGCGCCATGGCTGTTCCTCCAGCAATCCGTGGTTCGGGGGGTGTGCTGAGCCAACCACCTCGGGTACGGCCGCTCAAAATCGGGGCCGGACGGGGTCAGGGGCAGCGGGTCGCGAGGACGCAGAACTCGTTGCCCTCCGGGTCGGTGAGGACGACCCAGCTCGCCCCGCCCTGGCCGACGTCGGCGCGCCGGGCGCCGAGCGCGAGCAGCCGCTCGACCTCCTCGCCCTGCTCCCGGTCGGTGGGGTTGACGTCGATGTGGAGCCGGTTCTTGACGGTCTTGCCCTCGGGGACGCGCGCGAAGGTCAGCTCCGGCGGCACCGGGCCGGGGCGGTCCTTCCCCTCGGGCACCGAGGGCGGGCCGATGGTGACGGCCTCCTCCCCCTCCTCCGCACCCCGCACCTCGTAGTCGAGGACCGAGCACCAGAAGCGGGCCAGGGCCAGGGGGTCGGCGCAGTCGATCGCGAGCTCGGTGAACTTGGCGGCCATGGTCGGGGCCTCCCGGTCGGTTGGGGTTCGTCGGTGGGCCACAGGCTAGGGCCTGGGGCTGCCCCGCACGATCAAGGGAACAAGTGTTCTATTCTGCGAGGAGTGCTACCGAGGAGGCGTCCATGCGCTGGGACAATCTGGTCGAGAAGAACTCGACGACCGGGAACAGCGCGCTCTTCACCGCGGACGCGGTGACCACGCGCACGTTCGACACCCCGGAGTTCCGGGGGATCACCTTCCACGAGATCCGGGCCCGTTCGATCCTGAACCGGGTGCCCGGGGCCTCGCGGATGCCGTTCGAATGGACGGTGAACCCGTACCGGGGCTGCACGCACGCCTGTGTGTACTGCTTCGCCCGCAAGACCCACAGCTATCTGGACCTGGACACCGGGATCGGCTTCGACTCCCAGATCGTCGTCAAGGTCAACGCCGCCGAGCTGCTCCAGCGGGAGCTGGCCTCCCGGCACTGGCGGGGCGAGCACGTCGCCATGGGCACGAACGTGGACTGCTACCAGCGGGCGGAGGGCCGGTACCGGCTCATGCCGGGCATCATCACGGCCCTGCGCGACCGGGCCAACCCGTTCTCCATCCTGACCAAGGGCACGCTCATCCTGCGGGACCTGGAGCTGCTGCGGCAGGCCGCCGAGGTCACCGAGATCGGCGTCTCGGTCTCCGTGGGCTTCACCGACCGGGAACTGTGGCGGACGGTCGAGCCGGGCACCCCCTCCCCCGAACGCCGGCTGGACGTGGTGCGCGCCCTCACCGACGCCGGGATCGGCTGCTCGGTCCTGATGGCCCCGGTCATCCCGTTCCTCGGCGACCGCCCGGAGCAACTGCGCGCCACGGTCGCGGCCATCGCGGAGGCGGGAGCGGCCTCGGTGACCCCGCTGGTCCTGCATCTGCGCCCCGGCGCGCGCGAGTGGTACCTGCACTGGCTGGGGCAGCACCATCCGCATCTGGTCGAGCGCTACGAGCGGATGTACGCGGGCGGGGCATACGCCCCCACCTGGTACCAGCGCCGGATCACCCGTCAGGTGCACGAGCTGGCGGACGAGTTCGGGATCGGCCCGGCGCACCGGGGCGAGGCCCGCCGGATCGCCCCGGCCCCGTCCGCCGCACCGGAGCCCGGCCCGACCCAGCTGACCCTGCTCTGAAGCTCACCGGCGGGACCCGCGTGGCCGGAAGGGCCCGTGGGGCCGATGGCGTGACCGTACGGGTCGACTCCGCGCGGAACGGGCCCTTCCGCGGGGGAATTCGGGGAGCATGCGGCGGGGACCGGTGATCCGGCGCCGCGTCCCGCCACTCCGGGAGGCCCCATGACGAAACGTGCAGGAATTCTGGTCGCCGTCGGCGCGACCGTCGCCGGTCTGCTGACCGCCGCACCCTGTCCGGCCGCCGCCACCACGGCGAGCTCCCCGCCCGCTCCGAAGCCGAAGTGGACCGGCTGTCCGACCGAGAGCTACCCGACGCTCCAGTGCGCGAAGGTCCGCGCCCCGCTGGACCACCGCCGCCCGTCGGGCCGCCAGGTCACGCTCGCCCTGTCCCGCGTCCCGCACACCGCGAAGACCTTCCAGGGCCCGCTGCTGGTCAACCCGGGCGGCCCGGGCGGCAGCGGTCTGTCGATGGCCGGGTTCGTGGCCTCCTCGCTGCCGGAGAAGGTGGCCGCGCAGTACGACGTGATCGGCTTCGACCCGCGCGGCGTCGGCAGGAGCACGCCCGCTCTGAACTGCCTGCCCGGGCACTTCGATCCGGTGCGCCCGGACTCGGTGCCGACGTCCTACCGGGCGGAGCGGATCAACCGCGACCGGGCCGAGTCCTTCGCCCGGGCCTGCGGCGAGAAGCACGGCGACGTGCTGCCGTACATGGACACGGTCAGCGCGGCCAAGGACCTCGACGTGATCCGCCGGGCGCTGGGCTCCCGGCAGCTCAACTACTTCGGTTACTCCTACGGCACCTACCTCGGCGCGGTCTACGCCAAGCTGTACCCGGAGCGCGTGCGCCGGCTGGTCCTGGACTCGGTCGTCGACCCGGACGGGGTCTGGTACGAGGGCAACCTCGGCCAGGACTACGCGTTCGACGACCGGCACAAGGCCTTCGCCGCCTGGGTCGCGAAGAACGACGCCGCGTACGGCCTGGGCACCGACCCAGCACGGGTCGAGGCCGCCTGGTACCGGATGCGGGCGGACGTGGCGCGCAAGCCCGCGGGCGGCACGGTCGGCGCGAGCGAGCTGGAGGACACCTTCCTGCCCGGCGGCTACTACAACGGCTACTGGCCCTACCTCGCCGAGGCGTTCGCCGCGTATGTGAAGGACCGGGACGCCGAGGCGCTGGTCGAGGTGTACGAGGACTTCGGCGCGGTCGACGCGAGCGGCGACAACGGCTACTCGGTCTACACGGCCGTCCAGTGCCGCGACGCGGGCTGGCCCGAGCACTGGAGCACCTGGCGCAACGACAGCCGCCGGATCCACGAGAAGGCGCCGTTCATGACCTGGAACAACACCTGGTACAACGCGCCGTGCGCGAACTGGCCGGTGCCTCCGCTGCGGCCGGTCCCGGTGAACAACCGGCAGCTGCCCCCGGCGCTGATCCTCCAGGCCACGGACGACGCGGCGACCCCGTACGGCGGCGGGGTCAGCATGCACCGCAAGCTCAAGGGCTCCAGCCTCGTCGTGGAGGAGGGCGGCGGCAACCACGGCATCACGCTGAGCGGCAACGACTGCCTGGACCGGCATCTGACGGCCTATCTGACCGACGGCACGGTCCCGCGCGGCCGGGGCGGGGCGGACGCGGTCTGCGCCGCCCTGCCGGAGCCGAAGCCGCTGCCCGCCGAGAAGGCGGCGGCCCAGTCGGTGGACAACAGCAAGGGCAGCCGTCTGCACGGGCTGCTGGGCTTCCGCCGCTGAGCCGGACGGGCCGTCCGCGCTCCCCGCCCCGGGGTGCGCGGGCGGCCCGGCGAAAATCGGGCGCGCGGCGCGGGGCGTGCACGCGAGGACGGCCCGGCATGAGGCACTCCCCCCTCCCCCGTACCCACCCTGCGCCACCGCCCGTGACACGCGGATCGACGACGTCCTGCCCGAGCGCATCGGGACCGGGACCGGGTGCCCTGCTGGCCGGGGTGCGCCACGTCCGCGCACTCACTCCCCGGGCAGCCGGCTGAGCGCCGCCGCAGCGGCCGCGCCGAGCCGGGGGTGCGGGAGGGCCGCCGTGAGGACCGGGCGGGCCTGTTCGTCGGCGAGCCGGCCGAGGCCCTCGACGCAGGCCAGGGCGACGCGCCAGTGGGGTTCGCCCGGAGCCAGCAGGCGTTGCAGGGTGGCGACCAGGGCGGGCGTCGACTCGGGGGCCCGCAGCTCGGTCAGCAGACGCACCGGGTGCAGGGCGTAGGCGGTGCGCAGGGTGTTCGTGGCGAGCGCTGCGGCGGCCCGGGGCGTGCGGGGGTCGTCCAGGCGGGCCAGGGCGTGGGCGGCGGAGACGCAGCGTTCGGGGTCGCGGTGGTTGAGCAGGAGCACCAGCGCCTCGAAGGCCCGCCGGTCGCCCGCGCAGCCGAGCCGGAAGGCGGCCAGCTCCCGAGCCCACAGCGGCCGGTGCGGCTCCACCAGGACCCGGGCCAGCTCCTCGGGGTCCTCGGCGGCGACGAGCCGGTCGTACTGCGGCGACCCGGCCGCCTCGGGCTCCAGCCGGTCCATGAGCGAACGGAACTCCTCATCCATGACGTTCAGCCTATCGACGGACACACTCCGTGCGGGCGCGATGGTCGAGCCCGTGTGGTCCAGGGCACACGAACCCAGGGGTGGCGCGCTCGTTACTCGCCGGTTAATCTCATCTGAGCGGGGCACACTCCCCGCAGGCTCCGGTGGCCTGGTGACGCAGCCACCCGGAGTGCTTGTCGGTTCGGCTTTACGTGCGACGCGGCTCCGGGACAGAGTCCGTCACCCCTCACGGCCGGGCGCGCGCTCTTCGCGCCTCGGCCCCGTGCTCCACGACACGCAGCTTCCGTACGCCGCGCGCCGCTCCCTCATCGCCGCGCGCGCTGTGCTCCCACAGTCGTCACTCACCCTGGAGTCCCGTGATGGACACCCCTCTCTCCACCATCGCCGTCGTCGGCCTCGGCACCATGGGCACCGGCATCGCCGAGGTCCTGGCCCTGGCGGGCCGCGAGGTCATCGGCATCGACATCAGCGAGGCGGCCGCCCTCGGGTCCGTCGCCTCCCTCGAAGCGTCCACCGCACGGGCCGTGGGCCGCGGGCGGATCACCGAGGAGGAGCGGTCCGCCGCGCTCGCCCGGTTCCGTACCGCGGACACGCTCCAGGCCGCCGCCGATGCCGAGCTGGTCATCGAGGTGGTGCCGGAGTCGTACGAGATCAAGCAGCAGGTGTTCCGGGAGCTGGACGCGATCGTCTCCCCCACCACGGTCCTGGCCACCGGTACCAACGCCCTGTCGGTGACCCGGCTGGCCGCCGAGTCGCAGCGCCCCGAGCGCGTGCTCGGCCTGCACTTCTTCAACCCGGCGCCCGCGATGAAGCTGGTCGAGGTGGTCTCGTCGGTGCTGACCGCGCCGCCCGCCGTCGAGACGGTCACCAAGCTGGCCCGGGAGCTGGGCAAGGAGCCCGTCGCGGTCGGCGACCGGCCGGGGTTCGTCGCGGACGGGCTGCTCTTCGGCTACCTCAACCAGGCCGCCGCGATGTACGAGGCGAACTACGCCTCCCGCGAGGACATCGACGCGGCGATGAAGCTGGGCTGCGGGCTGCCGATGGGCCCGCTCGCCCTGCTGGACCTGATCGGTATCGACACCGCGCGTACGGTCCTGGAGGCCATGTACGCCGAGTCCCACGACCGGCTGCACGCCCCGGCCCCCGTCCTCGGGCAGCTCAGCAGCGCGGGCCTGACCGGACGGAAGGCCGGGCGCGGCTTCTACACGTACGACGCCCCCGGCGGCCAGGACGTGGTGCCCGACGCGCTGACCCCGGCGGCCGGCGCCGAGCCGGGCGCGGGGCGCGCGGTGGCGTCGGTGGGCGTCGCGGGCTCCGGCACCATGGCGTCCGGGATCGCGGAGGTCTTCGCGAAGGCCGGTTACGGCGTGGTGCTGGCGGCCAGGACCCAGGAGAAGGCGGACCTCGCCAAGGGGCGGATCGCGAAGTCCCTGGAGCGCTCGGTGTCCAAGGGGCGGCTGAGCGCCGAGGCCCGGGACGAGACGCTGGCGCGGATCACCGCGGCCGGTTCACTGGACGCGTTCGCCGAGGTCGACCTCGCCGTCGAGGCGGTCGCCGAGGACCTGGAGATCAAGCAGCAGCTGTTCGCCGCCCTGGACAAGGTCTGCCGTCCCGGCGCGGTGCTCGCCACCACCACCTCCTCGCTGCCGGTCGTCGCGGTCGCCCGGGCGACCGCACGCCCCGAGGACGTCATCGGGATGCACTTCTTCAACCCGGCGCCCGCGATGAAGCTGGTCGAGGTGGTGCGCACCGTCCTGACCGCCGACGACGTGCACGCCACGGTCCACGCGGTCTGCGCGAAGATCCGCAAGCACCCGGTGGACTGCGGGGACCGGGCCGGCTTCATCGTGAACGCGCTGCTGTTCCCGTACCTCAACAACGCGATCAAGATGGTCGAGCAGCACTACGCGTCGCTGGACGACATCGACGCGGCGATGAAGCTGGGCGGCGGCTACCCGATGGGCCCGTTCGAACTGCTCGACGTGGTCGGCCTGGACGTCTCGCTGGCCATCGAGAAGGTGCTGCACCGGGAGTTCCGCGACCCGGGCCTGGCACCCGCGCCGCTGCTGGAGCACCTGGTCGCCGCGGGCTGCCTCGGTCGCAAGACGGGGCGCGGCTTCCGCGAATATGCCCGTCGCTGACCCGGGAGCCGGGTGGGGCGGGCTGCTGGGACCCTCCGGCGGCCCGCCCCCGCAGGCGCGCTCTCCTGCACCGATGGGTTACGTTCATGCCATGTCCCAGCCCGCCAAGTCACCCCGTGCCACCGCCGCGACCGACGCCCCGGAGACCACCGCGGGAACGCGTGCGGCCGCCCAACGGCTCAAGATGCGCCGCGAACTGGCCGCCGCCGCGATGGAACTCTTCGCCACGAAGGGCTACGAGGCGACGACCGTCGACGAGATCGCGGGCGCCGCGGGCGTGGCCCGCCGGACCTTCTTCCGCCACTTCCGCTCCAAGGAAGAGGCCATCTTCCCGGACCACGACGACACCCTCGTCAGGGCCGAGGCCGTCCTGAACGCCGCTCCCGCGCACGAGCACCCGCTCGACACCGTCTGCCGGGGCATCAAGGAAGTCATGAAGATGTACGCGGCCAAGCCCGCCGTCTCCGTGGCCCGTTACAAGCTCACCCGCGAAGTGCCGACCCTCCGGGAGGCCGAGATCGCGTCGGTGGCCCGCTACGAGCGGCTGTTCACCCGTTATCTCCTGGGCCACTTCGACGAGCGCGACCACCATGTCGGCAACGACGACCCGCTGCTCGCTGAGGTCGCCGCGTCCGCCGTCGTCACCGCGCACAACCATGTGCTGCGCCGCTGGCTGCGGGCGGGCGGCCAGGGCGATGTGGAGGCGCAGCTCGACCGGGCCTTCGCCATCGTGCGCGACACCTTCGGCTCGGGTATCGGGGCCGGCCGGACCGCCCAGGCCGAGCCCGAGCGCGCCCCGGCCGCTTCGGTGACCGCGGACGGCGAGGTGCTCGTCGCGGTGGCGCGTACGGATGCCCCGCTGGACGAGGTCATGCGGACGATCCAGCAGGCGCTGAAGGACCGCTGAGCCGCACCTCCCGCTCGGCGGGGACCGCCGTCGCCTCCCAGGGCGGCGGGGCGCCGCCCTCGCTCCAGGCCGCGAGCTCCTCGGGGCCGTAACAGAGGATGGCGCACTGCTCGGCGTAGTCGAGCGCGGGTTCGGTGAAGCCGCCGGTGGAGACGACGAGCGCGACATCCGCCTCGTGCACCGCGTAGCAGGTGCCGCCGAAGCGCTGGAGGTCCTGGGAACCGGCCCGGTTCTCCGGACCGTAGCGCTTGCACTGGACGACCAGGCGGCGGCCGTCCGGGGTGGTGCCCAGCACATCGGCGCCCAGGTCGCCCGCGCCGCCCACCACCTCGGCGTCCGAGCAGCCGTCGCGGCGGCAGAGTTCGGCGATGGCCTCTTCGAAGGCGTACGGGTCCAGTCGCGTGTAGTCGACGGGGTGGCCGGCCGGCTCCGGGGGCGCGAGGCGGGCCTCGGCGCGTGCGGCCTCCGCGGCGTCCAGCTCCGCGAGGCCGGCGTCGACGATGCCGTACGCCGCGCCGGCCACGGTCCGCGCGACCCGCCGGGCCCGCCGACGGCGGCGCAGCACCACGACGGCGGCGGCCAGCAGCGGAAGGGCCAGAAGCACGGCGGGTACGGGGTGGCGGACGGCGCTCTCCCAGGCCGCCCGCAGCGCCATCCCGCCGCCCGCGACGATCAGCGCGATCAGAGCGAAGCCGAACGTGGTGCGCCGGAGGTCGAACGGGGCGCGCCCCTGCCGGTCGCTCCGTCGGCGGCGGATCGGTATCGCCATCGGTGGCCCACCCCTGCTTCTTCGTCGTTCCAAGATCACTTGTTGTCGGACCATGTGCCCCGCGCGGCGCTTTCGACGCGCGCGGCGGGGCGTCCGGCGCGGCGGCGGGCGAAATCCGGTGGTTCCCCGGCACACCGCTGTGCTGAGGTGCGCGGATGCGACCTGTGGAGATCCGCGCCCTGTACGACCGCACCATGCGCGAGCACGCCCGTCCCGACGGCCCCGGTGTCCGGGTCGAGCGCGACGGCCCCGTCGTGCGCCGGGTGGGCGGCCCCGACGACTGGAACGGGGTCGTCTGGTCGTCCCCGGACCTGGACGCGGAGGGGGCCGACGCGGCGATCGCGGCCCAGCTCGGGCACTGCGCGGTGCTCGGCCTCCCGGAGTTCGAGTGGAAGCTGTACGCGCACGACGGGCCGGCCGACCTGGGCGACCGGCTGCGGGCGGCCGGGTTCGTCCCGGAGCCGCCGGAAACCCTGCTGGTGGCCCCGGCGGAGCCGCTGGCCGGGCCGGTCGCCCTGCCCGAGGGCGTCACGCTGTGCCCCGTGGCGGACGCGGCGGGGGCGGAGCTGATGGCGCTGGCCCACGAGCGGGCGTTCGGCGCGGACGGGGCCCGGCTGCTGCACCAGGTCGTGAGGCGGCTGGCGGAGGCCCCCGAGGATTTCGTGGCGCTCGTCGTCCTGGCGGACGGGGAGCCGGTCAGCTCAGCCCGTATGGAGCTGTACCCGGGGACGGACTTCGCGGGCCTCTGGGGCGGCGGGACCGTCGCCGAGTGGCGGGGGAAGGGCATCTACCGGGCGCTGGTGGCGTACCGGGCACGGATCGCCGCCGAGCGCGGCTACCGCTACCTCCAGGTCGACGCGAGCGACATGTCGGCCCCGATCCTGGCCCGGCTCGGCTTCACGGCGCTCGGCACGACGACGCCGTATGTGTATCGGGCGGGCCGGTAACCGCCAGCCAGCAGGACAGAACGTCTCGTAACACCCATCGTGTTGCTCATGCGTGCCCACGAGATGACAAGTGAGAGAAATTGTTGGCACTGGGTGCCTTGTCAGGTGTCACGGAGTGCCATACGTTGAAGGTGTCCGGGCGGCCGGCGTGCTGAGAACTCACACGTACGCCGGCTGTCCCCGCAACCACCGTGCTGCGCGCCCGGACGCCTGCGTCACAGGCACCTTCTGCTCCACCGAGCAAAGCCAGCTCCACCTGCCGAACCGACGGCAACACCTCCACACCGCACCGCTCCCCCTGCCAGCAGGGCCCCTCAAGCGTTCCCTCGACGCCGCATCACCGGAGGCAACACCGTGAAGGAAATCCTGGACGCGATTCAGTCGCAGGACAGCACGGCCGCGGACTTCGCGGCCCTGTCCCTCCCCGAGTCCTACCGCGCGGTCACCGTGCACAAGGACGAGGCGGAGATGTTCGCCGGTCTCGCGACCCGCGACAAGGACCCCCGTAAGTCGATCCACCTCGACGACGTCCCGGTCCCCGAACTCGGCCCCGGTGAGGCCCTCGTCGCCGTGATGGCCAGCTCGGTGAACTACAACTCCGTCTGGACGTCGATCTTCGAGCCGGTCTCGACGTTCAGCTTCCTGGAGCGCTACGGCAAGCTCAGCGAGCTCACCAAGCGCCACGACCTGCCGTACCACGTCATCGGCTCCGACCTGGCGGGCGTCGTCCTGCGCACCGGCCCCGGCGTGAACGCCTGGAACCCGGGCGACGAGGTCGTCGCGCACTGCCTGTCGGTCGAGCTGGAGTCCTCCGACGGCCACAACGACACGATGCTCGACCCCGAGCAGCGCATCTGGGGCTTCGAGACGAACTTCGGCGGCCTGGCGGAGATCGCACTCGTCAAGTCCAACCAGCTGATGCCCAAGCCCCAGCACCTCAGCTGGGAGGAGGCCGCAGCCCCGGGCCTGGTCAACTCGACCGCGTACCGCCAGCTCGTCTCGCGCAACGGCGCCGGCATGAAGCAGGGCGACAACGTGCTGATCTGGGGCGCCAGCGGCGGGCTCGGCTCCTACGCCACCCAGTTCGCGCTGGCCGGCGGTGCCAACCCGATCTGTGTCGTCTCCTCCCCGGAGAAGGCCGAGATCTGCCGGGCCATGGGCGCCGACGCGGTCATCGACCGCAACGCCGAGGGCTACAAGTTCTGGAAGGACGAGCGCACCCAGGACCCGAAGGAGTGGAAGCGCTTCGGCAAGCGCATCCGCGAGTTCACCGGAGGCGAGGACATCGACATCGTCTTCGAGCACCCGGGCCGCGAGACCTTCGGCGCCTCGGTCTACGTCACCCGCAAGGGCGGCACGATCACCACCTGCGCCTCCACCTCGGGCTACATGCACGAGTACGACAACCGCTACCTGTGGATGTCCCTCAAGCGCATCATCGGCTCCCACTTCGCCAACTACCGCGAGGCCTGGGAGGCCAACCGCCTCATCGCCAAGGGCAAGATCCACCCGACGCTCTCCAAGACGTACTCCCTGGAGGACACCGGGCAGGCGGCGTACGACGTCCACCGCAATCTGCACCAGGGCAAGGTCGGCGTCCTCGCCCTGGCCCCCCGCGAGGGTCTGGGCGTGCGCGACCAGGAAATGCGCGAGCAGCACATCGACGCCATCAACCGCTTCCGCAACGTCTGAGGTTCCCCGATGAACGAACGTCAGAAGGACCGGCCCTGGCTCATGCGGACGTACGCCGGTCACTCGACCGCCGAGGCGTCCAACGAGCTGTACCGCCGCAACCTCGCCAAGGGCCAGACAGGTCTCTCGGTCGCCTTCGATCTGCCGACGCAGACCGGATACGACCCGGACCACATTCTCGCCCGCGGCGAGGTGGGCCGCGTCGGTGTTCCCGTCTCGCACCTCGGTGACATGCGGCGGCTGTTCCAGGACATCCCCCTGGAGCAGATGAACACCTCGATGACGATCAACGCGACCGCCATGTGGCTGCTGGCGCTCTACCAGGTGGTCGCGGAGGAGCAGGGGGCCGACACGGCCAAGCTCCAGGGGACGACGCAGAACGACATCGTGAAGGAGTACCTCTCACGCGGGACGCACGTCTTCCCGCCGGTGCCCTCGCTGCGGCTGACCACGGACATGATCACGTACACGGTCAACCGCATCCCCAAGTGGAACCCGATCAACATCTGCAGTTACCACCTCCAGGAGGCGGGGGCCACCCCGGTCCAGGAGATCGCGTACGCCATGTCGACCGCCATCGCGGTGCTCGACGCGGTCCGCGACTCGGGCCAGGTGCCCGAGGAGAAGTTCGGTGACGTGGTCGCCCGCATCTCGTTCTTCGTGAACGCGGGCGTCCGCTTCATCGAGGAGATGTGCAAGATGCGCGCCTTCGGCCGGATCTGGGACCGCGTCACCCGCGAGCGGTACGGCATCACGAACGAGAAGCAGCGCCGCTTCCGCTACGGCGTGCAGGTCAACTCCCTCGGCCTCACCGAGGCACAGCCGGAGAACAACGTCCAGCGCATCGTGCTGGAGATGCTGGCCGTCACCCTCTCCAAGGACGCCCGGGCCCGCGCGGTGCAGCTGCCGGCCTGGAACGAGGCGCTGGGGCTGCCCCGGCCCTGGGACCAGCAGTGGTCGCTGCGGATCCAGCAGGTGCTGGCGCACGAGAGCGACCTGCTGGAGTACGAGGACATCTTCGCCGGTTCGCACGTCGTCGAGGCCAAGGTGGACGCCCTGGTCGAGGAGTCGCTGGCGGAGATCGACCGGATCCAGCAGATGGGCGGCGCGATGGCGGCCGTCGAGTCCGGCTACCTCAAGTCCGAGCTGGTCTCCTCGCACGCGGCCCGGCGGGCCCGGATCGAGGCGGGCGACGAGAAGATCGTCGGCGTCAACATCTACGAGTCCACCGAGCCCAACCCGCTCACCTCCGACCTCGACGGCGCGATCATGACCGTCGACCCCGAGAACGAGGCCCGGGTTGTCGCGGCCCTGCACGAGTGGCGGGACAACCGCGACGAGGCGCGGGCCTCGGAGGCACTGGCCGCGCTGAAGAAGGCCGCCGCGGGCACCGAGAACATGATGGAGGCCACCGTCGAGTGCGCCCGCGCGGGCGTCACCACCGGCGAGTGGTCCTGGGCGCTGCGGGACGTCTTCGGCGAGTTCCGCGCGCCCACCGGGGTCTCCTCGGCCCCGGTCGCGGTCACCGCGGAGCCGGGCAGCACGCTCGCCCTGGTCCGCGAGAAGGTCACCCGGACCGCCGGCGACCTGGGCGTCGGGCGACTGCGTCTGCTGGTCGGCAAGCCGGGCCTGGACGGGCACTCCAACGGGGCCGAGCAGATCGCCGTACGGGCCAGGGACGCCGGGTTCGAGGTGGTCTACCAGGGGATCCGGCTCACCCCCGAGCAGATCACCGACGCGGCGCTCGCCGAGGACGTGCACTGCGTGGGCCTGTCCATCCTGTCCGGCTCGCACGCGGAGCTGGTCCCCGACGTGCTGCACCGGCTGCGCGAGGCCGGGGCGCCCGACATCCCGGTGATCGCGGGCGGCATCATCCCGCCGGCCGACGCCACCGCACTCATCGACGCCGGAGTGGCCGCCGTCTTCACCCCGAAGGACTTCGGCATCACGGAGATCATCGGCCGTATCGTCGACGAGATCCGGAAAGCGAACAAGCTCGACCCTCTGGAGGTCCCCGCATGACCACGCCCACCCCCTCGGTCAACCGCCTGCGCCCGCGTCGCTCGTGTCTGGCCGTGCCGGGCTCCAACCCGCGCTTCCTGGAGAAGGCCCAGGGCCTCCCGGCCGACCAGGTCTTCCTGGACCTGGAGGACGCCTGCGCGCCGCTCGCCAAGGAGGGCGCCCGTCACCACATCGTGGACGCGCTGAACAACGGCGACTGGAGCGGCAAGACCCGGGTCGTGCGGGTCAACGACTGGACGACGCACTGGACGTACCGGGACGTCATCACGGTCGTCGAGGGCGCGGGCCCCAACCTCGACTGCATCATGCTGCCGAAGGTCCAGGACGCCCAGCAGGTCGTGGCGCTGGACCTGCTGCTGACCCAGATCGAGAAGACGATGGGCTTCGAGGTCGGGAAGATCGGCATCGAGGCGCAGATCGAGAACGCCAAGGGCCTGGTGAACATCGACGAGATCGCCGCCGCCTCGCCGCGCCTGGAGACGCTGATCTTCGGCCCGGCCGACTTCATGGCGTCGATCAACATGAAGACCCTGGTCGTCGGCCAGCAGCCGCCCGGCTACCCGGCGGACGCCTACCACTACATCCTGATGCGCATCCTGATGGCGGCCCGCACCCACGACCTCCAGGCGATCGACGGCCCGTTCCTCCAGATCCGCGACGTGGACGCCTACCGCGAGGTGGCCGGCCGCGCCGCCGCCCTCGGCTTCGACGGCAAGTGGGTGCTGCACCCGGGCCAGGTCGACGCGGCGAACGAGGTGTTCTCGCCCTCGCAGGAGGACTACGACCACGCCGAGCTGATCCTCGACGCATACGACTGGTGCACCTCCGAGGAGGGCGGCAAGAAGGGCTCCGCGATGCTCGGCGACGAGATGATCGACGAGGCCAGCCGCAAGATGGCCCTGGTCATCGCGGGCAAGGGCCGGGCCGCCGGAATGCAGCGCACGTCCAAGTTCGAAGCGCCGGAGGCCTGATCATGCAGTTCGGACGCACGTATGAGGAGTTCGAGGTCGGTGCCGTCTACAAGCACTGGCCGGGAAAGACGGTCACGGAGTACGACGACCACCTCTTCTGTCTGCTGACCATGAATCACCACCCGCTGCACATGGACAGCAACTACGCGGAGAAGACGACCGACTTCGGTAAGAACGTCGTCGTCGGCAACTACATCTACTCGCTGCTGCTCGGCATGTCGGTGCCGGACGTCTCCGGAAAGGCCATCGCCAATCTGGAGGTGGAATCGCTCAAGCACATCGCGCCGACGTTCCATGGCGACACGATCTACGGCGAGACGACCGTGCTGGACAAGACCCCCTCGAAGTCCAAGAACGACCGCGGCATCGTGTACGTGGAGACCAAGGGCTACAAGCAGGACGGCACGGTCGTCTGCGTGTTCCGGCGCAAGGTGATGGTCCCCACCGAGACGTACATCAAGGAGCGCGGCGGGGAGCAGCCCGGCCGCCCGACGCCCGCCAAGTAACCGTGTGAAGCCTTAAGGCCATCCGCGTGAAGCCACAGGAGAAGCAGCCATGACGCGACTCGCCCAGACCGCCAGTCTGAACGACATCCAGCGGGAAATCCTTTCCACGGTCCGGGATTTCGTCGACAAGGAGATCCTTCCGGTCGCGACCCAGCTGGAGCACCGCGACGAGTACCCCACGGAAATCGTCGAGGGGCTCAAGGAACTCGGCCTGTTCGGGCTGATGATTCCCGAGGAGTACGGGGGGCTGGGTGAGTCGCTGCTCACCTACGCGCTGTGCGTGGAGGAGATCGCCCGCGGCTGGATGAGCGTGTCGGGCATCATCAACACGCATTTCATCGTGGCCTACATGCTCAAGCAGCACGGTACGCAGGAGCAGAAGGACACGTTTCTGCCGCGGATGGCGCTCGGCGAGGTGCGCGGGGCCTTCTCGATGTCCGAGCCGGCGCTCGGCTCGGACGTCTCGGCGATCTCGTCCAAGGGCGTGAAGGACGGCGACGAGTACGTTCTCAACGGCCAGAAGATGTGGCTGACGAATGGCGGAACGTCTACTTTGGTGGCCGTCTTGGCCCGAAGTGACGAAGGCCACCCCGAGGGCACCCCGCCGCACAAGTCGATGACGACCTTCCTGGTGGAGAAGGAGCCCGGCTTCGGAGAGGTCCGGCCCGGTCTGACCATCCCCGGGAAGATCGACAAGATGGGCTACAAGGGCGTCGACACGACCGAGCTCATCATGGACGACCTGCGCATTCCGGCCAATCGTGTTCTCGGGGGCACGACCGGCCGAGGGTTTTACCAAATGATGGACGGCGTCGAAGTCGGACGGGTGAATGTCGCCGCGCGTGGCTGCGGAGTCGCGCAGCGTGCATTCGAGCTGGGCATTTCGTACGCCCAGCAGCGCCACACCTTCGGCAAGCCGATCGCCCAGCACCAGGCGATCCAGTTCAAACTGGCCGAAATGGCCACCAAGGTCGAGGCCGCTCATGCGATGATGGTGAACGCGGCACGCAAAAAGGACTCCGGGGAACGAAACGACCTGGAGGCAGGGATGGCGAAGTACCTCGCCTCCGAGTACTGCAAGGAAGTCGTCGAGGACGCCTTCCGTATCCACGGCGGCTACGGCTTCTCCAAGGAGTACGAGATCGAGCGCCTCTACCGCGAGGCGCCGATGCTGCTGATCGGTGAAGGTACCGCCGAGATCCAGAAAATGATCATTGGCCGGCGCCTCTTGGAGGAGTACCGATTCCAGGGCTGATTGTCCGTTCTGAGGTGATTTGGTGGCGAAGAACGTCACACCGGGTCACCCTCGACGGGCGGCGTTCGACAGTCCGACTCGGCTGCTGGCTTGCCCAGTTGCGCCCGGCAACCGATAGCATCTTCGGAAAGCCGCCGTCCCCCGTTGCCAGCGCGGCATCATCCGCTACGAAGGTCATTCATGCCCGACAGCACTTCCACCGCATCCCGCGGCGGGGTCCGCATCGCCCGCGGAGCATCGCCGTGGCTCCTGCCGACCGTCGCCACCGCAGCCCTCAGCCTGGCCCGCGCCCGCAAGTCGGGGCGCTGGGCGGCAGTGGCCGTGCCCACCACCGCGCTCGCGGCGGGCATGCTGTGGTTCTTCCGTGACCCCGAGCGCGAGATCACCGACGGCCGGGTCATCTCCCCGGCCGACGGCGTGGTGCAGAGCATCATGCCGTGGAAGGACGGGCGCACCCGCGTCGCGATCTTCATGAGCCCGCTCAACGTCCACGTCAACCGCGCGCCGCTGGCGGGCACCGTGACGTCGGTCGAGCACATCCCGGGCGGGTTCGTTCCGGCGTTCAACAAGGAGAGCGAGAACAACGAGCGCGTTGTCTGGCACTTCGACACCGAGCTCGGCGACATCGA
This sequence comes from Streptomyces parvus, assembly GCF_032121415.1. Lineage (NCBI taxonomy): Bacteria > Bacillati > Actinomycetota > Actinomycetes > Kitasatosporales > Streptomycetaceae > Streptomyces > Streptomyces parvus. The sequence goes on along the minus strand of NZ_CP135079.1, from coordinate 5,957,499 downwards.
GATGGTGCAGATCGCGGGGGCGGTCGCCCGTCGGATCGTGCCGTACCTCCCCGAGGGCACGAAGGTGGAGCAGGGCGAGCGCATCGGCCTGATCCGCTTCGGCTCGCGCGTGGACATCTACCTCCCGGAGGGGATCGATGTCGCGGTCGAGGTCGGTCAGGCCACCACCGCGGGGGTGACTCGAATTGACCGTGATTGATCCTGATACCAAGTCCGGCTGGGTGCCGGAGGCCGAAGACGAGAACGACGTCGACGGCACGGAGGACATGCCGCTGTCGATGCGCCTGTCGATAGCGGACACGCTCACGCTCGGTAACGCGACGTGCGGGTTCATGGCGGTGTACTTCACCACCACGGGCATTCTGATCCCGCACCTCACGGGCAGCGACGAGACGGGCATGGCCCGGCACTCGGCCGCCACCGCCGTGATCCTCATGCTGATGGCCGCGATCTTCGACCTGTTCGACGGACTCGTGGCGCGCAAGCTGCGTTCCTCCCCGATGGGCGCCGAGCTGGACAACCTCTCGGACCTCATCAGCTTCGGGCTCGCACCGGCCTACTTCGTGCTCGTGTACGGCATGGTCGCCGACGACGCCCACCAGCGGGTGTCGGCGCTGGCGGCGATCGTCGTGTTGCTGGCGGTGGTGCTCAGGCTTGCGAGATTCTCCTGCGTCACGCTGAAGGACGGCATGTTCCAGGGCATGCCGAGCCCCTTCGGAGCGCTGACGGTCGTCTCGATCGTGCTCCTGGAGCTGCCCTTCGTGCCGACCCTGCTCGCGATCATCGGCGTGGCATGGCTGATGGTGAGCCGGGTGGAGTACCCCAAGCCGCGGGGCATTCTCGCGGTGGCGATGCTCAGCTGGATCGTGGCCGCGATGGGGCTGCTCGCCGCATGGGCGTTCGACGCCCCCGGCGGTCAGCTGCTGCTCCAGACGGGCTGCGCGCTCCAGGTGGTGCTCGGCGCGGTGATCCCGCTGTTCGCCACGGCGCGGCGGGTTAACACGTTCCGTGACAACCGGCGCGAGGCGCGGGCGGCTCAGCTGCCGTAGCGGCGGAAACGCGAACCCTCGGGGCCCGGATGCTCCCCGGCATCCGGGCCCTCGCGCGTTTCCGGTGCGGCGGGGGCCCTACCACCGCGCGCGTCCCGCCGCCAGAGGCGATGCCCTCCCGGTGGCTGAGAATTTCCGGCACGGGGGTGAGTACCACGTTCCCGTCCCTCCGCCGGACCGGGCTTCTAGAATCGCCTCGCAACCGACACCCGGGCCATTTCGGCCACGGGGCGCGCCGGGGACCGGGGGGGTCCGAGATGAAGCTGATGCTGTTGGGGACACGCGGGGCGGCACTCGCGGCAGCGGGAGTACTGCTGGCCGGATGCGGCGGGTCGGCGTCGAAGGACCGAAGCGGGCCCGACCCGAAGCCGAGCGGGTCGGCGAAGCAGGGCGGCGGGGAGAAGACGGGGGCGTCGAAGAGGCCCGGCCCGAAGCAGTCCACGCTGCCGGGCGCGCTGCCCAGCGCCTACGACTTCACGCCGGACCCGGACCGGGTCCCGAAGAACGCGGCCCAGGCACGGAAGCTGACCCGTAACGCCGCGCTCGGGGAGAACGACTGGGCGGCGGGGATGGTCCGGCACACCCCGTACGAGAGCGGTGGCAGCTGGCCCGTGCTCCCGGCCTCCTGCGTCTGGACCCGCTCCGCGCTGCCGTCGGGCGTACTGGACAGCTTCACGCGGCGGCTCGACATCCCGGCGCAGGGCGGCAAGGGCCGGGTGCAGGGGGCGGTGACCGTGACCGTGCACCGGACGGAGGCGGGGGCCGACCGGGAGATCAAGGACACCGTCCAGGAGAGCTTCCGCTGCCCGGATCAGGTGCTGGGCGGCGGGCAGCGCCTCAGCGGTCTGATGTCCCTCCAGTTCGACCGGAAGGACGTGCGCAACGCGGACGCCTCACTGTTCGAGGCGGGGAAGTACACGGGGCCGGAGTCGGGCGGGGTCCAGGACTACGTATGGTCCAAGTCCCGGATCGGCCCGGTGACGACGGCCGTGTCGGTCAAGGGCGCCCAGGGGTACACGAACACCGACCTGCTGCGGATCGCCGCCGAGGGCGGAGCCAAGGTGCTCTACCGCGTCGAGCTGGAACTGAAGTGACCGCGGGCCCGGAACCGAAGTGACCGCGGCCCGGACGAAAGGCACTGACCCCTGATGGAACCGCTCCGTTCCACCGACCCCGCACGGATCGCCGGGTACCGCGTCCTCGGCCGCCTCGGCGCCGGAGGCATGGGTGTGGTGCTGCTGGGCCGGTCGCCCGGCGGCGCGCTGGTGGCGATCAAGCTGATCCGCGCGGAGTACGCCGACGACACCGGCTTCCGGGCCCGCTTCCGGCGGGAGGTGGCGATCGCCCGGCGGGTCCGCAACCGGTGGGCGGTGCCGGTGGTCGACGCCGACACCGAGGCGCCGGCCCCGTGGCTGGCCACCGAGTTCGTGCCGGGGCCCGCCCTGAGCGAGGCGGTCGGCAGCGGGGGGCCGCTGCCGGAGCGCGGGGTGCGGGCGCTGGGCTCGATGCTCGCGGAGGCGCTGGAGGCCGTCCACACGGCGGGCCTGGTGCACCGGGACGTGAAGCCCGGCAACGTCCTGCTGGGTCTGGACGGCCCCCGGCTGATCGACTTCGGGATCGCGCGCGCCCTGGACGACACCGTCCTCACGGCGACCGACGTGATCGTCGGCTCCCCCGGCTTCCTCTCGCCCGAGCAGGCGCAGGGGCGGCGGATCGGCCCGGCGAGTGACGTGTTCTCGCTGGGCTGTGTCCTGGTGTACGCGGCGACCGGCGGGCGGCCCTTCGGCTCCGGGCCGGTGGAGGCGATGCTGTTCCGCACCGTGCACGACACGGCGGATCTGAGCGCGCTGCCGCCCGGGCTGCTCCCGGTGGTCGAGGCGTGCCTGGCCAAGGAGCCCGGGGAGCGTCCGACGGCGGCGGACATCCGGCAGGCGTTCGCCGAGGACCTGCCGGGCGGCAGCTGGCTGCCCGGTCCGGTCACCCATCTGATCGCCGAGCGTTCGGCGCGGATGCTCGCCCTGCCCGACATCGACGCGACGAGACTGGACGCGGGCGCGGACGGCCGTCCGGGCAGCGGTTCGGGCGGGGGCCCGTTCGGTGTCTCGTCCGGTGGCCCCGGCACAGGCGCCGGGACCGGGAGCGGAGGCCGGCACACGACCGCCGTCGCCGCCGCCCCCGGCCGCCGCCGCTTCCTCGCGTACGCCACCGGGGGCGCGGTGCTCGCCGCGGCGGGCACCACCACCGTCTGGCTGGTCTCGGGCGGCGACAGGGACCCGGGCGGCGGGGGCGAGGCCGACGGGAAGACGGCCCGCCCGGAACTGCGCATCGGGCTCCAGGCCGACCTCAGCGGCCCGTCCGCGGCCGTCGGCAAGGGGCAGGACCGGGCGGCCCGGCTCGCGGTGGCCGAGCACAACGCGCGGGGGGACGCGCCGTTCACGCTGCGGTTGACCACGGTCGACGACGGGGGCGAGGAGGAGCGGGCGAAGGCGGCGGTGCGCCGGTTCGCCGAGGACCCGCTCCTGGTGGCGGCGATCGGCGCGACGGGCACGGACGCGGCCCGGGAGGCGCTGGTCGCCTACGACGAGGCGGCGCTCCCGCTGCTCAGCGTGGTCGACGGGGACATCCGGCATCTGAACCGGATCTTCCTGTGCGCCCGGCCGCGCAACGACATGCAGATGCTGCCGGTGGCCCAGTTCCTCGGGGCGTACGAGATCGATCAAGTGGCGCTGGTCGACGACGGCACCGAGTACGGCCGGCAGACCACCCGCTTCCTCGACACGGGGCTGCGCGGCAACGGCCGCACCGTGTTCGCGGAGACCGTACGCGAAGGCACGCGCGACCTGGACGCGGAGGCCGAGCGGATCACCGCGAAGCGGCCGGGGGCAGTGGTGTACGGAGGCGGGTGGCGGGACGCCGGACGGTTCGCGAAGTCGCTGACCAGGGCCGGGTTCCTGGGGCCGAAGATCGCCACCCAGGCCGTGCACGACCCGCGGTTCCTGGCGGAGGCGGGTGAGGACGCGGCGGGCTGGCTGGTCGTCTCGACGGCCGCCGACCCCGCCTCCGTACCCTCGGTGCACCCGTTCGCCGCCGCTTACCGCAAGCGCTTCGACCACGCGCCGCCGCTGTTCGCGGCCGAGGCGTACGACGCGGTGGGGCTGATCGCCTCCTGCGCGGAGGGGCTGGGCCGGGAGAAGCTGACCCGCCAGGACCTGCTGCCCGCGCTGCGGACGACCTCGTACAAGGGCGTGTCCAAGAGCTACGCCTTCGAGTCGGCCAACGGGATGTACACCGGGACCGGGGTCTTCGTCTACCGGGTGGAGCGGGGCCGCTTCCGGTACGTCGGGATGGACGGCCGGGAGGTCTGACCGGGTGCCCGGTCAGACCTCCGTCCGCCCCCCGGTCAGACCTCCCGCGCAGGGCTCAGTTGCCTATGGTGAAGGACTCGGCGGCCGGGGCGACCTCGGCCGGCCGGACCACCTTCAGCCCGCCGGCGGCACCGGTGTCGGGCTTCATGATGACGCTCTCCCGGGTGGACGGAGCCTTCGGGTCCGAGAAGTCGTGCGTCACCCCGAACTCGGTCCCGTACCCCTTGATCGTGAGGAGCGCCTTGTCGATGCCCTCGCGGGTGAGGTCCTTGTCGTCGCAGGCCTTGGAGAGGGCCTCGCCGAAGAGGGAGGCCGCCGTGTAGCCGGCGACGACGCCGTTGTCGAGGACGTCCTTCGGGTACTGGGCGGCGTACTCCTCGGCGAGCTTGGCGGGGCCGTCGCCCGGGTCGCCGATGGGCAGCGTGGAGGAGGCGACGTAGTAGTCCTTGAGCAGGGCCGGGCCCGCCTGGGTCTTCAACAGCTGAGGGGCGAAGGCCGAGTTGTTGCCGACGACCGGGACGTCGAAGCCGGTGGCCGCGGCGACGCCGACGAGCGAGGCCGCCTGGCGGGGGCCGGCGCTGACGACCACGGCCTTGACCCCGGCCTGCTTGAGGGCGGCGACCTGGGCCGTCATGTCGTTGTCGGTCGGCTTGATCTTCTGCTCGACGACGGTGAGCCCGGCCTCCTTCGCCGCGTGCTTCGAGCCGGCGAGCGCGTTCTCGCCGTAGTCGCCCTCGAAGTACACGTGACCGATCTTGTCGCCCCTCGCGATGCGCTTCTCGGCGAGGAGATAGTCGATGAGGTTGATCGTCTCGACGTCGTAGGTGGCGCCGATGACCCGGATGTACGGGGAGCCGAGCAGGTTCGCCGACCAGGCCTGGGGCAGCACGAGGCCCTTGTCCTGGCCGTCGATGCGCTGTTCGACGGCGGCGACGAACGGGGAGCCGATGAACTGGGCGAAGCCCACCACGTCCGGGGCCAGCTCGGTGTAAGCGGCGATCGCCTTCTGCGGATCGTATCCGTGGTCGCGGACCGTCAGTTCGATCTTCCGGTCGCAGATGCCGCCCTCCTCGTTGGTCTGCTTCACCCACAGTTGCTGGGCCTGGGTGACGCTCTTGCCCAGCGAGGCGTAGACCCCGGTCATATCGGTCAGCACCCCGAGGGAGATCGTCGAGGAGGAGACCCCGGGGCCCGTCTTGATCCCGCCCTTGCCCTCCTCGTCCGCCTTTCCTTCGGTCGCCTTGCCGCTGCACCCGACGAGGGTGACGGCGAGGGCCGCGACGACGGCCGTGAGCACTCTCAGTTTCATGACTTCTCCCCTGGATTCTTCGGAGCCGCTGCGTTCTTCGAAGCCGCTGCGTTCTTCGGAGGCGCTGATCGTTCTGGAGCCGCGGGCTTCTTCGTGCGGGCAAGGCCGAGGCGGGCGAGGCCGCCGGGCAGGAACAGGACCACCGCAACGACCGCGGCGCCGTACAGATAGCGGGACGCCTCACCGGGTGCCAACCCGCCCGTTCCTGGGGCGGACACCAGCGGCAGGGAGTCGCTGTAGTGCGTGAACACCTGCGGGAGCAGGGAGACGAAGGCGGCGCCGATCACGGCTCCCGCGACGCTGCCCAGCCCGCCGATGACGATCATGGCGAGGTATTCGAGGGACAGGATCATGCCGAAGTACTCGGGCACGGTCCGCTGGAAGACCAGGGCGAGCAGGACGCCCGCGAGGCCCGCGTACATGGAGGACAGGACGAAGACCCCGGCCCGGTAGCGGGACACGGGCACGCCCATCACCCCGGCGGCGATCCGGTGGTCGCGGATGGCGTTCATGGCGCGTCCGGGCCGGCCGCGCAGCACACCCCGGGCGAACAGGGCGCTCAGCAGGAGCGCGAGCAGACCCGCGTACCAGAGCTTCTCCGAGGAGCCGAACGGGACGGCGGCGACGACGAGTTCGGAGTCGTCGAAGGTGAACCCGAAGACCGACAGGGGCGGTACGGCCCGGCCGTTGTAACCGCCGGTCAGCGAGCCCGCGTTGAACAGGACGTGCTGCCCGATGAAGATCAGCGCGAGGGTCGCGATGCCGAGGTAGGCGCCGCGCAGCCGCCCGGCGATGGGGCTGAAGATGCCGCCCGCCGCCCCGGCGAGCAGCACCGCGAGTATCGCGGCCAGCCAGGTGGGCAGGCCGAGGCCGGTCAGCGTGTGCCCGTTCTCGGTGCTGCTCTCCCCCGCCAGGACGCAGTAGCCGTACGCGCCGACGGCGAGGAAGAACGCGTGGCCCATGGAGAGTTGGCCGGTGGCGCCGGTGAGCATGTTGAGCCCGATGGCGCCGATCGCCGCCGCCATCGCGAACAGTCCGGCCTGGAGCCAGAAGCGGTCCAGGTAGAAGGGGAGGACGAGGAGCAGCAGGGAGCCGATGAGGACGGCGTACGTACGGGGGCTGCGCAGCCGGTCGGTGACCCCCTCCGGTCCGCCGCGTACGGGGGCGGGCGCGGCGGGGGCTTCGGCGGTGGTGTCAGACACGGGCCAGCTCCTTCGTGCCGAAGAGTCCCGCGGGGCGGATCAGCAGGACGGCCACCATCACGAGGTAGGGCGCCAGATCGCCGATGCCCCGGCCGAGGAAGGACAGATCGCTCTGGTAGCCGGTGGCGAGCGATTCGGTGACGCCGACGATGAGTCCGCCGGCGAGCGCCCCGGTGGTGGAGTCGAGCCCGCCGAGGATCGCGGCGGGGAACGCCTTGAGTGCGGCGAGCGAGGTGGCGCGCTCCAGGCCCGGGGTCGGGAACACGGTGAGGAAGAGCGCGGCGACGGCGGCCAGCGCCCCGGCGACCGCCCAGGCGGCGAGCGAGACCCGCCCCAGCTTGATGCCCATGAGCGCCGCCGTCTGCGGGTTCTCGGCGGCGGCCCGCATGGACACGCCCCACGAGGTGTAGCGGAAGGCGAGCAGGAAGACCGTGATCAGCAGCCCGGCGGCGAGGAACGCGGCGATGCGGGTCTGGGCGAGGGTGATGCCGCCGACGGTGACGACCTCGTTGCCCCAGGGGTCGCCGAGGGCGAGGACGTCCGTGCCCATGCGGCGGGTGAGTTCGGTGATGAGGAGGATGTCGACGCCGATGGTGACGATGGCGAGGACGCTGTGGTCGCTGCCCCGGTAGCGGCGCATCACGAAGAACTCGATGGCCGCCCCGACGGCCGCGGCGCCGGCGATCCCGACGAGCAGGGCGGGCCAGAACCCGATGTCGTCGTGGAGCACGGCGGTGACGTATCCGCCTGCCAACAGCAGCGACGCGTGGGCGAAGTTGACGACCTCGGTGGCCTTGAAGATGACGACGAACCCGAGCGCGATGAGTGCGTAGACCGAGCCGATCGACAGGCCGCCGAGGAGGAGTTCGACGAACGTGGTCATTGAGGTGCTCCCAAGTAGGCCTGGACGACGGCCGGATCGTTCTGGACCTCGGCGGGGGCGCCCCCGGCGATCCGTCGTCCGAAGTCGAGTACGGTCACCGCGTCCGCGAGCCGCATCACCACCCCCATGTCGTGCTCGACCAGCACGATGGAGATGCCGAGGCTGTCGCGTACGTCGGCCACGACGGCGGCGGTGCGGCGGCGTTCGTCGGCGGTCATCCCGGCGATCGGCTCGTCCAGTAGCAGGACCTTCGGCTCCATGCACAGGGCGCGGCCGAGCTCGACGAGCTTCTGCTGCCCGTACGGGAGCGATCCGGCAGGCCGCTCCAACTCCTTCTCCAACCCGATGAATTCGGCGATCTCACGGACCCGCTCGCGGTGGCGTCGTTCCTCGCGGACGGCGGAGGGCAGTCGCAGGCCGGTGGCGAGGAACCCGGAGCGGGTCAGCCGGTGACGCCCTAGCAGGAGGCTGTCGGCGACGGTGGCGTGCGGGGGCAGCGCCAGGTTCTGGAAGGTGCGGGCGACCCCGAGGTCCGCGATGGCGTGCGGCGGAAGTCCGGTGAGCTCGGCGTCACCGAGGCGGACGTGCCCGGAGGCGGCGCGGTAGACGCCGGACAGGACGTTGAAGCAGGTGGACTTGCCCGCGCCGTTGGGCCCGATGACGGCGTGCACGCTGCCGGGTTCGACGGTGAAGGAGACGCCGTCCAGGGCGGTGAGTCCGGCAAAGCGGACGGTGACGTCCTGGACCGCGAGCGCCGCCGCGGTGGTGTCCTGGCGGGCCGTTGCGGTGGTCGTCACGCGGACCACCTGCTCAGGGTGCGCCGGGTGCGGGCGGCCGGGTCGGCGTCCGCCGCCGCGTCCTCGTCGACGACGCCGAGGTAGCGGCGGCGCACCTCGTCGGAGGCGGCGAGTTCGTCGGCGGGCCCGGACAGGGCGACCTCGCCGACGTCGAGGACGTACGCCGTGGAGGCGAGGCGGAGGGCGATCGCCGCGTTCTGCTCGACGAGCATGACGGAGGTGCCGCCCGCGTTGATCTCCTGCACCGTCTCGGCGATCCTCGCCGCCATCAGCGGGGCGAGGCCGAGCGAGGGCTCGTCCAGCAGGAGCAGCCGGGGCCCCGCCATCAGGGCGCGGCCCATGGCCAGCATCTGCTGCTCGCCGCCGGACAGCAGCCCGGCCCGCTGGTGCGCGCGGTCGGCGAGCACCGGGAACAGTTCGTGCACCCGGGCGAGCGCCGCGCCGGTCTCCTTGCGCCCGCCGCGTGCCCCGAGGGCGCCCGCCCGCAGGTTGTCGGCCACCGTCATCCGGGCGAAGACCTGCCGGCCCTCCGGTACCTGGACCACTCCCGCGGCCACCACCTGGGCGGGCCGCAGCCCTTCCAGGGGGCGGCCGTCGAACCGGATGGTCCCGGTGCCCGTCCCGCGGTGGAAGCCGAGGGTCCGCGACACGGCCCGCAGCAGCGTGGTCTTGCCCGCGCCGTTGCCGCCGAGCACGGCGGTGATCCCGCCGTCCGGCACATCGACCGAGATGTCGCGCAGTGCCCGGACCGGGCCGTAGCCGACGGACAGCGCTCGGATCTCCAGCGTTGCCATGCGTCCTCCTCCTTCCGCCATGTCGTGTGTCGTGGGTGGTGCTCATCGGGGGGTGGTGCCACAGACCAGCACCGGGCGGGACGTGCGTCCACGGGGCGAGGCCGACTCGATGCGGACGACCAGTGAACGAAGGGCCTCGTTGTGCACGCGCACAGACGCCGTGACGGGCGGGCGCCCGCCGCTGGGGCCGGTGGCATCCTCATCGGTCATCAGGAGCGCCCGGACCGGGGACGGAGCGGCGGATGCGGCGTGGAACGCGGTACGAGGCGCTGCTCGGCCCGCTGCTGGCGGGCGGGGCCCCGCCGGACCTGGTGACCCGTGCGGCGCGCCGCCTCGGGCTGCCGGAGCGGGGGCGCTACGCCGTGGTGGTGCTGGGCGCACCGGTGCCGGACGCGGCGGTGGCCGAGGGGCCGGACGCGGACGGGTCGCGGTGGTGGTGGGGCGCGGCGGAGGGTTCGGCGGGCGGGGCGGAGAGCCGGGAGGCCGCGGTGGTGCTGCTGGGCCCGGCGGGCCCGGCGCGGGCGGCGGCGCGGCTCAGGGAACTGGGCGCCGGTCCGGGAGGTGTGAGCCCGGTGGTGGGCTCCCTGGCGGAGGTGGGCACCGCGCGCCGGCTGGCGGGTACGGCGCTGCTGACGTGCGAGCCGGGCAGCCGGGAGGTCGTCCGGCTGGACGAGCGGCTTCCGGCGGCCCTGCTGGTGAGCCGCCCGGAGCTGTCCACCCGGCTGCTGGCGGAGGTGTTCGGCCCGCTGCTGACGCTCGTACCGGCGGAGCGGTCACTGCTGGTGGAGACGTTGGAGACCTGGCTGGAATGCGGGGGTTCGGTGGGGCGGACGGCGGCCCGGCTGGGCTGTCACCGCAACACGGTGTTCAACCGGCTGCGCCGCCTGGAACGCCTGACCGCACGCTCGCTCTCCCGGCCGCGCGAACTGGTGGACCTGGTGCTGGCGCTGGACGTGCTGCGGCTGTCGTCGGCCCCGCCGTGAGGGGAGGCCGGAACGGGGCGGGGGCCGGCGTCGCCCGGCCCCGCCCGTCGTGCGGTCGTCAGCCCGCCAGGAAGTCCCGGGCGATCGATTCCGCCGCCCGCTCCAGCAGCGGGCCGGCCTGGGCCATCGAGATCGCCGGGTCCGGCTCCAGCTCGGTCAGCGCGTAGGCGCGGCGGATGCCTGCCTTTTCCAGGGCCTCCGGGGGCAGGGCGAGGCGGCCGCAGACCGCCACGACCCCGATCCCGGCCGCGCGGGCGGCCGCGGCGACCCCGGCCGGGGCCTTGCCGTGGAGGGTCTGCTCGTCGAGCGAGCCCTCGCCCGTGATCACCAGCGTGGCGCGGTCCAGCGCGGAGGCGAAGCCGAGGACGTCGAGCATGACCTCGATGCCGGGGCGGAAACGGGCGCCGAGGGCGACCAGCGCCCCGTAGCCGATGCCTCCGGCCGCGCCCGCGCCGGGCAGCGCCGCCGCGTCGGGGCCGAGGATCGAGGCGTAGTGCGTGAGAGCCGCGTCGAGGGCCGCGATGTCCTCCTCGCTCGCGCCCTTCTGCCGCCCGTACACCTCGGGCGCCCCCTTGGGCCCGGTCAGCGGGTTGTCCACGTCGCTGGCGAGGATCAGGTCGACGTCCGCCAAGCGCGGGTCGAGCCCGGAGAGGTCCGCCTCGGCCAGCGTCGCGAGCGGTCCGCCTCCAGGGGCGACGGGCTTGCCGTCCGCGTCCAGGAAGCGGGCGCCGAGGGCCGCGAGCATGCCCGCGCCGCCGTCGGTGGTCGCGCTGCCGCCGACCCCGAAGACGATCGTCCTCGCCCCCGCCTCCAGGGCGGCCTTCAGCAGCTCACCCGAGCCGTACGTGGTGGCCGTGAGCGGGGCGAACACCCCGTCGGGCAGGTGCTGGAGGCCCGATGCCTCGGCCATCTCCACCACGGCGGTGTCCCCGCGCAGCGCGTACGCCGCCGTCACCGGGTCGCCGAGGGGGCCGGCCACGCGCGCCTCGCGGCGCTCGAAACCGGCGGCCACCGCCGCCGCGACCGTACCGTCGCCGCCGTCCGCGACCGGCAGGGCCTCCACCGCCAGGCCGGGGACGACGCGCCGCAGCCCGGCCGTCACCCGCTCCGCGACCTGTACGGCCGTGAGCGAGCCCTTGAACTTGTCAGCCGCCACGAGCACGCGGGCGGTCTCCACATCTGCTCCGTCCGTCACCTTGCATCCCTTGCTTTCGAACAGGCAGTCGCGCCGCCCCGACCCTATCCGCACGACCCCTGATCTGCCCATGCCCGTCCACGGCAGCGCGGTGCGGACCCCGGCCACTACGCTGTCGGCCGTGACGACTCCCGATGCCGACTACGCCGCGTACATCGCCGGGCTCCCCCGGGTCCTCGCCGGTGCCGCCACGCTCTTCCGCGACGTCGAGGGGCGGATCCTGCTCGTCGAGCCGAACTACCGCAAGGGCTGGGCGCTGCCCGGCGGGACCGTCGAGTCGGAGACGGGCGAAGGCCCCCGGCAGGGCGCCCGCCGCGAGACGGCGGAGGAGATCGGCCTCGACATGGCCCCGGGGCGGCTGCTCGCCGTGGACTGGGTGCGGGGCACGGGCAGGCCGCCGATCGTGGCGTACGTGTACGACGGCGGGGTACTCACCGCCGCCCGGCTCGCGGCGATCCGGCTCCAGGAGGAGGAGCTGCTGTCCTGGCGGCTGGTGGCCCCAGCCGACCTGGACGGCTTCCTGCTGGGCCCGCTCGCCGGCCGGGTTCGGGCAGCGCTGGGGGCCCTGACGTCGGGCGGCGGGCCGGTGGAGCTGGAGGACGGCCGGCCGGTCGTGTCCGGGTAGCAGCGGGCCGCGCTCGGCGGTTGCCGCTCCGGTCGGCGCGGAAGCGGTCGCACCGGCCGCCGGTCAGCCCTGCTGTGCCTCGGGTTTGATCTCCCCCTCGCGCGCCGCGCCCTCCCGCTCGGCGACGAGGGCCTCGGTGCGGTGGCCGCGCGCGATGTAGTCGCGCACCACGAGTTCGACGGCGTCCTGCGGGTTACCCACCCCCGCGAGGACCATCGCTTCGACGACGAGTTCGGCATCCAGACTGACGGTCACCTTGGCCATGCGCGGACCCTACCCCGGCGCGTTCCGACCGGGGCCCGGTTCCCCGAAGTGCACCGCGTCCTGCCGGGTGCCGGATCGCGGTCGCCACCATCCGGGCGGGGCTCGCGGTCCGGATCGGGAAACCGCTGATCAGCTTCCACGGCACGCTGGACGTCCTGCTCCCGATCTCCCGTACCTCGGACACGTACGCGCGGATGGTGCGGCAGCAGGGGCGCGGGGCGCTTCACCGCTACTACCGCGTCGAGGGCGGCACGCATGTGGACTCGCTCGTCGACACCTTCCCCGACCGGCTGCGTCCGCTCGTGCCGTGCCACCGTTCTGCGGCCGAGGCGCTGGAAAGCTGGCTGGAGGACGGTCGGCGTCCCCCGCCGGGCCGCACCCTGAAGCTGCCCGAAAACGCCGCTCCCGCCGAACGGCTCACCCGCTGCCCCCTCGACGGGTGGCCGAGCGGGTGGCGGAGTCCACCACCTCCTCTCCGCTCACTGTGGAGATTCACGCCATGGGATGTCCGGCCGGGCGTCTCTAGCGTTCCGGCCATGACGAGTCAATTTCACGCAGCCTCCGCTTCCCCGTCGCCGGGCGTCGGGGCCGTGGACCTCAGGGGGCGTACCGCCCTCGTCACCGGCGGCGGCAGCGGCATCGGCCGGGCCACCGCCGAGGCGCTCGCCGCCGCCGGGGCCCTGGTGCACGTGGTCGACCGGGAGGCGGAGAGCGCCGAGTCCGTCGCCGCCGCGATCGGCGGGGCGGCCCACGTCGTGGACCTGGCCGACGCGGAGGCGGTCGGGTCGCTGCCGGCCGGGGTGGACGTCCTGGTCAACAACGCCGGACTCCAGCACGTCTCCCCCATCGAGGAGTTCCCGCCGGCCCGCTTCGCGCTGATCCAGCAGGTGATGGTGACCGCCCCGTTCCTGCTGATGCGGCAGTGCCTTCCGCACATGTACGCCGGCGGGTGGGGCCGGATCGTCAACGTCTCCAGCATGCACGGGCTGCGGGCCAGCGCCTTCAAATCCGCCTACGTCGCCGCCAAGCACGGCTTGGAGGGGCTGAGCAAGGTGGCCGCTCTGGAGGGCGCCCCGCACGGGGTGACCAGCAACTGCGTCAACCCCGGCTATGTCCGCACCCCCCTGGTGGAGGGACAGATCGCGGGCCAGGCGGCCGCGCACGGGATCCCCCCGGAGGAGGTGGTCACCGACGTCCTCCTGGAGCGCTCCGCGATCAAGCGGCTGATCGAGCCCGACGAGGTCGCCGCGGTCTGCCTCTGGCTCTGCGGCCCCCACACCGGATACATCACGGGCGCCTCGCTCCCCGTGGACGGGGGCTGGGGCGCCCGCTGAGGGGGCCGCGCACCCTCGGCGGCGCACAGGGGTGCCGGGGTCCCCGATGCGGGGGATCATCGGACTATGAGTGGCGATGATCCCCTGGTCCCGGCAGCAGAGGGCCCGGCCGCGAACGAGGAACGCCTCCTCAGGCGGTACCAGGCGCTCATGGGCGCCGTGCCGCAGTCGGTGTGGGTGATGTCGCCGGACGGCGAGGTCACCCTGTTGGCGGGGGGCGGGATCGCGGAGAAGCTCTGGCACCCCGGCGCCGGCACCTCGTGGATGGACGCCGTGCACCCCAAGGACCGGGACTGGTTCCAGCGGGCCTGGCGCGGAGCCACCCGGCAGCGATCGCCGCTCGACACGATCGTCCGGGTGCGGCTCGACGGGGCTCTCGACCGCTTCCGCCACATCAAGATCGTCGCCGCGCCCGTCGTCGAGGGGGACGGGGAGGTGGAGTGGGTCGGCACCGCCACCGACGCGGAGGAGCACTGGCGCAGTCGTATGCGGGAGAAGCTGCTGGCCAGGATGGCTGCGGTGCCCGCGGCCCACGATCTCTCGGAGGCCTTCCTGACGACGGCGGCGGCCGTGGTGCCGGAACTGGCCGACGCGGTGGCCATCTTCCGTGTACGGGACGGTGTCCAGGCCGCCGGGGGTCCTTCCGGCGCAGCGGCCGCGACGTTTCCGGAGCGGGTGGGGCTCGCCCCCGGGCTGCCCGCCCTTCCCCCGCTGGACGCCGATTTCCTGCTCGGGCCGGTCGCCCGGCGGGCCATCGACGGCCAGGAGGCGCGGCTGCTGGTCTTCCCGCCCGGCGGGCCCGCCGGGGAGGGGCTCTCGGACGTCTCGGTCCGGTGGCTGCGCGAGGCCGGTGCGACCGGCGTCGCCCTGCTGCCCGTGGTGGTGGACGGCCGGACCGTCGCGCTGGCGACCATCGCGACCTGCCGGGGCAATCCGCCCCCGGACGAGGCCGACCTCTCCCTGTTGCGGGACGTCTTCCAGCAGATGAGCGGGCCGCTGCGCCGGACGATGGAGCTGCAGAGCATCCGCGGCACGGCGCTGGCGCTCCAGCAGTCCTTCCTGGCGCCCCCGCCGTCCGTCGAAGGCCTCGCCATCGCCGCGCTCTACCACCCGGCGGACTCGGCGGCGGAGGTCGGCGGGGACTGGTACGACGCCGTCCGGCTCTCGGCCGACGCGCTCGCCCTGTCCATCGGGGACATCGCGGGCCACGATCTCGACGCGGCCACGGCGATGGGGCGCGTCAACAGCATCCTGAGGGGTCTCGCGTTCGACAGTGGCCCGGACGCCAGCCCGGCGGAGACACTGAGCCGGCTCGACCGTGTCGTCCAGGCGCTCGACAGTCCTTCGATGGTCACGGTGGTGCACGCGATCCTCCACCGGAGGGGTCAGGGCGGCTGGCACG
This sequence comes from Streptomyces parvus, assembly GCF_032121415.1. Taxonomy (NCBI): domain Bacteria; kingdom Bacillati; phylum Actinomycetota; class Actinomycetes; order Kitasatosporales; family Streptomycetaceae; genus Streptomyces; species Streptomyces parvus. The sequence goes on along the minus strand of NZ_CP135079.1, from coordinate 5,942,297 downwards.
TGGACCTGTCCAACGCCGGCCACCCGCCCCCCCTGCTGATCCCGGCCGACGCACCGTCGCGGTTCCTGCACGGCCTCACGTCCCCGGACCCGCCGCTGTGCGTCGCCGACCGCCTGACCCGCACCACGCTCCACGCGGCCCTGCGGAAGGGCGACACCCTGGTGTGCTACACCGACGGGCTGGTGGAGACGCCGGACACGGACATCGCCGACAACCTCCGGTGCCTGCGCGAACGCTCCGACGCACTGGCCCGCCGGGGCGTACCGTTGCCCTCCCTGATCCGCGGGCTGCTGCCCCCGCCGCACCACCGCCGGGACGACATCGCCGTCATCGCCCTGCGGGCAGAGCCGGACGGGTGACCCCGTCGGTCGGGGATCGCATCGTTTGCACCCTGAACAGCGGCTCCCTACCCTCGATGAAGCCGTCCTCGGACGAAAGAAGCTCCGCATGAACACACCGAACGAACCCGCGGCCGGACTGGCGACCTCTCGCGCCCACTCCGCCCGGGTGTACGACTACATCCTGGGCGGCAAGGACCACTACCCCGCGGACGTCGAAGCGGGCGACGCCATGTGCCGGCACTGGCCCGCCCTTCCCGTCCACATGCGGGAGAACCGTCGGTTCATGCACCGCGCCGCCCGCTTCCTCGCGGAGGAACGCGGCATCCGGCAGTTCCTGGACGTCGGGACCGGTCTGCCGACCTCCCCGAATCTGCACGAGATCGTGCAGGAGGTGTCGCCGGAGTCGCATGTGGTCTACGTCGACAACGACCCCATCGTCCTCGCCCACGCCCGCGCCCTCCTGCAGAGTTCCCCCGAAGGCGCCACCGCCTACGTGGACGCGAACATGCACGAGCCGGACGCCATCCTGGGCAGCCCCGAGTTCCGCGAACTCATCGACCTGGACCGGCCCGTCGGTCTCATGGTCATCGGCATCATGCATTTCATCGAGCCGCCGGACGACCGGAGGCTGGTCCGGCGCCTGCTGGATCCGCTGCCGTCGGGCAGCTATCTCGCGATGACCATCGGAACGGCGGACTTCGCACCGGAAGAGGTCAACCAGGTGGCGCGGGAGTACCGCCAGCAGGGCATGCCCTTCGTCCTGCGCGACCTGCCCACCGCCACATCGTTCTTCGAGGGCCTGGAGCTGGAGGAGCCGGGCATCACCCAGGTGCACACGTGGCGCCCCGGCCCGGAGCAGAGCGGCGTCGACGGCCGGGACATCGCCATGTACGGAGCGGTCGCCCGGAAGCCCTGACGCGGCCGGATCACACGGCCGACCAGCCGTCGTCCACGGGCAGCACCGCGCCGTTGACGAAGGACGCCGCGTCGGAGGCGAGCCAGACGATGGCCGCGGCCTGCTCGTCCGCCGACCCGACCCGGCCCATGCCGGCGCCGATGAGGCCCTTCACGACGGCGGGGCCGTGCGCGTCGGGGCGGGCGTCGACGCCGATGCCGGTCGCGGTGGGGCCGGGCGCCACGAGGTTGGCCCGGATGCCCTGCGCCCGGTACATCACCGCCAGGTTCCTCACGAGACCGGTGACCCCGTGCTTGGCGGCGGTGTACGCGGCTCCGGCGGCACCGCCGCGCAGGCCGGCCTCGGAGCCGGTGAAGACCAGGGACCCGCCGCCCGCGGCCAGCATGGGGGGAAGGACGGCGCGGGTGAGCAGGAAGGGAGCCGTGAGGTCGACCCGCAGCACCCGCTCCCACTCGGCGTCGTCGGTCTCGTGGACGGCCGACATCCGGTCCATGACGCCCGCGTTGTTGATCAGGACGTCGATCCCGCCGAACTCCGCCACCGCCTGCTCCACCAGGAAGTCCACCGTCCGCTGCTCGGCGAGGTCGCCGACCGCGGTCAGGGCGACACCCCCGGCGGCGGCGATCTGCCGTGCGGTCTCCTCCACTCCGCTCGCGTCCAGGTCGGCGGCCAGGACGTGGTCCCCCTGGGCGGCGAAGGCCAGGGCGGCGGCGCGGCCGATGCCGGACGCGGCCCCGGTGACGATCACGCCGCGGTACGGGCGGGCGGTGCCACCTCCGCCGGATACGACTGCGTTCATGGTGAAGTCCTCTCGACGTGCGGGAAGTTGTCCGGGCATGGGCGGAACGGGGCGGATCAGGCGCGCGGAGCGGTCCGGGAGCGGAGGACCTCCGACAGGGACTTCTCCCGCCACTCTTGCAGGAGTTGGTGGAAGGCGACGGCCCCGTGCGGATAGGCAATCGGCCCGTTGGGCCTGCCGCGGCCCTCGCGGTTGTAGTAGCCGGGGGTGCACTCGGCATGGAACCAGGCGTGGTCGGGAGCGCCTTCGGCCAGGACGGCGAGCCAGGCTTCCTCGGACTCGGGAGAGGGCTCGATGAGGGCGTTCTCCGCCTCGGCGGCCGAGATGAGCGCGGCGGCGTGGACGGCCTGTTCGTCCAGGATGTGGGTGAAGTTGACGCTGCTCGCGTTCTGGAGGGACCCCAGCTGGATGAGGTTGGGGAAGCCGTTGCTCGTGAACCCGTGCAGCGTGCGGGGGCCCTGCCGCCTCCACCGGTCGAGCAGGTGGAGGCCGCCCCGGCCGCGTACCGGGAGTCTGCCCGAATGGATACCGGAGGTCCCGACGTTGAACCCGGTGGCGAAGATCAGGCAGTCCAACTCGTAGGAGGCGCCGCCGACGACGACCCCGTCCTCGGTGACGCGCTCGATGCCGTGGGTGTCCGCCGTGTCCACCAGGGTGACGTTGTCGCGGTTGAACGCCGGGTAGTACAGGTCGGAGAAGGTGGGCCGCTTGCAGGCGTAGCGGTACCAGGGCTTGAGCTTCTCCGCCGCCTCCGGGTCGGCGACGCTCCGGTCGACCCTGGCGCGCAGCTCGTTCATCTTGGTTGCGTCGGCCACCTCGTAAGCCGCTTCGAAGGCCTGCCGGTCGCCCTGCCGGCGGAAGCTCGGCAGGAGCTTCTCCAGCAGCCCCGCGGACGTGGTCCAGCGGTCCGCCACGAGGTCCTGCTCGGCGCTCTCACCGGAGACGATGCGCAGATAGTTCTCCCGCCGTTCGCGGGCCCAGCCGGGCCGGTCGGCGCCCACGTCCCCGGGGGCGGTGCGGCGGTTGGCCCGCTCGTCCACGGTGGAGGGGGTGCGCTGGAAGACGTAGAGGTGTCCGGCGTCCTCGGCCAGCACGGGGATGACCTGAACGCCGGTGGCCCCGGTGCCGACGACCCCCACCCGCTTGTCCGCGAGACCGGTCATGCCGCCCTCCGGGGTCCCGCCGGTGTAGGCGTAGTCCCACCGGGAGGTGTGGAACGTATGGCCCGCGAAGTCCTCGATACCCGGGATGCCGGGGAGCTTCGGGTCGGTCAGGGTACCGGTGGCGCTGACGACGTAGGCCGCCCGGAAGTCATCACCGCGATCCGTGGAGACGAGCCAGGTCTCCGACATCTCGTCCCAGGTCAGCGCGGTGACTTTGGTGGAGAACAGGGCATCGGCGTAGAGGCCGAACCGGCGCGCGATGCGTACCGCGTGACGGCGGATCTCGTCCCCGGGCGCGTACTTCCACTCGGGGACGTAGCCGGTCTCGTCGAGCATCGGCAGGTACACATGGGACTCGACGTCGCAGTGGACGCCCGGGTAGCGGTTCCAGTACCAGGTGCCCCCGAAGTCACCGCCCTTCTCGACGATCCGTACCCGGGCCACTCCCTGCTGCCGCAGCCGCGCCCCGGTGAGGATGCCGCCGAACCCACCGCCTATGACGGCGACGTCGACAAGGTCGTGGAGGGGGGCGCGCTCCGCCGGACCCTCCGTGTACGGATCGGCCGCGTAGTAGCCGAACTCGGCTTCCGCGTCCCGGTACTGGGCCGCGCCGTCGTGACGGACGCGTCGTTCACGTTCGAGGCGGTAGCGCTCCCGCAGCGCGGCGAGCTCGTGGGGGGCCGGGGCGTGAGGAGGTGTCATGGGGGTCCTCGATCCGTGCGGTGGGACAGCCCCGGGCGGGCCGCCGTCCGCTACGGTAGCAACTACCGGACAACACTGTCCGGTTGGTGGCCGGCGCTTCGGCGCTATCCGGCCAGGGGCTCCCCCGGCTCCGTACCCCGCACTCCGGCCCCACCCCCCGCCCCGTGGACAGGAAGAGCGATCCCCTCATGCGGCTCATGCAGCGACGACAGGCCCGGCCCCTTTCCGTGCTCGCCACCATCGGCGCGCTGATTCTCACCGGCTGCGGTACCCAGAGCGGCACTCCCGCAGGGGATACGGGCTCCGCCTCCGGGATCCGGACCATCCGGGCACAGCAGCTCATGCCGCTGACCCAGGTGCACGAAGAGACCGGAAGGACCCTGCTGGAGGGGCCGGTGTTCGGCGAGGACGGCGGGCTGTACGTCGTCGACGTCACCGCGCCCGGGGGCAAGCCCAAGGTGATGCGCGTCGACGTCCGGAGGAAGACGTCCCGGGCGGTCCACACCGACGGCCGAGGGGCCTACACCTCGGCCCAGTTCAGCCCGTACGACGGGCGGCTCTACCTCAGCGACTTCGCGCACGGCGAGATCGTGAGCCTGGCCCCCGGCGGCGGCGACCCGCGGACCTTCTTCTCCGGCGATGTCGACGGCGGGCCGATGAACCCCGACGACATCGCCTTCGATCTCCAGGGCAACCTGTACGTCAGCGACTCACGCGGCCTGACCGAGGGCGCGGCGCGCGGGCGGGTGGTCCGGATCGACCGGAAGAGCGGCGGGGCCACGGTGCTGGCCGACAACCTGGCCGCACCGAACGGGATCAGCTTCGACGCCGACCACCGGGGGCTCTGGTTCAGCGAACTCACCGAGAACCGGATCTCCTACCTGCGCCTCGACGAGTCGGGCGCGGTGACGTCCCGGCACACCGCCGTCCGCGTGGACGGCGGGATCGCCCAGACCGACTCGCTCGCCGTGGACGCGGCCGGCAACCTCTACCAGGGGCTGCACGGCCGGGCGGCCATGGCCGTCTTCAGCCCGCACGGCGAGCGGCTGGCGACGGTCGAACTCCCCGCCCGGGCCAAGGGCCTGGAGTCGGCGACGAACGTGGCCATCACCCCCGGCGGGACGAGGGCGTACCTGACGGTGAGCGGCCCTGCCGGGGGCTACCTCTACACTTTCGACGCGCTCGCCGAGGGCACCCGCCAGTCCAACGGAGGCTGAGCGCGGCGGCAGTCCCGGCCCCGGCTCATCCGCCGAAGGCCCGTACCGGTCCCACCTCGACGCCGAGCAGCCGCCAGGCGGCCAGTGCCCGGAGTTCACGCTCCGCGCGGGTGGGGCCGATCACGGCGGCGGAGACCATGGCGATGGAGAGCGCGAGATCGTCCCCGGCACCGAGCCGGTGCTCGGCGGGGAGGTGCCGCCGCAGGGCGCGCTCCACCCGCTCGGACAGTTCGATGGCGTACGCGCGGATATCCGAGCGGCTGCCCGCCCGTTCGGCGTGGAGGAGGCCAATGAAGGCCGCCGAGTCCACGAGATGCCACGTCAGCACCCCGAGCACCCCGGCGAAGGTCGCGTCCCGGCCCGCCGCCTCCTGCTCGATCTGCCGCACATTCTCCTCCAGCACCGCGGCGACCGCGGCGGCCCGGTCGGGGAAGTGCCGGTAGAGAACGCCCTGGCCGACTCCGGCCCGGCGCGCGATCGCCGAGAGCGGGGCTTCCAGGCCGTGTTCCGCGAAGACCTCCCGGGCGGCGGCGACGAGGGCGGACCGGTTCCGGGCGGCGGCCTTCGGCCCGTCGTTCGCGGGCCGTCGCCCGCGCTGCTCGCTGCGCTCCACCACCCCGGCAGCGTACCGGCAGGCCCGCGGCTCGGTCGGAGGCGGCCGGAAGCGCGTCAGGTCTGCGGCCCGGACCCGACGTGCGCACCTTCTGTCCCGCCCACCGCACCACGCTCACCGGCGATGCCGCGTTCGGCCGGGGAGCCGCCTTCCACGAGGCGGTGCCCGAGCGCCTCCTCGCGGCGGCCCCCGCGAGGAGGCGGATGTCCCGGCGCCGATCCCGGCGGGGGACGCCGATCCGCTCGCGGACCGCGACACCCTCACCCGTACCGTCGTGGCGGGCCGGCCCTGACCCGCGGCACTTCCATGGTGGACGCCCTCACTCTCGCGCCCCCAACTATGGTGTTCCGCCATATACGCCTCTGAACTGCGTGTTTCTACGGTATGGCGACACCGAATCGTCCCGCACACGCCTGGAAGTGGTGCACATGGCCGCCGCAACTCCCTCCGCGAAGTCATCAGGATCCATCGGCCGCATCGTCGCGGCCAGCCTCGTCGGCACCACCATCGAGTGGTACGACTTCTTCCTCTACGGCTCGGCTGCCGCGCTCGTGTTCAACTCGCTCTTCTTCCCCAGCAGCGATCCGCTGGTCGGCACGCTGCTCGCCTTCCTGACGTACGCGGTCGGCTTCGCCGCCCGTCCCCTCGGCGGCGTCGTCTTCGGCCACTACGGTGACAAGATCGGCCGCAAGAAGCTGCTCGTGCTCAGTCTGCTCATGATGGGCGGCGCCACCTTCGCCATGGGTCTGCTGCCCACCCACGCGAGCATCGGGGTGTGGGCGCCGATCCTGCTGACCGTCCTGCGCCTGGTGCAGGGCTTCGCGCTCGGCGGCGAGTGGGGCGGTGCGGTGCTGCTCGTCTCCGAGCACGGCGGCGACGAGCGGCGCGGCTTCTGGGCCTCCTGGCCGCAGTCCGGTGCGCCCGGCGGCAATCTGCTGGCGACCGGCGTCCTGGCGCTGCTCGCGGCCGTCCAGTCCGACGAGGCGTTCCTCGCCTGGGGCTGGCGCATCCCGTTCCTGCTGTCCGGCGTCCTCGTCATGATCGGTCTGTGGATCCGGATCTCGGTCGAGGAGTCCCCGGTCTTCCTGGCGGCGCAGCGCAGGTCGGCCGAGGCCGCCGCCCAGGGGGAGAAGGAACAGCCCCCGGTCGTCGAGGTGTTCCGCAAGAGCTGGCGCGAGGTGCTTCTCGCGATCGGCACGCGCTTCGGCGAGAACATCTCGTACTACATCCTCACCGCCTTCCTGCTCGTCTACGTGACCGTGCACCTGGAGATGTCCAGGAGCGACGCCCTGAACGCCGTCCTGATCGGCTCCGCGGTGCACTTCGTCACCATCCCGATGTGGGGTGCGCTCTCCGACCGGCTGGGCCGCCGCCCGGTCACCCTGATCGGTGCGGTCTCCATGGCGGCCTGGGCGTTCGGGTTCTTCGCGCTCCTGGACACCAAGTCGTTCCCCGTCATCGTCCTCGCGGTCACCCTCGGCCTGCTGCTGCACGGCGCGATGTACGGTCCGCAGGCGGCGTTCATCTCGGAGATGTTCGACACGAAGGTCCGCTACTCCGGCGCCTCGATGGGCTCCCAGCTCGCCTCGATCATCGGGGGCGCGCTCGCCCCGCTGATCGCCGTCGAACTGCTCAAGGACTACGAGTCGTCCGTCCCGATCTCCTTCTACCTCTGCTTCGCCTCCCTGGTCACCGCGGTGACGGTCTGGGTGGCCAGGGAGACCCGTGGCCGCGACCTGACCAAGGACGGCCCGGACCGTTCCGTCCCGGCCGCGCAGGCCGCGACCGTCGAGGACTCGGTCCCCCTCGGCCGCTGATCCCCGCCCTCCCGCTCGCTGCTCCGTGCGGTGCGTGGGAGGGCTCTCCCCGTTGTCCGCTCGGCTCCTCCCGGGAGGCGATCACCGTATGCTCACCGGCGTGACACCCCCCGCCCAGCACTCCGCGCCCGCCCTGCGGCTGCTTCTCGACCTGCTGGCGCAGGGTGCGGCGGCCGAGGAGTTCGACCGGCCGGCCGCCGATGCCCGGCAGGCGGGCGCCTCCGCCGCCGAGCTGGCGGAGATCACCGAGGCCGCCGCCGTGGCGCTGCGCATCCGGCGCACGCTCGGCCAGCACCGGGTCCGCGAGGCACAGCTCACCGCCCTGTTCGACACGGCCAGCGACCTGGCGGCCCTGCGGGACCTGGACGCCGTGCTGCGGGCCATCGTCCACCGGGCGAAGCTGCTGCTCGGCACCGACGTCACCTATCTCTCGCTCAACGACGACGCCGCGGGCGACACCTACATGCGGGTCACCGACGGTTCGGTGGCCGAGGCGTTCCAGCGGGTGCGGCTCGGCATGGGCGAGGGCCTGGGCGGACTGGTGGCCCAGACCGCCCGCCCGTACGCCACCGGGGACTACCAGGCAGACACCCGGTTCCACCACACCACCACCATCGACAGCGCGGTCCTGGACGAGGGCCTGCGGGCGATCCTCGGCGTCCCCCTGCGCCTCGGCGCCCGCATCATCGGCGTGCTGTACGCGGCCGACCGGTCGCCCCGCGAGTTCACCGCCACCGAGGTGGCGCTGCTGTCCTCCCTGGCCGACCACGCCGCGATCGCCATCGACGGGGCCCGGCTGCTGGAGGAGACCCGGGCCGCGCTGGTCGACCTGAACGCCGCGTCGGAGACCATCCGGACGCACAGCGAGGCCATGCGCCGCGCCGAGGAGGCCCACGACCAGCTCACCGACCTCGTGCTCCAGGGCGGCGGGGCCGACGACGTGGCGGCGGCGCTCGCCGACATCCTGGACGGCGGGATCCTCATCCACGACGCGGACGGCGCGGAGCTGGCCCGGGCCCGCGCCGAACCGCTGCCGCAGCCGCTCCCGGCGGTCTCGGCCTCCCGGGCCCGGGGCCGGGCGGTGCCGCTGGACGGCACCTGGGTCTGCGCCGTCCTCGCCGGGCCCGAGCTCCTGGGCTCCATCGCCCTGACCGGCCGGGCCGGTCTCGCGGACGCCGACCGGCTGCTGTTCGAGCGGGCCGGCGTCGTCACCGCGCTGCTCATGCTGCTGCGCCGCTCGGTCGCCGAGACGGAGGACCGGGTACGGGGGGAGCTGCTGGGCGATCTGCTCGCGCGCACCGGCGACCCGGGCACCCTCGCCGCACGCGCCCGCCGGCTGGGCGTCAACCTGAGCCACCGCCACAGCGTGTTCGTCGCCCACAGCGAGGTGGCCCCCCGCCACCGGCTGCTGGCCGCGTCCGCCCGCAGCGCGCAAGCCCTCGACGGGCTGGCCGGGCTCCACCACGACCACGTCGTCCTGGTCGCCCCGTCGGAGGCACCGGGGCCGTCCGCGCAGACGCTCGCCGCCGAGCTGGGCCAGGCGGTCGGCTTCCCCGTCACGGTGGGCGCGGCGGGCCCCGCCACGGGTCCGGCCGAGCTGCCCGACGCGCACCGCGAGGCCGAGCGCTGCCTCTCCGCGCTGCGCGCCCTCGGGCGCACCGGGAGCGGCGGGGCCGTCGCGGACCTGGGGTTCATCGGCGTACTGCTGGGGGACCAGGCGGACCTGGGTGACTATGTCCGGCGGACGCTGGGGCCCGTGCTCGACTACGACAGCCGGCGCGGCACCGACCTCGTCACCACGCTGGACGCCTATTTCGCCGAGGGCGCGAGCCTGACCCGGACCAAGTCGCTGCTCCATGTGCACGTGAACACGGTGGTGCAGCGGCTGGAGCGCATCGGCAGGCTCCTGGGCCCGGACTGGAACGCGCCCGCCCGCACGCTGGAGATCCAGCTGGCCCTGCGGCTCCACCGGCTGACGCAGGGCCCGTGAGGGAGCGAGCCCCGGCAGGAAGGGACTCTCAGCCGTCCAGGCCCGCCGAGACCCGCCGCGAGGGCTTGAAGACGTACAGGTCGAGGATGTCCGGGGCGTCCGCGAGCCCCGGGCCGCCCGCCCCCGCCCAGGTCACGATGTCCTGCTCGGCGTGCTCGTCGTTGACCAGGCCCAGCCAGACGGGCCGGCCCCCGGCCCTGCGCCCCTCGGCGGAGGGCTGCACGACGATCACGTTGCCCTGCTCGCAGGCGTCCAGGCACTCGACCGCCCGTACGGTGGCGGTGCCTTCCAGACCGGAGCGCAGCCGGGCCAGCTGGGCCGCGTGGTCGACGCCCGGGATCTTCTCGGTGCCGCAGCAGCAGCCCCGGCAGACGCTGACGGTGGGGCGGCCGGCGCCCTGGGCGGGCACGTCCTTCTTGCGGGGGCGGCGGCTCATCGGGGGCACTTCCCGTCGCGGAGAGGGGTGAGGTGTCGGGCGAGGATCACCGCCGGTCCGGGTGATCACCACGACTCTACCGAGGCGTACGCGGTTCGAACACCAGCACCCTCGCCGGGCCGGGTGGGGTATCGTTGACGGCTGCGAAGGGGAGTAGCCCCGCAAACCGGTCGTCGACACACTGGAGCCTTCGGGTTCCCGGTGGCCGGGCTCGTGGATCCTGAGAGGGATTCCCGGGCGGGCGAGACCTTCGGTCCTGTATGACACACCCACGCCCTGTGGGCGCTGCCGTCATGCCGGGCCGAGTGGTCCTCCGAAAAGCCCGTGCGGCGCTTCGCGAAGATCCGGGGCCCGGCTCGCACAGAAAGCCACCCGGAATGCATCTCGACCTTCTGGCGATCCTCACCGCCTTCGGGCTGATCTTCCTCGCGGAGCTCCCCGACAAGACGATGTTCGCCTCGCTGGCCATGGGCACGCGGATGCGCCCGCTCTACGTGTGGTTCGGCACGTCGTCCGCGTTCATCGTGCACGTCGCCATCGCCGTCGGTGCGGGCAGCCTCATCGGGCTGCTGCCCGACTGGACCGTCAAGCTCGTCTCGGCCTCGCTCTTCGCGCTCGGCGCGTTCCTCCTGCTGCGCGGCAGCGGCGGGGGCGACGACGACGAGACCGAGGTGAAGACGGTGACCGGTTTCTGGCCGGTCTACTCGACCGCGTTCATGGCGGTCTTCATCAGTGAGTGGGGCGATCTGACGCAGATCACCACCGCCAACCTCGCGGCGAGCAACGGCACCTGGTCCACGGCGATCGGTTCGGCCGCCGCCCTGATGTCGGTGTCGGCACTGGCGCTCCTGGCGGGGAAGTTCATCGCGAAGCGCGTACCGCTGAAGACCGTGCAGCGCATCGGCGGCTTCTGCATGCTGGGCCTCGCCATCTGGACGGCCGTGGAGATCTTCACCGGCTGAGCGGTGCGGGGCACCGGCTGGGCAGCGCGGGCCGGGGGCGTGTCGGCTTCGGCACTCCCCCGGCCCGCGCTGCCCCGGAAGAGAGCGCCGTCTCAGAAGAGCACCTGAACGCCGCCCTCCCGCCTCCCGCCGTTCTCGAAGGCGAGCAGCCGCTGCTTGCGGTCCAGGCCGCCGCCGTACCCGGTGAGGCTCCCGGAGGCGCCGATCACTCGGTGGCACGGGACGATGATCCCGACCGGGTTCTTGCCGTTGGCCAGGCCGACGGCCCGCGAGGCGCCCGGCTTGCCGAGCTCCTCGGCCAGTTCGCCGTACGTACGGGTCTCGCCGTACGGGATCTTCAGCAGCTCCGCCCAGACGCTCCGTTGGAACGGGGTGCCCGCCAGGTTCATCGGGAGGTCGAAGGCGGTGCGGTCTCCGGCGAAGTACTCGCCGAGCTGCCGGACCACCTCTCCGAAGGGCTCGGGCTCCGGTACGCCGAAGGTCTCCTCGGGCGGACGGTGGCGCTGGTCGGTCATGTAGAGGGCCGACAGGACGCCGTCGGTGGCGACGAGCGTCAGCGGGCCGTAGGGGCTGTCGACGACCGTGTGCTGCTTGGCCGGGGTCGTGGTGGTCACGCCGGTCATGGAAGGGCCTCCTTCAGGCGGGCAGGTGGTTGATGGGGTGGTCGTCCACCGTCCAGAGGTACTGCACGGCGTACGCCCGCCAGGGGCGCCAGTCGGCGGCCCGTGCGGTGAGGGCGGCGGGGGTGGCCCGGAGGCCGAGCCGTTCGGCGGCGCGGCGGATACCGAGGTCGGTGGGGAGGAAGGCGTCGGGGTCGCCGAGTGACCGCATGGCGATGGACTCGACGGTCCAGGGGCCGAAGCCGGGCAGCGCGGCCAGCTCGGCGCGGGCCTGGTCCCAGTCGGCGTCGGTGTCGAGCCGCAGCCGGTCCTCCGCGAGGGCGGCGACGAGCGTGGTGAGGGTGGTGCGGCGGGTCCGCGGCAGCGCGAGGGTCTCCGGGTCGAGGTCCGCCAGCGCCCCGGGGGTCGGGAAGAGGTGGGTGAGCCCGCCCTCGGGGTCGTCGAGCGGGACGCCGTGGGCGGTGACCAGCCGGGCCGCGTGGGTGCGGGCGGCGGCGGTGGAGACCTGCTGGCCGAGCACCGCGCGTACGGCGAACTCCGCGCCGTCCACGGTGCGCGGCACCCGGCGGCCGGGGCCCGCGTCGACCAGCGGGGCCAGCAGCGGGTCGGTGCGCAGCTGGGCGTCGACGGCGACCGGGTCCGCGTCCAGGTCGAGGAGCCAGCGGCAGCGGCTGATGGCCCGGGTGAGGTCGCGGGGGTCGGTGAGGGAGAGCCGGCAGGCGATGTGGTCGGGCTTCGGGGTCAGGGCGACGACGCCGTGCCCGTACGGGAGGGTCAGCGTGCGCCGGTACGCTCCGTCGCGCCACTCCTCGACGCCGGGGACCGCGGTCGCGGCGAGGTGGCCGAAGAGGTTGCTGGGGTTGAGCGGGGCCCGGTAGGGCAGTCGGAGCGCGATGACGCCGGGTACGGCGGTGGTCCGCGGGCCCCGGGCGGCGCGGGCGCGCAGGTCGCCGGGGGCCAGGGCGAAGACCTCGCGGACCGTCTCGTTGAAGGTGCGGATCGAGGAGAAGCCGGCGGCGAACGCCACCTGGGCCATGGGCAGGTCGGTGGTCTCGATGAGGAGGCGGGCCGTCTGTGCCCGCTGGGCGCGGGCCAGGGCCAGCGGTCCGGCGCCCAGCTCGGCCAGCAGCTGGCGTTCGATCTGGCGGGCGGAGTAGCCGAGCCGGGCGGCGAGCCCGGGTACGCCCTCGCGGTCGACGACCCCGTCCCGGATGAGGCGCATGGCGCGGGCGACCGAGTCGGCACGGGCGTTCCACTCCGGGGACCCGGGGCTGGTGTCGGGGCGGCACCGCTTGCAGGCCCGGAATCCGGCCTGCTGGCAGGCGGCGGCGCTCGGGTAGAAGGTCATGTTGCGGGTCTTGGGCGGCACGACGGGGCAGCTGGGGCGGCAGTAGATCCGGGTGGTGAGGACCGCGGTGAAGAACCAGCCGTCGAAGCGGGCGTCCTTCGACCGGACGGCCCGCACGCAGCGCTCGGTGTCGGTGTGCATGGTTCCAGGATGGTTCACCGGTCAGGGGCTTGGCTGGCGGAAATCCGACACGGAGGTCAGGCGGACGTCCGGCAGCCGTACGACCGCTGGACCGCCCTCGCGGCGAGCGCGCTCTCAGCCGCGCATCGCGAGGACTTCCTCGAACTCCACGTACGCGTGCGCGTCGAAGAGCACGAAGCGCACGTCCTCGACCGGCTCCACGGTCTCCGCCAGGACCGTGCGCACCGCGATCCGGGCCCCGTCGTCCATCGGCCAGCCGTAGATGCCGGTGGAGATCGCCGGGAACGCGATGGACTTGGCCCCCAACTCGGCGGCCAGGCGCAGGGATTCGCGGTAGCAGGAGGCGAGCAGGGCGGAGCGGTCCTGGGCGCCGGAGAAGACCGGGCCGACCGTGTGCACGATCCACCGCGCGTCGAGGCGTCCGGCGGCCGTGGCGACGGCCTTCCCGGTGGGCAGCCCCTTTCCGTACTGCGAGGCGCGCAGTTCACGGCAGGCGGCGAGGATGTCGGGTCCGCCGCGCCGGTGGATGGCGCCGTCGACTCCGCCGCCGCCGAGCAGCGAGGAGTTCGCCGCGTTGACGATGACGTCGACGGACTGGTCGGTGATGTCGCCGCGGACCAGACGTACGGCGGGAGAGACAGAGGTGCTCATGCGGACATCATGCCGCGCGCCGGGGGCCTCCGCCGCCCGGTCGGGGCGACCCGTCGGGCGGAGGCGAGGCGCGCTCCCTCCCGCGGGGCCGGGCGGCCGCTTCAGGAGGCCGCCCGCAGCCGCCGCCATACGGCCTTGGCGGCGTGGTGGCCGGACATGCCGTGCACCCCCGGCCCGGGCGGGGTGGCCGAGGAGCAGAGGAAGACCGCGGGGTGCGCGGTGGCGTACGGGACGCGGGCGAGCTTGGGGCGGATCAGGGTCTGGAGACCGGCGAAGGCTCCGCAGGCGATGTCGCCGCCGATGTAATTGGCGTTGCGCGCGGCGAGTTCGGGCGGTCCGGCGACCGCGCGGGCGAGGACCAGATCACGGAACCCCGGGGCGAAGCGCTCCAGTTGGCGTTCGATGACGTCGGTGGCGTCGCCCTCCCAGCCCGCCGGGACATGTCCGTACACCCAGAAGACATGGCGTCCCTCGGGGGCCCGGGAGGGGTCGGTCAGGGTGGGCTGGGCCGTGATGAGGAAGGGGGCGCTGGGGTCGCGGCCGTCGACGGCCGCCTTCAGTGCCGCGTCGATGGCGGTGGCGGTGGGGCCGATGTGGACGGTGCCCGCGCGGCGGGCCTCGGGCGCGGTCCAGGGGACGGGGCCGGACAGCGCGTAGTCGATCTTGAAGGCGGAGGCGCCGTAGCGGTAGCGGTGGTAGGCGCTGCCGAGTCCGGCGATACGGGCGAGGGCCGAGGGCGAGGTGTCGAAGATGTAGGCGCGGGCGGGCGGCAGTTCGTCCAGCCGCTTGACCTCGCTGCCGGTGCGGATCGTGCCGCCGTGTTCCCGGAGGAGGGAGGCGAGGGCGTCGGAGATGGCCTGGGAGCCGCCTCGCGGCACCGGCCAGCCGTTCTCGTGGGCGGCGAGCGCGAAGACGAGGGCGATGGCCGAGGTGGCGAAGCCGCTGGTGGGAGCAATGGCGTGGGCGGCGAGTCCGGCGAAGAGGCCGCGGGCCTTCTCGCCCTGGAAGCGCCGGGAGACCCAGGTGGCGGGCTGGAGGCCGAGCAGACCGAAGCGGGCCAGCCGGTACGGGTCGCGGGGCAGGCTCTCCCAGGGGGTGCGCAGGAAGTCGGCGGCGAGGGTGTCCCAGCGGCCGAGGAAGGGGGCCATGAGGCGGCGGTAGGCGCCGGCGTCGGCGGCCCCCAGCGTCATGGCGCTCTCGCCGACGGAGCGGGTGAGGGCGGCGGCCGTGCCGTCGGGGAAGGGGTGGGCGAGGCAGACCTCGGGGTGCAGCCATTCCAGGCCGTGCTGCTCCAGGGGCATCGCCCGGAACGCGGGCGAGCCGATCCCGAGGGGGTGCACGGCGGAACACGGGTCGTGCCGGAACCCCGGAAGGGTCAGCTCCTCGGTGCGCGCGCCTCCGCCGACGGTGTCGTGCGCCTCGTGGACCTCCACGGACAAGCCCCGGCGGGCCAGTTCGGCCGCGGCGGTCAGTCCGTTGGGCCCGGCGCCCACCACGACCGCATCGAGCATCGACGGCACCTTGGGACTCCTTCGTCGGCCGGCAGTCGGACTCCCAGGGTATGCGGCCCCACCGACAGCGCGGACGCGGACCCCGCTGATCCGCGTGGCGGCGGGCCCGGGGTCCTCGGCGACGGCCGAGGTCTCGCCTGCGGCCCGGCCCCGCCGCCGCCGACCCGGCACCCGGCTCCGTCAGCCGCCCGTCCGCAACGCCGTCAGGATCCGTTCGGCGGTGGCCTCGTCGCGCGCCGCCGTGAACGGCAGGTCGTTGCCGCCCGCGATCCGGAACGGGACGCCCGCCAGGGTCGACTGCGCGCCGCCGGCCTCGGTGACCAGGAGCAGTCCGGCCGCGTGGTCCCAGGCGTACTCCCAGTTGAACGCGGTGGCGTCCAGCTCCCCGCGCGCCACCGCGAGGTACTCCAGGCCCGCCGAGCCGCAGGGCCGGGCCGCGATGCCCTCGGCGCGCAGGCCGAGCAGCGCCCGCTTCTGGGCGTCGGTGGTGTAGTCGGGGTGGGACATCGCCACGTTCAGTACGGCGCCGGGGGCGGGGGCACCGGCGCGTATCGGGGTGCCGTTGAGCGTGGCGCCCCGGCCGCGTACGGCGACGGCCATCTCACCCAGGATCGGTGCGTACGTCCAGGAGGCGTGGACCTCGCCGTGCTGGGCGAGGGCGACCAGGGTGCAGAAACCGGCCTCCCCGCGGACGAACTGGCGGGTGCCGTCGACCGGGTCGACGATCCAGACGGGGGCGTCGCCGCCGAGGGCGTCGTAGACCGCCGGGTCGTCGTGGACGGATTCCTCTCCGACGACGACCGAGCCGGGCAGCAGCTCGGTGAGGGCTGCGGTGAGGTGTTCCTCGGCCAGCCGGTCGGCGGCGGTGACCAGATCGTGCGGCCCGCTCTTCTCGATGATCTCGTGGGCGGCGAGCTTCCGGTGCCGGGGCACGATCTCGGCCGCGGCGGCGGCGCGCACGGCGGCCTCGACCTCGGCCAGCGGTCCGGTGTCACCGGCGGTCCCGTACAGGAAGTCATCGATCATGGCTCCACCCAATCACGGTCGCCCGGTGAGACGGCCGCCGGGCGGTCGAAGGCGCTGGTCAGCGGGGTGCGAAGGCGCTGTGCGGCACCGTCGTGCGACGTGGGTCAGCAGCGCCGGGCGTACAGGGCGGCTCAGCGGCCGACGGCGTACCCCTGCATGCCGCGCGGATTGGCGGCGGCGGACAGGATGCCGGTCTCGGGGTCCCGGGCCACGGCGCACAGCCTCCCCTCCGACCAGGGTTCACCGACCGTGACGTCGTGGCCCCGGCGGCGCAGTTCCGCGACCACGCCGGGATCCATGCGGCCCTCCACGGTGACGCTGCCGGGGTGCATCGCGCGCGGATGGAAGGAGCCGGGGAAGCTGTCGTTGTGCCAGTTCGGCTCGTCGATCGCGCCCTGGAGGTCGAGCCCGCCGCGCACCGGGGCGCGCCGGGCGACGGCGAGGAAGAAGTGCACCTGCCACTGGTCCTGCTGGTCGCCGCCGGGCGTGCCGAACGCCATCACGGGCACGCCGTCGCGCAGGGCGAGGGAGGGCGTGAGGGTCGTGCGGGGGCGGCGGCCCGGCGTCAGGGAGTTGGGCAGTCCTTCGTCCAGCCAGGCCATCTGGAGCCGGGTGCCCAGCGGGAAGCCCAGCTCGGGCACGACCGGGTTGGACTGGAGCCAGCCGCCGCTGGGCGTGGCGGAGACCATGTTGCCCCACCGGTCGACGACATCCAGATGGCAGGTGTCGCCCCGGGTGGCGCCGTCGGGGCCGACCAGCTCGTCGGCCCCGGGGCGTGCGCCGCGCGCCATGGTCGGCTCACCCGCGCCGGGCGCCGGGAGGGAGCCTGGGCCGTCCGCGCCCGGCTTCCCGGCGGCGACCGCGCGGACATGGGCGGAGAGAAGCGGGGTACGGCCGCCGGGGCTGCCGGGACGCAGTTCGGTGGACGCGGTGTCCGTGATCAGCGCGCGGCGGTGGTTGTTGTACGAGTCGGAGAGCAGGTCTCCCAGGGGCACGTCGGCGGCGTCCCCGTACCAGGCCTCACGGTCGGCCATGGCGAGCTTGCAGCCCTCGACGAGCAGGTGGACGTAGTCGGCGGAGCCGTGCGCCGGCAGCTCGTCCGGGAGCAGCGCCATCTGCTGGAGGAAGGCGGGCCCCTGGCTCCAGCCGCCCGCCTTGGCCAGCGTCCAGCCGTTCCAGTCGTACGTGGCGGGGGCTTCGTACGACGCGGACCAGCCGGCCAGGTCGGCGGCGGTGAGCGTGCCGGTGTGCCGCTCGCCGCTGGTGTCCGGGGTGGGGACCGCCGCCTGCCGTACGAGGGCCTCGGCGACGAACCCTTCGCGCCAGATCCTGCGGGCGGCCTCGATCCGGGAGGTGCGGTCCGCTCCCCCGCTCTGTGCCGACTCGGCGATCAGACGTCGCCAGGTCGCGGCCAGGGCGGGGTTGCGGAACAGTTCGCCGGGGCGCGGGGAGCGGCCGCCGGGGAGGTAGACAGCGGCGGAGGTGGTCCACTCGGTCTCGAAGAGTCCGCGCACGGCCTCCACGGTCTCGCCGACCCGCTCGACGGGGGCGTGGCCGCTCTCGGCGTATTCGATCGCATGGCGCAGCACCTCGGCCAGGTCCTTGGTGCCGTAGTCGCGCAGGAGCAGCATCCAGGCGTCGAAAGCGCCGGGGACGGCGGCGGCCAGCGGCCCGGTGCCGGGGACGAGACCCAGACCGAGGGAGCGGTAGTGGGCGACGGTGGCCGCGGCGGGGGCAGGGCCCTGCCCGCACAGGACGCTCACCTCCCCGTCCGCGCCTGCCAGGATCATCGGGACCTCGCCGGCCGGGCCGTTGAGATGCGGCTCGACGACGTGGAGGACGAATCCGGCGGCGACGGCGGCGTCGTAGGCGTTGCCGCCCTCCTCCAGGACCGCCATCGCGGACTGGGAGGCCAGCCAGTGGGTGGAGGACACCATGCCGAAGGTGCCTTGGAGGGTGGGCCGGGTGGTGAACATACGGGCTCTCATTTCGCTGACTACGCGCATCGGACCGTCGAGTCTGGACGCAGAACGCGGCCCGGGTGCCACACCGCGCTTCGCTCGGCGGCATTCTCCACGCCGCCGGGATATCTGCCCATCCCCGAGAAGCAGGACGACCGCGGACCGCCATGTTCGGAACGCGAGATTCCGCTAGACGTCCGCCAGGGCTCGGCCTATTGGCTGCGGAAGCGGAGTTCACACTGCACGCGCACAGGAGTTCCGGCGGATATTCACGCGCCACGAATACCCACGGCATCCGCCCCGAGGTTCCGCCGAGGCGCGCGCCGCGTCCGTCACGCTCTCCCGCAGCGCCACCCCGGCCGGAAAGCAGCAGGTCAGAGCCGAATTCGTGGCCGCCAGGACACCACGGTGACCGAAAAGCGGGCCCCGGGGCCGCGGGCCGGCACCCGAGCGGGACAGGTTGTCCCGAACGCCGGATATAAAGATCAGAATTAGCCCACTTCCAGGATTCAAGTAGGCAGATTCAGCCACCGTGACCGACCCCTGTGTCACACCCATGATTATGGGGAAGCTTCTCGCCCAAGGGCACGTCTTCAACTGCGCTTTCCGCAAAAAAGCGCAGCTCAGGCACTTGATTGCCACTTGCCTTGTTCTCATGCATACTGACGTTCGGTTCACGTGTGCAATCCGAAAGGCGGTTGGCGTGTCGGTGCGACGATTACCTTTACTCCTGGGCGGTCGGCATACCGGTCGCGCACCGGAGACCTGTTTATTCCGATGCGGCAATGCCTGTGCCGGACACGCGCCCAATACCTCGGGGAACCGCTATTTCGGCAGCGTACTGCGCGAATCCATCTCCCGCAGAAACCTGCTCGGGGCCGGAGCCGTCGCGCTCTCCGCTCCGCTCATCGCCTCCACCACGTCGACCGCCGCGGCCAGGAGCGCCTCCGGGAAGACTCCCGCCGGATCGCCTGCTGGAGAGCCCCCCGCTTTCCCCGCGGTCCCGCCGGACAGCGGTGACCGCGTCACCGTCCCCGATGGCTTCACGTACGACGTGCTCCTCCGCTGGGGCGACCCGGTGCTCGCCGGGGCCCCGGACTTCGACTTCGGCAACCAGAGCGAGGCAGCGCAGTCAGGCCAGTTCGGTCCGAACAACGACTACTGCGCGCTCGTCCCGCTGCGCTCCGACGACCGGTGGCTCATGGTGAGCAACCACGAGTACGTCAACGAGCTGCTGATGTTCCCCGACTGGAACCCCGAGGGACCGTCCGAGGAGCATGTCCGTACCTCCTGGGCGGCGTACGGAATGTCCGTGGTGCTGGTGGAACGCAGGCGTGCCGGGGGCCGGCTCAGGGCCCGGTCCTCCTCCCGGTGGAACCGCCGTATCACCCTGCACACCCCCTTCGAGGTGCGCGGCCCGGCGGCGGGGTCGCCGCTGCTGCGCACCGAGGCCGACCCGACCGGCCGCAGAGTGCTCGGCACCATGGCCAACTGCGCGGGCGGCACGACCCCCTGGGGCACCGTGCTCTCCGGCGAGGAGAACGTGCACATGCCGTTCGCCCGAGCGGAGAAGCCGACGGACCCGCTGGTCAAAGAGGGCCTGAAGCGCTATGGCTTCGCTGAGGGGCCCTCGCTGCGAGCCTGGGAGAAGTACGACCGGAGGTTCGACCTCGGCAAGGAGCCGCACGAGGCACACCGGTTCGGCTGGATCGTCGAGGTCGACCCCTCCGACCCGGATTCGGTGCCGGTCAAACACACCGCGCTCGGACGCTTCAAGCACGAGGGCGCGACGATCAGCGTCGCCGCCGACGGCCGCGTGGTCGCCTACATGGGCGACGACGAACGTTTCGAGTACATCTACAAGTTCGTCTCGGACGGGCGGATGCGCCGGGGCGACAGCTGGTCCGCCCGGCGGCACAACATGCGGCTGCTGGACTCCGGCACCCTCTACGCGGCCCGTTTCACCGGCGACAGCCCTGCCGAGGAGATCGACGGCACGGGAAAGCCGCCCGGTGACGGCGAGTTCGACGGCACCGGAAAGTGGCTGCCACTCGCCCACGACGACCGCAGCTTCGTCCCCGGAATGAGCGCCGACGAGGTCTACGTCTTCACCCGGCTCGCGGCCGACCGCGCGGGCGCGACCCGGATGGACCGACCGGAGGACGTCGAGGCCGACCCTCGCACGGGGCGGGTCTACGCCGCGCTGACCAACAACGACTACCGCGGCGCTGCCGGCCTGCCGGGCCCCGACGAGGCGAACCCGCGCAAGGACAACCGCGACGGCCACGTACTGGAGCTGTGCGAGCGCGGGGACGACCCGACAGCGGAGCGCTTCGTCTGGCGTCTGATGCTGGTCTGCGGCGACCCCGACTCGCCTAGCAGCTACTACGCCGGCTACGACAAGTCGCGGGTCAGCGCGATCTCCTGCCCCGACAACCTCGCCTTCGACCCGGCCGGCAACCTGTGGATCGCGACCGACTCGGGCGGCCGGGGCGGCGTCAACGACGGCCTCTACATGGTGCCGCTCAGCGGCCCCGAGCGCGGCAGGGTGCAGCGATTCCTCACCATCCCGGCGGGCGCGGAGTGCTGCGGTCCGGTGGTCGGCGAGGACTACGTCCTGGTCTCGGTCCAGCATCCGGGTGAACTCCCCGGCGCCACCCCGAGCAACCCCGCCTCCCACTGGCCCGACGGCGCGGACTCCCAGCCCAGGGCCGCCGTGATCGCCGTCCGCAGGGAGGACGGCGGCCCCATCCTGCGGCACGGCGGCTGACGCCGGTCCGTCCCGACTCCCGCACCGGGCCGCCCCGCGGTGTGCCCCGGCGGGAGCGGGCCGCCGGCCGGTCGCGTACCGGAACCCCACCCGGGCGCCCCGCGCCAGGGGCTGCGCGCAGCCGCGCCGGCGGTGTGGCGGCCCCTCAACCGCTCTGCTCGCCCTGAGGCCGTGGCAGGAGACTGCCCGCCCTTCACGCAGTTCGTTCCCCGCACTGACGACAAGTGGATGGAGACAGGTGGATATGCAATCCTCGGTCAATTTCTCACCGGCGGCGGATTTCTACGACAGCACCCGGGGCGGCGAGGCCCGGGGTCGGAGAATCGCCCCCGCCGTGGCCTCCCGCACCTCCAAGGGCGAACTCATCCTGGACGCGGGCATGGGAACCGGCGTGGTCGCACTGGCGCTCCACGAGCAGGGCTACCCGGTGGTGGGGATCGACCTCTCCCACTCCATGCTGACCAAGGCGGTCGGCCGGATCGGCCAGGTGGCAGCCGCCGCTTCGCTGGAGGACCTCCCCTTCCCCGACGAGACGTTCAGCCAGGCCTACAGCGTCTGGGTCACGCATGTCGTCGGCGATCTGCGCAAGGGCCTCTCGGAGGTGCACCGGGTTCTCAAGCCCGGCGGACGGTACGTCGTCATCCCGGGGATGATCCTCTTCGACGACCACCCGGTCAGCCAGATCATGGAGACGATCCAGTCCCGCACCGCCGAGGCCGACGATCGCGCCGACCGGATCGTGCCGCTGGCCGAGTCGGTCGGGTTCAAGGCGGTGGAGGTCGGAGAGCTGGAGGCGGCCACGCACGAGCACAGCCCCGAGACGATCGCCTCCGGGCTGGAGCAGCGGATGCTCTACCACCTGTGGGCCGTCGACGACTCCGTCTACGAGGAGAAGGTCGAGCCGCTGGTGAGGCAGTTGCGCGCGCTGCCCGATCCCGAGGCGCCGGTCGTGCGGCAGACCCGCCGGCAGATCCTGGTGCTGGAGAAGCAGGTATGAGCGGCTCGCGGCTCACCCCCGCCGATCTCGCGCGGCAGCTGTCCGCCGATCCGCTGATCGCCATGATCACCGAGCCCGAGGCGCCCGCCGTGCCCACGGTGACGGAGGAGCTGGGCAAGGCCGGCATCCGTGCCGTGGAGATCACGCTCACCTCGCCGAACGCGCTGCGCACGCTCAGCGAGAGTGTCGCCACCGGGGCCACGCTGGTGGGCGCCGGCACCGTCCGGGACGCCGACACCGTGAAGCGCGCGGTCGACGCGGGGGCGCACTACCTGCTCACCCCGGGAGTCATCCCCGAGGTCCTCGCCGCGGCGGGCGAACTGGGGGTCCCGGTGGTTTGCGGGGCGTTCACCACCACGGAGGTGATGGAGGCGCACCGGCTCGGCGCGGCGCTGGTCAAGCTCTTCCCCGCCCGCATGGGCGGACCGGCCTACCTCGCCTCGCTCACCATGGCGTTCCCCGACATCCCGATCGTGCCGACCGGGGGCATCACCGCCGACGACCTGGCGGACTACTTCGCTGCGGGGGCGCACGCGGCGGCTCTCGGCAGGCCGCTGATCGGCGACTCCCTGCGGGGCGGGGACCTGTCCGGCATCCGGGAGCGCTCGCACGCGCTGCTGGAGGTCGCCCGGTCCTCCAGGCCGCGCTAGCACCGCCCATTTCGGCGTACGGCCTGCTCGTCCGCGCTTCCTCATCCGCAGTTCGCCCTTCGCCCTGCGGCGTCGGGGAACCGCGGTCTGCCTGGTGAAAGGAAGATCACGTGCGTTTGGACCGGTCCTTCGAACTCGACCGCAAGGCCGAGCAGATCGATGCTCTGGCAGCCAAGAGAAAGAACGTCATCGCCTCCGACCAGATGGTCGAGGGGCACTACCCCGTCTTCGCCGAACGAGCGGCAGGCGCCCACTTCTGGGACGTGGACGGCAACAAGTATCTCGACTTCTTCCTCTCCTACGGCACGGTCATCCTCGGCCACGCCGATCCGGACGTGGACGACGCCGTGGTCCGGGAGATCCGGCGCGGCTTCGCGGTGGGCCTGATGAAGCCCGTGCAGACCGAACTCGTCGAGGAACTCCTGGAGATCATCCCGGGTGCCGAGATGGGCATGCTGCTCAAGACCGGTTCGGACGCGACCGGCGCGGCGGTGCGGCTGTCCCGCGCGTTCACCGGCCGCGACCGGGTGGTGCGCTGGGGCTACAACGGCTGGCACGACTGGTGCGCCCAGTGGGACACAGGTGTCCCGGCCGCCAGTCGCGAACTGGTCGACACCTTCACCTACAACGACCTGGACTCGCTGCGGGCGCTCTTCGAGCGTCATCCGGACAGCATCGCCTGCGTGGTGATGATGCCTTTCATGGTCGAGGCGCCCGAGCCCGGCTTCCTGGAAGGCGTACGCGAACTCACCCGCGAGTACGGGGCGTTGCTGGTCTTCGACGAGATCCGCTCGGCCTTCCGGCTGGCGCTCGGCGGCGCGCAGGAGCACTACGGTGTGACCGCGGACCTGGTGACGCTCTCCAAGGCGTTCGCCAACGGGTACGCCGTGTCGGCCCTGACGGGTCGCGCCGACGTGCTGCGCACGCTGGAGAAGGTGCACATCTCCTCCACTTACTACTCCAACGCCGATGCCATGGCCGCGGCGCTGGCCACGGTCCGCAAACTGCGGTCCGGGGACCATCTCGCGCACATCTGGCGGCTGGGCGAGCGGCTCCAGAACGGGCTGCGTGAGCTGACCGTCAAGAGCGGTACCCCGGTGGAGGTGGTGGGCCACCCGCCCATGCCGTTCCTGGACTTCGCGATGGGCGGCGAAGACGACAACCAGCGTGCGAAGCGCGTGTTCTACGCCGCGACCATAGCCGAGGGAGTCTTCTTCCACCCCAACCACCACTGGTTCGTCTCCGCGGCCACGACCGAGGCCGACATCGACCAGGCGCTGGAGGCCGCCCGCAGCGGGTTCGAGGCGTTGGTGGCCGAGGGCTGGACGCGCGAGGCCCTGGAGGCGCGTTCATGAGCGGCACCACACCCCCCGCCTCCACCACCAGGGCTTCCGCGCCCGCACCGCACGCGGGCGCCGTCGGGCGGCCGGGCGTCGACCACGGCTGGGGCATGCGCCATCCGCGTACGGTCACCGAGCGCCACTGGGCCGAGGAGCAGGAGGTCATCGGCCCGGGGCTGCAGGCGGTCATGCTGCTCTCCCGGCTCTGTGTGGAGTCCGCCGACGGCGCCGAACTGACGGACGTCGACGGCAATCGCATCCTCGACTTCCAGGGAGCAGGCGGCGTCAACTCCCTGGGCCATGCCGAACCCCGCTTCGTCGCGGCGATGGCGCAGGAGCTGGGCCGGGCCACCGCGGGCGCCTTCGGGACGCCCGCGCGGCTGGAGATGACCCGCGTCCTGCGGGATTTCCTGCCCGACGACCTGGAGACCATCCAGCTCTACAGCGGCGGCACCGAGGCGGTGGAGGCCGCTCTGCGGCTGGCCAAGTCGGTCACCGGCAAACACGAGTTCCTGTCCTTCTGGGGCGGCTTCCACGGCAAGACGATGGGCTCGCTGGCGCTCACGGCGGGCGCCCGCTCGGGACTGGGACCGCTGCCGCCGGGCTACTTCTCCACGCCGTACGCCAACTGCTACCGGTGCCCCTTCAAACTCCGGGCCCCCGAGTGCGGCTTCGCCTGCGTCGACCACGCCCGGAAGGTCATCAAGGAGAACAGCACCGGTGCGCTCGCCGCGATCGTGGTCGAGCCGGTGCAGGGCCGTTCCGGCAACGTCGTGCCCCCGCCCGGCTACCTCTCCGCGCTGTCGGAGGTGGCCGAGGAGTTCGACGCGCTGCTGATCTCGGACGAGATGATGACCGGCTTCGGCCGGACCGGGGCCCCGTTCGCCTACCAGCACGAGGACGTCCGGCCCGACGTGCTGACCGTGGGCAAGGGCATGGGAGGCGGCTACCCGGTGACCGGGGTCATCGCCTCCGCGCGGACGATGGCGGCCGAGCCCTTCTCCGAGCCGAGCGCCAGTTCCTCCAGTTTCGGCGCCTTCCCCATGGCGTGCCGCGCGGTGGGCACGACCACGAGCATCCTGGTGCAGGACAAGCTGGTGGAGAACGCCGCCGAGCGCGGACGGGAGATGCTCGCCGCGTTGCGGCCGCTGGCCGAGACCGCCCCGCTCGTCGGTGATGTGCGCGGTATGGGCCTGGCCATCGGGATCGAGCTGGTGGTCGACAAGCAGACGCGCGAGCCGGCGCCCAAGAGCCTGGTGCAGCGCGTCTATCTCCAGCTGATGGAGGCCGGGGTGCTCGTCATGCTCGGCGGCAACACCCTCCGGCTCTATCCGCCCCTGTCGATCGGACGGCAGCAGGCCGATACCGCGGTGGGGATCATCTGTGAGGTCCTCGACTCCCTGGGGGAGGACCGATGAGCGGCGCACTCGACCCGTCCGCCCTGCTGGCGGTCGCCGAGGAGGCGGCCGCCGGGGCGGCCGACGAGCTGCTGCGGAGGCGTGGTCGCACCCACGCGGTGGCGACCAAGGAGAACGACTCGCTGGTCAGCGACGCCGACACCGCCGCCGAACGGCTGGTGCTCCGCGTGCTGCGCGAGCGCACCCCGGGGTTCGGCATCGTCTCGGAGGAGGCCGGAGCCGACCTCGTCCCGGGCGCGCCGCACTGGATCGTCGACCCGCTGGACGGCACCACCAACTACCTGCGCGGGCTGCCGGACTACGCGGTCGCCCTCGCGCTGATCGAGGAGGGGCGTACGACCCTGTCCTGCGTCGTACTGCCCGAGTCCGGAGCGCGGTTCACCGCGCTCGCCGGGCGGGGCGCCTACCGGGACGGGCAGCGCATAGCCGTGGCGCGGGAGGTCCCGGGGCGTTCGCTGACCGGTACGGGCTTCGGTACGGCCGGGGTGGTGCGCGAGGCGCAGCGCTCGGTCGCCGACAGTCTGCTGCGGGGCGGATTCGAGATCCGCGAGCCGGGCAGTGCCTCGGTCGGACTGTGCCGCACGGCATGCGGCGCCTACGACGGCTATCTCGAATTCGGTATCGAGGTGTGGGACACCGCTCCCGGTGCGCTGCTCGTCCAGGAGGCCGGTGGGGTGGTGACGGGCTGGGGCGGTACGCCCTTCGATCCGGCGGACGGTGACCTGATCGCCGCCGCGCCCGCGGTGCACGCGCGGCTGGTGGACGCGGGCGGCGCACGGCCGCCGGTGCCGGCGACGGGAGGTGCGAAGTGAACGAGTCGTTGAAGGTGGCCCTTTCGGGTTTCGGCACCTCCGGGGGCGCACGGCTCGCCGGCTACCGCTCGGTCGTCGGCGCGGACGTCGTCGCCGTGGTGGAACCGGGCGCGGAGAGCAGGGCGCGGGCGGCGCAACTGCTCGACGGCGGGGAGGTGTTCGTCTCGCTGGAGGAGCTGCTCGCCTCACCGGCCGGTGCCTCGCTGGACGTGGTGGACATCTGCAGCCCGCCCGTGTTCCACGTACCGCAGACCAGGGCGGCGCTCACCGCGGGCGTCCATGTCATCTGCGAGAAGCCGGTCGCGGTCACCGGTGAGGAGGCGCGCGGCCTGGTGGAGCTGGCGCGTTCGCGCGGGCGGCTGCTCTTCCCGTTCCACAACTACGGGACCTCACCGGTGATGCATGAGCTGTCGGCCGCGGTGGAGGGGGCGGGGATCGGCCGGCTGGAGTCGGCGGTCTTCCGCATCCTGCGCGACCGCCACGCACGCGGTGTCGTGGGGTTCGCGCCGGACTGGCGCCGTTCCCGCGAACTGGCCGGCGGCGGAATCCTGCTGGACCACGGCACGCACTGCGTGTACATGGCGCTGCGGCTGTTCGGCAGGCCGCCCAAGGGAGTCTCCTGCACGGTCGGCCGGGCCGGCGATGACCCGCTGGCGGTCGACGAGGAGGCCCGGGTGCGGCTGGACTTCGGCGACGCGCACTGCGACATCGAGCTGAGCTGGGTCAGCGGCGTGCGCTCCAACCACTACGCGGTGCACGGGTCCGGCGGATGGCTGCGCATCGACGACGGAGTGGTCGAGGGCGTCGCGGACGGGAGCACCCATCGGCGGAGCCTGGTCTCCCCGAGCAAGGACCAGACCCATCTGGAGTGGTTCCCGCCGATGTACCGCGAGTTCCGCCAGGTGCTCGCCGATCCCTCGTCCTGGCACCGGCCGGCGACGGAGATCTTCGAGACCGCCCGGATCGTGGAGTGCGCGTACGCGTCCGCCGCGGCGGGCGGTGGGGAAGTGCCGCTGTGAGCACGGTGCGTGCCGCCCCGGCGGCGGCACGCACCGCTCCGTTCAGCCGACGGCGGGCAGTCCGATCGCGCGGGTGAGCAGCGGTGCCTCCTCGGTCAGGTTGTCCAGTGCCGTGGAACGTTCATGGGAGGCGAAGTAGTGGCAGATCACACGGTCTTCCCGGTCCGGGAGCCACTCCAGACGACCCGACCGGTAGGGCTCCTCCAGACTCTCCGACACGATGCCGGGCCGGCCGCCGAGCAGCGAGTACGACATCTGTGTGACGTAGCGCGGCGCGAAGCTGATCTCGCGGGGCAGTCCGGCCAGGGTGCGCTCCAGGAAGTCGGCGTCGAAGAAGCGCATCCGGTCCACGGCGGAGAACCCGCAGCACATGTACCGCACGTGGGGCACGCCCGGAAGGTGGTCGGCTATCCAGTGCACTCCCTGCGGCTCCCAGCCGAACTCGGGCGAGTAGAGGAACGCGGGCCGCTCCCGCTCCGGTGCGGCGGCCCATTCGATCAGCCGCCGCGGGCGGTTGAGGAAGACCACGTCGCTGTCCATGCTCACCACCGACCGGGACTCGGCGAGCAGGAAGTAGTCCACCAGCTGGAGGATGCGGACGTTGTTCCGCCGCACCGCGGCGAGCACCGGGTGGTCGGCCAGCAGCTCGGCCACCCGGGCGTCGGCCTCCGCACGCCCGATGACGCGCACACCGGGGACGAGTCGCTTGAGCCGCGCCGTGTCGGTGGCGGTGAGCGTGCCGTCGTCGTGGACGACGGGTGTGACCTCCGCCCAGCAGCGGGCCAGCGACTTCGCCGCGAAGAGGTACAGCGGCACATGGTCGGACGAGACCAGGCTGTGCACCTCCACGTCGTGGCTTCCGGTGAACTCCGGCACCCGGGCGCCGAAGAGGCCGCGAGTGACGGTGAACGCCGTTCCGGCGCCGCCGGAACGCCCGGCTCCGTGGGGGGAGGCGGTCTCGGTCTGGCTCATACGGATCTCCTTCAGCAAAGAGGGAAGAACATGGACGTACCGGTTGATTATCCGCAAATTGGCTCGGATAATAAAGAGTTGACGTGGCTTCACTTCTCCGCGCCCCAGGCGGAGGTGGTGCGTGAGGCGATGGCGCTCCTCGTTCCGGGACCGACGGATCTGCCCGGCGAACGGGAGCCCGGCGCACGCGAGGCCGGGGCGGTGCACTACGCCGACCGGCTGCTCGGCGCCTTCCGTGTTGACCCGCCGCTGATCTACGCCGTCGGCTCCGGCACCGCGCACGTACCGCTCTCGCCGGAGCAGCGCCACGGATGGCTGCGCCGGGTGAAGGAGTTGCAGGACGCCTACGGCGAGGGAACGGCCCTCCTCGACCGGCTCGCCGACGGGGACTTCGCCGCCGCTTCCGCCGAGGCGCGCCACCGCGCCCTGCGCGACCCTCGGGCACGCGCCTTCCGCGGCCTGCTCTTCGACCACGCCATCGAGGGGACCTACGGCGATCCGGTCTACCGCGGACGCCCCGCATCCGACAGCACCGTGCTCGCCACCCCGGCCGTGCCGCCGTCCCCGACCGGCCGCCCCACTCCCCCCGGCACCGGCGCCCAAGGCGCTCCCGTCCCGTACGGCGACGAGACCGCCGCACTCCTGCGCGACTTCACCGCCGCCGCGCGCCACGTGGTCCTGGGCGGCGAGGATGGCTGAGCGGGCGGTGGTGATCGGGAGCGGCCCCGGCGGCTCGGTGGCCGCGATGGTGCTCGCGGAGAGCGGCTGGGACGTCACCGTGCTCGAACGCGGCCCCAGCCACTTCGACGACCTCGCCGTCCCGGCCCCAACGCACCGCTTCTCCTCCGACGAGGTGAAGGGGGCGATCCGGGGCTTCGAGTACCCCGACGTGCTGGCCGAGCCCCGGGTCTACGAGGAGCGCCGGCCCGGCGGCGGCCGCCGCACGGGTTTCGTCAACGCGCTGCCGGCCACGGTGGGCGGCGGCTCGGTGCACTGGGACGCCAAGACCCCGCGCCTGTGGGACCTGGACTTCTCCAAGCGCTCCCTGCTCGGGCCGCTGCCGGACGCCGACGTACGCGACTGGCCCTTCGACTACGCGCAACTCGCCCCGTACTACGAGGAGATGGAGCGCATCCTCGGCGTCCAGGGCGCCCTGGACCAGCTGCCGGACTCCCCCACCCTGCGGCACGCGCCGCGCGCGGGCGACTTCCCCATGCCGCCGGGGCCGGACCAGTCCTCCTCGCTGCGCATCGCCACCGCCGCCCGCACCCTCGGGCTGCGGCCCTTCCCCATGCCGATGGCCGCCAACTCCCGCGCCTACGACGGTCGCCCGGCATGCCTGGACTGCGGTGCGTGCTGCGGCTACGGCTGCCCCAACCAGTCGCGCGGCAGCGCTTTGGTGCCCCTGCGGCGGGCGGTACTGGCCGGCGCCGAGGTGATCCCGCTGGCGACCGCGACCCGGGTCCGGTACGAGGGCCGACGCGCCCGTTCGGTGATGTGGCGCGACGCGGACGGCCACGAGCACGAACTGCCCGCCCACCGCGTGGTCCTGGCGGGCTCGGCGGTGGAGACCTGCCGGCTGGCGCTGCTCTCCGGACTTCCCGACCCGGCCGGGCTGGTGGGCCGGTATCTGATGTTCCACTGGTACTCGGTCGCCTACGGGCTGTTCAGCTGTGAGCGGGTGCGCGGGGAGCGCGGCAGGAACATCACCCACGCGCTGGACGATTTCGCCGACCCGGACCACCCCGGCGCCCGCGCCGCCGCGAAGGAGGCGGGGCTGCCCTACTTCCGCGGCGGGGTGGTGGAGCTCGGGGGAACGCCACTGGGGCGGGTGGCCGAGGGCCGCGTCTACCGCCGGCTGCTTCCTGAGCTGGCCGAGGTGCCGTACGGGGCGGCGTTCAAGCGCCTGATGGACGACAGCCCCCTCCGCGACCGTCTGCTGGGCGTCCAGATGCACGGCGAGGACGTACCCCAGTGGGAGAACACCGTGACGCTGGACCCCCGGCTCCGGGACTGGCGTGGTGTACCCGTACCCCGCATCCACTGGACGCCGCACGCGCACGAGATCGCGGCCCAGCGCTTCTATCTGCCCCGTCTCGCGGAGCTGCTGCGCGCGGCCGGAGCCGATGCCGTCGCGGCGCTGCCCGAGACGCGGTCGGCGGCCTTCCCCGACGAACCGGCCTTCGTGCCGGGCAACTTCCACACGCTGGGCGGGATGCGCATGAGCGAGGACCCGAACGACGGCGCCACCGACGGTGAGGGGCGGCTGCACGGCATGGACAACGTCTTCGCCGCCGACGGCAGCCTCTTCCCCGGCTCCGGGGCGCACAACCCGACTCTGACCTTGATGGCGACCGTACTGCGGAACACCAGGAGGACGACGTGAGCGACCACAGTCCCGTACTCAGGGCCGCGGCAGCGCGCCCGCACACTCCCGCGTACGCCTTCGAACCGACGGCGGCCCTGGGCTGGAAGAGCATCGGGCTCGACGGACTGGGCTGCTTCCTGCGCTCGGTCGAAGCGGTGCTGATGGGGCACGGCTACGGAGGAAGAGAGATCGCCCAGGGCCTGGCCCTGCCGTTGGACCTGGTCCGGCGCGGCGAGTGGTACGGCCCGATGAGCGACTTCCCCGCGTGCACGGTGCGCTGGCATCTGACCGGGATCGGCGAGGGCGCACGACAGTGGCCCCTGATCGCCGAGAAGCTGGACACCGGCACCCCGGTGGTGCTGATGCCCGACGGCTACCACTGGCCCGGCGACAAGTACGAGGGCCGGGAACACTTCCATCACCACATGGTGCTCGCCCACCGGCTCGACGAGCGGGGTCTGCACGTGCTGGACGTCGACGCTCCGGCCGCCGAGGGCTACCGCCGGACCCTCACGGTCGACTCCGAGCTGCGGGAGGCCTGTTCGCGCGTCGCGCTGGTCGAGGACATCGCGCCACCGCGCGCACGCCCCGCCGAGGAGGCGGCCGACGCGCTGATCCCCGCCTCGCTGCCCGCGCTGGCCGAGGACATCGCCGAGCTGCGGGCGTTCCACAGCAGGGTGTGGCCCGGCGGACCGCTGCCGGCGCTGGTCGCCGCGGGCATCGACGTCCTGGTGCTCGGCGACATCCAGCCGCAGCTGTTTCTGTTCGGCCACGCGCTCGCCGACGCCGGCCAGGAGTCCGTGCGGCGGGTCTCGCAGGCCGCGCTGACCGCCGCGGCACGGGCGCAGAAGCTCGGGCTGCTGATGCTGGGGCTCCACCGCTTCCAGGCCGAAGGCGTCTACGCCGTCGCACACGAGGAGATCCCGCTGCTCGCCGACAGCCTGGAGGGACTGCTGAACGAGATGCACCGCTGGAACGGGAGCGAGCGCCCTTCGGCCGTCGAGACGGACGGCGCGCGCATCACCCGCCGACTGCTCGGCGAGACACAGTGGTGCTTTGGTGCGGGAAAACCCCTGGAGAATCTGGAGAACTTCGCCCGCGGGTAATCCGAAAAGCAACCGGCGGACTTTCGAAAGGCCCTGTGGAGTGAAATCCCATGGGGTCTGAAAGGCGTTGTGCGCTGCACATTCTTTTCGTCAGGTAAAGCGTTGACAGGATTCTTCCCGAGGCATAGCGTCTGGTCGTGCTCGGCCGCGCCGATCTGTACGGCGCAACGGTGAATCATTGTTCGCTTTCGGTGAGGGGAGCAGGAGCATGGGTTCGGACGGCGAAATTCTCCAAGAAATCCGTACGGTTCTGGTGGAGCAGTGCGATACAGCACCGGAACGCGCTGCGGGCATCACCTTGGACGACCCGGTCTCCGCCCTGGAACTGGACTCGATCACCATGGCCTACGTCTTCAGCCATTTCGAGCAGAAACACGATCTCACTTTCGAGAACGACGACATCGACCCGATGCGCTACACGACCGTCCGGGAACTCGTCGAAACCCTCTCCGGGCGCATCGCGGAGGCCGGCGCCCGATGACGTCCGACAGCGCGCTGCTGCCTGTCGCCGAAGCCGACGCAACAGCTCCCGACGACACCCTGATGATGGACGTGCTGGCGTCGCAGTACCGGCTCTCCGCAGTGGCCGTGGCCGACCGCCTCGGGCTGTTCGCCGCGCTGGCCGAAGCACCGTCGTCCGCCGCCGCGCTCGCCTCGGACCGCGCACTGCACCCGCACGGCACCGCGGTCCTGCTGAACGCCCTGGCGGCGCAGGGGCTGCTCGTGGTGCACGCCGGCGCGTACCACCCGACCGCGACGGCCCGGTCCTTCCTGCTGCCGGGTACCGCCCGCCACTGGGGCCCGATGCTCGGTCTCGGCTGGGACGAGCGCTGCACCGCCGTCCGGACCCTGGTGACGGAGGGGACGCCGTTCGGCTACCGGGGCAAGGGAATCTGGGACACCCACAACCGCTCCCGCCATCACGGCGAGCTGTTCGCCCGCGCCATGCACGCGCACTCCGCCGGTCCGGCGGCGGCGCTCGCCTCCCGCCTCGAACTCGGCGACTGCACCAGCCTGCTGGAGGTCGGCGGCGGCGTGGGCACCTACTCGCTCGCTCTGGCCGGACGCAATCCGCGGCTGACCGCGCAGGTGCTGGACCTGCCGGTAGTCGAGCGCCTGGCCCTCCGGCTGATCGAGGACTCGGGCCTCACCGGACGCGTACGCCTGCGGGCCGGTGACATGTTCGGCGAACCCTGGCCGGGCGAGCAGGACCGGGTGCTCTTCGCCGACGTACTCAGCGACTGGGACGACGAGGGCTGCCGTACCCTGCTCGGCCGGGCCCGCAAGGCTCTCGCACCCGACGGGCGGCTCCTCATCCACCAGGTACTGCTCGACGACTCCCGGCACGGCTCGGACTCGGCTGCCGGCTACTCGCTGGCGCTGGCCGTGATGACCGGCGGCCGCCTGCGTACCCTGCCCGAACTGGCCTCGCTGCTGGCGCAGTCGGGGTTCGGGGCCTGTGTGACCACGCCCGCCTACGGCCACTACTCGTTGATCACCGTCCGACCCGACTGACCCGCGGGCCGGCCCGGTGATCCGCCGCGACGGAGCCCGGGCCCGCGCCGCCCCACTCCCCGGTGAACCTGGAGCAGACATGGACAACCCGCCCCGTGTGACGGCCATCATCACCAGCCGGGAGCGCTTCTCCTACGCGGAGGAGTCGCTCAGGAGCTTCTACGAGCACACCGAACTCCCCTGCGATGTCGTGTACGTCGACGTCAACTCCCCCCGGGAGCGGTGGGAACGGCTCAAGCGGCTCGGCGACGAGCTGGGCTTCACCGCTATCCGCCTGAACAAGTACGTCTCGCCCAATTGCGCGCGGAACGTGGGATTGCGCTTCGCCGAGAGCGAGTACGTGGTCTTCCTCGACAACGACGTGGACTACACGCCCGGTTGGCTCGAACCACTGGTGGCCTGCGCGGACGAGGAGAAGGCCGCCATGGTCGGCCCGCTCTACCTGCACGGCCCCCTGGACGAGCAGGTGGTCCACATGGCCGGTGGCGACATGGAGTTCTCCGGCGTCTGGGGCACCAGGGAGTTCAAGCAGACGCAGCGACACTTCATGAAGCACATCACCGAGGTGCCGGAGGAGGAGATGCGGCGCCAGCGGTGCGACATCATCGAGTTCCACTGCGCGCTCGTGCGCCGCTCGGTCTTCGAACAGGTCGGCGGGATGGACGAGGGCCTGCTCACCACCCGCGAACACCTGGACTTCAGCCAGCGGGTGCTGGATGCCGGCGGCACGGTCTTCTTCGAGCCGCGGTCGGTGATCACCTATCGGATGCCGCCGCCCTTCGCCCTCACCGACCTGCCCTACTTCATGCTGCGGTGGAGCGACGCCTGGACCGAGGACACCCTGCGACACTTCGCCAACAAGTACGGCATCAGGCCCAGTTACGTCGAGCGCGTCACCAAGAACCGCAAGGGCCGGCAGTGGCTGCTCTTCGAGCAGGTCAAGCAGTACCTGCCCGACGGCCTCGGCGAGCTGGGCACCAAGGTCGTCAAGCGCTCCTTCCAGAAGGTCGAGCCCCTGGTCAACCGCGCGGTGGTGGAGGTGCTGACCTTCCGCGACGAACCGCTGCGCTGGCAGGTCCACCACGGCGCCGCCGACCGCGTCCGCACGAAGGCCCCGGTCTCGTGACCGCCACCGCACCCGTGGTGGTGGTCACCGGCATCCCCGGCAGCGGCAAGTCCACCGTGGGCGCGCTGCTCGCCGAGCGCTTCGACCGCGCCGTCCTGATCGAGGGCGACGTGCTGCGGCGCATGGTGGTCACCGGGCGGGCCGAGATGTCCCCTGAGCGGGAGCCGGAGGCGCTGCTCCAGTACGGGCTGCGACTGCGCCACCTCGCGTTCCTGGCCCGCTCCTACGCGGCCGCGGGCTTCCCGGTGGTCGCCGAGGACAACATCATCGGCACCTATCTGGAGGAGTTCGTCGCCATGCTCGGCGACACCCTCACCGTGCACGTCGTCGTCCTGGCGCCGCGTGCGGAGGTGGCCGGAGGCCGCGACGCGGGCCGCACCCACCACGCGTACGGGGAGGGGGGCTGGGGCGCGGACGCGCTGGACGCGGCCTTCCGGGACGAGACCCCCCGGCTCGGGCACTGGCTCGACACCTCCGACCAGAGCGCGGCGGAGACGGTCGAGGAGATCTGGCACCTGCTGAAGCTGGGCGTGGACCGGTGAACGGCCCCGACTTCCGCGTGCTGCCCGGACCGGGGCGGGCCCGGCTCTGGCAGCAGCGCGTCACCCCCGGCTCGGCGCGCAGCTACGCCTCGCTGCTCAGCCCCGAGGAGCGGCGGCGCGGCGCGGCGATGACGGACGTGGCGCGCGCCCGGTTCACCGTCGCCCGCGGGGTGCTGCGAGGAATGCTGGGCCGCGGGCTGGGACTGCGGCCGGACAGGGTCCCGTTGCGCGTGACCTGCACCCGGTGCGGCGCGGACGATCACGGACCGGTACGGCTGGCGCTGCCCGGCGTGGACCTGTCCCTCTCCCTGGCGCACTCGGGCGGGTTGGCCGCGGTCGCGGTGGCGCACGGCAGGCACGGTGTCGGGGTGGACGTCGAGTCGGGCACGGCCGCCGGTGATCTGCGCATGCTGGCTCGGCGGGTGTTCGCGCCCGCCGAACACGACCGGTGGCACACGCTGCCGGCCGCCCGAGCCCGGCCTGCCCTACTGGCCGCGTGGGCCTGCGGCGAGGCGTACGCCAAGGCGACCGGCCTCGGGCTGGGCACCGCACTGGCCGGCGTCGGCGCGCGGCTGGACGACGACGGACGGCTGGTCGTCGCCGGTCCCCGGGAGGCGGACGGCTGGTCGGTGCGGACCGTACCGGCGCGGCTGTCCGGTTACGCGGCGGCGGTGGCGACCCGGCGCGAGGTCCGGCTGGACGTGGACGGCTTCGGGCGGGCCGGCACGGGACGCGCGAGCGGCAGCCGGGCACGGAACGGACAGACCGCGCCGCAGCGGACGTGACAGCGCCGGACACGGCGGGAGCCGGCACCCGGGCGGGACACCGCACGCAGGACATCGGACACGGGACCGGCATCAGCCGGAGCGGCACCGACCACGGAGAGGAAGAGGCTATGCAGGACGATCGGCGGGGTTCGGCCGCCGGCCGGACGGAAGCGCTGGTGCGCGACCGTCTGGGCGCGCGGATCGGGACCCAGCTCGCCCACGCCCTGGACCGCGGCGAGAAGTTTCACGACGTGGGCATCGACTCCCTGGACGTCGTGGTCGTACTCGCCGCGCTGGAGCGCGACTTCGAGGTCGAGCGCATCACCGACGGAGAGCTGTGGGAGATCGCGGACTCGGTCGACGCACTCGTCCGCTATCTCGACGCCCACGGCCACGCCCCCGCGGAGACAGCGTGAGCACCGCGGGAGCGAGGGCCGCGCGAGCCGCGAGCGTCGGTGTCGCGGAGACCGGAGCCGACGCCGACCGCGCCCCTGTGGTGACCGGGCTCGGGGTGCTGTCCCCGGGCGGCGTGGGCGTCGAGGCCCTCTGGCGCGTCTGCCGGACGGGCGAGGGCGAATTCCGTGAGGTCACCCACTTCGACGTCTCGCGCACCGGTACACGGATCGCCGGCTTCGTGCCGGCGGAGCCCGGTGCGCCCGTCCCCGGCGAGGCGGCCAGACTGCCGTACCTGCTGCACCGCGCCGTCACGGCCGCACTCGCCGACGCGCGGGAACGCACCGGCGTACGCGAGGTGCCGACCGCGCTGGTCCTGGCCTCCACCGACAGCGGCGGCTGCCCCGGCACCGAGGTGTGGCGGGCCTGGTCCGAGGGCGGCAGGAGCCATCCGAACGCCGGCTGGGAACCCTACGGAGCCCCCGTCGTCGACGGCCCCGTCGTCCAGGTCGGCAATGCCAGCGCCGCCGGGGCCACCGCGTCGGGGGTGGCGGCCGATCTGCTGCGGGACGGCGTCGTGGAGCGGGTCGTGGTGTGCGGCGTGGACACCGTCACCGAGACCGCTTTCCACGGGCTCGCCTCGCTGCGGACCCTGAGTCCGCGCGGCTGCCGCCCGTTCAGCACCCGCCGCGCCGGCATCCGGATCTCCGAGTGCGGCGCCGCGATGGTCCTGGAACGGGCCACGGCGGCCACCAACGGCGCCGGCTACGCCCGGTTGCGGGGCTGGGGCAGCAGCAACGAGGCGAGTCAGGCCGCGCGTCCGGACTACGAGGGCGTCACCAAGGCCGTCCGGCGCGCGCTCGCCGACGCCCGCACCGAACCGGGCCTGCTCGACTACGTCAACGCGCACGCGGCCGGTACCCGGCACGGCGACATCGCCGAACTCCGCGCGCTCGACGAGGTGTTGGGCGACCGGTTACCGAAGGTTCCGGTGGTGAGCACCAAGGCCGCCCTGGGCCACTG
Organism: Streptomyces parvus; assembly: GCF_032121415.1. Lineage (NCBI taxonomy): Bacteria > Bacillati > Actinomycetota > Actinomycetes > Kitasatosporales > Streptomycetaceae > Streptomyces > Streptomyces parvus. The sequence continues at coordinate 5,905,265 of NZ_CP135079.1, read as the reverse complement.
CCAGGGGGCCGCAGGCACCGTGGAGGCGATCATGACCGTACTCACGCTGGCGCGCGGCGACGTCCTGCCCACTCTGGGCCTGGAGGACCGTGATCCGCGCTGGGACCATCTGAACCTCGGTGACCGCGCGCCGGAGGCACCGCCGTCGGTGGGCATGACGATCTCGTGCGGACTCGGCGGTTCCAACGTGGCGGTGGTGTTCAGCCGTGACTGACTCCCCCGCGACCGGCCTCTTCGTGAGCGGCGGCTCCGTGCCGGGCCCCGCCACGACGCACGTGCGCCTCGCTGGGCTCGCCGTGCGCTCCGAGCCACAGCCCGTTCCCCGACTGCCGCGGAGCGCCGAGGAGTTGCCCCGTATGCCGCTCGCCGTGCGGGACCTGCTGCGCCCCGCTCTGCTGGCCACCGCCGAGGCCGCTGTCGCCGAGGCGGGGCTCTCCCCCGACGAGGTACGGAACATGGGGTGCGTGACCGCGTCCGACGGCGCCACTGCCGCGACCGGTACCTACATAGCCCAGGTACTGGCGGGACCGGGCCCGCGCTGGCTGGCGCCGGAGTGCTTTCTGCACTACTCGCCGCACACGCTCACCGGTGAACTGTGCATCGCCCTGCGGCTCGACGGCTGCGCGGTGACGCTCACCGGCGCCGCCGCCGGCGTCGACGCGCTCGGCTACGCGGCGCTGATGGTGCGTTCCGGGCGCTGCCGCAGCGTGTTGGTGGCCGCCGCGCACTGGCCGCAGCCCGCGACGGTCGACGACGAGTCAGTACCGCTGCTGACCACCGCCGCCGCGATTCTCGGCGGCGGCGGGACGGTCGGCGGCTGGGGCGGGGTGACCGGCTGGCGCCCCGGCGGCGGCCACCCGGCCGTCCGCCGGGACGACACGGCGAGCTCGACGGGCGGCCGGGGCACGGATGTGACCGCACCGTTCGCCGCCCTGGCCGGGTGGCGGTCCTCGCGCCCCGCACGGGCGATGGAGCTGGACTGCGGAGGCTCCCGGCTGACCGCGGTGGCGGGAGAGCGCACATGACCACAGCCGACCGCCGCACCACGTGGGACACCGCCTCGACCGCTCCGCCGGATCTGCTGGAGCTGCTGGAGCGGCGCGCCCGGCAGGACGGCGATCGGGCGGCGCTGGAGCACGCGAGCGCCGTCCTGTCCTGGGGCGCGCTGTACGAGAGTGTCCAGCTCGCCCGACCCGCCTACACGGCACCCACCGGTGGGCGGACCAGAGTCGGCCTGCTCGCCCGCAACCACCCCGGGACCGCGGTCGCGCTGCTCGCGCTGCTGGCCAACGCCGCGGAGGTCGTGCTCTACGACGCCCGCGCCACCGAGGCCGAACGGGACCAGGTCGCCGAGCTGGGCGACCTCGGGCGTTGGTACGACGCTTCAGCCGCCGGCGCACCCGGGGGAGCCGCCGTCCCCTCTCGTCCGGACGCCTCCTGGGGCGACCTCGCCGACCGTGCCGGAGCGCCCGCGTACATCGGGCTGGTCACCTCGGGCACCGGCGGACTGCCCAAGGTGGTGCGCAAGAGCTGGCCGGTCACGCTGGCCAACTCCGCCGACTTCGCCGCGAGCGCCGGATTCACCCGCGAGGACCGGATCCTGTGCACCACACCGCTGCACCACGCGTACGCCTTCGGCGCCGCGCTGCTGCCCGCGCTGCTGACCGGTGCCACCCTGGTGCTGGCCCCCCACCCGCCCGCACCGGCCGCTCTGGCCCGTGCCCTGCGGGAGAGCGGCGCCACCGCGATGCAGAGCGTGCCCTTCCTCTACCGGGCCCTGCTGGAGTGCGACGAGCGGCTGGAGGCATCCGGTCTTCGGCTCTGCCTCTCGGCCGGCGAGCCGCTTCCGCGCGAGCTGGCCCGCGCCTGGCGGGAACGCGTGGGCGTTCCGTTGCGTGACCAGTACGGGGCGACCGAGTTCGGCCAGATCGCCTTCGCCGCGGACGACCCCGACGGACCGATGCGGTTGATGCCCGGCCTCACGGCCCGCCTTTCGGACGAGAACGGCACCTGGCTCACCGACCCCGGCCCGGACACCACCGGCGATATCCACCTGCGCCAGGAGGGGGCCGAGGTCGCCTACTGGGGGCTGCGCGATCTCGGCCCGGCGGCCCTGCGCGAGGGCTGGTTCCGTACCGGTGACACCGGCCGCCTGCCCGGCCCCGGGCTGGTGGAGGTGGAGGGGCGCACCGACCGCCGTATCACGGTGGCCGGCCGCAAGGTCGACCCGGACGAGGTCGAGCGGGCCATCTCCTCGATGGCCGGAGTCAGCGAGTGCCGGGTGAGACCAACGCCCCCGGCGCCGGGACGAACCGGTGACTCCTTCGTCGCCTTCGTCGCGGCCGAGCCGACCGTCACCGAGATCGCACTGCGGCGCCATCTCGCCCGGCTGCTCTCCTCGTACAAGGTGCCCACCCGCTTCCATCTGACCGAGCGGCTGCCCCGGACCGGTTCGGGCAAGGTGCACATGGCCAGGCTGTGGCAGGAGGCGGGCGTATGACGCCGCTGCCCGCGCTCTCGACCGGCCGCTACGCGCTGGTGTTCCCCGGCGCCGGCTCCCATCTGCCGTCCATGGCACGGCGGTTGTGCCGTACGTTCCCGGTGGCGGTCGAGGTGCTGGAGCGCGCGGAGAAGGCCGTGGGGCTCGACCTGGCCCGGCTCTGCCGCGCGGGAACGGCGCGTGAGCTGGCGCCCCCGGAGATCTCCCACCCGGCGGTCGTGGCGACCGCGCTGGCCGGCAGCGCCGCGCTCCGCTCCCACCTGGGCGAGCGGCTGGCCCCGCCCGCCTTCATCGGCGGCCACAGCCTGGGCCACTTCGCGGCGCTTGTCGCGGCCGAGTCGATCGGTTTCGAGGAGTCGCTGGTCCTGGTGGCCCGCCGCGCCCGGCTGATGGCGGAGCAGTCGCGCCGCCGCCCGGCGCTGATGGCCTCGATCAGCGGCGTCGCACCGGCGCGGGTGGCCGAGTGGTGCGCGGACTGCCCGGCCGCCGCGGGAACGGCCGTCACCGGCTGCTTCAACGGGCCGCGGCAGACCGTGGTCTCCGGCGACGAGGCCGCGGTGCGCTGGGTGGCCGCGCGGGCCGCCGAGACGTCCACCGAGGAGGACCACGTGCACATAAGGGAGTTGACCGCCGGGGTGGCCTCCCACTCGCCGCTGATGGACCCGGTGCAGGAAGAACTGGCCCCTGCGCTCGACGCGCTCGGACCGGCCGCGCCGACCGTGCCGGTACTTCTCAACACCACGGGCCGGCCGAGCACGGACCCCGACGAGCTCGGCGCCGACCTGCTGCGGCAGCTCTCCGCCCCGGTGCTCTGGAACGAGGCGATGCGAGCTGTTCTGGACTCCGGTGTGGAGACCGTCGTGGACACCGGGCCGGGGCAGGTGCTGGCGAAGGCCGCCGCACTCCATCCGGCGGCCGTCCCGGTCGCGCTGAACTTCATGCAGCCGCTCGAAAAAGTGGTGCCGCTGCCGTGAAGCCCGACCGACACCACACCTTCCCGACCCCCTCGGCCGCCGTACCGGATCATGCCGCGGTGCCCACAGGGGCCGGCACCTCCCGTGCCATCCCCCGGCGTTCGGCTCTGGTCTTCGGCGGCAGCCGAGGCATCGGACTGGCCACCGCCCGTGCGCTGGCCGAGCAGGGCCACCGGGTGACCGTCGCCTCACGCGGCGGCGGCGCGCCCGAGGGCCTGGGCGGGGTTCGCTGCGACGTGACCGAAACGGCGGACGTGGACCGCGCGTTCGAGACCACCGAGCGGCGTCAGGGACCGGTCGAGATCGTGATCTGCAACGTCGGCGTACGTGAGGACAACCTCCTCCTCCGCTCCGAGACCGCGGCCTTCCAGCGCGTCGTCGACACCAATCTGACCGGCAGCTGGCGCGTCCTGCGACGGGCCGCGCCCGCTCTGGTCGACGGCGGATGGGGCCGGGTGGTGCTGGTCTCCTCGGTCGCCGCCGTGCTCGGCGTGGCGGGACAGGCCAACTACGCGGCTTCCAAGGCCGCCCTGGCCGGGCTGGGCCGGACGGCCGCCCGTGAGCTGGGGCCGCACGGCGTGACCTGCAACGTCGTGCTGCCCGGCTTTGTGCGCACCGCGCTCACCGCGGATGTGCCCGCGCCGCGGCGCGCCCGGATCGTCGACGGCAGCGCGCTGGGCCGGGCCGCCGAACCGGAGGAGGTCGCCGCGGTCATCGCTTTCCTCGCCTCCGAGGCGGCCGGCTATGTGACGGGCGCGGTGGTCCCCGTCGACGGAGGTCTGGCCATGGGCGTATGAGCACCACCGGTCATGTCGACGTCCCCGGACCAGCCAACGGAGCCTCCATGCGGATATTACTCGTGGACAACTACGACTCCTACAGCTACAACCTGCTCCAGCTGATCGCCTCGGTCACCGGGACCGAGCCCGATGTGGTGAGCAACGACGACCCGGTACTGCTGAGCCCCGACCTGGCGGGGTACGACGCGCTGGTCGTCTCACCGGGCCCCGGGCACCCGGGCGTCCCCGGCGACTTCGGGCATCTGACCGGACTGCTGGCGCGGTCCCGGCTGCCGATCCTCGGCGTCTGCCTGGGCCACCAGGGGCTCGCGCTCGCCGGTGAGGCCCGGGTCGAGCGGGCGTGGGAACCGCGCCACGGCTGGCTGAGCCCGGTACGCCACCGGGGGCGGGAGCTGTTCGCCGGCATACCGCAGCATTTCACCGGGGTGCGCTACCACTCGCTGGCCGTCCGCGAACCGCTGCCGCCCGAGCTGGAAGCCACCGCCTGGGCGGAGGACGGGGTGGTGATGGGGCTGCGGCACCGGTCCCTGCCGCGCTGGGGGGTGCAGTTCCACCCGGAATCCGCCTGCACGGAGCACGGCGACCGGCTGATCGCCAACTTCGTGCGGCTCGCCGGCGACCACGCCGCCGCCCACTCCCCGCACACGGCCGTCTCCCGTCCCCGCACGTTCCTCCCGACCGGGCCCGCGCTCCGGACCGGACCCGCGGGCGCGCCCCCCGGGCGCGCCCCCGGCCGCCCCGGGGTGGAGTACCGGCTGCACCACCGCCGTCTCGCGCTGGAGCCGGACACCGAAGCGGTCTTCCGCGATCTCTTCTCCGACACGGCGCACGCCTTCTGGCTCGACAGCTCACGCGCGGAACGCGGCCGGGCGCGCTTCTCCTTCCTCGGCGACGCTTCGGGCCCGCTGGCCGAGACCGTCCGCTACCGCGCCGGTTCCCAGACGGTGGCCGTCACCGGCGCCGACGGCGCCACCACCGAGGTCCGCGGCAGCGTCTTCGACTATCTCCGCGACGAGCTGGAGCGACGCCGCATCCCCTCCTGCGATCTGCCGTTCGACTTCGTCTGCGGCTATGTCGGATATCTCGGTTACGAGTTGCGGGCGGACTGCGGGTCCCCGCTCACCCGCCCCTCGGCGGCCGACGACGCGGGCTGGATCTTCGCCGACCGGCTGGTGGCGGTCGACCACGAGCGCGGCGAGACCCATCTGCTCTGCCTCTCCCGCCCCGACCCCGCCGACACCGCACGGGCGCGACAGTGGCTGGAGCGGACCGGGCACACGCTGCGCGGGCTGCCCCGGCCGGAGGCCGAACCGGTGCCGGTTCGGCCCGCCGACTCCCCTGTCCGGTCCGGCGACCGCGGCGCGGACCGCTATCTCGCCGACGTTCAGGAATGCCTGGCGGAATTGCGGGCCGGGCAGAGCTACGAGGTCTGCCTCACCGACACCCTCGGCCTGTCGGACGACCCGGACGGCCTGGAGGTCCACAGCAGGCTGCGCCGCATCAACCCGGCGCCGTACGGGGCGTATCTGCGGCTGGGCGACGTGGAGGCCGCCTGCTCCTCACCCGAGCGCTTTCTGCGCGTCACCCCCGGCGGCTTCGTGGAGTCCCAGCCCATCAAGGGCACCGCGCCCCGGGAGGACGACCCCGAGGCGGACGTCCGCGCAGCCCGGGCCCTCGCCGAGGACGTCAAGACGCGCGCCGAGAACCTGATGATCGTCGATCTGCTCCGCAACGATCTGGGGCGGGTCTGCGAGGTCGGCAGCGTCCACGTCTCCCGGATGATGCACGTGGAGTCCTATGCCACGGTGCACCAGTTGGTCTCGACGATCCGCGGTCGGCTCAGCCCGGCGGCGGACGCGGTGACCTGCGTACGCGCCTGCTTCCCCGGCGGCTCGATGACCGGGGCGCCCAAGCTGCGCACCATGGAGATCATCGATCGCCTGGAGGGCCGGCCGCGTGGGCTGTACTCCGGTTCCATCGGCTATTTCGGCCTGTCGGGGGGCGCCGATCTGAACATCGTCATCCGCACCGCGGTCCGCAGCGGCGGCCGTTGGAGCGTCGGGGCGGGCGGCGCGATCGTGCTGGACTCCGATCCGTACGCCGAGCTGGACGAAATGCGCCTCAAGGCCCGTGCACCCGTACGGGCCGTACTCGCCGCGACGGCGGCCGGGCCCCGACGGCGCGAGCCCCCGAAGACGGAGGGGTCGTCTGCGCAGGTCCCCCGACAGGCCGAGGCTCCCGGCGCGGGTCCCCCACCGAACGTGTCCGCTCCCGTCCCGGCACACCACCGGATGTGAACCGGCCCGAGGGAGCCGCGGCACCCGTCCGCGCGGACGGTCCCTCACCGCAGTTCCGACAGCACGACACCTCACGACACGAAGGACCTCTCATGATCGAAAGCCTTCTGCTGGACATCCTCGCCTGCCCCGTCTGCAAGATCCGACTCGGCCCCGACGCGGCGGGCACCACGCTGACCTGCCTGGACGCCGAGTGCGGTCGCACTTACCGGGTGGTCGACGGCATCCCGCTGCTCCTGGTCAGCGACGAACTCGAAGAAACCTCACTGGCCGGCTGAGGCCGGTCGCGGCACTGGGCGCTGATGTCGAAACCGGAGGGCGAGGGCGAGGACACCGTGACAACGGGGGACACCGCGCAGAAGAAGGGGCGCACCCGGGATCGACATCCACGGGGGCTGCTCACGCTGTGGAACGTCGAGATGTGGGAGCGGTTCAGCTTCTACGGGATGCGGGCGATACTCGTCCTCTTCCTCGCCGCACCACAGGACCAGGGCGGGCTCGGGCTCGCCCCGCACCTCGCCGCCGCGGTCTTCGGAATCTACGGTGCGCTGGTCAACCTGCTTGCATTGCCGGGTGGTTGGCTGGCCGACCGGCTCTGGGGATCGTACCGGGCGGTGCTGTGGGGCGGTGTGGTGATCACCGCGGGCCACTGCACCCTCGCCCTCCCGTCCGGCTCCGCCGCCACCTACCTCGGGCTGCTGCTGGTCGCCACCGGGACCGGCATGCTGAAGCCGAGCATCTCCACCATGGTGGGCCGGCTCTACGACCAGGAGCAGGACGCCGCCGAGCGGGACGCCTCACGGCGCGACGCCGGCTTCTCCCTCTTCTACATGGGCATCAGCGTCGGTGCCTTCGCCGCCCCGCTCATCACCGGCTACCTCGGCGAACGGATCGACTGGCACGCCGGGTTCGGCGCCGCGGCGGTCGGCATGCTGATCGGCCTGCTCGTCTGCGTGCGCGGCGGACGACGGCTGCCCGCGCTCACCCGTGAACAGGTGCGGGCCGCCGAACCCGCGGAGCTGCGGCGGATGCTGGGGCTCTGTGCGGCGGCGGTCGCCTTCGTCGCACTGCTCTGCCTGGGCCTGGTGGCGCTGTGGGGCATGTCGTTCACCAAGGGAATCATCCAGGCGGTCACAGCGCTGACCGTCCTGATCCCGTTGATCTACTTCGTCACCATGTTCCGCACGGCGGGCCTGGACCGGGTCGACCGCAGCAGGCTGCGCGCGTACATCTGGATCTTCCTGGCGGCCAGCATGTTCTGGATGATCGCCGAGCAGGGCGGCTCGCTGGTCAGCCTCTTCGCCCGGGACCACGTGGACCGCTACCTCTTCGGCTGGGAGTTCCCCACCAGCTGGTTCCAGTCGCTCGGCCCCTTCTACAGCATCCTGCTGGCGGGTGGCTTCGCGGCACTGTGGATCCGGATGGGCACCCGGCAGCCCAGCACCGCCGTCAAGTTCGCCATCGGCCTCGGCGGGCTGGGGGTGGCGACGCTGATCATGGCCGGTGCCGGGATGGCGGCCGCCGGCGGCGAACGTGTCTCCCCGATGTGGCTGCTGGTGGCGTTCCTGGTGCAGATCATGGCCGAGATGTGTCTGAGCCCCACCGGGCTGAGCGTCACCACCCGCCTGGCTCCGCCCCGGTTCGCCAACCAGCTGATGAGCCTGTGGTTCCTCTCCGTGGCGATGGGCAGCGCGCTCAGCTCCCAGGTGGTGCAGCTGGGCACCGTCTGGTCGCCCGGCGTCTACTTCGCCGTGCTCGGTTGTGCGGCGCTGGTCTGCGCGGGCGCGGTCGCCGTCTCCCGGGGGCGCCTCAGCAAGCTGATGCGCGGCGTCACCTGATCCCGGCCGGGCGCGTCCGAGCACGAGGGGTGGCAGCCGGTCGGCCGCCACCCCTCACGCGTGCCGCGCATGCCCGTCGGCTCGGGCCCGCGACCCCGTGTCCCCGGTCGCCGACTGCCACGCGGCGTACAGGTCCGCGTACCGCCCGGGGCGGTCCACCAGCTCCCTGTGCGTGCCCTGCTGGACGATGCGGCCCGCGTCGAAGACCAGCACGCGGTCGGCCGCCTCGGCGGTGGAGAGACGGTGCGCCACCGAGACCGCGGTACGGCCGCGGGTGGCGGTCTCCAGGGCCCGCTGGAGGCGCTGCTCCGTCGCCGGGTCGACGGCCGAGGTCGCCTCGTCCAGAACGAGCAGGTCCGGGTCGGCGAGGTACGCGCGGGCGAGCGCCACCAGCTGGCGCTCGCCCGCCGACAGCGCCTCGCCGCGCGGGCCCGCCTCGGTGTCGAGCCCGTGCGGGAGGGAATCGGCCCAGCCCGTGAGCCCGAGGTCGGCGAGCGCGCCGCGAACCTCGTCGTCGCCGACGTCGGTGCGGCCGTAGCGGATGTTCTCCCCCACGGTGGTGTTGAAGAGGAAGCCGTCCTGCGGCACCATCACCACCCGCCGTCGCAGCGAGTCGAGGGGCACGTCCCGCAACGGCACCTCGCCCAGCAGCACCCGGCCCGAGGTCGGATCGGCCAGCCTGGTCAGCAGTTTGACGAAGGTCGACTTGCCCGAGCCCGTCTCACCGACCACGGCGACCCGGCTGCGCGGGGCGATCTCCACCGAGATCCCGTGCAGCACGCGCGTGCCGTCGGGGTAGGCGTAATCCACTTCCTCGAAGCTGACGCCCACCGGGCCCGGGGCCAGCTCCACGCCCTTCTCCCCCGGGTCCTCGACCTCGCGCGGCGCCTCGATGACGGCGAGCGTGCGGCGCAGCCCGGCGAGCGCGTTCTGGAGCTCGTTGAGCACCTCGGTACTCATCTGCACCGGACCGATGAAGAGCGTCACCAGGAAGAGGAAGGCGACCAGTTCTCCCGCTGTCATATGGCCGTTGATGCCCAGCACCACACCGAAGCTGACCACCGCGCCGATGGCCAGCGCCGCCGCGATCTCCCCGCTGGAGAGGGTGACGGCCACCAGCCGCTGAGCCCTGCCCTGGGCTTTGCGGTGATCCTCCACCGCCGCGTCGATACGGCGGCCGATGAGTCCGGAGGCGTTGTGCGCGCGGATCACGGCCGCACCGGCGACGGCCTCTCCGGTGGTGGCGAGCATCGCCCCGGCCCGGGTTCGGACATCGGCGTAGCGGAAGGAGAGCCGGTTCTGCAGTCGCGGCAGGATCAGGGCCAGCGGCAGGAAGACCGCCCACACCGTCAGAGCCAGCGCCCAGGAGTAGGAGAACATCACCACACTGCCCACCAGCAGCTGACAGCCGCTGACCATCATCATGCCGCCGAACTGGAGGAAGATGCTGAACTGGTCCACGTCCCCGGTCACCCTGGCCACCAGGTCCCCGCGCTGCTCGCCGCCGAGCGCGGGCGCCGACAGGTCGTGCACCCGCCGGAACGCGTTTTTACGCATCTCCGCGAGGGCCGTCTCCACCTCCCGGTAGAGGCGGTGGTTCATCCGGAAGGTGATCCACGCTGTGCAGAACACCGCCACCGCGCAGATCGCGACGGAGCCGAGCACGAAGTCCGTTCGCGGGCCCTCGTCGGCCTGGAGACCGGTGTCGAGCGTCACCTGCACCGCGATCGGGACCACGACACGTCCCGCGGCGGCGAGCAGCGCGAGCAGCAGCACGACGATCAATCCGCGACGGAGCGTCGGCGAGGTGGCGAGCAGCCGCTTCAGTGTGCCGGTGGCGCTGTGGTGCGAGCTTCCGATACGGCTCATGCGGTCCGTCCCTCCTCCGCTTCGGCGGTCGACGCGCCGGTCCGCGCGTCGCCGTCCGTGTCCTCGCCGGTGGAGCCGTCCCCTGCCCGCCGGCCGTCCTGCCCCTCGCTCCGCTCGCTCTCGTAGGCGGTGACGAGGGACCGGTATCCCGTGCAGCGGGCGAGAAGTTCGGCGTGCGAACCGGCGTCGGCGACGCGCCCCCCGTCCACGTAGACGATGTGGTCGGCGAGCGCGATGGTCGCCTTGCGGTAGGCCACCACCACGACGGTGGACGGCAGCTTGGAGCTGCGCAACCGGTTGAGGATGCGGCTCTCCACCTCCGGGTCGACGCTCGACGTCGCGTCGTCCAGCACCAGCAGCCGTGGTCGGCGCACCAACGCCCTCGCCAGCGCGATGCGTTGGCGCTGCCCGCCGGAGAGAGCCGCGCCGCGCTCGCCGACCCGGGCGTCCAAGGCCTCCGGCAGTTCCCGCACCACGTGTGCCACATCCGCGGCCTCCAGCGCCTCCCAGACCGCCGCGTCCTCGCGATCCAGCCCCAGCAGGACGTTGCCGCGCACGGTGTCGTCGAAGAGCAGCGCTTCCTGCGGGACGAAGGCCACCGCGGACGCCACCTCGCCCGTACGCATCTGCCGCGCGTTCATGCCGTCCATCAGCACGTCGCCGCGGTCGGGGTCGATCAGCCGCACCATCAGCGCTGCCAGGGTGGACTTGCCCGAGCCCGTGGGGCCCACGACGGCCACGGTGCTGCCCGCGCCGGTGCTGAGCGTCACATCGCGCAGCACGTCGCTGCCGTTGTAGGCGTAGCTGACCCCTCGGGCGTCGAGGTTGAGCGGGCCGGGGTCGGTCAGCCTCAACTCCCCGCTGGGCATGTCGCCCTCGGCGTCCAGTACGGCACGCACCCGCTCCCAGCCGACCGCCGAGCGCGGGAGCTCCGCCAGCACCCAGCCGAAGGCCCGTACCGGAAACGCGATCATCGTGAACAGATAGGCCACCTGCACCAGTTCGGCCACGCCGATCGCCCCGCTGGCCATCCTTCCGGTGCCTACCGCGAGGACCGTCAGGATGCCGAGGTTGGGCAGGGCGTCCAGCAGGGGGTCGAAGCGGCCCCGCATCCGGCCGACCGCCACGTTCGCGTCCCGCAGGGCCTCCGCCCGCCTCGCCATGCGCGAGGCCTCGTGCGACTCCAGCCCGAGGGTCTTGACCACGACCGCGCCGTCGAAGCTCTCGTGCGCGATGTCGGCCACCTCTGCGCGCAGGCTCTGCGCACGCGCCGCCAGCGGGGAGAGCCGACGCTGGTAGAAGACGTTGAGCAGGCCGATCGCCGGGAAGAGCGCGATGCTCACCAGTGCCAGCACAGGGTCGACCAGGATCAGCGAGCCGATCGCCGACACCAGCATGATCACCACACCGAGCGCCGTCGGCAGCGGAATGATCGGCGCCCAGACCGCCTCGACGTCGGAGTTGACCGTCGACAACAGCCTTCCGGTGGAGTGACGTTGATGCCATGACAACGGCAACTGAAGATAGCGGTGCGCGACTTTGCGCCGGTAGGTGGACTGGAGCCGGAACTGCATCAGCCCGGCGCCCACCCGTCGCCCGATGACTCCGACCACCCGCAGCATCGCGACCGCGAAGATCGCGGCACCGGCAGCCGCGAGGGCGGCGTAGGAGGTCTCTCCGCTCTCGAAGGCCGGCAGGATCACCCGGTCGGTGATGCGGCCCAGCGCCCAGGACGTGGCGACGGGAGCGACGCCGTACAGGGCACTGGCCGCGAGTGCCGCGCCGAAGATCCAGGGCTCCTCCCGTACGGCGGCCGTGAGAACGGGCAGGCCCTTACGGCGTGAGGGCCCGTCGGCATCGGACACGGAGGGTCTTCCTTCCTGCGACGCACAGGCGTCGCACCGGCGCGGGAGGCGCAAGGGGCACGGGGGCCGCGTGCCGGCGGGGTGGCGGGACGGGCCCGGTGCGATCGGGTGACGGAGGGGTCACTGCCGGGCTCCGGCGGGGGGCGGCAGCGCGTCGAGCAGAGCCGTCTCCTCGGCGGTCAGGACCAGTTCGGAGGCGGCGGCGTTCTCCTCCACATAGCGGGCGTTCTTGGTGCCGGGTATCGCCACGATGTGCTCCCCGTGGGCGAGCACCCACGCGAGCGCGACCTGCGAGGGTGCGACGCCCCGGCCGTCGGCCACCTTGCGCACGGCTTCGGCCAGCGGGAGGTTGGCCACGAGGTTCTCGGGCTGGAAGCGGGGGTTGACCAGACGGTAGTCGTCGGCCGGCAGGTCCTCCCGGGAGGCGAACCGACCGGTGAGGAAGCCGCGGCCCAGCGGGGAGTAGGCGAGCACCGTGATGGACTGGCGGGAAGTGAAGGGCACCAGCTCCGCGAGCGAGTCCCGGGTCCACAGCGAGACCTCCGCCTGCACCGCTGCCACCGGGTGGACCGACTGCGCGGTGCGGACCTGCTCCACGGTGACATCCGAGAGGCCGAGCGCACGGACCTTCCCGGCGCGTACCGTCTCCGCCATCGCTCCCCAGGTCTCCTCCAACGGCACCTCGGGGTCGACTCGGTGGAGCTGGTAGAGGTCGATGGTGTCGGTGCCCAGCCGGCGCAGGCTGGCGTCGATCGCCGCCCTGATGTGCTCGGGTCTGCCGTCCTTGCGCAGCCTCCGCTCGCCGGGCACGAAGCCCACCTTGGTCGCGAGGAACGCGCGGTCGCGACGGCCCGCGAGGGCGCGGCCCACCAGCTCCTCATTCGTGTGGGGGCCGTAGACGTCGGCGGTGTCGATCAGATCCGCGCCCAGGTCGAGTGCACGGTGGATGGCCGCGATCGATGCGGCGTCGTCCCGTCCGTGGGGATCGTACGCATAGGACATCCCCATGCAGCCGAGTCCCACGACACCGACGCGCCGCCCGCCCTGACCTGCTTCCGTGGTGCGCAACTCTCTTCTCCTGTCCGGGGTTTCTGCTCCGTCGATGGGAGAAGGGCCGGTTCGTGTCCACCGATGCGGTGGACACGAACCGGCCCTTGGACGTTCAGGAAACGGCGCCCTCGGTCCAGGCCCGCTTGAGGATCTCGTCCACGGTCTGGTCCACCGTCTGGTCGGATGTGTCCAGCCAGAGCCCGATCTCCGGGGTGCTTCCGCGAAGCACCGAGTCGAGGTCCTTGGGCTGCCAGTCCGGGCCGTACCCGGTCTTGGCGCGCTTCTCCTCCCGCGCCAGCACGGCGTCGGGGTGGGGAGCCAGGACGACCACGGCCAGCGGCCGGCTCCTGATCGTCTCGGTGATCTCCTGGAGGTGCTCACCGAGGAGGATGTCCTGGAGGATCGCGGTGAAGCCCGCCTGGCAGTACGCGTCGGCGGACGCCGCCGCCAGCCTGTGCCGGAGACGGAGCTGCGCCAGGGCTTCCGGCTCCGGATCGGCAGTCATGTTGACCTGGCCATTGACGATCATGCGGCGGAAGAAGTCCCCACGCACGTGGACAGAGCGGTCCAACCGCTCGGCCAGAGCCTGTGCGACGGTCGACTTGCCCGCCGCGGAGATGCCCGACAGGACGAGGACGCCCCCGCTGCCTCCGCCACCCGGAATGTTGTCTGCCATGGGGAAAGTTTTTCCTCTCTCGTGTATTCGGTCGCACGGAAGCAGCCGCCGGTTCAGCGAATCCGGCAGACGCCGACCGCGTGGCCGGCGCGGGAATTCGGCGCCCTGCGCACTCAGCCTCGTTCGAGGACGAGCAGGTCCATCGAGGCCGGCCTCTCGGTCGAGGTGCCCCACGTACCCGGCTTCGGTTCTCGCCGCAGGTGCAGACCATATCGCTCGGCCGCGGCACGCAGATACTCGACCCGGTAGGCGATGGCGTAGGTCGGCTCCGCCTTCGAATGCACGTAGTATTCGCCATGATCGTTCGTGAAGGTGAATGCCGTACGCCCCTGGGCGATGTTTTCGGCCACCTTGTCATCGACCAGATAGGCCGTTGCGAAGCACATGCCGCCGGGGCGCAGCACACGGGCCGCCTCGGTCAGGTAATTGTCCAGCTCGGGCGGCAGCAGGTGACTGATGAGCCCCACCATCGCCACCACGTCGAACGCCGAGTCCTCGGCCGGAAATCGGAAGTCCGCAGCCGACAGCTTCCCGTCGGGATTATAGATGTCCTGACGGATGTCGACATGCTCGAATCGAAAATTGGGATACTTCGCCGTGATGGCGGACGAGCACCACTCAATGGCGTGCGGGACGATGTCGAAGCCGAGATACGAGCCCTTCTCGCCGAGGACTTCGGTGAGCGGAACCGCGATCCGTCCGGCGCCGCAACCGGCGTCCAGCACATCGTGCGACGGCCCGACCCCCAGCTCTTCCCGCATGTAGTCGGTGATCTGCCGCCCGACCTTCAGGAAGTCGCCGTTCCCGATGAAACGACGGTATCTGCGCGGCGGCAGTAACTCATGGTCCCTGCCGCGCAGCCGGTCCGTCAGATCAAGAATGCGCAGACCCGCCCGGTAACCGGAAGCCCGCAATTGATCGAGAGCACTGGACGCGCGAACCGTGGACGTATATCTCGTCGCCTTCAACGCCTTCAGCTCGGATCTGTTGTCCGGCATGACGAACAGCCCCTTTCTGGCGGTCGTTTCGAACGGGATGGCCGTACGGGCGCGTCAGGGGGATTTCGTTGTTTCTCGCCTCATGGCGGAGTGTGCCGCCCAAAGGGCTGCAGCCATACCCGTGCCCCCGCCGACACAGCATGTCCCGCGCGACTCCGATGGTCAACACTGGCGAGGAGCACCCCGGGCAGACATTGTCCGATTCTGCCCGGATTCCCCCAGCGCCCATCGTTTTCGGGCCCCACAGAAACCGGACGTCAATCCGGTTTTTCGACATCGCATGGCCGGGAGGCGTGTGCGCACGGACTCCTCGCAGCCTTTCACCGGGGCATGAACTCGTCCAGGTTCCCGGCGCCTCCGGCCGCCACGAGAAGGGCATCCGCATCCCGCCGATCACAGTTTGGCCGAAATTGCACGCTGTACTCACCCACGCATCCTGCAATCGCCCACCCATTTCTTCCGCGGAACGGCCTGCCCCGATGCCGCCCCCGTCCGAGGAGAATCCGGGGAGCGGCGACGTCGCGACGGCCGTGACGGGCCGAGGGCCGGGAGCAGTGGCCGCTCACCACGCGCGGGCGGCCTCGATCAGCAGATCGCGCACCCGCGCCACCTGAGGGTTGACGGCGGAACCGGGGCGCTGCACGAGGTAGGCGGTGTTGATCGGCGGGTCCTCGGGGGCGTACAGCTCGACGAGGGCACCCGAGGACAGTTCGTCCGCGCAGAGGTAGCGCGGCAGCACCGAGAAGCCCGCCCCGGCCACCACGGCGGCGAGCACCCCGCGCAGGTCGGGCACGGTGACCGCGGCCCGGCAGTCGAGGCGGCGGCCGAAGACGTGCCGCCAGTAGCGGCGGGCGATGGGCAGGTCCTCGGCGTACGTCACCAGGGGCAGGCCGTGCAGCACACCCGGTCCCCGGGCGGCGAGGCTCTCCGGTCCGCCGGTCCGGGCGGCCCAGTGCGGGGCGGCCGCCAGCACGAATTCCTCATCCATCAACGGCACCGCGGACAGCGCCCGGCCGCGCGGCCGGGCGGTCGCGATGACCAGGTCGTGGCGGCCCGCCCGGAGCTCGTCCAGGAGCGGGTCGGTGAGCCCGGTCGTGGCGCGCAGCAGCAGCCCGTCCGCGACGAGCGGAGCCAGCGCGGGCAGCACCCGCAGGCACATCAGCTCGGCGGGGCCCGCCAGGTGGACGGGGTCGGCCGGGCGTTCACCGGCCGGGACCGTATCGCCCGTGACCTCGGCGAGGGCGTCCAGCGGGGCGGTGACGCGGGCCGCCAGCTCGTCCGCGTACGGCGAGGGGGCCACCCCGCGGGGCAGCCGTTCGAACAGCTCCCGGCCCACCTGCCGCTCCAGGGTGCGCATCTGGGCGGTGACAGTCGGCTGGGAGAGACCGAGGAGCCGGGCGGCGGCGGTGAAGGACCCCGACCGGTGCACGGCGAGGAAGGTCCGCAGCAGATTCAGATCGGCCGGACCCGGTGGCACGTCCGCCGGACGGCCCAGCCCGGCGAACCCATCAGGATCCTTATTTCTCATAGCTGCCAGCCTATTGGAAACCTATGGGCGATCCGGCCTACCGTCGCACAGGTCAGCACTTCCCGATCCCCCGAGAACCCCCTCGACCTACGGAGACGTACGACATGGCAAAGATCCTTTTCGTGGTGACCGGCGCGGACCACTGGACCCTGGCGGACGGCACGAAGCACCCCACGGGTTTCTGGGCCGAGGAGGCCGTGACCCCGTACGAGACCCTCACCGCCGCCGGTCACGAGGTGGTCGTCGCCACCCCGGGCGGCGTCGTCCCGACCGTGGACCGCGGCAGCCTGGCGCCGGAGTTCAACGGCGGCCGGGAAGGCGCCGACCGGGTCGCGGCCGCGCTGGACGCGTTCGAGGAGCTGCGGCGGCCCGTCCCGCTGGAGGACGTGGACCTGGACGCGTACGACGCGGTGTTCTACCCCGGCGGCCACGGCCCGATGGAGGACCTCGCGGTGAACGAGGCCTCCGGCCGGCTGCTCACCGCCGCACTTGCCTCGGGCAAGCCGCTGGGCGTGGTCTGCCACGGTCCGGCGGCGCTGCTGGCCGCGACCGGCCCCGACGGCGCGAACCCGTTCGCCGGGTACCGGCTGACCGGCTTCACCAACACCGAGGAGGCCCAGGCGGGCCTCGCGGACCAGGCCGAGTGGCTGCTCCAGGACCGGCTGGTGGCGGCGGGCGCGGACTTCCAGGAGGGTGAGCCCTGGGCGCCGTTCATCATCACCGACCGCAACCTGATCACTGGTCAGAACCCGGCTTCGTCCGCCCCGTTGGCCGACGAACTGCTCACCCGGCTCGGCTGACCGTCCGCCCGGCGGCCGGGTCCGTTCAGATCCAGTCCTGCCGTGCGGGCGGCTCGCAGAGTTCCAGCACCACCTCGCCCGTCTCCGGCTCGTCCCCGGAGACGGGCCGGACGCGTGCCCCGACCGTCACCAGGTGCGGGGCCGCCCCCACGATCCGGCAGCGGAAGACGAACCCTTCGGAGAACCGGACCAGGGACTCGTTGCGCGCCGCCTCGGTGTAGCGGTGGATCACGGCGGTCCGGACGACCACACCGTGGCCGGTGGTGCGTTCGGGCTCCAGTTCGCTGGACGCGCACACCGGGCACAGCAGCCGCCGGAAGGAGGCGGTACCGCACCAGCGGCAGCGGTGATAGGCGAGGCCGCACTCCTCGTGCGCCTTCTGGACGGTACCCATTCCTGTCTGGGACACGGCTCGACCCCCTGCGCTCGACTCGGACGCGCCGCACCTGCACTGCCGGCGCGTCCGCACCATATGGCACTGAGTGCCGGACAGTAAAGGCACTGAGTGCCCATTGATACTCAGTTCTCGCCGACGGCCGCCTCGATCTGCTGCACGACGCGCCACATCGGAGCGCCCCTCCGCGCGACCATCACGACCACCTCACCGTCGCCGTCGCCGGAGACCGCAAGGGGGACGGCCGGAACGGCGGAGACCTCCGGGGCAGCCGGGGCGGCGGAGGCGGCGGGCCGCCCCCACGCCTCGCGCACCAGGGCGAGCGCGCGGTCGACCGCCGCCTCGGGATCACCCTCCCCGCCCGAACGCAGCCACAGCCGCAGCCCGTTGTTGTGCGCGGCGACCACGGACGCGGCGATCACCTCGGCCCGCAACGCCCCGTCACCGTCCTCACCGAACCGGCTCCGCAGATGGCCGGCGAGGGTCTGCTCGTAGCGGCGCACCACGGACAGCTCGTACGTCCGCAGTCCGGGCACCTCGCGGGTGAGCCGGTAGCGCTGGACGGAGAACTCGGGGTTGGCCGCGTACATCCGCAGCACGATGCGCGCGGCGTCGGACACCGCGCCGACCGGATCGCCGTCGTCGGCGGCGGCCAGGAATTCGGTCATCTCGGCGAGGCAGCGCTCATGGTCCGGGAAGACCGCGTCCTCCTTCGACGGGAAGTAGCGGAAGAACGAACGCCGGCCCACACCGGCCCGCGCCACGATGTCGTCCACGGTCGTCTGCTCGAAGCCCCGCTCCAGGAAGAGCTGGAAGGCCGCCTGTGCGAGCACCTCCCGCATGGGTGCCTTCTTCTCGGGTCCTCGCGCCTCGCTCATGCGGCGAAACGTAGCACCGGAAGAGGCATTTTGGCACTGGGTACCTTTACAGAGGGTACTGAGTGCCATAGTCTCTCCATCAGTACGAATGACACCCAGGTGGGACCACACCCAGGTAGGCAGGAGAGCCGGCGTGAGCTTGAGGATCGTTGTCTGTGTGAAGTACGTGCCCGACGCGACCGGTGACCGGCGTTTCGCCGATGACCTGACGTTGGACCGTGAGGATGTCGACGGTCTGCTGTCGGAGCTGGACGAGTACGCGGTCGAGCAGGCGTTGCAGATCGCGGACGGGGCGGACGATGCGGAGATCACCGTGGTGACGGTGGGTCCGGAGGATGCCAGGGACGCGTTGCGCAAGGCGTTGTCGATGGGTGCGGACAGGGCGGTTCACGTCGAGGACGACGATCTGCACGGCACGGATGTGATGGGTACGTCGCTGGTGCTGGCGAGGGCGGTCGAGAAGACCGGTTACGACCTGGTGATCTGTGGTATGGCCTCGACGGACGGGGTGATGGGTGTGCTGCCGGCGCTGCTGGCGGAGCGGTTGGGTGTGCCGCAGGTGACGCTGCTGTCCGAGGTGTCGGTGAACGAGGGTGTGGTGACCGGGCGGCGTGACGGTGACACGGCGACCGAGCGGCTTGAGGCGTCGCTGCCGGCGGTGGTGTCGGTGACCGACCAGTCCGGTGAGGCGCGTTACCCCTCGTTCAAGGGGATCATGGCGGCGAAGAAGAAGCCGGTGGAGTCTTTGGATCTGGAGGATCTGGAGCTGGAGGCGGGCGAGGTGGGTCTGGCGGGTGCGTGGACGGCGGTCGATTCGGCGACCGAGCGTCCGGCGCGTACGGCGGGCACGATCGTGAAGGACGAGGGTGAGGGCGCGAAGCAGCTCGCCGAGTTCCTCGCGGGCCAGAAGTTCATCTGATCCCGCACGCGTAGTCCTTGCTCTCCCTTCCCCTCCTTCTCTTCTCTCGTCTGTCTGGAGTGCGTTGTCATGGCTGAAGTTCTGGTTCTGGTCGATCATGTGGATGGTGCGGTCCGTAAGCCCACGCTGGAGCTGCTGACGCTGGCGCGTCGGATCGGTGACCCGGTGGCCGTGGCCCTGGGTGCGGGTGCCGAGGCGACTGCTGGTGTGCTGGGTGAGCACGGTGCGGTGAAGGTGCTGGTCTCCGACGCTCCGGAGTTCGCGGACTATCTGGTGGTGCCGAAGGTCGACGCGCTGCAGGCGGCGTTCGAGGCGGTGTCGCCGGCGGCGGTGCTGGTGGTGTCCTCGGCGGAGGGCAAGGAGGTCGCCGCGCGTCTCGCGCTGCGGATCGGTTCCGGGATCATCACCGATGCCACTGATCTGGAGGCCGGGGACGGGGGTCCGGTGGCGACGCAGGCGGTGTTCGCCGCTTCCTACACCACCAAGTCCCGGGTTTCCAGGGGTGTTCCGGTGATCACGGTGAAGCCGAACTCCGCTCCGGTCGAGCCGGCCGCCGCCGCGGGTGCGGTCGAGGCCCTGGCGGTCTCGTTCGGTGAGGGTTCGACGGGCACGAAGGTGGTCTCGCGGACGGCGCGGGAGTCGACCGGGCGCCCGGAGCTGACCGAGGCGGCG
This sequence comes from Streptomyces parvus, assembly GCF_032121415.1. Taxonomy (NCBI): domain Bacteria; kingdom Bacillati; phylum Actinomycetota; class Actinomycetes; order Kitasatosporales; family Streptomycetaceae; genus Streptomyces; species Streptomyces parvus. The sequence continues at coordinate 5,885,207 of NZ_CP135079.1, read as the reverse complement.
ATCGTGGTCTCGGGTGGCCGTGGCGTCAACGGCGCGGAGAACTTCCCGCTGATCGAGGCGCTCGCGGACTCGCTGGGTGCCGCGGTGGGCGCGTCGCGTGCGGCGGTGGACGCGGGCTGGTACCCGCACACCTCGCAGGTCGGGCAGACGGGCAAGTCCGTCTCGCCGCAGCTGTACATCGCCTCGGGTATCTCCGGTGCGATCCAGCACCGGGCGGGGATGCAGACCTCGAAGACGATCGTCGCGATCAACAAGGACGCCGAGGCCCCGATCTTCGAACTCGTCGACTACGGCGTGATCGGTGACCTCTTCACGGTCGTTCCCCAGCTCACCGAGGAGATCAACACCCGCAAGGGCTGATCCCCCAGCACCACCCCGCTCCACCCCGCCCGGGCCGCACGGTGAACCCCACCGCGCGGCCCGGCCGCGTCTGTCAGCGTCGTTCTTCGGCCGGACGTGCCGACGGATCCCGGGCGTCACGGTCCCGGTCGTCCCGGTCCTGCGTGCCGAGGCCGAACGTGGTGAACGCCGTGCGCTCCGGGAGCGGGTAGAACTCCTTGCCCGTCAGCGCGTTGACGATGACGGCGGACCGCCAGGCGGCCAGGCCCAGGTCAGGTGTGCCGACGCCGTGCGTGTGCCGTTCGGCGTTCTGCACGAAGACGGAACCGGCGATCTCCGGTGCGAGCACGAGCCGTTGGGCCGCGTCGACCTGCGGACGCCCCGCCTCGTCGCGGACGACGTACGGGTCGAGGGCGGCGAGCATGGTGTCGACGGGGCGCTCCCGGTAGCCGGTGGCGAGCACGACGGCGTCCGTGACGAGTCGGCCCCGCGCCTCCTGCTGACCGTGCTCGACGCTCAGCTCGATCCGCCCTGCCCCCGTGGTCGCGGCGCCGGTGACCTCGATGCCGGGCGTGAGCGTGACATCCGGCCACTCGCCGCCGAGGCTGCGCCGGTACAGCTCGTCGTGGATGTCCCCGAGCGTGTCCCCGCTGACGCCCTTGTACAACTGCCACTGGCGGGGCAGCAGCCGGTCCCGGGTGGCCTGCGGGAGGCCGTGGAAGTAGCGGGTGTAGTCGGGGGTGAACTGTTCCAGGCCGATCTTGCTGTACTCCATGGGCGCGAAGGCCGGCGTGCGGGCCAGCCAGGTCAGCCCCTCCGCCCCCTGGGGTCTCGACCGCAGCAGGTCCAGCAGGACTTCGGCGCCCGACTGGCCCGAGCCGACGACGGTGATGTGGCGGGCGGCCAGCAGCCGGTCCCGCTGGGCGAGATAGTCCGCCGAGTGCAGGACGACGGAGGCCGGGTCGCGGACCAGCTCCCGCAGCGGTTCGGGGACATGGGGTGCCGTGCCGACGCCGAGGGCGAGGTTGCAGGCATGGGTCAGCCCGCTCGTGGACGTCTCCCCGTCGGGGCCGAGCCGGGTGAACTCCACGGCGAACGCGCCTTGCCCGGGGTCCCAGGCGATCGTGTCGACGCGGTGTCCGAAACGGGTGGAGGGCAGTTCGGTGCTCACCCAGCGCAGATAGTCGTCGAACTCCGAGCGGTGGATGTGGAACCGCTCGGCGAAGTAGAACGGGAAGAGCCTGCGACGGATCTTGATGTAATTCAGGTACGACCAGGGGCTGGTGGGCTCCACGAGGCTCACCAGGTCCGCCAGGAAAGGCACTTGCAGGGTCGCGCCCTCGATGAGCAGCCCGGGGTGCCAGTGGAACGCGGCGCGCTGCTCGTGAAAGGCGGTGCGCAGCCCGGGAACGCCGTCGGCCAGTGCGGCGAGCGAGAGGTTGAAGGGCCCTGCCCCCACCCCCAGCAGATCGAGGGGCGGCGTGCGCGGTCCGGGTGTCATCGGGTTCCTCCGGCGGGGGTCGCGGGTGCGGCGCGGGCCGGCCCCGGGCGAGTCGTGCGCATCGTCGACGTCATGGCGACAGCCTTTCCGTCTCGGGAGCCTCGGTATCTTCGGCCGCCGGGGCTTCGCTCGCTCCACGGTCCGCGGCCGGTCGGCTCGTGGCACGGTCCGCCGCCGCCGTGACGAGGTCGAGCAGCGGGAGCAGGTCGGCCGTCGCGGCGTTCGGGTGCAGCAGGGTGGCCTTCAGCCAGAGGCGGCCGCGGCCGTCGCCGTCCTCCGCCACCGCACGGCCGAGGACGGCCCGCCCCTCGGCGAGCAGGGTGCGGCGGACCGCGGCCACCACGGCGTCGCCCTCCTCGTCGGGCAGCACGTCCGCCACGGCGGGGCGGAACAGCACGGTGCTGATCCCGATCCCCCCGGGGCGCAGGCGGAGCCGGGGGTGCGCGTCGACGGCCCGGCCGAACTCGTGCGCCGTCCGCACACAGTGCTCGACCAGTTCCGCGAGTCCCCGGCGACCGAGCGCCCGGAAGGTGACCGCCATCTTCAGGGCGTCGGGGCGACGGGTGGTGCGGATCGAGCGGCCCAGCAGATCCGGGAGCCCGGCCTCGGTGTCGTCGTCGGCGTTCAGGTAGTCGGCGCGCAGGGACAGCGGGGCGAGCATCGCGGCGTCGGCGACCGCCAGCACACCGGCGGCGACCGGCTGCCAGCCGAGTTTGTGCAGGTCGAACGTGACGGTGGCGGCGTGCTCCAGGCCCGCGAGCTGGGGAGCCAGGCGCTCACTGAACAGCAGCGGACCGCCGTACGCGGCATCGACGTGGAGCTGGGCGGTGTGCCGTTCGGCGAGGCGAGCGATCTCCGGGAGCGGGTCGATGCGCCCCTCGTCGGTGGTCCCGGCGGTCGCGACGACCAGGAGCGGCGATCCGGCGAGGCCGGTCAGGGCGCGGTCGAGGGCGTCCGGGTCGATCCGGCCCTCGTGGCAGGCGACCACCGTGGGGGCGGGCAGGCCGAGCATCCAGGCGGCGCGGTGGACGCTGTGGTGGGCGTTGGCACCGGTGACCACCCGCAGCGGGCCGCCTGCCGCCCGTTCCCGGGCGAGGAGCAGGGCGACCAGGTTGGATTCGGTGCCGCCACTGGTGATGAGCGCATCGGGGGCGGGTGCCGTCGGGTGGACGAGCCGGGCCAGGGCGGCCGTGGTCAGGTCCTCGATCACCCCGGCGGCGGGCGCCTGGTCCCAGGAGTCCATGGAGGGGTTGAGGGCCGCCCCCGCCAGCTCTGCCGCGACGGCCACGGCGAGCGGCGGGCAGTGCAGATGGGCGACGCAGGCGGGGTCGGCCGGGTCCGCCGCCCCTTCCGCGACCGCGCGCACGACGTCCCCTAGCGCGGCCTCGGGGCCGACGCCCTCCTCCGGCAGGACCGGGGAGCAGAGGGCGCGGGTGCTCCGCGCCACGGCGTCGGGCCCTCCTGCGGGCAGCGGCCCGCCCCGGGTCCGGGCGGCGTCCCCCAAGACGTTTAGGACGAGGGTGCTGAGGGCCCGCAGGTGCTCCGGCCCGTGCGCACCGCCCGCGACGAGCCCTCCCCGTACGCCTTGAGCGCCGGGACTCGACGGCGTGCCGGCGCTCGCGCCCAGCCCCCCGCGTTCCACGGGGGGTTCACCGGGGGTCGGGAGCGGAGCAGGCGGCATGGCGAGGACCTTCGGTCGTGGTACGGACAGGTCTACCGGAGCGGGGGCCGCGCGGGGCGACTTCGGGAGCGGGACGATCCCCTCACCGGGGCTCGCCGGTTAGGCTAACCTAACTTATGGGGTGAACGACGCGCGATCCGCTGCCCGGGGCAGGCTACTTCGCGTACCAGAGGCCCGAGTTGTCGGATTCCGACTCCGCCGCCCGGCGCAGTGCGGACGGGTCGTCGTAGCGCAGGCCGTGCCACCGCCCCGCTGTCCGCCCGACGATGCCTTCCGCCGCCTCGTCCAGGCGTCGGTCGTCCACCTCATGGCATGTCACTTCCCGCACGTACCCCGCCCTTTCGTGATCTTCGGTCCGGAAGCGGCACGCTATCAGCGGGCTCGGACACGCACCGGTGCGGACGGGTTCGGCCCGGTGCGGGAGCGGCGGCGGCCGCTCCCGCACCGGGCCCGGTTCACGCCGCTCAGGATGGCAGCTCCGCACGGACCTTCCGCGCGGCGGCGACCAGGTTCTCCAGGGAGGCCCGGGTCTCGGGCCAGCCACGGGTCTTCAGGCCGCAGTCGGGGTTCACCCACAGCCGTTTCGCCGGGATGGCCTCAAGCCCCTTGCGCAGCAGGGCCGCTGCCTCCTCGGTGCTGGGGATGCGAGGGGAGTGGATGTCGTAGACGCCGGGTCCGGCCTCGCGCGGGTAGCCGTGGGCGGCCAGTTCGCGGGCGACCTGCATGTGGGAGCGGGCGGCTTCCAGGCTGACGACGTCGGCGTCGAGGTCGTCGATGGCCTGCACGATGTCGCCGAACTCGGCGTAGCACATGTGGGTGTGGATCTGGGTCTCCGGCCGCACACCGGCGGTGGCCAGCCGGAAGGACTCCGTCGCCCACTCCAGGTAAGCGGCGTGGTCGGCGGCGCGCAGCGGGAGCGTCTCGCGCAGCGCCGGCTCGTCGACCTGGATCACCGACGTGCCGTTCGCCTCCAGGTCGTCGACCTCGTCCCGCAGGGCGAGGGCCACCTGGCGGGCGGTCTCGCCGAGCGGCTGGTCGTCGCGGACGAAGGACCAGGCGAGCATGGTGACCGGCCCGGTGAGCATGCCCTTGACCGGGCGTTCGGTGAGCGACTGCGCATACGCGGTCCAGCGCACCGTCATCGGCCCGGGGCGCGAGATGTCCCCGGCGAGGACCGGCGGGCGGACGTACCGGGTGCCGTAGGACTGGACCCACCCGTGCTGGGTGGCGAGGCAGCCGGTGAGCTGTTCGGCGAAGTACTGCACCATGTCGTTGCGTTCGGGCTCGCCGTGCACGAGGACGTCGAGCCCGGCCTTCTCCTGGAAGGCGAGCACCTCGCGGATCTCGTCCTTGATGCGCTCCTCGTACCCGGCCCGGTCGATCCGTCCCGCCCTCAGGTCCGCCCGTGCGGTGCGCAGTTCGGTGGTCTGCGGGAAGGAGCCGATGGTGGTGGTCGGCAGCAGCGGCAGCCCGAGGTGGGCGCGCTGCGCTGCGGTCCGCTCGGCGTACGGCTGGGATCGGCGGCCGTCCGCGTCGGTGATGGCCGCCGTACGGGCGCGTACGGCCGGGTCGCGGGTGATCGCGGCATCGGTGCGGGAGGCCAGATCGGCCCGGTTGGCGGCGAGTTCGGCCGCGATGGCGTCCGTGCCGGAGGCCAGACCGCGGGCCAGGACGACGATCTCCTCGGTCTTCTGCCGGGCGAAGGAGAGCCAGCGGGCGATCTGCGGGTCGATGTCGCGCTCGGCCTCCGCGTCCAGCGGGACGTGCAGCAGGGAGCAGGAGGCGGAGACCTCGACGTGGTCGGCGAGGCCGAGCAGGGTGCCGAGGGTGGCGAGGGACTTCTCGTAGTCGTTGATCCAGATGTTGCGGCCGTTGACGACGCCTGCGACCAGCCGCTTGCCGGGCAGCCCGCCGGCGGCCACGAGGTCGTCCAGGTTGCCCGCGCCGGTCCCGGTGAAGTCGAGCGCGAGCCCGTCGACGGGGGCCTTGGCCAGGACCGCCAGCGCCTCGCCGAGCCGCCCGAAGTAGGAGGCGACCAGCAGCTTGGGCCGGTCGGTGACTCCGCCGAGCTCGCGGTAGGCGCGGGCGGCGGCGTTCAGCTCGGCGGGGGTGCGGTCCTGGACGAGGGCGGGCTCGTCCAGCTGCACCCACTCGGCGCCCGCCGCACGCAGGTCGGCGAGGACTTCGGCGTACACGGGCAGGAGCCGGTCCAGCAGGGTGAGCGGCTCGAAGCCGGCGGCCACACCGGGGGCCGCCTTGGCGAGCAGGAGGTAGGTGACGGGGCCGACGAGGACCGGACGCGGGGTGTGGCCGAGCGCGAGGGCCTCCTTGAACTCGGCGACCTGCTTGGCGGAGTCGGCGGCGAACACCGTGTCCGGCCCCAACTCGGGTACGAGGTAGTGGTAGTTGGTGTCGAACCACTTCGTCATCTCCAGCGGCGCGACGTCCTGCGTGCCGCGGGCCATGGCGAAGTAGCCGTCGAGGGCGTCGGCGCGGACCGCGTCGCGGTGCCGCTCGGGGACGGCGCCGGCCATGACGCTGGTGTCCAGGACATGGTCGTAGTACGAGAAGTCACCGGTCGGGACTTCGTGGACGCCGGCCTCGGCGAGCTGCTGCCAGGCTGCGCGGCGCAGTTCCGCGGCGGTCTGCCGGAGGGCGTCGGCGCTGACGCGGCCCTTCCAGTAGCCCTCGACGGCCTTCTTCAGTTCACGGTTCCGACCCTGGCGGGGGTAGCCGTACACGGTGGCCCGTGCTGCCGCGGCTGGGGGCTTCGCTGTCACGTGACTCTCCTTCGCGAGCGTGTCTGCGGTGCAGATCCCGGGACGGGACGCGGTCGCGAAGGGATGACGCATCGGGCGGACACCGGGCCACGTCCAACCGTGCCCGTCCACCTGATGGTTCCGCCGACCCGCCCACGAGGTCACCGAGATCTCCGCACGCGAACGGTCGCGTGCGGGCAACGGGCAGGTCTTCGGACTCGCGGGCCCGTCTGCCGGGGCAGACACCTAATGGCCGTCGCTTCCCAGACCCGGCCGGGCCCAGTGCGTATGACGGCGGTCGTTCCCACTCACCGCTGCGGGGCAGTCCCGGATTCCCACCGGGTTCCCTCTTACGACACCCCGCCTGGCGGACAGGGCGAACCAGCTGCACCGGCCAGCCTAGGCGGACGGCCACCGGGCGCACACCGCTGTTCACACTGCGGACGGTGACGTGAGACACGGACGGCCCTTTCCGGCCGTCTCCGGCCCGCATCGCCCGGGGCGGTCCGGTGCACCGGTGTACGCCTCGTACCCGCGGCACCCGTCCCGCGAGCGGCGCGCCGACGCTCATCCAGTTCCCCGACCGTTCGACTGCTGGCCATTCGCTCCCTGACCGTCGGTCAGGTCGCTCGTCTCGACTGTGCGGAGGCAGTGACCCGGATGTAACCGAATGGCGTAGGAGAATGCGGAACCACGGAGCGTCACAAGCCGTTCTTCTTCCCACTACCCGGGCCTGCCGATCCCCGGCAGGCCCGATCGAGGAACGGAAAACGTCATATGAAGAAGACAGTCGGGTGGGCCCAGGACGGCGACGACTGGACGATCACCGTGAACGGCACGCAGTACCGCGCGGTCGAGCGGCCGACGGACGGCCGGGTGGACAATTACCTGGTGCGAGGTGACGACCTGAGCGCCGAGTGCCCGAGCCTCGGTCATGGACTGGGCGTCATCCGGGAACACGAGTCCCGGCGCTGACCCCGGCCGGTCAGCCGAGCGGGCCGCCCACCGAACCGTCCGCGCCTTCCGCCGGGCGGCCCGCCGCCCCCTCGTCGCCCGCCGCCTTCTCGCCGCGCGGCCCCTGCCGCAGCAGATAGGTGTCCATGATCCAGCCGTGCCGTTCGCGGGCCTCCGCGCGCAGGCGGCTGATCTCGTCGGCCACCTCGTCGAGCGGGCCGGAGACCAGGATCTCGTCGGGGGTGCCGATGTACGCGCCCCAGTGGATCCACAGGCCCCGGCCCGTCAGACAGCTGAACGTCTCATGGCCGTCGAGCATCACGACGATGTCGCCGTCGTCCTCGGGGAAGCCCTGGGCCAACCGTCTGCCGGGGGTGATGCGAAGGGGGCGGCCGACCTGGTTCAGGGTGACGCGGTGCCGGGCGGCGAGGGCGGAGACGCTGCTGATGCCGGGGATCACCTCATGGCCGAATTCCACCGTGCCGCGCCCCCGGATGTCGTCGAGGATCGCGAGCGTGCTGTCGTACAGGGCCGGGTCGCCCCACACCAGGAAGGCTCCGCACTGCCCCGGTGCGAGCTCCTCGATGATCAGGCGTTCGCAGATGTCGGCGCGGCGGTGGCGCCAGTCGTGCACGGCGGAGGTGTAGCGCGCGGCATCGTCCTGGGTGCGGTCGCGCCACGGGTCGCCGGCCTCCACCACGCGGTAGGGGCCCGTGAGGTGCTCGTCGAGGAGGTCGCGCCGCAGCCGGGTCAGGGACTCCTTCTCCTTGCCCTTGCCGAGCACGAAGAAGACGTCGGCCCGGCGCATGGCCTTCACCGCGGCGAGGGTCAGATGGTCGGGGTCGCCGGCGCCCATACCGATGACCAGGATGTGCCGGGGTGCATCGCTGGTGCCTGCCATGTCTGCCATGTCGGCCGATCATGCCAGGGGCGAGGCGGGGCGGACTCACCAGGCGGCCCGGACCGGCCCGTCCACGACCCCGCCCCGCCCCGGCGCGTCGCCCCCACCGCGCCCCCGCCCCGCACCGGGGATGATCCACACCGTGATGTGCGTTGTATCCGGTTGTGTCCGGCTCCATGCGGCGAGCCGGGCCCTCTGAGAGAGCTGGAGGCGGCGCTGTGCACGGTGAGTACAAGGTTCCCGGCGGCAAGCTGGTCGTGGTGGACCTGGAGGTGGCGGGCGGGGCGCTGCGGGACGTCCGGGTCGCCGGGGACTTCTTCCTCGAACCGGACGAGGCGATCCTCGCGATCGACGCGGCTCTGGAGGGAGCCCCCGCCACCACCGACACCGCCGGGCTCACGGCCCGGATCGAGGCGGCGCTGCCCGACTCCACGGTGATGCTGGGACTGAGCGCGGAGGGCGTCGCCATCGCCGTACGCCGGGCGCTGGCGCAGGCCACGGAGTGGAGCGACTACGACTGGCAGCTGATCCACGACGCGCCTCAGTCGCCCGCGCTGCACATGGCGCTGGACGAGGTGATCACCGCCGAGGTGGCGGCGGGGCTGCGGCCGCCGACCCTGCGGGTCTGGGAGTGGGACTCCCCCGCCGTGATCATCGGCAGCTTCCAGTCGCTGCGCAACGAGGTGGACCCGGCGGGGGTGGAGCGCCACGGCGTGGACGTCGTACGCCGGATCTCGGGCGGCGGCGCGATGTTCGCCGAGCCCAGCTCCACCATCACGTACTCGCTCGCGGTGCCGCAGGCGCTGGTGTCGGGGCTGTCCTTCGCCGACAGTTACGCCTACCTGGACGACTGGGTGCTGGAAGCCCTCGCGGACATGGGCATCAAGGCCTGGTACCAGCCGCTCAACGACATCGCCACCGACGTCGGCAAGATCGCGGGGGCCGCGCAGAAGCGGGTGGTCGGGCCGGACGGCGGGCCGGGGGCCGTGCTGCACCACGTGACGATGGCGTACGACATCGACGCCGACAAGATGCTGGAGGTGCTCCGCATCGGCAAGGAGAAGATGTCGGACAAGGGCACCCGGTCGGCGAAGAAGCGCGTGGACCCGCTGCGGCGCCAGACCGGACTGCCGCGCCAGGTGGTGATCGAGCGGATGATCGACTCGTTCCGCAGGCGGCACGGCCTCACCACCGGAAGCGTGACCGACGCCGAGCTGGCCCGCGCCGAGGAGCTCGTACGGACCAAGTTCGCCACGCCGGGGTGGACGGCCCGGGTGCCGTAGGGCTCCCGGTGCGGATGGTCGCCGCCGCATACTGGGTCGTATGGACAAGGCGGCGTCCGGCTCCGGAGTACGGCAACGGCTCGGCAGGAGCCTGTTCGCCCGGGTGGCGGGGCCTTCCGGGCCGGAGAACCGGGCCCGGATCCACCACACCCCCGGCCCCCGCTGGTTCGGCCCGGACAGGCCGGTGCGCCGGGTGCACGGGGACGCGTCCATGTTCATCGGCGGGCTGCGCGCCCTGCTCCTCCAGTCGCTGCACCCCCTCGCCATGGCCGCCGTAGCGGGCCACTCGGGTTTCCGGGGCGATCCCTGGGGGCGGCTCCAGCGGACCAGCACGTTCCTGGCGGTGACCACGTTCGGCACGGCCGAGCACGCCCAGGAGGCGGTGGACCGCGTACGGTCCGTGCACGACCGGGTGCGCGGGACCGCTCCCTCCGGGGAGCCCTACCACGCAGCTGATCCGCACCTCCTGTGCTGGGTGCACATCGCCGAGGTGGACAGCTTCCTCCGCGCCCATCAGCGGTACGGGGCAAGGCCGTTGGACGGCGCGGGGTGCGACGGGTACATCCATGACATGGCGACGGTGGCCCACGCCCTCGGCGTCCCCGACCCGCCGCACGACCGGGCGGAGCTGGCGGAGCGCATCGCCGCCTACCGCCCGGAGCTGCGCGCCACCCAGGAGGCCCTGGACGCGGCCCGCTTCATTCTTCTGCACCCGCCGCTGCCCTGGCCGGCCCGTCCCCCGTACGCCGTGCTCGCCGCGAACGCCGTGGCCGCGCTCCCGGCCTGGGCCCGGGAGCCGTTGCGGCTGCCCCGGGTGCCGGGGGTCGAGGAGGTCTGCGTGCGGCCCGCCGGGAAGGCCCTGACCAGGACCATCCGGTGGGCGATGACCCCGCCTGCGGAAAGCTGAGGACCGTCCGGGTGCCGATGGCCGCCGCGGGCAGGACGATGGAGGGGTCCGTACGCGGGGGGCCCACGACGGGAGTCCCCGGTGACACGCAGCGAATCGACCGACGTCCTCGTGGTGGGCGCGGGCCCGGTCGGCCTGACGCTGGCCGCGGAACTGCGGCGGGCGGGGGTGGCCTGCCGGATCGTGGACCGGCTGCCCGCCCGGCTGCCGTACGCCAAGGCGGTGGGCGTCCAGCCGCGCACCCTGGAGCTCTTCGAGCGGATGGGCCTGGTGCGGGAGGTGCTGGACGCGGCGGTCCCGATGCGCGGGCAGCTGACGTACGTGAACGGGGTCGAGCAGGGCCGGGTCGAACTGGCCCTGCCGCCCGAGGTGCCGTACGGCTTCGCCGCGCTGCCGCAGTGCGACACCGAGCGCCTTCTGGAGGAGTTCCTCGGGCGCTACGGCACCGGGATCGAGCGGTCGACCGCGCTGGTGGCGTTCGCCCAGGATCCCGCCGGGGTGACCAGCCGGCTGACGACGACGTCCGGGGACGAGACGGAGGTCCGCTCCCGGTTCCTGGTGGGGTGCGACGGGGCGCACTCCGCGGTGCGCAAGGGGCTCGGGCTCACCTTCGAGGGCGGCGCGTTCCCCGAGGAGTACATGTTGGCCGATGTGGAGGTGGGGTGGGACCTGCCGCCCGGGTACGGGGTGCGCTCGATGCACCGCGGCGAGGACGGCGCGGTCGACGATCTGCTGGTCTGCGTCCCGCTGCCGGGGAACGGCCGCTACCGGATGTCGATGCTGGTGCCGCCGGAGCTGTCCGCCGCGCGGCAGGCCTCCGGTGCGGCGGGCGGCGGTGACGGGGTGGCACACGGCCTGGAAGGCGGTACGGCCCCCGCGCTCCCCGACATCCAGAAGGTCCTGGACCGGCTGGCGCCCAAGCCGGTCACCGCGTCCGCGCTGCGCTGGTCGTCGGTGTTCCGGATCAGCCACCGGCTGGTGGACCGGTACGGGGCGGGCCGGGTGTTCGTCGCCGGGGACGCGGCGCACATCCATCCGCCGACCGGCGCTCAAGGCATGAACACCGGGATCCAGGACGCCTGCAACCTGGCGTGGAAGCTGGCGCTCGCCAACGAGGGCGCGGCGGGGCCGCGGGTGCTCCCCGGTTACGACGCGGAGCGGCACCCGGTCGGCGAGGAGGTGGTGGGCCGGACCGTCCGGCACGCCGCCGAAGGGGTGCAGGCGGACCCGGCGGACCGGGAGACGCTGCTGCTGCGCGAGGCCCAGCTCCTGGTCGGCTACCGGGAGAGCCCGCTGGTGACGCCCCTCGCCCCGGACGACCCGGCCCCGCTGCGTCCGGGCGACCGGGCCCCGGACTGCGGCGGCCTCACCGGGGACATCGCCGCCTACCCGGTGCGCCTCTTCGACGTGTTGCGCGGCCGCGGGCACGTCCTGCTGGTGTACGGGGACCACCCGGCGGGAGACACCGCCGCCGATCTGGCTTCGGCGGCAAGGGAGTTGACCGGCGGCCGGATGGAGACGCACAGGATCCTGCCCGCCGACGCCCCGGACCGGCCGACAGGGATCCCCCATCACCACGACAGCCGGGGTGAGTTCGCGCGCCACTACGGGGCGGGCGAGGGAGCGGCCTTCGTCGTACGTCCGGACGGATACCTGACGGCCTGTCTCCAGCCGCCCGAGGTCAGGGCTTTGAAGGAGGCGCTGGAGAAGATCTTCGAGCCGTGAGGGCATGACATCCCGGACCGTCGCGGTCAGTCGACGGTGACGACCACCGAGTGCCACCCGCTCGCCCCGTCCGGGACGGTTTTTGTGCGCTTCTCGGTCTGGGTCTCGCCCGTCCCGTCCGTGGCGCGGACGGTGAGGGTGTGGCTGCCGGGGGTCGCCTTCCAGGGGTAGGTCCACTGGCGCCAGGTGTCGGCGGTGGCCTGTTCGGCGAGTCGGGCGGGCCGCCAGGGTCCGTCGTCCACCCGGACCTCGACCTTCTCGATGCCCCGGTGCTGGGCCCACGCCACCCCGGCGACCACGACCGTGCCCGCATCGGGGCGTGCGAAGGGCTTGGGGGTGTCGATCCTGGACTGGGTCTTGATCGGGGCCTTCCGCGCCCACTCGCGCTTCACCCAGTACGCGTCGTAGGCGTCGAACGTGGTGAGTTCGATGTCCTCGATCCACTTGCAGGCCGAGACGTATCCGTACAGTCCGGGCACGAGCATCCGGACGGGGAAACCGTGGACGAACGGCAGCGGTTCGCCGTTCATGCCGACGGCGAGCATCGCGTCCCGGCCGTCCATGACGTCCTCGACGGGGGTTCCGAGCGTCATGCCGTCCACCGAGCGGGCGATGATCTGGTCCGCCTTGCCGCCCCGGGACGGAGGCTTCACCCCGGCTTCCTTGAGCAGATCGGCCAGCCGGACGCCGATCCACCGGGCGTGGCCGATGTAGGGGCCGCCGACCTCGTTGGAGACGCAGCACAGGGTGATCTCGCGTTCGATCAGCGGGCGGTCCAGCAGATCCTGGTAGCTGAACTCCAGGTCCTGGCGGATGCCCTTGCCGTGGACGCGCAGCCGCCAGGTGTTCGCGTCGACCTTGGGGACCACGAGGGCGGTGTCCACCCGGTAGAAAGTGTCGTTGGGCGTGGTGAACGGGCTGATGCCGCGGACCCTCGGCCGGGCTCCCGCCGGGATCGGCCGGGCGGGCGAGGCCGGGGCGGGCAGCCGTACCGCGTCCCGGGAGGCGATGGCGTCCCGGGCGCCGCGGCCGTTGAGCGCCCGGCCGGCGGCTCCCGCCGCGGTGGAGGCGGCGGCCGCCGCGGTCGCCGCGATCAGGAAGCCCCGCCGGTCCCAGCCGCTCTCGCCCTCCTCCCCGGCGACCGTGCGCGGCCGGGTGAGCCTGCCGACGAGGACGTACAGCAGGATCGCCCCGGCCACCGCGCCGGCCAGGGACGGCAGCCCGTCGGTGAACCCGGCGGAGTCCGGCCTGCTGACGGCGGCCGCCGTTCCGACCGCGCCGAAGACCAGGACGGCGGCGGAGCCCGTACGCCGGTGGCGCAGCGCCAGCAGGCCGACGGCGACGGCGAAGAGGGCGAGCGTGGCGACGATGCCGAGCTGGAGCACGATCTTGTCGTTCTCGCCGAACGTCCGGATCGCCCAGTCCTTCACCCCCGCGGGCGTCCGGTCGACGGCGGCTCCGCCGACCGCCGTGACGGGGCTCGCCTCGGGTCTGACGGCGGCCGAGACGAGTTCGGCGACGGTCAGCGCGGCGAACCCCGCGAGCAGTCCGCTGAGCGCGGCGAGGGTGTTGCGGGTCAGGGCGGTGCGGTTGGTCCTCACGGTCCTCATTCGGAACCGGGAGGCGGCCGGATTGCCCCGGGCACCCGTACGGCTCCGCAACCCCACCCGTTCGGGGGGGGCTCACACGCGGACCGCCCCGGTCGGCACCAGGGCCGACCGGGGCGGTCACGGACGGGGGCGACGCGGCCGCCCCCGGCTCACGTCATGTCAGGCGAGGGACGCGATCGCCCGGTTGAACGTGGCGGACGGGCGCATGACCGCCGCGGCCTTGGCCGGGTCGGGCTGGAAGTAACCGCCGATCTCGGCCGGGGAGCCCTGCACCGCGATCAGCTCGGCGACGATGGTCTCCTCCTGCTCGGCCAGGGTCTTGGCGAGCGGCGCGAACGCCTCGGCGAGCTTGGCGTCGTCGGTCTGCTGCGCCAGCTCCTGGGCCCAGTAGAGGGCCAGGTAGAAGTGGCTGCCGCGGTTGTCGATGCCGCCGAGGCGGCGGCTCGGGGACTTGTCCTCGTTGAGGAAGGTGCCCGTGGCCCGGTCCAGGGTGTCGGCGAGGACCTGGGCCCGCGCGTTGTCCGTGGTGGTGGCCAGGTGCTCGAAGCTGACCGCGAGGGCCAGGAACTCGCCCAGGCTGTCCCAGCGGAGGTAGTTCTCCTTGACGAGCTGCTGGACGTGCTTGGGGGCCGAACCGCCCGCGCCGGTCTCGAAGAGGCCGCCACCGTTCATCAGCGGGACCACGGAGAGCATCTTGGCGCTGGTGCCCAGCTCCAGGATCGGGAAGAGGTCCGTGAGGTAGTCACGGAGCACGTTGCCGGTGACGGAGATGGTGTCCTCGCCGCGGCGGATGCGCTCCAGCGAGAAGGCGGTGGCCTCGACCGGGGACTTGACGGAGATGTCCAGGCCGTCCGTGTCGTGGTCGGCGAGGTACGTCTTCACCTTGGCGATCAGGTTGGCGTCGTGCGCGCGGGTCTCGTCCAGCCAGAACACGGCCGGGTTGCCGGTGGCGCGGGCGCGGGTGACGGCGAGCTTGACCCAGTCCTGGATCGGCAGGTCCTTGGTCTGGCACATGCGGAAGATGTCGCCGGCGCCGACGGCCTGCTCCAGCACGACCGCGCCGCTCGCGTCGACGACGCGCACGGTGCCGGTGGCGGGGATCTCGAAGGTCTTGTCGTGGCTGCCGTACTCCTCGGCCTTCTGCGCCATCAGACCGACGTTGGGCACCGAGCCCATGGTGGCCGGGTCGAAGGCGCCGTTGGCGCGGCAGTCGTCGATGACGACCTGGTAGACACCGGCGTAGCTGCTGTCCGGGAGGACGGCGATGGTGTCGGCCTCGTCGCCGTCCGGGCCCCACATGTGACCCGAGGTGCGGATCATGGCGGGCATGGAGGCGTCGACGATGACGTCGCTGGGGACGTGCAGGTTGGTGATGCCCTTGTCGGAGTCGACCATCGCGAGGGCGGGGCCCTCGGCGAGCTCGGCCTCGAAGGACGCCTGGATCTCGGCGCCGACGTCCGGCAGCGAGCCGAGGCCCTTGAGGATGCCGCCCAGACCGTCGTTGGGGGTGAGGCCGGCGGCGGCGAGCTGGTCGCCGTACTTGGCGAAGGTGTTCGGGAAGAAGGCGCGGACCGCGTGGCCGAAGATGATCGGGTCGGAGACCTTCATCATGGTGGCCTTGAGGTGCAGGGAGAACAGCACGCCCTCGGCCTTGGCGCGGGCGACCTGCGCGGTGAAGAACTCGCGCAGCGCGGCGACGCGCATGACGGCCGCGTCGACGACCTCGCCCTTCAGGACGGGTACGGAGTCGCGGAGCACGGTGGTGGTGCCGTCGTCGCCGTGCAGCTCGATGCGGAGCGTGCCGTCCTCGGCGATGACCGCGGACTTCTCGGTGGAGCGGAAGTCGTCGACGCCCATGGTGGCGACGTTCGTCTTCGAGTCGGCCGTCCAGGCGCCCATGCGGTGCGGGTGGGCCTTGGCGTAGTTCTTGACGGAGGCGGGGGCGCGGCGGTCGGAGTTGCCCTCGCGCAGCACCGGGTTCACGGCGCTGCCCTTGACCTTGTCGTAGCGGGCGCGGACGTCCTTGTCCGCGTCGGTCTGCGGGTCGTCCGGGTAGTCCGGAAGCGCGTAGCCCTGCTCCTGCAGCTCGGCGATGGCGGCCTTGAGCTGCGGGATCGACGCCGAGATGTTCGGCAGCTTGATGATGTTCGCGCCGGGCGTCCTGGCCAGCTCGCCCAGCTCGGCGAGTGCGTCATCGATACGCTGCTCGGCCTTGAGGTGCTCCGGGAAACTGGCGATGATCCGGCCCGCGAGGGAGATGTCACGGCGCTCGACCGTGACGCCTGCGGTCGAGGCGTAGGCCTCGACGACGGGCAGGAACGAGTAGGTCGCCAGGGCAGGGGCCTCGTCGGTGTGCGTATAGATGATGGTCGAGTCAGTCACCGGGTGCTCCGCTCCACGTCTGCAACATTGCTTGACATCAAGATATCTCCTCGGCGTGCCGGGCTCCACAAGGCCCCCGCACGGCTTTACCCACCGTGGACGCGTCAGCGGCCCGGGCCGGGCTCCCGTCGCCCCACGACCGGGCTCGACCAGCCCGGACTCGTACGCGGGACCACGAGCCGGGCCCGGTCGCGGGCGCCGGTCTCGAACATCGCGCGGCTGGCACGGGGCCGGGCGGTGCAGTGGCCGGCCACCATGTGGAGGGCGGTCTCCTCGTTGCCGAAACCCGGGGCGGCCGGGGCGGCGACCTCGCGCTCACGGCGGGTGAGGACCTCCGGCCGGGGCGTGATGGTCGTCCGTCAGACCGGCGGCCGGCGCTCGAACCAGCGGAGGTCGTCCTCCAGTTGCGCGGCGAGCGAGATGAGCCGTTCCTCGCTGCGGGAGGGGCCGAGCAGCTGGGCCCCGACCGGGAGGCCGGAGCGGGTGAAGCCGGCCGGGACGTTCACCCCGGGCCAGCCGAGGACGTTCCACGGCCAGGCGTAGGGGCAGGCGGCGGCCATCGCGACGTCGGTGCGCCAGGCGCTCAGATCGTCGAACCTGCCGATCCGGGGCGGCGGCGCGGCCGTGGTCGGGGTGAGGAGCACATCGAACCCGGAGGCGTCGAAGAGGGCGCCGATCCTGCGGTGCTGGCGCACTTCGCGGGCGCGGGCGGCCCGCACCGCCCGGCCGCCCAGCCGCGTCCCGGTGCGCAGGGCGCTGCGAGTGCGCGGGTCGAGCAGGGCAGGTTCGGGGTGCCGGGCGGCGAATTCGGCGATGCCCGCGGTGGCGCGGGGCACGAAGGCGAGGCCGATCAGCCCGTACCGGGGGCGCGCCTCCTCTACGTGGTGGCCGAGCCGGGCGAGGGTCTCGGCGAGCGCGGTGACGGCCCGGCGCACCTCAGGGTCGGGTCCGGCACCGGTGAGGGTGAGCGGGGGACGCCAGGCGAGGGCGATGCGCAGACGCCCCGGGTCGCGGCGGGCGGCGTCGGCGGCGCGCACGGCGGGCGGGCGGTGGAAGTCCTCGGGGTGCGCCCCGGCGACGGCGTCCAGGAGCAGCGCGGCGTCGGCGACCGTACGGGCGAGGGGGCCGTTCACGGTGAGCCCCTGGAAGGAGTCGCTGTGCGGGTGGACCGAGATGCGCCCGCGCTGCGGTTTGATGCCGACGAGATGCGTCCACGCCGCGGGGATGCGCACGGATCCGGCGCCGTCCGAGCCGAGGGCTGCGGGGACGAGCCCGGCGGCGACGGCGGCGGCGGAACCGCCGGACGAGCCGCCCGGGGTGTGTGCGGTGTTCCACGGGTTGCGGGTGGCGCCGAAGGCGGTTCCTTCGGTGAAGGGCCACTGGCCCAGTTCGCAGGAGTTGGTCTTGCCGACGACGACGGCCCCGGCGGCGCGCAGCCGGCGGACCGCCTCGCTGTCGGAGGCGACCGGGGGCAGATCGCCGTCGCAGCCGAAGTGCGTGGGCAGGCCCGCCACATCGGTGTCGTCCTTGACGGCGACCGGCACGCCCAGGAGCGGCAGCCGCTCCCCCGCCGCCAGCCTCCGGTCGGCCTCCGCGGCCTCGGCGAGCGCCGAGGCGGCCCGCAGATGCCGGAAGGCGTTGAGGGTGGGCTGTGTGGCCTCGATACGGGCGAGGGCGTCGGCCACGAGTGCGGTGGAGGTGGTGGTGGCGTCGGCGAGCCGGCGGGCGCTCTCCGCGAGTCCGGGCAGCGCGGGCGGGACGGGGGCCGCCGGACGGGGGCCGCGACCGGACTCCCGTACGACCGGGCCGGTCTGCTCGGTGGACCCAGCTTCGGTCGGCTCGGCTTCGGTGGGCTCCGCTGAGGACATGGGCGTGCCGCCTCCCTCGTGTCGCGGGCCGGCCGGTCGTCCCGGCTGCGCCCACACCTACTTACTGGAGGGTAACGAGAGGAGGCGGCACGCTCAACCGTTCGGACCGCTCCAGCCGTCGCGCGTCCGGCCGGTGCGGCACGTGTTGCCGGTTCTCACAGCTCCGGCATCACGGGCGTACGTGGATCTCGCCGATACCGGTCCCGAGGCTCCCGCAGTGGGCGGTGGACTGGCCGGACTCACCGGGCCGGAGGGTGACGTGGTTGCCGTCGACGTCCGGGGACCAGCCGCAGACGAGATGCACCCAGAAGGTCTGTGTCTGGCTGCCGTTGTTGCGGCAGAGCGCGAAGCCCGTGTAGTCGTCGATGGCGTGCTTGCCGGTGTCGCAGGACAGGCCGGGCGGGATCGCGGCCGGGGCGGCGGTCGCGGTCGCCGACGTGACCGAAACCGCCAGCGCGGCCACCGTCGCCGCGGCGGCGAGCGCCCGCGGGGCGGACCGGGGGCGCCTCCCCGCGGCCGCGCCGCCCTTGCTCCGCGTCCCCGTGAACAGGTTCATCGATGGTCTCCTTCATGCTGCGTGCGGGCATGACCCCGGGCGGGATCACCGCAGCTTTGCCCACGCTCCGTGTCCGAAAACACCGTGGCGCTTCACTCTCCGTACGTGCGCCGGGCGGCGCCCCCTCTCCCGGCGTACGCTCGAATGTGCCGGTCATCCAGGTCCGTACGCCCTGACCGGGGCCTTTTCGAGGAGGCGACGTGAGCGGACACCGATGGGCCGCCCGGGCGGCCGCGGGTGCGGCGGCCGTCGCTCTCACCGTGACGGGTGGCAGCCTCGCGCAGGCTGACGACGACATCGACACGCTCCCCGCCGAGGAGATCGCCGAACGCGCCCGCGACGCCTTGGTCGACGTCCGGTCCCTGCACCTGAGCGCGCGCGGCAGCGTCGACGGGATCGGGGAGGACATGAGCGTCGACCTCACGCTGGACCGCGAGGGGAACTGCGCGGGCGGGGTGGACATGGGCGACGACGGTTCGGTCGAGATCGTGAAACGCGGCGACGACGTCTGGCTGAAGCCGGACGCCGCCTTCTGGAAGAACCAGGTGCCGATCGGTGGTTCCACCTTCGACGCGATCCTCGACGGCCGCTACATGAAGGCGTCGGCCGACGACCCCCGGCTGCTGGAGGTGACCGAGGTCTGCGACCTCGACACGTTCCGCGAGCTGGTCACGGACAACGTCGGCACCGCCGACCTCGACACGCTGACCAAAGGCGCGAAGACCGAGGTGAACGGCGCGCCGACCGTCCCGGTGACCCGGGCCGAGGGTGGTGAGCGCCTGACGGCCTATGTGGCCGCGGAGGGCACGCCGTACCCGGTGCGGATCACCGTACGGAACGCCGACGGGGAAGGGACCGTGGACTTCTCCGGCTTCGACCGGCCGGTGCCCACGGCCACTCCCTCGGCAGACCGGACGGTGGACGTCTCGGCTCTGCTGGGCCGCAGCATCACCCCCGTGTAGCGGGCCGAGGCCCGGCAGGCGACCAGGCCGGGGGCGTCAGCCGCCGACCGGCCTCTCCCGGCGGGTCAGCGCCACGTACAGCAGCAGCGAGGAGGCGAGCCCGACCGCCCAGCCGTAGTCGGCCAGCGGCTTCAGGAACGGGAGCAGGCCGTCGGCGGGGAACGGGCCCTTCCCGGGGGCCGAGTGCGATCCGCCCACCGCGAGGACGCCGCCGACCACGAAGGCCGCGACCGCCCGCCAGTTCCAGCCGCTCCGGTACCAGTACCGGCCGCCCGGCCGGTAGAGGTCGGGCAGATCGAGGACGGTGCGGCGGACGATCCAGTAGTCGGCGATCAGGATGCCCGCGACCGTACCGAGCAGGCCGCCGACCAGGCCCAGCCAGGTGAAGATGTACAGCTCGGGCGTCTCGGTGAGCTTCCACGGCATGATGACGACCCCGATCACGCCCGTGATCAGCGCCCCGGTGCGGAAGCTGATGAGCTTGGGCGCGAGGTTGGCCAGGTCGTACGCGGGTGAGACCACGTTCGCCGCGATGTTCACCGAGACCGTCGCGATCAACACGGTGACCAGGCCGAAGACCAGGCCGAAGACGTTGTCGGTCCGGGCGACGAGCTGGACCGGGTCCCAGAGGGCCACCCCGTACACCGCCTGCGAACCGGAGGTGACGAAGACGGAGAGCAGGGCGAAGAAGGTCATCGTGGTCGGCAGTCCGAGCGACTGGCCCCGGATCTGGGCGCGTTGGCCCGCGCCGAAGCGGGTGAAGTCGGGGATGTTGAGGGAGAGCGTCGACCAGAAGGCGATCATGCCCATCAGCGAGGGGAAGAAGACCGGCCAGAAGTCGGCGCCCCAGCCGAGCGCGGAGGGCTGGTCCAGCAGGCCGAATCCGCCCGCCTTGGCCGCGACCCAGACGAGCAGCACGACCGCGCCGACCAGGACGAAGGGAGCCGCCCAGTTCTCGAAGCGGCGCAGGGTGTCCATCCCCCGGTAGATGATGGCCAGTTCGAGAGCCCAGAAGAGGACGAAGCAGAGCCAGAGCGTCCAGGGCTGCCCGTCGATCTCCGCCGCGCCGGCCCAGCCGCCGAAGATCTTGCCGAGCAGCGTGAAGATGCCGACGCCGCCGATCCAGGTCTGGATGCCGAACCACGCGCAGGCGACGGCGGCCCGGATCAGGGCGGGCAGGTTGGCGCCGCGGAGCCCGAAGGAGGCGCGGGCCAGAACGGGGAAGGGGATGCCGTACTTGGGCCCGGCGTGGCCGGTCAGCAGCATGGGGGCCAGCACGATCACATTGGCGAGCGCGATGGTGAACACGGCCTGCTTCCAGTCCATGCCGAGCGCCACCAGACCGGAGGCGAGCAGCCAGGACGGGATGTTGTGGGCCATGCCGATCCACAGGGCCGCGAAGTTGTACGTCGTCCAGGTGCGCCGCTCGACGGGGACGGGCAGCAGGTCGTCGTTGGCGAAGCGGGGGTCGTCGGGCAGTTGTCCGGGGGCGAGTTCGACGCGGCCGGACGGGGTGGCGGGCGCGGGTATCGCGTCCGGGGGCGGTGGGGTCGGCGGGACGGTGGCGGTCATGGCGGTGGAGCCCTTCGCTCGGGAGCGGTGCCGTGCGGGGCGATGCGGGCGGGGCGCGTACGGACGGAACGCGTAACGGACGGGCAGCGGACAGGGGACGGGCCCCCGGGGGGGGAGGTCAGTCGGTCAGGGCGGGGATGATCTCGGACCCGTAGGCGTCGATGGTCGCCTCGCGGGCGTCGTGCATGTTGTAGACGGCGAACTGGTCGACGCCGAGGTCCTTCAGATGGCGCAGCTTCTCGATGTGCGCCTCGGCGGGCCCGAGCAGGCAGAACCGGTCGACGATCTCGTCGGGGACGAAGGCGGTGTCCGGGTTGCCGGTGCGGCCGTGGTGGCTGTAGTCGTAGCCGGAGCGGCCGGCGATGTACGCGGTCAGCTCGTCCGGCACCATCCCCGAGTGCTCGCCGTAGCGGGCGACCAGGTCGGCGACGTGGTTGCCGACCATCCCGCCGAACCAGCGGCACTGTTCCCGGGCGTGGTCGAGGTCGTCGCCGACGTAGGCGGGGGCCGCGACGCAGATGGTGACGGAGCCGGGGTCGCGTCCGGCGTCGGCCGCCGCGTCCCGGACCGCCTTGATCATCCACTCGGTGAGGAACGGGTCGGCGAGTTGGAGGATGAAGCCGTCGGCCTTCTGCCCGGCCAGCGCCAGGGCCTTGGGCCCGTACGCCGCCATCCACACCGGCAGCCGCCCGTCCTTCACCCAGGGGATCTGCACCGGCTGCCCGTCGACCGTCGCCTCCCGGCCCTCGGCGAGGTCCCGGATGACGTCGATGGCCTCGCCGAGGCGGGCCAGGGTGTTGGGCCGGCGGCCCGCGACGCGCATCGCGGAGTCGCCGCGCCCGATGCCGCAGACGGTGCGGTTGCCGTACATGTCGTTCAGGGTGGCGAAGGTGGAGGCCGTGACCTCCCAGGTGCGGGTGCCCGGGTTGGTGACCATCGGGCCCACGGTCAGCTTCTCCGTGTGCTCCAGGATGCGGCTGTAGATGACGAACGGCTCCTGCCAGAGCACCGCCGAGTCGAAGGTCCAGCCGTAGCGGAAGCCGTTGCGCTCGGCGCGCCGCATCAGGCCGACGACGGCGGAGGCGGGCGGGTCCGTCTGGAGGACGAGTCCGAAGTCCATGGCGGGATCTCCTAGTCGAGGTACTGACAGGTGGCGCGGGGGGTGTAGATGCCGTGGCCGGAGCGGCCGGTGAACTTCCTTCCGTCAATGACGACTTCGCCGCGCGAGAGCACGGTCTCGACCTGGCCGGTGATGCGTTTGCCCTCGTACGCCGAGTAGTCGACGTTCATGTGGTGGGTCTCGGCGGAGAGGGTCTGTTCGGCTTCCGGGTCGTAGATGACGATGTCGGCGTCGGCGCCCGGGGCGATGGTGCCCTTCTTCGGGTAGAGGCCGAACATCCGTGCCGGGGAGGCGCAGGCGATCTCGATCCAGCGGCGGCGGGTGATGCGTCCGTCCACGACGGCCTGGTGCAGCAGGTCCATGCGGTGTTCGACGCCGGGCATGCCGTTGGGGATCTTGGAGAAGTCGCGCCGGCCCATCTCCTTCTGCCCGGAGAAGCAGAACGGGCAGTGGTCGGTGGAGACGACCTGGAGTTCGTTGTTCCGCAGGCCCCGCCACAGGGTCTCCTGGTGTTCCCTGGGGCGCAGCGGGGTGGAGCAGACGTATTTGGCGCCCTCGAAGCCGGGCTCGGCGAGGTTGTCGGTGGAGAGGAACAGATACTGCGGGCAGGTCTCGCCGAAGACGGGGAGGCCCTTGTGGCGGGCGGCGGCGATCTCCTGCACGGCCTCGTCGGCGGAGACGTGGACGACGTAGAGGGGGGATCCGGCGACCCGGGCGAGCTGGACGGCGCGGTGGGTGGCCTCGGCCTCCAGGGCGACCTTGCGGACGTCGCCGTGGTAGCGGGGGTCGGTGTGCCCGGCGGCGAGGGCCTGTTCGACCAGGACGTCGATGGCGATGCCGTTCTCGGCGTGCATCATGATCAACCCGCCGTTGCCGGAGGCCTGTTGCATGGCGCGCAGGATCTGACCGTCGTCGGAGTAGAAGACCCCCGGATACGCCATGAACAGTTTGAAGGAGGTGACGCCTTCGGAGACGAGGCGGTCCATCTCCTTGAGCGAGGACGGGTTCACGTCCGCGAGGATCATGTGGAAGGCGTAGTCGATGGCGCAGTTGCCGTCGGCCTTGCCGTACCAGGCGTCGAGCCCTTCGCGCAGGGACTTGCCCACGCTCTGGACGGCGAAGTCGACGATGGTGGTCGTGCCGCCCCATGCGGCGGCGCGGGTGCCGGTCTCGAAGGTGTCGGCGGCGTACGTTCCGCCGAACGGCATCTCCATGTGGGTGTGTCCGTCGACGCCGCCCGGGATGACGTACTTGCCCGTCGCGTCGATCTGCCGGTCGGCGCTCCAGCTCTCGGCGGCGTCGGTCCCGTGGGCGGCCAGCGCGACGATACGGCCGCCCTCGACGAGCACATCGGCGTGGATCTCGTCGGACGCGGTGATGACCAGGCCACCGTGGATGACGGTGCGACTCATGGGATCTCCTCAGGTCGGGGTGCCCCCGCGCCGGCCCGGTGGGCGCGGCGCCGGGGCGGCCCCGCGCGGTTCGAGTACGTACGGGCCGGTGGGGGCGGGGATCAGCCCGCCGCGTGCAGGGCGTCCGCGAGGATCGCCGCGCCTTCCTCGGCCTCGGCGACGGTCAGGGTCAGCGGCGGGGCGATGCGGAGCACGCTGGTGTTGTGGCCGCCGCCCTTGCCGATGAGGAGCCCGCCCGCGCGGGCCGCTTCCAGGACGGCCGCGGCGGCCTCCGGGTCGGCCTCGTCGGTGCCGGGCTTCGCCAGCTCGATGCCGATCATCAGGCCCCGGCCGCGCACTTCGCGTACGGCGGGGGAAGCGGCGGCGACCGACCGCAGCCGTTCGATGAGGAGCCCGCCGACGCGCCGGGCGTTGCCCTGGAGGTCGTGTTCCAGGAGGTAGGAGAGGTTGGCGAGCGAGGCCGCCATGGTGATCGGTGAACCGCCGAACGTGGAGATGGAGTTGGCGTCGAGGCAGTTCATCACCTCGGCGCGGGCCACCACTCCCCCGACCGACATGCCGTTGCCGATGCCCTTGGCGAAGGTGAGGATGTCCGGCGGCCCGTTCCCGGCGTGCGCCTGCCAGCCCCAGAAATGGTCACCGGTGCGGCCCCAGCCGGTCTGCACCTCGTCGGAGATCCACAACACCCCGTGCCGGTCCAGGACTTCGCGGAACGCGGCGAACAGCCCGTCGGGCGGCGAGGTGAACCCGCCGACGCCCTGCATGGGTTCGGCGATCAGGGCCGCCGGGTTGCGGGTGTGTCCGAGGAGGTCCTCCAGATCGGCGACGCAGGCCCGGATGAACGCCTCGTCGCTCAACGCGGCGTACGGGCCCCGGGTGCGGACGCCGCCGTGGACGTACAGCGTCTGGAGCGGGGACAGACTCGTGGGCGACCAGGCCTGGTTGCCGGTGATCGAGACGGTGGAGAACGAACGGCCGTGGTAGCTGTTGCGCATCGCGAGGATCTGGTTGGACCTGCGGTACGCGGTGGCGAGCAGGAGGGCCGTGTCGTTGGCCTCGGTGCCGGAGGTGGTGAAGAAGACCCGGGCGTCGGGGATGCCGGAGAGGGTGGCGATCCGCTCGGCCATCTCCACCATGGGGCGGTTGAGGTAGAGCGTGGAGGAATGGATGATCCGCCCGGCCTGCTCGGCGACCGCCTTGGTCACCTCGGGCAGGGCGTGGGCGGTCATGGTGGTGAGGATGCCGCCGAAGAAGTCGAGGTAGCGGTTGCCGTCGGCGTCCCAGACATGGCGGCCCTCGCCGTGGGTGAGCTCGATGGGGTGGCGGTAGTAGAGGGCCAGCCACTCGGGACTGACGGCGAGATGGCGCTCGCGCAGTCCGCTCACGGCTCCACCAGCCCGTCGTAGGCGTCGGGCCGTCGGTCCCGGTAGAAGGCCCACTGGGTGCGGACCTCCTCGATCAGGTCGAAGTCCAGGTCGCGTACGACGAGTTCCTCCTCCTTGTCGCTGGCGACCTCCCCCACGAACTGGCCGCGCGGGTCGACGAAGTAGCTCGTGCCGTAGAAGTCGTTGTCGCCGTACTCCTCGCGGCCGACGCGGTTGATCGCGGCGACGAAGTACTCGTTGGCGACGGCGGAGGCCGGCTGCTCCAACTGCCAGAGGTGGCTGGAGAGTCCGCGCGAGGTGGCCGACGGGTTGTACACCAACTGGGCTCCGCCGAGCCCGAGTTGACGCCAGCCCTCGGGGAAGTGCCGGTCGTAGCAGATGTAGACGCCGACCTTGCCGACGGCGGTGTCGAAGACCGGCCAGCCGGCGTTGCCGGGCTTGAAGTAGTACTTCTCCCAGAATCCCTTGACCTGCGGGATGTGGTGCTTGCGGTACTTGCCGAGGTAGGAGCCGTCGGCGTCGATCACGGCCGCGGTGTTGTAGTAGAAGCCGGACTGCTCGATCTCGAAGACCGGGACGACGATGACCATGCCGGTCTCGCGGGCCAGGTCCTGCATGCGCTTGACCGTCGGCCCGTCGGGGACCGGCTCGGCCCAGCGGTAGTGCTCGGGCTCCTGGACCTGGCAGAAGTAGGGGGCGTTGAACACCTCCTGGAAGCCGATGATCTTCGCCCCCTGCCGGGCGGCCTCGCGCGCGTGTTCCTCGTGCTTGGCAGTCATCGATTCGGTGTCGCCGGTCCAGGTCGCCTGGACGAGTGCGGCGCGTACGACGTGGGACATGAGCTGCTCCTTCGACGCGGCGTCAGAGAGCCTGCACGCGTTCTCTACGCACGTAGATCGGTGCATGGATGGAGAACGTAAGCCCCTCCGTCCGGCGGGGCAAGACCATCGCCGTGAACCGGCGGAGTCGATCATGTTTCGCACCCGACCGGTCCACAACGGACACACCGGCGATCCTCGGTGGTGTTCCGGGGCTCAGACCCCCGGCACGCCCGCCACCCGCAGCGCGTGGACCAGGTCCCACTCCGCCTCCCCCGACACCTCGCGGGCCGCCGCCAGGAGGAGCGGGAGCAACCGGGTCCCGCCGGACAGAGCCAGCTCGGCGGCCTCCCGCGGAGTGTGTACGCGGACGAAGGCGCCGAGCAGGTCCCGCGCCTGGTCCTCACGGCCCGCGCCGTCCAGGGCGAGCGCCGCATCGGCCGCCTCGGCGGCCGGCCGGGCCACCCCCTGGCGCAGGAGCAGCCCGCAGTCCGCCTCCCGCCCGGCGGCGGCCAGCGCACCCGCCGCGGCGGCGAGCCCGGCGGGCGGGAGCGAGGACACCTCCCAGAGCAGGGTCGTCCAGTCGGCGGCGAGTCCGGCGCGGTGCAGGGCGAGGGCGAGCACCGGCAGCCGGGGCGCGGGCCAGGCCGCGACCTCGCAGAGCACGACGTGTGCCTCGCCGCTGCGGCCCTCGGCACGCAGCCGGAGCAACTGGGCCACGGCCCCGGCGACGGCCCGCACGGCACCCGGATCCGGGACGAGGGGAGCCGCGGGCCCGCCCGCGCCCCGGTCCCGCCCGGCGCGTCCCCGGCCTCGCCCCACAGGCCCTCCGTGGCCCTCTCGCCCTCCGTCGCCCTCCGCCTCCGCACCGCCGAAGCGGGCGCCGCGTGGGGCGGGTGCGCCGGAGTGCTCGGGTTCGGGTGGCCCGGGCAGGGGCGAGGGGACGTAAGCGGCCGCCTCTTCATCGACGTCCAGACCGGCGAACCGGGCGCCACGGGGCTTCTTGCGCCGGGGGGCGGGGGTGGGGGCGGGAGCGCCTGGGCCCGTGGAGGGCTCGGCGGTCCCGGGGGGCTCGGCGGCCGCGTAAGACCCGGTGGCTCCATGGGGCCCGGCGGCCCCGAATGCCTCGGCGGGGGCGCCCCGGGCGGGAGTGGCGGCCCCGGGTTCGTCCTCGGCATCGAGCCCCCGGTGGTGCGGGCGCCCGGCCTCGGCGCGCGGCTGCGGAATCCTGCCCGCCCCGGCGGACTCGGAAGCCGCAGCCCCGGTGATCCCCGCCGCCCCGCCCGCCCCCGCGCGCGGCACCTCCCCGTCCTCCGACCGCAGCCGGCCCTCGGGGGCCGCAACCGCCGCCAGCCGCTTGCGGAGTTCCGCGCAGCGGGCGGTGGCCCGGTCGTGGTCGTCGCGGGCCCAGGCCAGCGCGTCCGAATCGGCCGGGCCCGGACCTCCGGGTCCCGTGCCGCGCAGGCGCTGCGCCGCCCGGTGCTGCTCGCGGACCATCAACTCCAGCCGGTGGACGAGCTCCTGGCGCCCGCCGGGCCGCCGGTCGTGGGCGGCGGCGGACGCGGAGTGGAGCGCGGCGGCACGGACCGAGACCTGTTCGGCGAACCGGGCGCCGTGCAGGGCCGCGAGGTCCGCGAGCAGCGACTCCACCACGTCCCACGGCAAGATCTCCACCCCGTCGAGGCAGGACCGCATGCCCGCCGGGTCGCGCCGGGCGAAGACCCCGTACCATCCCCGCCCGGGGTCCAGACGCGCCACCAGATCGCGCAGGTACTGCGCGAACGCCCGCACTTCGTCAGCCTGCTGATGCATCGTCATCGTCGCCCTCGCCGACCGTCGACTGGAGCCTTCCAGTCCGGAGGCATTCGACCGCAGCCGTGTTACAGGGCGGCTACGCGCAGCTTTCGGGCGCGCTGCGGCGGGAGCACGGCCGCCGGGCCGCGCCCCCAGGGCTCAGAAGGTGATGGCGATGCCGGTGTGCGGCCGCTTGCCGAGCCGGGCGATGGTGGCGGGCCAGTCGACGAGCCAGAACTTCCAGGTGTACTTGCGGGCGAGGAGTTTGCGCGCCGCGCGGGTGCCGTCCTCGTCGAGGAGCCGGGCCGCGCCCTCCGCCGTGGGGGCTCCGTCGGCGATCCTGCCGCGTACGTCGCAGACGGTGACGACGACCTTGCCGTTGTTGCGGAGCCGCTTCACCTTCCACGAGTCGGAGCGGGTCCAGACGTACAGCACCTCCCCCTCGGCGGCGGCCCAGACGGGCGTGGCGACGGGCATGCCGTTCTTCCGGTACGTGGTCAGGCTGACGTACTCGCTGCGGGCGAAGTCCTGGAGAGTCACGGGCGCGACCCTACGCCCCGACCGTTCCGGCCGCCGAGCCGCTACGCGATCAGCGGCACCGCGGCACGCAGCGAAGCCGGCGCCGCGACCGGCTCGGCCGCGCAGCGGCCGAGGATCTCGTCCAGCGAGAGGCCGAGCGCTCCGGCGAGGGCCGCCACGGTGAAGAAGGCGGGCGTGGGCGCGCGGCCGGTCTCGATCTTCCGGAGGGTCTCCGCGGAGATCCCCGCGCTCGCGGCGACGGCGGCCATGCTGCGCTCCCCGCGCGCCGCACGGAGCAGCGCGCCGAGCCGTTCGCCGCGCAGGCGCTCTTCGGGGGTGAGAGGGGTGCGGACCATGAGCCCATCCTACTACGGGATGCCATTTCTATACCGTCATTACTATACCGGTCCGACCGGTATAGTAATGGGCATGGTGCACATCAAGACAGACACACAGCTCGACGCGATGCGCGAGGCGGGCCGGGTGGTCGCGCAGGTCCTGACCCGGGCGCGGGAGGTGGCGGCGGTCGGCGTGACCCCCCGCCAACTGGACGAGGCGGCCCGCGAGGTGCTGAGCAAGGCCAAAGCCGCCTCCCCCTTCCTGAACTACAAGCCGCACTTCGCGCCCACCCCGTTCCCGGCCGTCATCTGCGTCTCGGTCAACGACGCGGTCGTGCACGGCATCCCGTCCGCCGAGCCGCTGCGGGACGGGGACCTGGTCAGCGTGGACGCGGGCGCCCTCCTCGACGGCTGGGCCGGCGACTCGGCGGTCAGCTTCACCGTCGGCGAGGCCCGCCCGGAGGACACCCGGCTCATCGCCACCGCCGAGGAGGCCCTCGCGGCCGGAATCGCCGCGGCCGTGGTCGGCAACCGGATCGGCGACATCGCCCACGCCATCGGCACGGTCTGCCGCGACGCGGGCTACGGCATCCTGGAAGGCTACGGCGGCCACGGCATCGGCCGGTCCATGCACGAGGACCCCTCCGTGCCGAACGAGGGACGGCCGGGGCGCGGCATGGTGCTGCGGCACGGAATGGTCCTGGCCATCGAGCCGATGCTGCTCGCCGGGGGCCTCGACGAGTTCCGCCACGACCGGGACGGCTGGACACTGCGGACGACGGACGGCAGCCGGGCCTCGCACGCCGAGCACACGGTGGCGATCACCCACGACGGCCCGCGCGTGCTGACCGCACTCTGACCGCCCCGTGCGGCCGGCCCCCGTGAAGCAGGCCGTGCACGGCCGGCCCCCGGCCGTACGGTCACCCGCCGCCCCGGGCTACGAGCGCCCGACGAACTCCCCGGCGAGGACCGCTCCCCGGCTCTGCGCCCGCGCGCGGCTCTCGATCGGGGGGATGCGGGAGTTCTTGAACGCGATGTAGGTGACGCCGGACTCGGCGCCTCCGGTCGACGGGTCGGGGTCGATGCCCAGCGCCTTCGCCATGGCGTACGACGCCTCCCCGATGATGTCCGTGGGGCCGGTGTCGCCGATCACGCCGTACCGCACCCGGTCCCGGTACACGACCGCCACGACGCTGCCGCCGGTGAGCCCCGACTTCCGGTAGTCCCACACCTTGCCCGGCCCCGGTACGACCACATGGGGCAGTGCGGCGGAGTCGAGCGGTTCGCCGCGGGAGCTCTGGAACGCGGTCTCCGGCAGGAAGTACGGATCGGTCTTCCGGTTGCAGTCCCTGGTCTTTCGGCCGTCGCAGTCGATGTCCATGTCCGCCTTCCAGAACACGGCGTCCCGCGTGCCGCAGACCGGGACCGTGGCCTTGGCGCGGCCGCTGTCGGTGCGGTACCTGCCTTTCGAGATCCGGGAACAGGCGCGGACCTCGGCGAGCAGTTCGGCGGCGGTCACGACGCCCGCGTCCGCTTCCGGCTCCTGCGCGGAGCCGGAAGCGGACGCGGGCAGCGCCGCCGCTCCGAGGAGCGCGGCACCGCAGGCGGCGGAAGTCAGGGCGAGCATGCGGGTGCGCATGGTGCGGAAGGACCCTTCCCGTGGGCGAGGGCCCGTTCGGGCCCGGTGGCGACGGCGTCCGCCGGCCCGCCCCTCCCCGCCTCAGTGCCCGCGGCCCGGATGCACCACCATGGCCGAGCCACCGCCCCGCCGCACCTTTTCCGCCGCCGCCAGCCAGCGGCCGTCGGGCAGCCGCTGCACCCCGGTGGCGGCGCCGATCTCCGGGTTCTGCCTGAAGGCGTGACCGAGCTTCTCCAGCTCCGCGCGGACCGGGCTGTTCCACAGGTCCGGCTCGATCTCGGTGGTCGGCGCGTTGCGCTGGCTGGCGCGCGGCGCGGCGATCGCGTCGACCAGCGGGAGCCCCCGGTCCAGGTGTCCGGTGAGCGACTGGAGGACGGTCGTGATGATCGTGGCCCCGCCCGGCGAGCCGAGGGCCAGCACCGGCTTGCCGTGCTTCAGCACGATGGTGGGGGAGATCGAGGAGCGCGGCCGCTTGCCCGGTCCCGGCAGGTTCGGGTCGTGGACCGCCGGACTGGCCGGCGCGAAGGAGAAGTCGGTCAGCTCGTTGTTGAGCAGGAAGCCGCGCCCGGGCACGGTGATGGCGCTGCCGCCGGTGGACTCGATCGTCAGGGTGTAGGCGACGACGTTGCCCCACTTGTCGGCCGTCGTCAGATGGGTGGTGTTCTCACCCTCGTACGTCGTCGGCGCGGCCGTGCCGCCGCTGCCGCACCGTTCCGGGTTTCGCGGGTCGCCCGGCGCCAGCGGACTGGTCAGCGCCTTGTCGTCGCGGATCAGGCACTCCCGCGCGTCCGCGAACCGCTGGCTCAGCAGCTCCTTCGTCGGCACGTCCTCGAAGGCGGGATCGCCGACCCAGCGGCCCCGGTCGGCGAACGCGATCCGGCTCGCCTCGATGAGCCGGTGGAGGTACTGGGTCCGATCTGCCCGGGAGAGGTCCGTGGACTCCAGGATGTTGAGGGCCTCGCCGACGCTGGTGCCCCCGGACGAGGAGGGGGCCATGCCGTAGACGTCCAGGCCCCGGTAGTTCACCTTGGTCGGGTCCTGGCGGAGGGTCCGGTAGGAGGCGAGGTCCTTGCGGGTCAGATCGCCGGGGCGGACGACCCGGGTGGCGGCAGGGTCGACGGGCGGCTTGCGCACCGTACGGACGATGTCGTCGGCCAACGCGCCCCGGTACAGCGCGCCGACGCCCTCGCGGCCGAGCTTCTCGTACGTACGCGCCAGATCGGGGTTCTTGAACACCGATCCGACGACGGGGAGTTCACCGCCCGGCAGGAAGAGCTTCGCGGAGGCCGGGAAGTCGGCGAACCGGGCCTGGTTGGAGGCCGTCTGCGAGCGGAAGGTGCCGTCGACGACGAAGCCGTCCCGGGCCAGGCGTTCGGCCGGTTTCAGCAGCGTGCGCAGGGACTTGCTGCCCCACGCGTCCAGCGCCCGCTCCCAGGTGGCCGGGGTGCCGGGCGTGCCGACGCCGAGACCGCTGGTCACCCCCTCCTCGAACGGGATCGGCTTGCCGTTCTCCAGGAACAGGGAGGCGTCCGCGCTGCGCGGGGCGGTCTCGCGGCCGTCGATGGTCCGCACCTGGCGCGTCTTCGCGTCGTAGTGGACGAAGTAGCCACCGCCGCCGATACCCGCCGAATAGGGCTCGGTCACACCGAGCGCCGCCGCGGTGGCCACGGCCGCGTCCACCGCGTTGCCGCCCTTGCGCAGCACCTCGATCCCGGCGGCCGACGCATCCGGATCGACGCTCGCCACCGCTCCCCCATGCCCCACCGCCACCGGGGACTTGGGCGGCGCGGGGCGCGGCGTGGCGGTCGGCGCCGAGGTCGCCGGGGCGGCGGCCTGGACCGAGGCGACCACGGCCAGTACGGCCAACAGGGACGTGTTCCGACCGACGGAACGGCGCATACGTACCTCCAGTCAACGGATCTCCGCCGCAGGGTAGCCCCGGGCAGCCCGGATCGTCAGGACCGCCTCGAACGGTTACCCGAATGACCGATACCATGCGCGCCCATGACGGACGACGTGCGCAACATCGTGCTGGGCGTGATAGCCGCCGGGATCAGTGCCTCGCTGGGCTGGATCGCCCGAACGTACCTCTGGCGGCGCGGACTCCGCCGCAGGCAGTCCTTCTTCGGGCTGCCGACGAACTCCGAGTGCCTCCTGGTCGTCAACCGCTACGCGGGCGCCGAGGGAGCGGTGCACCGGCACGACGCCTTCGCCCTGCTCGAACTCTCCGCGCTCATCAAGGACTGCGGGGCCCATGCGCAGATCGTCACCCACGACACGGCGCAGCAGGGGTACGGAGAGCGTACGGAGTACTGCGTCGGCGGCCCCACGTCCAACCAGCGGATGGCGGCGCACCTGCGGACCCTGCTGCCCGGGGTGCGGATCAACGTCGAGCAGGACCCGGGGCCGGACCGGGTGGCGTTCCAGGTCGGCTCGGAGCGCTACCGGATGGAGCCGGGCACCGCGGAGTACGTCCTGCTGGCCCGCCTGACGGGAGGTCAGGAGTCGCGTCCGGTCTTCCTGTTCTGCGGCCAGCGGGCCATCACGAACCAGGCGGCCACCCGTTACGTCGCCCGCAACTACGACAAGTTGCGCCGCAAGCACGGGAACAAGTCGTTCTGCCTGCTGCTCAAGGTCGTCAACTCCCAGGCCTACGGTCCCGATGTGGTGGAACTGGTGGGCGACGTGACCCGCGAGGCCCGGTCCCCCGCCCCCAGCACGCCCGCCTCGCACCGGGCGGGCAGCTGACCGGACCGCCTCAGCGGCGCCGCCGTGCCCGCCCGGCCGGACTTTCCGGTGCGGGGAAGGAACCCGACATGGGGGAAATACCTCTTCTCTCCTGAGCACCCAGCCCTGGAGGTCTTTCCGTGAGTTCCGCACGCCCGCGCATCCGTCGTTCCGCCCAGGCCGGCCGGAGGGCCAGGCTCGCCCTGACCGGGCCCGCGGCGCTGCTGGCCGCCGCGCTCACCGCGTGCTCGGGCGGCGCTTCGGGCTCCGCCGAGGTGGGCGGGGACGGCAGGGCCCCCGCCACCAGCATCACCGTGAACCTCCGGGGCGAGGCCGCGGCGCCCGGTGAGCCGGTGAAGGTGACGCTGAAGCACGGCAAGCTGAAGGCCGTGTCGGTGAAGGCGGGCGAGGGCGGCCCGCTGGCCGGGAAGATATCGGCCGACGGCCGGACCTGGACGTCCGACCGCTTCGCCGCGCCGGGCACCGCGTACACGGTCGAGGCGACGGACACGGACGGCGGCAGCGACCGGGCGGCGTTCGCCACCGCCGAGGCCGAGAAGGTGAACAAACTGCTCCTCGCGCCGGGCAGGAACACGACCGTGGGCATCGCGCAGCCGCTGTCCGTCGTCTTCGACCACCCGGTGAAGGACAAGGCGGCCGTGGAGAAGGCCCTGAAGGTCTCCACCTCCAACGGCACCGAGGGTTCCTGGGGCTGGCTGCAGGACTACTCGGGCAAGGACCGTGCGGACTGGCGGCCCGAGGAGTACTGGAAGCCCGGCACGAAGGTCACCCTGGACGCACAGCTGAACGGCGTCGACACGGGGGCGGACGGCGGCTGGTTCGTCCGCGACTACGCGACGACGTTCACGATCGGCGCGGCGCAGGTGGTCAAGGTCGACCTCGACGGACACCGGCTCGCCCTTCACCGGGACGGAAAGCAGGTGCTGGACCTGCCGATGTCGGCGGGTACCCCGGGCGGCGAGAAGGCTTCCTGGCGGGGCACGGCGGTCCTGATGTCGAAGGAGGGCACCATCAACATGCGCTCCGAGACGGTGGGCCTGGGCGATGCCTACGACAAGATGGTCGACTACTCGATGCGGCTGACCTGGTCGGGGATGTACGCCCACGCGGCACCGTGGAACGCGGGCTATTTCGGCCAGGCCAACCGGAGCTCCGGCTGCCTCGGGATGAGCGACGCCGACGCCTCCGCGCTGTACGGGCAGGTACGCGTGGGCGACCCGTTCGAGATCACCGGCGCGGAGTCCAAGGGCACGGTCGCCGAGGGCAACGGCTACGGCGCGTGGAACGTCTCGTGGACGGACTGGCAGGCCAAGAGCGCCCTGACGTGACCCGGTAGCGCCCGTTCCGCACCGGACACGCTACTGACGCCACGTCCAACAATCGTTACCTTCGCGCAATACGACGAGTAGTTACCAGGGGTAAACAACCAGGGTTACCGTCGGGTCACTTTGCACTGACACGCGTGAGGAGTGACCCGTGGTACGTCCGAAACCGGCACTGCGCACCACCGCTTCGATCACCACCGCCGCCGCCCTGCTCGCTGGCGGCGCACTCGTCGCCTCGCCCCCGGCGGCCGCCGCCCCCGCCCCTCCCGCCGCGCCCGCGAGCACGACGGGCGGTGGCCTGACGTTCCACGACATCCCCGGGTCCGGGGACATCACGCTCAAGGGCAACGTGTTCACCCCGGCCGGGGCCTCCGCCGGGGCGAAGCACCCCCTCATCGTCTTCCCGACGAGCTGGGCCACGCCGCAGATCGAGTATCTGGCGCAGGCCCAGAAGCTCGCCGACTCCGGCTATGTCGTGGTGAGTTACACCTCACGCGGCTTCTGGCGCTCCGGCGGGAAGATCGAGGTGGCGGGTCCGCCGGACATCGCGGACGCCTCCGCCGTCATCGACTGGGCGCTGGGGCACACCTCCGCCGACCCGGACCGCATCGGCATGGGCGGCATCTCCTACGGGGCGGGCATCAGCCTGCTGGCGGCCGGGCACGACCCGCGGATCAAGGCGGTCGCCGCGCTGAGCGGCTGGGCCGATCTGATCGACTCGATCTACAGCGGGCGCACCCAGCATCTCCAGGCCGCCGCCCTGCTCGGCGGCGCGGGCCTGCTCACCGGACGGCCCAGCGACGAACTGACGCAGACACTGAAGGACTTCCTCGGCTCCCGGCTGGACAAGGAACCGGAGATGATCGCCTGGGGGAAGAAGCGGTCCCCCTTGACGTATCTGGACCGGATCAACGCCAACGGCGCGGCGATCATGATGGGCAACGCCTGGGGCGACACCATCTTCCCGCCCAACCAGTACGCCTCGTTCTATGACAAGCTCACCGGCCCCAAGCGTCTGGAGTTCCGCCCCGGCGACCACGCCACGGCCGAGGCCACCGGACTGCTCGGGCTGCCCAACGACACCTGGACGAGCACCCGCCGCTGGTTCGACCGCTATCTCAAGGGCGAGCGCAACGGCATCGACACCGAGCAGCCCGTCCAGCTCAAGTCCCGCACCGACAAGGGGTACGAGGGGTACCCGGACTGGAAGTCGGTCGGCACGCTCAAGAACCGGATCCCGCTGGACGGCACCAAGAAGGTGCGGGCCGACGTCGACTCCGGTGCGAACGGGGGCATCTCGATCCTGTCCAACGCGCTGGACCAGTTCCTGAAGCTGCCGCCGGCGGTCTCCGTACCGCTGCTGCCGCGGACGTTCGCGAGCGTGTGGCAGTCGGAGCGGTACGCCACCGAGCAGCAGATCCGGGGGACCGCCACGCTGCACACCACGGTCACCAGCACGAAGCCGAGCGGCACCCTCGTCGCGTATCTCTACGACGTGGGGCCGCTCGGCATCGGCAAACTGGTCAGCAACGCTCCGTACACCTTCCACGGGCAGACGCCGGGCCGGCCGTTCCCCGTCGACCTGGAGCTGTTCTCCACGGCCTACGACGTCCCGGCCGGTCACCGGCTCGCCCTGGTGATCGACACCGTCGATCCGCTGTACATCGAGCACAACCCGACCGGCGCGCAGCTGACCTTCTCCTCGCCCGGCACGGACCCGAGTCATCTCTCGGTCCCGCTGCGCGAGAAGTGATCACCGACTGCTGCCGGGCGGGCACTGCCCGGCTACTGCCCTCCCGGCAGCAGCGTCCCCGGTTCGGCCGGGGCCACCCCGACCGCTCTGGTTTTCAGGTTGCGCCGCTGCCGCTTGGCCACCCAGGTGGCGAACCACGAGAGCAGCATGCACATCCCGATGTAGATCGGCGAGATCACCATCACGACGGGGATGAAGGGAAGATCGTAGTCGAGATTCGACGCGATCAGCTTTCCGGCGTGGAGGAATTCCTCGTAGGTGATCAGATAGCCCAGTGAGGTGTCCTTCAGCGCGACCACCAGCTGGCTGATGATGGTCGGCAGCATCGCGCGCACGGCCTGGGGCGCCAGGACGAAGGTGGTGACCTGCGTCTTGCGCATCCCGAGCGCGTACGCCGCCTCGCGCTGGCCCCGGTCCACGGAGTTGATCCCGGTGCGGAACACCTCCGCGAGGACCGAGCCGTTGTAGAGGGTCAGCCCGGCGACGAGGGCGGGCAGCGGCTGGACCTTCAGCGCCACGAAGATGAAGAAGATCATCACCAGTACCGGCATGGCCCGGAAGAACTCGACCAGCAGGGTGGAGATCCAGCGCAGCACCCGGTGTTCGGAGAGCCGGCCGACGGCGAGGACCGCCCCGAGCGCGAGCGAGAGGACCGCCGCGTACGCGAACGCCTTGAGGGTGTTGCCGAGCCCGCGCAGCAGCAGTTCCTGAATGCCCTTGTACTCGAAGGGCGTCCACTTCTGCGCGGTGAACTGGTCGGTGTCGAAGAGCAGGTGGACGATCCAGCCGAACAGCGCCACGATCAGGACCGTGGAGGCGATCCCGTACATCAGGTGCCGTCTGCGGGTCACGGGGCCGGGGATGTCGTAGAGCGCGGTGGCCTCGGGCGCCGAGGCTCGGGACGGCTTACGGGTGAGGGTCTTGGTCATCGTGCCACTCCCCAGCGCTTCTCCATCACGTTGAACACCGCGCTGATGGTCAGGGTGATGATCAGGTAGCCGACGGCGATCCAGATGAAGGACCAGATGATGCTGTAGCCCAGTTCGTTGAGCGTCTTGTAGGTGCCGAGGAGTTCGGTGACGCTGAACGCCCCGGCGATGGCGGAGTTCTTCGCCAGCGCGATCAGCGTCGAGCCGACCGGCGGGATCACCGACCGGAACGCCTGCGGCAGCACCACGGTGCTCAGGGTCTGGCCGAAGTTCATGCCGAGGCTGCGGGCGGCCTCGCCCTGGCCCTTGGGCACGGTGTTGATGCCGGAGCGCAGCACCTCGCAGATGAACGCGGAGGTGTAGCAGCCGAGTGCGAGGACGGCGAAGAGCTGGAACGGCAGGACGAGCCCGAAGCGGGGCAGGCCGAGCAGGACCGCGAAGAACAGCAGCGTCAGCGGGGTGTTGCGGAGCACGGTGACCCAGACCGTCCCCAGCACCCGGAACGAGCCGACGGGCGCGACCCGGAAGGACGCCATGAGGAAGCCGAGGACGAGCGCCAGCGCCGAGGCGTAGACGGTCAGTTCGACGGTGCCGAGGAAGCCCTTGCCGTAGAGGGAGAAGTTCTCTGTCAGTACATCCATGGGTGGGGCCGTCCCCTCAGGTCGCCGGGTAGCGGTCGATGGGCGGCGGGGCCGGCGCGGGCGCTCCGGAGAGCCCCAGCGTCGCTTCGTACGCCTTCTTCCAGTTGCCGTTCTTCTCGTTGGCCTCCAGCGCGTCGTTGAGCGCGTTGCGCAGGGCGTTGTCGCTGCGCGGTACGCCGATGCCGTACGGCTCCTCCGAGAAGGGTTTGCCGACGACCTTCATCTCGTCGGGCGCCTTGGCCGCGAAGCCCAGCAGGATCGCGTCGTCGGTGGTGACCGCGTCGACCTGGTAGGTGAGGAGGTTGTCGACGCAGATCGAGTACGTGTCGTACGCGACGAGGGTCGCCTTGGGGTAGTCGGCGGCGATCCGCTGGTAGGGGGTGGAGCCGGCCGCCGAGCAGACCGTCTTGCCCGCCAGGTCCTGGGGCCCGTTGATGTCGTTCTCGTCGGTGCGCACCAGCAGTCCCTGGCCGGCCATGTAGTACGGGCCGGCGAAGCCGACGAGCTTCTTGCGCATGTCGTTGATGGTGTAGGTGCCGACGTAGTAGTCGATCTGGCCGTTCTGCAGGGCCGTCTCGCGGTTGGCGGAGGCGATCGTGCGGAAGCGGATCGTCTTCGGTTCGAAGCCGAGCGAGGCCGCCATCATGCGGGCGATCTCGATGTCGAACCCGGAGTAGATCCCGCTCGCCGGGTCCTTCTCGCCCAGGTAGGGCTGGTCCTCCTTGGCGCCGACGATCAGATAGCCGCGCCTCTTCGCCTTGGTCCAGGTGCGGGAGTCGGGCAGGTCGAAGCCGGTGTCGACCCGGTACACCGGCAGAGCCTCGGCCTTGGGACCCTTGACCGGCGGGCTGCCGTCCTTGCCGCAGCCGGCGGCGAGTGCGGCGAGCAGAAGGCCGGCCACGAGGGCGGCGGCCCGGCCCGTACGCGTGTTCCTCGTACGCAACATGGAATGCCCCCCTCAGTGCTTGAGGATCTTGGACAGGAAGTCCTTGGCGCGGTCGCTCGACGGGGACGTGAAGAAGTCCTCCGGGACGCGGTCCTCGATGACGCAGCCGTCGGCCATGAACACCACGCGGTTGGCGGCGGAGCGGGCGAAGCCCATCTCGTGGGTGACCACGATCATCGTCATACCGTCCCGGGCCAGTTGCTGCATGACCTCCAGGACCTCATTGATCATCTCCGGGTCGAGCGCCGAGGTCGGCTCGTCGAAGAGGAGCGCCTTGGGGTCCATGGCCAGGGCGCGGGCGATGGCCACGCGCTGCTGCTGGCCGCCGGAGAGCTGGGCGGGGAACTTGTCGGCGTGGGCGGCCAGGCCGACCCGGTCCAGCAGTTCCCGGGAGCGCTTGTCGGCCTCGTCCTTCTTGCGCTTGCGGACCTTGAGCTGCGCCAGCGAGACGTTGTCCAGCACGGTCTTGTGGGCGAAGAGGTTGAACGACTGGAAGACCATGCCGACTTCGGCGCGGAGCTGGGCCAGCCCCTTGCCCTCCGCGGGGAGGGGCCTGCCGTCGATCGTGATGCTGCCGGACTCGATCGTCTCCAGCCGGTTGATCGCCCGGCACAGGGTGGATTTCCCTGAGCCGGAGGGGCCGATGACCACCACCACCTCCCCGCGGCCGACGGTGAGATTGATGTCCTGAAGTACGTGCAACTCCCCGAAGTGTTTATTGACGTCCCTCAGTTCGATCAAAGGATCGACGGCCATGCGCTGCCCTACCCACTTGTCGCTGTGTCGAGGTCAGCGCAAACTATCCATCGCGAAAAGGGACTTCGCACCCGACACGCGTAAATGGCGCAAAAGGCGTTTTAACTGGATTAGGCGGGCGAGTCGGACGGCTCACCGGCGCCCGGCTCAGTTCTCGGCGGACTCCGCGTACACCTGGGAGAGCTCCGGGCTGCCCGCCATCGCCCAGTCGAGCCCGGCCGAGACGACGTCGATCTCCCGCCCGGACTCCAGCCGCACCACGGGCTGACCGCTCGGCCAGATGTCCCACGCGGCGCCCGGCACCGTCCGCACGATCACCGTGCCGAGGTAGAGGCCGGCGTCGTTGCCGAGCCAGGGCAGTTCCTCGGGGTCGTCGCGCCAGCGGGGCGGCAGCTGGTCGAGCGCGGCCAACGAGGCGGGGGTGTCGTCGAGTTCGAGTCCTTGCTGCCCCGCCCGGACGCGCAGCAGCTCGCATTCGGCGAGCAGCTCGGTCACACCGTCGGGGTCCGTCTCGACGGCGGTGGCGAGCGTGCCCGACTGCGTACCACCCTGACGCTTACGCCAGTTGTCCAAGAAAGGGATGTTCATACCACTAGGGTCCCATCCCGGCCCGGTTCCGCACCACAGGGCGCGCGGCGTTCACCGGTCCCCCACCCCGCCCCGACCGGAGATCCGAGCGCATATCTAAGGTGCGTACATGAGTGCACACACCTACGTCTCGGAACTGTTCTCGCTGGAAGGCCGGGTGGCGGTGGTCACCGGCGGCAGCTCCGGCATCGGCCGGGCGATCACCGGCGCCCTGGCCCGGGCCGGCGCGAGCGTCGTCGTGGTGGCTCGCCGGGAGGCGGAGCTGCGGACGACCGTGGACGAGCTGACCGCGGAGGGCTGCCGGGCGGCCTGGGTGAGCGCGGACCTGAGCACCGCCGAGGGGGTGCGCGTGGGGGCGGAGGAGGCCGCGGCGGCGTTCGGGGAGCCGGACATCCTGGTGAACTGCGCCGGGATCAATCTGCGCCCGCCGATGACCGAGCTCGGCGAGGACGTCTGGGACACCACGATGGCGGTGAACCTGAAGGCGCCGTTCCTGCTCGGGCAGCGGTTCGGGCCGGGCATGGCCGAGCGGGGGTACGGGCGGATCATCCACATCACGTCGCAGCAGGCGCACCGGGCCTTCGTGAGCAGCGGTGCCTACGGGGTGTCCAAGGGCGGCCTGGAGTCGCTGACCCGGTCGCAGGCCGAGGCGTGGTCGCCGCACGGCGTCACCGTGAACAGCCTGGTGCCCGGTTTCGTGCTGACCCCGCTGAACGCGCGTCTCCAGTCGGATCCGGAGAAGGTGGCGTCGCTGGCCGCCCGGACCCTGGTCGGCCGGAACGGCCTAGCGGAGGACTTCGCCGGGGCCGTGGTGTTCCTGGCGGGGCGCTCATCGGCGTACGTCACCGGGCAGTCGGTCTTCGTGGACGGCGGGTTCTCGGTGCACTGAGACCGCCGTCCACGCGACGAGGGGCCGCTGTGGGGTTCAGGGCTGCCGGCGGAGGGCCTGGGCCGCCTCGCCCACCGCCCGCTCCACCGCGGCGGACACGGCCTCCTTGTCCAGACCGAGGCCGTTCAGCACGCCGGAGCCGTCCTCGAACTCCAGCAGGGCCAGCAGGACGTGCTCGGTGCCGACGTAGTTGTGGCCGAGCCGCAGGGCCTCACGGAAGGTCAGCTCCAGGACCTTGCGGGAGTCCGGGTCGTACGGGATCAGCTCGGGCACCTCGTCCGCGGGGGCGGGCAGCGCGGCGGTCGCCGCCGCCCGCAGGGCGTCCGGCTCCACGCCCTGCCCGACGAGGACGCGGGCGGCGATGGCCTCGGGCTCGGCGAGCAGAGCGAGGGCCAGGTGGGCGGGGACGATCTCGGCGTGCCGGGCGGTCCGGGCCTCGTTGTGGGAGGCGACCACCACGTTGCGGGCCCGCGGGGTGAAGCGGTTGAAGCCCTCGTTCGGGTCCAGGTCCGATGAGCCGTCGGCCTTCTTGGGCACGAAGCGCTTCTGGGCGGCCTGGCGGGTGACCCCCATGCTCCGGCCGATGTCCGTCCAGGAGGCGCCGGAGCGGCGGGCCTGGTCCACGAAGTGGCCGATGAGATGGTCGGCCACGTCTCCGAGGTGGTCGGCGGCGAGGACCGCGCCGGAGAGCTGCTCCAGGGCGTCGTCGTTGGTCTTCTTGATGGCCTCGATCAGATCGTCGAGGCGTACGGAAGGGGTGACCGGAAGAGGCTGCGTCATGTGACAACCGTAGGTTGACACCTGGAGAGTGTCAACCTTGGGTTGTCACGTGGTTCGCGGCTTCTCGCCCGCCGCCGCCCGCCCCAGCTCAGAGGTCGAGGTCGACGACCACCGGGGCGTGGTCGGACGCACCCTTGCCCTTGCGCTCCTCACGGTCGACGTAACTGTCCTTGACGGCGGCGGTGAATGGGGCGTTGCCGAAGGTCAGGTCGATCCGCATGCCCTTGTTCTTGGGGAACCGCAACTCGCGGTAGTCCCAGAAGGTGTAGGCCCGGTCGTACTTGAGGGGGCGGGGGTGGACCTCGCTCAGGCCCTCCGCCTCCAGGGCCGCGAGGGCGGCGCGCTCGGCGGGCGTCACGTGCGTGGCGCCCTCGAACAGCGCAGGGTCCCAGACGTCCTCGTCGGTCGGGGCCACGTTGAAGTCGCCCAGGACCGCGAAGGGCAGGGCCCCCGCCGCGTCCGCCGCCACGGCCTTCCGCAGAGCCTCCAGCCAGCGCAGCTTGTACGCGTAGTGCTCGTGCTCGACCTCGCGGCCGTTGGGCACGTACACCGACCAGAGGCGCAGCGGGCCACAGGTCGCCGAGATCGCGCGGGGCTCCTGCACGCCGTCGTACTCCGGGCCGCCGGGCAGCCCGGTGACGACGTCGGTGAGACCGACCCGGGAGAGCAGAGCGACCCCGTTCCACCGGCCCGTGGCGTTGACGGCGGATGCGTAACCCGCCTCGCGCAGGGCTTCGGCGGGGAACTGCTCCGCCGTGCACTTGGTCTCCTGGATGCACAGCACATCGGTGCCGCTGCTCTCCAGCCAGGCCAGAAGCCTCGGCAGCCGGGCGGTGATCGAATTGACGTTGTAGGTGGCGATGCGCATGGCAGCCAACCTAGCCGCTCCCACTGACAGCGGCCGCCGGGCTCACAGCTCGGTGGTGCCGCCCGGGGCCAGCCGGCCGTGGTCCGCGCCGCCCAGGGCTCCGATCTGGTTGTCGTAGATCGGGCGGGCCAGATCGGTCAGCAGGGCGTCGTGGACGTCGATGGCGCGCCGCGGCTTCACCTCGCGTACGTAGTCGATGACCTCGGAGATCTTGCTCCAGGGGGCCATCACCGGAAGCAGGAGCGTGTCCACGGGGCGCTCGGGAACGGTGAGCGCGTCGCCGGGGTGGAAGACCGAACCGTCCACGAGGAAGCCGATGTTGGTGATCCTCGGGATGTCCGGGTGGATCACCGCGTGCAGCTCGCCGTGCACGGTGACGTCGAATCCGGCGGCGGAGAACGCGTCCCCGTCGCCCACGGTGTGCACCCGGCCCGGGAAGGCGGCCGAGAGCTGCTCGGCGACGCTGCGCAGCGTCCAGACCTCGGCCGCGGGGTTGGCCTCCAGACCCGCGCGCAGCCGCGCCTCGTTGAAGTGGTCCGGGTGCTCGTGCGTCACCAGCATGACGTCCGCGCCGAGCGCCGCGTCGTCCTCGGAGAAGCCCCCGGGGTCGATGACCAGGACGCGCCCCTCCTTCTCGATCCGGACGCAGGAGTGGGTCTTCTTGGTGAGGGTGAGTGCCCCGGGCGATACGTTCATGGCTCCATCCTGCTACGCGGGCGGCGTGGTTTCCTCCTGGATCACCTTCTGCGCCACGGCGAAGGCGGCTCCGGCGGCCGGGATGCCGCAGTAGACGGCGGTCTGGAGGAGAACTTCCTTGATCTCGGCGGGCGTCAGACCGTTGCGCAGGGCGGCCCGGGTGTGCGCGGCGAGGCCCTCCAGGTGGCCGGAGGCGACGAGCGCGGTGAGCGTGATGACGCTGCGGGTGCGGCGGTCGAGGCCGTCGCGGCTCCAGACCTCGCCCCAGGCGTACCGGGTGACCAGCTCCTGGAAGTCCTCGGTGAAGGTGTCGGCCCTGGCGTTCACCGCGTCGACGTGGGCGTCCCCCAGCACCTCGCGGCGGACCTTCGTGCCCTGCTCGTACCGGCCGTCCGGGGTCGGCGCGGCGGCGTCGGGCGTAGCGGCGGCCGGGGCGATCTCGGCCACCGGGGCGAACGGCGTGCCGGGGGCCGCGGGCGCGGTGACGTGGGGCAGCACGGGGATCGCGGCCGAGGTGTCCTGCTGCCAGGCGGTGGAGAAGTGCATCATCAGCAGGTCGCTGACGGCGGCGGGCTGCTCGACGGGCGCGAGGTGGGAGGCGCCGGGGACGAGCGCGAGGCGGGCGTCCGGTATCCCGGCGACCAGCGTGCGGGCCTCGGCGGGCCCGGTGACCTGGTCCTCCGCCCCGACCAGCACCAGGGTGGGGACGCCGATCCGGCCCAGCGCGCCGCGGATGTCGAACGCCGCGAGCGCCTCGCAGGCGGCGATGTAGCAGCCGGGGTCGGTGGTGCGGACCATCTGCACGGCCCATTCCACGATGGCGGGCTGCGCGGCGGCGAACCCGGGGGTGAACCAGCGCTCGGGCGCGGTGCGGGCCATCGGCTCCAGGCCGTTGGTGCGGACGATCACGCCCCGCTGGCGGAACTCGTCGGCCGTGCCGAACCGGGGCGAGGAGGCGACGAGCGCGAGCGAGGCGACCCGGTGCGGGTGGCGCAGGGCCAGGTCAGCGCCGATCGCCCCGCCGATGGAGCAGCCCGCGTAGCCGAAGCGCTGCACGCCGAGCCCGTCCAGCGTCGCGAGCAGCCGGTCGCCCAGCTCGGCGACGGA
The DNA here is from genome assembly GCF_032121415.1 of Streptomyces parvus. Classification (NCBI taxonomy): domain Bacteria; kingdom Bacillati; phylum Actinomycetota; class Actinomycetes; order Kitasatosporales; family Streptomycetaceae; genus Streptomyces; species Streptomyces parvus. Next base: position 5,841,156 of record NZ_CP135079.1, on the reverse strand, counting down.
GGCGGCGGCGTGGGCGGGCGCGCCGCCGTGGCCGGGCAGGTCGTAGCGGAAGATCCGCCAGTGCTGGGACAGCTCGGGTATCTGCCGGTCCCACATGTGCCAGGTGGTTCCGAGAGAGGGACCGATGACCAGGACCGGGGCGTCCTCGGGCCCGTCGAAGCGGTACTGAAGGGTCCGCGGTGCGGCTGCCGACGCCTGCGCCCCCCGCGGGGCGGACGGCGCCTGCGGATCGGAAGCGGCCTGCGCGGACTGGGGCACGGGGGTGATTTGCGGGCCGAGGGCGGCCTGAGCGGCCTGCGGGCCGGGACCCGGCCGGCCGGCCTCGGCGGGCTGCGGCGCGGAGGCGATGTGCGGCGGCTGCGGCGCGAAGGGACCCTGCGGGGCCGCCGGGGCGAGCGGGGTCCGGTCCGGCTGCGCGGCCTCCCGGAAGCCGGGCGTTCCGCCGCCGAGGGGCAGGTAGGGCGCCGGGAAGGATTCCGGGGCGCCCGGCGCGGTGACGGCGTCCGGTCCCTGGTGCGGGGCCGGAACCGCCTGATGAGGCGCTCCGGGATGCGGGGCGGGCCCACCGGGGTGGGGGGCCTGCACGGGCTGCGGGGTCGTCTCGCTCACTTCGCTCACTCGCTCCAGGTTACTGAGCGCCCCTCCGGCCCCCGGTCAGGGGGTCGCCGCCGATACGACGTACACGACGGGGCTGGCCGGGTCGGTCATGTTGACCGTGATGTTCTGGGTGGGGCGCGGCTTCTTGTTGCTGTGCGTGGTGCCGGCCCAGTGCTCGCCGGGGCCGAAGGACCAGCCGGTGATCTTGATGTCCCGCGGGCTGATGGTGATCCTGTCCGGCTCCAGCGCCGCACGTCCCGTGCCCACCCCGGTCAGGAAGCGGTCGAGGCCGGCGGAGGTGGTCCGGAACTTCGCGTACATCCGGCTGGCTTTCCAGTTGTTCGTCTCGTAGTACTGGACGCCCTGGCCGTTGCCGGGGATCGGGATCTCGAAGATCCGGCGCTGCATCTTGGAGGGCCAGCCCTCGCGCAGCCCCTGGGCGGCCGCCTCGGTCTCCTTGTCCATGCCCGAGCGGCGGCTCTGGCCGGCCGAGATCAGCAGGTAGCCGGCCGGGATGCCGATCAGCAGCACGATGATCGTGGCGGTGATGAAGCGCCGCTTGAACACGCGCCGGCGGTCCTCGGGCGGTTTGCCCTCGCCGTCGCCCGGAGACTCCGACTGGTGCGGCACCACGGGGTGCCCGGCTGCGATCATGATCAGGTGGTCCCTAGGTGCTGCGGCGACGTGACGAGGCGTACGGAGGGGTGGACGCCGGAACGGGCGGTCGCGGTTCAATCGGCGGTGCGGGTGGACCGCGTGTTGCGGATGGTGCTCGCCGCCTGGTCGTAGATCTGGGCGTACCGCTCGTACCGCTCGACGCGCCGCCGGTTGGCCCGGCGGAAGCGGCGGGCGACCAGCCGCGCCAGGTCCGCGGCGCCGACCATACCCGCCTCGGGGCCGAGCTGCGCCTTGGCGATCCTGGCCTCGGGGCGGTAGCCGCGGCCCGTGAGGTGGCGCTTGAAGGCGTCGCGGGCCGGGTTGATCAGGAGGTCGTCGGCGGCGCTGACACCGCCTCCGATCACGAAGCAGGAGGGGTCGAGCGCGGCGGCCAGATTGGCGATGCCGATACCGAGCCACTGGCCGATGTCCTGGAGGAGTTCGATGCACATCGCATCGCCCTCGCGGGCCAGTTCGGTGATGAGCGGCCCGGTGATGTCGGAGACGTTCCCCTTCACCCGGTCCAGCAGGTAGTGGGCGACCGGGGAGTCGGCGGCGGCCAGCTCCCTGGCCTCGCGGACGAGGGCGTTGCCGGAGCTGTACTGCTCCCAGCAGCCCCGGTTGCCGCAGGGGCAGCGGTGGCCCGAGGGCACGACCTGCATGTGGCCGAACTCACCGGCCACGCCGTACTTGCCCCGCTTGACCTGGCCGTCCTCCAGGATCGCGCCGCCGATGCCCGTACCGAGGGTGATCATGACGAGGTGGTCCTCGCCGCGGCCCGCGCCGAAGCGCCATTCCGCCCAGGCGGCGGTGTTGGCGTCGTTGTCGACCATGACGGGGACGACGAGGCGGGAGGCGATGGCGTCGCGCAGGGGTTCGTCGCGCCAGGCGAGGTGCGGGGCGAAGAGGACCTTGGAGCGGTCGGCGTCGACCCAGCCCGCCGCGCCGATGCCCACCGCGTGGACGTCGTGCCGGTCGGAGAGGTCCAGGACCAGCTCGACGATGGTGTCCTCGACGACCTTGGGGCTCTTGGACTTGTCGGGCGTCTCGGTGCGGACCTTCTCCAGGATGTTGCCGTCGGCGTCGACGACGCCCGCCATCACCTTCGTACCGCCGATGTCGATCCCGACCGTGGGGACGCGGGGCGCGGACAGGTGCGAGCGGCGTTCCTTGGTGCCGACCGTCCTGAGGACGGTGGCGCGGGCGGAGCCGCGGTGGGCGAAGTCGCGGTACGTGCTCATCGTCCCTGCGGGGTCTGGGGGGCCGGGCCGCTGTCGCGGCCGGCGGCGGACGGCGCCCGCCGGGCTCGATTCTGCCACTGCCCGGCCCCGGCGGGTCGACGGGCGGGGGCGGCCGCGCCGGGGCGGCCGGGGCTCAGGAAGTCTCGCCCTTCGGGCCGTGGCCGCCCGGGAGGGTGGGCGTCGGGGTGCGTTCCAGCTCGTGGCTGAGCTCCTCCAGCTCGCTGCCGCCCGCCATCTGCCGGGTCAGCTCGTCGAGCGTGATGTCGTCCTTGGTGTGGCTGCCGGACATCACGCCTCGCTTGAGGAGGACGAACCGGTCGCCGACGAGGTGGGCATGGTGCGGGTTGTGCGTGATGAGGACCACGCCGAGGCCCGCGTCGCGGGCGGCCGCCACGTACTTGAGCACCACCCCGGACTGCTTGACGCCGAGCGCGGCGGTGGGCTCGTCCAGGACGAGGACCTTGGCGCCGAAGTAGACGGCCCGGGCGATGGCCACGCACTGGCGTTCGCCACCGGACAGGGTCCCGATGGGCTGGTCGACGTCGCGCAGGTCGATGCCCATGCGGAGCAGTTCCGTACGGGTCGTCTCGCGCATCCTGCGGACGTCGAGGCGCTTGAAGGGGCCCACGCCCGTCGTGGGCTCGGAGCCGAGGAAGAAGTTCCGCCAGACCGGCATCAGCGGGACGACGGCGAGGTCCTGGTAGACCGTGGCGATGCCCCGGTCCAGGGCGTCGCGCGGGTTGGCGAGGGTGGTCTCCGCGCCCTCGATCAGGAAGCGTCCGGCGTCGTGTCCGTGGAGCCCTGCGATGATCTTGATGAGGGTGGACTTGCCGGCGCCGTTGTCGCCGAGGACGCAGGTGATCTCGCCGGCGTGGACCTCCAGCGAGACGTGTTCCAGCGCCTTGATGTTGCCGTAGAACTTGGACACGTCGTCCAGCTCGACGAGCGGTCCCGCGGTCTCTTCAGGGGTGGCCGTCATGACGTCGCCTCCGCGCGCTTGCGCACCCACGCGTTGAGCAGGGTGGCCAGGAGCAGCATCGCTCCCAGGAAGAATTTGAACCAGTCCGGGTTCCACTCGGCGTAGACGATGCCCTTGCTGGTCATGCCGAAGATGAAGGCCCCGACCGCCGAGCCGATCGCGGAGCCGTAGCCGCCGGTGATCAGGCAGCCGCCGATGACGGCGGCGATGATGTACGTCAGCTCGTTGCCGACACCCTCACCGGACTGGACGACGTCGTAGCTGAACAGCAGGTGCTGGCCGGAGACCCAGGCGGCGAAGGCGACGCCGAGGTAGAGCCCGATCTTGGTGCGGATGACCGGGACGCCGACCGCGCGGGCCGCGTCGGCCTCACCGCCGACGGCGAAGATCCAGTTGCCGAAGCGGGTGCGGAGCAGGATCCAGGTGGCGACGGCGACGAGGGCGATCCACCACAGGATGGTCACCTTGAACTCGACGCTGCCGACGGTCAGCGTGGAGGCGAACAGGGCGTGGGCCGAGTCGAAGCCCTCCATGTCGCCGATCGCCTTGGTGGAGACGGTGCCGCTGATGAGTTTGGTGAAGCCGAGGTTCAGACCGGTCAGCATCAGGAACGTGCCGAGCGTGATGATGAAGCTCGGCAGTCTGGTGCGGGTCAGCATGAACCCGTTGAACGCGCCGATGGCGAGCGTGACCAGCAGGGAGACGAGGACGCCGACCCAGACGTTGGCCGTCATCTGGTAGCTGAACATCGAGGAGATCAGCGCGGAGCTGGTCACCAGGACGCCCGCGGAGAGGTCGAACTCGCCGCCGATCATCAGCAGGGCGACGGGGGCGGCCATGATGCCGAGGACCGAGGCCGCGTACAGGACGGTGCCGAAGCTGGAGGCCTGGAGGAAGCTGTCGGCGACGATCGCGAAGAACAGGAAGACGGCGACCGCGCCGACGACGGAGCCCAGCTCGGGGCGGCCGAGCAGCTTGCGGAGCGGCGAGGTGTGCACGAGCCGCTCGTCCAGCTCCGGGGCGGCGGTGGAGCCGCTCATCGAGTGCCCCGCTTGGTGTAGTCGGCCAGGGCGTCGGCGTCGTCCTTGGTGATGACCTGCGGGCCGGTCAGGACGGGCTGGCCGCCGCCGAGCACGTTGCGGTTGTAGCGGTAGAGCCAGAGCAGGTCGACGGCCTCGTACCCCTGGAGGTAGGGCTGCTGGTCGACGGCGAAGCCGAGCTTGTCGGTCTGGAGGCCGCTGGCGACCTTGGCGTTGAGGTCGAAGGTGTCGACCTCGGCCTTGCTGCCCGCCGTCTGCTTGGCCTGGACGGCCGCGTCGGCGAAGGGGGCGCCGAGGGTGACGACCGCGTCGATGCTCTTGTCGGACTGGAGCTTGGCCTCGATGGACGCGGTGACGTCGGGCATGTTGGTGCCGTCGACGTACAGGTTCTGCATCGTGCCGTCGAAGGTCTTCTTCGCGCCGGCGCAGCGCTGCTCGTGGCCCACGTTGCCCTGCTCGTGCAGGACGCACAGGGCCTTCTTGCGGTCCCGGCTGTTCAGCTCGTCGCCGACGGCCTCACCGGCGATGGTCTCGTCCTGGCCGATGTGGGTGAGAGCCCCGAACTCCTTCGACTCCGCGGAGCCGGAGTTCACGGTGACGACCGGGATGCCCGCCTTGACGGCCTTGGCGACCACGGCCTTCATCGCGTCCGGCTTGGCCAGCGAGACGATCAGCCCGTCGACCTTCTTGTCGATCGCGGTCTGGACGAGCTGGGCCTGCTGGTTGGCCTCGTCGTTGTGCGAGTAGAGGAAGTTGATGTTGTCCTTGAGGGCCGCCTGCTCGGCACCCTTCTGGACGATGTCCCAGAAGGTGTCGCCGTCTCCCGAGTGGGTGACCATGGCGAAGGTCCAGCGCGGAGTGTTCACCGCGGCCCGCCCCTCGGCGGCCTCGGCCGCGCGTTCTTCCGCCCGCTTGCCGCCGGTGCTGCTGCAACCCGCGGCTGCCAGCATCACTGCCAGCACGGCGCCCATCGCGCGTACCCCTGTCCGAACCCTTGCCACGACACCGTGCCCTTCTTCTTCCACTGCTGCTGCTCGCTGTGCGCTTCGCTCGGCCGGGCCGGGTGTACGGTCCCGGGCCGGCTGCCAAGTATCCCCGAGCCCTGCCCGGCCCTGTTCGCGGGCCCGGCCCGCCCGGGGCCCGACGGGGTGCGCCCGACGGACACGGAGCCTGGGGCACGGGCCGCCCGAGCGCAACCCGTGTGCCCGGACCAATCCCGCCCGGCCGGTCCGGTCGGGCCCGCACCTCTCGTGAGCCCGTCCGGCACGCCTGGGCAGGCTCTTCCAGCCCGTCCGGCGATTGAGGAGGGAACAGGGGCTGGACCGGGCCCCGGGAACGGGCGCCGGGCTGGGCGGGGCCGGATCGTTTACGGGCGGACCAGGAGTTGGAATTCGAACGCGTACCGCGCCGCCCGGTAGACGTGTGACCCGAACTCCACCACCCGCCCCGTGTCGTCGTACGTCACCCGCCCCATCGTCAGCAGCGGCGCCCCCGGCTCCTCGTCCAGCACACCCGCCTCCCCCGCCGTCGCGGCGCGCGCCCCCACCGACTGGCGGGCGCTGTGCAGCGTGATGCCACCGGCGCGCATCAGCCGGTAGAGGCCGGTGGCCTCCAGCTCCTCGGTGCGCAGGGGCACCAGCCCCTGCGGCAGGTGGTTGCGCAGGAGCGCCATCGGTTCGCCGTGCGCGCTCCGCAGCCGCTCCACCAGGTGGACCTCGCTGCCCTCGGCGACCCCGAGCGCGGCGGCGACCTCGGCCGTGGCCGGTTCCGTCGTGTTGCGCAGGACCGCGGTGGCGGGGCGCTGGCCCGCCGCCTCCAGGTCGTCGTAGAGCGAGCTGAGCTCCAGCGGGCGGCGGACCTGGCTGTGCACGACCTGGGTGCCGACCCCCCTGCGGCGGACCATCAGCCCCTTGTCGACCAGCGTCTGGATGGCCTGGCGGACGGTCGGCCGGGACAGGCCGAGGCGGGCGGCGAGGTCGATCTCGTTTCCGAGCAGGGCGCCGGGGGCCAGCCGGCCCTGTTCCACGGCCGCCTCCAGCTGCTGCGCCAGCTGGAAGTAGAGCGGCACCGGGCTGGTGCGGTCCACGCTCAGCGGCAGCGGCCGGTCGGTTCCATGTGCGGTCACGGGCCGAGCGTAGTTCGCTTGTCCGGACAAAGCCATGGCACGCGGGGGCGGGACCCGGCCTCGGCGCGACCACCCTTTGTCAGGACAAACGCTTGACATGACGTCCGGGCGAACGCCACCTTGGGGCCCATGCGCATCGGACTGATCGGAACGGGACGGATCGGCACATTCCACGCGGAGGTGCTGAGCCGTCACCCCGCCGTGGACGCCCTGCTGCTGGCGGACGCGGACCCCGAGCGGGCCGCCGCCGCGGCCGGGCGGACGGGGGCCACGGCCGTCTCCGTGGACGCCTTGTTCACGGGAGCGGGCGAGGCCCAGGGGCCGCCCGACGCCGTCGTGATCTGTTCGGCGACCGCCGCCCACGCCGGGCTCATCGCGCGGGCCGCCCGCGCCGGACTGCCGGTCTTCTGCGAGAAGCCGATCGCCCTGGACCTGCCCGGCACGCTCGCCGCGCTGGCGGAGGTCGAGGAGGCGGGGAGCCTGCTCCAGCTCGGCTTCATGCGGCGCTTCGACTCCGGGTACGGCGAGGCCAGGGCCGCCGTGCGGGAGGGGAGGCTCGGCCGGCTGCACACCGTCCGGACGGTCACCTCCGATCCCACGCCGCCGCCCGCCGCCTACCTCCCGCTCTCCGGCGGGCTGTACCGCGACTGCCTGGTCCACGACTTCGACATCCTGCGCTGGGTGACGGGCCGCGAGGTGAGCGAGGTGTCCGCCACCGGCTCGGACACCGGGCCCGCGATGTTCCGGGAGGCCGGGGACGTGGACACGGCAGCCGCCCTGCTCACCCTCGACGACGGGACGCTCGCCACCGCCACCGCGACCCGGTGCAACGGCGCCGGGTACGACGTACGGATGGAGCTGGCCGGCGAACTGGACCAGCTCGCCGTCGGTCTGGACGACCGCACGCCGCTGACCTCGGCCGAGCCGGGCGGCCCCGGCGCCCCGGCGAAACCCTGGCCCGGCTTCCTGGAACGGTTCGCCCCGGCGTACGAGGCGGAGCTGGACGCGTTCCTGCGCGTGGTCCGCGGCGAGCTGGCCAATCCGTGCGACGGGCGGGAGGCCCTGCACGCCCTGCGGATCGCCGAGGCGTGCGAGGTCTCCCGCCGTGAACGCCGGGCGGTGGCGCTGACCGAGATCCCCGGCGGCTGAGCCGCCGCGCAACCGGGCGCTACCAGCCGACCGGAAGGCTCAGCGGCCCCCGCATCAGCATCCCGGCACGCCAGGTCAGCGTCGCCGGGTCGGCGGTCAGCCGCAGCTCGGGGCAGCGCTCCAGCAGCGACCGGATGGCGGTCCGGGCCTCGATGCGGGCCAGCGGCGCGCCCAGGCAGTAGTGGATACCGTGCCCGAAGGCGATGTGGCCCCGGGCGTCCCGGGTGATGTCGAAGCGGTCCCCGCCGGGGTAGCGGTCGGGGTCCCGGTTGGCGTCCGACATCGCGACCAGGACCAGCTCGCCGCCGCCGGGGATGACCGTGCCGCCCACCTCGATCGGTTCGGTGGTGAAGCGGTAGGTAGGGGTCTCCACCGGCCCCTCGAAGCGCAGGATCTCCTCGACGGCGTTGTCGATCAGGGAGAAGTCCGCGCGCAGGAGCGCCAGTTGATCGGGGTGCGCGAGGAGGTTGTGCACGCCGTTGGTGATGAGGTTGACGGTGGTCTCGTGCCCGGCGACGAGCAACAGCCATGCCATGCCGATCAGTTCCTCGCCGGACAGCCGGTCGCCGTCCTCGTCGGCGGTGTGGATCAGCGCGCTCAGCAGGTCGTCGCCGGGCCTCTCGCGCTTGTCGGCCAGCAGACCGGCGATGTACGCGGTCATGGCCTGGGTGGAGGACGCGCGCACGGACGGGTCGATGGAGGAGACAGCCTGTCCCGACCAGGTACGGAAGTCCTCACGGTCCAGGAACGGCACACCGAGCAGCTCACAGATCACCGACATGGGCAGCGGGAAGGACAGCGCCTCGACGAGATCGGCCGACCGGTCCGGAGCCGCGAGCATCGCGTCCAGCAGCTCGTCGGTCATCTCCTTTATCCGCGGTACCAGTTGCTCCACGCGGCGCGGGGTGAACTCACGGGCGACAAGCTTGCGCAGCCGGGTGTGGTCCGGGGCGTCGGAGCCGAGCATCGAGGAGCCCGCGGACACCTTGCCGACCCCGAGCGTGGGCGAGGCGCGGCTCCAGTGCTTGGAGAGCCGCTGGTCGGCGAGGAGGGCGCGGCCCGCCTCGTACCCGACGACGAGCCAGGCGTCCGCGCCCTCGGGGATCCGCACCCGGTGGACCGGACCCTTGGCGCGCAGGGCGGCGTAGGCGGGGTAGGGATCGCGGGTGAACTGCTCGCCGAGCGCGGCGAGATCGACCAGGGGCTCGGTGGTCAACACGGTTCCCTTCAAAAGGAGTTGCGGCGACACTTCACGGCCTTGCGGCGCTTGCGTTGCGGCGGCGGTGCACGGCGTTGCGGCGCTCACGGCCTTTGCGGCACGTACGGGGTTGCGGCGCCCCTCACCACCGCACCGGCAGGCTCCGGGTGCCGCGCATCAGCAGGCCCGGGAGCCAGTCCAGCTCGCCGCCGGACGGGTCGTGGGCGAGGCCGGGGCAGCGTTCCAGCAGGGCGCCGATCGCGACGCGGGCCTCCATCCGGGCGAGCGGTGCGCCCAGGCAGTAGTGCGCACCGTGGCCGAAGGCCAGGTGCCCCTGGGGCTCGCGGCGGATGTCGAAGGTGTCCGGGGCCGGGAAGCGGGTGGGGTCGCGGTCGGCGGAGGCCAGGGCGACGAGCACCGCGGCGTCGCGCGGGATCACGGTGGAACCGACGGTCACCGGCTCCCGGGCGAAGCGGAAGGTGGCGGTCTCCACGGGCCCGTCGTAGCGCAGCATCTCCTCCACCGCGCCGTCGATGAGCCCCGGTTCGGCGCGCAGCAGGGCGAGCTGGTCGGGGTGGCCGAGCAGGGCCCGGACCCCGTTGGCGATCAGGTTGACGGTGGTCTCGTGGCCCGCGACGAGCAACAGGAAGGCCATGCCGACCAGTTCGGCGGAGGAGAGGCTGTCGCCGTCCTCGTCGGTGGTCCGGATCAGGGCGCTCAGCAGGTCCTCGCCGGGCGAACGGCGTTTGTCCGCGATGAGGTCGACGAGGTAGGCGTTCATCGCGCCGACCGGGTCGGCGTCCCGCTGCTCGCGGGTGGGCGTGACGATGCCGTTCGAGAGCGCCCGGAAGGCGTCCCGGTCGATGTCCGGGACGCCGAGGAGTTCGCAGATCACGGTCATCGGCAGCGGGAAGGCGAGCGCGTCGACCAGGTCGGCGGAGCCCTGCGGCACCATCGCGTCGAGGAGCCGGTCGGTGATCTCGGTGACGCGCGGGCGCAGCGCCTCCATGCGCCGGGCGGTGAACTCGCGGACGACGAGCCGGCGCAGCCGGGTGTGGTGCGGGGCGTCCAGCTCCAGCATGTTGGCGCTCAGCTGGGCCTCGAACGCCTCCCAGCGTCCGGTGGTGCGCCACTCCTTGCCGAACCTCTGGTCGGCGAGGGCGGCGCGGCCCTCCTCGTGTCCGACGATCAGCCAGATCCGCTCCATGTCCTCGGTGCGCACGGTGTGCACCGGCCCCTCGGCGCGGAGCTTGGCGTAGTACGGGTAGGGGTCGGCGGTGAAGTCCGGCAGTTCGCGCAGGTCGAGCTCGGCCATGGTGGGCGGCCCCTCTCCCGTGGCGGCCCGCTCCGTTCCGGGCCGTTCCCCTTCACCCTAGGCGGCTCCCACCGCCGTCGTCCGTGTCGAGGAGCCCCGCATCGTGGACCAACAGTGCGATCTGGACACGGTTGTTGAGTTCGAGTTTCGCGAGAATCCGGGAGACGTGGGTCTTGACGGTGGCGACGCTGAGGTAGAGAGAGGCCGCGATCTCCGCGTTGGAGCCGCCGCGTCCGACGGCGACCGCGACCTCCTGCTCCCGCTCGGCAAGTTGGCCGAAACGCCTGCGTGCCCGGTGGGCGCGGCCGGCCCGGCCGTCGCGCCCGCCCCCGGCGGCGCGGGCCATCAACTGGCGGGTGACGGCGGGTGAGAGGACCGGGTCACCGGCCGCGACCCGGCGGACCGAGTCGACGATCCGGGCCGGCGGGGTGTCTTTCAGGACGAATCCCGCCGCCCCGGCCCGGATGGCGCGGAGCACCTGTTCATCGGCGTGGAAGGTGGTCAGCACGACGACTTCCGGGGCGTCGGGCCGGCGGCGCAGCCGCTCGGTCGCGGTGAGTCCGTCCATGACCGGCATCCGGATGTCCATCAGGACGACGTCGGGGCGCAGCCGCTCGACCAGCTCCTCGACCTCCTCGCCGTCCGCTCCCTCCCCGACGATGTCGATGCCCCGGTCGCCGCCGAGCATCAGGGTCAGTCCCGCCCGGACCAGCGGGTCGTCGTCGACGATCAGCAGGCGGACGGGCGCGGAGGAGGCCGGGGGTGTCGGGGACGCGGGGGCGTTCATGACGGCCACCGTAGCCAGCCGGTGCGCGGCGCCCGTACGGCGGGCGTCGCTCGTCCCCGTACGCCGGCGCTCACGCGGCGGGCCACGGCAGTCGGGCCCGGACCGCGAAGCCGCCGTCCTTCGTCGGGCCGTGCTCCAGCTCTCCTCCGGCGAGGGTGGCGCGTTCGGTGAGGCCGATGAGCCCCTGGCCGGAGCCGGGGACCCGTTCGATGGGTTCGGTGGGGGCCGGGTTCACCACCTCGACGGTGAGGCCGTCGCCGGGGCCGCCGGTCACGGTGAGGGAGACCTCCGTGCCGGGCGCGTGTTTACGGGCGTTGGTCAGGGCCTCCTGCGCGATGCGGTAGACGGTGCGGCCGGTGGCGGCGGGGGCGCCCCGGGGTTCGGTGACCCGGTTGTCGACGGCGACCTTCATACCCGCGAGCCGGGATTCGGCGACGAGGGCGTCCAGGGTGGCGAGGGTGGGCTGGGGCCGGTGGGCCTCGTCGGTGTCGCCGGGTCCGCGCAGGACGCCGATGATCTCGCGGAGGTCCTGGAGGGCCTCGTGGGCGCTGTCCCGGATGACGCCGGCCGCCCGGCCGACCACGGCGGCGGGGGCGTCGGGCCGGAATTCGAGGGCCCCGGCGTGCACGCTGAGCAGGGTCAGCCGGTGGGCCAGGACGTCGTGCATCTCGCGGGCGATGGCCTCCCGGGCGAGGCGCTGGGCCTGTTCGGCGCGCAGCTCCGCCTCGGCCTCGGCGCGGCGGGCCCGTTCGCGGAGGCTGACGACGAGCTGGCGCCGGGACCGTACGGCCATGCCCCAGCTGATCACCAGGAGGATCAGCAGGACGCCGAAGACGACCGAGGCGAGGAAGGACGTCGTCGGGTCGGGGCGCAGGAACGGTTGCAGCGGCACCAGGACCAGTGCGAGCGCCCCCACGATCGCGACCGGCTTGAACGGGCGGTGGACGGCCAGACTGAAGAGGGCGACCAGCAGGGCCCCGGCTGCCACGGGCTCGACGACGGACACGAGAGTCAGGGCGACGGCGAGTCCGAGGGGCCAGCGCCGCCGGAGCCAGAGGGCGCAGCAGGCCACCGCGCCGACGATCGAGTCCACGAAGACGACGGCGTCGGCCGTGGTGTCATCGGCCTCGATCGTACCGAGGGCCAGCATGCCGATGCCCGCGGCGATGAGGAAGGCCGTGATGTCGACGGCCCAGTCCCGCACGGTCCGCCGCGTCCGGACCCGGTCGTCCGGCAGCTCGGGGTCGGCCATCGCCGACGGAAGCAGCCAGCGGTACTCGGTGCGCGTCATGTCGACAAAGTTACGCAGCCTGACGGCTCGAAAGGGCTCCGAGCGGCGCGGGAGCTACCAAAGTCGCACCCCGCGCTACTTTCGGCGCGGCGGACGGGACCGGCGGCCGATGCGGCGGGCGCGGGGCGGGCGGGAGGCTCGGCCCATGAAGAAAATCGTCGAGACGATCGGGTTCCTCGTCTTCGTCCAGGGCGTGGGCGGGCTGCTGTACGAATGGACGGGCTGGTTCCGGCTCTGGACGCTCGTGCGCCACGTCGACTTTCTCGGCGACCGCCTGCTGTTCGTCAGCATCGTGCTGATCGTGGCGGGGGCGGCCGTGATGATCGCGGCGGATTCGATCAAGACCTGACCAGGGCGGCGCGCCGCCCCCACGCGGTGCCCGCCAGGACGAGGACGGCCCCGGCCACCCCCGGGGCGCCGAGCTGTTCTCCGCCGAGGCTCATGCCGACGGCGGCGGCCCACAGCGGTTCCGTACCGAGCAGCAGACCGACCCGGGACGGCGAGGTGCGGCGTACGGACCACATCTGCACGAAGAACGCGAACAGCGTGCAGAACACCGAGAGGAAGACGAGGCCCGCCCACTCCCGGGCACCGAAGCCCACGACCGTGCTCCACGGTGAGGCTCCGGTGCCGGGGAGTGCCGCGAGGACGGCGAAGACGGCGACCGCGCTGCCGAGCTGGACGGTGGTCAGGGAGAGCGAGTCGGCGTCCTGTAGCGCCCTGATCCGGGCCATGGCCAGGACGTGGAGCGTACGGGCGAGCGCGGCGAAGAGCATCAGGAGGTCGCCGGCCGAGGGGCTGGTGAACCCGCCGCCCTGGGTCAGCAGGACCACTCCGGCGACGGAGAGCCCGGCCGCGGCGACGCATCCGGGTGACGGGCGGACGCGGGTCACGGCGGCCTCGGCCAGCGGTGTGAAGATCATGGTCAGGCTGATGATCAGCCCGGCGTTGGTGGCGGAGGTGCGCACCACCCCGTACGTCTCCAGCAGGAAGATCCCGCTCAGCACCAGACCCAGCACTCCGGCGCCCCGCCACTGCGCACCGGTCAGCGCCCGCAGCTTGCGCCGTCCGACCGCAACGAGCACCGGCAGCACGATCGCGAGGCGCAGGACGAGGACGGCGACGACGGTGTGCGTGGTGGTGATGCCCTTGGCGGCGAGATAGCTCGCGCCCCAGACCGCGGCGACCGCCAGCACGGGCAGGTCGGCGACCCAGGCGCGGCGCGGGGAGAGGCTCCCGGCGGGCACGGCGGCAGCGGACACCTGGTCTTCCCGGATTCTCCACGGAACGTGATGTGGAGACCTCACCGGCTCGCACGCGGAGTGATCACGCTACCCGCCGGGTTCCCGGGAAAGGAACACCTGTCTCAACGGTCGGATCGTTCCCGGGCATCTCCCGCCGCTCCCTAGACTGACGCATCGGTAACGCTGAGGCACGGAGTGGTCACATGGTGTCGGTAAGAGCGGACGGGCGGGTCGAGCGGGGGAACCAGACCCGGCAGTTGGTCCTGGGACGGGCGGTGCAGATCGCCTCGGTCGAAGGTCTTGAGGGCTTGTCGCTGGGACGGTTGGCCACCGAGCTGGGGCTGAGCAAGAGCGGGGTGTTCGCGCTGTTCGGCTCGAAGGAGGGGCTCCAGCTGGCCACCGTGCGGGGAGCGGTGGCCGTCTACGTCGACCATGTGCTGCGCCCCACCCGGTCGGTGCCGCCGGGGCTCGGGCGGGTCTGGCGGATGTGCGAGGCGTGGATCGCGTACTCCCGCGACCGGGTGTTCCGGGGCGGCTGCTTCTTCTACGCCGCCACGGCCGAGTTCGACGCCCGCAGGGGCCGGGTGCACGACGCCCTGGCGTCCGCGCAGACGGGCTGGGTCACCTTCGTGGAGGAGACGATCGAGGAGGCCAGGGCCGCCGGGGAGCTGGCCGGGGAGACCGACGTGTGCCAGCTGGCATTCGAGGTGATCGCGCTGCTGGAGCTGGCCAACGCCGAGTCGGTGCTCCAGAACAACAGCCTCGGCTACGACAAGGCGGCCCGCGCCATCCTGGCACGCCTGCGAGCGGCGGCGACGGACCCCGCGCTGCTGCCGTTACGGTGACCGGCCCGGGGCTGCCGTAGGTGTCCGATACCCGCCGGTGTGCGGGCCCCGGCACGCGTTTGCTGGGGGAGGCCGTCGGAGCGACGGCATCCCCGTCAGCGAGGAACAGCCATGTCCAGCAAGGCTTCCAGCACCCGTTCCGCACTCCTGTCCGGCACCGCCCCCGCAGCCGTCCCCGCCGGTCTTCCGCACCGGGCCGCCCTGGTCACCGGGGGCAGCCGGGGCATCGGCGCCGCGATCGCGCTGCGGCTCGCCCAGGACGGCGCGGACGTCGCCGTCACCTATGTACAGGACGAGGAGGCGGCCCGTGCGGTCGTCGCGAAGATCGAGGGCTTCGGCCGCCGGGGCGTCGCCCTGCATTGCGACGCGGCGGACGCCGACGCGGCCGCCGACGCCGTGCACCGGGCGGCGGACGCGCTCGGCCGACTGGACGTCCTGGTCAACAACGCGGGCATCGGCATCCTCGGCCCGATCTCCACGCTCGCCGGACCGGACGTGGACCGGACGCTGACGGTGAACGTCCGAGCGGCCTTCCTCGCCTGCCGGGCGGCGGCGGAGCGGCTGGCCGACGGTGGCCGCGTCATCTCCGTGGGTTCCGCCCTGAGCCGGTACGCGGGCGGGCCCGGCTCCACCCTCTACGGGCTCAGCAAGTCCGCGCTGACGGGGCTGACCAAGCCGCTCGCCAGGGAGCTGGGGCCGCGCGGCATCACCGTGAACGTGATCCAGCCGGGGGCCGTGGACACCGACCTCAACCCGGCCGACGGGCCGTTGGCCGAGGGCCAGCGCGCGGCGAACGCGCTGGGCCGCTTCGGCACGACGGAGGAGATCGCCTCGCTCGTCGCCTACCTCGTGAGCGCCGAGGCGGGCTTCATCACGGGCACCGAGCTCGTCGTGGACGGCGGCCACGCGGCCTGAACACCGCCACCACACGGGCGCACGCCGGGGCATCCTGCCGGCTCCCCCCTGTTCTGCCGCCCGGGTGTACGCCGGGGCGCGCTCCCCCGGCTGCCCCGTTCCGGCCGGGCCCCTACGCTGGCCGGGACGGGGCAGCGACGGGAAGGACAGGACCAGTACATGTCCGGCACACCGGTTCACACGCTCAATGACGGCACACGGCTCCCCGCGGTGGGGCTCGGCACCTACCCGCTGGACGACGCGGCGGCCGAGGAGGCCGTCGCCGGGGCCCTGGAGCTGGGCTACCGGCTGGTCGACACGGCCCTCAACTACGGCAACGAGACCGGCACCGGCCGGGGCATCACCCGCAGCGGCGTCCCCCGCGAGGAGGTCGTCGTCACCACGAAGGTGCCCGGCCGGCATCAGGGGTACGAGGAGACGCTCGCCTCGTTCGAGGAGTCGCGGGCCCGCCTGGGCGTCGAGTACGTCGACCTGTATCTGATCCACTGGCCGCTCCCCCGCGTCGACAAGTACGTGGACACCTGGAAGGCGATGATCCGGCTCCGCCAGGACGGTCTCGTCCGCTCCATCGGCGTCTCCAACTTCACCGCGGCGCATCTGGAACGGCTGGAGCGGGAGACGGGGGTGCTGCCCTCGGTGAACCAGATCGAGATGCATCCCCTGCTTCCGCAGGAGGAGCTGCGGGCCGTGCACGCCGCGAAGGGCATCGTGACCGAGAGCTGGAGCCCGCTGGCCCGGGGCCGGGAGGTGCTGGAGGACCCCTCGATCGTGGCGATCGCGGACGACCACGGGGTGACGCCCGGCCAGGTGGTGCTGCGCTGGCACACCCAGCTGGGCGCGGTGCCCGTCCCGAAGTCCGCGGACCCGGGACGGCAGGGCGAGAACCTCGATCTGTTCGGGTTCGAGCTGACGGCGCAGGAGTTGACGACGATCGCGTCCGGACGGCAGCGGCGGTTCGGCGGCGACCCGGAGTCCCACGAGGAGTTCTGAGCGCCTACGGCTCCCGGTCCCGGCTCGACGGGCCGGGCGCACCGCGATCCCCCTGCGATCGCGGTGCGCCCGGCCGTGTCCGCTGTCCGGGGTCAGCCGCCGAGCTCCCGGTGACGGGCCGCCAGGGCGGCCGCGCCCTCGTCGGTGAGCGATCCGTACAGCCGGAGCCGGGAGATGCCGCCGTCCGGGAAGATGTCGATCCGTACGCGCGTGGCCCGGACGGTCCCGTCGAGCACGAAGCGGTGGTCGGTGTCGGGCTGGAGGCGGGTCCGGGGCAGGATCTCCGTCCAGTCGCCGTCCTCCCCGTCCCGTACCGAAAGGCTCGCCCAGCCCGCCGAGTTGCCCTTGAGGTAGGCGGTGTCGATCTCGACGGCCCGGATCCCGGACTGGGCGGCGAGGCGGTAGCTGATCCAGTCGTTGCCCTGGTCACGGCGGCGGCGGGTCTCCCAGCCGTCGTCCATCTTGCGGGAGCGGCCGGGCTGGATGGTGTTGGTGGCCGGGGAGTAGAAGCGGTCGGAGGCGTCCTCGACCTGGCCGCCGTTCTCCAGGGCCGCGAGGTCGAACGTACCGAGGGCGGCGAGCCACGCGGGGTCCGGGGCGACCTCCCCGTACACACGCAGCCGGGCGATCCCGCCGTCCGGGTGCTGGTTGACCCGCAGATGGGTGAAGCGCTGCTCGGCGTCGACGGCGAACCCGTTGGCCGCGTGGCCGCCGACCGCCGTACGGGGGACGAGCGTCGTCCACTTCACGTCGGGGGCGAGGAGGTCCTCGGGGGACGGGGAGCCGGGCAGGGAGACGGCCTCGACGGAGACCGCCTGCGGGTAGTTGCCGCGGAAGTGGGCGGTGTCCAGGACGATGCCCCGGATGACGCCGGGCGCGCCGAGCCGGACGAGGGCCCAGTCGTGGTCGTCGGCGGTGGGGTGGGGTTCGGCGGCGCTGACGCCTCGGCGGCGGCGGGTCTCCCAGCCGTCCATGATCTTGCCCTTGTGACCGAAGTGCTCCGGGTCGAAGGCGGCGGGCTCGGGCTTGAGGAGGTTCTCGCGCTCGGCGAAGAACTCGTCGTTGGCAGCGATGACTCCCGCGCCGAGGCGGCGGTCGGCGAGGTCGACGAGATGGGTGAAGGGGAAGTCGGCCGTGCGGTGGTCGGCGTACGGGTCGCCGCCCGCGTAGGGGCCGGCGTCGCCGGTGAAGCGGGGTATCGAGGCGTCCGTCATGGTCAGGGGGTCCTTTCGGGCACGGTCGGGGGTCGCGTTCGCGGAGGGGGCCGGAGGGCCGGTTCAGCGGTCCCGGTCGTGGGGAGGCCGGTGGGGCCGGTTCAGCGGTCCCGTTCCAGGAGGCGGCCAGTGGGCTCGGCGAGGACGCCGTCGGAGGCGATGCGGACGCCGCGCAGCCAACTGGAGCGGACCACGCCGTGGAGGGTCTTCCCGGCGTAGGCGGTGACCTGGTTGCGGTGGAAGAGCTCGGCGGGGTCGACGGTGAAGGTCGCCTCGGGGGCGAGGACCGCGAAGTCGGCGTCGCGGCCGGGCTCGATGGCGCCCTTGCGGGTCAGCCCGGCGAGTTCGGCGGGGGCGGCGGACATCCAGCGGGCGACGTCGTCGAGGGAGTGGCCGCGCCTGCGGGCCTCGGTCCAGATGGCGGGCAGGCCGAGCTGGAGGGAGGAGATGCCGCCCCAGGCGGAGGCGAAGTCCGGGGTCTTGAGGTCCGTGGTGCACGGGGAGTGGTCGCTGACGATGCAGTCGATGGTGCCGTTCGCGAGCCCGGCCCACAGGGTGTCCTGGTTGGCTGCCTCGCGGATCGGCGGGCAGCACTTGAACTCGGTGGCCCCGTCCGGGACTTCCTCGGCGGTGAGGGTGAGGAAGTGCGGGCAGGACTCGACGGTGACGCGGACGCCCTCGCGCTTGGCGGCGGCGATCAGCGGCAGCGCGTCACCGGAGGAGAGGTGCAGGACGTGGACGCGGGCGTTCAGCCGCTTGGCGTGGGCGATGAGCCCTTCGATGGCGGTGTTCTCGGCGTCGCGCGGGCGGGAGGCCAGGAAGTCGGCGTAGGCGGGGCCGGGGCGCTGCGGGGCGTCGGCCAGGTGGTGCGGGTCCTCGGCGTGGACGATGAGCAGTCCGCCGAATCCCGCGATCTCCGCCATGGAGCGGGCCAGCTGCTCCTGGTCCAGTTCCGGGAACTCCTCCACCCCGGAGGGCGACAGGAAGCACTTGAAGCCGAAGACCCCGGCCTCGTACAGCGGGCGCAGGTCCTTGACGTTGGACGGGATCGCACCGCCCCAGAAGCCGGTGTCGACGTGCGCCTTGGGGGCGGCGACCTGCTGCTTGGTCCGCAGGTGGGCGACGGTGGTGGTGGGCGGGAGGGAATTGAGCGGCATGTCCAGGAGCGTGGTGATGCCGCCGGCGGCGGCCGCGCGGGTGGCGGTCCAGAAGCCTTCCCACTCGGTGCGGCCGGGGTCGTTCACATGGACGTGGGTGTCGACCAGGCCGGGCAGCAGGACGTCGTCACCGAAGTCCTCCAGGCGGGTGCCCGCGGGCACGTCGGCGTCGTACGGCAGGACCGCGTCGATCGTCCCGCCCGCGACGGCGACCGCCGCCGGGCGGGTGCCCTCGGGGGTGACGACGCGCGTCGAGCGCAGTACCAGGTTCACGTCCAAACCGGACACCTGTGCTCCTTCACTCCAGGATGGTCACAACAGGAATTCAACGAACTGTTGAAGCTCTGATGGAGTCTTCACTCGGGAAACGCCCTCGTCAAGACCCACCTTCGGGCACGGGGGCCCGACGGGCAGCCCTGCCGCCGCGACTGGATGTTTCCACAAAGTAAAAGTCATATTTCGAACTGCGGAACGTAGCATGGACCAGGAGAGGCGCCGCCGAGCCGTCCGAACCGACCGGCGGCACCCGGACAAAACAGGCCCTGA
Organism: Streptomyces parvus; assembly: GCF_032121415.1. NCBI lineage: Bacteria > Bacillati > Actinomycetota > Actinomycetes > Kitasatosporales > Streptomycetaceae > Streptomyces > Streptomyces parvus. Next base: position 5,821,866 of record NZ_CP135079.1, on the reverse strand, counting down.
CCGGCACGGACGCCGACCGGGGAGCTGTGGGCCGCATCGGAACCGCCCGGTAGGCTGCTGCCTTGCCTTCCGCTTCGAAAGGACCGTTGACGTGCCGCCGTCCCACGCCAGCACAGCCGACTCCAAGCCCTCCGGTACCAGCGGTGGGGTGCAGTCCCTTGAGCGCGCCTTCGATCTGCTGGAGCGGATGGCCGACGCCGGGGGCGAGGTCGGGCTGAGCGAGCTGTCCGCGAGCAGCGGCCTGCCCCTGCCGACCATCCACCGGCTGATGCGGACCCTGGTCGTCTGCGGATACGTACGCCAGCAGCCCAACCGCCGTTACGCGCTGGGCCCCCGGCTGATCCGGCTCGGCGAGTCCGCCTCCCGGCTGCTCGGCACCTGGGCCCGCCCCTACCTCAGCCGGCTGGTCGAGGAGACGGGCGAGACGGCGAACATGGCGCTGCTGGACGGGGACGAGATCGTGTACGTCGCCCAGGTGCCGTCCAAACACTCCATGCGGATGTTCACCGAGGTCGGCCGGCGCGTCCTGCCCCACTCCACCGGCGTGGGCAAGGCGCTTCTCGCGCACACCCCCGCCGACGAGGTCCGCGCGCTCCTGTCCCGTACGGGCATGCCCGCCGCCACCGAGAAGACGATCACCACGCCGGAGGGCTTCCTCGACGCCCTGGAACAGGTGCGCCGCGCCGGATACGCGGTGGACGACAACGAGCAGGAGATCGGGGTGCGGTGCCTCGCGGTCTCCGTGCCGAACTCCCCCACCTCGGCGGCGATCTCCATCTCCGGCCCGGCGGGGCGGGTGACGGAGGCGGCCACGGAGCGGATCGTGCCGATCCTCCAGCAGGTCGCGGGCGAGCTTTCGGAGGCGCTGGCGAGCAGTGGGACGAACGGGGGCTGAACAGCGGACTTCGAGGGCAGTTCCGTCGCCCCCCGGCGCCTTGCGCCGGGGAGCCAGGGCCTTAGGCCCTCCCCACCTTCTTCCGGGGACGGCGGGGCCGCGCCCCGCTCTCGCGCACTGCGGCCGGACCCGTCAGCCGGCCGTCCTCACTCCGTGGCCCCCGCGGCGGCGACGGCCCGCAGGCTCATCCGCCGCTGACGGCACACACCCGGCGGGTCACCCGGCCGGACGGTCCGCGGGGCGTTCACCCGCGCGGGGGCTCGCCGAAGAGGTCGACCGCGTTGCGGACCTCGCGCAGGGCCGCCGCCACCGCGCTCACCGAGCCGATCGCCCCCGCGATCAGCAGCAGGGAACGGCGCATACGGGGGATCTCCGGGACACCGCTGACGGCCATGGCGTCCAGGGCCGCCAGCTCGTCCTCGGCGATCGGCCGGTCGGGGAAGTCGATCCGGAGACCGGCCAGCTCCCGGCGCAGCCGCGAGACGGCCATCCGCAGCTCGGCCACCCTCGGGTCCTCACCGCTGCCGGTCAGCCGCTTCTGTCCCGCGCTTCGCAACACAGCACTCCCCCTCGCACGTTCCTGTGCCGGTATCTCCCCCGAATCCGGGGTGGTGGCCAAGTCCCCGGGTTCGCCCGCAAGTTAACGCCATAACAGGCAGTGCGCGCCAGCCCACGGAAAGAAATCGGGGTTACCCCTGAGGGTGACATGCGTGTCGCGTGTGCGAAGGACTCAGTGGTATCCAGACCTCATGGTTGAGGACATGGCGACGGACACGCCGCGCAGGGCGGAGAACCCCAAGGTCGCGGGGGTGCTGCTGGCCGCCGGAGGGGGCCGTCGGCTCGGCGGCCGCCCGAAGGCGCTGCTGGAGCACCGGGGCCGCCCGCTGATCGAGCACGCGGTGCGCTCCCTCCGCAACGGCGGCTGCGGCCCGCTCCACGTGGTGCTGGGCGCGGCGGCGGAGGAGGTGCGCGCCCGGGCGGATCTCACGGGCTGCGCGGTGAGCGTGAACCCGGGCTGGGAGGAGGGGATGGGCTCCTCGCTCCGGCTGGGGCTGGCGGCCCTGGCGGCGACGGACGCGGATGCGGCGCTCGTCCTCCTGGTCGATCAGCCGGGGATCGGTGCGGAGGCGGTGGCGCGGGTGCGGCTGGCGTACCGCTCGCGGGCGAGCCTGGCGGCGGCCTCGTACGGCGGGGAGCGGAGCCATCCGGTGCTGTTCGGGTCGGACCGGTGGACGGACATCGCGGCGGCGGCCGTCGGGGACCGGGGGGCGCGGACCTATCTGAGGGAGCACCGCGATGCGATCACGCTCGTGGAGTGTTCGGATGTGGCCGAGGCGTACGACATCGACACCTCGCGGGACCTCAAGCACCTGGAGTGACCGGAGCCCACTGCCCTCGGCGTGGCGGACCCGCCGCCCGACCGCCCACCGTGCGTGGCCGCGCTGGCACGCTGCGCCGCCGTGGGCCCGTTTCTGTCGACCCGGAGAATCTCGACATCAACAAACCATTGAACTTCCACCATGAGGAAACTACTATCCACTGGTCAGAAGCCCTCTGAACCTCAGACGGCACCCACGGCCGTATCTCGGAGCCATGGCACGCCGTGCCGTCTCAGGCGACCCGGCGGCCGTCGAGACGCCGCCGCCCGCTGAAGGAGTGACAGCTCATGTCCGCACCAGCGCCGTCCACGCTGGCCATCGTCGATGCCGAGCCCCTGCCCCGGCAGGACGAGGTCCTGACCGATGCGGCCCTCGCGTTCGTGGCCGAGCTGCACCGGCAGTTCACCCCGCGCCGCAATGAGCTGCTCTCCCGGCGCGGTGAGCGCCGCGCCGAGATCGCCCGCACGTCCACGCTGGACTTCCTGCCCGAGACGGCAGCCATCCGCGCGGACGACTCCTGGAAGGTCGCGCCCGCCCCGGCGGCTCTGAACGACCGCCGGGTGGAGATCACCGGTCCGACCGACCGCAAGATGACCATCAACGCCCTGAACTCGGGCGCGAAGGTCTGGCTCGCCGACTTCGAGGACGCGTCCGCCCCCACCTGGGAGAACGTCGTCCTCGGCCAGCTCAACCTCACCGACGCCTACGAGCGCCGCATCGACTTCACCGACCCGAAGTCCGGCAAGTCGTACGCGCTGAAGTCCGCCGACGAGCTGGCCACGGTCGTCATGCGGCCGCGCGGCTGGCACCTGGAGGAGCGCCACCTCCAGCTGGACGGCGTCTCCGTGCCCGGCGCGCTGGTCGACTTCGGCCTCTACTTCTTCCACAACGCGCAGCGCCTGATCGAGCTCGGCAAGGGCCCGTACTTCTACCTGCCGAAGACGGAGTCGCACCTGGAGGCCCGCCTCTGGAACGACATCTTCGTCTTCGCCCAGGACTACGTCGGCATCCCGCAGGGCACGGTCCGCGCGACCGTCCTGATCGAGACGATCACCGCCGCGTACGAGATGGAGGAGATCCTCTACGAGCTGCGCGACCACGCCGCCGGACTGAACGCGGGCCGCTGGGACTACCTCTTCTCCATCGTCAAGAACTTCCGTGACGGCGGCGCCAAGTTCGTCCTGCCGGACCGCAACGCGGTCACGATGACGGCCCCGTTCATGCGGGCGTACACCGAACTCCTGGTCCGCACCTGCCACAAGCGCGGCGCGCACGCGATCGGCGGCATGGCGGCCTTCATTCCCTCGCGCCGCGACGCCGAGGTCAACAAGGTGGCCTTCGAGAAGGTCAAGGCCGACAAGGACCGCGAGGCCAACGACGGCTTCGACGGCTCCTGGGTCGCCCACCCGGACCTGGTCCCGATCGCCCTGGCCTCCTTCGACGCGGTCCTCGGCGAGAAGCCCAACCAGAAGGACCGGCTGCGCGAGGACGTCTCGGTGGCCCCGGGCGATCTGATCGCCATCGACTCGCTCGACGCGAGCCCCACGTACGACGGCCTGCGCAACGCCGTCGCGGTCGGCATCCGCTACATCGAGGCCTGGCTGCGCGGCCTGGGCGCGGTCGCCATCTTCAACCTGATGGAGGACGCGGCCACCGCCGAGATCTCCCGCTCCCAGATCTGGCAGTGGATCAACGCGGACGTGGTCTTCGAGAACGGCGAGCACGCCACCGCGGAGCTGGCCCGCAAGGTCGCCGCCGAGGAACTGGCGGCGATCCGCGAGGAGATCGGCGAGGAGACCTTCGCCGCCGGCAAGTGGCAGCAGGCCCACGACCTCCTGCTCCAGGTCTCCCTGGACCAGGACTACGCGGACTTCCTGACCCTGCCCGCGTACGAGCAGCTGCGCTGACCCGAACCGCGTGAACGAAGCACGGCCCCGTCCCCGCACAGCGCCGGGGACGGGGCGGTCGCCCGGCCCCCTGGGCCCATGGACGTCGGCCGACCGGACAGGGGATCGCTCAGACGTCCCCCCGTCCACCGTCCGTGCATGCCCTGCCGGCCGCCCCGGGGAGCGCCCGCTCGATGCTGCGGCGCACCTCCGCGACGGCGTCGCCGCGGTAGGAGGTGACGTACGCGGCCGGGTCACGGTCGATCACGAACAGCAGGTGCTCCCCCGGCTTCCCCCGCGGGTGGCACGGGGCTGACCTGGTGGTACCTGCCCCCGGGAGCGTCAGTCCGCCAGGACCACCGTCCGCTGGGCCGAGAAGTCGCCCCACGTGCCGTCCGGCAGCTTGGCCCTGAGCTTCACCGAATAGCGGGTGCCCGCCGGGTCGGGGAGGTCGAGCCGGTAGGTGGCACGGCCCTTCGGGGGCGTACCGCCCCAGACGATGGTGGTGGTCAGCTTGCCGTTCATGTGGAGTTCGTAGGCGGGGATGGTTCCGCCCGTGTCGGGCTGGTCCCAGGACAGGTCGAGGGTGAACAGGTCGCCCTCCTTGCCGACTTCGGTCCGCAGACCGGTGGGGGCGGTGCTCGCGGGGGCGCCGGGGGCGGACGCGGTGGTGAGGTCGAGGGTGTTGCTGTCGGCCGAGGACTTGTCGGAGGCGTCCCGGGCCCGGACGGTGAAGGTGTAGACGGTTCCCGGGCGCAGCCCCGCGAGCTTCGCCGTGGTCTCGGAGGCGGGGACGCTGTGGATGCGGGAGTCCTCCTGGTAGATGTCGTACGAGGTGACGCCGACGTCGTCCTTGGCCGCGCCCCAGGTGAGCGTGGCCCCACGGCTTCCGTCGGCGCGGCCCGTCAGCTTCGCCGGCGTGGTGGGGGGCTCGTCGTCCTCGGGCGGGGTGGCCTGGGTGGTGACGGGGACGGCCTTGCTGGGCGTGGAGAGGTTCCCGGCCGCGTCCTTGGCCCGGACGCTGAAGGTGTAGCCCGTCGAGGCCGTCAGGCCGTCGACGTCGATCATGGTCTTCGCCGCCGGGACACTCTTGACCTTGCTCTTTCCCCGGTAGACCTCGTACCCGGCGACCTTCTCGTCGTCGGATGCGGCCTTCCACATGACGTGCACCGAGGTGGAGCTGCTGGCCTGGGCGGTCACGTTCTCCGGCGTGCCGGGCGGCTGGGTGTCGGCTTCGGCGGTGCCGCCGCAGGCGGAGAGGAGGGGGGCGAGAAGCAGGGCGGAACAGGCCAACGCGGCAGATATGTGGGGGCGTTGCACGGTGGTGCCTTCCATCCGGAGAGCAATGGTCCAGACCTGTATGACATGACGTGGGGGTCTCCGACAAGAGTCCGGCCGGGAACCTTCCGCTATATGCCGGGTTGCGTCGCCCGCCCCACCGGTCCGGGCCGTGCGTCGACCGATGAGTTTCCGGTCGTGGAGGTGTCTTCTCTGTATGGATACGCATGAGACCCCCGCTTCGGCCGCGCCCAAGACCGCCGCGCCGGGCGCCGGCCTTCCCGACCTGGAGCCGGCCGCGCGGCGGATCGCCGAACTGCTCGGGCCGGTCGACGACGGCACGCTGGACGGCCCCACCCCCTGCCCCGACTACGCCGTGCGGGAGCTGCTCGGCCATCTCACCGGGCTGGCCACCGCCTTCCGCGACGCGGCCCGCAAGGACCTCGGGCCGAGCACGGCCACCTCTCCCGACGCGTCCCTCCCCGTCCTCGACGACGACTGGCGCGAGGTGCTGCCCCGGCGGCTGGAGGAGGTGGCGGCGGCCTGGCGCTCGCCCGACGCCTGGACGGGCATGACCCGGGCGGGCGGGATCGAGCTGCCCGGCGAGGTGGCCGGGGCCGTCGCGCTCAACGAACTCGTGATCCACGGCTGGGACCTGGCCCGCTCGACCGGGCAGCCGTACGTGGCGGGCGAGGCCGAGCTGCGGTCCTGCGAGGCGCTGCTCGCCCCGGACGAGGGCGATCCGGGCCGCGGGGGCATCTTCGCGCCGCCCGTTCCGGTGCCGGACGACGCCCCGCTGCTGGAGCGCGTGATCGCCCTCAGCGGCCGACGACCGGACTGGCGGCCGGGCGGCTGAGAGCACCCTCCACCACGCGGAGCGGGAGGCGCCACTCGGTTTCCTTCCGGTGCCTCTCTCACCGAAAAGTGCGTTCTTCCCCTTGGCGGATCTGCCCGCCTACGGTCTTCAGGGCACCGGAAGAGACCACTGGGAGCACCCCCTCATGACCATCCTCAAGACGTACGCACGCCTGTGGGCCGACGACCTCGACCAGGCACTGACGCTGCTGGAGGAGCTGACCGGCGAGCAGCCCCATCTCCGCACGGCCTTCGAGAAGATCGCCCTCGCCGCCGTCGGGAACTTCCTGGTCATCGCGGGCCCGGCCGAGGAACGCGCGCGGTACGCGCACGCCTCCGCGACGGTCGTCGTCGACGACCTGGGCACCCTGCAGGCCACGCTGAAGTCCGCCGACGCCACGATCACCACCCCTGAGACCGCCGGGCCGACGGGGCGCTTCCTCTACGCCCGGCACGCCGGCGGAGCGGAGATCGAGTACGTCGAGTGGACGCCGGAACTGGTCCGCAGGATCATCCGCCCCTGACCCGCCGCCGCGCGCACCGGGCGGGGCGGCCCCCTCAGCTGGTGAAGAACTCCGTGATGTGCGCCGCCACCTGGTCCGCCCGGGTCTCGTGCATACGGTGGCCGCCCGGGACCGTGACCAGGCGGCAGTCCGGGACGAGGGCGGCCACGTCCGCCTGGCGGTGCTGTTCCATCCCGCTCTCCGGGCCCCCGGTGATGATCAGGGTCGGGGAGACGATGTCGCCGAGAGGCGCGGCCGCGTCCGGGCCGGGGTCGGCGAGCTGGTCGTGGACGGCGGGGACCGCGTTCTCGTCGTAGTCCACCGGGCCCTCGGCGCGACCGGCCGGGCCCGGGTCGCCGGGGAACGGGGCCGGCGTCTCCACCAGCACCAGCCGCTCCACCCGGTCGGAGTGCTCCTGGGCCACCAGCCGGGCGACGACGCCTCCCATGCCGTGGCCGACGAGGCCGACCCGGTCCAGCTCCAGTTCGTCGAGGAAGCCCACGACGTCCTCGGCCATCAGCTCCAGGTCGTAGTCGTCGGGCCAGTCGCTCTCGCCGTGGCCGCGCAGGTCCAGGGCGTAGACCCGCCACTCCTGGCCCAGCAGGGTGCCGGCCGCCTCCCAGCGCGCGGCCGAACCGCCGAGGCCGTGCAGCAGCACGACGGGCGAGCCGAACGCGTCGCCCCAGGCCCGGTACGCGAGGCGCACATCGCCGACATCCACAACAGACTGATCTTCCATGCCCCTGACGCTACCGCCGTCGGACGGCCGCCCGCGCCGCGGGCCCCCGGACACGCGCCGGCCCGGCGGGACCGTGCGGGGTCCCACCGGGCCGCTGTCAGGGGGCAGGGGTCAGTGGATGCCCACCCCGGCGGCCGCCGGCACCACGTGTTCGCCGTTCGCCGGTTCCTCTTCCGCCGCGTCCGGCTTTCGGCCGAAGTGGTTGAAGGCGAGGTTCAGCACGATCGCCACCACACAGCCGGTGGAGATGCCCGAATCGAGGACGACGAGCAGGTCCTCGGGGAAGGCGTGGTAGAACTGCGGCGCGGCGATCGGGATCAGACCGATACCGACGGCCGCCGCGACGATGAGCGCGTTCTCGCCCTTCTCCAGGGCGGCGGTGGCCAGGGTCTGGATGCCGCTGGCCGCGACCGTACCGAACAGGACGATGCCCGCGCCGCCGAGCACCGGCAGCGGTACGAGGGCGATCACCGAGGCCGCGACCGGGACCAGGCCGAGCACGATCAGGATCACACCGCCCGCCGCGACGACGAAGCGGCTGCGGATCTTGGTCATGGCGACGAGGCCGACGTTCTGCGCGAAGGCGCTGCACATGAAGCCGTTGAAGAGCGGGCTGATGGCGCTGCCGAGGGTGTCGGCGCGCAGTCCGCCCTCGATGGTCTTCTCGTCCGCCGGGCGGCCGACGATCTTGCCCAGGGCCAGCATGTCCGCCGTGGACTCGGTCATGCAGACGAGCATCACGATGCACATGGAGATGATGGCGGCGATCTCGAACTGCGGGGCGCCGAAGGCGAACGGCGTCGGGAAGCCGACCACGTCGGCTTCCTTGATGGCACCGAAGTCGGTGATGCCGGCCGGGATGGCGATGAGCGTGCCGATGACCAGGCCGAGCAGGATCGCGATCTGCTGGAGGAAGCCGCGCAGCAGCTTGCGCAGGGCCAGCACGACGACCAGGGTCACGGCGGCCATCGTGATGTTCGTCATCGAACCGTAGTCGTCGGCCGTGGCGTTGCCGCCCTGGGACCAGTTGAAGGCGACCGGGAGGAGCGAGACGCCGATCAGGGTGATCACGGTGCCGGTGACGACGGGCGGGAAGAAGCGGACCAGTTTGCAGAAGTACGGGGCGAGGACGAAGCCGAGAAGGCTCGCGACGATGATCGCGCCGAAGATGACGGCTATCCCGTCGTGGCCCCGGTCCTTGCCTATCGCGATCATCGGGGCGACCCCGGCGAACGAGACGCCGTTGACGAAGGGCAGCCGGGCGCCGACCTTCCAGAAACCGATGGTCTGGAGCAGGGTGGCGATCCCCGCGGTGAAGAGGCTCGCCCCCATCAGGAAGGCGGTCTCCTTGGCGGTGAGGCCGACGGCCGGCCCCACGATGAGCGGCGGGGCCACCACGCCCGCGTACATGGCGGCCACGTGCTGGAGGCCGCTGGTGAACATCTTCAGTGGGGGGAGGGTCTCGTCGACCGGATGTTTCCGGCCGTCACCTGCTGCTTCTGCTTCTGTGACGGCGTCGTCCGTCACGTCGGGGGCGGCTGCGTCTGCGTCTTTGCGAAACCTGGGCTCAGCGGCCACGGCGGTTCCTCCGGTCGGTTACACGTCGTCGGCGACGTGGGGTTCAGGGAGGTGGTGCGTAAGTGGTGCGACGGTGCTTGCGGCTCTCTCAGGTGGTGCAGGTCGTGCAGAGGGGGGTCGGAAAGGGGCGCGCACGGGGGTGTGTGCGGGCAGCGTTCATCACCGGTCCGGCGGACGCGCGCCATGGGGTGCGCGTCCGCCGGACCGGCTGCCGTGTACCCCGCTCGGGTCCACGGCGGCCGGTCTCGGGCCGTCCCCCTCGACCGGCCGGTCGGGGATACCGCCGGGGGTCAGGCCCCGGCGGCGATCTGCGCGAGGCGGCGGGCCTCGTCGCGGGTCTCGCGGGCGATGGCGTCCTCGTCCACCGTGGTGAGGTGGTTGCCCTCGACGACCGGCTTGCCGTCGACGAGGGAGAGGGTCACCGGGGCGGCCGCGCCGAAGATGAGCGCGGTCACCGGGTCGGCGATCGAGGAGTGGGCCAGGGTGTCCAGCTTCCACAGGACGAGGTCGGCGAGCTTGCCGGCCTCCAGGGAGCCGATCTGGTCGGCGCGGCCCAGGACCTGGGCCCCGCCGAAGGTCCCGAGGCGCAGGGCCTGACGGGCGTTCAGGGCGGCCTCGCGGTGGGCGCCGAGGCGGTTGATGAGCAGCGCGTTGCGCAGCTCGGTGTGGAGTTCGCCGGACTCGTTGGAGGCGGTGCCGTCCACGCCGAGGCCGACGGGCACGCCGGCGGCGAGCATGTCGGGGACCCGGGCGATGCCGGCGGCGAGGCGGGCGTTGGAGGACGGGCAGTGGGCGACGCCGGTTCCCGTACGGGCGAAGGCGGCGATGTCGGAGTCGTTCATGTGGACGCAGTGGGCCATCCACACATCGCTGCCGAGCCAGCCGGTCGACTCGAAGTACTCGGTCGGGCCCATCCCGAACAGCTCCTTGCAGAACTGCTCCTCCTCGACGGTCTCCGAGCCGTGGGTGTGCAGCCGGACGCCTCGGCGGCGGGCCAGCTCGGCACCCTGGCGCATCAGTTCGGTGGAGACCGAGAACGGCGAGCAGGGCGCGACGGCGACCTGCGTCATGGCGTCGAAGGAGGCGTCGTGGTGGGCGTCGATCGTCGCCTCGGTGGCGGCGAGCGCACCCTCCAGGGTCTCGACGGCGAAGTCCGGGGGCAGGCCGCCGTCCTTCTCGCTGCGGTCCATGGAGCCCCGGGCGAGGGTGAACCGTACGCCCGTCTCGCGGGCGGCCCCGATGATGGCGCCGGACAGGTCGCCGGAGCCCTTCGGGAAGACGTAGTGGTGGTCCATGGCGGTGGTGACACCGCCGCGCGCCATCATGGCGAGCGAGCCCTGCGCGGCGGCGCGGGCCATCGGCTCGTCGATGCGCGCCCAGGTCGGGTAGAGGGCGACCAGCCAGTTGAAGAGGTTGTGGTCGGTGGCCAGGCCCCGGGTGATCCACTGGTAGAAGTGGTGGTGGGTGTTGACCAGGCCCGGGGTGGCGAGGTGCCCGGTGGCGTCGATGCGCCGGACGACACCGGTCAGGCCCTCCGGGGCCTTGCCCGCGCCGACGGACTCGATGCGGTTGTCCGCCACGACGATGTACCCGGAGGCGTACTCCGTGTCCTGGGCGTCGACGGTGGCGATCGAACAGTTCTCGATGACGATGCGCTGAGGGTCTGCCGAAGCTGCCATGGCGCTTCCTTCTTCTCTCTGTGGCGATGTGGGCACGGCAGGACCCTAGGAGGATTTGAGTGCCACAGCGTTACGGCTGTGGGTGCCGAGATGGTGGAAGAACAGGTTGAGCACGACCGCGACCAGGGCTCCCGCGCTGATCCCGGAGCCGAGCACGGTCTGCGCCCAGGCGGGGAATCCGGCGTAGAAGGAGGGCGCGGCGAGCGGGATGATGCCCGCACCGAGCGCGACGGCCACCAGGATGATGTTGGAGCTGTCGTCGAGCCCCGCTTCGGAGAGCGTACGGATGCCGCTCACGGCGATGGAGCCGAAGAGGACGATGCCGGCGCCGCCGAGGACGGGCATCGGGACGAGTGAGACGACCGCGCCGAGCACCGGGAAGGCGCCGAGGATCAGCAGAGCTCCGCCCGCCGCCGCGACGACGTACCGGCTGCGCACACGGGTCAGCGAGACGACCCCGACGTTCTGCGCGAAGGCGCTGGTCGGGAACCCGCCGAAGACCGGGCCGAGGAGGGTGGCGATGCCGTCGGTGCGCAGGCCGCGGGTGATCGTACGACCATCGGTGCGGCGCTCGCAGATCTCTCCGAGGGCGAGCATCCCGGCGGAGGACTCCGTCATCAGGACGAGCATGACGATGCAGAGCGAGAGGATCGCGGCGGGCTGGAACTCCGGCGCGCCGAAGGCGAAGGGGGTCGGCAGGGCGGCGAGCGGTGCGGACTCCAGCGCGGAGAAGTCGGTGAGTCCGAACGGGATCGCGGCCAGCGTGCCGACGAACATGCCTACCAGCAGGGCCACTTGCTTGAGGAAGCCGCGGCCGAAGCGCTGGACGAGGAGGATGACGACGAGGGTGAAGGCGGCCAGCGCCAGGTACTTCATGGCACCGAAGTCGTCGGCGGTGGCGTCGCCGCCCTGGGCCCAGGCGACGGGCACGGGCATGAGGGTGACGCCGATGAGGGTGATGACCACGCCGGTGACGAGCGGCGGGAAGAAGCGCAGCAGCCGGCCGAAGAAGGGGCCGACGGCCAGGCAGAACACTCCGGCGACGAGCACCGCCCCGTAGATCGCGGGGAGTTGGCGGCCCGGTGCGCTGGTCTCGGCGATGGCGAGCATCGGCGCGATCCCGGCGGAGGAGGCGGCGTTGACGAAGGGGAGCCGGTTGCCGGCGAAGGGGCCGAGACCGATCGTCTGGAGGATGGTGGCGAGACCGGCGATCAGGAGACTGGCCGCGATGAGCCGGGTCATCCCGGCGGCGTCCAGGCCGACGGCCTGGCCGATGATCAGCGGAGGGGTGACGACGCCCGCGTACATGGCGGCGATGTGCTGGAGTGCGGCGGGGAGGAGCCGCGCGGGAGGAAGCTTCTCGTCGACCGGGTGAACCGCCGTGCCGACGAGGGTTTTCGAGGGGTCTTTGCCTGGGCTTTCGGCCGGCCCCGTTGCAGGCTGTGCCATGGGTGTTCCCTCCGGGATGACCGGCCGCCGCCCGTCTGTGGTCGGGCGGCGGCCGGTTCAGTGCCGCGTCAGAGGTTGGTCATGTCGACCGGGATCTTCGGCTCGACGCCGTCCCGGAGCACGGTGGCCTCGATCAGACCGTAGGGACGGTCCGCCGCGAAGTAGACCTCATTGTCGTTCTTGAGGCCGAACGGTTCGAGGTCCACCAGGAAGTGGTGGTTGTTCGGCAGCGAGAAGCGGATCTCGTCGATCTCGCTGCGGCTGTTGATGATGCGCGAACCCATCTGGTACAGGGTCTGCTGGAGCGAGAGGGAGTAGGTCTCGGCGAAGGCCTGGAGCATGTGCTTGCGCGCCTGCTCGTAGGACTTCTCCCAGTTCGGCATGCGCTGCTCGTCGCTGGTCCAGTTGTACCGCCAGCGGGCCGAGACGTCCGTCGCCAGGATGCGGTCGTACGCCTCCTTCAGCGTCGTGTACCTGTCCTTGACGTAGCCCCAGAACTCGGAGTTGGTCGAGTTCATCACCGTGAGGTCCTTGAGACCCGAGATGACCTCCCAGTTCTCACCGTCGTAGGTGATCTGGGAGACGCGGGTCTCCTGGCCCTTGCGGGCGAAGGAGTGCTTGACCTCGTCGGCGCCGATGAACTTGGAGTTGCCGTCGGAGGTCTCGATGCGCTCCCAGGCGTACTCCTCGATCCGGATCCGGGCGCGGTGGATCGGCTCCTGCGAGGAGACGAAGTGCCGGGCGAGGTGGATGCCGAACTGCTCGGCGGACTCGATCCCGTGCTCCTTGGCGAACGCGAACACCGTGTTCTTGGTGGTGTCGGTCGGCAGGACGTTGGCGTTGGAGCCGGAGTAGTGGACGTCGTCCATGTCGCCGGAGAGGGCGACCGAGACGTTCAGGTCCTTGATGTGGTGGGTGTCGCCGTCCCGCGTGATCTTTACGACGCGGTTCTCTGCTTTGCCGTACTGGTTCTGGCCGAGAATCGTGGGCATGTCGGTGCTAGCTCCCTCGGTAAACGGAGTAGCCGAACGGGTTGAGCAGCAGCGGTACGTGGTAGTGCTCGCCCGGGACGACCGCGAAGGCGATCGTCACTTCCGGGAAGAACGCGCCGCTGTCCCTTACGCGGGGGGCGTCCTGCTGCGCCTCGGCTTGCTTCTTGGAAAAATACGCCTCGGTGTCGAATTCGAGACGTACATGGCTTGTTCCCTCCGGCAGTGCCGGGAGGTCCTTGCAACGCCCGTCCGCATCGGTCGCGGACGCTCCGAGCGTGACGTACGGCGCGTCGCTTCCGCTGCGGGCGGCGAGCGAGACGGCGACGGACGCGGCGGGGCGGCCGATGCTGGTGTCCAGGATGTGGGTGGACACCGATGCGGTCGTGTCGGTACTCAAGACCGTCACTCTCCTAGATCTCAAGAGTCCTGTGCGGGAGCGTCCTCTGCGAGGGCCTCCGTCACGAGACGGGTCAGCCGGATGCGGTTGATCTTGCCCAGTTCGGTGCGCACGATCTCCTGCTCCTGCTCGGGCGAGTTCCCGATCCGGGACTTCACCGCGTCGCGCATCTGCTCTCCGGTGGCGCCGGTGGCGCAGATCAGGAAGACATGTCCGAACCGCTCCTGGTAGGCCAGGTTCAGTTCGAGCATCTCGGTCTTGAGCTCCTCGGAGGCGCCGGCCATCCCCCGCTGCTCACGGGAGGAGGTCGGGTCGCCGGGCTTCGGGCGGCCGATCGGCGGGTGGCCGGCCATCGCGTCGGCCAGGTCCGCCGCGGTGAGCTGCGCCGTGGCGGCGTCGCTCGCGGCGAGCAGGGCTTCTTCGGTGGCGTACGGACGCCCGGCGAGGATGCTGTTTCCCCAGGTCGCACTGGCACACACCTCGTGCAGTGCGGGGGTGGCCTCGCCGTCCGCCAGTGTGTTGAACCGGGTGAGGCCCGGTGTGGAGCTCGAAGTCACGGGAGCCTCCGTGGCTGCTTTTCGCTGTGCGTTGTTCGGGCTGCGGATAGCTAACGCCCTCCGCAACACGACGTCAACACTTTGTTGAAATCTCGCGAACGAAGAAAGCCGCCGTCCCGGCATGCGGACGGCGGCTTTCCTGCGTGTTCGGCCAACTACTCACCCTTGGCCGTATGTTCCCGGTTCAGGTAGTTGTACACGGTGAACCGGGATACGCCCAGGGCGCCGGCCACGGTCTCCACCCCGTGCCGTACGGAGAAGGCACCGCGTGCCTCCAGGGTCCGGACGACGCTCTGCTTGGCCTTGCGGTCCAGGTCGGCGAGCGGCATCCCGTGCCGTCGCTCCATCGCGGCGAGGATGTGGTCCAGCGAGTCGGAGAGCTGGGGCAGGCGTACGGCTATGACGTCCTGGCCCTCCCAGGCGAGCACCACATCGTCCGGCTGGGCCTGCTCGGGGCCCAGCAGCTCGGCCCCCATCGCGTCGACGAGCGGCTTGACGGCCGATACGAAGGGGTGGTCGACGGTGACCGGAACGTTATCGGCGGATTCGGTCACCGGATCTCCTCCTCGATCACGTTCACCTGGAGCGAGACCCGGGTGGCGCCCGAGGCCAGGGCCTGGCGCAGCAGGGAGTCCACGGCGGTGAGCACCTCGTCCGCGCCCCCTTCCGCGGTGTTGCCGAAGGGGCCGACGTCGACGGCGTCCAGCTCGGCGCCCTGGATCACCTCCCGGGCCACCACCGCGTGGGTGGGCGCCTCGTCGAGATCGAAGGGCTCGGTGGTGAATTCCACCCTCAAGCGCACTGTGCCTCCCTGATGTCCTCGCCGCGGGTGCGGGCGCGCGGCTCGGCCACGACTGTAACCGCTGCCCGGGGCCCCGCCCCCGGTGTGCGCGGGGCCCCGTACGGCGGTGGTCACGGGAGCGGCAGGACGCAGACCGCGACCGGCGCCGGGAAGGGGTCGCCGACGGCGGTGAGGGAGCCGTCGGGGCCGACGCCGAAGACGGTGACGGTGGAGGAGCGCTGGTTGGCGGCGAAGAGCAGGGTGCTGTCCGGGGACAGGGCGAGCTGCCGGGGCCAGTCGCCGCCGACGGGCACGGTGTCCAGCAGCCGGACGGCCGCCCCGTCGTCTTCCACGGCGTAACGGGTGAGGCTGTTGGGGCCCCGGTTGGCGAGGTAGACGTACGCCCCGTCGCCGGTGACGACCGGCTGGGCGGGGTAGCTGGTGCCGGATCCTGTGCCGGTGGACTGTCCGGGCCCCGGGGTGAGGGCGCCGGTGGCGGGGTCGTACGCGCAGACGACCAGGGTGTTGTCCAGCTCGCAGGCCAGGTAGGCGAAGCGCCCGCCGGGGTGGAAGGCCAGGTGGCGGGGGCCGGAGCCGGGCGCCAGGGCGGCGCGGGAGACCTCGGTGAGCGTCCCGGCGGACTCGTCGAGTGCGTACGTGTACACGGTGTCGGTGCCCAGGTCGACGGCGAGGACATGGCCTCCGTCGGGGTCCGTGACGATCTGGTGGGCGTGCGGCCCGCCCTGGCCGGGTCCGGGCGGCGGCGAGCTGTGGGTGACCAGGTCGGTGCGCTCGCCCAGCGAGCCGTCCTCGGCGATCGGGTGCACGGCGACGCTGCCTGAGCCGTAGTTCGCGCTCAGCAGCCAGCGCCCGGACGGGTGGACGGAGAGGTGGGTGGTCCCGGAGCCGCCGGTGGGCCGGCTGCCGAGCACCTCGTACGTCCCGTCCGGCGCGATTCCCACGGCGGTGACCGCGCCCGCGTCCTGCTCGGCGACCGCGTAGACGGTGGAGCCGGAGGGGTGGAGGGCCAGGTAGGAGGGGTTGCCGACGCCGGTGATCACGGGGCCCGGAGTGATCGCGCCGGTGACCGTGTCGTACGCGGCGGTGCCGATGCCGGTGCCGCCTCCCGCCTCGGAGGTGTACGTGCCGAGGAGTAGCGGGCGGGTGGCGCGCGGCGCGGGCGCGGAGGCCGGGCGGACCGCGGCGCGGGCGGGAGTGGCGAGGGCGGGCCCCGCGGCCGCCAGGGCGACGGTGGCCAGCAGGCCGCCGAGGAATCGGCGGCGGCCGGAGGCGGGAGCGGGGCGGTGGGGGCCGGAGTGCGGGTGGGGGGACGGCTTCATGCGAGGCACCTCGGGTGGGGGTCGGCTGCTTCGGATGCGTCCGCCACCCTGGCCCGCCGGCACCCGCAAGGCAAGAGGCGCAACATGAGTTGCGTGCTCCGCAACGCCGACCGCTGTCGAGAGGTGACGGGCGTTCAGCCGCCCGTCTGGATGTCCCCCCTGGTCGACGAGGCGATGGCGTCGCCGTGCGCGAAGTCGCCGGGCGGGATGCCCGGGTGGTGCCCCTCCAGGTCGGGGGCGACCTCGGCCGCCGGGCCGAGCGCGAGCCGGGAGACGATCCGGTAGCGGTCGCCCCGGTAGAGCGAGTGGACGTACTCCACCGGACGGCCCGTGGTGTCGGACGTCAGCCGCTCGAAGAGCAGCGCCGGGGACAGCTCCGGGACGTCGAGCAGCCCGGCCTCGGCGCGGGTGACGACGGTGGGCTCGATCGCCTGGACCGCCTCGTGGACGTGCACGCCGTGAGTGGCGCGCAGATGCTCGTACAGATCACCGCTCTCCAGCTCCTGCGCACTGAGTCCCGGCACCAGCTCCGCCCGGATGTGCAGGTGCTCGATAGCCATCGGCGCCCCGTCGACCAGCCGCAGCCGCGCCACGTAGACGATCTCGGCGGCCGGTGACATGCGCAGCTTGCGGCCGACGCGGGCCCCCGCCTGGAGCGTGGTGAACTCCAGCAGCCGGCTCGACCAGGCGCCCGCCGCCTGCGGCACGCTGAGCGCCCGGTCCCCGGCGACCAGCTCCTGGGTGATCTTGGCGGGGGCGACGAACATGCCCCGGCCGTGCTCGCGCACCAGGAGTCCGGCTGCGACCAGTTCGTCGACCGCCGCGCGCACGGTGGGCCGCGACACGCCGAGCAGGGCGCACAGGGCGCGCTCCGAGGGGATGGCGTCCCCCGGGCTGCGCGACTCGATCAGCTCCAGCACGGCATCGCGGGTCCGCTCCCGTTTGAGCACCGTCCCCGGCATATCCGTGTCCATGGTCTCCCCTCCCGGCGGCTGGATCTTTCCTTACCAGTTGACCGTCTCGCCACCCTAACTGGCCTGCTGGTCAGGTGAAGTGTAGCGCTTACCGGAGCTGGTTCGGTCGCTCACGTTACAGCTGGATCTCCAATATCCCTTTGTACGCAGGGGGTTGACGACCCCATTGGTCTATGCCACCTTCATCCACCACCGACAGGCGAGCTGTCCAGTGAGGCTCACTGGTCAGGTGGTCAGGCCTCGTCAGGTCCGTCCGATCCGTTCTGCTTCCGAGGTGAACCGTGAAGTACCGCTTGCTCGCCGGTGGGCCCGTGCTTGCCCTGACCGCCGCGCTCAGTGCCTGCAGTTCGCCGTCCGGACCGGACTCCGGGAACGGGGACGGCCGGACGACGGTGGATGTGTGGCTGATGCGCGACAGCGTCTCGGCGCAGTTCCAGAAGGAGTTCACCGCGGACTTCGAGAAGCGCCACCCGACGATCGACGTGAAGATCCAGATCCAGGAGTGGGACGGGATCGGCCAGAAGATCACCGCAGCCCTGGCCAGCAACGACGCCCCGGACGTCATCGAGGCGGGCAACACCCAGGTGTCCCAGTTCGCGGAGAGCGGCGGACTGCTCGACCTCAGCGACGCCACGGACGAGCTGAACGGCGAGGACTGGCTGAGCGGCCTGGCCGAGCCCGGCTCGTACGAGGGCAAGCAGTACGGCATCCCGTACTACGCGGCGAACCGGGTGGTCGTCTACCGCACCGACCTGTTCGAGGAGGCGGGCGTCGACGCGGCCGGGATCAAGACCCGTGAGCAGTGGATCGACGCCACGACGAAGCTCAACAAGGGCGGCACGCAGGGCATCTACCTGCCGGGACAGATGTGGTACGCGCTGGCCGGGTTCATCTGGGACGAGGGCGGCGACCTCGCAGCCGAGTCCGGCGGGAAGTGGTCCGGCGCGCTCGACACCCCCGAGGCGCTGCGCGGCATGGCGTTCTACGAGGAGCTCCAGGCGCTCGGCAAGGGCCCCAAGGACTCCGACGAGGACGATCCGCCGCAGGCCGAGGTGATGGCCCAGGGCCAGGTGGCCCAGGTCATCTCCACTCCGGGCGGGGCCAACGTCATCGCGGAGAACAACCCCGAACTCAAGGGCAAGCTCGCCTTCTTCCCGATCCCGGGCAAGACGGCGGACACCCCGGGCGCGGTCTTCACCGGCGGCTCCGACCTGGTCGTGCCGGCCGCCGCGGCCCACCCCGACGAGGCGGTCGCCTTCATCAAGGAGCTGACCGGGGACACCTGGCAGAAGAAGCTCGCCGTCGCCATGAGCTACGTACCGAACCGGACCTCGCTGGCCTCCGCCGTGGCCGACGACCCGGGGGCCGCCGCGATGGCGGTCGGCGCGGCCAACGGGCACGCCACGCCCAACACCCCGGGCTGGGCGGCGGTCGAGGCGGAGAACCCGATCAAGGACTACATGACGGCGGTGCTCACCGGAGGTGATCCGGCGAAGGAGGCGGCGAAGGCCTCGCAGGACATCACCCGGGCCATGAACGCCGGTTCCTGACCCCGATCCGCCCTCTCCCCGCTCCGAGAAAGGAGGCGTGCCGTGCCGGTCGTCGACCAACGGACCGTACCCAGCGCCCCCCGGCGACGCCCGGCCCCGCGCCTCGCCGTGCGCAAGTCCCCGCCCCGGCGCGGGGGAACGGGCAGGGCCAGGAACCTCTGGCCGTACGCCCTGGTCGCCCCCGCGGTCGGCGGCATGCTCTATCTGCTGGTCTACCCGCTGGTGCGGGCCGTCCTGATCTCGTTCCAGGACTTCCGGCTGCGCCAACTGATCGCCGGTGACGCGGACTTCGTCGGCCTGCGGAACTACCGGACGCTGCTGACGGACCCGCGCTTCTGGGAGGTGGTCCGCCGCACCTTCCTCTTCATGGCGGTCAACGTGGTCCTGATCATGGTGATCGCCACCCTGGTCGCCCTGATGGTGGAGCGGCTGGGCCGGATCGGGCGGACGGTGGTGCTGTGCTCGCTGGTGCTGGCCTGGGCGATGCCGGTGGTCGCGGCGACCACCGTCTTCCAGTGGCTGTTCCACTCGGAGTTCGGCATCGTCAACTGGTCGCTGACCTCGCTCGGCCTCGACTCCTTCGACCGCTATCCGTGGTTCGCCAACGGCACAGCGGCCTTCGCGATCCTGGTGACGCTCATCGTCTGGCAGTCGGTGCCGTTCGCCGCGATCACCCTGTACTCGGCGCTGACCACCGTCTCCCCCGAGCTGTACGAGTCGGCGCGGCTGGACGGGGCGGGCGCGGGGCGGATCTTCCGCTCGGTCACCTTCCCGATCCTGCGGCCGATCTTCCTGCTGGTGGTGTCGCTGGAGGTGATCTGGAAGTTCAAGGCGTTCGTCCAGATCTGGGTGATGACCCGGGGCGGGCCCGGCGACGCCACGACGATCCTGCCGGTCTACGCCGTGCAGACCGCGCTCTCCAGCCAGCGGTACGACCTCGGTTCCGCCGCCTCGATGGTCACCGTGGTGCTGATGTCCGGGGTGCTCGTCCTCTACTTCCGCCAGATGCTCCGCCAGGAGGACGAGACCCGATGAACCCACCTGTCGTGCGCCTTCGGCTCCGGCGCCTTCCGTTGCACCTCGCCGCCGCCGTCACCGTCGTGATCTGCCTCTTCCCCGTGTACTGGATGATCTCCACGGCCTTCAAGCCGTCGAAGGACATCCAGTCGTCGGACCCGCAGCTCTTCCCGCACACCTGGACCCTCGACCACTTCCAACGGGCCGTGGACGCCGACGGTTTCGCGCTGTTCTGGCGCAACAGCATCCTCGTGACGCTGGGGGCGGTCCTGCTGGCGCTGCTGGTGGCGCTGGGCGCGGCGTACGCCGTGGCGCGGCTGCGGTGGCGGGGCCGGCGGCAGTTCATGCTGATGATCTTCATCGCGCAGATGGCGCCCTGGGAGTCGCTGATCATCCCCATCTACACCATCTCGCGGGACACGAACATGCTCGACCGGCTGCCGACGCTGACGCTGATCTACTTCATGATCACGCTGCCGTTCACCGTCGTGGTGCTGCGGGGCTTCATCGGGACGATCCCGCCGGAGCTGGAGGAGGCGGCGCAGGTCGACGGCTGCACCCGGACCGGGGCGTTCTGGCGGGTGGCGATGCCGCTGCTGGCCCCGGGGCTGATGGCGACCTCACTGTTCGGCTTCATCACCGCCTGGAACGAGTTCGCCTACGCCAACTTCCTGATCATCAAGCAGCAGGACAACCGGACGCTGCCGGTCTGGCTGTCCTCCTTCCAGAACACCTTCGGCACCGACTGGGGCGCCACGATGGCCGCCTCCACCCTCTTCGCGCTGCCCGCCCTGGTGATCTTCCTGCTGCTCCAGCGCCATGTCACGTCCGGCTTCGCCGCCGGTGCCGTGAAGGGCTGAGCGGCGGAGAACGCCGATCGGCCCCCCTCGCCCCCGTCCGCGAACCGAACACGGAGACGCCCGTGCCCTCACCGCACCCCGCCCCCGCCCTGCTCCCCCACCCCGGCAAGGTATCCTCGCTCGGCGGCCGGCTCACCCTGGACCGGGACACCACCGTCCGCGCGCTGCCGGGGGCGGAACCGGCGGCGGACCTGCTGCGCACCCTGATCGGCCGCCCCGCGGGCCTGCCGCTCACACCGTCGCCCGACGGCCGGGTCGTCCTCGCCCTGGACGACCGGCTCGGCGGCCTCGGCGAGGAGGGGTACGGACTGACGGTCGCCCCGCAGGCCCTCCAGCTGCGCGCCGCCCACCGCACCGGGCTGCTCCGGGGCATCCAGACGATCCGCCAACTCCTGCCCGCCGAGGCCCTGTCGGGCGGGGCGACGGGCACCGGCTCCTGGCAGCTGCCCTGCGTCGAGATCACCGACGTACCGGACCGGCCGTGGCGCGGGGCGATGCTGGACGTGGCGCGCCGCTTCCAGCCGATCGGCTATCTGCACCGGTACGTGGACCTGCTGGCGCTGCACAAGCTGAACGTCCTGCACCTCCACCTCACCGACGACCAGGGCTGGCGGATGCCGGTCGACGCCTACCCCCGGCTGATCTCGGTCGGCTCCCGGCGGGCGCGGTCGCAGAAGGGCCCGACCGGCCCGGACGGGGCGCACTTCGACGCGGTGCCGCACGAAGGGCACTACACCAAGGCGGAGTTGAGGGGCCTGGTGCGGTACGCGGCGGAGCGCGGGATCACCGTCGTGCCGGAGATCGAGATGCCCGGCCATGTACGTGCCGCGCTCGCCGCCCACCCGGAGCTGGGCAACCGTCCGGGGCGACAGCTGGATGTGTGGACCCGCTGGGGGGTGTGCGACACGATCCTCGGCGTCCACGAGGGGGTCTTCGACTTCTGCCGGGCCGTGCTGGAGGAGGTGATGGACGTCTTCCCGTCGCCGTACATCCACATCGGCGGCGAGGAGTGCCCGACCACCGAGTGGGAGGACAGCCCGGCCGCCCGGGAGCGTGCGGCGGCGCTGGGACTCGCGGGCCCGGCCGAACTGCACGGCTGGTTCATGGGCCGGGTCGGGGCGTTCCTGGTCGAGCGTGGCCGGATCCCGCTCGGCTGGGTCGAGAACGGCGCCGAACTCCCCCCGGAATTCACGGTGATGACCTGGCGCGACGCCACGCACGCCAGGGCCGCCGCCCGCCGCGGCCATCAGGTGATCGCCGCGCACCACCGGGCGACCTATCTCGACTACGCCCAGTCCACGGACCCGTCCGAGCCGGTCGCCCAGCCCGGCGCGCCGGTCCCCCTGCACACGGTCCACGGCTACGAACCGGCCCCGCACGACTGGCCGGAGGCGGAGCGGGCCCGGGTGCTCGGGACCCAGGTCCAGCTGTGGACGGAGTACGCCCGCACCCCCGAGGAGATCGAGTACCTCAGCTTTCCCCGGCTCTGCGCGCTGGCCGACCGTTCCTGGTCCGGCGGGCGCGGCGACTGGCCGGGGTTCGTCGAGCGGCTGCGTCACCACACCGCCCGGCTGGACGCCCTGGGCGTCCCCTACCGCCCCCTGGACGCGCGGTCGCTCGCGACGGCCGTGTCCGCGTCCCCCTCCGCAGGAACAGCGCGACTCCACCCGTAACCCGTCCCCCACCACCGTTCCGGAGAGGAACACGCCTGTGAACACATCACGCAGGAATCCGCACAGGTCCAGGCTGCGCACCGCCGCCGCCTCGGCCGCCGCCGTGGCCCTGGCCGCCACCGGTCTGGCCGCGTGGCCGTCCTCGGCGTCCGCCGCGGCCGACGGGCTCGTGGTCCAGTACCGGACGAGCGCGTCCGGTGCGAGCGCCGACCAGAGCGAGCCGTGGCTGAAGGTCCGTAACGCCGGCTCCACCTCCGTACCGCTGAGCGGCGTGAAGGTCCGCTACTACTTCAAGGCCGACTCGGCCTCCGCCGCCTACCGGTTCGCCTGTTCCTGGGCGGTGAAGGGGTGCGCGAACATCACCGGTACGTTCGAGACGCTCGCGAACCCGACCGCCACCGCCGACCGCTACCTGGAGATCGGCTTCACCGCCGGGGCGGGCTCGCTCGCACCGGGCGCGGACACCGGGGACATGCAACTCCGCTTCCACCAGAGCTCCTGGGCCTCGCTCGTCCAGTCCGACGACTACTCCTTCGGCCCGGACCGGACCGCGTACGGCGACTGGTCCAAGGTGACGGCCCACGTAAACGGGGCCACCGTGTGGGGCGAGGCGCCCGGGGGCAACGGCCCGACCGACCCGCCGGACCCGACCGACCCGCCGACCGAAGGCCCCCGGCTCTTCGATGACTTCACCTACAGCTCCCACACCGACCCGAAGATCAACGCCAACGGCTGGAGCGTACGGTCCAACTCCGGCGGCCCCGGAGTGCCGGGCGCGACCTGGGCGCCCGAGAACGTCACCTTCGCCTCGCAGAGCGGGAACTCGGTGATGAACCTGGAGACGTCGACGGCGGGCACAGGCGCTTCGACGAAGCACACCGAGATCCTGACCAAGTCGATGAAGTTCAAGAACGGGACCTACGCGTCCCGGGTGAAGTTCAGCGACGCGCCGCGCTCGGGCCCGGACGGCGACCGGATCGTGCAGACCTTCTTCACCATCAACGACCTCAAGGCGCCGATGGCGGACGACTACGCGGAGTACGACTTCGAGTATCTGCCGAACGGCGGCTGGGGCGAGCCGGCCAACATCCTCTACACGACCTCGTGGGAGACCTACCGGCCCGACCCGTGGGAGGCGGTCAACGCGCACAGCGAGGTCCGGGCGTCGTACGCGGGCTGGCACGACCTGGTGGTGACGATCGACGACAACCAGATCACGTACTACGTCGACGGTCAGCACTTCGGCACGCACGGGGCGGCGTATCTGCCCGAGCGGCCGATGTCGATCAACTTCAACCAGTGGCTGATCGATCTGGAGGGCCAGCCGAGCACGACACCCCGCGCCTACGACCAGCAGGTGGACTACGTCCTGCATGTGAAGGACCAGGTGCTCACCCCCTCCCAGGTGAACGCGATGGTCGGGGCGTACCGCAGTGCGGGGACGAGCTTCGAGGACACGGTTCCGGGCAGCTAGGGGCAGTACGTACGGCGTGAGAGCCGGGCGGGGCGGGGGTCGACGGCGGCCCCCGCCCCGCTTTCGTATGCCCGGAGGGGCTCCTGCCACCGATTCCGTACGCCGCCGACCGGGGCGAATTTTGCGGCACCCCCTTGACAGCCTCGCCTCCCTCCGGGCAATCTTCCGTTAAGCAGAAACTAACTTCCGCAATACGGAAGGAGCGCCGACATCCTCATGGGATACCCGGACCAGCGCTTCGATGTGAACCTCTCGATCCTCTTCACGGAACTCCCGCTCCTGGAGCGTCCCGCGGCAGCCGCCGCGGCGGGCTTCACCGCGGTCGAGCTGTGGTGGCCCTGGATCGAGACCCCCACTCCGCCGCAGGCGGAGCTCGACGCCCTCAAGAAGGCGCTCGACGACGCCGGCACCCAGCTGGTGGGACTGAACTTCTACGCCGGACAGCTCCCCGGCCCCGACCGCGGCGCGCTCTCCGTGCCCGGCACGGAGTCGGACCGCTTCCGGGCCAACATCGAGGTGGCGGCCGACTTCGCCGCCTCGGTCGGCTGCACGGCGCTCAACGCGCTGTACGGCAACCGCGTGGAGGGCGCGGACCCGCAGGTCCAGGACGCGCTCGCGCTGGAGAACCTGGTGCAGGCCGCCCGCGCGGCGGACCGCGTCGGGGCGATCCTCCTGATCGAGACCCTGAACAAGCCGGAGTCGCCGCTCTTCCCGCTGGTCAGCGCACCGGCCGCGATCGAGGTCGTCGACAAGGTGAACGCGGCGACGGGCCTCGGGAACGCCAAGTTCCTGCTGGACCTCTACCACCTCTCGATGAACGGCGAGGACCTGAGCCAGGCCATCAAGGCTTATGCCGCGAAGACCGGCCACGTCCAGATCGCCGACAACCCGGGCCGCGGCGCGCCGGGCACCGGCTCGCTCCCGCTGGAGCGGCTGCTCGACGAGCTGAAGGACGCCGGTTACGCGGGCTGGGTCGGCCTGGAGTACAAGCCGGGCGACCGGCCGAGCGCCGAGTCCTTCGACTGGCTCCCGGTGTCGGCCCGAGCGGCCGGCTGACCGGCCCCCTCGCTGCGGACGGGCCGGGGCGGCCTCGATGTCGCGCCCAACCCCCTTACGTACACACGTTTTTCAGGAAGGCACCCTCATGAGCAACAACCTCCCCAAGGTCGCCTGGATCGGTCTCGGCATCATGGGCTCCCCCATGTCGGAGAACCTGATCAAGGCCGGTTACTCCGTCACCGGATACACCCTGGAGCAGGACAAGATCGACCGGCTGGTCGCGGCCGGCGGCACCGGCGCCTCCTCGATCGCGGACGCGGTCCAGGACGCGGATGTCGTCATCACGATGGTGCCCGCATCGCCGCAGGTCGAGGCCATCGCGTACGGCCCGGACGGCATCCTGGAGAACGCGAAGCGCGGCGCGCTGCTGGTGGACATGTCCTCCATCACCCCGCAGACCTCGGTCGACCTCGCCGAGAACGCGGCCGAGAAGGGCATCCGGGTCCTGGACGCGCCGGTCTCCGGCGGCGAGGCCGGTGCCATCGAGGCGGTCCTGTCCATCATGGTCGGCGGCGAGCAGGCGGACTTCGACGCCGCGAAGCCGCTCCTGGACGCGCTCGGCAAGACCATCGTGCTCTGCGGCCCGCACGGCTCCGGCCAGACGGTGAAGGCCGCCAACCAGCTGATCGTCGCGGTGAACATCCAGGCCTGCGCCGAGGCCGTGGTCTTCCTGGAGAAGTCCGGGGTGGACCTCACCGCCGCGCTGGACGTCCTCAACGGGGGCCTCGCCGGCTCGACCGTGCTGACCCGCAAGAAGGACAACTTCCTGAAGCGGGACTTCGCCCCCGGCTTCCGGATCGACCTGCACCACAAGGACATGGGCATCGTGACCGACGCCGCCCGCAACGTCGGCGCGGCCCTGCCCGTCGGCGGTGTCGTCGCCCAGCTGGTCGCCTCGCTGCGCGCCCAGGGCGACGGCGGCCTCGACCACTCGGCGCTGCTGCGCTCGGTCGAGCGGCTCTCCGGCTCCCAGGTCTGACCCCTCCGGCTCCGCGAGGAGCCCCCGGCCTCGCACGGGGCGACGGCCCACGACGGGCCCCCTGATCTCCGGGCCGCGGTGGCGCTGACACCTGTCCTGTCGCGCCCAGGCGCCGCCGCGGCCCGGAACCACATACTTCGTTTTCAACAAACTGTTGACGTTCTCTCCGCGGCGAATCTACGCTCCTCAAGCCGTCAGCAGCTCGTACGAAAGGTCATCCCGCCACATGGCTAAGCGTGTGCTCACGACCGAGTCAGGCGCCCCGGTCGCCGACAACCAGAACTCCGCCACCGCCGGTGTCGGTGGACCGATCCTCCTCCAGGACCAGCACCTCCTGGAGAAGCTCGCCCGCTTCAACCGTGAGCGCATCCCGGAGCGCGTGGTGCACGCCCGCGGTTCCGGTGCGTACGGCTACTTCGAGGTGACCGACGACGTCACGGGCTTCACCCGCGCCGACTTCCTCTCCCAGGTGGGCAAGCGCACCGAGACGTTCATCCGCTTCTCCACCGTCGCCGACTCGCTCGGCGGCGCGGACGCGGTCCGCGACCCGCGCGGCTTCGCCCTCAAGTTCTACACGGACGAGGGCAATTACGATCTGGTCGGCAACAACACCCCGGTGTTCTTCATCAAGGACCCGGTCAAGTTCCCCGACTTCATCCACTCGCAGAAGCGCGACCCGTTCACGGGCAGGCAGGAGCCGGACAACGTCTGGGACTTCTGGGCGCACGCCCCCGAGGCGACGCACCAGATCACCTGGCTGATGGGCGACCGCGGGATCCCCGCCTCGTACCGTCACATGAACGGCTACGGCTCGCACACCTACCAGTGGACGAACGCCGAGGGCGAGGCCTTCTTCGTCAAGTACCACTTCAAGACCAACCAGGGCGTGCGGTCCCTCTCCGCCGACCAGGCCGCCGAACTCGTCGGCAAGGACGCCAACTCGCACCAGACGGACCTGCTCCAGGCCATCGAGCGCGGTGTCAACCCGTCCTGGACGCTGTACGTCCAGGTGATGCCGGCCGCCGAGGCCGCGGACTACCGGTTCAACCCCTTCGACCTCACCAAGGTGTGGCCGCACGCGGACTACCCGCTCCAGCGGGTCGGCCGGCTGGTCCTGGACCGGAACCCGGACAACGTCTTCGCCGAGGTGGAGCAGGCCGCGTTCTCCCCGAACAACTTCGTGCCCGGCATCGGTCCCTCCCCGGACAAGATGCTCCAGGGCCGGCTGTTCGCCTACGCGGACGCGCACCGCTACCGCCTGGGCGTCAACCACACCCAGCTGCCGGTGAACGCGCCGCGCACGGCCGTGGTCGACAACTACGGCCGCGACGGGCTGCACGCGACGCGCAACGGCTCGCGCCACGACAAGAACTACGAGCCGAACTCGTACGCCGGTCCGGCGCAGACCGACGCGGCGCTCGCCGCGCCGCTCGCGATCCACGGCTGGACGGGCACGCACGAGGCGCCCGCCCACGCCAAGGACGACGACTTCTTCCAGGCGGGCGAGCTCTTCCGGCTCATGTCGGAGGACGAGAAGGGCCGCCTGGTCGCGAACATCGCCGGAAGCCTCTCGCAGGTCACCCGCGACGATGTGATCGAGAAGAACCTCGCCCACTTCCACGCCGCCGACGCCGACTACGGCAAGCGCGTGGAGGAGGCCGTCCGCGCCCTGCGCGAGGACTGAGCCTCCCCCGGATCCCTGCCCGTACCGCGTACCCGGATGAGGGGTGTCGCGCGGTGGGGGCAGGACGACGAGGCCGCGGCGGCTGTGCGATGCCAGTGCGGTGGTGAAGGCCCGGGGACCGTCTCCTGACCTGAAGGAGACGCCCTCGCCCGGGCCGATCGCCGCCGCCGCGGTCCCTGTCACCCCCTGAACGAGGGCGTGGAGTACGGATACGGTCCCGTACTCCACGCCCTTCTGCGTGCCCGCACCCTCATCTCCAGCCCGTCTCCTCGCGATGGGCCGAGCCCGGAAATCCAGCCCGTCCGGCGTTTGAGGACGGAACCCTCGCGCATTTCCAGCCCGTCCGGCGTTTGAGGACGGAAGCCTCGCGGTGGTGGGCCCGCACCCTCCGTGTAGGGACAGGGGGATTCGCCGCCCGAAGGGTTTCAGGCCCACCCGCCCCAGGGTTCCGTCCTCAAACGCCGGACGGGCCGGGATTGACGCGGGCCGCCCTCAAGCGCGGCACGGCAGGCT
The DNA here is from genome assembly GCF_032121415.1 of Streptomyces parvus. Classification (NCBI taxonomy): domain Bacteria; kingdom Bacillati; phylum Actinomycetota; class Actinomycetes; order Kitasatosporales; family Streptomycetaceae; genus Streptomyces; species Streptomyces parvus. The sequence continues at coordinate 5,793,775 of NZ_CP135079.1, read as the reverse complement.
GGAATGACGGGCCCACGCTCAAGCGCCGCGCGGCGCCAAGCCGCCCCGCAGCAAAGCAAGATACGCATCGGCAGCCGCCCCCCTCCGCTCCACCGGATGCTCCCCCACCGCATGCACCAGCCCGCACAGCAGCTTCAGCAGATTCTCACCGGTGAGAGCGGGGACCGGGCGCACCAGCCCGAGCAGCCGGGAGACCGCCGCGACCAGCTCCCCCTTGGCCCGGCTCAGGGACTCCGTCTCGTCGGACCCGGTGATCAGCACGTCGATGAGACCGGGCCGGGCCAGGGCCGCCGCGAGGGCCGCGCGCAGAAAGTCCACAAGGGCCGAGGCGGGATCGGGCCGCCCGTGGGCCTCCTCGGCCGCGTCGGTTAGCCGGCGCACCTCCTCCTCCAGGACGCTCTCCAGCATCGCCCGCTGCGTGGGGAAGACCCGGTAGACCGTCCCCACGCCCACACCCGCCCTGCGCGCGAGTTCATTGAGGGTGAGACCGGTCTCCCCGTCGGCAACGGCCCGCCGGGCCTCGTCGAAGACCTTCTCCCTGTTGCGTACGGCGTCGGCCCTCATCGCACCCCTCCTCGGCACCTCTCCCGGACAACCGATGTGGATAACCTATCAGCTCGCTGCTACGGTCAAGTGGATAGGTAATCCACTTCTCTGTCAGGAGCCGTCATGACCGTCGTGTTCGTCCACGGGGTGCCGGAAACCCCCGCCGTCTGGAACGCCCTCCGGGAGCGGATCGACCGCCCCGCCCTGGCCCTGCGGCTGCCCGGCTTCGGCAGCCCCCGACCGGCCGGCCTGGTGGACAAGGAGGCGTACGCCGCCTGGCTGGCGGACGAACTGCGGGCGCTCGGCGGACCGGTGGACCTGGTCGGCCACGACTGGGGGGCGCACCTGGCGATGCGGGTCGTCTCCGCGTACGACGTTCCGGTGCGCAGCTGGGTCTCGGACGTGGCCCACGGCTGGCACCCCGACTACCGGTGGCACGAGGCGGCCGTCCTCTTCCAGCAGAGCCCGCAGGGCGAGGAACTGCTCGCGTCGCTGCGCGCCGACTCCCCCGGCAGCCCGTCCTTCGGCGACTTCCTGCGCCCCCGCGGGATGAGCGCCGAACTGGCGACCGAGGTCGACGCCGTGCACGACGAGGTGATGAGCGCGGCCGTCCTCGCGCTCTACCGGTCGGCCCGGCCCCACCTCCACGCCGACTGGGGCCGGGAGTTCGACGGCCCCGCCCCGGCGCCCGGCCTCGTCCTCGTCCCGACCGGCGATCCGATGGCGCAGCCCGCGCTGGACCACGAGGTGGCCGCCCGCCTCGGAGCGCGGACGGAGGAACTGGACGGGCTCACCCATTACTGGATGCTCCAGGACCCCGACCGGGGAGCGGAGGCGCTGGAGCGCTTCTGGGCGGCGTGCGACACCCGCTGAACACGAACGCATGAGAGGGCCCTTGCCCCGGAGGTGTGCTCCGGGGCAAGGGCCCTCGTGGGTGACGGGTCCGTCAGGACGCCGTCAGGGGGCGGATCGCCGTCGGGGCGTGGGACGGGTCCGTCGCCAGGTCCTCGAACTCGTTCACCGAAGCGATGTCGGTCCCGCTCATCGCGATGTTCGTGACCCGCTCCAGGATCGCCTCGACGACCACCGGCACCCGGAACTCCGCCGCCAGCTTCTTCGCCTCCTCGAAGGCCGGCAGCAGCTGGTCGGGCTCGGTGACCCGGATCGCCTTGCAGCCGAGGCCCTCGACGACCTTGACGTGGTCGACGCCGTAGACGCCCAGCTCCGGGGAGTTGAGGTTCTCGAACTCCAGGTTGACCTGGAAGTCGATGTCGAAGTTGCGCTGCGCCTGGCGGATCAGCCCCAGGTAGGAGTTGTTCACCAGGACGTGGACGTACGGAATACGGTGCTGCGCACCCACCGCCAGCTCCTCCAGCATGAACTGGAAGTCGTAGTCGCCGGAGAGGGCGACGACCGTGCCCTCCGGGTCGGCGGTGGCGACGCCCAGCGCGGCCGGGATCGTCCAGCCCAGCGGACCCGCCTGGCCGCAGTTGATCCAGTGGCGCGGCTTGTAGACGTGCAGCATCTGCGCGCCCGCGATCTGGGAGAGGCCGATCGTGGTGACGTAACGGGTCTCGGGGCCGAACGCCCGGTTCATCTCCTCGTACACGCGCTGCGGCTTGAGCGGCACGTTGTCGAAGTGCGTCTTGCGCTGGAGGGTCGCCTTGCGCTCCCGCGTGGAGGCCGCCCAGGCCGAGCGGTCCTTCAGTCCGCCCGCCGCCTTCAGCTCGCGCGCCACCTCGACGAAGAGCTCCAGCGCGGCCTTGGCGTCGGAGGCGATGCCGAGGTCCGGGGCGAAGATCTTGCCGATCTGGGTGGGCTCGATGTCGACGTGGACGAAGGTGCGGCCCTGGGTGTAGACGTCCAGCTTGCCGGTGTGGCGGTTGGCCCAGCGGTTGCCGATGCCGAGGACGAAGTCGGATTCCAGGAAGTTCGCGTTGCCGTAGCGGTGCGAGGTCTGGAGGCCCACCATGCCGGCGTTCAGCTCGTGGTCGTCGGGGAGGATGCCCCAGCCCATCAGGGTCGGGACGACGGGGACGCCGGTCAGCTCGGCGAACTCCACGAGCAGCTCGGACGCGTCGGCGTTGATGATGCCGCCGCCCGCGACGAGCACGGGGCGCTCCGAGGCGTTCAGCATCTGCACGGCCCGCTCGATCTGCTTGCGGGAGGCCGCGGGCTTGTGCACCGGGATGGGCTCGTACAGCTCGGGGTCGAACTCGATCTCGGTGAGCTGGACGTCGATCGGCAGGTCGATGAGGACCGGTCCCGGACGGCCGGTGCGCATCAGGTGGAAAGCCTGCTGGAAGACGCCGGGGACCTGCGCCGCCTCCAGGACCGTGGTCGCGGCCTTGGTGACCGGCTTGGCGATCGAGGCGATGTCGACGGCCTGGAAGTCCTCCTTGTGCAGGACCGCCGTCGGCGCCTGGCCGGTGATGCAGAGGATCGGGATGGAGTCGGCGATGGCGGAGTACAGCCCGGTGATCATGTCGGTGCCCGCCGGACCCGACGTACCGATGCAGACGCCGATGTTGCCGGCCTTGGCCCGGGTGTACCCCTCCGCCATGTGGGAGGCACCCTCGACGTGGCGGGCCAGCGTGTGGTCGACCCCGCCGGAGGCCCTGAGGGCCGCGTAGAAGGGGTTGATCGCCGCGCCCGGAACGCCGAACGCGTTGCTGACGCCTTCGCGCTTCAGGATCTCAACTGCCGCTCGGGCAGCGGTCATACGAGGCATGGAAGCTCCTGCTCGGGATTGGTGGAGTCGGGCTCTGTCGCGCCACCTGAGAGCACCAATTCCGCATTACGGAAACTCAGTTCTGCTATATGGAAGCAATCTAGAAGCTGGGGCGATCGCAGTCAAGGGCGCGCACCGCCGCACGCACCGCATGAAGTACGTCGATCCCCTCCCCGGAGCCCCGCTCCTGGTGGACGATGGTGTGACGAGCCAGGCACGGTGCGGAGTCGGCCGCACGACCGTGCCGGAGGGAGACGAACGTGGAGTCCGTGCCGGTCCGGTGCCCCCAATGCAACCGGGACCACGCCTACAGCACCCCGGCATACCCCTGCCCGTGCGGCATGCCCACCGCCCCGCCGCTGCTCCCCGACGCCCCGGCGGTCCGGGTCGGCCACCGCAGCTGGAACGACGTCTGGGTCACCGTCCGCTGCTCGTCCTGCGCCCGCGAGGACCAGTGGCCGCAGCCCGAGCTGTGCTGCCCGTGCGGCACCGTCCTGCGGATACCGGTGCGCCCGGTGGCCACCGCCCCGTCCCCCGCCGCACCGGTCCCGCCGGCCCACATCCCCCTGCCGCGTACGGCCGCGCACCCGCGCCCGGCGTTCCGCCCGATGACGATCCGTACGGGCCACGACGCGGTGACGACGGCCGGCCTCTACCTGAGCTGGCTCGGCTACCGGGACGTCGGCCGGCCCGGCGTGGCCCCGGCCTCCGGCATCGATCTGCGGGGCGACGGGGTCATCGCCCGGGTCGACTCCAGCACCCGACCGGCGACGCTGCGCGCGGTCGAGACCCTCTGGCTCAACGCGCTGGGCACCTCGGCGACCGGGGTCTTCTTCTCCCTCGCGGGGTACGCCCCCGACGCCCGGGCCCGCGCGGACGGCGTCGGCCTCCCGCTCTTCGTCCTGGACCTCACGGGCACCCCGCAGCCGGTGAACAGCCCTGCCGACGAGCTGGTCGGCACCGGCGCCTGAACGAACGAACCGGGCCTGGCCCAGGTAGCCGGATCCGGCCACCCGCGTACCGGTCCGGCCTCCGGCGCGGCACACTGAGTACATGCGTATCCGCTCCGCCAGACGCTCCGATCTCCCGGTGCTCCAGGACATCGAGCGCGCCGCAGGGGAACCGTTCCGCGCCCTCGGCATGGCCTTCGTGGCCGACGACGATCCGCCCCCGCTCGACCTGCTGGAGAGCTACCGGCAGGCAGGCCGTTGCTGGGTGGCCACCGACCCCCTCTCCGCCACCGGCGACCGGCCGCTCGGCTATGTGCTCGCCGATCCCGTCGACGACGCCTTGCACATCGAGCAGGTCTCGGTCGACCCCGCCGCCGCCCGCCGGGGCATCGGGCGGGACCTGATCGTCCACCTCGCCGCCCTGGCCGCGCGGCGGGGCATGACGGCGCTCACCCTGACCACCTTCACCGACGTGCCGTGGAACGCCCCGTACTACGCCAGGATCGGCTTCCGGGTCCTGGCCGAGCACGAACTCACCGACGGGCTCCGCGCGATCCGCGCGGAGGAGGCCCAGCACGGCCTCGACCGCTGGCCCCGGGTCTGCATGCGACGCGAACTGTCGGCCGTCCCCCGGCCGTCGAAGGCTCCGAAGCCCGCGAAGACCCCACCGGTTCCGGACACTCCGGGGGCCTCGGACGCTTCGGGGGCCCTCGCTGTCAGTGGTGGCCCTTAAACTGTGCGCATGGCATTACTCCCTGACGGCTCCCACCCCGCAGACCGCCCCGCGCCCGCCGCCGAGCAGGCCAACGAGGCCATCCGCGCGCTCGTCGACGCCACCGGACCGGACTGGTCCGCGGTGGAGGCGGCGACGTACGAGGTGCTGCTCATCGAGTGGGCGGCGGCGACGCGGGGCGACCCCGACATCATCGAAGCCGCCTGATCGCCCGTCCCGCCCGGCCGCCCCTGCTCAGTCCGCGTACGTCTCGCGCAGTTCGATCTTGCGGACCTTGCCGCTGACCGTCATCGGGAAGGTCTCCAGGATCCGCAGCCTGCGCGGGATCTTGTAGTGCGCGAGCCTCTCCCGGCAGTGCTCGGTGAGCTCATCGAGGGTGGGCGGGTCGGCCGGGTCCCGGGGGATGACGCAGGCCAGGATCTCCTCGCCGTAGCGCTCGTCCGGGACCCCGACCACCTGCACGTCGGCGATCTTCGGGTGGCCGTGCAGGAACTCCTCGATCTCCCTCGGGTACACGTTCTCGCCGCCGCGGATGATCATGTCCTTGATCCGGCCGACGACCTGGACGTAGCCGTCCTCGCCCATGACCGCGAGGTCGCCCGTGTGCATCCACCGCCCGGCGTCGATCACCTCGGCGGTGCGGTCGGGCTGGTCCCAGTAGCCGAGCATCACGCTGTAGCCCCGGGTGCGCAGTTCGCCCGAGCTGCCGCGCGGCAGCGTGACGCCGGTGACCGGGTCGACGACCTTGACCTCGATGTGCGGCAGCACGCGTCCCACCGTGCCGGTGCGGCGCTCCAGGTCGTCGTCGCGGCGGGTCTGGGTGGAGACGGGTGACGTCTCCGTCATCCCGTAGCAGATGGACACCTCGGCCATGTGCATCTCGGCGACGACCCGCTTCATCACCTCGGCCGGGCACGGGGAACCGGCCATGATCCCGGTGCGCAGCGAGGAGAGGTCGTACGCGGCGAAGTCCGGCAGGTTCAGTTCGGCGATGAACATGGTCGGCACCCCGTACAGCGAGGTGCAGCGCTCCTGCTGGACGGCGGCCAGCACGGCGGCGGGTTCGAAGGAAGGACCGGGGATGACGATGCAGGCGCCGTGCGAGGTGCAGGCGAGGTTGCCCATCACCATGCCGAAGCAGTGGTAGAAGGGCACCGGGAGGCAGACCCGGTCCGCCTCGGTGTAGGCGATCGTCTCCCCCACGAAGTAGCCGTTGTTGAGGATGTTGTGGTGGGAGAGCGTCGCTCCCTTGGGGAAGCCGGTGGTGCCCGAGGTGTACTGGATGTTGATCGGGTCGTCGCAGGACAGCTCCGCCTCACGGGCGGCCAGTTGTTCGCGCGTGGTGGCGGGGGCGGCTGCGGTCAGCTCCGCCCAGGACGGGTCGCCGATGTAGTGGACGGCCCGCAGGCCGGGGCAGTTGCCGCGGACCTCCTCCACGAGGGCGCGGTAGTCGCTGGTGCGGTGCGCGAGCGAGGCGATCAGCAGGGAGATGCCCGCCTGCTTCAGGACGAACTCCACCTCGTGGGCGCGGTAGGCCGGGTTGACGGTGACCATGACGGCCCCGATCCGGGCCGTGGCGTACTGGACGAGCACCCACTCGGGGCAGTTGACCGCCCAGATGCCGACCCGGTCGCCCTTCGCCACCCCCGACGCCATCAGGGCCCGGGCCAGTTCGTCGACGTCCGCGACGAACTCCGTGTACGTCCAGCGCCGGCCCGAGGCCACGTCGACCAGGGCCTCGCGGTCGCCGTGCGCGGCGGCCGTCCGATCGAGGTTGCGGCCGATGGTGTCGCCGAGCAGGGCGGTGTCGCCCACGCCGTGTGCGTACGAAAGCAGGCTCATTTCAGGTCTCCCTCGTCGAACTCGGCGCCGGTGCCCAGGGCGGTGCGTTCGCGGAGTTCGATGCGGCGGATCTTGCCCGAGACGGTCTTGGGCAGCTCCGCGAACTCCAGCCTGCGGATGCGTTTGTACGGGGCGAGGACCGCCCGGGAGTGCTCGAAGAGGATCCTGGCCGTGTCCGGCCCCGGCTCCCAGCCCTCCGCGAGCACGACGTACGCCTTCGGGACGGCGAGGCGGAGCGGGTCGGGGGCGGGTACGACGGCGGCCTCGGCGACCGCCTCGTGCTCCAGCAGGGCGCTCTCCAGCTCGAACGGCGAGATCTTGTAGTCGGAGGCCTTGAACACGTCGTCGGCGCGGCCGACGTAGGTGATGTAGCCGTCCTCGTCGCGGGCGCCGATGTCCCCGGTGCGGTAGTAGCCGCCGGCCATCGCCTCGGCCGTGCGGTCGGGGTCGCCGTGGTAGCCGGTCATCAGCCCGACTGGACGGTCGAAGAGGTCGAGGGCGATCTCCCCCTCCGCCGCCCCGGGCTGCCCGGTCACCGGATCGAGCAGTTCGACGGTGAAGCCGGGGCTCGGGCGGCCCATGGAGCCGGTCTTGAGGGGCTGGCCGGGGGTGTTGGCGACCTGGACGGCGGTCTCGGTCTGTCCGAAGCCGTCCCGGATGGTGACGCCCCACTCCCGCCGGACCGTCTCGATGACCTCCGGGTTCAGCGGCTCCCCGGCCGCGACGACCTCGCGCGGCGGGGTGGCCAACCGGCTCAGGTCCGCCTGGATGAGCATCCGCCAGACCGTGGGCGGAGCACAGAAACTGGTGATGCCCGAGCGGTCCATCTCGGCCATCAGCCGGCCCGCGTCGAAGCGGGTGTAATTGAAGATGAAGACGGTGGCCTCGGCGGTCCACGGGGCGAAGAGGTTGGACCAGGCGTGCTTGGCCCAGCCGGGCGAGGAGATGTTCAGGTGTACGTCGCCGGGCTTGAGGCCGATCCAGTACATCGTCGCCAAGTGGCCCACGGGATAGGACACATGGGTGTGCTCGACCAGCTTGGGGCTGGCGGTGGTGCCCGAGGTGAAGTAGAGCATCAGCGGTTCGTCCGCGTCCGTCTCCCGCCCGGGCGTGAACGCGGCGGGCGCCTCGGCCGCCTCCGCGTACGGCAGCCAGCCCGCCACCTCCTCGCCGACCGCGATCCGGGTGTAGCGGCCGGGGACCTCGTCGAACTTCGCGGTGTCCGCGTCCCGCACCAGCACGTGGCGCACCCGGCCGCGCTCCACCCGGTCACGCAGGTCGGCGGGGCCGAGCAGCGGGGTGGCGGGGATGACGACGGCGCGCAGCTTCATCGCGGCGAGCGCGGTCTCCCACAGCTCGACCTGGTTGCCGAGCATCACGAGGATGCGGTCGCCCTCCCGTACGCCCTGCGCCTTCAGCCAGTTGGCGGCCCGGGCGGAGCGTTCGGACATCGCGGCGAAGGACACCTCGGTGCGCCGGCCGTCCTCCTCCACGATGTGCAGGGCGGTGCGGTCGTTGTTCTCGGCGATGACGTCGAACCAGTCCAGCGCCCAGTTGAAGTGGTCCGCCCTCGGCCAGCGGAAGCCGGCGTACGCCCGCTCGTAGTCCTCGCGGTGCTCCAGCAGGAAGTCCCGGGCGGCCCGGAACGTCTCGGTCGCGCTGGTTGCCGACATGTGCCCTCCTCGTTACGGACCGGTCGCCTAACATCATGTAAACAGTGACCCAGGTCTCACCACCCCCGGACGGGGGTGGTCCTCTCCTCCGTCCGGAGGGCTGCGCGGGCCGGGTGGAGGGGCGTCGGAGTGCCGGAAGCGGTCGATGCGGTGGAGATGCAGGCAGCGCTGCTGAGGCTGCGCCGCACGAGCGGACTCCCCGTGGTGTTCGGCGGACTGCTGTCGGACGCGCGCCACGCACGGATCGCCGAGCTGAACGGGGCGCAGACCAGCGCCCTGCGGGGTCTCGTCATCTCCGCCGGGAGCGGCCTCGGCGGCAAGGCCATCGCCCTGTCCCGGCCCTGCGCGGTGACGGACTACGCCTCCTCCCGCCACATCAGCCATGAGTACGACGCGGCGGTGGCGGCGGAGGGCTTGCGTTCGGTCGTCGCGGTCCCCGTGGTCGTGCGGCGTGCGGTGCGGGGCGTGCTGTACGGGGCTCTGCGTACGCCGGTCACGCTCGGCGACCGGACCTTCGACGCGGTGGTGGCGGCGGCCCGTGATGTGGAGCAGTCCCTGGCGGTACGGGACTCGGCGCGGCAGTTGCTGGCGGCGGGCCGGGAGCGGGTGAGCGGTTCGGACGCGGTGCCGTGGGCGTGGGAGGACGTACGCGAGGCCCACCGCGACCTGCGCGCCCTGGTCCCGAGGGTTGTCGACCCGGCCCTGCGCGACGAGCTGCTGGAGGTCTGCGGGCGGCTCGCCTCGGCGTCGGGGGTCAAGGCGCCCGCGGCCCGGCAGGTCCGCCTCGCCCCGCGCGAGGTGGACGTGGTGGCGTGTGTGGCGGCGGGCGCGACGAACGCGGCGGCGGCCGAGCGGCTGGGGCTGCGGCCCGAGACGGTGAAGGGGTATCTGCGGTCCGCGATGCGGAAGCTGGGGGCGCACACCCGGCTGGAGGCGGTGGTGGCGGCCCGCCGGGCGGGGCTGCTGCCCTGACCCGCGGGCCGCCGGGGTCTCGGCGCCCGAGGACTCTCGGTGCGCTCAGTCCCCGAAGTCCAGGAACGTGCCGAACCGGACGTCGTGGTCCGTCGCGTCCGTCATCACCGTCAGCATCCGCCCCGCCTCCTCGGTGATCTCCGTACGCTCCGCGCGGGTCGGTTTCCGCAGCGGCTGCACGGTCAGGATCGCGGTGCCGCCCTCGTGGTCGACGCGCCAGAGGGCGTCGAGGAATCCGTCGACGAGGACACTCCCGTACGTCTGGTTGCCCTTCCCGTTGCGCCCCTGGTTGCCCTCGGGGATGACGCGGGTGCGGTCGGCGTGGCCGAGCAGGACGTTGTCGAACTCGGGCAGGAAGCGCGGTGGGGCCGGGGTGTCCGGGGCGGGGCGCGGGGCGTCCGGGAGGTCGAACAGCTCGACGCCCCGCTCGTCGCGGAAGGCGAGCAGCCCGGGCCGCAGCCGTTCGAAGACCTCCTTGGTGCGGGTCAGGCCCGCCCACGACTGGAAGTCCATCACCGATGCGGGGCCGAACGCGCCCAGGTAGCGCAGCACGGTGGCGTCGAGCGTGGGCGTCGGCGCGGGTTCGGCGGACCGGCCGAGCCAGTGCTCGACGGTGGTCAGGGCCACCTGTCCGCTGCGGCCCCACAGTCCGCGCGGGGTGACCTGGACCAGGGGCAGCAGACAGCGGGCGGCGACGGAGAGCGCGAGGGGTTCCGCGTCCGGCCAGTGGGTGAGCAGTTCCTCGCGCAGTTCCCCCAGCGTGCGCGGACGCTCCGCGACGAACTCCTCGGTCACCGCCGCCAGCCGGTCCAGGTCCACCCCTTGCAGCCCGCGCCGGAAGCTCCTCAGCTCCCGGTCGCGCGGCGCCCGCACCAGCGGGCCCAGGGTGAGCGCGTCGTCCGCCGTATGGGTGTGGAGGGTGGAGCGCAGGGAGACGGTCCGGACGGCCTCCCGGGACTCCATCAGGGCGGACAGCTCCTCCGGGTCGAAGTCCGCGAGCCGGGCGTACAGCTGGAAGTACGGGGGCTTGGTGTTCTGGGCCTGGAGCCCGACGAGATGGGCGACCGCGTCCTTCGCGGACATCGGTGACCGGCGCAGCAGGAGCTGCCGGTCCAGGGTCGCCCGGTTCAGCGCCCGGGTGGAGAGAACGGCGGGCGGTGCGGCGGGGCGGTGCGTCTTCGCGGCCATGGTCCGCACGCTACCGGGGCTTGCGGTCGGATACGGTCCGCAAGCGGTGGAGTACGTGCGTTACGCCCACCGGACCTCCGCGCCGCGCGCCCCGGGCGGGCCGCCGCCATGATGGGCCGGTGATCAGTGTTCTGTTCGCCGTCCTGACCGCCCTCAGCAACGGTTGCGCCTCGGTGCTCCAGCGCCGGGCGGCGATGGAGGTGCCCGACAGCGAGGCGATGCGGCTGTCGCTGATGACCCGTCTGATGCGGCAGAAGGTGTGGCTGGCGGGGATCGGGCTGGTGATCGTGGCGGCGGTCTGCCAGGCGATCGCGCTGGCCACCGGGCCGATCGCGGTGGTCCAGCCGATCTTCGTGATCGAGCTGCCGCTGACCCTGCTGGTCGCCGGTCTGGTGATGCGGGTGCGGGCGGACGCGGCCGTCTGGTCCGGGGTCTCGGCGGTCACGGCGGGCCTGGCGCTCGGTATGGCGGCGGCGGCCCCGGTCGAGGGCAGCGACACGGTGGAGGGCGTCGCCTGGATTCCGGCGCTGCTGGTGACCGGGGTGTTCGAGGCGGGGCTGATCGTCGCCGCGCTCCGCACCCGGGGCAACCTCCGGGCGGCGCTGCTGGGCCTGGCCGCCGCGTGCGGGTACGCGCTGACGGCCGCGCTGATGAAGGACGCGATGGCGAACCTGGACGTCGGCGGGGTGGTCGCGCTGCTGGCGTCCTGGCAGCTGTACGCCACGGCGGCGGCCGGGGTGGGTGCGCTCTTCCTGCTCCAGAACGCCCTGCAGGCGGGCAGTCTGGTGGCCGTGCAGCCGATGCTGACGCTGGGGGACGCGCTGATCAGCATCCTGTACGGGGTGACGCTGTTCGACGAGGAGCTGCGGACCGGGTGGTGGCTGCTGCCCGAGCTGGTCGCGCTGGCCCTGATCGCCACGGGCTGCGTGCGCCTGGCCCGTACGCCGCTGGCCAGGGGCACGCTCGCGCCACCACCGGCCGCCCCTCGCTGAGCGCCCCGGTCAACGGGAAGCGGGCGGGGTGACCCGTTCGCCCTCCGGTACCGGGCCCGGGGGCGTGCCGTCGCCGAAGGGGCGGCCGCCGAGCTGTTCGCGGTGGTGCGGGGTCGTCCAGCCGGAGAGGTCGGGTCCGGCGGGGACGATGCCGGTCGGGTTGATGCCCGTGTGCACCTGGTAGTAGTGCCGCTTGATGTGGTCGAAGTCGACCGTGTCGCCGAATCCGGGCGTCTGGTAGAGGTCGCGGGCGTACGCCCACAGGACGGGGTCCTCGGTCAGCTTGTTCCGGTTGCACTTGAAGTGGCCGTGGTAGACGGGGTCGAAACGGACCAGGGTGGTGAAGAGGCGGATGTCGGCCTCGGTGATGGTGTCGCCGACCAGGTAGCGGCGGTCGGCGAGCCGGGCGGAGACCTGGTCCAGGCGGGCGAAGAGGGCGGCGTACGCCTCCTCGTACTCCCGCTGCGAGCTGGCGAACCCGCACTTGTAGACGCCGTTGTTGATGTCCCGGTAGATGCCCTCCACCACCTCGTCGATCTCCGCGCGCAGCGGTGCGGGGTAGAGGTCGGGGGCGCCGGGCCGGTGCAGCGCGGTCCACTCGGTGGCGAGGTCGAGGGTGATCCGCTGGTAGTCGTTGGTGACGAGCTGCCCGCTCGGTACGTCCACGATCGCGGGCACGCTGACACCGCCGGGGTAGTCGCGCTCCCGGGCGTCGTAGGCCTCGCTGAGGTGGTGGATGCCGAGGACGGGGTCCTTGCCGTCCGGGTCGAGGGTGAAGCGCCAGCTGCGGTCGTCCTGGATCGGGTCGGCGACGGCGAGGGAGAGAGCGTCCTCCAGGCCGAGGAGCCTCCGGGAGACCAGGGCCCGGCTCGCCCACGGACAGGCCCGGCTGACGACGAGCCGGTAGCGGCCGGGTTCGACGGGCCGGCCGTCGCGGCCGTCCGCGGTGATCCGGTCGGGGAAGTGGCTCTTGGACCGCTTGAACGGCTTGTGGCCGTAGGAGTCGTTGCCGCCGCTCCCGGCGCCGTCGTCTCCGGTGGCGTCCGTGGTCGTGTCGTTCATGCCGTGCTCCTCGATGCGTCGGTGTCCTGTCGCTCGTTACGTCGTCTGCCCCGCCGGCCCGCCCCGACATCGGCCACCGCCACGATCAGGGCGGCCAGGACGAAGGCGACGGAGACGATGAGCCCGTGGTCGTACGCGTCGGCCCAGCCGTCCGGGCCGACCTGGGCGAAGAACACCGCGCCGACGGCGGCGATGCCGATCGCGGAGCCGACCCGCTGGCCGGTCTGCAGGGTGCCCCCGGCGCTTCCCGCCTGGTGGACCGGGACCTCCGCCAGCATCAGGGTCTGGTTCGGGGCGATGACCAGCCCGCTGCCGAGGCCGGCGAACAGCAGCGGGGCGGCCATGGCCCAGCCCGCACCGGGGCCGGGGACCAGGTGGACGGCGAGGGCGGTGCCCGCGAGGCCGAGCGCGACCATGGCCAGGCCCGCCACCACCAGCGGGCGGCCGAAGCGGCCGACGAGCCGGCCGCCGATGGACGCGGCGACGCCGGAGCCGAGGGCGAAGGGGGTGATCGCGAGTCCGGCCAGGAGCGCGGAGTAGCCGAGGCCGGACTGGAGGTAGAGGGTCGTGACGAAGAAGATCGAGGTGAACCCGGCGAAGTAGAGCAGGATCAGCAGACAGCCCAGCCAGTAGGAGCGCAGCCGGAACAGCGACAGGTCCAGGACCGGCTGGACGCGTCCGCCCGTGCACCGCGACTCCCAGGCGGCGAACGCGGTGAGCAGGGCGGCGGCCAGGGCGAGCAGCAGCCATTTCGTGTTGCCGGGCCACTGCTGGGCCTGGACGAACGGCAGCAGCAGGGCCAGCACCCCGGCGCCCAGGAGCAGCACGCCGAAGGGGTCCAGGTCGCGAGGGCGGACCCGGGTCGCGGAGGGGGTGTCGGGCAGCAGCCGGTGGGCGAGCAGGAGGCAGACGACGCCGAGCGGGAGGTTGACGTAGAAGACCCAGCGCCAGCCGTGCTCGGCTCCCGCGGCCTGGATGAGCAGTCCGCCGAGCAGCGGTCCGACGGCCGTGGAGATGCCGACGACCGTGCCGAACATGCCGAAGGCCCGGCCGCGCTCGCGCCCGGAGAACATCTGCTGGATCAGGGCGGAGATCTGCGGGGAGATCAGGCCGCCCGCGATGCCCTGCACCAGACGGGCGATCACCAGCCACAGGCTGGACTGGGCGGCTCCGCAGGCGGCGGAGGCCAGGGTGAAGAGGGCGAGTCCGGCCATGAAGACCGCCCGGCGGCCCCGCGCGTCGCCGAGGCGTCCGGCCGGGATGAGGAAGAGGCCGAAGGCGAGGGCGTAGCCGGAGAGCACCCATTGGAGGTCGGACTCGGGGGTGTTCAGGCCCTCCCGGATGGAGGGGAGGGCGACGTTGACGATGGAGACGTCCAGCAGGGTCATGAAGCCCGCGACCAGGCAGACGGCGAGTGCCTGCCAACGCCGGGGGTCGGGGCCGTCCGGGGCGGCGTCGCCTCCGGTCTGCCCGGGCTGGGCCGTGCTCCGTGCCATGGTTCGCACCTTAGGTCGCGTGGGGTGTTTCCTCATCCGGGACGCGGCCGCACCGGTGGCCCGGATTCCGGTTTTCCGGGACGGCTCCGGCCCGGCGTGGCCACGCCCGCCGGGGGTACCCGTTCCCGCATGACTGTGGAGAAAACGAGCGTCCTCGTCCTTGACTGTGCCGAGCCCATGGAGCTGGCCGAGTTCTACGCCGGTCTCTTCGGTGCCGAGACCCGGATCGGCACCGACCCCGACTTCATCGAGGTCGTCGGCAACGACGGCGTCCGGCTGGCGATCCGCCGCGACCACGGCTACGCCCCGCCGAGCTGGCCGCGTCCGGAGGATTCGCAGCAGTCGCATCTGCGGATCCTGGTGGCGCGCGAGGACATCGACGAGGCCGAGCGGGAGGCGATATCCCTGGGCGCCCGGCCCGTCGACACCGGCGACAGCAACAGCGGGCCCCGGGACGTGCGGGTGTACGCCGATCCGGCGGGGCACTCGTTCTCGCTGGCGGTCTATCCGCTGCCGACGGGCTGAGCCGCGCCGGGGCGCACCCGGGGCGGGTGCTTGGCGGAAGGGCCTCCAACCGGCCCTTCCGCCAAGCGCGTTTAACAGGAAGGAAAGTTGCCCATCCCCGTTGACGTCAATTGGTAGGAACCTTTACTTTCAGTTCTGCCGACATGGCGCCTCCCACCCCCTCCGAAGGGAGCACCACCATGCACCAGCGCCCCACTCCCCCCACCGTCACGCCCGGCCGTCGCAGGATGGCCCGCAAGGCCCTGCTCGCCGCGTCCGCGCTCGGTGTCGTCACCGCGCTGATGGCTCCCGTCCGCGCCGGAGCCGCACCGGCGCCCGCCGCTCCCACCGCCGCCACCCCGCTCGCCGCCAACGGGCAGCTCTCGGTCTGCGGCCGTCAGCTGTGCAACGCCTCCGGCCAGGCTGTGGCGCTCAACGGCATGAGCACGCACGGCACCCAGTGGTACGCCCAGTGCGTCACCGGCGGCTCGCTCGACGCGCTCGCCCAGGACTGGCGCTCCGACGTGCTGCGCGTCTCCACCTACGTGCAGGAGGGCGGATACGAGACGGACCCGGCCGGATTCACCGCCCGCGCGCAGAAGTTCGTCGACGCGGCGCACGCGCGCGGCATGTACGCGGTGATCGACTGGCACATGCTGAGCCCGGGCGATCCGAACGCGAACCTGGCGCGGGCCAAGACCTTCTTCACGGCGATGGCGAAGAAGTACAAGAACCACCCGGGCGTGCTCTACGAGATCGCCAACGAGCCCTCGGGGGTGAGCTGGTCGGCCATCAAGTCGTACGCCGAGCAGATCATTCCGGTGATCCGGGCCCAGGACCCCGACGCGGTCGTGCTGGTCGGCACGCGTGCCTGGTCGTCCTTCGGGGTGTCCGAGGGCGCAAACGAGTCGGAGGTCGTGAACAACCCCGTCAACGCCTCGAACATCATGTACACCTTCCACTTCTACGCGGCCTCGCACCGCGAGGAGTACCTGAACACGCTCGACCGGGCCTCCGACCGACTGCCCGTGTTCGTCACGGAGTTCGGAACGCAGAACTACGCGGGCGAGGGCGCCAACGACTTCGCCATGTCGCAGCGCTACCTCGACCTGATGAAGCGCAAGAAGATCTCCTGGACCAACTGGAACTACTCCGACGACCACCGCTCCGGCGCCGTCTTCAAGACCGGCACCTGCAACGGCTCCACCTGGGCGGGCACCGGGGTCCTGAAGGAGGCCGGGGTCTGGATCCGCGACCGTATCCGTCAGTGACCGGGTTCCGCCTCGACCGCCGCCGATCGGGCGGGGCGGAGACCTCCGTGACGCGCCCGGTTGCGGACCTCTCCAGGTCCGCAACCGGGCGCGTTGTCGTCGTCCTCACCGTGGATACGCGGGGAATTAACCTCCAGTGCCTTGTCATGCCCCGTTCTACGCGCATAGCTTTTGCCCCTACCACTCAGTTCAGTTGGGGGCTCCTCCCGTGCAGATATACAGATCCGGTTCCGTCCTGCTGACCGGCGCCGTCGCCGTCGCTCTCGCGGTGACCGCCCTGCCCGCCGCCCAGGCGGCGCCGTCGGCCACCGCCGTCATCTCCGAGGTGTACGGCGGCGGAGGCAACTCCGGTGCGACGCTGACCCGGGACTTCGTCGAGCTGGCCAACGCCGGCTCGGCGCCCTTCGAGGTCGGCGGCCTCAGCGTCCAGTACCTGCCGGGCAGCCCGTCGGCCGGATCCCCGTGGCAGGTCTCCGAGCTGTCCGGCGCGATCGCGCCCGGCGGCCGCTACCTGGTCGCGCAGGCAGCGGGCACCGGCGGCACGGTCGCACTGCCCACCGCGGACGCCACCGGAACGGTCGCCATGGCGGCGGGCAGCGGCACCGTCGCCCTGGTCTCCGGGACGGCCCCGCTCACGTGCAGGTCGGCGGCGGACTGCGCGGCGGACACCCGGATCGTCGATCTGGTCGGTTACGGCTCCGCGGTCGTCCGGGAGGGCAGCGGCCCGGTCCCCGGCGCCTCCGCCACCGCGTCCGTCGCGCGGGCCGCCTCGCTCGCCGACACCGACGACAACGCCGCCGACCTCGCCGCGGGCGCGCCCACCCCGGTCAACGCCAAGGGCGAGACGTCCGGCGGCGGGCAGCCGCCGGAGGAGCCCGGCCCGACCGAGCCCGGCGACGTACGGATCAACGACATCCAGGGCACCACCCGCGTCTCCCCGCTGGAGGGCACGGCGGTGACCGGTGTCCCGGGCATCGTCACGGGCGTCCGGACCAGCGGCTCGCGCGGCTTCTGGATCCAGGACATGGCGCCCGACAACGACCCGCGCACCGGCGAGGGCCTGTTCGTCTACACCGGCTCCACCGCACCGGCCGTGAAGGCCGGGGACTCCGTCCTGGTCAGCGGCAAGGTCGTGGAGTACTACCCGGGCACCGGCACCCAGTCGCTCACCCAGATCACCGCGCCGCGTGTCACCGTGCTCTCCTCCGGCAACGCGCTGCCCGCCCCGGTCGCCCTCGACGCCCGCTCGGTGCCCGGCCGTTACGTTCCCTCGGCGGACGGCGGGGCGATCGACGCGCTCCCGCTGGACCCGGCCCGCTACGCCCTGGATCTGTACGAGGCGCTGGAGGGCTCCCGGATCCAGATCGCCGACACCCGGGTGACCGGGGCGACGACCGCGTACGACGAGATCTGGGTGACGGTCAAGCCGAAGGAGAACCCGACCCGGCGCGGCGGCACGCTCTACGCCTCGTACGAGGACCAGAACACCGGCCGGCTCAAGGTGATGTCGCTGGACCCGGCGCAGCCGGTCCCCGCGGCGAACGTGGGCGACGTACTGAAGGGCCGCACCACCGGCGTACTCGACTACGCGAGTTACGGCGGCTACAACGTGCAGGCCACCGAGCTGGGCACGGTCGTCGACAACAAGCTGCGGCGCGAGGTGACCCGCAAGCAGAAGAAGGACGAGCTGGCGGTCGCCACGTACAACGTGGAGAACCTCGACGCGGGAGACGACCAGGCCAAGTTCGACACCCTGGCCGAGGGCGTCGCGGTCAACCTGTCCTCCCCCGACATCGTCTCGCTGGAGGAGATCCAGGACGACAACGGTGCGGTGAACGACGGCACGACGGGGTCCGAGGCCACGCTGAAGCGGTTCACGGACGCGGTCGTCGCGAAGGGCGGGCCGCGCTACGCCTGGCGCTACATCGCTCCCGAGAACAACAAGGACGGCGGCGAGCCGGGCGGCAACATCCGCAACGTCTTCCTCTACAACCCGAAGCGGGTCTCCTTCACCGACCGGCCGGGCGGCGACGCCACCACGCCGGTGCGGGCCGTCGACACCTGGCGGGGCGTCGAGCTGTCCGCCTCCCCGGGCCGGATCAACCCGTCGAGCCCGGCGTGGACGGACAGCCGCAAGCCGCTGGTGGGCGAGTTCGTCTTCCGGGGCAGGCCGGTCTTCGTCATCGGCAACCACTTCGCGTCCAAGGGCGGCGACCAGCCGCTGCACGGGCGCTACCAGGAGCCCACACGGTCCTCGGAGACGAAGCGGATCCAGCAGGCCGCCGAGGTCAACACCTTCGTCACCTCGCTGCTGAAGGCGGACAGGTCGGCGCAGGTCGTCGCGCTCGGGGACTTCAACGACTTCGAGTTCTCCCCGACGATGAAGGCGCTGGCCAAGGGGAAGGTGCTGAAGCCGCTGATCTCGACGCTGCCCGTCGGCGAGCGGTACAGCTATGTCTTCGACGGCAACTCGCAGACGCTGGACCACATCCTGACGAGCCCCGGTGTCCGCCGCCTCGACTACGACGTGGTGCACATCAACGCCGAGTTCGCCGACCAGGCGAGCGACCACGACCCGCAGGTGGTGCGGATCAAGGTCGGCGGCCTCTGGCCCTGGTAGGGCGCAGGGGCCGCCACGGCCCCGGTCGGGGCGGACCGAAGGTCAGGTCCGCCCGGCCGGGGCCGTGGCCTGACGCGGCAGCACCACCGCACCGGTGGCACCGGCCTCGCCCTGCGCACCGGCCACCGGCTCCCGCCCGGTGAAGAATCCGGTGACCAGCGAGGCCACCTCCTCGGCCCGTTCCAGGACCACCCAGTGGTCGGACTCCCCGATCGTCAGGAACCGGCTGCCCTCGATCGTCGCGGCGAACTCCCGCTGCCGCGCGGGCGAGGTGACCGTGTCGTGCTCCCCCGCGAAGACCAGCGCCGGTACGCCGGTGAGCCCGCCGGTGAAGTCGGGCCGGTCGGCCAGCGCCCGGTAAAGCGAGTCCGCGGCGTGGGGCGAGTGGGTGAGTGCGTGGAGGAAGGAGCGCCGCACATAGCGCCGGGCCAGCTCCCGGCGGTGTACGGGGCGTTCGGGGTCCAGGCACATCAGCGCGTCGGCCGCCGTCGCGGCGAACCCCTCCCGGTCCCCGGCGGCCAGTTGCCGCCGGGCCCGCTCCCAGCGGGCGACCTGGGCCGCGTCGATGTGGACCGGAACCCCGCCGAGGGCGAGCCGGGCCACCCGCTCCGGGTGCCGCTGGGCAAAGCCGAAGGCGATGGCGGTGCCGTAGGAGAAGCCGAAGACGTTGAGCCGGGGGGCGCCGAGGTCGTCGGCGATGCCGAGGACGGCTCGGCGGAGCAGATCGGCGCTGGGGCCCGGCGGAAGCGGGTCGGCGCCGCCCATGCCGGGCAGGTCGGCGGTGACCACGTCGGCGGCGGGGCCCAGGTGGTCGTCCATCTGGGGCCAGCCGAACATGCCCTGGAGCGCGCCGCCGAGAATGAGCGTCGGTTCGGTGCGGGGGGCGGCCCCGCCGCTCCGGTCGTACGGCAGGACACGGTAGCCGTAGCGAACTCCGTCGGCCGACAGGGTCCGGATGATCTCCTCGGGCATGTGCTGCTGCGTTCCCTTCCGCTCAGGACCTGGTGAGGACGAGTGCCGCGTTGTGCCCGCCGAAGCCGAGCGAGGTCTTGACGGCGCAGTCGAAGGCGGCGGCGCGGGCTTCCTTGGCGACCACCTCGATCGGGATCCGCGGGTCGGGTGCGTCCAGGTTGACGGTCGGCGGGACCAGTTGGTGCTGGAGGGCGAGCACGGTGAGGGCGGCCTCGATGCCGCCCGCCGCGCCGAGGGTGTGGCCGGTCATCGCCTTGGTGGAGGTCACCAGAGGGCTCTCGCCGAGGACGCGGCGGAGCATCGTCGCCTCGATCAGGTCGTTGGAGAGCGTCGAGGTGCCGTGGGCGTTGACGTGCCCGACGTCGGCCGGGGAGAGGCCGGCGTCGGCGAGCGCGGTGCGCAGGGCGCGTTCGATGCCGAGGCCGTCCGGGTCCGGGGCGACGGCGGAGTGGGCGTCGCTGGAGGCCCCGTAGCCGTTCACCTGGGCGCGGACGGTGGCGCCCCGGGCGCGCGCGTGGTCCGGGTGCTCCAGGACGAGCAGGCCCGCGCCCTCGCCGACGACGAAGCCGTCGCGGTGGGTGTCGAAGGGGCGGCAGGCGGCAGCGGGGTCCTCGCGGCGGGTGGAGACGGCCTTGAGGCTGCAGGCGCTGGCGATCAGGAGCCGGGTGCAGGTGGATTCCGCGCCGCCCGTGATGACGATGTCGCAGGCCCCGGAGCGGAGCATCTGGTGGGCGGTGCCGATGGCGACGGTGCCGGAGGAGCAGGCGGTGGAGACGGCCTGGCTGGGCCCGTGGACGCCGAGGTCCAGGCTGACGCTGCTGGCCGCGCCGTTGACCACGCTGAGCGGCGCGAGCTTCGGGGAGACGCGGCGGGGGCCGCGCGCGGCGAGCGCGGCGGCCTGTTCGTCGTAGAAGGACAGGCCGCCGTGGGCGGAGCCGATGACGACGCCGACGCGGCCGCTGTCCCAGACGGCCGGGTCGAGCCCGGCGTCGGCGACGGCCTCCCGGGCGGCGATGACGGCGAGCTGGGCGAAGCGGTCCATCAGCCGCCGGGTGGCGACCCCGAGGACGGCCCCCGGGTCGCAGTCGGTGACGGAGTAGAAGAAGTCGCAGGGCAGACCGTCGAGTTCGGGCCGGGGCGCGGCGGACGGCGCGAGCCCCTCGGTGACGCCGTGCCAGGCGGCGTCCACGCCCGTACCGGCCGAGGTGACCAGGCCGACGCCGGTGACGGCGGCGGCGA
The DNA here is from genome assembly GCF_032121415.1 of Streptomyces parvus. Classification (NCBI taxonomy): domain Bacteria; kingdom Bacillati; phylum Actinomycetota; class Actinomycetes; order Kitasatosporales; family Streptomycetaceae; genus Streptomyces; species Streptomyces parvus. Next base: position 5,772,984 of record NZ_CP135079.1, on the reverse strand, counting down.
ACGGGGAGAGCGGGGTCCGGCGGTAGGGGGCTGCGGCGGCCGCGCTCATGCGGTGACCTTCCCGTGCACGGCCTCGACGAGGCGGCCGACGGTGTCGCGCGAGGTGAGCGCGACGTCCTCCAGGTCCACGTCCAGCCGGTCCTCGATGTGCAGCCGCAGCTCCTCCAGGGCGAGGGAGTCCAGCCGCAGCCGGTGCAGCGGAACATCGGGGCGGATGGCCTCGGGGTCGGTTCCGAACTTCGTCACCAGCAGCGTGCTGATCTCTTCCGACGTGCTCATTCGGCTCTCCTGGGCTCGGTGACGCGGTGACGCCGGCCGCGTGGTGAGGGGAGGTGGGGGGAGGGGCCATCGGGGACGCCGGCTGCTCCGGAAGGACCCTTTATACGCCTTCGCGGGCCGGCCCCCGGCCCGCGTTCCCCCGTGCGGTGGGAGAGCTGTCCAGGTGTACGAATCCGGGGTGCGGTGACGAGGGACGGCAGGGGCGCCGGATTCGGGGATGCCAGGATGGAGGCGCAGCCCGTACGGGGCACCACGAGAGAAGGAGAAAGCCATGACGGCCGAGCAGGACGGCAATGCGGAGGTCGCGCTGAGCCCCGCCGACTGGGTCGCCCGGCAGGCCGAGCTGTACGAGTCCTCCGGCGGCACGAAGGGCACGACCCAGCTCGGTGTCCCCTGTCTGCTGATGGACTACGTCGGCCGGCGCAGCGGGGCGGTGCGGCGCACGGTGCTGATGTACGGGCGGGACGGCGAGGACTATCTGATCGTGGCGTCCAACGGCGGCTCCGACCGTCCGCCGCTGTGGTATCTGAACCTGCAGGCGAATCCGGAGGTCCGGCTGCGGGTGAAGACGGAGCGGTTCGGGGCGGTCGCGGCGACGCTGCCGGCCGAGGAGAAGGCGCGGGTCTGGCCGGGCCTGGTGGAGCTGTTCCCGCGCTACGGGGAGTACCAGGCGGGCACCGAGCGGGACATCCCGGTGGTGCGGCTGACGCGGACCTGAGCCGGCGGGTCCGGAGGCGGGACGGCGGGTGCTGAGGCCGCGAAGTCCGGTCGCCCGGAGCCCTTCTGGCGCGCCGGCCGGAACCGTAAACTCCGCGATCATGACGATGGAAACGGTTCAGCCCGACCCGTCCGCCCTCGGCGGCCCCGCCCTCTTCGACACCATGTCCACGATGCGCGCCATGCGCCGGATCAAGCCGGAACCGGTGCCGCGGGAGCTGGTCGAGCAGCTGATACAGGCGGCCGTGTGGGGGCCCAGCGGCGGCAACATGCAGTGTTACGAGTACGTGGTGGTGACCGACCGCCAGGTGATGGCGCGGCTCGCCCCGCTGTGGAAGCGGTGCGTGGACGCGTATCTGGCGACGACCGGGAAGTACGCCCCCGCGGGCATGGACGAGGCGGCGTACGGCCGGATGGTCGCGGCGATCGAGTATCAGCGCGACCACTTCGCCGACACCCCGGTGCTCATCGTGCCGTGCTACCGGTTCCCGGAGCCGCGCCTGGACGAGGAGGGGCTCGCCGCGTCGGCGCGGGCGCTCGGTCCGGCGGGCACGGAGCACATGATGACCACGCAGACCCGTTTCCAGGCGCTGGCGGAGGGCTCCTGCGTCTATCCCGGGGTGCAGAACCTGCTGCTGGCGGCCCGGGGGCTGGGGCTGGCCGCGAACATCACCATCTGGCATCTGATGCTGGAGCAGGAGTGGAAGGAGGAGCTGGGCATCCCGGAGGACATGGCGACGTTCGCCGCTGTTCCGGTGGGGTGGCCCGCGGGCAACTTCGGGCCCGTGCGGCGGCGTCCGGTGGCGGACGTCATCCACCGCGACCGCTGGTAGCGGGCGGCCCGCGTCAACCGGTACCGGCACCCCTGTCGGGTGACGCTCGATGTCACCCGACAGGCTCAGCGGGTCGAGCAACTCCCCTGAATTTGCAGGATGTTGCCACCGGGATCGGCGGTGCACCCCTTTGTCATGTCCCACTCAGATCGATAGCCTGACCGGGTTCCGCATCCCTCTGGCCCACCCGGGCCCGAGGGCTTTTTACTTCCTCCCACAGAGCAGGAGCCCTCATGCGCCTACGCACCGCCGCCCGACCCCGGGCCCGCGCCTGTGCCGTGGCGGCCCTCACCGCCGCGGCCCTTCTCGCCACCGGGCAGCCGGCGAACGCCGCCCCGCGGGCCGACACGGCCGATCCGATGAACCGCGCCTTCGCCGAGGCGGCCCAGGAGTACGGCGTGCCGCGCGATCTGCTGGCCGCCGTGGGCTACGGCGAGTCCCGGCTGAACGGACACGGGGGCAAGCCGAGCCAGGCGAACGGCTACGGCGTGATGCACCTGGCGAGCAACCCCGCCAACCGCTCCCTGGAGAAGGCCGCCGAGCTGACCGGCGAGAGCGCGGCCCGGCTGCGCCGGGACACGACGGCCAACATCCTCGGCGGCGCGGCCGTCCTGCGCGACCACGCCGACGCGCTGGGTCTGGACGCAGCCGAACGCCGGGACGTGAACGCCTGGTATCCGGCGGTGGCCCGCTACAGCGCCGCCGACGGGCCGGCGGCCGCCCTCTACGCGGACGCGGTCTTCACCTTCCTCGCCGAGGGCGTGTCCGCGACGGTGGCCGGCGGCGAGGAGGTGCTCGTGCCCTCCCGCCCGGTCGCCCCGGAGAAGGGCGAGGCTTCGGCGTCCGACGTCTACGCGCAGAGCGAGGACTACCCCTCGGCGCGCTGGGTGCCGGCCTACTCCGGCAACTACGTCGTCGATCGCAAGGCCGCCGTCGACAAGGTGGTCATCCACACCACCCAGGGGTCGTACGCCGGTTCCATCAGCTGGTACCAGAACCCGTCGTCGAAGGTCAGCGCGCACTACACGATCCGCTCGTCGGACGGCGAGGTCACCCAGTCGGTGCGGGAGAAGGACACCGCCTGGCACGCCGGCAGCGTCAACTCCTCGTCCGTCGGGATCGAGCACGAGGGCTACGTCGACGACCCGGCCTGGTACACGGAGGCGATGTACCGCTCCTCGGCCGCCCTGACCAAGCACCTCGCGGCGCGGTACGCCATCCCGAAGGACCGGGCGCACATCATCGGCCACAGCGAGGCGCCCGGCGCCACCCACACGGACCCCGGCCCCAACTGGGACTGGAACCACTACATGCAGCTCGTCGACGGGGACCCGGGCAACGGCGGCGACGGCCTGACCTTCCCCGTGTACACCACGCAGCAGTCCGGCTCCTCCGGCCCGCAGGTGGCCGCCGTCCAGACGCTGCTCACCGCGCAGAAGTACAACCCGGGCGAGGTGGACGGCGTCTTCGGGCCCACGACGAAGAGCGCTGTCGAGGCGTTCCAGAGGGCCCGCTCCCTCGACGCCGACGGCATGGTCGGCCCGAAGACCTGGACGGCGCTGCTGTCGGCGGGCACGACCCCGCTGCTGAAGCAGGGCAGTTCGGGCGATGCGGTGAATCGGCTGCAGCGCGCCCTGACCGCGGCGCTCGGCAGGACCGTGGGCGTGGACGGCAGCTTCGGCCCGACCACGGACGCGGCGGTCCGCACCTACCAGACCGCCCGCGGGCTGGGCGTCGACGGCCAGGTGGGCCCGGCCACGTGGACGTCCCTGCAGAACGGCAAGTGAGCACGGGTCCGGGCGGGCCTCTTCAAGCGGAGGGGCCGGCCCGGACCTGCCGGGTGCCTGACCGGCCCGGCGGCTCACCCGCCCGCGCCGACCGGATAACCGATCTCCTTGATGTCCTTGGCCAGTTCGGCGGGAACCCGCTCCGGGTTGATCGCGGCGACGACCTCGTCCGTCAGGGGTCGCAGCGCGTAGACATGGCGTACGGCTTCGAGGTCGATGTCCACCTCGAAGTAGTCCTCGGCCCACTCCTGGTACGACTCGGGGGTCCCGGTGACGAGGAGCTGGAAGAGCCAGTCGGCCCCGTCGGAGTCCTCCCCGTCCTCCGGGAACTCCACGGCCCCCGCCCGCCAGCGGTCGTCCCCGCTCTCGCGCCAGAGGCAGGCGGTGACGACGGGCAGCCCGAACTCGTCGGTGAACGACGGCTCGTCCACGTAACGGCGGAACACCTCGGGCACCTCGTCGAGCACCCCGGGCCAGGGGACGTCGTCCACGTACGGGCTCATCGGCGACTCGTGGTCGAAGCCGCGCGCGTAGGCGCCGTCGGCGGAGAAGACGATGGAGTACTCCCCGCCCTCCCCGTCCTGCATGGAGGCCATCGCCTCGGTCGGCGACCACTGCGCGTCGAACCCGTGCCAGCGGTGGTCCCACTCCGGGCACAGGATCGCGTCGAGCATCGCCAGGGAACGGCAGAGATCGGTGAGGGCGGATATGCCAGGCAGCCGGCGGGCCACGTCATGAACGCTCATGGGCCCATCCAACCGCACCGGCCGCGGGCCGACGCACCTGGTCCCGCACTCCCGTCGCAAGGGGTGCGGGACCAGGTCAGGGGGTCACTTCAGGCCGAAGGCCCTGATGATCTCCTGGTCCACGACGAGCCCGCCGGGGCCCTCCGCGTGGGCCTTGAGCGAGACCGAGGCCGCGCCCTTCGCCGGGGTGCGGAACTTCGCGGTCCACTCGCCGGTCTTCTTCTTCCGGAGGTCCACCTTCGTCCAGTGCTTGCCGTCGTCGTAACTGACCGACAGCGAAGCCTCGTTCGCCTTCACCGCGCCCGGCAGCCATTCCTGGGTGCCGGAGGTGAGGCCGATCTCGGTCATGCGGCCGGAGCGGACGTCGCCCGCCAGGTCGGTGTCGACGGCGTAGTCCAGCTGGAGCAGCGGGATGTCGGCCTGGTAGGGGCCGGACTCGTCCAGGGCGCCGGAGACGAAGCTCCACTCGGAGTGCGTACGGATCGACGTCTTCCACGTCTTCGCGTCGCGTTCCGAGTCGATGACCAGGCGGTAGGGGAGCTTCTCGGCGGAGAGGTCACCGACGTAACCCGCCCTGCCCGCACCCTTCTTGAGCTCGGTGTCGCCCTGGTGGAAGGAGTAGGAGGTGGTGTCGTACTCGTTCTCGGGCATCGAGCCGGAGTGGCCCGCGCCCGCGTCCGTCCACGGGGTGACGTTGAACTGGAGGTCGTGGTTCACCGTGCGGAACGGGCCCCAGTAGCCGGTGCCCAGGCGGGGGCGGGTCACCGGGGCGAACCACTCGGCGCGGTAGTCCTCGCCCGCCCGGTAGTCCAGTTCGGCGCTGCGCATCTCGTGCGCCCGGTCGGACCGGTCGGCGTTGAGGACCGAGTGGTTCTCGTACCAGAAGGACTCGCCCGGCAGCGGGTTGACCCATTCGGTGCGGACGGCGGGGAACTGCTCGTACTCCTCGAAGCCGAGGCCGGGGCCGTAGTCCGGGATGTCGTAGCGGTAGCCGCCGCCGAGCGTCTTCCGGTGGCCGTAGAAGGTGTTCTCCACCTTCGCCAGCCCACGGGTCGGGGGCGCGAAGGCCAGAGAGCGGTCCGGGATGGCGCCGTCGTGGCGGTCGACCAGGTCGTAGAGGTGGTCCGCGAACCTCTTCTGGTCGATCTCGACCTTCCTGCCGCGCTGTGCGGCCCGGATCAGCTCCTCGCCCGCGGCCTTCCGGACCGAGGCGACGGGGATCGTGGTCTCCTCGCCAAACGGGGTGTAGCTCTCCATCGCCACGCCGCGTTCGTCGTTGACGACGAACAGCGCCTCGGCCCCGGCGGCCAGTGCGGCCGCGAGACGTTCGGCGGGGGCGACCTCGGCGCTGCGGGTGATCACGACGGCCTTGCCGCGCGCGTTCAGACGCTGGTAGTCGGCCGGCACGCCCTTGCCCGCGTACACCGCGTTCAGCCTCTGCTCGCGGTCCTCGGCGATCGCCGCGCCGCCCTGGACGTGGACCGGTACGTCACGGCCGCCGGCCTCGACGTCGATCAGCTCCTCGCCCTGCCGCCAGCGGGTGAGGAAGCTGAAGTCGCCCTCCTTCACCTTCTTGGTGGGGCTCGCCCACAACTGGTCGTAGGTGAGCGGTATCTGGTACGCGTCACGCTGGACGGTGCCGTCCGGTGCGGTGCGCGCCATGTCGTAGCGGAGCTGGCGGGTCTCGGTCTCCTTCGGGGTGCGCACGCTGACCTTGCGGGCCTTGGACGCGTCGAGGGTGACCGTGGTGGAGCCGGTGAGGATCGTCTCGGGGGCCGCGAGGAACGCTGTGGCCCGGGAGTCGGGGCGGTCGCCGTCGACGTCCACGGAGGCCCAGGCGGTGTAGTTGCCGGGTGGCAGGCGCAGCGTGGTCTCGCCGCCGCTGATCTGGACGAGGCCGAGCTGCGGGTCGCCCAGTTCGGCGAGGACGACCAGGCCGTCCATCGGCTTGCCCGACCGGTCGCGGAGCTTCAGCGTCAGATCGTGCAGCTCCTTCTCCTTGGTGAGCGCGAACCCGGTGTGCGCGACCGTCGTGCCCGCCGCGTCGGTGGCGACGACCTGGCCGGAGAAGGTCGTGTCGTCGGCGGCCTTCGCCGGGGCCAGGGACAGGACCGCCTCGGCGGTGGAGCCCGCCGGGACGGTCAGCGTGTGGGTGGAGAGCGTGTAGGCCGCCTCGTCCGTGTCGGTGGCCAGGTTCAGTGTGACGTCCGCGTCACCCGTGTTGCGGTAGGTGATCGTGCGCTCGGCGACCTCGTCGGACGGGCTGTGCGGCCAGGCGTAGGAGGCGACCTCGACCGAGCCGGTGGCTGAGATCGTGGTGTCGACGGCCGCCTTCACATCGAGCCGGCCGGTGCCCTGCTGGTACGGCGTGTACGCGTCGAGCTTCTTGGACGAGGTCATCAGCGCGTCCTTGATGCGCTGACCGCTCCAGTCGGGGTGACGCTGCTTCAGAAGGGCTGCCGCGCCCGCGACATGGGGCGTGGCCATCGACGTACCGGACATCGACTGGTACATGCCCTCCATGCCGGGGACGGACTGCGAGGCGGCGGCAGCGATGTCGACGCCGGGGGCCGACAGGTCGGGCTTCAGTCCGTGCGAGCGGACCAGCGGGCCCATGGAGGAGAAGTCGGCGCGGCCGTCCTGCTTGTCGACGGCGGCGACGGTGAGCGCCTGCTCCGCCGAGCCGGGCGAGCCGATCGTGCCCGCCCCGTACGCGTTGCCCGCCGCGATCACGAAGAGCGGACCGCCGTCCGCCGAGAGGGAGTTCACCGCCTGGGACATCGGGTCGGTGCCGTCGTCGGGCACCGGGGAGCCGAGGCTCATGGAGACGATGTCGGCCCCTTCGGCCTTCGCCCATTCCATGGCCTCGATGATCCCGGAGTCCGCGCCGGAGCCCTCGTCGCCGAGGACCTTGCCGACGAGCAGGTCGGCCGCCGGGGCGACCCCCTTGTTCGCGCCCTCGGACGCCGCACCGGATCCGGCGATGGTGGAGGCGACGTGCGTGCCGTGGCCGTGCTTGTCGTCGACCTCCTCGCCCGGGACGAAGCTTCGGGTGGCGACGAGGCGGTCCTTGACGTCCGGGTGGTCGGTGTCGATGCCGGTGTCCAGGACGGCGACCCTGGTGCCCTTGCCGTCGAAGCCGGCGGTCCACGCCTCGGGGGCCCTCACCTGGGGCACGGACTCGGCGAGCAGCGCGTCGGAGCGGCCGTCCAGCCAGAGCTTCGCGATCCCGCTGTCGAGCGAACGGGTTCTCGGGGTACGGGTGATGGCGTCCCAGAACGTGCGCACCCCGTCCTTGTCGGCGCTGAGCGCGGCCCCGTGGACGGAGGCGAGGGTGCGGACCTTCTTCGCGCCGCGCGGGGCGGCGGGCAGCGCCTTGGCGCGCGCGGGCGGATAGGTGGCGATGACCGGGATGGCGCCGGTTCCCTCGTCGTCGTACCCCATCCGGACCAGGGCCGAGACGTTGAAGAGCCGCCGGTCCAGGGTGCCCGCCGCGATCAGGGTGGTGGCCTCGTCGGGCAGGACGTACACGTCCCCACCCGCCTGCTGGATGCGGACGCCGCCGCTCGCGCCGTCGGGGCGGTCCACGGTGACGGTGTCCCGGTCGCCGGGGCCGTCCACGTACCGCACGACGTCGCCGGTGACCAGGGTGACGGTGCGGCTGTCGGTGGTGACGTCGGTGCGCGGGGCCTCGGGGGGCGGCGCGGGGGCGGCGCCGGCGGTGCCCGCACCGGCGAAGGGGACCAGCATGCCGCCCAGGAGGGCCGCCGAGGTCGCCAGGAGCAGGGCTCTGCGTCCTGGGCGAGCGGATCTCGCCCGGCCGGGAACGGAGGAGGGGGAAGAAGTCATGCAGCTGATCTACCGGTTGATCCGGGGTGAGCGCTGCGTTCCGGGCGGGCGGGAAACCGCCGTGGCGGCAACCCGCCCGGGATGGACGGGGTGTTGACGGGCGTTTCAGGCAACCGAGGCGAGCGGCTGTCCGCTGCTGTCGTGGTGGATGGAGGTGTGGGCCCCGGTGAGCGGTACGCCGCTGCCGCCGCGCCGGACCGCGACGATCTCGGCCGCGATGGACAGGGCCGTCTCCTCCGGCGTACGGGCGCCGAGGTCGAGGCCGATCGGTGAGTGCAGCCGGGCCAGTTCCCGGTCGGTGAGGCCGACCTCGCGCAGCCGGTCGTTGCGCTCCAGGTGGGTGCGGCGCGATCCCATCGCGCCGACGTAGGCGACCGGGAGCCGGAGGGCCGCCTCCAGCAGCGGTACGTCGAACTTGGCGTCGTGGGTGAGGACGCAGAGCACAGTACGGGCGTCGGTCTCGGTCCCGGCGAGGTAGCGGTGGGGCCACTCGACGACGATCTCGTCGGCCTCGGGGAAGCGGGCCGCGGTGGCGAAGACCGGGCGGGCGTCGCAGACGGTGACCCGGTAGCCGAGGAACTTCCCGGCCCGCACGAGGGCGGACGCGAAGTCGATGGCGCCGAACACGATCATGCGGGGCGGCGGCACGCTGGACTCGACCAGCAGCTCGATGGGCCGGCCGCAGCGGGAGCCCTCCGCGCCGATGGCGAGCGGCCCGGTGCGGCCCGCGTCCAGCAGGGCCCGGGTCTCGGCGGCGGCGGTCCGGTCGAGCGCCGGGTGGCCGCCGAGCCCGCCCTCGTGACTCCCGTCGGGGTGGACCAGGAGCGGCAGGCCGAGCAGTTCCTGGGGCCCGTCGGTGACCCGGGCCAGTGCGGCCGCCGTCCCCTCGGCGGCGGCCTCCAGCGCGGCGGCGAACACCGGGCGGGCGGGGTCGTCCGCCCGTACCGGTGTCACCAGGATGTCGATGACGCCGCCGCAGGTCAGGCCGACCGCGAAGGCGTCCTCGTCGCTGTAGCCGAAGCGCTCACGGACAGGGCGTCCGTCCTCCATGGCCTGTCGGCACAGTTCGTAGACGGCCCCCTCCACGCAGCCGCCGGAGACCGAGCCGACGGCCGTGCCGTCCCGGTCGACGGCGAGGGCCGCGCCGGGCTGCCGGGGCGCGCTGCCGCCGACCGCCACCACGGTGGCGACGGCGAACTCGCGTCCCTGCGAGACCCACCGGTGCAGCTCTTCGGCGATGTCCAGCATGGCGTTTCTCCTCAAGGGTGAAGGGGGCCCGGGCTCAGTGGACGCCCAGCCAGCTCTCGATCGGGTTGAGGGCGAAGAAGACGATGAAGATCACCGTCAGCCCCCACATGAAGGCCCCGACCTCGCGGGCCCGGCCCTGGGCGAGCTTGATGGCGGAGTAGGCGATGACACCCGCGGCGACACCGGTGGTGATGGTGTACGTGAAGGGCATCAGGACCACGGTCAGGAAGACCGGGATGGCGACCGAGCGGTCGCTCCAGTCCACGTGCCGGGCGTTCTGCATCATCATCGCGCCGATGACGACGAGGGCGGCGGAGGCCACCTCGGTCGGCACGATCGCGGTGAGCGGGGTGAAGAAGAGGCAGGCGGCGAAGAAGAGGCCGGTGACGGCGGAGGCGAGCCCGGTGCGGGCCCCTTCGCCGACGCCGGTGGCCGACTCGACGAAGACCGTCTGGCCGGAGCCCGAGGCGACACCGCCGATGACACCGCCGGCGCCGTCGATGAACAGCGCCTTGGACAGGCCCGGCATGCGGCCCTTGTCGTCGGCGAGCTTGGCCTCGGTGCCGACGCCGATGATGGTGGCCATCGCGTCGAAGAAGCCGGCCAGCACCAGGGTGAAGACGATCATGCCGACGGTCATCACGCCGACGTCGCCCCAGCCGCCGAACTCGACGTTCCCGAAGAGCGAGAAGTCGGGGGTGGAGACCGCGCTGCCCTCCAGCTCCGGCGGGCCGCTGCTCCACTTCCCGGGGTCGATGTCGACGATCGCGTTGACGACGATCGCGACCAGCGTGCCGACGACGATGCCGATCAGGATCGCGCCGGGGATGTTGCGCGCCTGGAGCATGAAGATGAGCAGGAGCGTCACGCAGAAGATCAGGACGGGCCAGCCGGCGAGTTCACCGGCCGGGCCGAGGGTGACGGGGGTCGCCTCGCCCTTGTGCACGAATCCGGCCTTGTAGAGGCCGATGAGGGCGATGAAGAGCCCGATGCCCATGGTGATGCCGTGCTTGAGCGCGAGCGGGATCGCGTTCATGATCATCTCGCGGAGGCCGGTGACCACCAGGAGGCAGATCACCACACCGTAGATCACGCACATGCCCATGGCCTGCGGCCAGGTCATGTTGGGCGCGACCTGCGAGGCGAGCACACCGGAGACGCTGAGCCCGGCGGCGAGCGCCAGGGGCACCTTTCCGACGAAGCCCATGAGCAGGGTCGTCGCGGCCGCCGCGAAGGCGGTGGCGGTGATCAGGCCGGGCTGGCTGAGGAGGTTGCCGTTGACGTCCTCCCCGCCCAGGATCAGCGGGTTGAGCAGGAGGATGTACGCCATGGCCATGAAGGTCGTGACGCCTCCGCGCAGCTCGCGCGCGACTGTGGACCCTCGTTCGGATATGTGGAAGTACCGGTCGAGCCATGATCTTCCGGCGGGGACGCGCGAGCCGGGGCCCGCCACTTCCGGACTGGTTTTCGGTTCCACTGACTGCTGGGTCATGATGCCTGACTCCCAAGGTTCACAGGGGCACCCGCTTGGAGATTCCTGAATGCGGGATTTGGGATGACTGCGTCGGCTGCACGACCCGGGGGACGGCCGGGACGAACTGTTGAAGCAGAACGGATGTGCCGGCGGCACGGATGATCCGTGAGGCGCTGCCGTGCTGTCGGGCACGGCGGAGAAGAACCGCGAGCGGTGCGGTACTTGGGCTCCGGGCGGTGCGGGGTGCGGACAGGTGTGACGTTCTCGGCGCAGCGCACCGCCCGGAGAGATGGGGGGCCGCTCGGAGACTGCCGGGTGACGCGACCGGTAGGAGGTCACCCGGCAGGCTCTCAGGTGCTGGTGAGGTGTTCGGGCCGCACCGGCGTCCTGTTGAGCTCAAGGCCCGTCGCGTTCCGGATCGCCGCGAGGACGGCCGGGGTGGACGACAGGGTGGGGGCCTCGCCGATACCGCGCAGCCCGTAGGGGGCGTGCTCGTCCGCGAGTTCGAGCACGTCGACCGGGATCGTCGGCGTGTCGAGAATCGTGGGAAGCAGGTAGTCCGTGAAGGAGGGGTTGCGCACCTTCGCGGTCTGCGGGTCGACGATGATCTCCTCCATCACCGCGACGCCCATGCCCTGGAGGGTGCCGCCCTGGATCTGGCCGAGGACGGAGAGCGGGTTGAGCGCCTTCCCGACGTCCTGGGCGCAGGCCAGTTCGATGACCTTGACCAGGCCGAGCTCGGTGTCGACCTCGACGACGGCGCGGTGCGCCGCGAAGGAGTACTGGACGTGGCCGTTGCCCTGTCCGGTACGGAGGTCGAACGCCTCGGTGGGCCGGTGGCGCCACTCCAGCTCGATGTCGATGGCCTCGTCCTCCAGCACGTCGGCCAGGTCCGCGAGGACCTCGCCGCCGTCCGTGACGACCTTGCCGCCCTCCAGAAGGAGTTCGGCGGTGGCCCACGCCGGGTGGTAGGTGCCGAACTTGGTGCGGCCCAGCTCCAGGACCTTCTCCCGGACGGCTTCGCAGGAGTTCTTGACCGCGCCGCCGGTGACGTACGTCTGGCGGGAGGCGGAGGTGGATCCGGCGGAGCCGACGCGGGTGTCGGCGGGGTGGATGGTGACCTGGTTGACGCCGAGTTCGGTACGGGCGATCTGGGCGTGGACGGTGACGCCGCCCTGGCCGACCTCGGCCATCGCGGTGTGCACGGTGGCGACCGGTTCGCCGTTGATGACCTCCATCCGCACGCGGGCGGTGGAGTAGTCGTCGAAGCCTTCGGAGAAGCCGACGTTCTTCAGGCCGACCGCGTAGCCGACGCCGCGTACGACGCCTTCGCCGTGGGTGGTGTTGGAGAGGCCGCCGGGCAGGGCGCGCACGTCGACGGAGGTGCCGTCGCTGCCCGCCGTCAGCCATTCCTGCTCGGGCGGCAGCGGGCGGGCCTTGACCCGGCGCAGCAGCTCGGCGACCGGGGCCGGCGAGTCGCAGGGCTGTCCGGTGGGCAGCAGGGTGCCCTGCTCCATGGCGTTGAGCTGCCGGAACTCCACCGGGTCCATGTCCAGCTTCGCGGCCAGCTTGTCCATCTGCGCCTCGTAGGCGAAGCACGCCTGGACCGCGCCGAAGCCGCGCATCGCGCCGCAGGGCGGGTTGTTGGTGTAGAGGGCGATCGCCTCGATGTCGACGTCCTCGATCCTGTACGGGCCGACCGAGAGCGAGGAGGCGTTGCCGACGACCGCCGGGGAGGCGGAGGCGTAGGCCCCGCCGTCCAGGACGATGCGGCACTTCATGTGCGTGAGCTTGCCGTCCTTGGTGGCGCCGTGCTCGTAGTGGAGCTTCGCCGGGTGCCGGTGGACGTGTCCGAAGAAGGACTCGAACCGGTTGTAGACGATCTTGACCGGCTTGCCGGTGCGGAGCGCCAGCAGGCAGGCGTGGATCTGCATGGAGATGTCCTCGCGGCCGCCGAAGGCCCCGCCGACGCCGGAGAGCGTCATGCGGACCTTGTCCTCGGGCAGGCCGAGGACGGGGGCGATCTGGCCGAGGTCCGAGTGCAGCCACTGGGTGGCGACGTACAGCTCGACACCGCCGTCCTCGGAGGGCACTGCGAGCCCGGACTCGGGGCCGAGGAAGGCCTGGTCCTGCATGCCGAAGGTGTACTCGCCCGTGACGATGACGTCGGCGCGCTTGGCGGCCTCGTCGGCGTCGCCGCGGATGATCGGCTGGCGGTGCACGATGTTGGGGTGCGGGACGTGGCCGATGTGGTGGTCGTCCCGGCCCTCGTGGACGAGCACGGCGTCGGGGGCGGTCGCGGACGCCTCGTCGGTGATGAGCGGCAGCTCGCGGTACTCGATCTTGATCTTGGCGGCGGCGCGGCGGGCCGTCTCCGGGTGGTCGGCGGCCACGATGGCGACCGGCTCACCGTGGTGGCGGACCTTGCCGTGGGCGAGAACCGGGGTGTCCTGGATCTCCAGCCCGTAGTTCTTCATCGCGGCGGGCAGGTCGTCGTAGGTCATCACCGCGTAGACGCCGGAGGTGGCCAGCGCCTCGGAGGTGTCGATGGAGACGATCTCCGCGTGGGCGACGGTGGAGCGCAGCGTCTGGCCCCACAGCATGTCCTCGTGCCACATGTCGGAGGAGTACGCGAACTCGCCGGTGACCTTGAGGGTGCCGTCGGGGCGGAGCGTGGACTCGCCGATACCGCCCTTGGTGGGCGAACCCTGGGTGATCTTGGTCGGGGTGCCGGACGGTGCGTTCTGGGCCTTCGGCATCGTGGCCGCGGGGCGCGTGGTGGCTTGGGGGCGCGTCGTCATGACTGGGCCGCCTCTCCCTGGCGGGCGGCCGCGAGGCGGACCGCGTCGAGGATCTTCTCGTAACCGGTGCAGCGGCAGAGGTTGCCGGAGAGCGCCTCGCGGATGTCCTGGTCGGACGGGGAGGGGGTGTTCTCCAGCAGTTCGTCGGCGGCGACCAGCAGGCCGGGGGTGCAGAAGCCGCACTGGACGGCTCCGGCGTCGATGAACGCCTGCTGGATCGGGGCCAGTTCGACGGCCTCGCCGGTCTGGCCGTCGGTGGGCCGGGCCTGCCGGCGCTTGGCGGAGTCCAGGGTGGTGCCGCAGGCGCCGGAGGCGCAGCCGCCGCCCGGGTGGGCGTCCTCGCGGTGCTTGGCGTAGTCGGCGAGACCCTCGACGGTGACGACCTCGCGGCCCTCGACCTGTCCGGCGGCCACCAGGCACGCGCAGACCGGGACGCCGTCGAGGCGAACGGTGCAGGAACCGCACTCGCCCTGCTCGCAGGCGTTCTTGGAGCCGGGAAGGCCCATGCGCTCACGCAGGACGTAGAGGAGGGACTCGCCCTCCCAGACGTCGTCGGCTTCCTGCTGACGGCCGTTGACCGTGAAATTGACTCGCATGGTTACGCAGCTCCTTCCAGCGTGCGGCCCGCGCCGCGGTACTGCTCCCAGGTCCAGCCGAGCGTGCGGCGGGCCATGATGCCGACCGCGTGCCTGCGGTACTTCGCCGTGCCGCGCACGTCGTCGATCGGGTTGCAGGCGCCGGACGCGAGAGCGGCGAACTGCTTGGCGATCGCGGGGGTGATGGTCTTTCCGTTCTCCCAGAACCCGCCCTCTTCCAGCGCCGCGTTCAGGAAGTCCTCCGCCGCCCTGGCCCGGACGGGCGTCGGGGCGGCGGAGCCGATGCCGGTGCGCACGGTGCGGGTCTCGGGGTGCAGGGCGATACCGAACGCGCAGACGGCGATGACCATGGCGTTGCGGGTGCCGACCTTGGAGTACTGCTGCGGTCCGTCGGCCTTCTTGATGTGCACGGCGCGGATCAGCTCGTCCGGCTCCAGGGCGTTGCGCTTGACCCCTGTGTAGAAAGCGTCGATAGGAATCAGCCGCGTGCCGCGTACGGATTCGGCCTCGACCTCGCAGTCGGCGGCGAGGAGGGCGGGGTGCGCGTCACCGGCCGGCGAGGCGGTGCCGAGGTTGCCGCCGACGCCGCCGCGGTTGCGGATCTGCGGGGAGGCGACCGTGTGCGAGGCCAGCGCCAGGCCGGGCAGCTCGGCGCGCAGGTGGTCCATGATGCTGCTGTACGGCACGGAGGCGCCGAGCCGCACCTTCTCCTGGCCCACCTCCCACTCGGACAGCTCACCGATGCGGTTCAGGTCCAGGAGGTACTCGGGCCGCCGGTGGTCGAAGTTGATCTCGACCATCACATCGGTGCCGCCCGCGATGGGCACAGCCGTGGGGTGCTCGGCCTTGGCGGCGAGCGCCTCCTCCCAGCTGGCGGGGCGAAGGAAGTCCATGAGTGGCTCTCTTCTTCTCAATCGGTCGTTCGCCGGGGCCGGGGACGGCCTGCCTCGACTGGCTCGTTCATGTGGTGTTCACGTGGTGTGTGGCCCAGTACACAAGCCCGGCCCCGGCCGGTGCAGTCACCGAAACACTGAAGGAGTTGGCTGGTCTCCGTCCCCGTCTTGTAGATTCGAACGAATGACGGGGATCGGTAACCTCACCGCAATTCACAGATACCCCGTTCACCCCACCGCTCCCCCACCCCACGGCCTCCTTCACCCCCTTCCCCCTCACCTGCTCCCTCCACGAACCTGACCTGCTCCCCTACGAAAGATCGGCGGCGACGAGATGCGGCTGCGCGCACTGCTGGAGACCGATGCGCTGGGCCTGCGGCTGCTCGGCGGCGAGGACGAGCTGGACCGCACGGTCCGGGGCGTCATGACGACCGACCTGCGCGACCCCAGCCGCTACCTCGCCGGCGGGGAACTGGTGCTCACGGGCCTCGCATGGCACCGGGACGCGGCGGACTCCGAGCCGTTCGTCCGGATCCTGGCGGGCGCCGGGGTGGCCGGTCTCGCGGCCGGCGAGGCGGAGCTCGGTGACATCCCCGCCGATCTCGTCGAAGCGTGCCTGCACCACCGTCTGCCTCTCTTCGCCGTGCACGAAACCGTTGCGTTCGCAACGATCACCGAGTACGTCGTACGCCAGGTCTCCGGCGAGCGGGCAGGCGATCTGGCGGCCGTGGTGGACCGGCACCGACGACTGATGACCTCGGGCCCGGCGGGCGGCGGCCCCGAAGTGGTCCTGGACCTCCTCACCTCCGACCTGGACCTGCGGGCCTGGGTCCTCTCTCCCACCGGCCGCCAGATCGCCGGGGCGGGCGCCCCGCTGCCCGGACCGGTGGGCGCCGCGCTCGCCGGGCACCACCTGGCCGCCACCCGGACCGGCCGCCGCGCCCCGCACCGGGCGGCGGTCGCCGGTACGACGTATTCGCTCTTCCCGATCCGGAACACCGGCCGGGGCGCGGTGCCGGCCGCCCGTGACGTACGGGAGTCGGTGCTCTCCGACTGGCTGCTGGCGGTCGAGGCGGACGCCTCGGACTGGCCCGCCCCCCGGCTCGACCTGCTCCAGGGCGTCACCCAGCTGATCGCGGTCGAACGCGACCGCCGCGACGCGGCCCGTACGGTACGCCGCCGACTCGCCCAGGAGGTGCTGGAGCTGGTCCAGGCGGGCGCCGCCCCCGCCGAGATCGCGGCCAGGCTGCGGGTCGCCGCACCGGTCCTGCTCCCCGGCCTCGGCGTGGCCCCCCAGTGGCAGGTCGTGGTGGCCCGGGTCGACTGGAGCGCCTCGGGCCAGGCCGCCGCCGCGGGCGAGATCGCGAGCGGTCCGGTGGCCCAGGCGCTGCTGGAGGAGATCCTCGTCGACCCGGCGGTCAGCGGCCCCGACTCCGCCGACCGGATCGCCGTCGCCCACACGGGCGAGGAGGCCATCGCCCTGGTGCCGCTGCCCTCGATCGCCACCGCGCTCCCGGAGTCGGAGAGCGAGGACGGTGCTGCGGCACGGTCGGACGGCGAGGACGCCGACGCGCTGGCCGGGGAGCCCGGACTCCACGCCGACGCGCTGCTCGCCTCCGTACGCGAACCGCTCTCGGCGGGGCTCGCCGACGACGGCCGGCTGACACTGGGTGTCAGCGCGGCTGTGCATTCCGCCGAAGGACTGCGCGGCGCACTGGAGGAGGCCCGGCACGCCCGCCGGGTGGCAGCTGCCCGCCCGGGGCGGGTGTGCGCCGCCGGTCACCACGAGCTGGCCTCGCACGTGCTGCTGCTGCCGTTCGTCCCCGACGACGTCCGGCGCGCCTTCACGGCCCGGCTGCTGGACCCGCTGCGCGACTACGACCGGCGCCACCGGGCGGAGCTGATCGAGACGCTGGAGGCCTTCCTGGACTGCGACGGGTCCTGGACCCGCTGCGCGGCACGCCTGCACCTGCACGTCAACACACTGCGCTACCGCGTCGGCCGCATCGAGCAGTTGACGGGGCGTGACCTGTCGCGCCTGGAGGACAAGCTCGACTTCTTCCTCGCCCTGCGTATGAGCTGATCTTCCGGCCGCGCACGGGGTCCGCCGGGACCCCGTCGCCCTCCGAGCGATTGTGAAATCTTTCACCTGACATTGCCCGGACCTCTTGGCCCGGAGTGCCGATCCATGCTGAGATGCGGCATCACTCAAGCACTCAACAGCACAATGGCGCGCTCGGGGAGGGCAATGTGGCGCATACCGCCATGTCTGGTTCCGGAACGACAGCAGATGACGATCCGCCGCTCCAGACCGCGGTATGGCGGCTGCGGTCACGCGCCTGCTGGACGGACGCGGCCGCCCTGCTGGAGGACGACGCGGGCACCGACCCGGCCGCGGCGCTCCAGCGCACCGCGCTGCTGACCGAGCGGTGTCTCTACACCGGCCAGGGCTGGACCGATGCCGAGGACGCCCTGCGCACGGCGGAGGCCATCGCCCGCAGCGACGACGAGCGGGGTTCCGCCGCCTCCGAGCGGGGCCATCTGGCGTACGCCTCCACCCTCCTGGCGGTACGGGACCGGGCCGACGAGGCGAGCGTGGCGCTGAGCCGGTCGGCGGCCCTGCTGGCTCCCGCGTCACCCGCCCGGCCGCTGCTGGACTTCCGGCGCGGGCTGATCGCCCAGAACATCGCGGAGTCGCCGCAGGCGGCGCGCGCAGCCTTCCGCCGTGCGCACGCCGGCGCGGCGACCCTGGGCGACGAGCTGCTGCTCTCGTCCACCTGGCGGCATCTGGCCGCGCTCGCGCTGCGCGAGGGGGAGTTGGCCGAGGCCCGGCACGGCTTCGCGGAGTCGCTGCGGATCCGGGAGGAGCTGGGGTTCCTGGTCGGTACGGCACCGGCGCTGATCTCGCTCGCGGAGGCGGAGGACGAACCGGAGGCGGCCCGGCTGCGGGCCGAGGCCGGTCGGCTGTTCCGGCTTCTGGGCGGCGTGCCGACCTGGCTGGCCCCGTATCTGGGGCCCCCGGCCCAGCGCACCGCCGAGGCGAGCTGAGCGGAGGCGGGGCTGACCGGCGGGGCCCGCGGGCCCCGCCGGTCAGCCGTCGGCGCCGGTGAAGTGTTCGCGGACCAGGGACTGGACGACGGTGAGGTCCTGGGCGATGAGGGCGTCGAGCAGGGCGGTGTGCTCGGCGGCGTCGGCCACCAGCTCGGCCCGGCGGGTGGCGGGGCCCGCGACCAGCGGCCACTGGGAGCGCCGGTGCAGCTCGTCGGCGATGGTCACGAGCTGCTCGTTGCCCGACAGGGTGAGGACCGCACGGTGGAAGGCCCGGTCCGATTCGGCGTAGGCGGCCCGGTCGCCCACGGCCGCCGCCGCGACCGTGGCCTCCGCCAGCGGCCGCAGGACGCTCCAGCGGTCCGCCGGAACCGTACGGGCCAGGCTCAGCATCACCGGGACCTCGATCAGCGCCCGCACCTCGGCCAGCTCGGCCAGCTCCCGGGGGCCGCGTTCGGTGACCCGGAAGCCGCGGTTCGGCACGACCTCGACGGCGCCCTCGACGGCCAGCCGCTGCATGGCCTCGCGCACCGGCGTGGCGGAGACCCCGAAGCGGGCGCCGAGCGCGGGGGCGGAGTACACCTGGCCGGGCACCAGCTCCCCGTCGACGAGGGCGGCGCGCAGGGCGTCCAGGATCTGGTCCCGGACGGAGTGGCGCTGCACGGCACGCGGCGCGGAGGGCTCGCTGTGGGTGTGCTCGCCCCGGGCCTGTTCCGGCACACGGCCTTGCGGCACGCGGGCGTTCGCCGGGGCGTACGGGAACACTCCGGGGGCGTACGCCGGACGTGCGCCCTCGCGCGCGCTGCCCTGCTCCACCCGGACCTCCTCCATCTGCCGCGGGCCGACTCGCGTGCGCCGGACCTCCTGTGCACGATAGAAGACCGAGGCTGCAGTTCACACATCGATGACGTCGGATAAGGTAAGGCTTACCTGCAAACGATCCCGATTCGGTGGTCCCCTGCATGACCCTCTCCCCGCCGTTCACCGGTGCCGCGACGTCCCCCGTGACCGCCGCGTACTCCCGCCTGACCGAGGTGTTCCCCGGTCTGCGGGCCGATGTACTCGACGGTGACGCCGTCGCCCCGTCCGGCGCGGGCTGGGTCGGCGCGGCGGAGCTGGCGGCCGGCGGAGCCTCCGTGGACGCCTTCCTCGCCTGGGACAACGCCCAGGTGCTGCGCGACTACGGCCGGCAGGCCCGCCCGGACGTGGTGGCGAGCTTCGGTCTGCACCGGTACGCCTGGCCCGCCTGCCTGCTGGTGACGGTGCCGTGGTTCCTGCAGCGCCGGGTGCCCCGGATCCCGGTCGAGGACGTGGCCTTCCAGCGGGCGCTGGGGCACCTGACCGTGCGGGTGAGGGAATTCGCCTGCCTGCCGGACGATCCGGCGGCCACCCTGCCCGGAGCCCGGGTCGTGCCGGACGAGGCGGCGCTGCGGGCCGAGGTCCTGGCCTCGCTGACCGAGCACCTCGGTCCGGTCCTGGAGGGCTTCCGTCCGCGCATGCGGCGCGGGAAGCGGGCCCTGTGGGGGATGGCGACGGACGAGATCGTCGAGGGCCTCTGGTACGTGGCGCATCTGATGGGCGAGGAGCGCCGCGCGATGGCCGAACTGGAGCTGCTGCTCCCCGGCACGACGAAGCCGTACGTCGGCACCGCGGGCTTCCGCGAGCTGACCGGGCCCGACGGGCAGTCGCTGCCCACCCGGGACCGGGCGAGCTGCTGCCTCTTCTACACCCTGCGCCCCGAGGACACCTGCGTGACCTGCCCGCGTACCTGCGACGCGGACCGGGTGCGGAAGCTCGCCGCCGCTTCCTGATCCACACCGCCCGTCCGGATGACGCGGAATCGAACACAACTCGGCCTGACGAGCGGGAGTTCGAGAAGATTCCACCCATCGATAGCCTCTCCTCCCCCCATGGCGTGCTCTTGTCCCGAAACCACCGGAGCGGGACGGGAATTCCGTCACGATGGCGCACGAAACGCCCTACGTGACGCAAGGGACCGCGCATGAGACTGACCGACATATCGCTTGACTGGCTGCTTCCGGGCGCCGTACTGCTCGTGGGGGTCATGGCGGCGGTGACGGTGGTCGCACGCGGTAAGCGTGCCAAGGCCGCGGCCGACGACTCCTGGGAACGCAGTGAGGAACGCCGCAGACGCAAGGAGGCGCTGTACGCCACCGCCAGTTACGTCCTGCTGTTCTGCTGCGCGGCGGTCGCCGCCGCGCTCTCCTTCCACGGGCTCGTCGGCTTCGGCCGGCAGAACCTGAACCTCAGCGGCGGCTGGGAGTACCTGGTCCCGTTCGGACTGGACGGGGCCGCGATGTTCTGTTCCGTGCTGGCCGTACGGGAGGCGAGCCATGGAGACGCGGCGCTCGGCTCCCGGCTGCTGGTGTGGACGTTCGCCGGGGCCGCCGCCTGGTTCAACTGGGTGCACGCCCCCCGGGGCATGGACCACGCGGGCGCTCCGCACTTCTTCGCGGGGATGTCCCTCTCCGCCGCGGTGCTCTTCGACCGTGCGCTGAAGCAGACCCGCCGCGCGGCGCTGCGTGAACAGGGCCTGGTGCCCCGTCCGTTGCCGCAGATCCGGATCGTCCGCTGGCTGCGGGCCCCCCGGGAGACCTTCGGCGCCTGGTCGCTGATGCTGCTGGAGGGCGTCCGCACCCTGGACGAGGCGGTGGACGAGGTGCGGGAGGACCGGAAGGAGCAGGAGCAGGACCGGCTGCGCCGCAGGGACCAGGCCAAGCTGGACCGGGCCCGCATCAAGGCCCTGAACCGGCAGAACCGGGGCTGGGGGCGCGGCCGGGGCGGACAGCAGGTCGATGCGCCCGCCCTCGCCCCGGCCTCGGGGGGCGCGGCGCCGGCCGTCGCGGAGCCTGCCATAGCAGAGCCGGGTCAGTTGCCTCTGCGACCCCGGCCATCCCTGCAAGCCGTCGGCCCGAAGCAGACGGCCGATGGTTCGAGCCCGAAGAGTCTGGACGCACCGACCCGGGGAAGTGATCCGCGAACCGTCGACCTCACTGCCGAGGACGACACCCAGACGCTCCCCCGGCTCGACTCGCTGGAACAGAAACTGAAGGATCTGGAGCAGCAGTTCGGCTGATCCGCTCGCGCGGCGGAGGAGCCTCAGGGCCTTTCGCCGCGCAGCTCGAACCAGACGACCTTGCCCAGGGCCTGTGCCTCCACGCCCCAGGCGTCGGCCAGGCTCCGGACCAGGATCAGGCCCCTGCCGTGCGTACCGTCGTCGGCGTTCGGTACGTACGGCGCGGGCAGATCCTCGGACGCGAAGTCCTGTACCTCCACCCGCAGCCGGGCGGCTGTCGCCGTGGCGGTGACCACGGCCCCGTGCCGGGTGTGGATGAGCGCGTTGGTCACCAGCTCGCTCACCAGCAGCTCAGCCGCATCGGTCTGCTCCTGACCGGAGCGGTGCCGGAGGAACTCCCGCAGCTCCCGGCGGACCTCCCCCACCGCCGACCGATCGGCGTGCCCCACTCTTCGGCGCATCCGGGCCGACTGCGGTGCCTCACCCGGTCTCCGGCCCCGGGGGCCACGCCCCTCGGCGACCGCGGACCTCTTCTGACGCTTCGTCATTTCCCCCGCCCGCACAGTGAACCGACCTCCTTCGATCCGGCTGCCCGTCGAACAGCCTCACGGGATGCATGCCCCCGTACGCACACGGTCACGCTTGCGGACTCATCAATAAGGGAACGGCCGGGAGCGGCGAGGGGCGCACGGAACATCCCACCCGCGCACGCCATCACCACATAGGCGCAGCTCTGGTCAACGTCCGGCGAATACACCGGAGTTGACATTGACGACCCAACTTCTACGCGCGTCATCATGATGGCATGCGCATCCCCCCACGCATCACCCGGCTCGGCGGCTCGGCCGCCCTCCTGTCCCTTCTCCTCGCCGCGGGCCCGGTCACGGCCCAGGCCGCCACCCCGGCGACGGCCTCCCCCACCGCCTACTCCGCGACCGCGTTCCGGGCGGCGGCGGTGGGCAGCATCTGTTACTCCGCCCTGCCGTCCCAGGCGCACGACACCCTGGATCTGGTCGAGCAGGGCGGGCCGTTCCCGTACGAGCAGGACGGCACCGTCTTCCAGAACCGCGAGGGCCTGCTGCCCGACCGGTCCACCGGCTACTACCACGAGTACACGGTCATCACGCCCGGTTCCGACAACCGGGGCGCCCGCCGGATCGTCACCGGTGAGCAGAACGAGGAGGACTACTACACCGCCGACCACTACACCTCCTTCGACCTGGTCGACCACGACTGCTGAACCCCGCTTTCGAGGGGTGTTCCGCACGCTCCGGAGGAAGGGAACCTGAGCCGTCACGCCAGGACCCGCACCTTCCCGAGGAGCTGTGATGCACGACGACCGCACCCTGGTGGAGGGCCGCCTGGAGAGGGCCCTCCACCAGTTCGTCCGCCCGGCCCAGTACGCCGCCCGTACCCCGCTCACCGTGTCCGTATGGCACGTTCCGGGTGAGCCGGTGCCGGTGGCGGAGGCCCTCGGGGCGGACTTCGCACCGTTCACCGCCGGTACGGAGTGGGGGAAGCCCTGGTCCACCAGTTGGTTCCGGCTGCGGGGAGCGGTGCCCGAGGAGTGGGCGGGGCGCCGGGTGGAGGTGGTCGTCGACCCGGGATTCACGGGCCAGGGACCGGGATTCCAGGCGGAGGGGATGCTGTACGACCATCTGGGAGTCCCCCTCAAGGGTGTTCATCCCCGCAACCGGCATCTGACGCTCACTCACCCTGCGGCGGGCGGGGAGCCGGTCGATCTGCTGCTGGAGGCGGCCGCCAATCCGGCGGTCCTGGAGCACGGTTTCGCACCCACCCCGCTCGGCGACGTGCTGACGTCCGGCGACCGCCCCCTGTACCGCTTCGCCTCCGCCGATCTCGCGGTCTTCGACGAGGAGGTCTGGCATCTGGTCCTGGACATCGAGGTGCTGGCCGAGCTGATGCACGAGCTGCCCGACGACCGGTCGCGGCGGCACGAGATCCTGCGGGCGCTGGAGTCGATGCTCGACGCGCTGGACCTGCACGACGTCTCCGGCACCGCGACGGCGGGCCGGGCTGCGCTGGCCGAGGTACTGGCGCGGCCCGCCTCCGCGAGTGCGCACCGGATTTCGGCGGCCGGGCACGCGCACATCGACTCGGCGTGGCTGTGGCCGCTGCGCGAGACCGTCCGCAAGGCGTCCCGTACGTTCGCCAACGTCACCGCCCTCGCACGGGACTACCCGGAGCTGGTCTTCGCCTGTTCCCAGGCCCAGCAGTACGCCTGGGTGAAGGAGCACCAGCCGCGCATCTGGGAGCGGATCAAGGAAGCGGTGGCGGCGGGGCAGTGGTAGCCCGTCGGCTCGATGTGGGTGGAGTCGGACGCCAACATGCCGGGCGGCGAGGCGCTGGCGCGCCAACTCGTTCACGGAAAACGGTTCTTCGAGGACGAGCTGGACGTCGAGACGGAGGAGATCTGGCTGCCGGATTCCTTCGGCTACACCGCCGCCTTCCCCCAACTGGCGAAACTGGCGGGGGTGAAGTGGTTCCTCACCCAGAAGCTGTCCTGGAACCAGCACAACAGGATGCCGCACCACACCTTCTGGTGGGAGGGCATCGACGGCACCCGGGTCTTCACCCACTTCCCGCCGGTCGACACCTACAACGCCCAGCTCCACGCCCGCGAACTGGCGCACGCGGAGAAGAACTTCGCGGACAAGGGCCGGGCGACGCGTTCGCTGGTGCCGTTCGGCTGGGGCGACGGCGGGGGCGGTCCGACCCGCGAGATGCTGGAGCGGGCCCGTCGGTTGCGGGACCTGGAGGGCTCGCCGCGCGTGACGGTCGAGAAGCCCTCGGCGTTCTTCGCGGCGGCCGAGGAGGAGTACGGGGAGCGGGCGCCCGTCTGGTCGGGCGAGCTGTATCTGGAGCTGCACCGGGCGACGTACACCACGCAGGCGAAGACGAAGCAGGGCAACCGCCGCAGCGAACACCTTTTGCTTGAAGTCGAGTTGTGGGCGACGGCGGCCGCACTGCGCTCCCCCTCCTACCGCTACCCGTACGAGCGGCTGGACCGGGTGTGGAAGACCGTGCTGCTGCACCAGTTCCACGACATCCTGCCCGGTTCGTCGATCGCCTGGGTGCACCGCGAGGCCCGGGACACCTACGAGGAGGTGCGCGCCGAGCTGGCGGACCTGGTGGCCGACGCGGTGGCCTCGCTGGGCACGGCCGAGGGCATGGTGGCACTCAACTCATCACCGTACGACCGTGTCCAGGTGATCGAACTGGACGCGGAGGCGGCCGGGGTGCTGCCGTCCGGGGCGCACGCCCAGGAGCTCGGCGAGGGCCGGGCCGCGGTGCTGGCGCGGAGCCCGGGGCTCGGGGCGGGGCTGCTCGACGGGTCCTCGGTCCCGGAGCACGCGGTGACGGCCGAGGCGTCGGAGGCGGGCGGCGGCATCGTCCTGGAAAACGGGCTGGTGCGGGTGGCGGTGGCCCGCGACGGGCTGGTCTCGTCGGTCCGCGATCTGGTCACCGGGCGCGAGGTGCTGATCCCGGGCGCCCGGGCCAACCTCCTCCAGCTGCACCCGGACCACCCCAACCACTGGGACGCGTGGGACATCGACCGGCACTACCGGAACACCCGCACCGACCTCACCGACGCCGACTCCGTGTCGCTGGTGGAGGAAGGGCCGCTGCGGGCGGCCGTGCGGGTGGTGCGTTCGTTCGGGAAGTCGACCGTCGTGCAGGAGGTGCGGCTCGCGGCGGGGGCCCGGCAGCTCGACATCGACACCGAGGTGGACTGGCAGGAGTCGGAGAAGGTCCTCAAGGCGACCTTCCCGCTCGACGTCCACGCCGAACGGTCCACCGCGGAGATCCAGTTCGGCCATGTCCACCGGGCCACCCACGACAACACGTCCTGGGAAGCGGCCCGTTTCGAGGTCTGCGCCCACCGCTGGCTCCGGGTCGCCGAGCCGGGCTACGGGGTCGCGGTGCTCAACGACTCGACGTACGGCCACGATGTGGCCCGCACCCCGCACCCGGACGGCCTCGGCACCACCGTCCGCCTCACGCTGCTGCGCGCCCCGCACAGCCCGGACCCGCACACCGACCTGGGCGTGCACCGCTTCCGCTACGCGCTCGCGCCCGGCGCGGAGGTGACGGACGCCGTACGGGAGGGCCTGGCGCTGAACCTCCCGCTGCGGGCGGCGGTGGCCCCGGTGGTGCCCGCGCTGGTGTCGACGGGCCATCCGGCGGTGACGGTCGAGTCGGTCAAGCTCGCCGAGGACCGGAGCGGGGACGTGATCGTACGGCTCTACGAGTCGGCGGGCGGGCGGGCGCGGACCCTGCTGAGGGTGGCGTTCCCGGTCACGGAGGCCCGGATCACCGATCTGCTGGAACGGCCGCTGCATCCGGCGGAGACCGACGAGGACGGACTGGTCCTCGCCCTGCGGCCGTTCCAGATCCTGACGGTGCGCCTGACCCCGGCGTGACGGGGCCGGGCGACCGGCTGATCGAGTGGGCTCAAGGGCGCGGCACGTTACGGAGGTTGGAGCGGGCCATCTGGAGCATCCGGCCCACTCCGCCGTCCAGCACGATCTTGCTCGCGGAGAGGGCGAAGCCGGTGACCATCTCGGCGCTGATCTTCGGCGGGATGGAGAGCGCGTTCGGGTCGGTGACGACGTCGACGAGCGCGGGCCCCTTGTGCTTGAACGCGTCCTTGAGCGCGGACTGCAACTGCTTGGGCTTCTCCACGCGTACGCCGTAGGCGCCGGCCGCGCGGGCGATGGCGGCGAAGTCGGGGTTCTTGTTGGTGGTGCCGTAGGACGGCAGTCCGGCCACCAGCATCTCCAACTCGACCATGCCGAGTGAGGAGTTGTTGAACAGGACGACCTTCACCGGCAGGTCGTACTGGACCAGGGTGAGGAAGTCGCCCATCAGCATGGAGAATCCGCCGTCGCCGGCCATCGCGACGACCTGCCGGTTCAGGTCGGTGAACTGGGCGCCGATCGCCTGCGGGAGGGCGTTGGCCATGGAGCCGTGGCTGAACGAACCGATCACCCTGCGCTTGCCGTTGGGCGTCAGATAGCGGGCGGCCCAGACATTGTTCATCCCGGTGTCGACGGTGAACACGGCGTCCTCGTCGGCCATCTCGTCCAGGACGGAGGCGACGTACTCGGGGTGGATCGGGACGTGCTTCTCGACCTTGCGGGTGTAGGCCTTGACCACGCCCTCCAGGGCGTTCGCGTGCTTCTTCAGCATCCGGTCGAGGAACTTGCGGTCGGACTTGGGCTTCACCCGGGGGGTGAGACAGCGCAGGGTCTCGCGCACGTCGCCCCAGACCGCGAGGTCGAGCTTGGAGCGGCGGCCGAGGTGTTCGGGGCGCACATCGACCTGGACGATCTTCACGTCGTCGGGGAGGAAGGCGTTGTAGGGGAAGTCGGTGCCGAGCAGGATGAGGAGGTCGCACTCGTGGGTCGCCTCGTACGCGGCGCCGTAGCCGAGCAGACCGCTCATCCCGACGTCGTACGGATTGTCGTACTGGATCCACTCCTTGCCGCGCAGCGCGTGCCCGACCGGGGACTTGATCTTCTCGGCGAACTCCATGACCTCGGCATGTGCCCCGGCCGTGCCGCTGCCGCAGAACAGCGTCACCCGTTTGGCCTCGTCCACCAGGCGGCAGAGCTTGTCGATCTCCTCGTCACCGGGGCGTACGGTCGGCCGGGCGGTGACGAGGGCGTGCTCGATGGACTTCTCGGGAGCCGGCTTGGAGGCGATGTCGCCCGGCATGGTGACGACGCTGACGCCGCCCCGGCCGATGGCGTGCTGGATCGCCGTCTGGAGCAGCCTCGGCATCTGCTCCGGGTTGGAGATCATCTCGTTGTAGTGGCTGCACTCCTGGAACAGCAGCTCGGGATGGGTCTCCTGGAAGTAGCCGAGGCCGATCTCGCTGGAGGGGATGTGCGAGGCGAGGGCCAGCACCGGGGCCATGGAGCGGTGCGCGTCGTACAGGCCGTTGATCAGGTGCAGGTTGCCCGGCCCGCAGGAGCCGGCGCAGGCCGCGAGCGAGCCGGTGACCTGCGCTTCGGCTCCGGCGGCGAAGGCGGCGGTCTCCTCGTGCCGGACGTGGACCCAGTCGATGGACGAGTTACGCCGGATGGCGTCCACGACGGGGTTCAGACTGTCGCCGACGACGCCGTAGAGACGTTTGACGCCCGCCCTGGCGAGGATGTCGACGAACTGCTCCGCCACGTTCTGCTTGGCCATGGGTGCGCGCCCTTCCTTGCCCGTGCTCCGTGCACTTCGGTTGTCCGTGGACCGGAGCGGCGAAACACACCGTTTCGCCGGCTCCGGAATCCATCAACCCACGGCGCGCGTGGTTACGCCTCCCAGACGGCGGCGCAGGTGCGGTCGTCGGCGTACCCCTTGATCCGGAGCTGGGTGTCGGCGAGAAAGGCGGGCAGCCCGGGCGGCTCCGCGCTCCCCCAGCGCTCGGCCAGCTCGCCGGGGAGCGCCGGCTCGCCGCGCATGGGCTCGGCGAGTCCGTTGCTGCACAGCATGAGCGTGTCGCCGGGCCGCGCCACGGAGGCCCGGAACCGGAAGGGCCGGCCGGGCGGCTGCGGGGGGCCATCGGCGTTCGGGAACGCCGAGCCGGTGATCTGGAGGTCCATGGTGAGCCGGTCGCCGTCCGGTCCCGCCTCCGGCTCGTCGCCGGGCCGCGCGGCCCGGCCCTCGGGGATGGAGGGCTCCAGGTCCTGCCAGAGCCCGTCGCGGAGCCGGAAGAGGCCGCCGCTGCCGACGCCGAAGAAGACCCGGGTGCGGCAGTCGGGGTCGGCGGACAGCAGGAGGCAGCGGAGGCTCGCGGTGTACGCGTCGGGCTCGACGCCCAGTTCGGCGGCGCGGGCGCGCAGCTTGCCGTACGTACGGTCGGTGAGCCGGTGCAGCCCGGACTTGAGGTCGCCCCGGCGCCCCGCTCTTATGTCCTCGGACAGCCGGAGGTGGCTGCGGGCGACGGCCCCGCCGATCCAGCGGCAGGCGTCGGCCGCGGCGAGGTGGGCCGCCTCGCCGTCCCGCCTGCCGCCCGCCACGGCGACGAGGACGAGGGCGCTCTCGGCTGCCCCGAAGCGGGCGGTGAGCAGCCCGTCTCGCCGGGGTTCGCCGCGGAACCGGGCGGAGTCGCCGCGCACGGAGGCGGTGCGCAGGGTGTACGTCCCATAGCGCGCGCCGTCCAGAACGGTGTCGGGGACGAGGCCTTCGAGATTCTCCGAGGTGGCGGAGGGCAGGGCGGCGGGTTCGGCGTCGTAGGTGGGCGGCCGGTCCCCCAGATGCCCGACGGCGGGCCGCAGGTCGGTGGCGACCGCGGGATCGGGCGGCAGTTCGTACAGCGCGCTGGGGTCGGGGGCGACGTCAGCTTCGGATGACGCGTCAGCCTCGTACGGAGCGGGCACCCGCGGCGCTGCGAAGGTCCGGGGCCCCGCCTGCCCGCCGGGCGCTTCCCAGGGTGCGGGGAAGGCTGTGGTGGGGGGTGGGGATGGCGGGACCCGGGGGTCCGGCACGAGGCCGGGGGCCGCGGGCGGGGCGGGGGCCTTTGTCCGGGCCGCGCCCGACGGCCGGGCGGGTGCCGGGGACGGGGCCGGAGGCGGCGGGGATGCGGGCGGGCCCGGGTCCTGAAGCGGCCCCGCTGCCACCGACGGGTCCGGGATCACCACCGGGGCCGGGGACTCGTAGCGGTCCGCGAACGGATCCTCGGACGCGTACGCGTCCCGGACCGTTTCCCGCACGGTGGCCCGGTGGTCGTCCGACGGCCTGCTCACCGTGTCCGACACGGAGTCGAAGCGGTCGTCGAGGCTGTCGGCCGCGCGGCTGGGACCGGTGTCCGGCGCGGACTCGTCGTAGAGCTTGCGCCACCAGTCGTCCTCGTGGGCGGCGGGCTTCTCCCCCTGCTGACTCATGCCCTTATTGTCCACCGCGAAGGCGGCCCGAAAACGGGGCATCGGGAAAAAGTGGCCCGTAAACAGGGTCCGCCGGGCGGCCCCACCCCCACGGGAAGGACACCCGGCGGACCGGTCGGAGTGATCGGCTTCTCGGCGTTTCAGCCGGTCATACGCTCAGCCGATCTTCGGTTCAGCGGCCCGCCCTGCCCGCTCATCAGCGCACGGCGTACGCGTCGTTGACGGTCTGGACGACGGAGTTGCCGTTCGCGTCGGTCAGCTCCGTCCGCAGGGTGACGGACTTGCCGGCCGCGTCCGCGTGGTCGACGGTCGCCGTCCAGCGGCCGCCTTCCCGCGCGGTGGCGGCCGCGTGCCAGGTCTCGCCGCCGTCGTAGCTGAACGAGACCTTCGCACCGGTGAGTTCACCGGGGGTGTACCCGGCGTGCCCGGTCGCGGCGAGCCCGATCCGCCGGCCGTTCTTCGCGGGGACCGTCTTCATGCCGTCGGCGGGCACGTCGTAGCGCCAGCGACATGCGGTCGAGCCAGAGCTTCTTGAGGCCGGAGCCCGAACGGGAGCGGGGTGCGGTGAGGTCGGCCCGGAAGTCGGCGGCGAGCTTCTTGTCCGCCTTGAGCGCGAGTCCGCCGATGATGTCGAGGGCCGCTCCGCGCTCGGCCCCGCGCGGGGTCACGAGGGTGCGGCGGGCGGTGTCGCCGGTGCAGGTGGCGATCAGCGGGACGGAGTCGGCGCGGCTGTCGTCGTAGCCCTGGCGGATCAGCCCGGTGACGTCGAACAGCTCCTCGTCCACGGTTCCGGCGGCGAGCGCGGACACGGCGGACTCGGGGTAGACGTACAGGTCGGGGCCGGACTGCCGGGTCTGGACGAGGGGCACGCTGCCGTCCGCGCGGGGCAGGGCGGAGGCGGCGGGCGCGCCCGAGGCGTCCGTGGTCACCAGCACCCGGTCGCCGGTCACGAGCGTCAGCGTGACGGGCTTCGGGTCCGTGGCGGCGGTGGCCGCGCTCCCGGTGATCGGTCTGTTCGCGTCTCGCCCGTCCGGTGGCGCGGCCACCGACGGCGCGCTCACGGTGCCGGCGAGCACGGCGGCGGCCGCCGTTCCCAGTCCGTACGCGATATCGGGCGCATCGCTCTCCGCAGGTCATTCCGGAACGAAACAGCCCAAGACGCTGTATCCCGGTGGTTGTTGGTGCTGCGGTGGCGCCACACTCGCAGAGGGGCCAGGGGTACGGGGGATGATGTGGGCGGCGGGTTTACGCCGTGGCCCTTTCTCGCCACGCGCCACCCGCCGCAGGGGCGCCGCGATGCGCGATCAGCCACGTCCGGGGAGGTCGGAGAATGCTGGGGGCCATTGGTCTCGACGAGAGACAGGAGACCGCGTACCGCGCGCTCGTCGCGGCGGGAGCCGCGGAGCTCACCGATCTCGCACACCGGCTGGCGCTTCCGGAGGCGGACGCCGAACGCGTCCTGCGGCGGCTGGAGCAGCAGGGGCTTGCCGCGCAGTCCTCGGCCCGCCCCGGCCGCTGGGTGGCGGCGCCGCCCGGG
This sequence comes from Streptomyces parvus, assembly GCF_032121415.1. NCBI lineage: Bacteria > Bacillati > Actinomycetota > Actinomycetes > Kitasatosporales > Streptomycetaceae > Streptomyces > Streptomyces parvus. Next base: position 5,742,235 of record NZ_CP135079.1, on the reverse strand, counting down.
GTGGCGCTCGGCGCGTTGCTGATCCAGCAGCGGCACGAGCTGGAACAGGCGGAGCTGGCGTCCGCCCTGCTCGCCGAGGAGTACCGGGCCGAGGCGAGCGAACCTGCGGTGCACGATCTGGTGGAGGTGGTGACGGGGGCGAGCGCCGTCACCCAGCGCTTCCATCAGTTGCAGCTGGGCGCGGTGTCCGAGGTGTGCGCCCTGGTGACCGGGAAGCCGATCGCGGTGACCGGGATGGAGAACGAGTCCGAGGAGCGGGCCGCCTCGCGCGGTGTGAGCTACCGGGTGGTGGTCGAGCGCGAGGTGCTGTCGACGCCGTACGGGATCCTGGAGCTGTCGGCGGCGCTGAGCCGGGACGAGCGGTGCCGGGTGGTGGACCGGGTGCCGACGAAGCTGGTGGTGGCCGACGGGAGCCTCGCGATGGTCCCGCTGACCGCGCGGGGCGCGGAGCCCGCGGCCCTGGTGGTGCACGCCAGCGGTCTGCTGGAGTCGCTGATGGGCCTGTTCGAGGCGGTGTGGCGCGATGCCATGCCGCTGCGTCTGGGCGAGGCCGGCGGGGTGCGCGAGGACGGTGTGGGACCGGATCCGACGGACCTGGAGATCCTGTCCCTGCTGCTGGCGGGGCTGACCGACGCCAGTGTGGCCAAGCAGCTGGATCTGGGGCTGCGGACCGTGCAGCGCCGGGTCAAGGGCCTGATGGAGCTGACCGGCGTCTCGACCCGGCTCCAGCTGGGCTGGCATGCGTACGAGCGTGGCTGGGTGGCCCGTACCGGATCGGGGGCCTGAGGTCCACGGCCCGCAGCCGCCCCCGGCGCCTCATCGCCGCAGGTGGCCGGGGTGTGCTGACGGGCGGAGCCGGAGACTCTCCGGCACGCTGGTCAGATGAGTGTGTGGCAGCTCGTCGCCGTCGGCCTGGTCATGCTGCTGGGTCTGGTCGGCGTACTGCTGCCGGGTGTGCCGGGGCAGGCGATCGTCTGGGCGGCGGTGCTGTGGTGGGCGCTGACGGACATGACGCCGGCCGCCTGGGGCGTCCTGATCGGCGCGACGGGGCTGATGCTGCTGAACCAGGCCCTCAAACCGCTGCTGCCGACGCGCCGCCCGAGTGAGTCGGGGGCGCCCCGCCGGACGTTGATGATCGGCGGGGTCGCGGGGATCGTCGGGTTCTTCGTGGTGCCCGTGGTGGGCGGGGTCCTCGGGTACGTGGGGGGCGTCTTCGGCGCGGAGCGGCTGCGCCTGGGCAGCCGGGGCGCGGCCTGGACGTCGATGCGCTCGGTGATGCGGGCGACGGGCTACGCGGTGCTGGTGGAACTGTTCTGCTGCCTGCTGGTGGCGGGCGCCTGGCTGGGCGCGGTGCTCTGGGGCTGACCCGGGCCGTCCGGCGGCCCGGGGCAGCCGTGGTTCCGGCGCCTCCGGGTCGAAAAGCGGTCCCCGGCGGTCCTCCTCAGCTGAGCGCCCCCGGGCCGAGTAGCGGTCCCCGGCGGCCCGCGTCAGCTGAGCGCAGCCGCCCCCGCGACCCCCGCCGTCTCCAGGTGGCGCACGGCATAGGAGCGCCAGGGCCGCCACCGCTCCGCGCCCGGTGTTCCGTACGGGTCCACGTCGGGGTCGCCGAGCGCCCGTATCCGGATCAGGGCGGCGGTGGACCGGCCGATCCCGGGCAGCGTCAGCAGCGTCTCCTCCGCCTCGTCCCGGTCGGCCCCGGCGTCCAGCCGCAGTTGTCCGTCCGCGAGCGCGGTGGCCAGGGCCCGCAGCGCCGGGTCCTCGGCGGAACCGGCGAGCACCTCCGGCTCCGGGAACAGGTGGGTGAGCCCGCCGCAGGGCACGTCCAGCGCCTTCCCGTACCGCTCGACCAGCTCCCCGGCCTCCGCCCGCCCCACCAGGATCCGCACCGCGGCCTCCTCCGGGTCGGCCGCACCCGGCGAACGCAGCCCCGGGCGGGCGGCGGCCAGCGGGGCGAGCCGGGGGTCGGCGGCCAGCGCCTCGTCCACGGCGTACGGGTCGGCGTCCAGGTCGAACAGGCGGCGGACCCGCTGGACGGCGGTGGTCAGGTCGCGCAGGTCGGTGAGCTGGATCCGGGCCTCCAGCCAGGGGCCGCCGGGCGCCGCCTCGTCGACCGCGACGAGCCCGGAGCCGCACGGCAGCCGCACAGTGCGCCGGTAGGTGCGGGAGCCGGGCGGCCCCGCCACCTCCTCGATCCGGGCGACCGCCTCGGCGGCCAGCAGGTCGAACAGGGCGGCGGTGGCGTACGGGCCCCGATGGGCGAGCCGCAGCGGGATCCCGGCCCGCAGACCCTCGTGGCGTCCACCGCCGAGACCCGTACCCGCTTCGGCACGCAGGGCGCTGGGGGTGCGGGCGTAGATCCGCCGGATGGTGTCGTTGAACTGCCGCACGCTGGCGAACCCGGCGGCGAAGGCGATCTCGGTGACCGGCAGCGGCGTGGTCTGGAGGAGCACCCGGGCGGTGTGGGAGCGCTGGGCGCGGGCGAGCGCGACGGGCCCCGCGCCCAGTTCGGCGTTGAGCTGGCGCTGGACCTGCCGGGCGCTGTAGCCGAGTCGCCCGGCGAGTCCGGGGACGCCTTCGCGGTCGACGACGCCGTCGCCGATCAGGCGCATGGCCCGGCCGACGACGTCCGCGCGGACGTTCCACTCGGCGGAGCCGGGCACGGCGTCCGGACGGCAGCGGCGGCAGGCCCGGAAGCCGCCCGCCTGGGCCGCCGCCGCGGTGGGGTAGAAGCGCACGTTGGCGCGTTTGGGGGTGACGGCGGGGCAGCTGGGCCGGCAGTAGATGCCGGTGGTCACGACGGCGAAGAAGAACGCTCCGTCGAACCGTGCGTCGCGGCTGCTCACCGCCTCGTACCGGGTCCGATCGTCCATCACACCGTCCAGTGTGCGGCAGCCGGGGCCACCGCACTCGCGGTTTTCGGACGTCGAACCCGGTGGTGTCGGCCGGTTTTCGGACGTCGAACCCGGTGGTGTCGGCTACCGGACCCGGCCGCGCTTGGCCTGCATGGCCGCGCGCCCCTCCGCGCCCTTGCTCTTCCAGCCCCGCAGGATCTCGGCGCGTACCCGGGCATCGGTCTTGGCGACGATCCGCTGGTTCTCGCGGATCAGCTTGCGGTAGCTCTCCAGGCGCCGTTCGGGCAGGGTCCCGTCCTCCAGGGCGCCGAGGACGGCGCATCCCGGCTCGGCCTCGTGGGCGCAGTCGTGGAACCGGCACTCCTCGGCCAGCTCCTCGATCTCGGAGAACACCTCCCCGACCCCGGTCCCGGCGTCGAAGAGGCCGACACCGCGCAGCCCGGGGGTGTCGATGAGGACGCCTCCGTGCGGCAGGAGCAGAAGGTTGCGGGTCGTGGTGGTGTGCCGGCCCTTGCCGTCGACGTCACGGGCCGCCTGTACGTCCATCACGTCCTCGCCGAGCAGGGTGTTGGCCAGAGTGGACTTGCCCGCGCCGGAGATGCCGAGCAGCACGCTCGTACCGCCGGAGACGATGGCGCCGAAGACGTCGAGCCCCTCGCCGGTGGTGGAGCTGACGGGCAGCACCTGGACACCGGGCGCGATGGCCTCGATGTCCTGGACGAGGTGGGACAGGGTGACCGCGTCGGGCACCAGGTCGGCCTTGGTCAGGACCACGATCGGCTGGGGGTGCCGCTCCCCGCCGGAGCCGTCGCCCAGCAGCGCGGCACCCTCGGAGCTGGACAGGGCGAGCGCGAGGAACCGCTCGACCCGTCCGAGGTCCAGCTCGACGGCGAGCGAGACGCAGATGGCGATGTGGTCGATGTTGGTCGCGAGCACCTGGCCCTCGGACCGCTGCGAGGAGGTCGAGCGGACGAAGGCGGTACGGCGCGGCAGCAGCGTACGGACGAAGCGCGGGTCGCCGTCGGCGTCGAGCGCCACCCAGTCGCCGGTGCAGACGATCCGCATCGGGTCGCGGGGCACGACGAACGCGGTGTCGGCGCGGACCGTGCCGTCGGCGGTGATCACGTCGCAGCGACCGCGGTCCACGCGCACGACGCGGCCCGGCACGAGTCCTTGCTCTGCGTACGGGGAGAAGGCTGCCGCCCAGTCCTCGTCCCAGCCGTACGGAGTCAGCGGGTGCGAGGAGGGGACAGCGGAGGAAGAGAGGGAGGAAAGCGGGAAAGACAAGGGAAACCCTTCACAGGGTGGCCCCGGCGCGCGCGCTCGGCGCGGAAAGGAGAGAGGTGGTCAGCCGGTGGCCACGGGGATGAGGACGATGCTCTTCCGGTTGTGGGCAGTGCCCATCGCAACGACAGTCATCAATGTCCTCACCTCCTGATTCCTCTGGTTCTCCGCTGGAACTGGCGTCCGGCGGAACGGTGGCCACCCTAGCCCGGCCCACCGGAGCACCGTCAACCGATTTATTCCGGACCACGGTCGAGGGACGTTCGAGCATGCCTATCCGCGAAGGATGGCAGCAATCTCCCTCGATCGGGTGATACGCATGCATTGGCCCCGGTCCGGGGCCGTTAGGGTGCCGAGCATGACCACACCCCAGGCCTCCACCGGCATGTTCACCCCGGCCCAGTTGGGCACCCAGATCCTGATCGGCTGGAGCGGCCGGCAGCCCGACGCGGACCAGGACACCGCCTATCTCCTCGCGTACTCGCTGGGTGACGGTCAGGACGGTCCGTTGGTCGGCCGCGAGGCCATGCGCGCCGCGCTGGAGCGCGCCGGCCTCCATGTCGGCGGCCCGATCCAGGATGCCGCCGAGAGCACGGGCATCCAGGCGAAGCTTCTCGTCCAGGCGGGCCAGGCCGTCCTGACCCTGCCTCACCTCAGCGCGCAGTACCCCGCCCCCGCGGAGTGGCTGGACGCGGCGCGGACGCAGGGCCAGGTGTACGGGATGTTCGCCACGACCCCGTGGCCGGAGGCCGTTCCCGGGCGGCCGGTCAGCGAGGACCAGTTGCGGGCCTTCGCCGCCGACGAGGAGGTCGTCCGCACCGCCGCCCACTGTCTGCTCCCGGTCCGCTCCCTCGGCTGAGGCCCTCCGCCGCCCCGCAGTCGACGAGGCCCACCACCCCCCGTGGAGTGGTGGGCCTCATCGTGTGCGCGATGCCGTGCGCCCGCCGCTCTGGCGGGTGCGGCACCGCGCAAAACGAGAACGGGCGGCCCGAGGAGTGACCCTCGGACCGCCCGCGCCGACTGCGTCAGGCCGTGGTGCGTCAGTTGTTGCCGACGCCGTTGCCCGAGAGGACCGGGATGTCGTCCAGGATGTGCGACAGCGGCTCGTCGCCCTTGGCCTGGGTGGAGTTGTCGGCGCACTGCTGGTTCTGCGGGTTGGACAGGACGTTGACGTCCTGGACCGCGACCGGCACGAGGCCGACGAGCGAGCCGACGTTCGCCTTGAGGGGCAGGCCGACGCAGAGCTTGTTCAGGGTGCCCTGAACGAGCTGGTTCTGCGGGCTCCAGTCGCCCTCCGTCTCCGCGTTGCCGATCTCCGACTCGGCACCGTTCCCGTTGACCGTGGTGGTGCCGCCGTCGTTGCCGATCGCCATGGCCGTGGGAGCCGCGACTGCGGACAGACCGAGCAGGGACACGGCCACTGCAGCGCCGGCCATCATCTTCTTCATCAACTTCACCTTTCGGAGCGTCCCGTTGTGGAACGTACTGATCAACTGCCGCTGACCCTGATCGGTTGCGCAGTACCACTCATATGGGTTCGTTCCGGCGCAAGGTCGACGCTTCTGGTCACTTTCCGGGCGTCTCAGGCCCGGGGATCTGGTCCGCGGTGCGCGCCGCCGGCACGAATCCACCGCGGCGTGGGGCGGGGCCGGGCTGCGGTTCCGCCAGGGGGTGGTGGCCGCCCGCCGTCTGCCATTCGGCGACGAGCCGGTCGTAGATCGGTGTGCCGCCGCCCGGCGCGGGCCACCGTTCGGAGCTCTGCGGGGTCTGACTGTCGTACGGATCCATGCCGATGCCCTACCCGGCCCGGCCAGGACCGTCAGCCGGGGTTACGGCATCCGGCCCAACCGGTTGCCCCTACGGGAGACATCGGGACACGACGAGGGGCCGGCCCGTCCGGTCCGGCGAAGAACGGTCGCCGTACGGATGGACCGGCCCCAGGTGGTCACCGGGAGCGGACCGGGGTCACGCGGTCTCAGTTGTTGCCGGCACCGTTGCCCGAGAGGATCGGAATGTCGTTCAGCAGGTGCGACAGGGCCTCGTCACCCTTGGCCTGGGTGGAGTTCTCGGTGCACTGCTGGTTCTGCGGGGAGGACAGGACGTTGATGTCCTGGACGGAGATCGGCACGACGCCGAGCAGCGAGCCGACGTTCGCCTTGGCCGGGAGGGCGATGCAGGGCTTGTTCAGCGAGCCCTGGATGAGCGCGAACTGCGGGCTCCAGTCGCCGTGGGTCTCGGAGTTGCCGTACGCCTGGGAGGCGCCGTTGCCGTTGACCGTGGTGGTGCCGCCGTCGTTGGCGATGGCCATGGCGGACGGGGCGACCGCGGCGGAGACGCCGACGATGGAAACGGCGACGGCCGCCGAGGACATGAACTTCTTGAACATGGAAGAGCCCTTCTGGAAAGTGATGCGTATCAGGCGGAGAAGCCCGGAGGGATGGTCGAGGCGCGGCGGTCAGCCGCCGAGGGGAACCCCGCCGAGCAGCGGGGCGGCGCCCTCGGCCACACCGGTTGCCTGGCCCGCCAGCTTGCCGACCGTGCCGTCCTCCGCGAGCGTCTCGGTGGTCTCGGCGGCCGTGTCCACCAGCGGGTCGACGACCTGCGGGGCACTGGCCATCACCTGGTTGAGGCCGCTGTCGAGGCTGAAGTTGGGGGCCGTCGGCGTGGGAGCCGCGAAGGCAGGAGCGGCCGATCCGAGGGCAGCCACGGAACCGACAACGAGGGCGGCGGTCTTCGCGTACTTCACTTTTCTGGTTCCCTTCTGCGCGGCGTCTGCTTCGGTCACGTCTCCGTGCCGCACACAAGCCTTCTTTGCCTGTGACTTCTGCCGCTTTCTCCCTGATCAACGATCAGGCCGCTCCCGGGAAACTGCGGGACGCGGAATTTCTCCGGCGCCGTTCACGAATCCATGGAGCCGGGGCGGTCGGGGAAGTCAGGCCCCTCGGGCAGCGAAAAGACCCCGGGCGGCATGTGCCGGTTCACCAAGCTTGCCGCCGTCGCCGCCGGTACGTTCATGGCGATGGGCGTCGCCGAGTCGGCCATGGCCGACTCGGGCGCCGAAGCCATTGCTTCACGGTTCTTCCTTTCCTCGGCGGAGTCCGGTGCGGTCACGACTGTCGTGCCCCGCCCGGGCCGGAAACTGCACCGCTCCCGACTCCTGCGCTGTCCTACGTAACGATGAACGTCCGGAATCAGAACTTTTCACCGGGCGGTTTTCCGGGTATCCGCCCGAATGCCGCAGCCGCGTGCCGGGAAAGCAACGGGCCCGGGCCGCTCGGTGGAGGAACGCCGAGGGCCCGGGCCCGAGTAGGGCGGCTGCGGGTCAGTTGTTGCCGACGCCGTTGCCGGAGAGGATCGGGATGTCCTCCAGGATGTGCGACAGCGCCTCGTCGCCCTTGGCCTGGGTGGAATTCTCGGTGCACTGCTGGTTCTGCGGGGAGGACAGGACGTTGATGTCCTGGACCGCGACCGGCACGAGGCCGACGAGCGAACCGATGTTCGCCTTGGCCGGGAGGGCGATGCAGGGCTTGTTCAGCGAGCCCTGGACGAGCGCGAACTGCGGGCTCCAGTCACCGTGGGTCTCGGAGTTGCCGTACGACTGCGAGGCGCCGTTGCCGTTGACCGAGGTGGTGCCGCCGTCGTTGGCGATGGCCATGGCCTGCGTCGCGCCGAGACCGAGGATGGAGGCGGCGACAGCGCCCGTAGCCAGAACCTTCTTGATCACGATTAACCCTTCTCGTACTGGTTGCCCCGCGGCGGAGCCCCCTGGTCAACTCAGCACACGACGTTAGGTTCCGCCCATTCACCCGAATGCCGGACACGAGGAGATCGCCCGCCTCCCCTCCGTGCGGCGATTTCGTACGGAAGCGCGTTCGTGAAGAAATTGCACAGGCCTCTCCGCCTCATTTCGCCCGAACGGGTGGGCGAGCGCCGATGCCCCTGACACCGCACCACAGCCGCGGCGGATACCCGAACGCGGTCAACACCGGCGGCGAACAGCACAGTTGAGGGCGAATCGTTTTTCTTGTTCTGTGAACCGGGATGGGCGGGATGCGGCGACACCACCCGTTCGGGTGATTACACAATTTCCCCGCAACTCCAAGTTTCCCGCCTGACGTCTGTGTCGTTATGGCAGTCGTCCAGCGCGCACGTCTCCACCACTTTCACCATCACGGCTTCCCGCCGGATCCGGCTGTGCAACGGCTCCGCCCGATGGCTTCCCGTTGTCCGCGCGCGAAGCACCCACGCGATGTCCTCGCGAATGTCCTAAGAAAGGGCAAGTAATGCGACAGGTCTTGAACAAGAGCATGATCGTCATGGCGGCCGCCTCCGGCCTCCTGGCGGCGGTGGGCGGCACGGCGCACGCCGATGCGTCGGCCGAGGGCGCGGCCGTCGGTTCGCCGGGGGTCGGTTCGGGCAACGCCGTCCAGGTGCCGGTGCACGTCCCGGTCAATGTGTGCGGCAACACCGTCAATGTGATCGCTCTGCTGAACCCGGCCTTCGGCAACAAGTGCGTGAACGCCGACAGCCCGAAGCACGAACACCCGCCGGTCAAGCCGCCGGTGGACGAGCCCCCGGTGGACGAGCCCCCGGTGGACGAGCCGCCCGTGGACGAGCCGCCGGTGGACGAGCCGCCCGTGGACGAGCCGCCGGTCGACGAGCCGCCCGTGGACGAGCCGCCGGTCGACGAGCCGCCCGTCGACGAGCCGCCCGTGGAGCAGCCGCCCGTCGACGAGCCGCCGACCGACACCCCCGGTACCGACACGCCGGGCTCGGACACTCCCGGGGCCGGCACGCCGGGGTCCAACACCCCGGGTGCGCACCTGGCCGACACCGGCGCCGCCGACCTGGGCCTGGCCGCCGGCGCGAGCGCCGCGCTCCTGCTCGGCGGTGCGGTGCTGATGCGCCGCACCCGCAACGCACGGGACTGATAGAGCTCCTGCGGAAGAACCAGGTCCGGCCGGACAGCGGGGACTGTCCGGCCGGGCCTTCTGCGTGTGCGGCGGCCGCTCACCGGGAAGACCGGACCGGGCGGTGGAACGATGACGTCGGCGCCGCGGTTCCGCGGGGTGCCGGCCGGGACGTGGCACCACCTCTACGAGGAGTCCGGGGAGGCCGCCGAACCGGCCGCAGCGACCACGCCGGAGGGCCCGACCGCCTCCGCCTCCTCGACGGTGCGGCGCCCCGAACCGGATGCGGGGTCGGAGGCGGCCGTCTTCCGGTGAGGCGGCTCCACGCGAACGGCCATCAGTCCGCGATGCGTTCGAAGACCGCGGCGAGGCCCTGGCCGCCGCCGATGCACATCGTCTCCAGGCCGTACCGGGCCTCGCGGCGATGGAGTTCGCGGGTGAGGGTGGCGAGGATGCGGGCCCCGGTGGCGCCGACCGGGTGGCCCAGTGAGATGCCCGAACCGTTGACGTTGATCCGCTGCTCGTGGTCCTTCTCGCCGAGGCCCAACTCTCGTGTGCAGGCCAGCACCTGGGCGGCGAACGCCTCGTTCAGCTCGATCAGGCCGAGGTCGGCGAGCGTGAGGCCCGCCCGGTCAAGGGCGGTGCGGGTGGCGGTGACGGGGGCGATGCCCATCGTCGCGGCGGGCACCCCGGCACGGGCGAAGGAGACGAGGCGGACGAGCGGGGCGAGGCCGAGGCGTTCGGCGGTCTCGGCGCTGGTGACCAGGCAGGCGGCGGCGGCGTCGTTCTGGCCGCTGGCGTTGCCCGCGGTGACGGTGGCGTCCGGGTCGGACTTCGCCATCACGGGTCGCAGGGCGGCGAGTTGACCGGCCGTCGTGTCGGGGCGGGGGTGTTCGTCGGCGGTGACCGTCGTCTCGCCCTTGCGGGTGCGTACGGTGACGGGGACGGTCTCCGCGTCGAAGCGGCCCTCGGCGGCGGCGCGGGCGGCCCGCTGCTGGGAGCGCAGCGCCAGCGCGTCCTGGTCGGCGCGGCTGATGCCGTACTCCCGGCGCAGGTTCTCCGCCGTCTCGATCATGCCTCCGGGGACCGGGTGGTTGACGCCTCCGGCGGTCACGCGGCCCCGGGCGAGGGCGTCGTGGAGCTGGAGGCCGGGGCCCTTGATGCCCCAGCGTCCGTCATGGGTGTAGTAGGGGGCGCCGCTCATCACGTCGACGCCGCCCGCGATCACGACGTCGCTGAACCCGGCCCGGATCTGCATCGCCGCGTCCAGCACCGCCTGGAGCCCGGAACCGCAGCGCCGGTCGATCTGGGAGCCGGTGACCGTGGTGGGCAGTCCGGCGTCCAGGGCGGCGACCCGGCCGATGGCGGGGGCCTCGCTGGTCGGGTAGGCGTGGCCGAGGATCACCTCGTCGACCCGGTCGGGGTCGATGCCGGTGCGGGTGACGATCTCCGCGATCACGCGTGCGGCCAGCGCGGCCGGGCTCTGCTGGGCGAAGGCCCCGCCGAACCGGCCGATGGGGGTGCGCAGGGGTTCGCAGATGACGACGTCGAGCGCCACGGAGGGCCTTCCCAAGGGTCGGGGGCGGGGAACAGACGCGCGGTGGGGTGGACGAGTTTCGGCGGTGCCACGACCTTCGCACCGCGTCACTGAGTCGGTCCAATATCGAATCCGCACCGGGTTGAGAGGCTGCGCGTCTCAATTGAGCGTACGCGCGGGTGTCGGCAGAGCTTCCTCCGCCACGGCGAGCACCGCGCGCAGGGCGGCGGAGGGGTTGTCGGCGCGCCAGGCCAGGGCGGCGCGGAGGCGGATGGGCGGACCGGCCAGGGGGCGGTAGACCAGGCCGTTCTGCTGGATGTGCTGGACGGAGGTGACCGTGAGCGTGACGCCGACCCCGGCGGCGACCAGGGCGAGGATCGTGTAGGAGTCGGGGGCCTCCTGGACGATGCGCGGGGTGAACCCGGCGCTCTCGCAGGCCTCGGTCATGGCGTCGCGGACGGTGGAGCCGGAGTTGGCGGGGAAGGTGACGAACGGTTCGCCGGCGAGTACGGCGAGGGGCACGGTCTCCCGCCGGGCGAGAGGGTGGTCGAAAGGCAGGGCGCAGACCAGCTCCTCCTCGTCGATCACCCGGTGGGCGACGCCGGGCCGGGTCACCGGGAGCCGGACGAAACCGAGGTCGAGCGAGCCGTCGGCGACCCGGGACAGTGCGGTGTTGGCGTACGTCTGGCCGGTCATGACGAGTTCGAGCCCGGGGTGGGCGGCGCGTACGGCGCGGGTGAGGCGGGGCAGCGTCTCGTGGCTGGAGGCCCCGGCGAAGCCGATGGCGACCCGGCCGTACTCGCCGATCCCCGCCGACCTGGCTGCCCGGACGGCGGTGTCCAGGTCGTCCAGGACGGTCCGTACCGGTTCGAGGAAGGACTCCCCCGCGCTGGTGAGCCGGACCGAGCGGGTGTTGCGGTGGAAGAGCTGGACGCCGAGCTCCCTCTCCAACTGGCGGATCTGCTGGCTCAGCGGGGGCTGGGCCATCTGGAGCCGCTTGGCGGCCCGGCCGAAGTGCAGCTCCTCGGCGACGGCGAGGAAGGCGTTGAGGTGGCGTAGTTCCAAAGTGATACTCCTGGCGTCTCGATCCGACCCTAATTCGGTATTGGACAGCCATCAATGGTGCTGACACCGTGGGGTCGGCGCATACGGAGGGTGAGGAACACGGTGGAGCGGACGGCCGGGGCGGGCGGAGGGACCGGCAAGGCCATGTCGATGCGGGAGGCCGTCGCCGCTTTCGTCCACGACGGGGACACCGTGAGCCTCGAAGGGTTCACCCATCTCATCCCGACGGCCGCGGGGCACGAGATCATCCGGCAGGGCCGCCGGGATCTCACGGTGGTCCGGATGACGGCGGACATCGTGGTCGACCAGATGCTGGCCGCCGGGTGCGTGACGCGGCTGGTCTCCTCGTTCGTGGGCAACTCCTCCGCCGGTTCGCTCGGTGAGCTGCGGCGGCGCATCGAGCATGCCGATCCCGAGCCGCTGGCGTTCGAGGAGTACAGCCACTACGGGATGGTGTGCCGGTATCTCGCCGGTGCGCAGCGGCTGCCGTTCCATCCCCTGCGCAGCTACGCGGGCAGCGACCTGCCTTCGGTCAACCCCGGTATCCGCAAGGTCACTTCGCCCTACCCGGCCGCCGACGGCTCCGCCGAGGAGATCTACGTCGTACCGCCCGTCCACCCGGACGTGACGTTCGTGCACGCCCAGCGTGCCGACCGCCGGGGCAACACCCAGATCTGGGGCCTGACCGGGGTCCAGGCCGAGGCGGTGTACGCGGCCAAGAAGGCGGTCGTGGTGGTGGAGGAGCTGGTGGCGGACGAGGTGATCCGCGCGGATCCGAACCGCACGCTGGTCCCCGCCCACGCGGTGGACGCGGTGGTGGTCTGCCCGCGCGGCGCGCACCCGTCGTTCGCGCAGGGCTACTACGACCGGGACAACGCCTTCTACCGGGCCTGGTCCGCGATCAGCAAGGACCCGGCGCGGCTGCGGGGATGGCTGGAGGAGTGGGTGTACGGGACCGCCGACCACGCCGCGTACGTGGCGAAGCTGGGCGAGGAGTTCTGGGCGGGGCTGGCGGTCGGTGAGGCGCCGAGCGGGTCGGTGGACTACGGGAGGCGGCTGTGAGCGGGGGCCGGACAGAGTCCGCGCGGCCGGTCACCTCCTCCGAACTGCTCTCCGTCCTCGCCGCGCGCGAACTGGCCGGGCGGCGCACGGTGTTCGCGGGGATCGGGCTGCCGACGCTCGCCACCGAGCTGGCGCGGCTGACCGTCGCTCCGGGCCTTGAGGTGGTGTACGAGTCCGGCGTCTGCGGGGCGCACCCCTCCCATCTGCCGGAGACCATCGCGGACGCCGTCCTGATCACGGGGGCGGAGGCGGTGGTGTCCATGGCCACCCTGTTCGGCTCGGTCCTCCAGGGCGGGCACATCGACGTCGGCTTCCTGGGGGCCGCGCAGATCGACCGGTGGGGCGACCTCAACACCTCGGTGATCGGGGAATGGGAGAGCCCGTCGGTGCGGCTGCCGGGTTCCGGGGGCGCGGTCGAGGTGATGGCGAACGCCCGGGAGGTGTTCGTGGTGATGCGCCGCCACACCCCGCGCTCCTTCGCCCCAGTGCTCGACTTCTGTACGACGCCGGGTCCCGACCGGGCGCTCGCGGACGGCATCCGCCCGCTCGGCGCCGGGGTCACCCGGGTCATCACCGAGCTGGGCGTCCTCGCCCGGGCGGGTGTCGGGGACGAGCTGCGGCTGGTCGCCGTGCATCCGGGGGTGAGCGTCGATCAGGTGCGGGCCGCGACCGGCTGGGAGCTGAGGATCGCCGACCGGCTCGCGACGACGGCCCCGCCGACCCCGGCGGAGCTGCGGCTCCTGCGCGACGATGTCGACCCGAACCGTGTCTACCTCCGCTGAAAGGGCCGTAACTGCCATGCGTATCAGGATCGTCGGAGCCGGGGCCATGGGCCGGGGCATCGCCCAGTGGGCGGCGAGCGCGGGACACACCGTTGAGCTGGGTGACGTACGGCCCGAAGCGGTGACGGAGGCCCTGGAGTTCGTCACGTCGATGCTGGACCGGGCGGTCGCGAAGGGCCGGACGACCCCCGCCGACCGGGACGCGGCGGTGGCGCGGCTGGTGGCGCTCGCCGAACCGTGGGCGGAAGGCCCGGACGTGGAGCTGGCGATCGAGGCGGTCCGGGAGGACCTGGAGACCAAGGCCGAGGTGTTCGGGAAGCTGGAGCGGGCGCTGCCCGCCTCCACCGTCTTCGCGACGAACACCTCGTCCCTGTCGGTGACCCGGATCGCGGCGACGCTCCAGGACCCCTCGCGCCTGGCCGGGCTGCACTTCTTCAACCCGGTGCCGCTGATGAGGATCGTCGAGGTGGTGCCGGGCGCAGCCACCCGCCCGGAGATTCCGGTCCTGCTCACCGAGTTGGTCGAAGGCTGCGGGCACCGGGCGGTGACCGTCGCCGACACCCCCGGTTTCCTGGTCAACCACGCCGGCCGTGGGCTGGTGACCGAGGCGCTCGCGCTGCTGGAGGAGTCGGTGGCGGGCCCGGGGGAGATCGACCGGATCGCCCGGGACGTGCTGGGGCTGCGCATGGGCCCCTTCGAACTGATGGACCTGACCGGTCTCGACGTGACGGCCGCGGTGATCGACTCGATCTGGCGGGGCTTCCGGTACGAGGACCGACTGCGCCCGTCCTTCCTGACCCCGAACCGGGTGGTGGCCGGGCTGCACGGTCGTAAGACGGGCCGGGGCTGGTACGCGTACGGCGACGGGGTGTCCGGCCCCGCACCGGAGAGCGCGGTCACCGGGGACGCGGATCGCCCGGTGTTCCCGGCCTCGGCCGGGCGACCGGAGACGGCCTCGTACGAGGAGGAGCTGACCGCGTCCCTGGAGGCGGCGGGGGTCCGCGTCGAGCGGGGCGCGGGGCCGTCGGCGGAGGCCGTGGTGCTGGTGCCCGTCTGGGGGACGCCGGTGTCGGCGGCGGTCGCGGAGGGCGGGCTGCCCCGGGAGCGAACGTTCGGGGTGGAGGTGCTGCCGTCGGCGGGGCGGCGACGGGTCCTCGCGGTGACGGCGGCCAGTGATCCGGTGGCCGCCCGGGACGCGCGGGCGGTGCTGTCACGGGCGGGCGGGGGCGATGAACCGTACGGGGTGTCGGTGGTGCGTGACACCGCGGGCTCGGTCGCGCAGCGGCTGCTGTCCTCGGTCGTCGCGGTCGGCTGCTCGATCGCGGAACGCTCGCTGGCCGCGCCCGCCGACATCGACCTCGCGGTGACCACGGGCCTCGGCTATCCGGCCGGGCCGCTGGCGTGGGGCGAGCGGATCGGGGCCGTACGGATGCTGGCGCTCCAGCGGGCGCTGCACACGTCGACGGGCGACCCGCGCCACCGCCCGACGCGGTGGATCACGGAGCGGGCCGCCCTCGGGCTGGCCGTGACCGATCCGGGGACGTCGCCGGCGGACTGCCTGGGATGAGCCCCGGGGTGACCGATTCGTACAAGACTGCCGCGGGGCCGCGTGCATACGGTCGGGGCATGACTCCACGACTCGACGCCATCAGCATCATCACCTCCGACCTCGCGGCCTCGCTCGCCTTCTACCGGCGGCTCGGGCTCGACATCCCCGACGGGGCGGAGTCCGCGCCCCATGTCGAAGTGACCCTGCCGGGCGGGCAGCGGCTGCTGTGGGACACGGAGGAGGTCATCACCTCGTTCGACCCGGAGTGGCAGCGTCCTGCGGGCGGCGGTGAGCGGGTCGCGCTGGCGTTCGTCTGCGACAGTCCGGCGGAGGTGGACGCGTTGTACGCGGAGCTGGTCGGTGCCGGGTACACCGGGCACCTCAAGCCGTGGGACGCGGAGTGGGGGCAGCGCTACGCGGTGGTGCTGGACCCGGACGGGTGCGGGGTGTCGTTGTTCGCCTCCGCCTCCCCTGCCGCGAAGTAGGCCCCGAGGGTCGTCCCGGCCAGGTCGCGCATCTCCCGGGCCAGGTGCGCCTGGTCGGTGCAGCCCGCAGCGCCGGCCGCCTCGGCGTAGGGCAGGCCGGTGCGGACCAGGGCCAGGGCGCGTTGCAGGCGGAGGATCCGGGCCAGCGTCTTCGGGCCGTAACCGAAGGCGGCCAGGGAGCGGCGGTGCAGCTGGCGGGCGCCGAGGCCGACCTCGGCGGCCGTCGACGCGACGCTCCTGCCGCGCCGGAGGCCGTCGGCGACGGCCGCCGTGAGCGGGTCGGGCGGGCCGGTCTCGGCGGACCTGGCGAGCGCGAACTCCTCCAGGGCGGCGGCGGGGTCGGCGGACCGGGCGATCCGTTCGGTGAGCGCCGCGACGGCGGTACGGGGCCAGAGCGCGGCCAGGTCGACCCGATGGTCGCGCACTTCGTGCGCCGGTACGCCGAGGAGAGCGGGGGCGGTGCCGGGCGCGAACCGGATCGCGGCGCAGGAGCCACGGTTGCGCGGGTCGACCTCGAACGCGTGGGTGTCGGGCCCGGCGACGACCAGTCGGCCGGCGGTCCAGATCAGGTCCATACAGCCGTCGGGGAGCACGGACCGGGCGGGCCGCCCGGGGCCCGGCGGGACGTCCAGGGTCCAGACGACGGCCCCGTCCAGCCGGGAGGGCCGCTCCTGGTACCGCTGGTGTCGCCGGGGCATGTCTCCACGCTAGCGCGGTCAGCGGGTGGGCGGTTCCTCGGCCTCGGTGGACTCCCTCGGTTCCTTCGCGTCCTTGGGCTCCTTCTCCCGGGTCGCGTGCAGCCGGGACTTCACGTCGTCGGGCGGCAGGAAACGGGACCAGCGCTCGGGGAACTCTGAGGGCATGTAGGCGGGGCCGTCGTCCTCGTCATCCTCGTCGTCCGAGCCCTCGTAGGCGGCCGAGCGGGTACGGGCGACGAACTCGGCGGCCTGCGCCGCCCTGACGCGTTCCGTGGCCTCGCGGGCGGCGGCCGTGGCGAGCGAGGGCCACACCCGGTCGATGGCCGCGTTGACCGCGGCGCCGACCAGGACCGCGAAGGCGGAGATGCCGATCCACAGCAGCACGGCGATCGGCGCCGCCAAGGAGCCGTAGATGGTCGGGCCCTCGACCGTGCTGGTCAGGTAGATCCGGAGCAGGAAGCTGCCGAGAACCCACATGCCGAGCGCCACCAGCGCCCCGGGAACGTCCTCGATCCAGGGCGAACGGACGGGCACGGACACGTGGTAGAGCGTCGTGAGGAACGCGATGGTCAGCAGTATGACGAGCGGCCAGTACAGGACGGCTACGACCTCGGTGCCCCACGGCACGAACTCGACCACCCGGTCCGGGCCGACGACCAGCAGCGGCAGCACCACCGCGCCGAGCAGCAGGGCGACGACGTACAGCAGGAAGGCGAGCAGCCGGGTCTTGACGATGCCGCGGTGGCCGTCGAGGCCGTACATCACGGTGATGGTGTCGATGAAGACGTTCACCGCGCGGGAGCCCGACCACAGGGCGATGGCGAAGCCGAGGGAGATGACGTCGGGGCGGGCCCCGGTCGTGACGTCGGCGAGCAGCGGTTTGGCGAAGTCGTTGACCCCGCGCTCGGACAGCACCGTCTGGGAGGCGGAGAGGATGTTGCGCTCGATGGAGGCGACCGTGGTGGTGGCCGTCCACTCGTCGACGTAACCGAGCAGTCCGATCATGCCGAGCAGCAGCGGGGGCAGCGAGAGCAGGGTGAAGAACGCCGCCTCGGCCGCGAGGCCCAGAATGCGGTACTCGATGCACGAGTTGACGGTGTCCTTCAGCAAGTGCCACGCCATGCGCCGTTTGGAGACGTTGCGGTAGAGCACTCGCGCCCGGTGGAGCCGGCCCGACGGCCGCTCGGGTGTTTCATTTGCTGCCTGCACCTCCTTACCGTATCCGTATGGCAGCCACCACCCACACCGTGACCAATCAGGTTCCGCCGCTGGTCGGCCACGACGTCTTCGCCACCGACCGGGTCCTGTCCGAGGCCGTCGAGCGGCACATCGAGCCCGGGAACCTGCCCGTGGCGCTGGAGGAACTCGGCGAGCTCGGCCGGGCCGCCGGCTCCGCCCAGGCCCAGGAGTGGGGTGCGCGGGCGAACGCGCACCCGCCCGTGCTGCGGACCCATGACCGTTATGGGCATCGCGTCGACGAGGTGGAGTTCCATCCGTCCTGGCACCGGCTGCTGGGCCATGCCGTGTCCGCCGGGCTGACGGACGCCTGGGGCCGGCCGGCCGGTCATGTCCGGCGCGCGGCGGGGTTCCTGGTCTGGACGCAGGCCGAGGCGGGGCACGGCTGCCCGCTGTCGATGACGCATGCCGCGGTGCCCGCGCTGCGCACCGATCCGGCGCTGGCCGCCGTGTGGGAGCCGCTGCTGACCTCGCACACGTACGTGGAGGGGCTGCGGAATCCGCGCGAGAAGGCCGGGGTGCTCTTCGGGATGGGCATGACGGAGAAGCAGGGCGGCACCGACGTGCGGTCCAACACGACCCGGGCCGAGCCGCTGTCCGGTGAGGGCGAGTATCTGCTCACCGGGCACAAGTGGTTCTGTTCGGCGCCGATGTCGGACGGTTTCCTGGTGCTGGCGCAGGCGCCGGGCGGGCTGAGCTGCTTCCTGTTGCCGCGTGTGCTCCCGGACGGCACGCGCAACGTGTTCCTGATCCAGCGGCTCAAGGACAAGCTGGGCAACCGGTCCAACGCGTCCGCCGAGGTCGAGTTCGACGGGACCTGGGCCCGTCTCGTCGGCGAGGAGGGGCGCGGCGTGCGCACCATCATCGAGATGGTGGCGGCCACCCGTCTCGACTGCGTGGTGGGTTCGGCCGGGCTGATGCGGCAGGCGGTGGCCCAGGCGGTCCATCACAGTGCGTACCGCGGCGCGTTCGGCGGGCCGCTGATCGACAAGCCCCTGATGCGCAACGTCCTGGCCGACCTGGCCCTGGAGTCGGAGGCGGCGACGGTGCTGGCGATGCGGCTGGCGGCGGCGTACGACGCGGACACGGAGGAGGAGCGGGCGTTCCTGCGGCTCGCGCTGCCCGCCGCGAAGTTCTGGGTCACCAAGCGCTGCACCGCCGTGGTCGGGGAGGCGCTGGAGTGCCTGGGCGGCAACGGGTACGTCGAGGAGTCGGGGATGCCCCGGCTGCTGCGCGAGGCGCCGCTCAACTCGATCTGGGAGGGCTCGGGGAACGTCCAGGCGCTGGATGTGCTGCGGGCGCTCCAGCGGGAGCCGCGGGCGCTCGACGCGTTCCTGCGGGAGGTCGGGCGGGCGCGCGGGGCGGATCACCGGCTGGACGCGGCGATCAAGGCGCTGCTGACGGAGCTGGCCGACCTGGACGGCATCGAGGCGCGGGCACGGCGGCTGGTGGAGAGGTTCGCGCTGGTGCTCCAGGGTTCGCTGCTGGTGCGCTGGGCTCCGCCGGAGGTGGCCGACGCGTTCTGCGCGTCGCGCCTCGGCGGGGACGGGGGCGCGGTGTTCGGAACGCTGCCGCACAGCCTGGATCTGGCCTCGGTGGTGGCACGGGCCCGGCCGTCCGCTACGTAGCCGCCTGGCAGCGGGGAAGCGACGGAGGGTGGTGCTGCGCCGACACGGCACCACCCTCCATGCTCATGCGACACCGGGCGCCCGGGAAGCCCGGTGCTCAGCGTCTCTGCCACTCTCGTACGGACCCGCAGGGCACCGCCAGAGTTGCAAAGGGTTGCAACCATTGTGTGGACTGCTCGGCGGCCCTGCCGGGCGAGCGGCAGGATGGGCCGGGGTCGGGAAGCGTTCGGGGGGAACGGGGACCATGACGGAGACAGGTTCGGCGGGGGTGGAGCGGGTGACGCGCCAGAGGGCGGGCCGCCAGGCCACCCGGTTGCTCCATCGGGCACGGGAGGCCCGGCTGGCGGGCGAGCCGTCCGGTGTCGCGCCCCGGGCGGAGATCGACGCCTCCTGGGACCGGGTGGTGCGCAGCGGCATCGACCCCGACCAGTCGCCGGAGAGCGAGCTGCTGGAGGCGGACGAGATCGAGCACCGGCGGCGCAGCACGGCGCTCGGCGAACTGATGCCGCTGCTGCGGGCGGGACTGGCCTCGATCGCGGACGCCGCGCAGCAGATCATGGTGGTGACCGACACCGAGGGCCGGGTGCTGTGGCGGCAGGGCAACACGGGGGTGCTGCGCCGGGCCCACGACATCTGTCTGGAGGAAGGCGCGGCCTGGGCCGAGGCGGCGACCGGGACGAACGCGATCGGGACCGCGCTGGCCGCCCGGGTCCCCGTCCAGGTGCACTCCGCCGAGCACTTCATCCGGGCGCTGCACGGCTGGACCTGTGCGGCGGCCCCGGTGCGGGATCCCCGCGACGGGCGGCTGATCGGGATCGTCGACATCAGCGGTCCCGCGTCCACCTTCCATCCGGCGACCCTGGCCCTGGTCGACTCGGTGGCCCGGCTCGCCGAGGGGGAGATCCGCACCCGGCACCTGGCGGAGATCGAGCGGCTGCGCGCGGTGGCCGCGCCGATCCTGTGCCGGATCGGGGGGCGGGCGCTGGCGGTGGACGTGTACGGGCGGCTGGCTGCGGTGACCGGCATGCCTCCGGTGGACCGGCTGCCGCTGCCGAAGTCGCTGCGGCCGGGTCCGGTGTGGCTGCCCTCGCTCGGCATGTGCCAGGTCGAGCCGCTGCCGGGCGGCTGGCTGGTGCAGGTGGACGACGGCGGGACGGTGCGGGGGGCGCCGCGCCGGGTGGTGCTGGACCTGAGCCGGCCCCGGGCGCTCGCCGTGCATGTGACCGGGCCGCTGGGCAACGTGAAGCAGCCGCTCTCGCCGCGCCACGCGGAGCTGCTGTACGCGTTGGCGGTGCACCGGGAGGGGCGGACGGCCTCGGAGCTGGCGCAGGACATCTTCGGGGACGCGACCCGGACGGTGACGGTCCGGGCCGAGATCTCCCGGCTGCGGCGTCATCTGGCGGAGGTCCTGGCCCACCGCCCGTACCGCTTCGGGGACGGGGTGGAGGTGGAGGTGATCCGTCCGGAGCACGGCGCGGATCTGCTGCCGCACTCGCTGGCGCCGGTGGTGGCGGAGGCCCGCAGGGCGGCGCGGGCCACCTGAGGGGGGCGCTGGGGCTCGGTCGGGGGGCCGGGGAGCGGAAGACGGGGGCGGGCGGCGCGCGGGCGGGCCCACCGCAGCCCGTGCGAGAGGCGGGGCCGCTGTGCACCGGCGTGCGGCTCCATGGTTCTCTGGCCGTCATGAGCGACATCCCGCAGCCCGCAGCGCCGACCACCGAGGTGACCGTCTGGTCCCTGGAGCAGACCTCGCCCGCCGACCTCCGCCCGGCCGCCGCCCCGGAGGGCGATGTCCGTGTCGTCCGGTCCGAGGTGGTGCTGCCGGAGTTCAGCCGGTTCCTCTACACGGCGGTGGGCGGCGACATCCGGTGGACCGACCGGCTGGGCATGACGTACGCCCAGTGGGAGGAGGCCCTGCGGCGGCCCGGCGCGGAGACCTGGGTGGCGTACGAGAACGGGACGCCGGCCGGGTACGTCGAGCTGGACCCGCAGGACGACGGCGTGGTCGAGATCATGTACTTCGGGCTGATCCCCGCCTTCCGAGGGCGGCGGATCGGCGGTCATCTCCTCTCGTGCGGCGTGGCGCGCGCCTGGGACCTGGCGGAGCGCTGGCCCGAGCGGCCGACGACGAAGCGGGTGTGGCTGCACACCTGCTCCAAGGACGGGCCGCACGCCATGGACAACTACCTGCGCCGCGGCTTCCGGCTCTTCGACACGAAGACCGAGGTGGAGCCGGAGGTGGCGACGCCCGGTCCGTGGCCGGGGGCCTACGCCTCCTGACAGACCGGAGACCGGAGGGGGCGGTGGCACCACCGCCCCCTCCTGGCCTCCCCTCTTCACGTCTCCTCTTCGGGCCTGCGCAAGCGATTTGTCGGCAATGCCGATGGAGCGCACCGTGACCGGCACCACATCGTCCCAGCTTTCGAGACCCAGCCGTCCACATAGCGGATAGTGGTGGACTGCCCCGAGATGCGCGTGACACGCTTCCGTCATGTCTGGAACTGGAATTGCCTTGGTGAGTCGACGCCACGTCGACCTCGGCCGCATGTCCAGCGCCATCTGTCCGGTGAGCTGACAGCCCCAGCACCGCCGCTCTTCTCTTCCCTCTGAACCGACCTGCGCACCGCCGCGCCTCAGCGCGAGTGTGCCGCTCAGAGCCGCCCTCCCGCAGTCCCGAAGGACGTATTGTCATGGCCGCCACCCCGGAACAGCCTGCGACCACCACGCCCCGCCGCAAGGCCGGACGCCACCGTGGCGAGGGCCAGTGGGCCGTGGGCCACCACACCCCGCTCAACGGGAACGAGCAGTTCAAGAAGGACGACGACGGTCTCAACGTACGGACACGTATTGAGACGATCTACTCCAAGCGCGGCTTCGAGTCCATCGACCCGAACGACCTGCGTGGACGGATGCGCTGGTGGGGGCTGTACACCCAGCGCAAGCCCGGCATCGACGGCGGCAAGACGGCCGTGCTGGAGCCGGAGGAGCTGGACGACGAGTACTTCATGCTGCGGGTCCGGATCGACGGCGGCCGACTGACCACGCAGCAGCTGCGGGTGGTCGGCGAGATCTCGCAGGAGTTCGCGCGCGGGACCGCCGACCTCACCGACCGGCAGAACGTGCAGTACCACTGGATCCGCATCGAGGACGTGCCGGAGATCTGGCGGCGGCTCGAAGAGGTGGGCCTGTCCACCACCGAGGCCTGCGGTGACACGCCCCGGGTGATCCTCGGCTCCCCCGTCGCGGGCATCGCCGAGAACGAGATCATCGACGGTACGCCCGCGATCGACGAGATCCAGCGCCGGTTCATCGGCAACCCCGACTTCTCCAACCTGCCCCGAAAGTTCAAGTCCGCCGTCTCCGGCTCCCCGCACCTGGACGTGGCGCACGAGATCAACGACGTCGCCTTCGTCGGCGTGAACCACCCCGAGCACGGCCCCGGCTTCGACCTCTGGGTCGGCGGCGGCCTCTCCACCAACCCCAAGCTCGGGGTGCGGCTCGGCGCCTGGGTGCCGCTGGACGAGGTGCCGGACGTGTACGGCGGGGTCATCGGGATCTTCCGCGACTACGGCTACCGGCGGCTGCGCACCCGCGCCCGGCTGAAGTTCCTGGTCGCGGACTGGGGCGCGGAGAAGTTCCGCCAGATCCTGGAGGACGAGTACCTGAAGCGGAAGCTGGTCGACGGGCCCGCGCCCGAGCAGCCCGCCCAGACCTGGCGCGACCACCTCGGGGTGCACCGGCAGAAGGACGGCCGTTTCTACGTCGGCTTCGCCGCGCGGGTGGGCCGGGTCGACGGCTCCACGCTCGCCAAGATCGCCGACCTGGCGGACGCGCACGGTTCCGGCCGGGTGCGGACCACCGCCGAGCAGAAGATGATCGTGCTGGACGTGGCCGAGGAGCAGGTCGACTCCCTGGTCGCCGGTCTTGAGGCGCTGGACCTCAAGGTCACGCCGTCTCCGTTCCGGCGCGGCACGATGGCCTGCACCGGCATCGAGTTCTGCAAGCTGGCGATCGTCGAGACGAAGGCCCGCGGCGCCTCCCTCATCGACGAACTGGAGCGCCGCATACCGGAGTTCGACCACCCGATCACCATCAACATCAACGGCTGCCCGAACGCCTGCGCCCGGATCCAGGTCGCCGACATCGGTCTCAAGGGCCAGCTGATGCTGGACGAGAACGGCGAGCAGGTCGAGGGCTACCAGGTGCACCTCGGCGGGGCGCTGGGCCTGGAGGCCGGGTTCGGCCGCAAGGTCCGCGGCCTGAAGGTCACGTCGGCCGAACTGCCGGACTACGTCGAGCGGGTGCTCGGCCGGTTCCAGGAGGAGCGCGAGGACGGCGAGCGCTTCGCGGCCTGGGCGGCACGCGCCAGTGCGGAGTCGCTGTCATGAGCGAACGAGCCGCCCCGTTCTACTGCCCGTACTGCGGCGACGAGGACCTGCGCCCCAACGAGACCGGTCACGGCGCCTGGGAATGCGCTTCCTGCAACCGTGCGTTCCAGCTGAAGTTCCTGGGTCTGCTGACCCGGGGCGTGCAGCGCAACGACGGTGAAGGGGAAGCGATATGACGGACACTCTGCTGAGCGGAGAGCTGACCGACGAGGAGCTCCGGGCGCTGGCCGAGCGGGCCGGACGGGAGCTGGAGGACGCCTCCGCCGTCGAGATCCTGAAGTGGACGACCGACACCTTCGGACCGCGCTTCTGCGTCACCTCCTCGATGGAGGACGCCGTGGTCGCGCACCTGGCGTCGCGGGTGCTGCCGGGCGTGGACGTGGTCTTCCTGGACACCGGCTACCACTTCCCGGAGACCATCGGCACCCGGGACGCGGTGGACGCGGTGATGGACGTCAACGTCATCACGATCACCCCCCGGCAGACGGTCGCCGAGCAGGACGCGGAGTACGGCGAGAAGCTGCACGACCGGGACCCCGACCTGTGCTGCGCGCTGCGCAAGGTGAAGCCGTTGGAGGACGGTCTGACCGCGTACGCCGCGTGGGCGACGGGCCTGCGCCGTGACGAGTCGCCGACCCGGGCGAACACCCCGGTCGTCGGCTGGGACGCCAAGCGCCGCAAGGTGAAGGTCTCCCCCATCGCCCGCTGGACCCAGGAGGACGTGGACGCCTACGTCGCCGAGCACGGGGTGCTCACCAACCCGCTGCTGATGGACGGTTACGCCTCGGTCGGCTGCGCGCCCTGCACCCGCCGGGTGCTGGAGGGCGAGGACGCACGCGCCGGCCGCTGGTCCGGACGGGGCAAGACCGAATGCGGGCTGCACGGCTGATGACGACTGATCAGGAGAGTTCGATGAGCGTGACGGAGACGGGGGCCACGATCTGGCTCACCGGTCTGCCGAGCGCGGGCAAGACCACCATCGCGTACGAACTGGCGGGCCGGCTGCGGACCGAGGGCCACAAGGTGGAGGTGCTCGACGGCGACGAGATCCGCGAGTTCCTCTCGGCGGGCCTCGGCTTCTCCCGCGAGGACCGGCACACCAACGTGGCCCGGATCGGCTTCGTCGCCGAACTGCTCGCGGCCAACGGCGTGAAGGTGCTGGTCCCCGTCATCGCTCCGTTCGCCGACAGTCGCGAGGCCGTCCGCAAGCGGCACGCCACCGAGTCCACCACCTACCTGGAGGTGCACGTCGCGACCCCCGTCGAGGTGTGCTCCGTACGCGATGTGAAGGGCCTTTACGCCAAGCAGGCGGCCGGCGAGATCAGCGGGCTCACCGGGGTCGACGACCCCTACGAGGCCCCCGAATCGCCCGACCTGCGGATCGAGTCGCACCAGCAGACCGTGCAGGAGTCAGCGGCGGCGCTTCACGCGCTGCTCACCGAGAGGGGCCTGGCGTGAGTGCCGTCACCACCACCGTGTCCGAGGGCACAGCGAACCCGTACGCGCTCAGCCACCTGGACTCCCTGGAGTCCGAGGCGGTCCACGTCTTCCGCGAGGTGGCGGGCGAGTTCGAGCGGCCGGTGATCCTGTTCTCCGGCGGCAAGGACTCCATCGTGATGCTGCACCTGGCGCTCAAGGCGTTCGCGCCCGCCCCGGTGCCGTTCGCGCTGCTGCACGTGGACACCGGGCACAACTTCCCCGAGGTCCTCGACTACCGCGACCGTACGGTCGAGAAGCACGGGCTGCGGCTGCACGTCGCCTCCGTGCAGGAGTACATCGACGCCGGGAAGCTCCGCGAGCGCCCCGACGGCACCCGCAACCCGCTCCAGACCGTGCCGCTGACCGAGGCGATCCAGCAGCACCGCTTCGACGCGGTGTTCGGCGGCGGGCGGCGCGACGAGGAGAAGGCGCGCGCCAAGGAGCGGGTGTTCTCGCTGCGCGACGAGTTCTCCCAGTGGGACCCGCGCCGTCAGCGGCCCGAGCTGTGGCAGCTGTACAACGGCCGGCACGCCCCCGGTGAGCACGTCCGGGTCTTCCCGATCTCCAACTGGACCGAGCTGGACGTCTGGCAGTACATCGAGCGTGAGGGCATCGAGCTGCCGGAGATCTACTTCGCCCACGAGCGCGAGGTGTTCAACCGCAACGGCATGTGGCTGACGGCGGGTGACTGGGGCGGGCCGAAGGAGCACGAGGCCGCCGAGACCCGGCTCGTGCGCTACCGAACGGTCGGCGACATGTCCTGCACCGGAGCCGTCGACTCGGACGCCACCACGCTGGACGCCGTGATCACCGAGATCGCCGCCTCCCGGCTCACCGAGCGGGGCGCGACCCGCGCGGACGACAAGATGTCCGAGGCCGCGATGGAAGACCGCAAGCGCGAGGGGTACTTCTAAATGACCACCACAGCTGAGCAGTTGAGCGCCACCACCCTGCTGCGCTTCGCCACCGCCGGGTCCGTCGACGACGGCAAGTCCACCCTGGTGGGCCGGCTGCTGCACGACTCCAAGTCGGTCCTCACCGACCAGTTGGAGGCCGTCGAGCAGGTGTCACGGGGCCGCGGGCAGGAGGCGCCGGACCTGGCACTGCTGACCGACGGGCTGCGGGCCGAGCGCGAGCAGGGCATCACCATCGATGTCGCCTACCGCTACTTCGCCACCACCCGGCGGCGGTTCATCCTCGCCGACACCCCGGGCCATGTGCAGTACACCCGGAACATGGTGACCGGCGCCTCCACGGCGGAGCTGGCCGTGGTGCTCGTCGACGCCCGCAACGGGGTCGTCGAGCAGACCCGCCGGCACGCCGCCGTCGCCGCGCTGCTGCGTGTGCCGCACGTGGTGCTGGCGGTCAACAAGATGGACCTGGTCGACTACGCGGAGCCCGTGTTCGCCGCGATAGCCGAGGAGTTCACCGCGTACGCCGCATCGCTCGGCGTCCCGGAGATCACCGCGATCCCGATCTCGGCGCTGGCCGGGGACAACGTGGTGGAGCCGTCCGCGCACATGGACTGGTACGGCGGACCGACCGTCCTGGAGCACCTGGAGACGGTGCCGGTCAGCCACGACCTCACCGCCTGCCACGCGCGCCTCCCCGTGCAGTACGTGATCCGCCCGCAGTCCGCCGAGCACCCCGACTACCGGGGGTACGCCGGTCAGATCGCGGCCGGGGTGTTCCGGGTCGGCGAGTCCGTCTCCGTCCTCCCCTCGGGGCGTACGACGACGATCACCGGCATCGACGCGCTCGGCGAGAGCGTCGACATCGCCTGGGCCCCGCAGTCGGTGACGCTCCGGCTGGCCGACGACATCGACATCTCGCGCGGCGACCTGATCGCCCCCGCCGACGACGCCCCGCCGGTCACCCAGGACGTCGAGGCGACCGTCTGCCACGTCGCCGACCAGCCTCTCTCGGTGGGCCAGCGCGTGCTGCTCAAGCACACCACCCGCACCGTCAAGGCGATCGTCAAGGACATCCCGTCCCGGCTCACCCTGGACGACCTGTCCCAGCACCCGGCCCCCGGGCAGCTGGTCGCCAACGACATCGGGCGGGTCGTCGTGCGCACCGCCGAGCCGCTCGCGCTCGACGCGTACGAGGACTCCCGGCGTACCGGATCGTTCCTGCTGATCGACCCGGCGGACGGGACGACGCTGAGCGCCGGTATGGCGGGCGCCGCGTTCGCGGCGGCCGAAGGAGCCGTCGTGGCGGCCGACGACGACGCCGAATGGGACTTCTGATGGCCACCGACTTCTTCTCCTCCTTCGCGAAGGAGGGCGGCCGCGTGGGCAGCGGCGCCCTCGGCAGCGGCCAGGGCGGGGTCGGGCGATGTGCGTGATGACGTACGCGCACCGCTCGCGCGCCCTGCACCCCCCGCACCCGTACCGCCGAAGACCTGCCGACCTCCCGGCCGCGCCCCCCTGACCAGACAGCGGGGCGTGGGACCGGGCCAACGAGAGGAAAACCTCCCGTGCCTGCCCCGCGTTCCACCGTTCGCCGCGGCCTCGCCGCCGTCGCCGCCCTGCCGCTGCTCGCCCTGGCGGCCACCGCCTGCGGCTACGGCTCCGAGGCCAAGGACGACGACGCCAGGACGAACGTCTCCGCCGGAGGGAAGAAGCTCTCCTCCGACACCGTGAAGATCGGGTACTTCCCGAACCTCACGCACGCCACCGCCCTGGTCGGTATCCAGGAAGGCACCATCCAGAAGGAACTGGGCGGCACCAAGGTCGAGTCGACGACCTTCAACGCGGGCCCGTCCGAGATCGAGGCGCTGAACGCCGGCTCCATCGACATCGGCTTCATCGGCCCCTCCCCCTCCATCAACGGGTACAGCAAGTCCCAGGGCAAGGGACTGCGGATCATCTCCGGTTCGGCCTCCGGCGGGGTGAAGCTGGTCGTCAACCCGGACAAGATCAAGACCCTGGACGACCTCAAGGGCAAGAAGATCGCCACCCCCCAGCTCGGCAACACCCAGGACGTGGCCTTCCTCAACTGGATCTCCGAGAAGGGCTGGAAGGTCGACGCCCAGAGCGGCAAGGGCGATGTCTCCGTGGTCCGCTCGGACAACAAGGTGACCCCGGACGCCTACAAGTCCGGTGACCTGGACGGGGCTTGGGTTCCCGAGCCGACGGCGTCCAAGCTGGTCTCCGAGGGTGCGAAGGTGCTCCTCGACGAGAAGGACCTGTGGCCGGACAAGAAGTTCGTGATCACGAACATCATCGTGTCGCAGAAGTTCCTCGACGAGCACCCGGACGTGGTCGAGGCGGTGCTGAAGGGTTCGGTCTCCACCAACAAGTGGATCAACGCCAACCCGGACCAGGCCAAGGCTTCCGCCAACAAGGCGCTGGAGACCCTGAGCGGCAAGCCGCTGCCCAAGGAGATCCTCGACCCGGCCTGGGAGTCCATCGAGATCACCGATGACCCGCTGGCCGAGACGCTCAAGACGCAGGCCGGGCACTCGGTCAAGTCCGGTCTGCTCAAGGAGCCGAACCTCCAGGGCATCTACGACCTGGGCCCGCTGAACAAGATCCTCAAGGCCGAGGGACTGCCCGAGGTCGCCGACGCCGGCCTCGGCGTCAAGTAGCCCGCCCATCCGCAGCAGGACGTAAGGATTCCCAGGAGGTGACGACCATGGCGACCCCTACCCTCACCAAGGCCGAGGACCGTACGACGGTCGAGCACGCAGCCCGTCTCGCGCATGTCTCGAAGTCCTTCGCCGGACCCACGGGGCACCAGCTCGTGCTGGACGACATCACGCTCGATGTCGCTCCGGGTGAGTTCGTCACCCTCCTGGGAGCGTCCGGGTGCGGAAAGTCGACGCTGCTCAATCTGGTGGCCGGACTCGACCGCCCGTCGAAGGGGTCCATCGAGACCCCCGGCGGGCGGCCGGCCCTGATGTTCCAGGAGCACGCCCTCTTCCCGTGGCTGACCGCGGGCAAGAACATCGAACTGGCCCTGCGGCTGCGCGGCGTGCCGAAGTCGGAGCGCCGCACCGAGGCGGAGCGGCTGCTCGAACTGGTCAGGCTCGGCGGGGCGTACGGCAAGCGGGTGCACGAGCTGTCCGGCGGTATGCGCCAGCGGGTGGCGATGGCCCGCGCGCTCGCGCAGGACAGCCAACTGCTGCTGATGGACGAGCCGTTCGCGGCACTGGACGCCATCACCCGCGATGTGCTGCACGACGAGCTGACCCGGATCTGGGCGGAGACGAACGCCTCGGTCCTCTTCGTCACCCACAACGTGCGTGAGGCCGTACGGCTCGCGCAGCGCGTCGTGCTGCTCTCGTCCCGGCCGGGCCGGATCGCCCGGGAGTGGACCGTCGACATCGAGCAGCCGCGCCGCATCGAGGACACCGCCGTGGCGGAGCTGTCCGTCGAGATCACCGAAGAACTGCGTGGGGAGATCCGCCGACATGGCCAGCACTGACATCACGTCCGACCGGAAGCGGCCGGACGGGGCGGCGCCCGGACCGGTGGATCAGAAGCCCGACGATCTGGCGGGCCTGGAGGCCGGCCTCGACGCGCTCGACGCCGTGCAGATCCGCCGCACCCCGGTGCGCGAGGTCCTGCTGCGCAAGGTACTGCCGCCGGTCGTGGCGGTGGCACTGGTCCTGGTGGTCTGGGAGCTGCTGGTCCGCGCCCAGGTGACGGAGACCTACAAGCTGCCGCCGCCGTCCGCGGTGTGGGACAGCGCGAAAGAGATGTGGCTGGCGGGCACGCTGCTGGAGGTCGTCTGGACCAGCGTCTCGCGCGGTCTGCTCGGCTTCCTGCTCGCGGTCGCCATCGGTACGCCGCTGGGGCTGCTGGTCGCCCGGGTGAAGCTGGTCCGGGCCGCGATCGGCCCGATCCTGTCCGGCCTCCAGTCGCTGCCCTCGGTGGCGTGGGTGGCCCCGGCGGTGATCTGGCTCGGGCTGAACGACCAGATGATGTACGCGGTGATCCTGCTGGGCGCGGTGCCCTCGATCGCCAACGGTCTGGTCTCCGGTGTCGACCAGGTGCCGCCGCTGTTCCTCCGGGCGGGCCGCACGCTGGGCGCGACCGGGCTGCGCGGGACCTGGCACATCGTGCTCCCGGCGGCGCTGCCCGGCTATCTGGCGGGCCTCAAGCAGGGCTGGGCGTTCTCCTGGCGCTCCCTCATGGCCGCCGAGATTATCGCCTCGTCGCCCGAACTGGGCCTTGGCCTGGGCCAGTTGCTGGAGAACGGCCGCAGCAACTTCGACATGCCCGGGATCTTCCTGTCGATCCTGCTCATCCTGTTCGTCGGCATCGCCATCGACCTGCTCATCTTCAGTCCGCTGGAGCGGTGGGTGCTGCGCAGCCGCGGTCTCCTCGTCAAGAACTGAGCCTTCCCATGACGCATCCCGCTCTCCTCGTCATCGCCCACGGCAGCCGCGACCCGCGGCACGCCGCGACCGTGCACGCGCTCACCGAGCGGGTCCGCGCCGAGCGGCCGGGACTGCGGGTGGAGACGGCGTTCCTGGAGTTCAACGCCCCGTCCGTGCCCCGGGTGCTGGAGCGCCTGGCGGCCGAGGGGGCGGACGAGGTCGTCGCCCTCCCCCTCCTCCTGACCCGGGCGTTCCACGCCAAGACCGACATCCCCTCGGTCCTGCGCGAGGCCCGCGCCCGGCTGCCGGGGCTGCACATCGGGCAGGCCGACGTCCTCGGCCCGTCCCCGCTGCTCAACGCCACCCTGGGGCGGCGGCTGCGGGAGGCCGGGGTCCGTCCCGGCGACCTGCCCCGGACCGGGCTCGTCCTGGCCTCGGCGGGATCCACAGACCCGGAGGCGATCGCAGTGATCGCTGAAATCGCGCGGGAGCTGCGGCACACCGGTTGGTGCGCCGTGCGGCCTGCGTTCGCCTCCGCACTCCTCCCCCGTACCGAGGACGCGGTACGGGCCCTGCGCGCCGAGGGCGTGGACCGGGTGGCGGTGGCCCCGTATGTCATCGCGCCCGGCCGCCTCCCCGACCGCATCGCGGCGGGCGCCGAGGCGGCCGGTGCGGACGTCCTGGCCGATGTCCTGGGCCCCGCCCCCGAAGTGGCGCGGCTGCTGCTGAACCGGTTCGACGAGGCACGGGTGCCGGTGGGGGCGTCGCTGTCGGCGTGAGGGGTCTGCCTGTCAGTCGTAGGACAGCCCGCCGGAGCGCGCTCGCTTGAGTTCGAAGAATCCCGGGTGCTTGGCGAGGACCCGGAAGCTGTCGAAGAGTTCGGCCGCCTCCTCGCCACGCGGGATCGCGTTGAGGACCGGGCCGAACCAGACCGTGCCGTCGACGTGGATCGTCGGTGTTCCCACATACGCGTCCTGCTCCGGGTCCTTGCCCGCGCCGTGGCGGCGGGCGACCTCGGCGTCGTACGCCGTGGAGTGGGCCGCTTCCGCCAGGGCGGCGGGCAGGTCCAGTTCGGCCAGGGAGGCGGCGATCACCGCGTCGAAGTCCTTCTCCTTGTGCTGGTGGATGCGGGTGCCGAGCGCGGTGTAGAGGTCCCGCAGGACTCCGTCGCCGTGGGCGGCCGCAGCGGCGACGGCCACCCGGACCGGTCCGATCGACTTGTCGACGAGCTCGCGGTACCAGTCGGGCAGCTCGTTGCCCTCGTTGTGCAGGTAGAGGCTCATGGGGCGGAAGCGCAGTTCGATGTCCCGGCGCCGCTCCACCTCCAGCATCCAGCGGGAGGTGATCCACGCGAACGGACAGGCGGGGTCGAAGTGGAAGTCGACGGTGGTGCGGGCGGCGGGCCCGGTGGCGGGGTGCTGTGCGCTCATGCGCCTCAGCCTAGGCAGCGAGTGGCGCGGACTCCCGGGCCAATTCGGGGCCGGTTCGGTGGGCCATTACGTACGCCGTCCGGGGCGCGGAACGGCCGAACAGGCCCCGTTGACGGGCAACGGGCCGCATGTCAGCGTCGGTTCACGCGGAGCGACCGCGCGGTCCCGCCGGCAGGGCGGGCGACCGGGAGGGGAACCACCATGAGAAGACGCAGGTGCACGACGATTCCGGCGTTGGCGCTCGCGCTCTCCGGGGCGATGCTCACCGCCGGGGCGGCCGCACCGGCCCTGGCCGTCGGCAGCGGGCACACCGGCACCCCGCCGGCCGCCGAGGCGTTCCGGCTCCAGGCCGATCCGTCGCCCGAGGAGCAGGAGCACCTGAGGGAGATCGCGGGCGCCATCTGGACGCCCCAACTGGCCGCCGGCTGGAACATGAACGCCGAGGTCGCCGACGTACTCTCGCAGGCCACCGAGCGCATCCTGCAGTGCTCCGAGGCGTTCGCGCTCGTCCCCCGGCCGCCGGGCTTCGTCCCCGGTCTCGGCTATCTCGTCCAGTACTGGAAGAACCTGCGCGACTACTTCCTGGTGGTGAAGGACAACCGCACCTACCGCGCGTGCGTGGTCTCGACCGCCGCCTACTACCGCTCCATCATCGAGATGGCCTCCGCGGGCATCTGAGGCCGGGACGGGCGGACCGCCGTTCGGCCGGTCGGTGCGTGCGGCGGCCCCTGCGCGGGGTCAGGGGCGGGGTGCGGCGGTGCGGCTGCCGGACCAGGCGCGCCACAGGGCGGCGTACGGGCCGTCCGCGTCGCGCAGTTCGTCGTGCGGGCCGCTCTCGACGACGCGGCCGGCCTCCAGCACGACGACCCGGTCGGCGGCGACGGCCTGGGTGAGGCGGTGGGCGACGATCAGGGCGGTGCGGCCCGCGAGGGCGGCCTCGGCCGAGCGTTCCAGGACCCGGGCGCCCGCGCTGCCCGCCTCGGCGGTCGCCTCGTCGAGGACGGCGAGGGCGGGGTCGGCCAGGACGAGCCGGGCGAGGGCGAGTTGCTGGGCGCGGGCGGCGTCGAGGCGGTGGCCGCCCTCGCCGACGACGGTGGCGAGCCCGTCGGGGAGCGCCTCGGCCCAGTCCAGGGCGTGCACGGTGGCCAGGGCGGTGCGCAGGTCGGCGTCGGCGGCGTCGGGGCGGGCGAGCCGGAGGTCCTCGGCGAGGGTGCCGGTGAAGACGTGGACCTCCTGGGTGACCAGGACGACCGGGTGTCCGCCCGCCCCCGCCGGTGCGGTGACCGTGCCCGAGGTGGGCTGCTGGACGCCCGCGACGATCCGGGCGAGGGTCGACTTCCCGGCCCCGCTGGTCCCGACGAGCGCCACGTGTTGGCCGGGCTCCAGGGCGAGGGAGACCTCGTGCAGCACGGGGCGGCCGGGCCCGTAGGCGTGGCTGACGGCATGTGCGGTGACGGCGGCGCCTTCGGGGGCGGTGCGCTGGTGCGGTACGGAGGCGGGCGCGGCCTTTCCTGCCTCCGGCTCCGGCTGCTCCGCCAGGTCGGTCACGCCGACCAGCCGGGCCAGTCCGGCCGCCGCCGACTGGGCGTCGTCGAGCAGCACGAGGGCGGCGTTGACGGGCCCGAAGAGGCTGTGGAAGTAGAGGGCGGCGGCGGTGGCCGTACCGATCGACACCGCGCCGTCGCGGACCAGCCAGAATCCGGCGGTCAGGACGGCGGCCAGGCCGATGTACTCGGCGATGTGCAGCCGCCCGTAGAAGCCCAGCACCAGGTTGACGCTGCGCATGGTGAGGTCGACGGCCTTGCGTGAGCGTCCGGCGCTGAGCTCGGTGTGCTGCTCCTCCAGCCGGTGGCCGCGTACGGTCACGGCGCCGCCGATGGTCTCCAGGAGCTGTTGCTGCTGAGCCCCGTTGGCGACCCGCTGGTCGGCGTAGAGGGTGAGGGCGCGGCGTACGTACCAGCGGGCGGTGAGCAGTTGCACCGGCTGGACGAGGAGGCCGACGGCGGTGGCCGCGACCAGGATGCCGACGCCGGTCAGGGCGAGGCCCCGGTCCGGGCGGATCAGGGTGCGCAGGGCGGCCCGGGTGCGGGCGGGGGTGGCGATGGGGAGCAGCTCGGCGCTGTCGTCGGCCGTGGGCGAGGGAGTGGTCACGTGAGCACCGCCGTGCGGTAGACGGGATGGTCGCGTACGAGGGCCTCGTGCGGGGCCTCGGCGGTGATCGTGCCGCCGTCGACGAGGACGACGCGGTCGGTGGCGGCGAGCAGGGCGGGGCTGCTGGTGACCAGGACGGTGGTGCGGCCGGTGCGGACGCGCCGGATGCCGGCGGCGATCCGGGCTTCGGTGGCGGCGTCGACCGCGGTGGTCGGGTCGTGGACGACGAGGACGCTGCGGTCGGCGGCGAGTGCGCGGCCCAGGGCGACGCGCTGGCGCTGGCCGCCGGAGAGCGAGCTGCCGCGCTCGCCGATCCGGCCGCCGGTGCCGCCCAACAGGGCGGTGGCCACCTCGTCGACGGCGGCGGCGGCCATGGCGGCGCGCGG
This sequence comes from Streptomyces parvus, assembly GCF_032121415.1. Classification (NCBI taxonomy): domain Bacteria; kingdom Bacillati; phylum Actinomycetota; class Actinomycetes; order Kitasatosporales; family Streptomycetaceae; genus Streptomyces; species Streptomyces parvus. Next base: position 5,707,987 of record NZ_CP135079.1, on the reverse strand, counting down.
GTCGCTCCCGGCGGGGGCGGCGGCGGTGACGTTCTCCAGGAGGGTGCCGTCGAAGAGCTGGGCGTCGTGCTCGGCGACGAGCAGCGTCGAGCGCAGGGCGGTGGGGGCCAGTTCGGTGAGGGGGACGCCGTCGAGTTCGACGCTCCCCCGCACCGGGTCGCAGCGGCGGGCCAGGCAGTGCGGCAGGGTGGCGGCGTCGGCCGGGTCGGTGACGACGATGCCCAGGTGTTCCCCGGGGCGGACGGTCAGGTCGAGGGCGTCGAGTCCGGCGTGGCCGAGTCCGTTCAGGCGCAGTTCGCCGCGGGACGGGGCGGCCGGTTCGGCGGTGCCGCCGGTGGTCTCGCCCGGGGCGGCCAGCACGTCGGCGATCCGGGCGGCGGAGGCGCGGCCCTTGGCCAGCTCGGCGCCGACCCAGGCCAGCACGCCGATCGGTCCGGGGAGGAAGAGGGCGAGGCCGACGGCGGAGACGAGTGCGCCGAGACCGATGGAACCGCTGAGGACCAGGCGGCCGCCGACGAGGGCGACGAGCGCGATGAACGAGCCGGTCAGCGTGAGCATCAGACCGGTCTGGAGGGCGGCGGCGCGGGCGGCGCGCACATGGGCTGCGCGGGAGGCCTGGCTGGTGGCACGGTAGCGGTCGACGGCGGCGCGCTCGGCCCGCAGGCCCTTGAGCACGCGGACCCCGGCGACCAGGTCGGCGGCCACCCCGGAGGCGTGGGCGGCCTGTTCCTGTTCGGCCTCGCTGCGGTGTTCCAGGGGCCGGGCCAGGAAGTGGCCGAGCGCCATCAGGACCGGGGCGCCGATCAGGACCCGCCACAGGGAGCTGCGGTGCGAGCGGATCCCTCCGGCCTCCGCGTCGGAGGTGAGGTGCATCAGATCCGCGCAGAGCCGCATGCCGCGCATCCACGACGCGGTCAGCGGGCCGGGGCGCGGGGGCGTCGTCCACGGTGAGCGAGGCGATGACCGTCCCATGGCGGCCATGGATGAGCAGGTGCAGCGGCGGCGCAGGCTGACCGCTTGGCGGGGTGCGCGGCGGGCGAGGCCTCAGCTGCGCGTCAGCTCCACCAGTTTCGCCACGGTGTTCCAGTTACGGGTGGTGGCGACGATGCCTTTGACATGGCGGGGGCGGCCCAGCGCGACGGCCAGTCTGGAGCGGCCGAGGCCGTCGGGGGCGTACAGGTACACGCAGCGGTCGCCGAGCCGGAACTCCTCCGGCAGGAAGGCTTCGGCGTCCAGGTCCGCGAAGCGTCCGGGGTCCAGGGGCCGGTCGACATAGGTGACGTGGAGCTGTTTGCCCTCCAGCTCGGCGGCGGGGAAGGGGCAGGCGTCGGCGACGGCCGCGAGATACGCGGCGTCACGGACGAGGCAGTCGACGGCGAACCCGAACCGCTCCCGCAGGGCCTGCTCCAGGGCTGCGGCGAGGGCGTCGGCGTCCTCGCTGTCACTGCGGAAGACCGCGTTGCCGCTCTGCAGGTGGGTGGCGATGCCGGTGTGCCCCAGCCCGGCGAGCACATCGCGCAGTTCGGGCATCGGAACCCTCTTGCCGCCGCCCACGTTGATCCCGCGCAAGAGCGCTGCGTACGTCGTCATGGCCACCCAGCCTAGGGCCTGCCTGCCCCTTCATGGCGTCGTGAGGCAGACGGGAACGGCCAGGCAGGCCCTGGAGCGGTTGGCCGGACACGCCGCAGCCGCCGCGCCCCGTGGGGGCGAGCGCGGCGGCTGCTGTGCGGATGGTGGCCGGGCGGCGGGGTGTGTGACCACCGCCGCCCGGCGCCCGGCCGGAACCGGGGTACCGACCGGGGTGTTACTCGACGACCTTGAGGAGCTTGTTGGCCGTGCCCTCGGTGGCGTTGCTGATGGCGTCCGGGGTGGCTCCCTCGGTGAGCGCCGTGGCGACGGCCTCCGGGGTTGCGTCCTGGTGGCCCGCCAGGTAGACGGCGGCCGCGCCGACGACGTGCGGGGTGGCCATGGACGTACCGGAGATGGTGTTGGTGCCGCTGTCGCTGTCGTTCCAGGTGGACGTGATGTCCGAGCCCGGGGCGTAGATGTCCACGACCGAGCCGTAGTTGGAGAAGTCCGACTGCTCGTCGGCCTCCGTGGACGAGGCGACGGTGATCGCCTCGGGGACGCGGGCGGGCGAACCCTGGCCGGCGTCGCTGGACTCGTTCCCGGCGGCCACGCCGAAGGTGATGCCCGCGGCGATGGCCTTCTGGACCGCCTCGTCGAGGGCCGGGTCGGCCCCGCCGCCGAGGCTCATGTTGGCGACGGACGGGCCCTTGGCGTTGGCGGCGACCCAGTCGATCCCGGCGATGACCTGCTCGGTGGTGCCCGAGCCGTTGTCGTCCAGGACGCGGACGGCCACGATGTTCGCCTTCTTGGCGACACCGTGCGCGGCCCCGGCTATGGTGCCCGCCACGTGGGTGCCGTGCCCGTTGCCGTCGTCGGCGTCGTCGTCGTTGTCGACGGCGTCGAAGCCGGAGGTGGCGCGCCCCTCGAAGTCCTCGTGGGTGACGCGGACACCGGTGTCGATGACGTACGCGGTGACGCCCTCGCCGCCGCCGTCCGGGTAGGTGTAGGCGTTGTCGCCCGCGGTCTCGGTCTGGTCGATGCGGTCCAGACCCCACGACGGAGGGTTGTCCTGGGTGGCGTTGATGCTGAACTTCTTGTTCTGCACCACCTTGGCGACGGCCGGGTCGGCGGCGAGGCGCTTGGCCTCGGTCTCCGAAAGGCCGCTGGCGGAGAAGCCGTTGATGCTGGAGTTGTAGTCGCGCTTGAGCTTGCCGCCGTACTCCTTGGCGAGCTCGGACTTGTCGGCCTTCTTCTCGTCCAGCATGACGATGTAGCTGCCGGAGACGGCGGTCGCGGCGTCCGTGCCGTAGACCGTGCCCAGGGGGGCCGGTGCGGCTCCCGCGAACGAGGTTCCGAGAAGGGTGACTCCGGCGGCGGCCGCCACGGCGGTGATCGCGGCGGTGAGCTTGGTGCGACGGGTGCGCTGGTGCTTGGCCATGAAGAGGGTTCTCCTCGTCATTCTTTGTGGGGGGATTGGCCCTCGGCCGGAAGATCTCCGGGGGCTGGCTCGAAACCCTGACCGATTGACGAGCACAGATCAAGACCTTCATGGAGGTGTGACTTGCTCAGCAAGGTTTCGTCATAGGAAATCGGCCATGGCTGGTCACAACGGCCGCGGCGACGGGCCGAGCGGTTGCCCCGCCCGGACCGGCGGTCCCGTGACCACCCCGCGAAGACCCTCTCATCCTGCATTTCGCCTGTTCAGAGCGGCACTTGAAGCACTGGGCACTTCCCGCCCACCCGGCGCGCGCACCCTCCCCGCGCCCTCTGGGGCAGGAGTGACCATGCGTGAAGACCCGTGAAGACCCGTGAAGGTGTGCGCATGAGGGGTGAACGCCCGGTCCCGGGTGTGAAATCGCGAGGGCGTGCGTGCAGATGCGCCGACCGGACCCGTCGCATTACCGGCTTCACAGAGCCGAAACAGAGACGCCCCGCCCCGAGTAACCGCAGGCCGCGGCGGTCGGGACGGGACGGAGAACGTCCGGATAACAGTCAGGCGGATCCGCTCAGCGCGACAGCTCCGCCTCGATGAGGTCGGCGGCCCTCGGCGTGCCGCCCTCCCGCGCCATCTGCTCACTCAGGCGTGCGCACCGGGCGGCCACTTCGGGATCGTCCACGAGGGCGAGCACGGCCTCGCGCAGGCTCGCGGCGTTCGCCTCCTCCATCGGCAGATGCCGGGCCACCCCCAGGGACTGGAGCATGTCCGCGTTGCCGAACTGGTCGACGGCCTGCGGTACGGCGACCATCGGGGTGCCCGTGGCGAGCCCCTCCTGACTGCCGCCCGCACCGGCGTGGGTGATGAAGGCGTCGGCCTGCCTGAGGACGGCCAGCTGCGGCACCCAGGTGCGCACCTCCACATTGCCCGGCACGTCACCGAGTTCGACGGGGTCGACGTGCGCGCCGATCTGGAGCACCACATGCCAGCCGGGCAGGTCGCCGAAGGCCGCGACGCACGCGCGGTAGAAGGCGGGCTGCTTGGTGAACGAGGAGCCGAGCGAGACCAGCAGCACCTTCTCGGCGTGGGCGGGCCGCTGCCACTCCCCCTGGTCGGATCGGTCGCCCTGGCAGGCGCCGACGAAGGTGTACATCTCGCGGTTCACCCGGTCCGCGTTCGGCTGGAGCGCCTCGGGGATCAGGACGAGGCCGCGGCGCGGGCGGGAGACGAAGTCGTCGGCGGGGAGGTGACCGAGGCCGTTGTCGGCGAGCCAGCCCTCGAAGCGCGCGTAGTACGCCTGGCCGCGCTCGGTCTGCTTCAGCTCGGTGGCCATCGGCTCCGCCACCTCCTTCTCGTACCCCTCCCAGGGGACCAGGTTGGGCCAGAGGGAGACGGCGGGGACGCCCCAGCGGTGGGCGAGGACGCGGGCGGGATAGGAGGTGATGTCGTGCAGGACGAGGTCGGGCTCGTCGCCCGCGAAGGCCTCCGCGAGCTGCGGGAGGGCCTGGATGGCATCGGCGAGGAAGGGTTCGATGTTGTCGATCAGCTCCGTCCCCCAGGCTTCGGGGTCCTCGTCGGTCGGCAGGGTCGAGGTCCAGATCACCGGCTCGGCGCCGGTGGCGGCGACCTTCTCCGCGAAGGAGGCGGGGATGGCGTAGCTGACACGGTGTCCACGGTCGACGAGCTCGCGGATGACGTCGAGGCTCGGGTTCACATGTCCGTGGGCGGCGATGGAGAACATGGCGATGTGGGCACGCGGGGATTCCGTCATGCCGCTCACCGTAGACGAGACGAGACGTCTCGTGCAACCTCTCTTCGCGTCGGGGTCAGCGTTGGTAGCGGGCCAGCACCCGACTCCCGTCCTCCACGAGCCTCTTGCTCAGCTCGCCGGTGTCGATCGCGCCGCTGTAGAACTCCTGGTACGCGGGGGTCGCCACCTTGTCCTTCCACTCGGGATAGCCGCGTACCGACTGGGCGGGCGCCGGCCGCAGGCCCTCGGCGAGCGCGGTGCCGACGGCCCACCCGTTCCGGGTCCCTCGCAGAGACGGATCGGCCAGCGCCTCGGTCCCGGTGGGCAGCATCCAGTCACCGCGGGCGAGGCGCACCATGTTCGCGGGGCGCAGCAGGAAGTCGATGAACGCGACGGCTTCCTTCTTGTACGGGCTCTCCTGAGCGACCGACAGCGTCTGCGGGCTCACCCCCTGGACCGCGCCGCCCGCGCCCGCGGGCATCGGCAGGACCGTCCATTCGAACCCCTCGGGGGCCTGCTGGATGATCTGCTGGCGGTAGGAGAAGCCGAGCGGCAGCATCGCGTACTTGCCGCCGAAGAACCCGGGCAGCGCGTCCGACCCGCCCATGCCCAGCGCGCTGCGGGCCGCGCTGTTGTCGGTGTTGACCTGGTCGTGGATGGTGCCGGCCACCACGCCGTCGCCCGGTTCGAAGCGCAGGAGGGCCTTGCCCTCACCGTCGCGGTGGAAGAGCTGTCCGCCGCCGGACAGGCCCAGGTTGAGGGTGACGGAGACCGGCTCCTTGAGCGGCCAGGCGATCCCGTACCGCCCCTTGCCCGTCAGCTCCTTCGTCACCTGCCGGAACTCCTCCCAGCTCCAGGGGCGCTCCGGGGTCGGGATGCGCGCGCCCGAGGCCTTCAGCAGCTTCGTGTTGGCGATCAGGACCCGCGGCTCCTGGAGGAAGGGCACCCCGTGCACGCCCTCGCCGAACGTGGTGGTGCGCCAGGACTGTTCGGGGATGTCGGCCTTGAGCCGCTCGGGCAGGAGGGGGCGCAGGTCGGCGAGGTAGCCCCCGTACGCGAAGTCCGCCAGGTCGTCGGAGGCATCGTGGATGATGTCGGGGGCCTCGCCGCCCTCGAAGGAGGTGAGGAGCTGGTCGTGGACGCTGTCCCAGCTGCCCTGGACGTACTCCACCTGGACGTCGGGGTGGGCAACGTTCCACTCCTTCACCAACTGCTTGTTGGCGTCGACGGACTCCTTCTGCCAGGCCAGCGACTGGAACCGGAGCCGGATCGTGCCGTCCGCGTCCCGCCCGTCGTCGCCGCCGGAGCAGCCGGTGAGCAGCAGGGCCAGCACGGCGACGGCGGCGGCCGCCCGCCGGACCGTGGCGCGCATCAGTGCTTCACCGCCCCGGCCGTCATCCCGCCGGTGATCCGCCGCTGGATGAAGGCGAAGAGCACGAGGGAGGGGAGGGTGGCGAGGAACGCGGCGGCGGCGAGCGGCCCGAGGTCGGCCACGCCCTCCGCGCCGAGGAAGTGGGTGAGGACGACCGGCAAAGTCTGCTTCTCCGGGGTCTTGAGCAGGACGAGCGCGAAGAAGAACTCGTTCCATGCGGTGATGAACGCGAACAGCGCGGTGGCGACGATCCCGGGGGCGAGCAGCGGGGCGACGACCGAGACGAGGGTGCGGACGCGGCCCGCGCCGTCCACGGCGGCGGCCTCCTCCAGCTCGGCGGGCACGGCGCGTACGTACCCGGCGAGCATCCACAGCGCGAAGGGCAGCGACCAGACGACGTAGACGAGGATCAGCCCCCACAGGGTGTTGATCAGATGCAGGTTCTTCAGGATCAGGAAGAGCGGGATGATCACGAGGACGAACGGGAACGCCTGGCTGACCACGACCCAGCCGGTCGCCGCGGTGGCGAGGCGGCCGCGGTGGCGGGCCATCGCATAGGCCATGGGGGTGGCGATCACGACGGCGATCAGGGCGGCGGAGACGGCGGCGACCAGCGAGTTGCCCGCGGCCTGGAGCAGCGGCTGCTCGTCGAAGGCCTGCCGGAAGTTGTCCAGGGTGGGGTGCTCGGGGATCCAGGTGGGGTGCAGCGAGCCCAGTTCGCGGGCGGGTTTGAAGGCGGTCGAGATCAACCACACGAACGGGAACGCGAGGAAGACCAGATACGCCAGGAGGGCCAGGTACTGCCCGGTGCGCGCGGCCCGGCCGGTACGCAGCCCGGTGGACTCACGCCTGGAGGCTTCGCGTGTCGTCGGCTTACGCCTCACCGGTACGCGCCTCATCGGTCCTCACCTCCCCTGAGCCGGCCGACGAGGTGGAGGGCGAGGAGCACGGAGATCACCGCGACCATCACACAGCCCATCGCCGCGGCGTAGCCGAACTGCCCGTAGCGGAAGGCCTCCTCGTAGGCGAAGAGCATCGGCAGCCGGGTCCGGCCGCCGGGCCCGCCGCTGGTCAGGACGTAGACCAGGGCGAAGGAGTTGAAGTTCCAGATCAGGTTGAGCGCGGAGATCGCGAGCGCGATGGGCTTGATCGCGGGCCAGGTGACCGTACGGAACCGGCGCCAGGCGCCCGCGCCGTCCAGGGCTGCCGCCTCGTGGAGGTCGCGCGGGGTGTTCTGGAGTCCGGCGAGCAGGGCCACGGTGGTCTGCGGCATGCCCGCCCAGATGCCGACGAGGATCACGGCGGGCAGCGCGGTGGCGAGACCGGTCAGCCAGTCCCGACCGTCGCCGAGTCCGAGGTCGCGGACGGTCTCGTTGAGGATGCCGGCGTCCGGGTTGTACACGAGCCGCCACATGATGCCGACGACGACCTCGGGCATCGCCCAGGGGACGATCGCCAGCGCCCGGGCCAGCCAGCGCAGCCGCAGGTTCTGGTTGAGCAGCAGGGCGAGGCCGAGGGCCAGGAGGAACTGCGGGACGGTGACGCCGACGGCCCAGACCAGGCCGATCCGGAACGAGTCCCAGAACAGGGTGTCGTGCAGCAGGTCCTGGAAGTTCAGGGTGCCGATCCACTGGGTGGAGCGGGTCCGGCCGGACTGGGCGTCGGTGAAGGCCAGCGCGATGCCGTAGAGGAGCGGTCCGACGCTGAGGATCAGGATCGGGATGAGTGCGGGCAGCACCAGGAACCAGGCGGCCCGGTCCCCGAACGCCTTGCCCTGGGGCGGAGGCCCCGGGGGCCCGGGTCGCCAGGACCTCCGCGGGCGTCCCCCCTGTCCGCCTTGTCCGTCCCGTCCGCCGCGCCCGCCGTGCGGGTCGTCCGGTCCGGACCGCTTCGTCGCGGTCACCGATGTCACGAAAAAGACCCCGCTATCCCGTATCTGCCTGATGTGCCTGAGGTGGACTTCGTCCCGTTCCGGCTGCCCGGGAGGCCTCCGTCATCGTGCTGACGGGCCGTCGGTTCGTCAAGGTGGCCTGCAAGGATGCGAAAATCGCACCCATGGACGAGATGCGTGCGCGCGAGGTGCTGACGGCCGCCGGGTTCTCCGGCGCGGCGGAGTTGCTCGCACTGGGCGAGAACGCGGTGTTCGCCGCCGGCCATCTGGTGATCAAGGTCGGCCGGGACGCCACCGGCCACCCGGAGCTGCGCGCGCGGGCGGAGCGGGAGGTGGCGCTCGCCGGCTGGCTCGCCGCGTCCGGTGTCCCGGCCGTCCGCGCGGCCGAGCGGGAGCCGGTCCTGGTCGAGGGCCACCCGGTGACGCTGTGGCACCGGCTCCCGGACGCCGTACGCCCCGCCGAACCGCGTGACCTCGCACCGCTGCTCTCCCTGGTGCACGGGCTGCCCGCCCCGACGGACTTCACTCTTCCGCGCCGCGAACTGCTCGGCGGTGTCGAGCGCTGGCTGACCCTGGCGGGCGACGCGATCGACCCGGCGGACGCGGACTACCTCCGCGAGCGACGCGACGGCTTCGCGGCCGCGGCCGCCGCCCTGGTCCCCCGCCTCCGGCCGGGCCCGATCCACGGTGACGCGCTCCCGCGCAACGTCCATGTCGGCCCCGACGGCCCGGTCCTGGTCGACCTGGAGACGTTCTCCGCCGACCTGCGGGAACACGACCTGGTCGTCCTCGCCCTCTCCCGCGACCGCTACGGCCTCGACCCGGCGGCCTACGACGCTTTCACCACCGCGTACGGGTGGGACGTCCGGGAGTGGGAGGGATGCGCGGTCCTGCGCGGCGCCCGCGAGACGGCGAGCTGCGCCTGGGTCTCCCAGCACGCCCCTGCCAACTCGAAGGCACTCGCCGAATTCCGCCGCCGGGTGGCGTCACTGCGCGAGGGCGATCCCGAGGTCCGCTGGTACCCGTTCTGAACGAGCCGGGGGCGGTTCCGTGGAACGAGCGGCGGGGGCCGGCTCGGCGGCCGCCCCGCTCAGCCGCTGCGCGGGATCAGCGGCCAGGCCGACTCGACCACCGCCGCCGGGTCGCTCGTGCGCCGCAGATATGCCTGGAGCGAGGCCGACTGCTCGGCCGCCGCCCGTATCTGAAGGGCGTGCAGTTCGCCGGGCGGCAGGGCGGCGACGGGCCGGTGGCGCTCGCCCATCCGGCGTACCACGCGCACCGCGGCCACCGCGTCGGCCGTCGCGTCGTGGGCTCCGTCGAGCGTGACCCCGTAGTGGTCGCACAGCGCCTGGAGGGCCCGCTTGCCCTTGCGGTACTTGTCGACGTGCTTGTCGATGACCAGCGGGTCGATGACGGGTGACGGCTCGCCGCCGACGCGCTCCTCGACCGACGGCAGTCCGTACCTGCGGCATTCGCGGTCCAGCAGCGAGAGGTCGTAGCGGGCGTTCATCACCACCAGCGGGACGTGCGAGCACAGCACTTCGGCGACCGCCCGGGCGATCTCCTCGACCGCGGAGGCGGCCCGCGCCCCGTGCTTGCGGGCGTGGTCGGTGCCGATGCCGTGGATCGCGGAGGCCTGCTCCGGTATCACCACGCCCGGATCGAGCAGCCAGGTCCGCTGCTCGGCGACCGTGCCGTCCGGGTCCAGCCGGACGAGTGCGGCGGTGACGATCCGGTCGCTCTCGACGTCGGTCCCCGTCGTCTCCAGGTCGAAGCCGACCAGTGTGCCCCGGTGCCAGCTCATCCCGATACCTCCTTCGTGGCGCTCCCCCGTGGTGCTCCCCCGAGTGATGACCACCTTCGCACGGGCCACTGACAACGCCGGTGGAGGGTCAGGAGACCGGCCGGGAGTCCGTCCAGACCGATTCGAACTCCTCGCGGTACGTCTCGAAGAGCCCGTGCTCGTTGTCCTGGCCCTCCCGCACCACCGTGCGTCTGCCACCGCCGCGCAGCACCAGGACCGGCGCCTCCATGCCCCGGGCCCGCCGCAGATAGGGCTGGACGACGCCCACCGCGTCCGGGCCGTCGCCGTCCACCAGGTAGGCGGTGAAGCGCGGGGTCTCGTCGAAGACCTGGATCTGGAACGCGCCGGGGTCGCGGAGCTTGGAGCGGACGCGGCGCATGTGCAGGATGTTCATCTCCACCGAGCGGCTCAGCTCGCCCTTCTTGAGGCCGAGTTCCCGCTCCCTGCGGCGCACCGCGCTGCTGGCCGGGTTGATGAACAGCAGCCGCACCCGGCAGCCCGATTCCGCGAGCCGTACGAGCCGGCGGCCGGAGAAGTTCTGCACGAGCAGGTTGAGGCCTATGCCGATGGCGTCGAGCCGCCGCGCCCCGCCGAAGAGGTCCTCGGCGGGCAGCTGGCGCTGGAGCCGGACCCGGTCGGGGTGGACGGAGACCACGTCCGCGTACCGGTCGCCGACCAGTTCCTCCACCGCGTCCACCGGCAGCCGGTCGGCCGACCGCACCCCGGCCCCGCTGCCGAGGATGTCGAGCAGGCGGGCGGAGGCCCGTTCCGCCTGGGCGAGGACCGCCTCGTTCAGCGCGCGGTTGCGGGAGACCACGTTGCGCGCGACCTCCAGCTCGTCCAGGGCCAGCTCGACATCGCGCCGGTCGTCGAAGTACGGCTCGAAGCAGGGCCAGTGCTGGACCATCAGCTCGCGCAGCTGCGGCAGCGTCAGGAAGCTCAGGACGTTGTCGTCGGCCGGGTCCAGCAGATAGCCCTTGCGGCGCGAGACCTCGCGTACGGCGACGGCGCGCTGCACCCACTCCTGCCCGGCCGGTCCGGCCGCGGCCACCACCCACTCCTCGCCGTGCACCGGCTCGTAGATCGGCCGGAGCACCGCTGCGACGACGGCCCGGAGGCGTTGTTCGACCAGATTCAGCCAGATATAGGCCCGACCGGCGCGCTGGGCGCGCGTGCGCACCTCGCCCCAGGCCTCCGGTCCCCAGTCCAGCTCGGCGCCTATCTCCATGGGCTGCGCGAGGGACACCGCCCCGGGCGGGGCATCGGTCGATTCCCCCTCGTGACCTGCGTCACCTGGGGGTAGCTCGAACCCTCCCGAGCTCACCCGCGTACCGCCTTCCACTCCCCCACCCAACGATCAAGGAAGGGTACTCCGGGAGCGTGATCCGACGCAGCCCGATGCGCAGGCGACTTTCTCAACTCCCCTGATCGTCAGGCTTGTTCCTTGCGGCGAGATCGGATGGAGTGAGCGGATTCATAGTGATTGGGACCCTGCCCCCGTGCGGGAACCGGACGCTTCCCGGGCGGCGGGGTCCGCAAGCACGTCCGGGGCGGCACGCGGGTGTCCGAAGTTGACCGGTGTGGCCGGGACCCGGCGACCGGATGCGGCCGCACCGCGCGACGTCCTAGGTGAGCGCCCCGTTTTCGGGGAAGATTCGGGACGTATTCGGGAAGTCTTCGAGGAGTATCGGGCCGAGGAAAGCCCCCGCACCCGGATCAGAAGTGGAAGAGTCTTCATCATGCAGGTCTGGCCGGGACACGCTTACCCCCTCGGCGCCACGTACGACGGCGCCGGCACCAACTTCGCGGTCTTCTCCGAGGCCGCCGACCGGATCGAGTTGTGCCTGTTGCACGACGACGGTTCAGAAACGGCGGTGGAGCTCCGCGAGACCGACGCCTTCGTGCGCCACGCCTATCTGCCCGGGGTGATGCCGGGTCAGCGGTACGGCTTCCGGGTGCACGGGCCCTACGAACCGCAGCACGGGACGCGGTGCAACTCCGCGAAGCTGCTGCTCGACCCGTACGCCCGTGCGGTCGCCGGGAAGATCGACTGGGGCGAGGCCGTGTACGGCTACCCCTTCGGAAAACCGGACGCCCGCAACGACCTCGACTCCGCCCCGCACACCATGAGCTCCGTGGTGGTCAACCCGTACTTCGACTGGGGCGACGACCGCCGCCCCCGTACGGACTACCACCGGACCGTCATCTACGAGGCCCATGTGAAGGGCCTGACCATGCTGCACCCGGGGCTCCCGCCCGAGCTGCGCGGTACGTACGCGGGGCTCGCACACCCGGAGGTGATCGCCCACCTCACCGAACTGGGCGTCACCGCGATCGAACTGATGCCCGTTCACCAGTTCGTCCAGGACCACCGCCTCGCGGACATGGGGCTGGCCAACTACTGGGGCTACAACACCATCGGCTTCTTCGCCCCGCACAACACCTACGCCTCGTGGGGCGACCGCGGCGAACAGGTGCTGGAGTTCAAGCAGGCGGTGAAGGCGCTCCACCAGGCGGGCATCGAGGTCATCCTCGACGTGGTCTACAACCACACCGCCGAGGGCAACCACCTCGGACCCACGCTCTCCTTCCGCGGTCTCGACAACGCCTCGTACTACCGGCTGACCGACGATCAGCGCTATTACATGGACACCACGGGCACCGGGAACTCCCTGCTCATGCGGTCCCCGCACGTCCTCCAGATGATCATGGACTCCCTGCGGTACTGGGTGACCGAGATGCATGTGGACGGCTTCCGCTTCGATCTGGCGGCCACGCTCGCCCGCCAGTTCCACGAGGTGGACCGGCTGTCCTCCTTCTTCGACCTGGTGCAGCAGGACCCGGTGGTCAGCCAGGTGAAGCTGATCGCGGAGCCGTGGGACGTCGGCGAGGGCGGCTATCAGGTCGGCAACTTCCCGCCGCTGTGGACCGAGTGGAACGGCAAGTACCGCGACACGGTCCGCGATCTGTGGCGGGGCGAGCCGCGCACGCTGGCGGAGTTCGCGGGGCGCCTCACCGGCTCCTCCGACCTCTACCAGGACGACGGCCGCCGCCCGCTCGCCTCGATCAACTTCACCACCTGCCACGACGGCTTCACTCTCCACGACCTCGTCTCGTACAACGAGAAGCACAACGACGCCAACGGCGAGGACAACCGGGACGGCGAGAGCCACAACCGGTCCTGGAACTGCGGGGCGGAGGGCGAGAGTGACGACCCGGAGGTGCTGGAGCTGCGGGCCCGCCAGATGCGGAACTTCATCGCCACGCTGATGCTGTCGCAGGGCGTGCCGATGCTGAGCCACGGCGACGAGTTCGCCCGTACGCAGAAGGGCAACAACAACGCCTACTGCCAGGACAACGAGCTGGCCTGGGTGCACTGGCCCGACCCGGACGAGCCGGCCGACGCGCCCGCCTCCGCCCTGCTGGAGTTCACCCGGGCGATGGTGTGGCTGCGCCGCGACCACCCGGTCTTCCGGCGCCGCCGCTTCTTCCACGGGCGGCCGGTGGAGGGCACTCACGACGAACTGTCCGACATCGCCTGGTTCACCCCCGAGGGCGAGGAGATGACACAGCAGGACTGGCAGGCGGCGCACGCCAAGGCGATGACCGTGTTCCTGAACGGGCACGCGATCTCGGAGCCGGGGCCGCGCGGCGAGCGGATCTCCGACGACTCGTTCCTGCTGATGTTCAACGCGAGCGCCGACACCCTGGAATTCGCGGTCCCGGTCGACCACGGGGAACAGTGGCAGGTCGTCGTGGACACCGCGCGCCCGGAAGGGGTGGAGCCGGGTACGGGGCCGAAGGTGGCCGAGGGCGAACGGGTCACGCTGATCGGGCGCAGTCTGACGGTGCTGAAGCGACCCGCCTGAGGCCGGCCGGGCCGGGACGGCAGGGGTGAGGTTCCGCCCGGGGTGACACGGTTCGCCCCGGGCGGGGTACGTAGAAGTCCATGACGCCCTCCGCCACGTACCGGCTTCAGCTCCAGCCCGACTTCCCGTTCGCCGCCGCCGAGAAGGCCGTACCGTATCTCGCCGCGCTCGGCGTCTCGCACCTCCACCTCTCCCCCGTCCTGGAGGCGGTCCCCGGCTCCGCCCACGGCTACGACGTGGTCGACCACAGCCGGGTCCGGGCCGAGCTGGGCGGAGAGGAAGGGTTGCGGTCGCTCGCATCGGCCGCCCGGGAGCACGGGCTCGGGCTGGTCCTGGACATCGTGCCCAACCACATGGCCGCCTCGCCCCGGCACAACCGCCGGCTGTGGGAGGTGCTGCGCGAGGGCGCGGCATCCCCGTACGCCCGCTGGTTCGACATCGACTGGGCGGCGGGCGGCGGCCAGGTGCTGCTGCCCGTGCTCGCCGGGCCGCTCGGCCAGGAGCTGGAGCACCTGGCCGTGGACGGGGAGGTGCTGCGCTACCACGATCTGGAGTTCCCGCTCCGGGCCGGCACGGCGGATCTCCCGCTGCCTCGGCTGCTGGAGGAGCAGCACTACCGGCTCGGCTGGTGGCGGCTGGCCCGCACCGAGTTGAACTACCGGCGGTTCTTCACCGTCCCGGAGCTGATCGGGGTCCGCGTGGAGCACCCGGAGGTCTTCGAGGACACCCATGCCAAGGTCCTCGAACTGCTCCGCGACGGCGTGCTCGACGGGCTGCGCATCGACCACCCCGACGGTCTCGCCGCCCCCGCCGCCTATCTGGAGCGACTCGACGAGGCCACCGGCGGGCGCTGGACGGTGGTGGAGAAGATCCTCACCGGCGACGAGCACCTCCCGGCGGAGTGGGCGGTCGCGGGCACCACCGGGTACGACGCCCTGCGCCGGATCGACGGGCTGTTCACCGACCCGTCCGGCGCGGCGGAGCTGCTCGGCCGCTACCGGGAGTTCGCGGGCCCACCCGGGGACCGGGGTGGCGACTGGGCGGCGACGGTGCGCCGGGCCGCGTACCGAGTGGCGACGCATGAGCTGGCCGCCGAGGCCGCGTGGCTGACCCGGCTGGCGGCCGCGATCTGCGACCGGGACCCGGCGCTGCGGGACCACGCCCCGTGGGCGCTGCGGACCGCGATCCGGGAGCTGCTGGTCCGTATCCCGGTCTACCGGCCGTACGTCACGGCGGGCGAGCCGCCGACCCGGATCACCGAGGAGACGCTGACCGACGAGGCGGTACGGGACGCGAAGACGGTGTTCTCCGTGCCGGAGGAGGCGGCGGCCGTCGACGTCGTACGGGATCTGGCGCTCGGGCGGCTCGGCGGTGGGGAGGAACAGGCGGCATTCTGCGCCCGGTTCGCGCAGACCGCGTCCGCACTGCACGCCAAGTCGGTGGAGGACACGGCGTTCTACCGGTACGTGCCGCTGATCTCGGCCACCGAGGTGGGCGGCGACCCGGGGCAACCTGCCGTGTCGCCTGGGGAGTTCCATTCCTTCGCCTCCCGGATCGCCCGCGACTGGCCCGCCACCGGCACGGTGCTGACCACGCACGACACGAAGCGCAGCGCGGACGTCCGGGCCCGGATCGCGGTGCTGTCGCAGTGCCCGGAACGGTGGGCGGCGTTGGTGGCGGAGCTGACGGCGGCGACGCCGGTCGCCGCCCCGGACCCCCAACTGGCCTGGGTGGCATGGCAGTCGGCGTACGGCTGCGCGGAGATGCCCGCCGACGAGCTGGGCGAGCGGCTGGAGCCGGCGCTGCTGAAGGCGGTGCGCGAGGCCGGGCTCTTCACCAGCTGGACGGAGTCGGACCCGGCCTACGAGCGTGCGGTGTCGGACTTCGTCGCGGCCGGACCGGGCCACGGGGAGGGTGTGACCCGCGGGCTGATCGCCGAGTTCGCGGACGCGCTCGCCCCGCACGTCCGGGCCCAGGTGCTGGGAGCGGCGCTGGTGCACCTGACGATGCCGGGGGTCCCGGATCTCTACCAGGGCACCGAGAGCGAGTACCTGGCCCTGGTCGACCCGGACAACCGGCGGCCGTTCCGGCGGCCCGACGTTCCGGACGAGAAGCAGACGCTGACGGCGACCGCGCTCGGGCTGCGCCGCGAGCTGCCGGGCGTGTTCGGTGAGTCGGGTGCGTACGCGCCTCTGACGGCGACCGGCCGGGCCGCCCCGCATCTGCTGGCGTTCTGCCGCTCGGGCGCGGTGGTCACGGCGGTGACCCGTCTTTCGCTGCGGCTGGCCGAGGGCGGCGGCTGGCGGGACACGGTGCTGGAACTGCCGGACGGGGGCCCGTGGCGGGACCTGCTGTCGGCCTCACCCGGCCGGGAGTTCACGGGGGGCACGGTGGCGGCGGGCGAACTGTTCGCGGAACGGCCGGTGGCGCTGCTGCGGCGGGTGGCCGGCTGATGGAGGCGCCCCTCCGCGGAGAGCCGGTGGCGCTGCTGCGGCGGGTGGGGAGCTGACGGGACCGGTCCGGTCCCTCCCCGTCGGGGCTGCCTCTCCCGGGGTGCGGCGGCGCGTCTCCGGGGAGGGAGGGCCCGGCTCGGGAGGTGCGCGGTCGGCCCGCGCTCCGGGCCGGGCGCCGGGGCATGCTCGGTCGGCTCGTGCTGCCGCCGTCAGGACGGGCGTACGAGGAGGGCGCGCGGGCCGCGGGTGAGGAGGCCGCCCGCCACCGGGCGGAAGCCGTCCGCCCAGCGGATGCCGGGCATCGCCGTCAGCAGGGCGCGCAGACCGTGTTCGGCCTCCAGCCTGCCGAGGAGGGCAGCAGGGCAGTCGGCCGGGCCGATGAGCAGCGGGTCGGCGTCGGCGCGCAGCGGGTCGAACCGGTCGGGTGCGGCGAACCGGGCCGGGTCGCGGCCCGCCGCGCCGATGAGGCAGGCGACGGGTGCGTCGGCGGGGAGCGTGCCCCCGCTGACGGAGACCTCGGTGCGGGTGCGGCGCAGCACGATCTGGACGGGCGGATCGCGGCGCAGCGTCTCGGCCCAGGCCCGCCCGAGCAGCGAACCGGAGCCTTCCCCGCGCGCTTCTCCGGCGGTCGCGGCGGCCAGCAGGTCGGGGTCGTCGAGCATGTTCGCGAGGAACGAGGCGAGGGCGTGCTCGCGGAGCGCGGTGGACCCGGTGCAGTCACCGGCTCCCCCGACGGTACGGCGATGGCGGGCGCCCCGGGGCAGGGTGCTCAGGTCCGGGCGGGCGAGCCCGGCGGCGGCCGCAGCGGCCCCGGCGGGCAGCCACCGGCAGAAGTCGGCGACCAGATCCGCGCGGTCGCGCCCGGCGATCCGGCGGGCCAGGACGTACGCCGTCCGCTCGACGGCAGGGGCGGCGGTGCTCCACGGCACGGTGAGCGGGCCGCAGAGTTGGCTGCCCCGGCAGAGGCCGAGCGGGACGGGGGCCCGGCCGCGCGGGGCCCCGTCGTACGGGTAGCCGGTGAACCGGTGGTCCGTGAGGGCCAGGGCCACATCCCCGTACCGGCTCAGCAGCCAGGCGCCGAGGGCCGGGTCGTAGCCGAGGGGGTAGTCGGTGCGCAGCAGGCGGTAGAGGCGCAGCCGGTACGGATCTGTCGTGGCCCCCGGTGCCAGCAGGCCCGGCAGGCCGCCCGAGAGCCGGTGCGGACGACGGGCGGCGGGTAGGGCGTCGGGGCGTTCGACCGGCATCCCGCACCCCCTGGAGTCGGTGCGCCGACGGCCGGCGCGCGTCCTCCCAGCGGACCACCGACGGGGGCGCGCCGCAGTCGGCGTACGGCCGTTCGGGTGAGGGTTCGCCGGGGCGCGGGGCGGGTTCCGGCGGTGGGCAGGCATGCGGTGGCGGCCGGGGCCGGGATGGCGGGAGGGCGGGCCCCAGCGGGCAGGAGACCAGGGGCCCTGCGGCAGGCGGCCCTGCGCGACGCCCGAGTGGCCGGGCGCGGGGTTCACCACGACGGGAGGGCGGGAACCCGCGGCGGGTCAGGACCGGGGCTCAGGCAGCCGGCGGGGCCCTACAGCGGGTGGCAGCGCGAGGCTCAGGCGAACAGCCGGGCCGGGCTCAGTCAGGCGGAAAGCCGGGTCGGGCGGACGGGATACAGGGCCCAGGCGGAGGGGGCCGGGACCATCCGGCGGGAGACCGGGCTCCTCCGGCGGGCGGACGGGCCCGGGGCTCAGAGCGACGGGAGGCCGGGCCCCTGCGGCGGGCGGTCGGAGCCGGGGTGCGGGCGTTCGGGCCCGTTCGACAGGGGTTCGGCGGCGTGCGGCGGGCGCTGGGGCGGGGCGGCGGCCGGCCGGGGTGCGTGCGGCGGCAGTTCGGGCAGGCGGTCCTGGGGCCGGGGCGGCTGCGCCGGAAGGCGGTCCGGGGCGGTGAGGCGGAAGCTCATCCGGCCGAAGCTCACCTGGTCGCCGTCGCGCACCGGGATGGAGCCGACGAGCCGCTGGCCGTTGACGCAGGTGCCGTTGGTGGAGCCGAGGTCGCGCAGCACCCAGCGGCCGTTCTGCGCGGAGAGTTCGGCATGCAGCCGGGAGACCGTCTCGTGGTTGAGGCGCAGCCCGTTCCCCGGGTCGCGGCCGATCAGCAGCGGATGCGGGCCGGGCGCGGGGAGCAGCAGTTTGGGGAGCCGCTCGGTCTGCCAGGCGCGGCGCAGCCGCCCGGGGAAGGCGGAGATCCCGCCCACCGCGCGGACCAGCCCCGTCGACCAGCGGCCGCCGCTCTCCAGATCGGCGGTGAGGGCGGCCAGCTCCTCCGGGCGACGGGCGACGAGGGCGAGTTCCATGCGCCGCATGAAGGTGTCGTGCGACAGCTTGCCCTGTGCGGCACCTTCTCTGAGCACGCCCACGACACGGTCGCGCTGAGCGTCCGACAGCCGCGCGGAACTCGTGTGGAACTCGAAGGAGGATGTCACGTCGACGATTGTCGGGCCGAAGGGCCCGGAGTGTCCAGACGAGGCCGTGTTTCCTCCCGCGCTGACCTGCGCCGCTGTCTCACGGGACGGCAACGCGAGGGGCCCACGGGCGCAACCGGAGGCGGAGGGACGGATATTCGGTGGACGGCGGGCACCAGCGACCACTACGGTCTGCACCGACATCCGATGTGCGTCGTGGAAGGAGGCGAGAGACATGCGCGGGAACAGCCGCACCACCATCCGCAGTACATCCTTCTCGCGCTCCCGTCCCGTCCGCCGGGCGGTGTCGGACCTCGTCTGACCGGGAGCGCGGCATTCCGTCCCGGAGGACACCTTCATGACCGATCCGGTCATCCGCGCGCTCACGCCGAGCGACGCCGCACTCTTCACCACGTTCCAGGACAGCCCCTTCGTCGGCCGGGCCGCCTTCGGCCACCGCTACACCTCGACCGCCGACGGCGGCGAGTACCGCCCCGAGTGGTCGTGGGTCGCCCTTCGCGGGGACACCGTGGTCGCCAGGGCCGCCTGGTGGGGCGGGCCCGGGGACACCGAGCCCGTCGTGCTCAACTGGTTCGACTTCGCGGACGGGGAGGCGGAGGCGGGCGCCGAACTCCTGCGCCGCGCCCCGTTCGACAAGGAGTACGAGCTGATCGCGCCCGCCGGATGGCGGGACGACCCGGCGGTGCGGGCCGCCGTCGAGGAGCGGGTCGCCGCCGCGACCGCGGCCGGGTTGAAGCCACTGGTCGAGCGCTACCGCTACCGCTGGACCCCCGGCTGCCCGCTGCCCGAGCGGACGGGCCGGCTCACCTACCGTCCGGAGCCGGACGACGAGGTCATCCTCGATGTGCTGCGCCGGGTGCACTCGGCGACGCTGGACGCCCATGCCCGCAAGGCCATCGAGGGCCCCGGCGGTCTGGAGGCGGCGGCGCGCGAGGAGTTGGAGTTCTTCCACTGGTGTCCCTCGCCGAGGGAGTGGTGGCGGCTCGCGTACACCCCGGACGGGGAGGTGGCGGGCATCCAGGTGCCGGCGCACAACCCGTCGGGGCCCTGCGTCGGCTTCATCGGGGTCGTTCCCGAGGCGCGCGGGCACGGCTACGGCTACGACCTGCTGGTGGAGTGCACGCGCTTCCTGGTCGAGCAGGGCGCCGAATTCGTCGCGGGAGCCACGGACCAGGGGAACGTGCCGATGGCCGCCGCGTTCGCCCGCGCCGGGTACCCCGTCACCCAGGAGTGGGTCCATCTGGCGTGAGGGCCCCGGCCTCCTCGGCCAGCCACTCCAGGCGGAGTCGCTGCTCGGCGGGGATCGTCGCGTCCTCGCCGCGCGGCCCCACGTTGAGCAGCACGTTCCCGCCGTCGGCCGCCGTGTCGCGGACCAGTGAGGTCAGCGTCGCGCGGTCGATGAAGGCGTCCGGGCCGGAGTTGCGGTTGAAGCCGAAGCTGTGGTCGACGCCCCGGGTGATCTCGTACGGGTCGGAGCCCTCGTAGCGGGCGTACTCCGGCGTACGGAAGTCGAAGACGGGTGGTGTGCGCGGGACGAAGCCCTCGCCCTGCGCCACCGTCCGGCGGTCCCACCAGTTGTACAGGGCCTTCGCGCCCGGCAGACGCAACCCTCGCCAGTGCGGTGCGTAGGGCAGCAGACGGTCGTTGACGACGCCGTGCGGGACGGTGAAGCGGTAGAAGTCGACCAGCGAGCGGATCTCGTCGGCGGAGGCGGGCCAGGCGATGTCGTTCCAGAGGATGTCGGGCCGGTAGCGGCGGATCAGCTCCCGCATCTGCACGTCCGCGTAGGCGGGGTAGCGTCCGCGCGGGACGGCGGAGAACATGTCGGCCGCCGTGCCGATGGGCCGGTCGTCGAAGGTCCAGTCGAGTCCGCCGGAGTAGTAGACGCCGAAGCGCAGGCCCTCGGCCCGTACGGCTTCGGCGAACTCGCCGACCACGTCCCGGGTGGTGTGCCAGCCGGAGCGGTGCGGGTTCTCCGTCTCCGAGGGCCAGAGGCAGTACCCGTCGTGGTGCTTGGTGACCAGGACCGCGTATCCGGCCCCGGCCTCGCGGAAGGAGCGGGCCCAGGCGGCCGGGTCCCAGCCTGCGAGCCCGTCCTCGAAGTCTCGGCCGAAGTCCGTGTAGGGGCGCTTTCCGTAGGTGGCGCGGTGGTGGGCGGCTGCCGGAGAGCCGGGGAAGCGGAGCGCGTTCTCGTACCACTCCGCGTACGAGGTCCAGCCCAGCGGCGCACGCCGGCCCGCCGCCGGGAGTTCGGCGGCGGGGACGTAGGGCGGGGCCCAGCCGGGGACGGATGCGGGTGTCCAGTGAACGAAGATCCCCAGCCGGGCCCGGGACCACCATGAAGCGACCATGGCGGGAGTATTGATCATTCGGGCGGTGTCGCGTAAGCCCCCTCGACCGCCGGGTTCCGCTTCTGTGCGCGGATCAGGTCGCGGTACCAGGCGTAGGACCGCTTGGGCGTACGCGTCAGGGTCGCGTAGTCGATGTGGACCAGGCCGAACCGCTGGGAGGCCCCTTCCGTCCACTCCACGTTGTCGGTCAGCGACCAGGTGAAGTAGCCGCGTACGTCCACCCCGGCGTCCATCGCCGCGCGCAGGGCGCTCAGGTGGCTCTCCAGGTAGGCGATGCGGCGGTCGTCGGCGTGGGTTTCCTCCAGGGCGCAGCCGTTCTCCGTGACGTAGAGCGGCGGGAGGCGGTCGCCGTAGCGGGTGTGCAGGGTGGTGACGATCTCGGTGAGGCCCTCGGGGACGACGGGCCAGCCGAAGCCGGTCTTCTCGTACCCCTCGATCTCCCGTATTCCGAAGGGGAGTCCGGCGGGCATGGTGAAGCCGGAGAATTTTTCCAGGGCCTCCGGGCGGGGTGCGCCGACGAGGGTCGGGTTGTAGTAGTTGATCCCGTACCAGTCGAGCGGGGTGGAGATGACCTTCAGGTCCTCGGCGGCCGGGCCCGGCATCAGGGCGGCGAGGTTCTCGTCCGGGTAGCGGCCGGTGAGGACGGGGTCGGCGAAGAGCCAGTTGGTGAGCGTGTCGTACAACTCCGCGCCGAAGCGGTCCTCGTCGCTGTCCCCGGCCGTCCAGACGGGGGCGTGGGAGAAGGCGGCGCCGATGTTGTCCGCGCCGGCCGCGCGCAGGGCGCGGACGGCGAGGCCGTGGGCGAGGAGCTGGTGGTGGGCGGCGGGCAGGGCGTCGAAGAGGAGGGTGCGGCCGGGGGCGTGCTCGCCGAGTGCGTAGCCGAGGAGCGTGACCTCGGCGGGTTCGTTGATCGTGATCCACATGGGGACCCGGTCGGCGAGGCGTTCGGCGACGATGCCCGCGTACTCGGCGAAGCGGTAGGCGGTGTCCCGGTCGAGCCAGCCGCCCGCCTCCTCCAGCGGGAGCGGAGTGTCCCAGTGGTAGAGGGTCGGGGCGGGGGTGATGCCGTGGGCGCACAGCTCGTCGACGAGCCGGTCGTAGAAGTCGAGCCCGTCGGCGTTGACGGCCCCGCTGCCGCCGGGCACCACGCGGGGCCAGCTGACGGAGAACCGGAAGGCGTCGGCGCCGAGCCCGGCCAGCAGGGCGACGTCCTCGCGGTAGCGGGCGTGGAAGCCGGTGCCCCGGGTGGTGTCGGTGCCGTCCTTGATCCGGCCGGGCAGCGCGGCGAAGGCGTCCCAGCCCGAGGGGCCCTTGCCGTCCTCGTCCACCGCCCCCTCGGTCTGGAACGCGGAGGACGAGGCTCCCCAGAGGAAGCCGGGCGGGAAGATCGGCAGGGTCATCGCGGCCTCCAGCAGCCGTACGTGGGGAAATCCGTATGAGCGGGCGCCTCGCCGGGCAATGATCAGGACCAGACCTTAATCGCCGGTGGCGGGCGGCAACAGAGCCTGTCGCGTGGATCGTGGAGCCCGCCCCCGGGCGACCGCGCGCCCCGCCCAGGGACGAGGAGTGGTGGATGCAGTTCGAGGTGTGGGCCCCCGATGCGGGCTCGGTCGTGCTGGAGGCGGCGGATGTCCGGTCTCCCATGGAGCGTGACGCGGGGCGCGAGGGGTGGTGGACGGCTCGGGCGGAGGCCTCGGACGGGGACCGGTACGGCTTCCGGGTGGACGACGGCCCCCTGCTGCCGGACCCCCGTTCGCGGCGCCAGCCGGACGGGCCCGACGGCCCGAGCGCGGTCGTCGACCAGGAGGCGTACGCCTGGCGCAACGGGTGGGCCGGGCGCCGGCTGAACCGGGCCGTGCTGTACGAGCTGCATGTGGGGACGTACACCCCGGAGGGCACCTTCGACGCGGCGGCGGCCCGGCTGGGCCATCTGGCGGAGCTGGGGGTCACCCATGTGTCACTGATGCCCCTCTGCCCGTTCCCGGGCGTCAACGGGTGGGGGTACGAGGGCGTCTCACTGTGGGCCGTGCACGAGCCGTACGGCGGGCCCGAGGGGCTGAAGCGCTTTGTCGACACGGCGCACGGGCTGGGGCTCGGAGTGGTCCTGGACGTCGTCCACAACCACCTGGGCCCCTCCGGCAACCACCTCCCCGCCTTCGGCCCGTACTTCACCGACACCCACCACACCCCGTGGGGCGCGGCGGTCAATCTGGACGCGCCGGGCTCGGACGAGGTGCGGGCGTTCCTGCTGGGCAGCGCCCTGGCCTGGCTGCGCGACTACCGGCTCGACGGGCTGCGGCTGGACGCGGTGCACGCCCTGGCCGACACCCGGGCGCTGACGTTCCTGGAGGAGCTGTCGGCGGCGGTGGACGCGCTGGCGGTGGAGCTGGGTCGGCCGCTCGGGCTGATCGCCGAGTCCGACCTCTGCGATCCGCGCACCACGACCCCGCGCCCGGCGGGCGGCCTCGGGCTGCACGCCCAGTGGAACGACGACTTCCACCACGCCCTGCACACCGCGCTCACCGGCGAGTCCCAGGGCTATTACGCCGACTTCGCCCGGGCTCCGCTGGCCGCCCTCGCCAAGACGGTGACGTCGGCGTTCTTCCACAACGGGACGTGGTCCAGCTTCCGGGGCCGGAGCCACGG
Organism: Streptomyces parvus; assembly: GCF_032121415.1. NCBI lineage: Bacteria > Bacillati > Actinomycetota > Actinomycetes > Kitasatosporales > Streptomycetaceae > Streptomyces > Streptomyces parvus. The sequence continues at coordinate 5,684,389 of NZ_CP135079.1, read as the reverse complement.
CCGCCCGGTCGACGTGTCCCGCACTCCGGCGCACCGCTTCGTCGGCTACGCGCAGACGCACGACCAGATCGGCAACCGGGCGCTGGGCGACCGGCTGGCCTCCTCCCTCTCCCCTGGCCTCCAGGCGTGCGCCGCCGCGCTCGTGCTGACGGGCCCCTTCACCCCGATGCTGTTCATGGGCGAGGAGTGGGGGGCGCGCACTCCGTGGCAGTTCTTCACCGACCACACGGACCCGGAGCTGGCCGAGGCCGTCCGCAACGGCAGGCGGCGGGAGTTCGGGGCGCACGGCTGGGCGGAGGAGGAGATCCCCGACCCGCAGGACCCGGCGACCCGGGACCGGTCCTGCCTCGACTGGTCCGAGCCGGAGCGCGAACCGCACGCCCGGCTGCTCGCGTGGTACCGCGAACTGATCGCGCTGCGGCGGACGTTGCCCGATCTGCACGACCCCGACCTGGCTTCGGTGAAGACCGCGTTCGACGAGGACGCACGGTGGTTCGCCTACCGCAGGGGGGATCTGCGGGTCGTGGTGAACCTGGCCGACAAGCCCGCCGCCATCCCGCTCGGCCTCGGACGCCACCGCCGTTCCGGGGGGCGGGTGCTGGCAGCCTGGGAGCCGGTCGAGGCGCCGGGGCCGGACGGGGTGCTGCACCTGCCGCCGGAGTCCTGCCTGGTGCTCGCGGACGACTGAACTCCCGCGTCCGCGCCCCTACTCCACGACGGCGAGTTCGCGGGCGGTGGTGTTGAGGCGGCGTCCGCCGTCCTCGGTCACCGCCACGATGTCCTCGATCCGGACGCCGAAGCGGCCGGGGAGGTAGATCCCCGGCTCCACGGAGAAGCACATGCCCGGGACGAGCGGCTGCTCCTCCCCCTCGATCATGTAGGGCGGCTCGTGGGTGGTGACGCCGATGCCGTGGCCGGTGCGGTGGATGAACCGGTCGCCGTAGCCGAACTCGGTGATCACCGCGCGGGCGGCCCGGTCGATCTCCTGGCAGGCGGCGCCGGGCCGGACGGCGGCGCAGCCCGCCTGCTGGGCCTCGCGGACGATGTCGTGGACCCGCTGCTCCTCGGCGGTGGGCTCGCCGACATGGACCGTACGGGAGGTGTCGGAGCCGTAGCCGTGCTTCAGACCGCCGAAGTCGAGGACGACCATGTCGCCGCGCTCGATGGTGCGTTCGCCCGCCTCGTGGTGCGGGTTGGCCCCGTTGGGGCCGGATCCGACGACGGTGAAGTCCACCTGGGAGTGCCCGAACTCCCGCAGCAGCGCGGCGAGGTCCATGGCCACGTCGACCTCCCGGCGGCCGGAGAAGCGCACCTTGAGGATTTCCTCGTACGTGGCGTCGGCGGCGGCCCCGGCGGCGGCGAGCCGTTCCAGCTCGGCGGCGTCCTTCACCGCGCGGAGCATCGGCAGGGCCTCGGTGAGGGCGGTGTAGGAAGTGCCCGGCAACTGCCGCTGGAGACCCAGCAGATGCATCGCCCAGGTGTTGTCGCTGACGCCGAAGCGGCCCTCGGCCTCCAGCAGCGGAGCGGTCACCTCGTACGGGTCCTTGCCGTCGGTCCAGTCCCGCAGGGTCAGCGCGGGCGCCCCCGTGGCGGCGGCCGCGTCGGGGGCCTCCAGGGTCGGGACCACCAGCACCGGGTCGTGGCCGGCCCGCACCACGAGGAGGGTGAGGCGCTCCGTGCTCACGGGGCGGTAGCCGGTGAGGTGGACGAGGTCGGGACCCGGCGCGACGATCACCCCGGCGAGCCCGGCCTCGGCCGCGGACTCGGCGGCCCGTGCCATCCGGGCCCGGTAGTCGTCGGCGGTGAAGGGCGGGGGCGGAGCGGACTGCTGGGCGAACGGGCTCGGGCTCGACATCAGGACCTCCTGGCGCTGCGACACGGCACACAGCATCCTGCCCGCCCGGCGGGGCGTACGCGACCGGCTTCCGGTCGCGTGTCAGACCTGGGCGTGTCCGCGACCGGCTTCCGGCCGTGCGTGTCTGCCGGGGCGTCAGCCGTCGGTCGCCTCGGTCACCCTCAGCCGCGGGACGCCGTCAGCAGCGTCGGTCACCGTGAGCCGTCACCCGCGTCGGTCGTCGTCAGACACCGGTCGCCGCGGCCGTCGCCCGTCGGGCAGCCGCACGATCAGGTCCGCCCGGTCGCGGTCCCGCTCCACCAGCCGGGCGTTCGCCTCGTCGGACCGGGCCACCCACTCCTCCGCGTCGCGCCGGAGCCGGCCGTGGTGCACATGCCGGTCGACAAGGCGACGCACCCGGACCTCCGGGTCGAGCTCCAGGAACCACACCTCGTCCAGCAGCCCGCGCACCGGGGCCCACGCCCCGTCGCCGAGCAGCAGGTAGTTGCCCTCGGTGACGACGAGGGGAACGCCCGGCGGGACGGGCAGGGACCCCGCGACCGGCTCCTCCAGGGTCCGGTCGAAGGCCGGGGCGTAGACCGCGTGCACCGGGTCCGGCGTCCGCAGCCGCCGCAGCAGGGCCGCGTACCCGGCCGCGTCGAAGGTGTCGGGCGCGCCCTTGCGGTCGGCGCGGCCGAGGCGGTCCAGCTCGGCGGCGGCCAGATGGAAGCCGTCCATCGGGACGAGGGCGGCGCGTCCGTCCAGGGCCGCGACCAGCCGGTCCGCCAGAGTGGACTTCCCGGCCCCGGGCGGGCCCGCGATCCCGAGGATGCGCCGCTGTCCGGTGTCCGCGAGGGCGCGGGCCCGGTCGTTCAGCGCGGCCCGGCCGCCGGTGCTCGTAGCGTCCACGAAGTCCATGCGGCGCATTGTGCCCGGCAACCGGGGACCGAAGCGCTAGTGTTACGTATAACGTCGTCGCGGAGCCCCGCCGGCAGAACCTCCGGAAGGCAACTTTCATGTCCCGCATCGCCCTGGTCACCCTGGTCGTCCGCGACTACGACGAGGCGCTCGCGTTCTACCGCGACGCGCTCGGCTTCGAGCCGGTGGAGGACACCGACCGGGGCGACGGCACCCGCTGGGTGGTGGTGCGCCCGCGCGGGGCGGCGGACGGCACGGGGCTGCTGCTGGCCCGGGCGAAGGACGAGGCGCAGGCCGGGGCCGTCGGGGCGCAGACGGGCGGCCGGGTCGGCTTCTTCCTGCACACCGAGGACTTCGCGGCCGACCACGAGCGGATGCGCGCGGCCGGGGTGCGCTTCCTGGAGGAGCCGCGCCACGAGTCGTACGGCTCGGTCGCGGTCTTCGAGGACCTGTACGGCAACCGGTGGGATCTGCTCCAGCCGGCCGGCTGAGGCCGTCGCCACCACGCCGTCCCCGGGGGGGCCTGGAGCCCTGGGGTCAGGACCGGGTGTACCGCGGCCCCCGGGTCAGGACCGGGCGGCCAGCCCGGCTTCGCGTACGGCCACCGCCTCCATCGCGTCCAGCACCGGCCGGATCAGCGGATGGCCCTCGGCCCCCTGGCGTACGGCCGCGAAAACCCGGCGGGTGGGGGCGCTGCCCTCGACCGGGCGGACGACGACACCGGTCAGTTCCATCCCGCGCAGCGCGGAGCGGGGCACCAACGCCACCCCTGCGTCCGCTCCGGCCAGGGCGACCACCGCGTGGAAGTCGTCCGACGAGTGGTCGAGGCGCGGGGCGAAACCGGCGTACTCGCAGGCCAGGACCACCACGTCGTGGCAGGGGTTGCCGGGGTACGGCCCGATCCACGGGTCCTTCGCCAGGTCGGCGACCGCCACGTGGGCCTGACAGGCGAGGCGGTGGCCCACCGGGAGCACCGCGTCGAAGGGCTCCGAGTACAGCGGGACACGGGTGAGCCGGCGGTCGTCCTCGGCGGGCGCGCCCCGGTATTCGACGGCCACCGCCACATCCACCTGCCGGTCCAGCACCATCGGGACGCTCGCGTCGCCCTCCGCGTCCTGCACCTTGACCCGGATGCCGGGCGCGGTGCGGGCCAGCTCGGTGAGGGCGGGAGCGAGGACGAGGCCGATCCCGGTGGCGAAGGCGGCGACCGTGACCGTACCGGCGACACCCGCGCTGTAGTCGGCCAGCTCCGCCTCGGCCCGCTCCAGCTGGGCGAGGACCAGGTTGGTGTGGCTGAGCAGGATCTCCCCTGCGGCGGTGAGCCGGGCCCCGCGCGCCCCGCGTTCGACGAGGCGGTGGCCGGTCTCCTGCTCCAGGGCTGCGAGCTGCTGGGAGACGGCGGAGGGGGTCAGGTACAACGCGGCGGCGGCCGCGGTCACCGTGCGGTGGTCGGCCACCGCACGGAGGATTCGCAGCCGCCGCGCATCGATCATGTGCCCATTGTCCCAGGTGGTGGCGGAACCACCGACCCGGTCGGCGGTCAGACGGCTTCCGCCTCCAGCGCGGCCCGAGCGTCGACGAACGCGTCCACGGCACGGTTCACATCGGCGGCGGAGTGGGCGGCCGAGAGCTGGACGCGGATACGGGCCGCGCCCTGCGGGACGACGGGGTACGAGAAGCCGATCACGTACACCCCGCGCTCCAGGAGCAGTTCCGCCATCCGGCCCGCCTTGCCCGCGTCCCCGATCATGACGGGGGCGATGGCGTGGTCGCCGGGCAGGATGTCGAAACCCTCCGCGGTCATCCGCGTGCGGAACAGCTCGGTGTTGGCGGCGAGCTGCTCGCGCAGGTCCCCGGCGGACTCCAGCAGGTCGATGACCTTGAGGGAGGCTGCGGCGATGACCGGGGCGAGCGTGTTGGAGAAGAGGTACGGGCGCGAGCGCTGGCGCAGCAGGGCGACGATCTCCGCGCGGGCCGCGACGTAGCCGCCTGAGGCTCCGCCGAGCGCCTTGCCCAGGGTGCCGGTGATGATGTCGACCCGGTCCATCACGCCGTGCAGCTCGGGCGTGCCGCGACCGCCGGGGCCGACGAAGCCGACGGCGTGCGAGTCGTCGACCATGACCATGGCGTCGTGGCGGTCGGCCAGGTCGCAGATCTCCTGGAGCGGGGCGACGTACCCGTCCATGGAGAAGACGCCGTCGGTGACGATGAGGCGGCGGCGCGCGCCGGACGCCTCCTTGAGCTGCGTCTCCAGTTCGGCCATGTCGCGGTTGGCGTAGCGGTGGCGCTTGGCCTTGGAGAGCCGGATGCCGTCGATGATGGAGGCGTGGTTGAGGGCGTCGGAGATGACCGCGTCCTCGGGGCCGAGCAGGGTCTCGAAGACTCCGCCGTTGGCGTCGAAGCAGGAGGAGTAGAGGATCGTGTCCTCCTGGCCGAGGAAGGCCGAGAGCCGCTGCTCCAGCTCCTTGTGGACCTCCTGCGTGCCGCAGATGAAGCGGACCGACGCCATCCCGTAGCCCCAGCGGTCCAGCGCCTCGTGGGCGGCGGCGATGACCTCGGGGTGGTCGGCGAGGCCGAGGTAGTTGTTGGCGCAGAAGTTGAGGACCTCGCCGGGGCGGCCGCCGGAGGTGACCTCGACGGTCGCGGACTGCGGGGTGCCGATCACGCGCTCGGGCTTGTGCAGCCCGGCGGCGCGGATCTCGTCGAGGGTGGTGCGCAGATCGTCGCGTACGGAGTCGAACATGCGGATTCCTTAGGAGATCAGATAAGAGCCGAGGGACGAGAGGGGAGGAGGTCGGGCGCGTCGGGCGGCCGGGCGCCTCAGGCGGTCCAGTCGAGGATGACCTTGCCGCCGAGGCCGCTCGCGGCGTCGTCGAAGGCGGCCTCGAAGTCGCGGAAGCCGTACCGGCCGGTGATCACGGGGGCGAGGTCGAGGCCGCCCTCCAGCAGGACGGACATGGCGTACCAGGTCTCGTACATCTCGCGGCCGTAGATGCCCTTGATGGTGATCATCGAGGTGACGATGCGGGCCCAGTCGACGGCGAACTCCTCGGCGGGCAGGCCGAGCATGGCGATCCGGCCGCCGTGCGTCATGTTCGCGACCATGTCGCGCATCGCCTCGGGGCGGCCGGACATCTCCAGGCCGATGTCGAAGCCCTCCCGCAGGCCGAGTTCGCGCTGCCCGTCCGCGATGGTGCTCTCCGCGACGTTCAGGGCGAGGCTGACGCCGACCTTGCGGGCCAGAGCGAGGCGGGCCTCGCTGACGTCGGTGATGACGACGTTGCGGGCCCCCGCATGCTGGGCGACGGCGGCGGCCATGATGCCGATCGGGCCCGCGCCGGTGATCAGGACGTCCTCGCCGACCAGCGGGAAGGAGAGCGCGGTGTGCACGGCGTTGCCGAACGGGTCGAAGATCGCCGCGATGTCGAGGTCGACGGGGACCCGGTGCACCCACACGTTGGAGGCGGGCAGGACGACGTACTCCGCGAACGCCCCGTCGCGGCCGACCCCGAGGCCGACGGTGGAGCGGCAGAGGTGGCGGCGGCCGGCGAGGCAGTTGCGGCACTTGCCGCAGACGAGGTGGCCCTCGCCGCTGACCAGGTCGCCGATGGCGATGTCGGCGACGTCGGAGCCGGTCGCGGCGACCTCGCCGACGAACTCGTGGCCGAGGATCAGCGGGGTGGTGACCGCCTGCTGGGCCCAGCCGTCATAGGCGCGGATGTGCAGGTCGGTGCCGCAGATACCGGTGCGCAGGACCTTGATCAGGACGTCGGTGGGACCGTACTCCGGCTCCGGCACGTCCATCAGCCACAGTCCGGGCTCGGCCTTCTGCTTGACGAGTGCCTTCACGGCTGTGGCTCCCTGACGTCGGTACGCGAGTGAATACCCCGGGCCGCGGGGCATGTCGGAGAACCCTGCGGCCCGGGGTGGTCTTGGGTGTCACCCCCCATGGTGGGGGTTCGGCGGGACGGGACGGAGCATCTGGGAAAGCTCCACGCGCCGTCCCCGGCCGTCACCGAGAAGGCTGCCGTACGGCGGGGCCCCCGGTCCATCGAGGATTTCTTAAGCGCCGCCGCAGGAGATCTTCACGCCTGGCCGGGGCTTCACCGGCCGCTGCCGCCGGACGCCTGACGGACCTGCCCGTACGGGCCCAGGAAGCGGGGGCGGCCCTTCTCGATCCGGTAGAGGAAGATCCCGTCCGGGATCCGCACCTGGCGGGTCGAGGCGTCGAAGGCGAGGGTCCGCACGATCCCCCGGTGCTCGGTGCGCACGAGCCGCCCGCCGATACCGCTGCGCACCTCGCCGGAGGCGCTGGTGGTCCCGGCTGCGCGGGCGATCAGGCCGACCGCGTCGTACGCCTCGGCGGCCCAGGTCGCCGGGGGTGCGCCGAAGCGCTTGCGGTGGGCGGCGGTGAAGGCCCGGGCCGCGGGGAGGGCGGCGGGGTCGGCGTACGCCTCGGCGAAGACCCAGCCGTCGGCCGCCGCGCCCGCCCCGTCGAGGAAGGCGGGCCCGAGGGCGGGTCCGGCGGCGACCCGGGTGCCGGTGAAGCCCTCGCCCGCCAGCGCGGTGGCCAGACGGGCTGCGCGGGCCGCGTCGCCGCCGCCGAGCACGACGGCGTCGGCGCGGCCGGCCACGGCCTTGCGGGCGACACCGCCGAAGCCCGCGTCGCCCCGGGCGAGGGGGTGTTCGAGGAGGGTGACCCCGGTGAGGGCGGCCTCGCGGAACGCGCTCCCGACCTTCCCCGCGAGCCCGGGATCGGCGGCGTCCTCGACGAGGAGGACGCGGGTCGCGGGGCTGGTACGGGTCAGGTAGCTGATCAGACCCGGGGTGAGCATCCGGTCCAGGGGGCGGGTGACGCAGAGGTGGAGCCCGCTGCCGGACTCGACGGTGCTCGACCCGGCCGCGACGACGACGGTGGCCAGCCGTGCCTCGCCGTACCGCTGGACGAGTTCCTCGCGCAGGACGGCCCCGGTCGGCCCGAGGACCGCGACGACCGCCGGATCGGCGGCCAGCCGCCCGGCCACCCGGAGCGCCGCCGCCGGGTCGCCCGCGTCGTCCTCGATGCGCAGGGCGAGCCGGAACGCCTTGTCCTTACGGGAGTTGTGGTCGGCGACGGCGAGCTGGGCGCCGCGCCGGTGGGCCAGCCCGACGGCCCGGCCGGGTCCGCCGAGGTCGGCGTGGAGCCCGATCGTGTACGTGGGTGGCTCCCCGGACCGGCCCGAGGGACCGCCCGCCCGGCTACCGCGCCCCCACAGGGCGTTCCAGCCGGCGGCCGCCCCGCCGACGAGGAGAACGGCCCCCGCGGCGCCGCCGGTCAGGACCCTGCGGCGAGTGGGCCCGCCCTCCCGGTCGACGGCGTCGTCCCCGGCGGTGTCGTCCCCGGCCGGGGTGAGCGTGGTGGGCAGGGGCTCGGGGTCCGGCAGCGCGAGAGCGGCGGCGGACCGCTCGGCGATCAGCGCGGCGAGGCCGGCGGGGGGCTGCCAGGGGGTGGGGGCGGGGGTCTCGTTCGGGGCCGGGGACTCGGCCCGGCCCGGGGGCCGGGGCTCCCCCGGGTGAGGGGGCAGGTCCTGGGCCGGGGCCTCGCCCAGGACCGGGGTCAGGGCCTCGGCCGGGTCTGGGGCCAGGTCCGGGGCCGAGGAGGCGCGGAGGGACTCGCGGGGGTCCCGGGGCGCGCTCCGGTCCGGGGCCGCCTCCCCGTCCGCCGCCAGCGCGTCGCGGACCCGGCTCGCGGTCGGCCGGGCGGCCGGGTCCTTCGCGAGGCAGGCGGCGATCAGGGGGGCCAGGCCGGGCGGGACGCCCGTCAGGTCCGGCTGCTCGTGGACCGTACGGAACAGGGCGCCCGCCCCACCGCCCTCGCCGAACGGCCCCCGCCCGGTCGCCGCGTACACAAGGACGCAGCCGAGCGAGAACACGTCGCACGGCGGCCCCAGCGGTCCGGCCGACGCCTGCTCCGGGGCCAGGTAGCCGGGCGTCCCGATCACCGCGCCGGTCGCGGTCAGCGCGGTGGCGCCCTCGTGGCGGGCGATCCCGAAGTCGATGAGGCGGGGGCCGTCGAGGCCGAGGAGCACATTGCCGGGTTTGACGTCGCGGTGGATCAGCCCGGCCTCGTGGACCGCGGCGAGGGCCTCGGCGAGCCGCCTCCCCAGCGCCCGCACGGTGACCGGGGGCAGCGGTCCGCCGGCCGCCACCACCTGAGCCAGCGAGGGCCCGGGGACGAACGCGGTCGCCAGCCACGGTTCGCGGGCCTCGGTGTCCGCGCCGAGCACCGGGACCACCCAGGGGCCGGTGATCCGGGCGGCCGCCTCGGCCTCGCGGCGAAACCGTGCCCGGAAGCCGGGGTCGGCGGCGTGCTCGGCCCTGATCACCTTGACGGCGGCGAGCGCCCCGCCCGCCGAGCGTGCCAGGTAGACCACACCCATGCCGCCCGCGCCGAGCCGGACGAGGGTGCGGTGGGGGCCGACGGTGCGGGGGTCCTCGGAGGTGAGGGGCCGCACGTCAGCTCTTCGGCTTCGGGGCGGGGCCGAGGTAGCGGAGGCGACCGTCCTCCACCCGGTACACGTGGGCGTCCCGGCCGACGAGTTGCTGACGTTCCTCCTCGAACGCGTAGGAGCGCGAGACCCCTTCGTACCGGGCGGCGGCGATCGCGGCGGTGAGCGCGGACCGGGTGGGCCGGCCGTCGCCGGAGGGCGTGACGCTCGCGGACACCCCCTTGACCGGGGGCGAAGCCCCGGCGGCACGGCCCGTCGCGCCCTTGGCCGCCGGCTCGGCGAGGGCGGCCAGTTCGCGGGCGACGAGCCCTGCCGCGTCGTACGCCTCGGCCGCCCAGGCGGCGGGCGCGGTGCCGAAGCGTTTGCGGTGGGCGGCGGCGAACGTCGCGGCGGCCGGGGCGGTGGCGTCGATGAACGGGGCGACGAACTCCCAGCCGTCGGCCGCAGCGCCGGCCAGTTCCAAAAACTCCGTTCCCATGACCGCGTGTTGGGCCATGCGCGGTCCGGCGAAGGAGAGGTCGGCCAGGATGCGGGCGACCCGGGCGGCGCCGGCCGCGTCACCGGCGTAGAAGAGGGCGTCGCTCCGATGCGAGAGGAGGTCGGTGATGACCGGGTCGAAGACGGTGGTCCCGGCGGGCACCACGCGGGGGTGGGTGGTGCCGGTGGTGAGGCTGGGGGTCAGCAGGTTGGTCGAGTAGCCCGACTGGTAGGCCGCCTGTCCGCCGGACCGGTCGATCAGGACGCCCAGCCGCTCGACGTCGGGGCGCAGGAGAAGGCGGTTGACGATGGGAACGGCGAGCGAGGCGTAGGAGGGGGCGGCCTGGAAGAAGGAGGCGTTGGCGCGGCGCGGGAAGGCGATCTGAAGGGCCGACACCGTCAGGACCGGCATCACGGCTTCGTCGTACGCGGACAGGGCGGCCCCCGCCGACTCGTCGCTGGTGGGACCGATGACCGCGACGACCTCCGGATCGCGGGCGAAGTCCTCGGCGACCCGGGCCGAGCGGGCGGGGTCGCCCTGGTCGTCGAGGACCTTCACGGCGAGCCGGAAGGGCTGGTCGTCGAGGGAGTTGAAGCGGTCGACGGCGAGCCGGACGCCGCGTTCCTGGGCGCGTCCGGCGGGGCTGAGGGGCCCGGTGAGGTCGGCGTGCACGCCGATGATGAGGCGCCGTCCGCCGGGGGCCCCGCCGCCTCCTGCCCCCTCTGCTTCGTCGCCGGTGAGCCGTACGGCGGCGAAGGCTCCGGCGCCGAGGGCGAGAGCGCCCCCGGCCGCGAGGAGCAGGAACCGCCTTCGGCCGGGGGCGGGTTGCGGGCTCGGGGGCTCCTCGGCGACGGCGACGGTGGCGTCGATGGCGGGCAGGGCCAGCAGCACGGCGGCCCGGTCGGCGATGATCCGCACGACGTCCTCGGGCAGCCAGTCGGCGGTGGCCCCGGCGGGCATGTCCTCGGCGATCAGGGTGTCGAGGTCGGCGGCGGCCGGACGCTCGCCGGGGTCCTTGGCGAGGCAACGCTCCAGCAGCGCGCGCAGCCCGGGGTCCTCGACGCCGTCGAGGTCCGGGGCGTCGTGCACGGTGCGGTAGAGGACGGCGTCGACCGCACCGCTGCCGAAGGGCGTCCGACCGGTGGAGGCGTACGCCAGGAGACAGCCGAGCGAGAAGACGTCCCCGGCGGCTCCGGTGGGCTCAACGGCCCCACCGGGGGGCTCACCGGCCCCCTTCGCACCCCCTGACACCACCTCCGGCGGCAGAAACCCCGGCGTGCCGACGATCAGCCCCGTGGCGGTGAGGGCGGTCGCGTCGGCGGTGCGGGCGATCCCGAAGTCGATCAGCCGGGGGCCGCTCGCCGTCAGCAGGACGTTGCCCGGTTTGACGTCGCGGTGGACGAGTCCGGCGCCGTGCACGGCGGCCAGGGCGCGGGCGAGCAGCCGGCCGAGGACGGTGACGCTGCGCACGGGGAGCGGTCCGCGCCGGGCGACGATGTCCGACAGCGTCGGCCCGGGCACGAACTCGGTGGCGAGCCAGGGACGTTCGGCCTCGGTGTCGGCGCCGGTGACGGACACGGCCCAGGGGCTGTCGACCCGGCGGGCGGCCTCGGCCTCACGGCGGAAGCGGGCCCGGAAGTCCTCGTCCCCGGCGTGCTCGGGCAGGATCACCTTGATCGCGGCGAGCGCTCCGGCGTCGGTGCGGCCGAGGTAGACGACGCCCATGCCGCCGGCTCCGAGGCGGCCGAGGAGCCGGTGGCCGCCGATCCGGGCGGGGTCGGTGGGTCGCAGGTCGTCCATCGCCCGGCCTCAGCTCTGCTTCTCGACGGCGGATTCCAGCCGGACCAGCATGGCGGCCTGCGCCTGGACGACCAGGTCGTCGATCTCCTTCTCCGTACGCCCCTTCGCCCCCTTGCCGGTCACGGCGACGGTGAACTGCAGGGTCTGCGCCTGCTGCCAGGCGTAGTGGTGCGGCCCGCCGAGCTCGGAGCTCCGGTACTGCCCCACCTCGCTGAGGGCGTCCTCGGAGTTGGTCTGGGTGGCCTCGCCGCCGAACAGCGCGGCGGCGACCATGGAGCCGATCAGTTCGCCCTCGCGCAGCTGCTGGGTAGGGCAGCGCATGGTCTCCTCGATCGACTCCGCCATCTCCCAGGCCGCGTCCTCGCGGGTGCGGTGCACGGTGACGACGGCGCCGAGGCGCACCGGCCCCTTGCCCGCCTCCGCGGGCACCTCGAACGACCGGGTGAGGGTGGCCAGGACGCTGAAACCGGGCTTCCGCTGCTGCCAGACGCAGTCCTCGCCGAGCACGGGCCAGGTGTCCGGGCCGCTCTCGTACGGGCGCCGCTCGACCACCCCGGGACCGAAGCTGTCGGGGTCGGCGATGACCCGGTCGATGAGGTCCAACGCCGCGGCCCGGGTCCTGGGGAGCCGGGCGGGGTCGGGGTCCAGTGTCTTCGTCGGCTCGGCGGACGGTTCGGCGTCGGTGCTGTCTCCGGAGCCCGGGGCCGCGCTCGACGAGGCGTCGCGCCGCTCCGTCTCCCCGGGCCCGTCCGCCGCACCCGAGCAACCGGCCAGCAGGACGGCGGCCAGGGCGAGGGGCAGCGCGAACCGGCCCCCTCTTGACGGCACGTGACAGGTCACAGCGCTTCCCCCGCTCCTCCTCGGCACCGCATCGATCATAGGTTCGCCGGGCCGCCGTGGTGGAGGTGTCAGAAGACTGTTTCCTCTTCGGGACATGCGCCCGCTCCGCCTCACACGGAGCCGTTTCGGCCGGGCCGGCCGTCTCCGCCATCAAGGCACGGAGGAGCTCGACGAGGACGTCCGGCCGGTCCCGGGAAATGAGCGTGCAACCGTCGGCCGCCTCCACCAGCCGTCCCCGCGGCAGTATGCCCCACGCCCTCGGGCCGGCATCTGACGCAGCGTGGGGGATACCTCCCCGTCCTTGATAACGTCGCCCCCGCGGCTGCGGACTTCTCCCCCGACCCAGCCGTACGGGGTGGGCACGGGGACCGGGCGCGGCAGGACGAAGAGGGCCGACAGATGAGCCTTGCACAGGTGCACTACACCTCCGCCGCGCCGGGGGACGAGGGAACGGCGGGCCGGTTCACGGCGGTCGGTCCCGGGGTGTCCGGGGCCCTGCTGGCGGAGATCGAGCCCTTGGTCCGCTACGAGCTTCCCGACGGCGCTCCCGACCGCCCATCGGACGGCGAACTGCGCTCGCTGCCGCAGTCGTTCACGTACGCCGCCCTCTCCGACGGCAGCCGGCTGGTGTCCCGGTCGGCCCCGGTACGGGCCACCGGGGGCGGCGCGGGCCCGGGCATCCGGTTCCACGCTCACGCGGTCCACCTGCCGCCGGGGGTGCCGCTGCCGGGCGACCGGCTGCCGGTCGAGGCGTGGCGGTCGCCGCACTGGGTGGCGGTGACGCCCGGCGGCGCGATACCGGACCCGCTGGCGCTGTCGCCAGGACCGGCGGCGGTCTCGGAGGGCCTGGACGACTTCGCCGTGTCGCGCGGCCCCTGGCTCGCGGCCGTGCTGGCGGATCTGCGCCGGGCGAGCGAGCCCACGGAGCCCGGCGGGCGGCCGGTGGTGCTGGTGGAGCGGCAGTGCGCGGACGTGGCCCGGTGGCTGGGGCTCGCGTCCGTGACCCTGCCGAGGGAGAGCGCGGAGCGGCTGACGTTCACCACGTACACGCGGCGGCCGGAGAGTTCGGCGGTGCGGGTGGCGGGGGTGCTGCCCGAGGACGCGGAGGCGGCCCGGGCGGCGGGCCTGCGGGTGCATGTCTGTGCGGAGCGGCCTCCGTCGGGCGGTAGTACGGACGACGCGTGGGCGGCGACGGCGGCGCGGGTGTGGCGGAGCCGGTCGCCGGAGCTGTTCCGGGAGGCGCGGGAACTGCCCGGGGAGCCCTTTGCCCCAGGCCCGTTGGCGGTGACGGCCCTGTGCGCGGGGATCGCGCTCGGGCCGGACGAGCGTGCGGCGGCGGCCGGTTGGGCGGCGGACCGGCCGTACGCCTTGGACGCCAAACGCACGGGCCGGCTGGTCGAGGCCCTCGCGTCCCCGGGCGTCGACGACCGCACGGGCCCCGAATTCGACGCGGTGGGAAGGCTGTTCGGTGCGCTGGAGGGCCGCTGCCCCGCAGCGGTGACCGCTCCGCTCGCGGCGATGCTGGTGACGGAGGCGGTACGCGGCGGCAACGGCTCGCTGGAACTGCCGCGCCGGGACGCGTTCGTGGGGCCGGAGGGCGCGGCGGTCGCGGAGCGGCTCGCCCCGGAGATCCTCACCGAGCTGGGCGACACGGCCGGGTCCCGCTCGGTGGCGCGAACCGTACAACTGCTGCGGGTGGCACGGCTGCTGGGCGTGGACGGTACGGATTCGCTGCCGGGCGTCATCGACCGCCTGGCGCCGGCCCTGCTGACGGAGGCGGCGGCACAGGATGAGGAAGGGACGGGAGCCGCGGGCGCGCCGGACTTCGCCCCGACCCTGCTGGAGCTGCTGGACGAGCAGTTCGAGGTGAGGACGGCGTTGCTGGGCGCGCTGGACCGGCTCGCCCCCCGGGACCCCGGGGCGGTGGCCCGGTTCCTGGAGCGGGTGGCGCTGCCGTTCACGGGGACGCAGGCGTTGCCGCACTTGCGGATGTGCGCCGAGCTGCCGGGGGCGATGGCGACGCTGGGCGGGGACCGGGCGGCGGTGTGGCACCGGGTGCTGCGGGCGGCCGGCCTCTCCCCTTTCGCCGAGCCGCTGGTCCTGCGCACGGCGGTGGGCCTGGTCTGGGCGGACCGGGCCCCGACGATCGAGGAGGCCCGCCTCCTGCTGGACGCGGCCACGTCGGACTCCCACCGCGCGGCCGGTACGTGGGCCCGCCTGGTCGACGCGGCACTGGGCGCGTCCGCCGCAGAGCCGTCCGCCACCGGAACGCCCTCCACCGCCTCGTCCGCCGCGAGCACGGATGAGGCGGCCTCCCTCGCCCACGACCTCCTGCGCGGCTTCCCCCGGGAGATCGGCGGCCGGGCGCGGGCGGGCCTCCTGCTGCTGGACCTGGTCCGCGAACTGCGCACGGGCGCACCGGAACCCGGCTGGGCGGAGAGGGTCCGCACCCTGTGCGCGCAGGCGGAACCGGTCGACCCGGCACTCAGGGAGCGGGCCCACGCGGCCCTGGTGGAACGGCTGCTGGCCCCGGACCGCCCGGGCGCCGAGCTGTACGACTTCGTCCACAGCGACGACGCGGAGCTGATCGCCGCGTACGACCGCACCGCCCGGACGGAGACGGTACGGACCCGGCTGCGCGCCCAGCCCGCCTACGCGGCGGACTGCTTCACCGTCTGGACGGCCCACCCGCACGCGGGCGAGACCTGGCCCCCGGTGGCCGCCGCCCTCCTCGACGAGGTCCTGCGCCCGGCCGTCCGCGCCATGTCGGCCGAGGACGTCGCGGAGGTCGAGGCGACGGTGGGCCGCACGGGCAGCAGCGGCCGGGCGGACGCCTTCCGCACCTGGAACCGTTCGAGCACGCTGGGCCGCCTGGGCCGGCGGATCGCGGGGCGGGTGCGGCGGGGGTGAACCCCCGGTGGAGAAGCGCCCGGCTTCCGCCCCGGTCCGGGCCCCCGCCATCCGTGCGCGTGTCCAACCGGCCCGTCAGGCGCGGTCGTGGAGCGTGACGCACTACTCCTGCCTGGAACTGCTGGCGGGGCGGCCGGGCATGTCGAACTCCGAGCTCGCGCGGGGCGCCTTCGTGACGCGCCCGTCGATGAACGTGCTGCTCCAGTCCCTGGAGCGGGACGGCTACGTGACCAGGCCCGCCGAGGCGGCCGTCGGGAAGGTCCTCCCCG
Source organism: Streptomyces parvus (assembly GCF_032121415.1). Lineage (NCBI taxonomy): Bacteria > Bacillati > Actinomycetota > Actinomycetes > Kitasatosporales > Streptomycetaceae > Streptomyces > Streptomyces parvus. The sequence continues at coordinate 5,668,852 of NZ_CP135079.1, read as the reverse complement.
CGCGGCTCACGCCTCGCGGACGACAGAGCCCGGAGGAGGCGTCCGCGGCGTCCGGTCCGTGGAGGCCAGGATGCCGGCCGGTATGACCGGGCCCGAGCGGGAGGGCGCGTTCCGGGCCCTCCCGAGCATGATCCATTCGCTGCGCGGCCGCGCGTAGTCCACCTGGTCATGCCCCCGGCTCGTCGGCCACGGGCAGGCACTCGGCGAGCAGGTCGACGATGTCGCGCCAGGCGCGCCGCGCGTGCCGGGGGTGGTAGCCGACGCCGGGGACCGTGGGGTGGTCGACCGTCGGGTGGTGGAAGGCGTGCAGGGCGCCGCCGTAGACCGTGAGGCGCCAGTCGACGCCTGCGGCCTGCATCTCGGCGGTGAACGCGTTCCGTTGCGCGGGCGGCATGATCGGGTCCTCCGAACCGACCCCGGCCCACACCGGGCAGCGGATGTGCGCGGCTTCGCCCGGTCGGCCCGTGGTCGTTGCGTTGACTGTCCCGATCGCGCGCAGGTCGACGCCGTCGCGCCCGAGTTCCAGCCCGATGGCGCCCCCGGTGCCGTAGCCGACGGCGGCGATCCGGTCGGGGTCGGTCCGCGGTTCGGCGCGCAGCACGTCGAGAGCCGCATGGCCGATGCCCCGCATCCGGTCGGGATCAGCGAGCAGCGGCAGGCAGCGGGCCAGCATCTCCTCGGGGTCACCCAAGTAGCGCCCGCCGTGCAGGTCGAAGGCCAGCGCAACGTATCCCAGCTCGGCGAGAGCAACGGCCCGGCGGCGCTCGACGTCGCTGAGCCCCATGCCCTCGGGGCCGAGCAGCACCGCGGGCCGCCGGCCGTCACCGGCCGGGAGCGCGAGGTACCCGATCATCGTCAAACCGTCGGCCGGGTACTGGACCGTACGCGTCGTCATCGCCGCCATCGCCGTCATGGGACGGCACTGTAGTGAGCGTCGGGCTTGGTCCGGCCGGAGTTCTGCCCCTGGCAGAAGCCTGACCGGCCACGTTCAGGTGCGCGCCGGCCGTTCCTCAGTACAGCAGGTCCGGCTCGGCCCGGACCGTCTTGCCCGGGTTGCGGTCGAGAACCGCCCAGCGGTCCGCCGGGGCCTCCACGCGGGATGCGGGCGAGGGGGAATCCGGCGTCGTCATGACCCGAACCTCTCGCACCACCCGGCCCGGGCACGTCGCGCCGCCCGACGATCCGCCTCCGCCGCACGGGGGAGGCGGGGGCGTGCGGGCCGGGCCGGTACCGTAATGGGAGATCCGTACGACTCGTGAGCCTCCTGACGGGCTGCGTGAACCCAGGAGGACATCCGCCAGCATGACGACCAACCGTGGACGCAAGGACGTCATCCGCGACCGGATGGCCGCCACCGGCGAGTCGTACAACGTCGCCGCCCGCAACCTCAAGGCCATGAAGGACACCGCCGCCACCCGCGACGCCGTCCTCGTGCAGCGCTGGACGCCCGCCGACTCCTTCGACGTGCCCTGCCCCTGCGGCGGGACCTGCGAGCCGGGCGAGACCTGCGAGCACTGCCACGCCCGCCACCGCCATGTGAAGCGCTACCCCGGCTCCACCACCGAGGTCGAGACCTGGGCCGACCGCTACGAGTGCACCGGCTGCTCCTCCTCGTACACCCTGACCGTCCACCTGACCGGTCGGCCCTGGGGCGTCGCCGAGACCGTCGTCCGGGGCGGGTCGGGCGAGGAGGTCGTGCAGGCGACCGTCTTCCCCGGGGTGATCCACCCCCTGCTGCGGTCGGAGGCAGCCGAGGACCCCGGCCAGGAGTGAGGCGCCCCACGGTGAAGACGCCGGCCACCGCGGGCGTGCGGTCGGGCGTTTGCGGGGTAGGCGAGAGGCAGACCCCACTAGGAGGAACCATGTCCCGCCTGATCGCCCGCATCACCCGGTTCACCCGCAGCCCCCAGGGCCGGCGGACCATCGAGTCCGCCCGGCGCGCCGCGGCCGACCCCCGCAAGCGCGCCCAGGCTCGCAGCCTGTTCGGGCGGCTGCGCGGACGCCGGTGACATCGGCGCTCCGGCAGCCGGCCGGAGCGGTGCCGGGAAGCGTACGCAGAAGATGCCCGCACAGGTCTCCCCGTGCGGGCATCTTCGCGTTCCTTCGGCGTCCGGCTCAGCTCTCGTCGGGCGCCAGGGTCAGCGAGATCGAGTTGATGCAGTAACGCTGGTCCGTCGGGGTGGGGTAGCCCTCCCCCTCGAAGACGTGGCCCAGGTGCGAGCCGCAGCGGGCGCAGCGCACCTCGGTGCGGACCATGCCGTGGCTGCGGTCCTCGATCAGCTCGACCGCGTCGGTGTCCTTCGGGTCGTAGAAGGACGGCCAGCCGCAGTGCGACTCGAACTTGGTGTCGGAGCGGAACAGCTCCGCCCCACAGGCCCGGCAGGAGTAGACGCCCGCCGTCTTGGTGTCCGTGTACTCACCGCGGAAAGCGGGCTCGGTGCCGGCCTGGCGCAGCACCGCGTACTCGGCGGGGGTCAGCTCTTCCCGCCACTGCTCGTCCGGCTTCTCGACGTCGTACGGCACGGCTCGCTCCTCAGCTCGACAGGTGGTCCAGGATGCGCGGGCCGAGGTCGGTGACATCGCCCGCTCCCATGGTGAGAACGAGATCGCCGGGCTTCGCCATTCCCGCGATCGCGGCGGGTACGTCGGCCTGGTCGTGGACGGCGGTGACCTCGGCGTCCGCCGCCTTCGCCGCGTCGATGATCAGGGCGCTGGTGATGCCGGGGATCGGGTCCTCGCGGGCCGGGTAGATGTCCAGGACCACGGAGGCGTCGGCCAGGGCGAGGGCCTGGCCCATCTCGGTGCCCAGCTCCTGCGTACGGGAGAACAGGTGCGGCTGGAAGACGACCAGGATGCGGGAGCCGGCGGCCGCGCCGCGCATGGCCTCCAGGTCGGCGGTCATCTCGGTCGGGTGGTGCGCGTACGAGTCGATGACCTGCACGCCCGCCGCCTCGCCCTTGAGCTGGAGGCGGCGCTTGACCCCGGTGTAGCTGCCGAGGGCGGAGGCCAGGTTGTGCGCCGGGATACCGAGGGCGACCCCGGCGGCGAGCGCGGCGACCGCGTTGTGGGCGTAGTGGGCGCCGGGGACCGAGACGGTGAAGGTGAGGAACTTCCCGTTCAGCAGGACCGTGACCTCGCTGGTCAGGCCGCGCGGGGTGACCTTGTGGACGCGTACGTCGGCGTGCTCGGCGGAGCCGTAGGTGACGACCTTGAGGTCGGAGAGGTCGCGGACCCGGCGGGTCAGCTCGACCGCGCCGGGCTGGTCGGCGGAGATGACGAGGGTGCCGCCGGGGACGATCTTGCCGACGAAGGTCTCGAAGGAGTCGTAGATCTCGTCCATCGAGGCGTAGTTCGCGTGGTGGTCCAGCTCGACGTTGAGGACGATCGCGACCTCGGGATCGTACTTCTGGAAGCTGCGGTCGCTCTCGTCCGCCTCCGCGACGAAGATGTCCCCTTCGCCGTGCGTGGCGTTGGTGCCCGGGCCCTCCAGGTCGCCGCCGATGGCGTACGAGGGGGCCAGGCTCAGCGAGGAGAGGGCGACGGCCAGCATGGAGGTGGTGGTGGTCTTGCCGTGCGTGCCCGCCACCGCGATGGCCCGCAGGCCGTTCATCAGGGAGGCCAGGGCGTCCGAGCGGTGGACGACGGGAACGGCCAGTTCGTTCGCCCGCAGCAGCTCCGGGTTGTCGGCGCGGATGGCGCTGGAGACGACCACGCAGGAGGCGTCCTCGGCCAGGTGACCGGCCTCGTGCCCGATGTGCACGGTCGCCCCCAGCGCCCGCAGTGATTCGGCGGTGGCGGACTCCTTGGCGTCGCTGCCCGCCACCTCCGCGCCCCGCTGGGCGAGGATCTTCGCGATGCCCGACATTCCGGCGCCGCCGATGCCGATGAAGTGGGGTCGTTCCATGGCGGCGGGAATGCCGGGTGCCATCTGTACTCCTGCGGTCGTGGTTCGGGTTCCGAGTGGGGCGGCCGAGGGCCAGCCCGGACCGCGCGGCTTCAGCCTATTCGCTGTGCGCGAAGAGCTTGAGCACCGGGACGCCGACCTTGTGGCGGGCCCGGGAGGCCCAGTCGCGGTGGAAGAACTCCTCCACGTAGTGCGGGGCCGTCAGAACGATGACCTCGTCCGCGCCCGCCTCCTCGACGACGGTCGTCAAGGTGTCCAGAGGGTGGTCCTCGATCACCTGTCCGACGGCTTCGGAGCCCGCCTGGCGCAGGGCCCGCAGGGAGTACTCCAGACCGATCTCGGCGGGTTCACGGGCCTCGCTGCCCTCCGGCTCCTCCCCTTCGCGCACCGCTTCCTTCAGCTCCCCCATCGCCACGTCGTCGATCGCGCGCAGCAGGACATCGGCCTGGTCACCGCGCGGCTGCAACAGAACGACGAACGAGATCCGCTCCTCGCCGTGGAGCGTGGTGACGAAGTCCACGTCCTCGGGAGTGAGCGGCTTCTCGATCATCAAAACGCTTGTGAACACGACAGGCGCCTTTCCGCTTCTTCGTCTCGTCGACCGCCGGCTCGACCGTCGACGGTCGTTTGCTGAAACCATCCTTCCCCGCGCTTCCACGGGGTTGCAGGGGTAAGTGTGCCCACCCGGAGCTAAGCGGAACGATAAATTCCGCTAACTGTCGGTCCGACGGTACCGAGAGAAGAGAAAACCGGCTTCTTCCAGCATCGATGCCAGGAAGAAACGTTCCGGCACGGCGACGCCGGGACCCCCGGCGATGCGCTGAGCGTCACCCGCGGTGAGCATCGGGGAGAGCGTCAGGCAGAGCTCGTCCAGCGCGCCGGCCGCCACGAACTGGCCGAGCAGCCGGGGCCCGCCCTCGGTGAGCTGGCGGCGCAGCCCCCGGGCGGCCAGCTCGCGCACCACCCGGGCCGGGTCCACCCGGGTCCCGTCGCCCGCGACCACCACCTCCGCGCCCGCCCTCCGGGCCGCCTCGATCCGGTCGGCGGGGGCTCCGGCGCCGGTCACCACGAGGGTCGGGACGAGCGGCTCGGTGAACAGCGGCAGCGAGAAGTCCAGGTCCAGGGAGCCGGTCACCACCGCGACGGCGGGCGCGGGGCCCTGCCCGGCGGCCGCCCGGCGCTCGGCGAACGCCTCGCGGGCGCGGGCCGGACGGTACCCCTCCAGGCGTACGGTCTCGGCCCCGGCGATCACCACGTCGGCCAGGCCCCGCAGGGTGCCGAAGATCCGCATGTCGGCGGCGCAGGAGATGGGCTGCGAGCGGCCGTCGTGCTGAGCGGCCCCGTCGAGGGTGGAGACCATGTTGGCGCGCAGCCACGGGGTCCCGTCGGGGAGGCCGGCGGGGTAGGCGTACGCCTCCGCCAGCTCGTCGAGGCTCCACTCGCGGTCGGGGGCGGCGGCACCCGTCGTTGTCAGGTCCGTCACAGGGAACAGGCTTCGCATGGGTTGCAGTCTGGCACGGGCCTTAGGGTGGAGAGTTGTGTCGTCATCCACCGCGTTTCCGGGGCAGAGCCCCCTTGCCGAAACGGCCCCGCTGTCCCTGTGCGCCCGCGAGCCGCACGTCCCCGCCGACCGCCTGGTCGCCGAGATGGTGCCGCCGCCTCGCTTCGATTCGGTGCGCTTCGACACGTACGTACCCGACCCGAACCAGCCCAGCCAGAGCGAGGCGGTCACGGTCCTGGCGGGGTTCGCCGCCGGACTCGGCGGGGCGCACGCCACGGGTTCCGGCCGCCGCAAGTGGTTCGGGAGCAAGAAGCCGGCCGCGCCGACCGGGCCGCGCGGGGTGTACCTCGACGGCGGCTACGGCGTCGGCAAGACCCACCTGCTGGCCTCCCTCTGGCACGCCACGCCCGCCGAGCCGTCGCTGAAGGCGTTCGGCACCTTCGTGGAGCTGACCAACCTGGTGGGCGCGCTGGGCTTCCAGCAGACCGTGCGGACCCTCAGCGGTCACCAGCTCCTGTGCATCGACGAATTCGAGCTGGACGACCCGGGCGACACCGTGCTGGTGTCCTCGTTGCTCAGCCGGCTCGTGGAGTCGGGGGTGGCGCTGGCCGCGACCTCGAACACGCTGCCGGGCAAGCTCGGCGAGGGCCGGTTCGCCGCGGCCGACTTCCTGCGCGAGATCCAGGGCCTGTCCGCGCACTTCCGCCCGCTGCGCATCGACGGCGAGGACTACCGGCACCGCGGTCTGCCCGAGGCCCCGCCGCCGTACAGCGACGAGCAGGTGACCCGGGCCGCGTACGCCACGCCGGCCGCGTCGCTGGACGACTTCCCGGGGCTCCTGGACCACCTGGCGAAGGTGCACCCGAGCCGGTACGGCGCGCTCACCGACGAGCTGGGCGCGGTCTGCCTGACCGGGGTGACGCCGGTGCCCGACCAGTCGACGGCGTTGCGCCTGGTGGTGCTGGCCGACCGGCTGTACGACCGGGAGGTTCCGGTGCTCGCCTCCGGCATGCCGTTCGACAAGCTGTTCAGCGACGAGATGCTGAACGGCGGGTACCGGAAGAAGTACTTCCGGGCGATCTCCCGGCTGACGGCGCTGGCGCGTGACGCGAAGGGACTGGTGGCGCAGTAGGTTCGGGGGTGGCACCGGGTGCCCGTTCGACGGCGCACCCGTGACTCCACTTCCGTACAACCGCGCACACCGTTCGAAGGGATCCAGCATGGCTACCACGCGTCAGGCGCACACGGTCTGGGAAGGCAACCTGATCGAGGGCAAGGGGGTCGTCACCTTCGACTCCTCCGGCATCGGTGAGTACGACGTCTCCTGGCCGTCCCGCTCCGAAGCGGCGAACGGCAAGACCAGCCCGGAGGAGCTGATCGCCGCCGCGCACTCCAGCTGCTTCTCGATGGCGCTCTCGCACGGGCTGGCCGGGGCGGGCACCCCGCCCACCAAGCTGGAGACCAAGGCCGATGTCACCTTCCAGCCCGGCACGGGTATCACCGGAATCCACCTCACGGTCGCGGGCACGGTCCCCGGCATCGACGAGGCGGACTTCGTGAAGGCGGCCGAGGACGCCAAGGCGAACTGCCCGGTCAGCCAGGCGCTGACGGGCACGACGATCACGCTGTCGGCCTCGCTGGCCTGACCGGTCGGGGCCTGTCGGCTTCACCGGTCCGGCCGGCCGTGGACGGCCCTCTCCGTCCGGGCCGTCCCAGCAGCAACACAGGGCGCGGGGGCGCGCATGGTTCCCCCGCGCCTCTGTGCGTGCTACACACGTGCGGGTCACTTCACCTGTCCGCCAACAGGGAGTCACCTCATGTCAACCGCACCCCGCTCCACCGCAACGCGACGCCAGGTCCTGGCAGGCAGCGGCGCAGCCGCCGCGATCGCCTTCACAGGGGCCTTCTCCGAGCTCTTCGCGGGCACGGCAGCCGCGCGCGGCCACAACGGTTACGGCCCCCTCGTCCCCGATCCGGACGGTCTGCTCGACCTGCCGAAAGGATTCCGCTACCGGGTGCTGTCCCGGGAGGGCGAGCCGCTGCGCTCCGGCGAGGGCCCGGTGCCGAGCAACCACGACGGCATGGCGGCCCTGCGGGGCCGCAACGGGCGGATCCACCTGGTCCGCAATCACGAGAACCGGCACACGGCCGAGATCGGCGTGCCGACGGTCGAGGGACTGACGTACGACCCGGCGGCCAAGGGCGGTTGTACGTCGCTGGAGCTGGACGGCCGCAACAAGGTGCTCGGCGAGCGGGTCGCCATCGCGGGTACGGCGGTCAACTGCGCGGGCGGGCCCACCCCCTGGCGCACCTGGCTGACCTGCGAGGAGAACGAGGACAAGGCCGGGACCAACGGCTACACGAAGGACCACGGCTTCATCTTCGAGGTGGACGGCGCCGATCCGCGCCGCACCGGGGCCGTCCCGCTGACCGCGATGGGCCGGTTCCAGCACGAGGCGATCGCCGTCGACCCGAAGTCCGGGATCGTGTACGAGACCGAGGACGCGTTCGAGAAGCCGTTCGGGCTCTTCTACCGCTTCCTCCCCGAGAAGCCGCTCGGCGGCACCGGCTCGCTCCGGGCGGGCGGGGAGCTGGAGGCGATGCGGGTCCCGGGCGTGCCCGACCTCTCGGTCGTCCAGGAGACGGGGACCAGCTTCGACCGGATCGAGTGGGTCCCCGTACCGGATCCACTGGCGGCCGAGACCCCGATCCGGCTCCAGGACTTCGGGCCGAAGGGGATCACGCACGCGCAGAAGCTGGAAGGCTGCTACTGGGGCGGCTCCTCGGTCTACTTCGTCTCCAGCTTCGCCCACCGCGACGAGGGCTCGGCGGCCGACCACTTCGGGCAGGTGTGGCGCTACGAGCCGAAGAAGCGACGGCTCACCCTGGTGGTGGTCTTCGGCCCGGACACCGACATCCAGCTGCCCGGCGAGTCCCCCGACAACATCTGCCTGGCGGCCGACGGCGGGCTGATGGTCTGCGAGGACGGCGGCGGCGCGCAGCACGTGCTCGGGGTGACCCGGCGCGGCGAGGTGTACGCGATGGCGCGCGGGCGGCAGAACATCGGGACGCCCGAGGAGCCGGAGTGGGGCGAGTTCGCGGGGGTCACGTTCTCGCCCGACGGCTCGACGATGTACGTGAACTGCTACACGCCGGGGACGACGTTCGCGGTGACGGGGCCGTGGTGCTGAGCTAGCGGCGGCACTCGGCCGGACACCGGAGCGCCATCGACCAATATAACCGTATTGTCGTATATTTTCCGTGAGTGATCACTGCTGCGCGGAAGATGCGGAAGACGACGGTTCTGGCGGTCGCGGGTGTGCTGACCGGCACCGCCCTGACCGGGTGCGGGGGTGCGACCCCCGCACCCGCTCCCCCACCGCCCCCCGCCGCTTCGGCGTCCCCCACCCCGAAGAAGCCGCCGACGATGGCCCCCGGCCCGGCGGGCCGCACCCCGGTCTTCGAACGGAGAACGGCGGGAGGGGGCCGGGGCGCGGGCGGCGGCCCGCCGGAGAAGGTCGTGGCGCTCACGTTCGACGCCGACATGACGGCCGACCAGGGCCCCCGGGCCGCCTCCGGGGAGCGGTTCGACAATCCGGAGCTGGTCGCGCTGCTGCGCCGGCTGAAGGTGCCCTCGACGGTATTCATGACCGGCCGCTGGGCCGAGGAGTACCCGGCCCAGGCAAAGGCCATCGGCACCGACCCCCTGTTCGAGGTCGCCAACCACTCCTACAGCCACCACGCGTTCAGCTCGCCCTGCTACGGGCTGCCGGTGGTCGGCAAGAACACGATGACCCGGGACGTCGAACGCGCCTTCACCGCGTTCCGGAAGGCGGGGGTGCGGAATGTGGTCCCGTACTTCCGCTTCCCCGGCGGCTGTTACGACGACACGGCCCTGCGCGCCCTGGCCCCGGCGAACGTGACGGCCGTGCAGTGGGACGTGGTCAGCGGCGACGCCTTCGCGACGGACCCGGACGCGGTCGCCGAGCAGGTGCTGGACGGGGTCCGGCCGGGCTCACTCGTGGTGATGCACTGCACCCGCAGCGCGGCCCCGGCCACCGAGGCGGCGGTACGCCGGATCGTTCCAAAGCTGCGCGAGCGCGGGTACCGCTTCGTGAAGGTGTCGGAGCTGATGGAGGACAGCGCCTGAGTCCGGGCCGGGGCGGCCGTCAGCCGGAGCAGGCCGTGCGGCCCGCGGGTCCAGGCTCAGTTGGAGGTCTTCTCGGGCCTGGCCTCGCTCGGGCGGACGATGACGAAGCCCTCGCCCTGGAGCATCAGCTGGACGGCCTCGCCGGAGCCGCCGCGGACCATCGAGCCCACGCTCTGGGAACGGTTCAGGGTGGTCGTGAGCTGCTGGCTCCAGCCGACGACCGCGTCCGTGTCCACGTACACCGGCTGGGCTGCCGTCACGGGGATCACGATCGGGGTGCCCTCGCACATCAGACCGAGCTTGCCGTAGCCCGTGAAGACGCTGTTGAAGAGGCCGCCGCCGACCATTCCGGCGCCCTTCACGGTCTTGATCTCGTAGGAGAGCGTGGGGTCGAAGCAGAGGACGTTGCGGCCGTTGATGGTGAGGGAGTCGCCCTGGTCCAGCTCCACGATGAAGCAGTTCGCCGCCTCGTGCGCGAACCATGCCTCGCCCTGGCCCCGGACGGCCATCAGCGCGAGGCCCTCGCCGGTGACGGCCCGCTTGAGCATGCCGCCGATGCCCTGGCCCTTGCGCTCGAACTGGAGGTTGCCGCGGAAGGCGATCATCGAGCCCTGCCGGGCGTGCATCTCCCCGTTGACGGCGTACTTGATCGACTTGGCGTTCTGCAGGGTCATACCGGGGGCGGTGGCCGGCTGGGCCAGGTGCTCGCCGGAAAAGAGTTCGCTCTTCATGCGGAGCATCCTCACCCGGACCCCTTCGTTCCGCCAAGCAGGTGACCTCGTCCGCCTGGCAGACTGGGACGGTGACCAGCCATGACACCCCCTCCCCCGCCCCCGGGAACCCGTTCCGCAGCGGCCCGGCCGACCGCGACCAGGCGCCGCAGTTCGTGCTGCCCCTGGTGCTGCACCTGGAGAAGACGGACCCGCCCGCCCGCACCGACGCACTGCGGGCCGCCGCCCGGGCGGTGCTGACGATCCTCTCCGACGAGCGGTCCCTCGGCGACGGGGAGTGGGCGGCGGCCGTGCGGGACTGGCAGGACGCCCGGATCCGCAAGGTCGTGCGCCGGGCGCGGGGTGCGGAGTGGCGCAAGGCTGCGGCGCTCGACGGCATCACGGTGACGGGCGAGGACGGCGCGGAGGTACGGGTGTTCCCGCCGATCCCGCTGGACGGCTGGCCCAAGGAGCTGGCCAAGCTCCAGGTGTCGGGCACCGACCTGGACGACCCCGAGCCGCCCGCCGCGCCCGACCTCTCGGGCCCGGTCCTGTGGCTGAACCCGGATGTCGACATGTCGGCGGGAAAGGCGATGGCCCAGGCCGGGCACGGGGCGCAGCTCGCCTGGTGGGAGCTGTCCGACACCGAGCGCAAGACCTGGCGCGAGGCCGGGTTCCCGCTCGCCGTGGCCACCCCCGGGGCGGAGCGCTGGCGGGAGCTGACGGCGAGCGGGCTGCCGGTGGTGCGCGACGCGGGGTTCACCGAGATCGCGCCGGGCTCCTGCACGGTGATCGCCGACCACCCGGCGCTGCGCCGCTGAACGTTTCTGGTTCCTCTTGCGTATCTCCCGGTACTGCTCTATCGGCATTACCGCCAAGTAGCCTGCACAGCCAGTCGATTGGCGGTTGATTGACGCCTGTTCGATCGACGCTGTCACGCCTCGGCCCGGGAGACACCTTGTTGCGACGCATCAACGGCACGGCCCTCATCATCGCGGCACTGGTTGCCACAGTCGGAGCGCTCGCGTTCCCCGTCTGGTCCTACGCGGACCGTTCGGGCACCGGCGAGGCGAATCTCAACGCCTCCAGTGTCGCCACCCAGTGGGGGCCTCTCTCCGCGACCGACCGCGACTTCCTGGTCAAGGTGCGGCTCGCCGGGCTGTGGGAGCTGCCCGCCGGTCAGCAGGCGATCGAACGGGCCCCCAGCGAGGCGACGAAGTCCGCCGGGGACCACCTCGTCGTCGGGCACACGGACCTGGACCGGCGGGCGCGGGACGTCGCGGCCAAGCTCGGGGTGGAGCTGCCCAACCAGCCGACCGCCCAGCAGCAGGAGTGGCTGCGGGAGCTGACGGCGGCGAGCGGGGACGAGTACGAGCGGAAGTTCGCCAATATCCTGCGCGCTGCCCACGGCAAGGTCTTCGGCCTGATCGGCCAGGTCCGCCACACCACCCGGAACACGCTGATCCGGCAACTGGCGAGCGACGCCAACCAGACCGTGCTGGACCACATCACCATGCTGGAGGCCACCGGGTTCGTCGACTTCGACGCCCTGGCGCGCGAAGCGGTGAGCGGGTCGACGTCCAGCCCTTCCGGCCCGTCGATGCCCCGGGACGGCCAGGCCCCGCTGGCCCCGGTGCCGGTGACGCCGACCGGCGACCAGTCCTTCACCTCGCGTCCGGTGCCGCCCACGATGATGCCGATGCCATAACGACAGCGGCGGGTCCGGAACCTCAAATGAAGCTCTGAACGTCTCCCCGCTCGGGTTCATCGCCGCACGACGGGGCCATGACCCCTGAACAGAACGAGGTGAGCAGGGGGACGGGGGGCGTCATGGAACTGGGTATCGGTATCGGCTGGCGGCCGGAGATCGCGGCCGAGGTCGAGTCGTTGAGCGGGATCGACTGGGTGGAGGCGGTCGCGGAGAACCTCTGCGCCGACCACCTCCCCGACTCCCTCGTGCGGCTCCGCGAGCGCGGCGTCACGGTCGTGCCGCACGGGGTGGCGCTCGGCCTCGGCGGTGCGGACCGCCCCGACCCCGACCGGCTCGCCGGTCTCGCGGCGCGGGCCGAACTGCTGGGGGCGCCCCTGGTGACCGAGCACATCGCGTTCGTACGGGCCGGGGGGCCGCTGGCCGCGTCGCCGAGGCTGGAGGCGGGACACCTGCTGCCGGTGCCCCGCACCTGGGACGCGCTGGACGTGCTGTGCGAGAACGTGCGGATCGCGCAGGACTCGCTGCCGGTGCCGCTCGCCCTGGAGAACATCGCCGCGCTGATCTCCTGGCCGGACGAGGAGCTCACCGAGGGGCAGTTCCTGGCGGAGCTGGTCGAGCGGACCGGGGTGCGGCTGCTGATCGACGTGGCCAATCTGCACACCAACCACGTCAACCTCGGCCAGGACCCGGCGAAGGCGCTCGACGAGCTGCCGGTGGAGGCCATCGCGTACGTCCATGTGGCGGGCGGGGTCGAGAAGAACGGCGTCTGGCACGACACCCACGCCCACCCGGTGTCCGAACCCGTCCTGGAGGTGCTGGCAGAGCTGCGCTCCCGGGTCGATCCGCCCGGCGTGCTGCTGGAGCGGGACGACGCCTTCCCGCCCGGCGCGGAGCTGGCGGGCGAACTCGACGCGATCCGCGCGACGCTGCGAAAGGCGGCACCCTCGGCGGGCCGGGGCCCCACTCCCGCGTCCGACGACACCGCCGGCGCCGGACGCCGTACGGCCGCCGCCCCCGTCCCCGCCGGGAGCCGTGACCGTACCGCCGTCGCGCAGACCGCCCTGCTCTCCGCCCTGGTCGCCGGAACGCCCGCCCCCGAGGGCTTCGACCACCGGCGGCTGCGCGTGCAGAGCCGGGCGCTGGCCGCCAAGCGCGCCGACGTCGTCGCCAAGGTGGCCCCCGAGCTGCCGGAGATCCTCGGTGACGGCTACCGCGCCGCGTTCCTCGCGTACGCCGGGAGCCGCCCGATGTCCGGTGGCTACCGCCGGGACGCCCTGGACTTCGCGGAGCACGTGCTCATCGCGGGCGGTCCCGACGATCCGGCGGCGCGGCGCCGGCTGACGTACTGGTGGCAGGACCGGTCGGGTGCCCGGCCCCCCCGCCGTACGACCCGTCTGGTCCGGGCGGCCCGTGCCGTCCTCGTGGGGAAGTGACCGTCATGAACACGCTCGCTCTGCTGGCGACCCTCGCGGTCGTCGTCTCGTCGGTGCTGCTCGTCGTCAAAGCCGTGGCCGAGCGGTCCCGCCGCCCCTCTCCGGGCCGCGGCGTCGCCCTTCACGACCTGTACGAGGTCGCGTTCCTGAACGGCGGCCCGGCCAGGGTGGTGGACACCGCCCTGGCCACCCTGCACGCGGACGGCCGGCTGGCCGTCGGCGGGCCCGGCATCGTCGCCGTACAGCGGGCACAGGCGAACGACCCGGTGGAACGCGCGGTGTTCCAGGAGTTGGCCGCCGCGCCGAACGGCGCCCTGCACGTCCTGCGGGAAGCCGTGATGCGGCACCCGGCGGTCCAGGAGGTCGGCGACGGGCTCGCGGCACGCGGACTGCTGGTGCCGCCCCACCGGCTCCGCCCGCTGCGGCGTTGGGGCCTGACCCAGGGGATCGTGTGCCTGGTCGCCCTGCCCGTGAGCCTGGTGCTGACGTTCGGCCAGTTCGTCACCGACGACTCCCTGGACTTCACGGTCCCGTTCATCATCAAGATGCTGCCCGCGATCGTGATCGGCTCGTTCACCGGGCTGATCGTCGCCAACTCCTCCGCGGGCCGCCTCACGGCCTCGGGGCGCCACGCCGCCCAGGCGTTCCGGGCCGCCTACGCCTACGTGGTGACCCCCGCCCATCTCGTCGCGACCCTGGGCCTGCGCGCCCTGCCGGACCCGGTCTTCCAGGCCCAGCTGATGGCGGCGGCACGGCTGAGCGCTCCGCGGCGGCGGCCTTCCCCGCGCGTCGCCGGGTCCACGGCGACGGGTGTCACCGCCGTCGGCGCGGCGACGGTCTGGTGCGCCGCGTCCGGTCCGGGCGGCTCCAGCTGCGGCGGGTCGACCGGGGGCGGCTCCGGATCGAGCTGTGGTGGCGGATCCGGGTGCTCCTCGGGGTCCGGCTGCGGAGGCGGCAGCGGGTCGAGCTGCGGCGGCGGCTCCAGTTGTGGCAGCTCCAGCGGCTCAAGCTGCGGGGGCGGGGGCGGGGGATCCAGCTGCGGAGGGGGATCCTGAACCGGTCCCGCTGGAGCTGAATCAGGCGCGCACATAAGGCTTTTGAGCGCCCATCAAGGTGGATTCCAGAGACATTCCGGGGCGGTGCTGGACATATCCGCCGGGCCGCCCGACCATTCCTCTCCGCATCCGCAGAGAGGCCCCGCGCGTGAGAACTGCTGCGCTCTACACATCGATCGGCTCCCTGGTCCTGTCCGCCCTCGCCGCCGCTCCGGCGGGGGCCTGGGAACGTCCTGGTTCCGCCGAGGACCGGGGCACCGCGATCGCCGCCGCCCGGGCCACCGCCGCCGGGATCGACTTCGTCGCCTGCCCCGCGGAGGAGATGCTCCCGGACTCCCTGAAGTGCGGCACGGTGAAGGTGCCCCTCGACTACGCGGAGCCGGACGGGCGGCAGCTCGAACTGACCGTCAGCCGGACGCCCGCCACCGGTCCGGCCGAGGAGCGGCAGGGCGCGTTCGTCTACAACCCCGGCGGCCCCGGCGCGTCCAGCATCACCTTCCCGCTGGCCGGGGAGCTGCCGGAGTGGAAGGAGATCGCCGAGGCGTACGACCTGGTCGGCTACGCCCCGCGTGGGGTGAACGGCTCCTCCGCCCCGCTGAGTTGCCAGGACCCCGCCGCGTACACGAAGGGCCCGGCCGAGGCGCCGACGCATCCGACCCAGGAGTACAAGGAGCGGCGCGTCGCCCGTGCGAAGGCGTACGCGCGGGGCTGCGCGGAGCACGCGGGCGAAGCGCTGCGGCACTACACCTCGCTGAACAACGCCCGGGACCTGGACGTGCTGCGGGCCGCGCTCGGCGAGAGCCGGCTGACGTTCATGGGGGCGTCGTACGGGACGTACTTCGGGGCGCTGTACGCGACGCTGTTCCCCTCCCACGTACGCCGCATGGTGTTCGACTCGGCGGTCGATCCGGACCCGGAGCAGATCTGGTACCGCTCCAACATGGGCCAGTCGCTGGCTTTTGAGGCGCGCTGGGAGGACTTCCGCCGCTGGGTCGCCAAGCACGACGACGTGTATCACCTGGGGACCACCCCGCAGGCGGTGCAACGGCGCTACGACGAGGTGCGCGCCGAGCTGGCGGTGAAGCCGGCGGGCGGGAAGGTCGGGCCGGGGCAGCTGCACTCGGCGTTCCTGGGGGCCGGTTACTACGACGACTACTGGGCGATGCGGGCGACGGCGCTGTCGGAGTACGTCCGGGGCAACCCGGAGCCGCTGGTCGCGCAGGCGTCCCCGCGCGCGGTGGCGGCGAAGGACAACGAGAACGCCCAAGCGGTGTACACGGCGGTCGAGTGCAACGACGCGCCCTGGCCGGAGGACTTCGGGGTGTGGGACCGCGACCACACGGAGCTGGCGCGCGTCGCGCCCTTCGAGACCTGGGACAACGCCTTCTCGAACCTGCCGTGCGCCTTCTGGCCCGCTCCCCGGCAGCGGCCGCTGGACGTCCGCGTGGGGTGGGGCGAGCTGCCGCCGGTGCTGATCCTGGCGGCGGAGCGGGACGCGGCGACCCCGTACAAGGGGGCGCTGGAGCTGCGGAAGCGGCTGCCCGGGTCGTCGCTGGTGACCGAGCGGGACGCGGGGACGCATGGCATCGGCGGGGCGGGGAACGCCTGCGTCGACGATCATCTGCGCCGGTATCTGCTGACCGGCGAGGTGCCGGGGCGGGGTGCGGACTGCGCCGCGCACCCGGAGCCCAACCCGGTGTCGCTGGACTGACCGGGCGGTGAGCACGGAGCGGGGGCCGCCACACCTGGACGGTGGGACGGCCCCCGAAGCCGAACCCGGTGTCGCTGGAGAGGCGGACGGCACGATCGGTGCCCGGTGCCCGACTCTCTGATCTTCCGGGTTGGGGTGGTGCGGGACTCGCTGGTTATGCGAGCCCGGCCACCAGGTCTGCGACGCTCTTCCTGCGGCCCGTGTAGAACGGGACCTCCTCGCGCACGTGGAGCCGTGCCTCGGAGGCGCGCAGGTGACGCATCAGGTCGACGATGCGGTACAGCTCGTCCGCCTCGAAGGCGAGGATCCACTCGTAGTCGCCGAGCGAGAACGAGGCGACGGTGTTGGCGCGGACGTCGGGGTAGCCCCGGGCCATCTTGCCGTGGTCCGCGAGCATGCGGCGGCGGTCCTCGTCGGGCAGCAGATACCAGTCGTAGGACCGGACGAAGGGGTAGACGCTGATGTAGTCGCGGGGCGTCTCGTCGGCGAGGAACGCCGGGATGTGCGACTTGTTGAACTCGGCGGGGCGGTGCAGCGCCATGTTCGACCAGACCGGGTCGAGCGCGCGGCCGAGCTTGGTGCGCCTGAAGAGGTTGTACGCGTCCTGGAGCTGGTCCGAGGTCTCGGCGTGCCACCAGATCATGATGTCCGCGTCGGCCCGCAGCCCGGACAGGTCGTAGGTGCCCCGGACGGTGATGTCCTTGGCCGCGAGCTGGTCGAACAGCTCCTGCACCTCGTCGGCGTATCCCACGCGGTCCAGGGGGAGGACGTCGCGCAGTTTGAAGACCGACCACAGGGTGTAGCGGATGACCTCGTTGAGGTCCTTGGCCTTCTTGCCGGCGTTCGGACTCTTGCTTGATGTCACAGTCTCGGGAGCACTCATACGGCTATTGTCCCGCCTCGCTCCCCGTGCCCCGAACCAGGGTCGGCGTGGCGATGATCTCGCTCGCGATCTCGTCGGCCGCGCGCCGCGCGCTCGCGACGCAGGCGGGGATGCCCACCCCGTCGTAGACCGCGCCGCAGACCCGCAGGGCGGGCAGCTTGGCCACCTCGTCGCGGATGCGTGCGACCCGGGTCAGGTGGCCGACCGGGTACTGCGGCAGGCCGCCGATCCAGCGGGTGACCTCGCTGTCGACGGGCCGGGCGGTGAGGCCGGTGGCGGCGGCGAGGTCGCGCAGGGAGACGGCGACGAGTTCCTCGTCCTCGCGGTGGAGGTGGTCCTCCTCGCCGTAGCGGCCGACGGAGGTGCGGAGCACGAACAGGTCGGGGGCGGCGTCGGCGACCCACTGCCACTTGTTGCTGGAGAACGTGGACGCCTTGATCGTGTGCCCGTCGACCGGGGGCACCAGGAAGCCGGAGCGGCCGCGCAGGGCCTGGTTCGCCTCGATGTCGCTGCGCCGGAAGGCGAGGGTGACCAGGGCCATCGAGGCGTACTCGACGCCGGACAGCTCGGCGGAGGCGGCCGGGGACTCGGCGGCCAGCAGGGTGCCCGCGGACCAGGCGGGGGTGGCCAGGACGATGCCGTCGGCGGCGATGGTCCGGGTGTCGGTGCGGACGGCCCAGCCCGTTTCCGTACGGGTCAGGCCGAGGACGGGGGTCTCGGTGAGGATCTCGCCGCCCTCGGCCCGTACGGCGTCACCGACGGCGGCCGGAAGGGTGCCGATGCCGCCCGCGATGCCCTGGAAGACGGGGCCGGTCTGCTGCCGGGCGGCGGCCCGCTCCTGGATGCGGCGGACACCGTCCAGCAGCGGGCCGCCCTCCTTCACGGCCTCGAAGAGCTGGGGTACGGCGGCGCGCATCGAGATCCGGTAGGCGTCGCCCGCGTAGACCCCGCCGAGGAGGGGCTCCACCAGCCGGTCCACGACCTCGCGGCCGAGCCGGTCGGCGACGTACGCGCCGACCGCGACGTCGTCGCCGACGGGGGTCGGGGTGAGGTCGCGCTCCTCGGCGATCCGGGCCAGGCCCTCGGGGGACAGCACCTCGCCGAGGACCGCCGGGTCGCCGGGGACGCCCATGACGTGCCCCTTGGGCATGGGGCGCAGCGCGTCGCGCGTCCAGAGCGACGCGGTGGCGGTGGCGGGCGGCTGGAGGCGGTCGCCGAGGCCCACCGCCTCGGCCAGCGCGACCGCCTCGGGGCGCCGGGCGAGCATCGACTCGGCCCCCAGGTCGACCTGGACGCCCGCGACCTCGCCGGCCATGAGCTTGCCGCCGAGCCGGTCCGTCGCCTCCAGGAGGGTGACCCGCAGGCCGGTGGCGACCAGGTGGTGGGCGGCCGCCAGCCCGGCGATGCCGCCGCCGATGACGACGACGTGCCCCGGGGGCGTTTCCGCACGCTGTTGAGAACGCTGCATGGGTCCACTCTCTCAAACCCGTACCGAGTCCCGACCGTGACCACTTCGAAACGGCTCACCGGCAACCGGCCCCGGAGCCGCCGCGTCGAACGGTCACCATCAACACACGTCCTGGGGGGATCAGTTATGCGGAGCGAGAACAGAAGTCGCCGATCCTTCGTCCGCGCACGCGCGGCGCTCGTGGCCGGGACGCTCGGGGTGCTGCTCGCCGTCACCGGCTGCGGGGCGTCGGGCGACTCGTCGGACAGCGGTGCGAAGGCGGACGTGAAGTCCGCGCCGCGCGAGGGGTTCGCGGACGGGGAGGCGGGGGCGGCGGCCTCCGCCGCTCCCGAGGAGCAGACAGACAAAAAGGCGGCCGGGAAGAAGGCGGCGCCGAACCCGGGGGGCACCCATGTGATCCGGACGGCCACGCTGTCCGTCGAGGTGAAGAGCGTGCCGAAGGCCGTGGCCGCCGCGCGCGGTGCGGCGGAGGGCGCGGGGGGCCTGGTCGCGTCGGAGAACACCGAACGGCTCGACGACACCTACGAGGCCTCGCACCTGGTGCTGCGGGTGCCGCAGGAGCGGTTCCGGGAGGTGCTGCGGGAGCTGGCCGGCTCCGGGAAGCTGCTGTCGCGCACCTCGAACGCGAAGGACGTCACCGACCAGGTGGTCGACGTGGAGAGCCGGATCTCCACCCAGCGCGCGAGTGTGGCGCGGGTCCGGGAGCTGATGGACCGGGCGGAGAAGATCAGCGATGTGGTGGCCCTGGAGGGCGAGCTGAGCAGCCGTCAGTCCGACCTGGAGTCGCTGCTGGCCCAGCAGGCGAGCCTGAAGGACCGCACGTCGCTGGCGACGATCACGCTGGACCTGACGCCGCCGGACGCCCCGGACGACAGGGAGAAGGACGAGGACCCCGGGTTCCTGGACGCGCTGGGCGGTGGCTGGGACGCGTTCGTGACGATGCTGCGGTGGATCGCGGTGGCGTTCGGGGCCGCGTTCCCGTTCCTGCTCACCGCGGCGCTGGCCGTGCTGGGCTGGCGGGTGCTGCACAAGCGCAGGGCCGCCCGCCGTGGCGCTCCGGCGGTGCAGGCCGCCCCGGCCGGGAAGGACGGTGCCTCGGCCTCCTGAACCGCTCCGGCGTCGTAGCGTGGGGGCCTGATTCGCCGATGCGGCGAACCGGCGGAAGGGACCCGGCATGGCAGCGGAGCGACTGGTGGTCATCGGCGGTGACGCGGCGGGCATGTCCGCCGCGTCACAGGCGCGCAGGCTGAAGGGGCCGGACGCGCTGGAGATCGTCGCCTTCGAGCGCGGCCACTACACCTCGTACTCCGCCTGCGGCATCCCGTACTGGGTGAGCGGCGACGTCGAGGCCCGGGACGACCTGATCGCCCGCACCCCCGAGGAGCACCGGGAGCGGGACATCGATCTGCGGATGCGGACCGAGGTGACCGGGCTGGACGTGGCCGGGCGGCGGGTGCGGGCGCTGGACCGGGAGAGCGGGACGACGTACTGGACGGGCTTCGACAAGCTGGTGATCGCCACCGGGGCCCGTCCGGTGCGCCCGGCGCTGCCGGGGATGGACGCGGCCGGGGTGCACGGGGTGCAGACCCTGGACGACGGGCAGGCGCTCCTGGACTCGCTGGACGCACTCGGCCCGGGCGATAGGCCCCGGCGGGCGGTCGTGGTGGGCGCGGGGTACATCGGCGTGGAGATGGCCGAGGCGATGCTCAAGCGGGGCTTCGAGGTGACCGTCCTCAACCGGGGCGAGCAGCCGATGTCGACGCTCGATGCGGACATGGGGCGCCTCGTCCACGAGGCGATGGACGGGCTGGGCATCACCACGGTCAACGGGGCGGCGGTGACGGAGATCCTCACCGGCCCCGACGGCCGGGTCACCGAGGTGGCGACGGACGCGGGGACGTATCCGGCGGACGTGGTGGTCCTCGGCATCGGCGTGGAGCCGGAGACGGGGCTCGCGCGCGCGGCGGGGCTGCCGGTGGGGCCGCACGGCGGGCTGCTGACGGACCTGGCGATGCGGGTCGTGGGCCACGACGACATCTGGGCGGGCGGCGACTGCGTGGAGGTCCTGGACCTGGTGGCGGGCCGCACCCGGCACATCGCGCTGGGCACCCACGCCAACAAGCACGGCCAGGTGATCGGTTCCAACGTCGGGGGCGGCTACGGCACGTTCCCCGGTGTGGTCGGTACGGCGGTGAGCAAGGTCTGCGATCTGGAGATCGCCCGGACCGGGCTGCGGGAGAAGGACGCCCGCGCGGTCGGGCTGCGCTATGTCACGGCGACGATCGAGTCGACGCAGCGGGCGGGGTACTACCCGGGGGCGAAGCCCATGACGGTGAAGATGATCGCGGAGCTGCGGACGGGCCGGCTGCTCGGGGTGCAGATCGTCGGCCGCGAGGGGTCGGCGAAGCGGGTGGACGTGGCGGCGGTGGCGCTGACGGCCGGGATGACGGTGGAGCAGATGACGGCGCTCGACCTGGGCTACGCCCCGCCGTTCTCGCCGGTCTGGGACCCGGTGCTGGTCGCCGCCCGCAAGACGGTGGCGGCGGTGCGGGGCGCGGGGAGCTGAACGCGGCAGGGGGCCGGCCTTCCGGCCGGCCCCCTGCCGCGTGCGTGCCTCAGCGCGCGGTCTGCTCGTGGACGTGACCCACGAGGCGGGTGAGCGCGTCCGGGTCCATGTTCGGCATGACGCCGTGGCCCAGGTTGAAAATGTGGCCCTCCAGACCGGCGGCGGCGTCCAGCACCTCGCGGGTCTTGGCCTCGACGGCCGGGGTGGGCGCGAAGAGCACCGCCGGGTCGAGGTTGCCCTGGAGCGCCTTGCCGGGGCCGACGCGGCGGGCGGCCTCGTCCAGCGGGACCCGCCAGTCGACGCCGACGACGTCCGCTCCGGCCTCGCCCATCAGGCCGAGCAGTTCGCCGGTGCCGACGCCGAAGTGGATGCGGGGGACGCCGTAGGGGGCGACGGCGTCGAAGACCTTCGCGGAGGCGGGGAGCACGGCGCGGCGGTAGTCGGCGGGGGCCAGCGCGCCGACCCAGGAGTCGAAGAGCTGGACGGCGGAGGCCCCGGCCTCGATCTGGACCTCGAGGAAGGCGCCGGTGATCTCCGCGAGCCGGTCCACGAGGTCGGCCCAGAGCTGCGGGTCGCCGTACATCATGGCCTTGGTGCGCTCGTGGTTGCGCGAGGGGCCGCCCTCGACGAGGTAGCTGGCGAGCGTGAACGGGGCCCCGGCGAAGCCGATGAGCGGGGTGGCGCCCAGCTCGGCGGTGAGGATCCCGATGGCCTCGGTGACGTACGGGACGTCCTCGGGGGTGAGGTCGCGCAGCCGGGCCAGGTCGGCGCGGGTGCGGATCGGCTCGGCGATGACGGGGCCCACGCCGGGCTTGATGTCGAGGTCGATGCCGATGGCTTTCAGGGGCACGACGATGTCGCTGAAGTAGATCGCGGCGTCGACCTTGTGGCGGCGTACGGGCTGCAGGGTGATCTCGGCGACCAGCTCCGGCATCATGCAGGAGTCGAGCATCGCGATGCCCTCGCGGACCTTCAGGTACTCGGGCAGGGAGCGTCCCGCCTGGCGCATGAACCAGACCGGCGTGTGCGGTACGGGTTCGCGACGGCAGGCCTTCAGGAACGCCGAGTCGTGGGTGGCGTTGCGGACCGCGTCGAGGCTGGCGGAGGTCGTCGTCTGCTGGCCCGAAGGGCTGTCGTTGGCACTCACGCACAGAATCTTCGCACGCGGGCCGAAGGAGCCCGGCCCCGCACGGGTGTCTCTCCCTGCGCGCGGCCCGCCTTCCGCCTACTCTTCCCCGCATGGCTCCGGCTCAGGGACAGTATTCCGATCATTCCGACGGCGTTGAAAGCAAGGACCGCGCGGAGGAGGGCCCTCCCGTGCCTCCCGCGTTCCTGGCGGCGGTGGACGCGCTGCGCTCCGCGCGGCTGCGCCCGGAGCTGGAGGTGGAGGCGACCAGGCCGCCGCAGCGCCTCGCGCCGCACGCGTACGCCCTGGAGGCGGCGGTGGTGGACGGCGAGGACGATCTCGCGGACGGCAGGCTGGTCCTGCTGCACGACCCGGCGGGGCACGACGCCTGGCAGGGCACCTTCCGGCTGGTGACCCTGGTCCGTGCCGAGCTGGAGCCGGAGATGGCGGCGGACCCGCTGCTGCCGGAAGTGTGCTGGTCCTGGCTGACGGGTGCGCTGGACGCGCGGGGCCTGTCGTACGGGGAGGCCGGCGGGACGGTGACACGCGCCGGATCGCACTACTTCGGTGCGCTCTCCGCGCGCCGTCCGGCGACACAGATCGAGATCCGCGCCTCGTGGACGCCCAGGGAGTGGCGCGGCGGCATCCCGGACACCGCGTCACACCTGGTGGCCTGGGGCGATCTGCTGTGCCAGATCGCGGGGCTGCCGCCGTCCGACCTGTCCGACGCGGCGGTGGTGACGCTGCCGCAGCGGCGCGGGCCGCAGGTTTCGTAACCCTCCGTCACCCGTATCGCACATACGCCGGATCTCTTTTCGTACAATCGATCGCGCGTCCTATTTGCCCGAATTGTTACTCACCAAATCGTGATCTTCCCCTAAAGGAGGACGGCTCCGCTGCCGAAGAGGTCAATGACCCTTCAAGCACGGTTCGCCCCCGGCTTCATCCCCCGAGCCGGCCCGTCCCGCCACTCCCCCAGGAGGCCTGGTGTCCGTTCTCCTTGAGCAGCCCGCAAGCCTGGTCGCCTACCGCCCGAACAAGCCGACGGCCATGGTCGTCGTGGCCGACCCGCGCGTCCGTTCCACCGTCACCCGCCATCTGTGGGCCCTCGGAGTACGTGACGTCATCGAGGCGTCGTCCATCGCGGAGGCACGTCCCCGCGTCGGCAACCCGCGCGACATCTGCATTGCCGACGTCCATCTGCCCGACGGTTCCGGGCTGACCCTGCTGTCCGAGACCCGGGCCGCAGGCTGGCCCAACGGTCTCGCCCTCTCCGCCGCCGACGACATCGGCGCCGTTCGCAACGCCCTCGCGGGCGGCGTGAAGGGCTACGTCGTCACCGGCACCCGAACCAACATCGGCCACCCCACCCGCCCCGGCGTCGCCCCCATCGGCGCCAACGCGGCCCGGATGCACCGCAGGCCTCCCGGTTCCCCGAGCCACCCGGGCGGCTACCGCGAACTGTCCGGACGCGAGGTGGAGGTGCTCCGCCTGGTCGCCGAAGGCCAGTCCAACAAGGCCATCGGCGTCTCGATGGGCCTCTCCGCCCTGACCGTCAAGTCCCACCTCGCCCGCATCGCCCGCAAGCTCGGCACCGGAGACAGAGCCGGTATGGTCGCCGTCGCCCTGCGGACGGGCATCATCCACTGACAGCACCCCGCCGGGACGTGCAGCGATGCGTCTCCGGCTGGAATACGCGCATGGCCGCCCGTCGACGGAACGTTCCGTCGACGGGCTCCGTGCATACACAGATACCCTTGACACGTGACCGACGCCCAAGAGACCGCAGCAGACACTTCACTGCGAACCACCGGGGGCGCTCCCCCGGACGACGTCGCCCCGGCGCCGATCCCCTTGCTGGAGCCGCGCGAGGGCATTCCCCCGGTGGTGACGTCCGACGACGCCCTCACCCGGGTGATCGCCGCCTTCGCCGCGGGCAGCGGCCCGGTGGCCGTCGACGCCGAGCGCGCCTCGGGGTATCGCTACGGCCAGCGCGCCTACCTCGTACAGCTGCGCCGCGAGGGCGCGGGCAGCGCTCTGGTCGACCCGGTCGGCTGCCCCGACCTCTCCGGCCTCGGCACCGCCCTGAACGGCACCGAGTGGATCCTGCACGCCGCGACCCAGGACCTGCCGTGCCTGCGGGACATAGGCATGACCCCCACCTCGCTCTTCGACACCGAGCTGGCCGGGCGGCTCGCGGGCTTCCCGCGTGTCGGTCTCGGCGCGATGGTGGAGAACGTCCTCGGCTACGCCCTGGAGAAGGGCCATTCCGCGGTCGACTGGTCCACCCGCCCGCTGCCCGAGCCCTGGCTGCGCTACGCCGCGCTCGACGTGGAGCTCCTGATCGACCTGCGCGACGCGCTGGAGGAGGAGCTGGACCGGCAGGGCAAGCTGGAGTGGGCCCGGGAGGAGTTCGACGCCATCGCCGCCGCGCCGCCGGCCCCGCCCCGCAAGGACCCCTGGCGGCGTACGTCGGGCATGCACAAGGTGCGCCGCCGCCGTCAGATGGCCGTCGTCCGGGAGCTGTGGACCACCCGTGACCAGGTCGCCCAGCGCCGGGACGTCTCGCCTGGCAAGGTCCTCGGCGACGCCGCGATCGTCGAGGCCGCGCTCGCGCTGCCGGCCGACGTGCAGGCCCTGACCGCGCTGCCGGGATTCGGCCACCGCATGGGACGCCGTCAGCTGGAGCAGTGGCAGGCGGCCGTGGACCGGGCCAAGGCGCTGCCGGAGTCGGCGCTGCCGCAGCCGGGTCAGCAGCCGGCCGGGCCGCCCCCGCCACGCTCCTGGGCCGACAAGGATCCCGCCGCCGCCGCCCGGCTCTCGGCCGCCCGGACGGCCGTCTCCGAGCTGGCGGAGCGCCTGCACATGCCCCAGGAGAACCTGATCACCCCGGACACCGTGCGCCGGCTCTGCTGGGAGCCCCCGAAGAACCCGACCCCGGCTGCGGTCGAGGACACCCTCGCCGGGTACGGGGCGCGGAAGTGGCAGATCCAGCAGGTCGCCCCGCTCCTGGTCCGGGCCCTGGACGCCACCGTCTGACGCCCGCGCGGAGCCGACCCGGGGGGCGGGCATGGGGACCACGGCGTACGGGGACTGGATACGCGACTTCGAGGCGGCGCGGCGCGAGCGGGCCGAGCGGGGTGATCCGGAATGGCGGACCGGGGTCCCCCTGCACCCCGCGATCCGGCGCAGCGTCCAGCGTTTCCAGGTCGGCGAGGACGGCGACGGGGCCGAGCTGATCACCAAGGCGGAGGCGGCCGGTGACGCGGAGTACGCGACGGCGGTGCGGATGTTCGTCGCGGAGGAGCGAAATCACGCCAGGTTGCTGGCGCTTCTGCTGGCCTCCGGCGGCGCGCCGGTGATCGCCTCGCACTGGAGCGACCGGGTCTTCGTGACGCTCCGCCGGGCCCTGGGGCTCCGCCTCGAACTACTGGTCCTGATGATCGCGGAGGTGGTCGCGCTGCGGTACTACCGAACCCTGCGGGACGGGGCCGACGATGCGCTGACGCGGGAGGTGGCGGGGCGGATCCTCTCCGACGAGGAGCGGCACGTGCCCTTCCACTGCCACCGCCTGCGTCGCTCGCTGCGCCCGCTGCCGCCGCCGGTGCGGGCGCTGGTGACCTCCGGGTGGCGGGCAGCCCTGGCCGTGGCCGCGCTGATGGTGGCCGTGGACCACGGGCCGGCGCTGCGGCGGCTGCGGGTCGGCCGGGGGCGCTTCGTGGTGGAGGTGGTCCGGTCCTCGGGGCCGATCGCGGCGACGATGCGGTGAGGCGAGGAGGTCGGGAACGTACGGCCGACGCACCCGGGCCGGCCGACGGGGCGGTGTGACCTTCGACGCTCCGGCCGTGGGGGGTGGGCAGTCTGGTTACCCGCAAGTAGCATGATGGCAGGCGGTGCGTCCCCGTGGCGCGCCCCGCAGCAGTGCCATCCCGCACCCTGGAGGAGAGCCACCGTGCCTCGTACCATCCGGGACGTCGTCTTCGTCGACGGCGTCCGCACCCCGTTCGGCAAAGCGGGCCCGAAGGGCATCTACCACGAGACCCGCGCCGACGACCTCGTCGTGAAGGCCATCCGGGAGCTGCTGCGCCGCAACCCGGACCTGGACCCCAAGAAGATCGACGAGGTCGCCATCGCCGCGACCACGCAGATCGGGGACCAGGGCCTCACGCTGGGCCGCACCGCCGGAATCCTGGCCGGTCTGCCGCAGTCCGTCCCCGGCTACTCGATCGACCGCATGTGCGCGGGCGCGCTGACCGCCGTCACCTCGACGGCCGGTTCCATCGCCTTCGGCGCGTACGACGTCGTCGTGGCCGGTGGCGTCGAGCACATGGGCCGCCACCCGATGGGCGAGGGTGTCGACCCGAACCCGCGCTTCGTGTCGGAGAAGCTGGTCGACGAGTCCGCCCTGTTCATGGGCATGACGGCGGAGAACCTGCACGACCGCTACCCCACGATCACCAAGCAGCGCGCCGACGAGTACGCCGTGCGTTCGCAGGAGAAGGCCGCCAAGGCGTACGCCAACGGCAAGATCCAGCAGGACCTGGTACCGGTCTCGGTGCGCCGCACCAACGCCGAGGCGGGCGAGACGGGCTGGGGCCTGGTCACCGCTGACGAGCCGATGCGCCCGGGCACCACCCTGGAGTCGCTGGCGGGCCTCAAGACCCCCTTCCGCGCCCACGGCCGCGTGACGGCCGGTAACGCCGCGGGGCTCAACGACGGCGCCACCGCCTCGCTGCTCGCCGCCGAGGACGTCGCCCGCGAGCTGGGCCTCCCGGTCAAGATGCGCCTCGTGTCGTACGCCTTCGCGGGCGTCGAGCCGGAGGTCATGGGGTACGGCCCGATCCCGGCGACCGAGAAGGCGCTGGCCCAGGCCGGTCTGACCATCGACGACATCGGTCTCTTCGAGATCAACGAGGCGTTCGCCGTGCAGGTGCTCGCCTTCCTGGAGCACTACGGCATCGCCGATGACGACGCCCGCGTCAACCAGTACGGCGGTGCCATCGCCTACGGCCACCCGCTGGCCTCCTCCGGTGTCCGGCTCATGACGCAGTTGGCCCGGCAGTTCGAGGAGCAGCCCGGGGTCCGCTACGGCCTGACGACGATGTGCGTCGGCTTCGGCATGGGCGCGACGGTCATCTGGGAGAACCCGAACTTCGACGGAGGCAACAAGTGAGCTCCACCACTGAGCTTCTGAAGGGCGCGGCCGAGCTGTTCCCCGGCGAGGTCGTCACACAGGCGCACGTACGCCACCTGGACCTGCCGTTCGGCGCCGGGCGGTTCGCGCTCATCACGCTGGACAACGGCCTGGACCACACCAAGCCGACCACCTTCGGGCCGCAGTCGCTGGCGAACCTGAACGCCGCGATCGACCAGGTCGAGAAGGAGGCGGCCGAGGGCACCATCACCGGCATCGGCCTCACCGGCAAGCCGTTCATCTTCGCGGTCGGCGCCGACCTCAAGGGCGTCGAGCTGCTGAGCCGTCACGAGGACGCGCTGGCCATCGGCAAGGGCGGCCACGACGTCTTCCGCCGTCTCTCCGGCCTCGCGGTACCCACCTTCGCGTACTACAACGGCGCGGCGATGGGCGGCGGTGTCGAGGTCGGTCTGCACTGCACCTACCGCACCGTCTCGAAGGCGCTCCCGGCGTTCTCGCTGCCCGAGGTCTTCCTCGGCCTGGTCCCCGGCTGGGGCGGCTGCGCGCTGCTGCCGAACCTGATCGGCGCGGACCGCGCGGTCTCGGTGATCATCGAGAACTCGCTGAACCAGAACCGCCAGCTCAAGGGCAAGCAGGTCTTCGAGCTCGGCATCGCGGACGCGATCTTCGAGGGCGCGGACTTCCTGGAGCAGTCGCTCGTGTGGACCGCGAACGTGCTCAAGGGCGCGGTCACGGTCGAGCGCGCCGAGGTCGACCGCGGTGAGGCCTGGGACGCGGCCGTCGCCCGCGGCCGGGCCATCGCCGACTCCAAGGTGCACGGCGCGGCCCCGGCGGCGTACCGCGCGCTGGACATCATCGCGGCGGCCAAGGACGGCGACCTGTCCGCCGGCTTCGACGCCGAGGACCAGGCGCTCGCTGACCTGATCATGGGCGGCGAGCTGCGCAGCGGCATCTACGCCTTCAACCTGGTCCAGAAGCGCGCCAAGCGCCCGGCCGGCGCCCCGGACAAGAACCTGGCCCGCCCGGTCACCAAGGTCGGCGTCGTCGGCGCGGGCCTGATGGCCTCGCAGCTGGCGCTGCTGTTCCTGCGCCGCCTGGAGGTCCCGGTCGTCCTCACGGACATCGACCAGGAGCGCGTCGACAAGGGTGTGGGCTACGTCCACGCCGAGATCGAGAAGCTGCTCGGCAAGGGCCGCATCAACCAGGACAAGGCCAACCGCCTCAAGGGCCTGGTCTCCGGTGTCCTGGACAAGGCCGAGGGCTTCGCGGACGCGGACTTCATCATCGAGGCCGTCTTCGAGGAGATCGGCGTCAAGCAGCAGGTGTTCGCGGAGGTCGAGGCGGTCGCCCCGGCGCACGCGATCCTCGCCACCAACACCTCCTCGCTGTCGGTGACCGAGATGGCGTCGAAGCTGAAGAACCCCGAGCGGGTCGTCGGCTTCCACTTCTTCAACCCGGTCGCGATCCTCCCGCTGCTGGAGATCGTCCGCGGCGAGCAGACGGACGACGCCTCGCTGGCCACCGCGTTCGGAGTGGCCCGGAAGCTGAAGAAGACGGCGGTCCTGGTGAAGGACGCCCCGGCGTTCGTCGTCAACCGCATCCTCACCCGCTTCATGGGCGAGATCCAGAACGTCATCGACGAGGGCACCCCGGTCGAGGTCGCGGAGAAGGCCGTCGAGCCGCTCGGCCTGCCGATGTCCCCGCTGGTGCTCCTGGAGCTGGTCGGCCCGGCCATCGGCCTGCACGTCTCCGAGACCCTGAACCGCTCCTTCCCGGAGCGCTTCACCGTCTCGCAGAACCTCGCGGCGGTCGTCAAGGCCGGCAAGCGCGGCTTCTACGTCTACGACTCCGGCGCGCCGGTCCTCGACCCCGAGGTCGCCGCCCTCCTCAAGCAGGGCGACACCGTCCTGACCGAGGAGCAGACGCGCGACCGCGTGCTCGACGCGGTGGCGCAGGAGATCGGCCTGATGCTGGAGGAGGGCGTCGTCGCCGAGGCCCAGGACATCGACCTGTGCCTGATCACCGGTGCGGGCTGGCCCTTCCACCTGGGCGGCATCACGCCGTACCTGGACCGTGAGGGCGTCTCCCAGCGGGTCAACGGCAAGCCGTTCCTCGCGCAGGGCGTGGCGAGCGTTCCGGCGTAACGCCCGGTTTCCCTGTGAACGGGCCGTACGGGATCATCCCGTACGGCCCGTTCCGCGTCACCAAGTGCCGCTGAAGGGGCGGCGGTTGCACACCTCGCCGCGCGCCTCACGGGAGCTGCCCGCCGCGCGGATGCTGCTGTTCTCCGGGATGCCGACGACCTTGACGTCGCCCTCCCTCGATGCCCCGCCCCGGCCCCGGTGTCGCCACATCATGTTCACCTCCCCGGAACGCGGGGGACGGGATGCACGTCAACACCCGCAATTCGAAAGCTTGTCTATACTGCTCTGCCAACCCCCACTGGGCGGACCGGCCCCACCCGAGTCCCACGCACTCCCCTGCCTCCACGGGCAATGAGATTTGAGGACTCGCGCACGATGAGCAACGACGAGACGACCCCGGGCCCCCGCCCCTCCCGGCGTACGGCGAAGCCCCGCAAACGCCGCCGCGGCCTCAAGATCACGCTCGGTGTCCTGCTCGTCCTCGCGCTCGCCGCCGGCGCCACCCTCTACTGGCTCTACAGCCAGCTCGACGGGAACATCAAGGGCGTCGACATCAACAAGGCGCTCGGGGAGGACCGCCCGGAGAAACTCCCCACCAGCGGGCAGAACCTGCTGGTCCTCGGCTCGGACTCACGGGCCGGGGCGGAGAACAAGGAGCTGGGCGGCGGAGGCTCCGTCAGCGGCGCGCGCTCCGACACCGCGATGGTGGTGCACATACCCGAGGGCCGGTCGAAGGCTGTCGCCGTCTCCATCCCGCGCGACACCCTGGTGACCCGGCCCGAGTGCGTCAAGGACGACGGCTCGACGGTGGCGGGCAAGGAGCGCGTCATGTTCAACTCCGTCTACGCGCAGGTCGGTCCGGCCTGTGTGGTGAAGACGATGGAGAAGATGTCCGGCGTCCGCGTCGACCACTACCTGGAGATCAACTTCGCCGGGTTCAAGGACCTGGTCGACGCCATCGGCGGGGTCACCGTCGACGTACCGCAGGACATCGACGACAAGGCGTCCGGGTTGAACCTCACCGCGGGCCCGCAGAAGCTGAACGGCACCGAGTCCCTGGCGTACGTCCGGACTCGGCACGGCATCGGCGACGGAAGCGACCTCGGCCGTATCGGGCTCCAGCAGCAGTTCCTGATGGCCCTGCTGAGCGAGGTCAAGTCACAGGACCTGCTGGGCAGTCCGGCGAACTCGTACAAGATCGCCAAGTCCGCCACCAAGTCGCTCACCACCGACTCCTCTCTCGCCTCGCTCACCTCGCTGGCGGAGTTCGCCCGCTCCATGAACGGCGTCGACCCGGCCTCCATGGAGACGATCATGCTGCCGGTGGCGTACGACCCCATCGACCCGAACCGGGTGATCGCGTCCGAACCGCAGTCGGGTCAGCTGTGGAAGGCGATCCGCGAGGACACCGCGATCCCCGAGGAAGCGAAGAAGTCTCCCGCGACCGGGGGCTGACGGGCCGTCGTACCGCTCTCCCCGTGACACCCTGCCGGGATGAGCGAGGACGAAGCGGTGCTGGTGATCGTGGACGGCGCCAATGTGGTCGGGTCCGTGCCCGACGGCTGGTGGCGGGACCGGCGCGGGGCGGCGGTCCGGCTGCGCGATCTCCTGGTCCCGTACGCCACGGCCGGGCTGCCGGGCCTGCCCGGCCCGGTCGAGATCGTGCTCGTGGTCGAGGGGGCCGCCCGGGGCGTCGCGTCCGTGGCCGGGGTCCGGGTCGAATCGGCCCCCGGCAGCGGTGACGACCTGATCGCCGGGCTGGCGGCCGCCGCCCGCCCGGACCGGGAGTGCGTCGTCGTCACCGCCGACCGCGGACTGCGAGAGCGGGTCGAGGCGTACGGGGCGCGGTGTGTGGGGCCCCGTACCGTACGGCCGCCGCGCCGATCTGGGAACGAGGGCATGTCGGGCTGATGGAGATTTCGGTGAAGGCTGTCCTTTTCGGGATCGAAGAGGCAGGCGCGGCCCCTGGGGCAGGGTGGGTTCCTGTACGGTCGTCCCGGACCCCGGGCCGTCAAGGCGTGCCACGAGCCCCCGCACGCCGGCCCGCGCCCGGTGCCGTGCCCCGTCGGTGCACTCGGTCGCACGCGAAGTCGCTTGCCGTGTCCGGCACTTGTTTCACTCGGCCTGCCGGATCGGCCGGGTGAGGTCCTGGGCGACGTGCACTCGGCGGCGGTTCTCGACATGGCTCCTGATCCAGACGTGAGTAAGGAAAGCGCATGGCACAAGAGCAAGATCCTGGCAGTCACATACCACCGCGGCAGGCCGCGTCCGGGACGAGCGGTGGATCCGCGACCGGGGCGTCGGCGAGCTCACCGGTCTCCGTCCGTCGGGCGGTCACCATGCGAGGCACTGCGGGGGACCCCGGTGACGCTCTGACGCCGGGTGCTCAGCGCGGCCGCGAAACCCCGTCCTCGTCGGCCGACCCGGATGCGAGCGCACACGGCCCGACGAGCGACCCCGAGCAGGACAAGGGGGCGGAGCAGCCCACCTCGCAGAAGACGGCCCCGCAGGAGCAAGGTGCGGAGGCCGCTGTCGGT
Source organism: Streptomyces parvus (assembly GCF_032121415.1). NCBI lineage: Bacteria > Bacillati > Actinomycetota > Actinomycetes > Kitasatosporales > Streptomycetaceae > Streptomyces > Streptomyces parvus. The sequence continues at coordinate 5,636,798 of NZ_CP135079.1, read as the reverse complement.
GCCGCAGCCCTTCCGGGCACCGGCGCTCCGAAGCCGTCGGAGAAGAAGTCCTCGGCAAAGACACCAGCCGCTGCCGAAGCAACGGGAGCGGCTTCGGTGGCGGAGCCCTCCTCGGAACCGGCCGCGGCAGCCGCCTTCGGCGGATCCCCGGACGCCGCGACGGCAGTGGCGTCGCCGGGCGGTGGGGCGGGGACGCGTACGGACGAAGAGCCGCCCGGCAACAGGCCCAGGAAGCCGATGCTGGCCGCTGCGGCGATCGTTGGCGCGGTCCTGATCTCGGTGCCGTTCCTCGTAGCGGGGCAGGACGACGACCGCAAGCCCGGGAAGGACCAGACCCAGAACGCGGCGGGCACGGTTCTGGACGCTCAACGCCCCCTGGCCCCGGAGACCTACACCAGCGAGTCGCCGAAGCCCTCCGTGAAACCCAGCAAGAAGGAGACGGTGAAGCCCCCCGTCCCGCCGGCGCCCAAACCGGTGGTCGTGCCTCCGTCCCCGAGCCCTTCGGCGAGCAAGCCGGCGGAGAAGAAGCCGGAGAAGAGGGCGGCGACGGGCGCACCACGGGGGACGGCGGCGGCCGCGTTGGAAAGCCTCGCCAAGAGCGACCCCCAGGGGCGGCACATCTGCTACCGGGCCTTCGTCTCCGGGCAGGGGTGGCAGTCGGCCGTGTGCGACGGGACGATGACCGGGACAGCGGGGCAGGGCAAGAAGATCACGGCGCTCAACATCGCGGTCTGGAACGTCGAAGGCTCCTCGGCCAACGCTCTGCTGCACGAGGAGGGTTCGTCGAGCGGCCAGGCGAAGTGGGCCCCGAGCTGGACAGCTGTCGTCGGTGATGGCAAGAACAACTACATCGGCAGTTCGAAGCCGGGCGCTCCGTTCCTGACGGGCTTCGCCATGAACGTCGGCAAGGGCAGCGTCTGCCACACCGCCAAGATGCAGAACGGTGGCTGGGGACCGCAGTTCTGCAAGAACGGCCGCCCCGAGTACATGTTCGTCGGCACCACCGACAACAGGAACTGGTTCGAGGCCGTCAAGCTGACGGTATGACGGCCTCGGCCGATCGCTCTCCGGCCCACGAAGGAGCCCCCCGGCACGCATCCCGGGGGGCTCCTTCGTACGGTAGCGGCATATCGGCGGCTCCCCCGCCGGCGCCGGTCCTTCTCACGACCGGCCCGGGCCTCGCTCCTTGGCCATCCGGCTGTGGGAGCGCCCGTACGCGAAGTAGACGATGACGCCGAGCACCATCCAGGCGCCGAAGCGCACCCAGGTCTCCACCGGCAGGTTGAGCATCAGCCAGACCGAGGCGGCCACCGAGATGATCGGGAGCACCGGAACCCACGGCGTACGGAACGCGCGGGGCAGGTCCGGCTGGGTGCGGCGCAGGACCAGGACGCCGAGGGCGACGATGACGAACGCGAAGAGCGTGCCGATGTTCACCAGGGTGGCCAGCTCCTCGATGCTGGTGAACCCGGCGATGATCGCGATCACGACGCCGAGCAGGATCGTCGGCCGGTACGGGGTGCGGAAGCGCGGGTGGGTCTTGGAGAAGAAGCGCGGGAGCAGGCCGTCCCGGCTCATCGCGAAGAAGACACGGGTCTGGCCGAGCAGCAGGATCATGCAGACCGTGGTGAGGCCGACCGCGGCGCCGAAGCTGATCAGACCGGCGTAGAACGGATGCCCGGTGGCCTTGAAGGCGTCGGCGAGCGGGGCGCTGACGGACAGTTCGCTGTAGTGCTGCATGCCGGTGACCACGAGGGAGACCGCCACGTAGAGCACCGTGCAGATCAGGAGCGAGCCGAGGATGCCGCGCGGCATGTCGCGCTGGGGCAGCTTGGTCTCCTCGGCGGCGGTGGCGACCACGTCGAAGCCGATGAAGGCGAAGAAGACGATGGAGGCGGCGGTGAAGATGCCCATCACGCCGAAGTTGGTGGGTTCGTAACCGAACATCAGCTGCACGAGCGGGGCGTCCCAGCCGGAGCCCGCGGGCTGCTTCTCGGCCGGGGGGATGAAGGGCTTGTAGTTCTCGGCCTTGATGAAGAACAGGCCCGCGATGATCACCATGAGGACCACGGCGACCTTGATCGCCACCACGACCGAGGTGACGCGGGCGGAGAGCTTCATGCCGATGACCAGGATGACGGTCAGCACCAGCACCAGGGCGAAGGCCAGGATGTCGAAGCCGAAACCTTCCGCCACGTCCGTTCCCGAGAGCACCTCGGGCATCGTCCAGTGGACGTTGTCCATCAGGGAGCGGACGTAGCCGGACCAGCCGACCGCGACCACCGCGGTGCCCAGGGCGAACTCCAGCACCAGGTCCCAGCCGATGATCCAGGCGACCAGTTCGCCCAGGGAGGCGTAGGCGAAGGTGTAGGCGGAACCGGCCACCGGGACGGTGGAGGCGAACTCGGCGTAGCAGAGCGCGGCCAGGGCGCACACGACGCCCGCCGCCACGAACGCGATGGCGGTGGCGGGGCCCGCCGTCTCCTTGGCGACCTGACCGGTGAGGACGAAGATGCCGGTGCCGATGATGACGCCGACGCCGAAGACCGTCAGGTCCAGGGCCGAGAGGGACTTCTTCAGCCCGTGTTCCGGCTCCTCGGTGTCCCTGATCGACTGTTCGACGGACTTGGTGCGGAACATTCCGTTTCCGCGGGGTGGTGTGACCTGCGCGCTCACCTGCGTACCTCCACGCATTGGTTGTGAACGCCATGATTCGGACCGGTCAGGCACGGGAACGCGCCATCCGGCCCCTTTCACGCGAATGGGCCGGGAGAACCACCCGTACAGGGGCGGTTCTCCCGGCCCGTCGGCCGTACGGAGAGCTGCGGATCAGTCGCGGGCGGGCTCCACCGCGCGGCTCTCGAAGCGGCCGTCGAGCTTGGCGACCAGGCCCGTGACCTGCCGGGCGATGTCCGGCGCGGTCAGCCCGATCTCGGCCATGACCTCGCCGCGCGAGGCGTGGTCGAGGAAGACCGGCGGGATGCCGAAGTCGCGCAGCGGTACGTCGACACCGGCGTCACGCAGGGCCTGGGCGACGGCGGAGCCGACACCTCCGGCGCGGCTGTTGTCCTCGACGGTGACCACGACGCGGTGGCGCTCGGCGAGCGGGGCGAGAGCATCGTCGACGGGCTTGACCCACCGGGGGTCGACGACGGTGCTGGAGATGCCCTGGGCATCCAGCAGGTCGGCGATCTCCAGGCACATCGGAGCGAGCGCGCCGACGGAGACGATCAGGACGTCCGGGCGGGCCGCCTTCGGCTCGCGCAGGATGTCCATGCCGCCGGCCTTGCCGACCGCCTGGACGGCGGGACCGACCGCGCCCTTGGAGAAGCGGACCACGGTGGGCGCGTCGTCGACGGCGACGGCCTCGCGCAGCTGGGCGCGGACCTGGTCGGCGTCGCGCGGGGCGGCGATCCGAAGGCCGGGCACGCACTGGAGGATCGACATGTCCCACATGCCGTTGTGGGAGGCCCCGTCCGTGCCGGTGATGCCGGCCCGGTCCAGGACGAAGGTGACGCCGCACTTGTGCAGGGCGACGTCCATCAGGACCTGGTCGAAGGCGCGGTTGAGGAAGGTGGCGTAGACCGCGAAGACCGGGTGGAGGCCGCCGGTGGCGAGGCCCGCCGCGGAGACCGCGCCATGCTGCTCGGCGATGCCGACGTCATAGATCCGGTCCGGGAAGGCCTCCTCGAACTTGCCGAGGCCGACGGGCTGGAGCATGGCGGCCGTGATGGCGACGATGTCCTCGCGCTCCTGGCCGAGCTTGACCATCTCCTCGCCGAAGACGGAGGTCCAGTCGAGGCCGGAGGTGGAGATCGGCAGGCCGGTGTCCGGGTGGATCTTGCCGACCGCGTGGAAGCGGTCCGCCTCGTCCTCCAGGGCCGGGGTGTAGCCGCGGCCCTTCTCGGTGAGGCAGTGCACGATGACCGGGCCGCCGAAGCGTTTGGCGCGCTGGAGAGCGGACTCCAGGGCCTCGATGTCGTGCCCGTCGATCGGGCCGACGTACTTCAGGCCGAGGTCCTCGAACATGCCCTGCGGGGCGATGAAGTCCTTGAGGCCCTTCTTGGCGCCGTGCAGGGTGTCGTACAGCGGGCGGCCGACGACGGGCGTGCGCTCCAGGAAGTCCTTGCCGCGGGCCAGGAACCGTTCGTAACCGTCGGTCGTACGGAGCGTGGCGAGGTGGTTGGCCAGGCCGCCGATGGTCGGCGCGTAGGAGCGCTCGTTGTCGTTGACGACGATGACGAGGGGGCGGTCCTTGGCGGCGGCGATGTTGTTCAGCGCCTCCCAGGCCATACCGCCCGTGAGCGCGCCGTCACCGATGACCGCGACGACGTGGTCGTCCTTCTTCAGGACCTCGTTCGCCTTGGCGAGGCCGTCGGCCCAGCCGAGGACCCCGGAGGCGTGGCTGTTCTCGATGATGTCGTGGTCGGACTCGGCGCGGGAGGGGTAGCCGGAGAGGCCGCCCTTGCTCTTGAGGCGGGAGAAGTCCTGGCGGCCGGTGAGCAGCTTGTGGACGTAGGCCTGGTGCCCGGTGTCCCAGAGCACCTTGTCCTTGGGAGACTCGAAGACCCGGTGCAGCGCGATGGTGAGCTCGACGACGCCCAGGTTGGGTCCGAGGTGGCCGCCGGTCTTGGACACCGCGTCCACCAGGAAGGTGCGGATCTCCTCCGCGAGCTGGTCCAGCTCACCGAGGCTGAGCCGGTCCAGGTCGCGCGGTCCCTTGATGCGGGTCAGCAGATCCACCCGTGCCTCCTTGCGTTTGAGCTGATCGAGCGTGCCGATCCGATGAGTCTAATGTTCCGCTACCGGACGTGAGCAGCGGGCGGGCCTCTTCGTAGCGATACCCGGACACGCGCAGGTGCCCGGCAGCCCCTCTCGGGACGCCGGGCACCTGCGCGAACGTGCGGTCAGGCGCGACCCGCGGTCTTCTGGGTCTTACGGGTGACGGAGTCGATGACGACCGTGGCGAGGAGCACGGCGCCGGTGACCATGTACTGGATCGGCGTGGCGATGCCCTCCAGCGACAGTCCGTACTGGATCGAGACGATCACCATGACGCCGAGCAGGGCGTTCCAGGTGCGGCCGCGGCCGCCGAAGAGGCTGGTGCCGCCGATGACGGCCGCCGCGATGACGTTCATCAGGAGGTCTCCGGTGCCGGAGCCCTGGTTGGCCGCCGCGATCTTGGAAGCCCAGAACAGGCCGCCGATCGCCGCGAAGGTGCCCGCGATGGAGAAGACGGAGATCCGGATCGCGGTGACGTTGATACCGGCGCGCCGGGAGGCCTCGACGCTGCCGCCGAGTGCGAAGATCTTCCGCCCGTAAGCCGTCCGGCGGAGCAGGAAGTCCGTGCCGACCAGGACGATCAGGAAGAGGACCAGCGCGAGCGGCAGGCCGCGGTACTGGTTGAACATGTACGCGGCGGCGAAGGCGAACACCGCGAGGACCGCGGTGCGCACGGCGATGTCGGCGATCGGGCGGGACGGGATGCCCGCGGCCTCGCGGCGGCGGGTGTCCAGGAAGGCGGCGGCGAAGTAGCCGACGACCGCGACGGCGGCGAGCCCGTAGGCGGCGGCGACGTCGGTGAAGTAGTACGTGGTCAGCTGGCCGACCACCCCTTCGCCGTCCAGGTTGATCGTGCCGGAGTCGCCGAGCAGCTGGAGCATGAAGCCGAGCCAGAACAGCAGGCCGGCCAGGGTGACGGCGAAGGCCGGGGCCCCGATCCGGGCGAAGAAGAAGCCGTGGATCGCGCCCATCACCGCGCCGCTGACGATGGCGACGACGATCGCCAGCCATTCGTTCATGCCCTGGGTGACGCTGAGCACCGCGATCAGGGCGCCGGAGACACCGGAGACGGAGCCGACCGAGAGGTCGATCTCGCCGAGCAGCAGGACGAAGATGATGCCCACGGCCATCATCCCGGTGGCGACCATGGTGACCGCGATGTCGCTGATGTTCTTCGCGGAGAGGAACTCGGAGTTCAGGCTCTGGAAGACGATGGCGATGATCGCGAGGCCGATGACCACCGGGATCGAGCCCAGGTCACCGCCGCTGATCTTGCGCTTGAACTCGGTGAGGTATCCGGCGAAGCCCTGCTCGCGGATGAGCAGCCGGGGGTCGACGACCGTGGCGGCACCCTCGGCGGCGTCCGGGTTGCCGACCGGCGGCGTGTCCGCCGGGCCGGTGCCCTTGTCCAGCGAGGTGCTGCTCTTGTCCACCGTGTTGGTGGTCTCGTCGGTGGTCACTTGGAAACCTCCGCGTTGCGCGCCGCACGTCGGGTCACGGCGTTGTCCGTGGCGCCCGTGATGGCGGAGATGATCTCTTCCTGGGAGGTGGTCTTCACATCGAAGACACCGTTGTTCCGGCCCAGCCGGAGCACGGCGACCTTGTCGGCCACAGCCTTCACGTCGGCCATGTTGTGGCTGATGAGGATGACCGCGTGACCGCGCTCGCGCAACCGCTCGACCAGGTCGAGGACCTGGGCGGTCTGCTCGACGCCGAGGGCGGCGGTCGGCTCGTCGAGGATGACGAGCTTGGGCTCACCGAGCATCGACCGGGCGATGGCCACGGTCTGGCGCTGGCCGCCGGAGAGCGAGGCGATCGGGATGCGGACGCTCGGGATCCGGATGGAGAGCGTGGAGAGCAGCTCGCGGGAGCGGCGCTCCATCTCCACCTCGTCCAGGATGCCGAACTTGCGCAGCTCCCGGCCCAGGTAGAGGTTGCCGACGACATCGATGTTGTCGCACAGCGCGAGGTCCTGATAGACGGTCGCGACGCCCAGGTTCTGGGAGTCGTGCGGCTTGTTGATCTGCACCGCCCGGCCCTCCCACTCGATGACGCCGTCATCGATGGGGTGCACTCCGGCGATCGTCTTGACCAGCGTTGATTTACCGGCGCCGTTGTCGCCGACCAGGGCGACCACCTCGCCGGCGTGGACCTCAAGCTCTACATCGGTGAGTACCTGGACGGCACCGAAGCGCTTGGAGACCCCTCGCAACGCCAACACGGGCGTAGCGGACACATGAACCATCTCCTTCGCCGCCTGACCGGCGGGGATGCCGCGCCCGGGGGAAGGCGCGGCGGTGTCGAGCAGAAGAGATACGGGAAGAGCGGTGAAGCGTTCCGTCCGGCGCCCCGCCCGGTAGCGGGACGGTTGGTGTGCGGGACGCCGGACAGGCTTCGTGACGCGGGCGGGCCGGGGGCCTGCGCCCGCGCGGGCGGTGGGCCGCCCGGCCCTCGCGGAGGCGCGGCGGACCGGGTGGCGGTGGTGATGGCGGGACCCGGCTGCTCGGGGCGGGCCGGGTCCCTGGGGCCGGAGCCCCGGGGGGACTACTTCAGACCGATCTTGTCGCAGGCGGCCTTGTACTTGGCCGAGCAGATCTCGTCCAGCGTCCAGATGCCGTCCTTGATGACGGTGTCCTTGATGTTGTCCTTGGTCAGCGAGACGACCGGGACGAGGACGGTCGGGATGCCCTTCGTGGTGGCGCTGTCGACCTTAGAGGTGGCGATGGAGTCGAGCTTCTCGCCCTTGGCGAGCGCGACGGCCATCTCCGCGGCGACGATGCCCTCGGCCGGGTAGGACTTGTAGACGCTCATGAACTGCTCACCGGAGACGATGCGCTGCACACCCGCGAGCTCGGCGTCCTGGCCGGTGACCGGCGGGAGCGGGTCGAGACCGGCGCCCTTGAGGGCGGTGATGATGCCGCCCGCCATGCCGTCGTTGGCGGAGTAGACGCCGTCGATCTTGTCCTTGCCGAGCGCGGTGATCGCCGCTTCCATGTTGGCGTTGGCGTTCTCCGGCTTCCACTCCTTGGTGTCGTACTCCTTGCCGTACTTCACCTTGCCGTCGAGGACGGACTTGGCGCCCTTCTTGAAGAGCGCGGCGTTCGGGTCGGTGATCGCACCGTTCATCATCACGATCGTGCCGCCGTCGGCCTTGTCGCCCAGGGCCTCCAGCAGGGCGGTGCCCTGGGCCCGGCCGACCTCTTCGTTGTCGAAGGAGGTGTAGGCGTCGATGGGGCCCTCGGCGAGGCGGTCGAAGGCGACGACCGGGATGCCGGCGTCCTTGGCCTTCTTGACGCTGTTGGCGATCGCCTTGGAGTCGACCGAGCCCAGGATGAGGGCGTCGACCTTGTTGGTGATCATGGTGTCGACCTGCTGCGCCTGCGTGTTCGCATCCTGCTTGGCGTTGGCGTAGGTGACCTTCGCCTTGCCGTCGGTGAGCTCGCTGATCTTCTTCTCGATGATCGGCCGGTCGAACTTCTCGTAACGGGCCGTCTGGTTCTCGGGAAGGAGCAGACCTATCTTCAGGTCGTCGCCCTTCTTCTCCGAGCTCTGTTCGGCCTTGTCGCCGGACTCCTTGGCGCTCCCGCAAGCGGCCAGCGAGATCGCCATCGTGGTGGCGGCAACGGCAACGGCGGCACGACGCATACGCGTGTTCATTCTCGAACCTCCCTGACGAGGCCGCGACGTTGCGGCCGAGGTGGCTGGAAGTCAACTCGGCCCCAGCGCCAGCGTCAAGGAGTAAATCCTTAACGAGATGACAACGGTGCCATTCGTTATCTAAGTGAAGGCAGGAGTGGCCACGGGGAGGGTGCTCTCCAAAAGGGTTGAATCCCCCATCTCGCTGAGCACCAGGGCGAGTGCGCCCAGCACCTCGGCACGGCCGCCGAGCGCCCCGGGGAGGACCGAGAGCTGCCGGGCGGCGCTGGGGATCGCGTACCGCGACACGGAGTCCCGTATGGGCCCCAGGACCAGCTCCCCGGCCTCCGCCAGCGAGCCGCCGAGCACGACGCGGCTGGGGTTGAGCAGATTGCACAGGTTGGCCACGCCGCTGCCTATGTGGCGGCCCACGTCCCCGATCACCCGGCGGCACCCGGGGTCGCCCTCCCGGGCCAGCTGGACCACCCGCTCCATGGTGAGCCCGGGGCCGTGGCTGGGCTGGAGCAGCGGCAGGACGTAGCGGGCGGCGGTGAAGGTCTCCAGGCAGCCGCGGTTGCCGCAGCGGCAGACCGGTCCCGACTCGTCGAGCGTGATGTGCCCGATCTCGCCGGCCGTGCCGCCGGGGCCCCGATAGATGGTCCCGTCGATCACCAGACCGGCGCCGACCCCGCTGGCCACCTTGATGTACGCGAGGTCCTTGACGCCCCGGCCGCTGCCCCAGACCAGCTCGCCCAGCGCTCCGAGGTTGGCGTCGTTGTCGACGTACACGGGCACGCCGAGGCGGCCGGAGAGCTCCTCGCTGGGGTTGATGCCCGTCCAGCCCGGCAGGATGGAGGTGGAGCCCAGCGTGCCGGACTCGACGTCGATGGGGCCCGGCACGCCGAGACCGACGCCGATCACCTTGTCCGGGCCGATCCCGGTGGCCTCGATCAGCCGCTTGACCAGCACCTCGGCCCGGTCGAAACCCTCGGCGGACGAGGCGTCGACGTCCAGCGGCTCGGACTCCTCGGCGAGCACCTGGTGGGCGAGGTTGCCAACGGCGACACGCAGATGCGTATGGCCGAAGTCGACGCCGATGACGATGCCCGCGTCGCCGCTGAGCGAGACGCTGCGGGCCCGCCGGCCGCCCGCCGAGGTGGGGGTGACCTCGACCGTTCCCCCGTCCTTCAGCTCCCGGACGATATTGGAGACGGTGGCCGCGGAGAGGCCGGTGCTCCGGGCGATCTCCGCCTGGGTGAGCGCTCCCGCCATCCGTACGGCGCGGACGACCCGCTCCAGATTGGCCCTGTGCAGCGATGTCTGCGACCCGGGAGTCTCCATCGACTCATCCACTCCTGCCCTTGGCGGGCGGTCCCGGAGGACCGCCCCGGTCGGGGCCGCAGCGATGAGACCCCGGCTTCCTCCAACATGTGAACTCTAAGCTGACCGTTCGGGGGTGCCTCCCGTCAAGACCTGAGCACCGGCGCACCCCACAACGGCCCGGTGCCCCGGCGGACTCGATCCGCCGGGGCACCGGGCCGTTGTGGATACGTGACCTACTTCAGCGCGCCCGCCGTCAGACCGGAGACGACCTGGCGCTGGAAGATGATGTACGCGGCCAGCACGGGCAGCATCGCGATCACCAGACCGGCGAAGAGGCCGGAGTAGTCGCCCTTGTAGCCCTGGCTGGCGGCCAGCTCCACCAGGCCCTGGGCCAGCACCCGCTTCTCCGGGTCGGTGTTCAGCACCGTCGGCAGCATGTACTGGTTCCACTGCCCGAGGAAGTTGAAGATCCCGACGCTGATCAGGCCGGGCTTGGCCATCGGCAGCATGACCTGGAAGAACGTGCGGGTGTGCGAGGCCCCGTCGATGATCGACGCTTCCGCCACCGAGGTCGGCAGCGTACGGAAGAACGAGGTCAGGAAGAACACGGTGAACGGCAGCGAGTACGCGATGTACACGGCGATCAGGCCGTGGATCGTGTTCAGCAGCCCCATGTTGTCCATGACGTAGAACAGCGGGACCAGCGCCAGCATGATCGGGAAGCTCATGCCGCCGACGAACAAGAAGTAGATGAAGCGGTTCCCGGGGAACTCGAAGCGGGCGAGCACATAGGCGGCCATGGACCCGAGGACCAGGGTGCCGACGAGCGACCCGCCCACCACCAGGATGGTGTTCAGGAAGTACTCGCTCATATGGGCCTGGCTCCAGGCCCGGCCCCAGCTGTCGAAGTTCAGCGAACTGGGCAGCGACCACGGAGTGTTGAAGATGTCCGAGTCGGTCTTGAACGAGGACATCACCGCCCAGAACAGCGGCAGGACGACCATGATCGCCCACAGGATGAGCATCCCGTGCGAGAAGACGTTGAGGACGTGGCCCTCGCTGCTCTTCACGGGGGCCGACGAGCCCTTGGAGACCGTGCCGGTGCGCTGGGCCGGGACCTTGGCCGCGTCGGCGTCGGACGGGGTTCCGGAGGGCCCGGACGGAGGGGTGTCAGTGGTCTTCATCAGAACTCCAGCCGCTCGCGCCGGCCCACCCGCATGACGATGGCGGCGAACGCCAGCGTCACGAGGAGCAGGGCGACACCGATCGTGGTCGCGTAGCCCGCCTGTCCGTCACGGAACGCCGACTGGTAGACGTACAGCGGCAGGACGGTGGTCGAGTAGTCGGGCCCGCCGGGACCGACGCTCATGATGTGGACGATGGCGAAGCCCTCGGCGCCGAGCGCCAGGATGCCCATGTAGACCCAGCCGGACTGGACCGTGTCCCACAGCAGGGGCAGCGTGATCCGGAAGAAGGTCGTGAAGCGGCTCGCGCCGTCCAGCAGGGCCGCCTCGTAGAAGTCCTTGGGGATGGAGGCCATGCCCGCGGAGAACAGCACCACGAAGAAGCCGGTGGTGCACCAGACGAGGACCGCCATGATGACCCACAGGGCCAGCTGCGGATCGCCCAGCCAGTCCGGTACGTCGTTGAAGCCCACGGCCTTGAGCGTGCCGTTGATCATGCCCTGGGCCGGGTCGAAAGCGAACTGGAACAGGATGGCCACGATCGCGATCGAGAGCACCTGCGGGAAGAAGTACGCGATCTTGTAGAACCCCGAGCCCCGTACGCCGCTGATGGCGGCGCCCTTGCGGCGCCGCCCGCCGACGTTGAGCATGAAGGCGAAGAAGAGCGCGAGGCCCAGCGTCACCAGCGGGAGCAGCACCGCCAGCAGCACACTGTGCTGCAGCGATTTCCAGAAGACGTCGTCGTCGAGCATCTTGGTGTAGTTGTCGAACCCGACCATCTTGAAGTCGGGGCTCAGACCCGTCCAGTCCGTGAACGAGTAGTAGATGGACTGGATGAAGGGCCAGATGACGAAGATGACGTACAACGTCATCGGGACCACCAAGAACCCGACTATGAACCGGTATTTACCGTGTTGCATCGTTACCGACTCCGACCTTCCCGTGCTGCCCGCCGCTGGTGACGCGTGGTCACTGGTGCTTGAAGTGCTTGATGGACTGGTCCTTGGCGGTCGCGTCGGCGAAGGCCTGGATCTTCTTGATGGTCTCGGCCGGCTTGGCGCGGCCCGCCATCATCTCGCCGAGCGCGGCGACACCGATCTGCTCCTTCTGGAGCTTCACGTACCAGTCCTGCAGGCGCGGGTTGACCACGTTGGTGCCGGCCTTCTCCAGCGCGGCGACACCGGACTTGAGGCCGTCCGACAGCTCGATGCCGTCCGTGCCGCCGTTGAAGGCGGACAGCGACTTCGTGCTGGCGGTGAAGGACTTGGAGGAGGCCTCGCTGAGCATGATGCGCAGCTGCTCCATACCGCCCTCGACGTTCTTCGCCTTGCTCGGGACGATGAACGGCTCGCCGCCGGACGCCCAGATGGTGCCGAAGGGCATCTTGTCGGAGGAGTCGAGGCTGGAGGGAGCGCCCACGGACAGCTTGAAGTCCTTGGGGATGATCGCCGCTTCCTCGTTCTCCACCCAGGAGCCGTTCGGGATGAACAGCGCCTTGCCGCGGGCCCAGGCGCCCTGCGAACCGCGGTGGTCCAGGCCGGGGGTGCCCTTGAGGATGTAGTCCTTGGCGACGAGCTCGTAGTACGCCTCGAAGGCCGCCTTGACCGCGGGGTGCTCCCAGGCCTTCGGCTCCAGGTTGTCGATCGCGTCGAGGACCTCACTGCCGCCGATCTTGGCGATGAAGGGGTACAGCGAGAAGGGGAGGTAGTACGGGTGCTTGCCGGGGTAGGTCCAGCCGGCAATGCCCTGCTTCTTCGCCTTCGCGCAGAGCGCGAGCATGTCGTCCCAGTTCTCCGGGTACGTGGCGTCGAGCTTCTCCAGCGCGGTCTGCGAGTACCAGACGCCGTAGACCGTGTACGCGTAGTACATGATCCAGACCGGGTCGCCGTCGAACTGGCCCATCTCGACGATGCCGGGCCGCAGGGTGTCGCGGACCTTCTTGGCGGGGTCGTCGATGGAGGGGGCGTCGAGGAGCGGGGTCAGGTCGGTGAGCTGCTTCTTGCCGACCAGGACGCCCATGTCCATCTGCTGGGCCCCGGAGTTGTCGATCAGGTCCGGCGGGGTGCCACCGTTGAACCGCGGCTGAAGAACCGACTGGATCTTCTGCGTGGCCGAGAACTTGACCTTCGCCTCGGGGTAGGTCTTCTCGTAGACGGCCTTGGCGTCCTCGGCGTACTTGGTACCGAAGCCGCCGTCGAAGATGACGATCTCCAGCGGGGCGCTGCCGTTGACGGCCAGCGGGTTCTTGTCGCTCTTTTCGCCCTTTTCGACCTTGTCGTCGCTGCTGCTGTCGCCGCTCGCGCAGGCGGACAGGAAGCTCATCGTCGGAACAGCGATCAGGCCGAGTGCGGCAGAACGCTTGATCAGATCGCGACGGCCAAGGCCCTCATTGTTGTGGGCGGAGGTGGATCCCATGCTCAAGTCCTCGCCTTCTCCAGGACTCAGGCGGTGTACCGGTCACCCGTCGAGAATTCGCCTCAGGCGAAGGGCCCCGCCACCGCGGTCAGTTGCGCTTGGGTCATGCGGATATGCAGATGTACCGGACAGGCCGGTGCAGTGGGGATGCCGGGAGACCGTACAGCGAGGACGCCCTCGGCGTCCTCGCGACGTTCCTGTTTCCCCCGCGCACATCCGTGTGAAACGGCTGTGCAGATGCCGACAGGTATAGTCCACTTGTCGCCAACTGAGCAAGATCGAAAGCAGGTTTGGGCGGCAGTCTTTCCCGAGTTGAGACCTCACGGACACCTCGGCGTCCCGCCCCCTCCTCCCGCGGCGGCTATTTCCCCATTCGGGCCGATTCGCCGCCGGGCCGCGCGGCAACACCCTTGACACGTCCTGTCACTTGGCTCCCTACTGGACCTTGCATCCCGCTATGACAACGTTGTCCATGTATTTTCCCGGGGAGGAACGGCTCGGCATGCAGCCACCACGCGGCCTCAACCACGGCTCCGACACAGCCCCTCACGCGGTCCCCCGCCCGGCTCCCCGCCGGAGACGGACCCCCACAGCAGCCGCCCTGGCGGCATCCCTCGCCCTGGTGGTGATCGCCCCCGCGGTCGCCACCGCGCAGCCCTCCTCGCCGGACCGGAAGCCGTCCGGCGACCGGACGTTCACCACCTCCTTCGAGGCGGACGAGAAGCAGCCGGACTGGCGCAACACCGTCGAGGAGGGCCCCGACGGCAAGAAGCGGTCCTCCGGTGTCGACGGGGGCTTCTCCTCCGGCATACCGGGCAATGTCACCGACCGGGTGACGGAGGTGCGCGCGAGCGCCGAGAACACCGCGGGCGGCGAGGTGAAGGAGAACCTCGTCGACGTCGAGCCCGGCTCCAAGTGGCTGACGTTCGCGAAGACCGGCTGGGTCGAGTTCGATCTGGACGAACCCGCCAAGGTCGTGACATACGCGCTCACTTCGGCCAACGACCACGCCGAACGCGATCCGAAGAACTGGACGCTCAAGGGCTCGGCCGACGGCAAGGAGTGGACCGACCTCGACACCCGCACCGGCGAGACCTTCGCCAAGCGGCACGAGACGAAGACGTACGACTTCGCGGGCGGCACCGCCTACCGGCACTTCCGCCTGGAGATCACGGCGAACGGCGGTGCGGACGCGCTCCAGCTCGCCGACGTTCAGTTCTCGAACGGTGACACCTCCGTCCCGGTGCCCGAGGAGATGCGCAGCCAGCCCGACCGCGGCCCCTCCGGCTCCCCCACCGCCAAATCGGGTGCGGGATTCACCGGAAAGAAGGCACTGCGTTACGCGGGTACGCACACGCCCGACGGACGCGCGTACTCGTACAACAAGATCTTCGACGTGAACACGGCCGTCACCAAGGACACCGAGCTGTCCTACCTCGTCTATCCGCAGATGGGCGAGACGGACCTGAACTACCCGGCCACACACGTCGCGGTGGACCTCGCCTTCACCGACGGCACCTACCTGAGCGAGCTGAAGGCCACCGACAGCCACGGTGGGCTGCTGACCCCGCAGGGCCAGGCCGATGCCAAGCGCCTCTACGTCAACCAGTGGAACAAGGTCGCCGCCCGGCTCGGCACGGTCGCCGCGGGCAAGACGGTCGACCGGATCCTGGTGGCGTACGACTCCCCCAAGGGGAAGGCGAAGTTCCAGGGCTGGATCGACGACATCGCGATCGCCCCGAAGAAGCCCGAGAAGCGCAAGGCGCATCTGTCGGACTACGCGCTGACGACCCGCGGCACCAACTCCAGCGGCGGCTTCTCGCGCGGCAACAACATTCCGGCCACCGCGGTCCCGCATGGCTTCAACTTCTGGACGCCGGTGACGAACGCCGGTTCGCTGAGCTGGCTGTACGACTACCACCGGGGCAACAACGCGGACAACCTCCCCACGCTCCAGGCCTTCGGCGCGAGCCATGAGCCGAGCCCGTGGATGGGCGACCGGCAGACCTTCCAGCTGATGCCGTCGGCCGCGAGCGGCACCCCGGACGCGTCCCGGACCGCCCGCGCCCTGCCGTTCCGGCACGAGAACGAGACGGCGAAGCCGCACTACTACGGCGTCACGTTCGAGAACGGCCTCAAGGCCGAGATGACGCCGACCGACCACGCGGCGCGGATGCGGTTCACCTATCCGGGCAAGGACGCCAGCCTGATCTTCGACAACGTCTCGAACGCCGGCGGCATCACACTGGACCCCGGGACCAGCTCGTTCTCCGGTTACACGGACGTCAAGAGCGGTCTGTCCACCGGCGCGACCCGGATGTTCGTCCACGGCGTCTTCGACGCGCCGGTCACCGACAGCGGCAAGCTGAAGGGCGGCGGGGGCGACGACGTCACCGGGTTCTTCCGCTTCGACGCGGGCAAGGACCGTACGGTCAACCTGCGGCTGGCCACGTCGCTGATCGGCGTCGACCAGGCGAAGCAGAACCTGGCGATGGAGATCCCGGAGTCCACCTCGTTCGAGCGTGTGCAGCGCAAGGCGCAGGGCGCCTGGGACGACATCCTGGGGACGGTCGAGGTCGAGGGCGCCAACGCCGACCAGCTGACGACGCTCTACTCCAGCCTCTACCGGCTCTACCTCTACCCGAACTCCGGCCACGAGAAGGTGAAGGGCAAGAACCGCTACGCCAGCCCCTTCTCCAAGGCGACCGGCGAGAACACCCCGACCCGGACCGGCGCGAAGATCGTCGACGGCGAGGTGTACGTCAACAACGGCTTCTGGGACACCTACCGCACGACGTGGCCCGCCTACTCCTTCTTCTCCCCGAAGAAGGCCGGGAAGCTGGTGGACGGCTTCGTGCAGCACTACAAGGACGGCGGCTGGACCTCGCGCTGGTCCTCCCCCGGCTACGCGGACCTGATGACCGGCACCAGCTCGGACGTGGCGTTCGCCGACGCGTACGTCAAGGGCGTCACGTTCGACGCCGAGGCGGCCTACGACGCGGCGCTCAAGAACGCCACCGTGGCCCCGCCGTCCTCGGGCGTCGGCCGCAAGGGCCTGGAGACCTCGGTCTTCACCGGCTACGCCGACACCGCCACCCACGAGGGGCTGTCCTGGTCCCTGGAGGGTTACGTCAACGACTACGGCATCGCCCGCATGGGCCAGGAGCTGTACAGGAAGACGAAGAAGGCGCGGTACAAGGAAGAGTCCGAGTACTTCATGAACCGGGCGCAGAAGTACGTCAAGCTCTTCGACGACAAGGCCGGGTTCTTCCAGGGCAAGAAGCCTGGCGGCGACTGGCGCCTGCCCTCCGACCAGTACGACCCGCGCGTCTGGGGCTACGACTACACCGAGACCAACGGCTGGGGCTACGCCTTCACCGCCCCGCAGGACAGCCGGGGCCTGGCCAACCTGTACGGCGGCCGCGCGGGTCTGGGCAAGAAGCTGGACACGTACTTCTCGACCCCGGAGACGGCGGGCCCGGAGTTCGTCGGCAGCTACGGCGGGGTCATCCACGAGATGACCGAGGCGCGTGACGTGCGGATGGGCCAGTACGGGCACAGCAACCAGGTCGCCCACCACGCCACGTACATGTACAACGCGGCCTCGCAGCCGTACAAGACGCAGGAGAAGGTCCGCGAGGTACTGGGCCGGCTGTACATCGGCAGCGAGATCGGGCAGGGCATCCACGGCGACGAGGACAACGGCGAGCAGTCGGCCTGGTTCCTCTTCTCCTCGCTCGGCTTCTACCCGCTGGTGATGGGCAGCGGGGAGTACGCGATCGGCTCGCCGCTCTTCAAGAAGGTCACCGTCCGCACGGACAACGGCCGCAAGCTGGTCGTGAAGGCCCCGAAGAACAGCGACAAGAACATCTACGTGCAGGGCGTGAAGGTCAACGGCAAGAAGTGGACCTCCACGGCGCTCCCCCACGACGTGCTGGCCAAGGGGGGCACGCTGGAGTTCGACATGGGCCCGAAGCCGTCGGCCTGGGGCACGGGCAAGGACGCGGCCCCGGTCTCGGTGCAGAAGGACGACAAGGTCCCGACGCCCAAGGGCGACGCGCTGAAGGGTGGCGGCGCGCTGTTCGACGACACCTCGGCCACGTCGGCGACGGTGGAGTCGGTGGAGCTGCCGGTGTCCTCGGCCACGAAGGGTGTTCAGTACACGCTGACCTCGGCGGCGGCGGACAAGGCCCCGAAGGGGTGGACGCTCCAGGGTTCGACGGACGGCAAGGAGTGGAAGGACGTCGACCGCCGCTCCGGCCAGTCGTTCGCCTGGGACAAGCAGACCCGCGTGTTCTCGGTGGCGAAGCCCGGCTCGTACACGAAGTACCGGCTGGTGCTGACGGGTTCGGCGACGCTCGCGGAGGTGGAGCTGCTCTCCTGATCGCTACGCGGTGAGCGACGGCGGCCGGTACCCCGGAGGACGGGGTGCCGGCCGTCGGCGTCCCTGCGGCCGTGGCCCGGCGGCCCCGGAGGACTTCGGGCAGGGCCGCGGGGCGCGGCTCACTCCGGCTGGAGGCTCTCGGGCAGGGCGACGTTGAGCGCGGCGACGACCGGACGGCCGTGTTCGGTGCCGAGGCGGGAGACGGCGCCGGTGGCGAGCTGGAAGAGCCGCCCCTCGGCCGGGGTCAGGCCGAGGTAGCGGGCGGTGAGGACGCGCAGGAAGTGCGAGTGCGCGACGAGCGCGATGTCCTCCTCGTCCGCGACCTCCTCGGCGGCCGACCGGACGCCCGCGAGCACCTGGTCGGCCCGCTGCCCGATCTGGGCGGGGCTCTCGCCGGGGTGCTCGTCGGAGCCGGGGTCGACGCCGTCGGTCCACAGGTTCCAGAAGGGGCGGGTGCGGCGGATCTCCCGGGTGGTGATGCCCTCGTACCCGCCGTAGTCCCACTCCCGCAGCTCGGGGGTGACCCGGGGGGCGGGGAGTCCGGCCAGTTCGGCGGTGCGGCGGGCCCGGATCGAGGGGCTGACGAGGGTGAGGCCGATGGTGCGGTCGGCCAGCAGCGGGACGAGTGCGCGGGCCTGGCGCTCCCCGACGTCGGTGAGGGGGAGGTCGGTCCAGCTCGTGTGCTGCCCGGAACGGGACCATTCGGTCTCGCCGTGCCGGATGAGGATCAGCTCGCCCATGATGGTCCGTTCGCTTTCTGTACAGATGGTGCGGGTGGGGCTGAGGGGGCCACGTACGGTAAGTCCCTCAGTTGATCACTTTCCCGTGGGGGGACCGCATGTCCGACAACTTTCCGCCTCCGCCGCCCGAACAGCCGCAGCCGGAGTACCGGCCCGCGGCGCAGCCTTCGCCGTGGGCCGCGCCCGCGGGGCCGCCGCAGAAGCAGCGTACGGGGCTGATCGTGACGCTCGCCGTGGGCGGCGGGCTCATCGTGGCGGGAGCGGTCGTGGCGCTCGTCCACTCGGCGATGGACGCGGTCCAGGACTCCATCGCGCTGCCGCCGCGGTCGGACACGCCCTACTCGGAGCCGTACGGGGAAGAGCCGTACGCCGATGAGCCCGCGCCGGAGCCCACCGCGACCGAACCCGACGTGAAGGAGGACGTCACGATCACCGCGTGCACGCGCGATCCGCAGATCGGCTGGCAGTCGGCGAAGGTGAAGGTCGTGAACGGCACGTCCACGACGGCGAGCTACCACATAGGGGTCGAGTTCCTCGACAAGGACGGCACCAAGGTCGCGGACGGAGTCACGGGAGTGGTCGACCTCGGTCCCGGCAAGAGCGTGGTGGAGGAGATCCACGGCCTCGGTGAGGTGCCGCGCGGTACGACGTGCCGACTTGTCGACCTGACGCGGATGCCGACGGGGGACTGAGGCGGCCTCCGGCCACGGACGCGGAAACGGCGCGAGGGCCGCGCCCCGGGGAGAACCCGGGGCGCGGCCCTCGCACTGTGCCGTCCACCGGTCAGCGGCGGATCAGGCTGATCAGCTGCGGATCAGGCTGCGGAGCACGTACTGCAGGATGCCGCCGTTGCGGTAGTAGTCGGCCTCGCCGGGGGTGTCGATGCGGACGACCGCGTCGAACTCCACCCCGGTGTCGGTGGTGACCTTGACCGTACGCGGGGTGGTGCCGTTGTTCAGCTCGGTGACGCCGGTGAAGGAGAAGGCCTCCTCGCCGGTGAGGCCGAGGGTCTCGGCGTTCTGGCCCTCGGGGAACTGGAGCGGGAGGACGCCCATGCCGATGAGGTTCGAGCGGTGGATGCGCTCGTAGGACTCGGCGATGACGGCCTTGACGCCCAGCAGCGCGGTGCCCTTGGCGGCCCAGTCGCGGGACGAGCCGGAGCCGTACTCCTTGCCCGCGAGGATCGCGAGCGGGACACCGGCGGCCTGGTAGTTCTGCGAGGCGTCGTAGATGAACGACACCGGGCCGTCGGCCTGGGTGAAGTCGCGGGTGTAGCCGCCCTCGGTGCCCGGCGCGATCTGGTTGCGCAGGCGGATGTTGGCGAACGTGCCGCGGATCATGACCTCGTGGTTGCCACGGCGCGAGCCGTAGGAGTTGAAGTCACGGCGCTCGATGCCGTGCTCCGTGAGGTACTTGCCGGCCGGGGTGTCGGCCTTGATGGCGCCGGCCGGGGAGATGTGGTCGGTGGTGACCGAGTCGCCGAGCTTGGCGAGGACGCGGGCGCCGGTGATGTCCTCGACCGGGGTCGTCTCCATCGTCATGCCCTCGAAGTACGGGGGCTTGCGCACGTAGGTGGACTCGGAGTCCCACTCGAAGGTGTCGCCGGTCGGGATCGGCAGCGCCTGCCACTGGGCGTCGCCCGCGAAGACGTCCTGGTAGGACTTGTTGAACATGTCCTCGCCGATGGCGTTGGCCACGACGTCGTTGACCTCGGCCTCGGTCGGCCAGATGTCGGTCAGGAAGACCGGCTTGCCGTCCTGGTCGGTGCCGAGGGCGTCCTTGGTGATGTCGACCTTCATCGAACCGGCGATGGCGTACGCGACGACCAGCGGCGGGGACGCCAGGTAGTTCATCTTGACGTCGGGGTTGATGCGGCCCTCGAAGTTGCGGTTGCCGGAGAGGACCGACGTGACCGCGAGGTCGTTGTCGTTGACGGCCTTGGAGACCTCCTCCGGCAGCGGGCCGGAGTTGCCGATGCAGGTGGTGCAGCCGTAGCCGACGAGGTTGAAGCCGACCTTGTCGAGGTACGGGGTCAGACCCGCCTTGTCGAAGTAGTCGGTGACGACCTTCGAGCCCGGGGCGAGGGTGGTCTTGACCCACGGCTTGCGGGTCAGGCCCTTCTCGACCGCCTTCTTCGCCACGAGCGCGGCGGCGACCATGACGTAGGGGTTCGAGGTGTTGGTGCAGGAGGTGATCGCGGCGACGGTGACGGCGCCGTGGTCGATCTCGTACGTCGAGCCGTCGGGGGCCGTCACGGTGGTCGGCTTCGACGGGACGCCGTTGGAGGAGGCCGGGGAGTCGGAGGCCGGGAAGGACTCCTTGCCCGCCTCCTCGTCGTCCGAGACGTAGTTGCGGACGTCCTGGGCGAACTGCTGCGCGGCGTTGGCGAGGACGATGCGGTCCTGCGGGCGCTTCGGTCCTGCGATGGAGGGGACGACCGTGGCGAGGTCGAGCTCCAGCTTCTCGGAGAAGTCCGGCTCGGCCTTCGGGTCGAGCCAGAGGCCCTGCTCCTTGGCGTACGCCTCGACGAGGGCGACCTGCTGGGCGTCGCGGCCGGTCAGGCGCAGGTAGTTCAGGGTCTCGTCGTCGATCGGGAAGATCGCGGCGGTGGAGCCGAACTCCGGCGACATGTTGCCGATGGTGGCGCGGTTGGCGAGCGAGGTGGCGGCGACGCCCTCACCGTAGAACTCGACGAACTTGCCGACGACGCCGTGCTTGCGGAGCATCTCGGTGATGGTCAGCACGAGGTCGGTGGCGGTGGTGCCGGGCTTCAGCTCACCGGTCAGCTTGAAGCCGACGACGCGCGGGATGAGCATGGAGACCGGCTGGCCGAGCATGGCGGCCTCGGCCTCGATGCCGCCGACGCCCCAGCCGAGCACACCGAGGCCGTTGACCATGGTGGTGTGCGAGTCGGTGCCGACGAGGGTGTCGGGGTACGCCTGGCCGTTGCGGACCATGACCGTACGGGCCAGGTGCTCGATGTTCACCTGGTGGACGATGCCGGTGCCCGGGGGGACGACCTTGAACTCGTCGAAGGCGGTCTGGCCCCAGCGCAGGAACTGGTAGCGCTCCTTGTTGCGGCCGTACTCCAGCTCGACGTTCTGGCCGAAGGCCTCCTTCGTACCGAACTTGTCGGCGATGACGGAGTGGTCGATGACCAGCTCGGCCGGGGCCAGCGGGTTGATCTTCGCCGGGTCACCGCCGAGCTCCTTGACGGCCTCGCGCATGGTGGCGAGGTCCACGACGCACGGGACGCCGGTGAAGTCCTGCATGATCACGCGGGCCGGCGTGAACTGGATCTCCTGGCTGGGCTGGGCCTGGGAGTCCCAGCCGCCGATGGCCCGGATGTGGTCGGCGGTGATGTTCGCGCCGTCCTCGGTACGGAGCAGGTTCTCCAGCAGGACCTTCAGGCTGTACGGGAGGCGCGCGGAGCCCTCTACCTTGTCCAGCTTGAAGATCTCGTACGACTCGTCGCCCACGCGCAGCGTGCTGCGGGCGTCGAAGCTGTTCGCCGACACGACAGTCTCCTTCTTCAATGTGCGCGTCTACCGCGCCGCGCCTCATTGGCAGCCGGCGCCGCGTTTGCCACCTACGGCCCCGGCCATCCGCTAAGGTAAGGATTAGTTAGGTAACCCTTACCGGGCGGCGGCCGTGGTGCGCCTCGGCAGATATCTCGATGTCGAGATAACTCTAGTACATTGCCGCCGCCCGGTCATGCCCAGGTGCCCTGTGACCGCGCCGACACACGGACCACTTGACGCGGAGCGCTCGACTCGGGGCCGGCGCGGAGCGGCGGCATGGGCGACGACGCCTCGGCCTTCCAACCGGGTGGAAGGTTTACGGTCGGTCGCACGACCTCTCTCGCCGAGGCCGAGGTCCGCGCGCCTGCTGACGGCGGCGTGCTGCTCACGGACCTCTTCGGCTCCACCGGCTGACGCCCCCTCCCGCCCCCGCTCACCAGGAGCCCTCCACCGTGCTCGTCGCCCGTTCCATCGCCCTGTTCGTCGTCGCCGCGCTGTTCGAGATCGGGGGAGCCTGGCTGGTCTGGCAGGGGCTGCGGGAGCACAAGGGCTGGGCGTGGGTCGGGGCCGGCGTCATCGCGCTCGGTCTGTACGGCGTGGTCGCCACCTTCCAGAGCGACGACGACTTCGGCCGCATCCTCGCCGCGTACGGCGGCGTCTTCGTCGCCGGATCGATCGCCTGGGGCATGGTCGCCGACGGCTACCGCCCGGACCGCTTCGACGTCATCGGGGCCCTGGTCTGCCTGGCCGGCATGGCCGTGATCATGTACGCACCGCGCGGCCACTGAATCTCGGACGCCGCCTGGGCGGCAACGCCCTACCGGCCGTCGGTGCTCAGCACGCGATCGAGCGCCGCCCGGCCGGCGGGCCCCCAGCCCGGCTTGCCGCCGGGAAGCCCCCGGTCTCCGTTCTCGCCCATGAGCATGAGGAAGAGGCTTTTCAGCGCGGCCAGGCCACGGGCGCGCCGGATCGTCGCCCCGTCCGCGTGCGCGTACGCGTCGAAGAACCGCTCGGCCCCGCCCCGGGGAAGAACGACCCAGGCGGCCGCGAGGTCCCACGCCGGATCCCCGGCGAACAGGTCGCCGAAGTCGATCACGCCCGAGAGCGTCCCGCCCGACACGACCACGTTCGCCGGGTGGAGGTCACCGTGCACCCAGACCGGCGGGCCCTCCCACGCGGGGGCGGCGACCGCGTCGTCCCAGACGGCCCGGACCTCGTCGGCCCTGCCGTCGAGGGCGACGGACCGGAAGAAGTGGTCGAAGCCCTCGGTGTACGTGGCCGGGTGAGCGCCCCGGTCCACCACGCCCGGCGCCTCGGCGGGCGCCGCCACGTGGAGCGCCCCAAGGAAGTCCGCCAGCGTGTCCGCCGCGTGGTCGCCACGGCTGATCGAGGTGCGGTCCAGCGGCTCGCCGGGGACCCACGTCATGATCGTCCACCGCTTCGGGAAGCGTGCGGACGGCTCCCCGACGCGCACCGGGTGCGGGACGGGGAGCGGCAGGCGCGGAGCGAGGTGGGGCAACCACCGGCACTCCTTGCGCTGGAGTTCCGGGGCGCGTTCCGTACGCGGCACGCGGACGGCCAACTCGTCCCCGAGGCGCCACTGCTGGTTGTCCCAGCCGCCCACGACCTCGCGGACGGCCAGCCCCGCCAGATCGGGATGCTGCTCCCGGAGCAGGTCACGGACCAGGTCCGCCGTCATCTCGATCTCGCCGGCGGTGTCGGAGTGGGTCATGCCGGGCGAGGATACCGCGCGGGCCGGTCAGTCGAGGCAGAACTCGTTGCCCTCGATGTCCTGCATCACGAGGCAGGACTCGTTCTCCTCGTCGGCGAGGAGCAGGCGTACGCGCTTCGCGCCGAGCGGCAGAAGCCGTGCGCACTCGGCCTCCAGCGCGGCGAGGCGCTCCTCCCCCACGAGCCCGGTGCCGACCCGCACGCACAGATGCACCCGGTTCTTGACGACCTTGGCCTCGGGAACGCGCTGGAAGTACATCCGCGGGCCCACCCCCGTGGGGTCCTGGCAGACGAACCCCGCGTCCCGCTTCTCCGGCGGCAGGGAGAGGTCGTACGCGTCCCAACTGGCAAACCCCTCCGGCGGCGGTGGTACGACGTACCCCGACACCTCGCACCAGAAGTGGGCGACGCGCGTGGGCGACGCGCAGTCGAAGGTGATCTGGACCTGCCTGATCGACGTCATCGGGCCACAGTAGGAGCGCGACGTCCGACGAGCATCCGAATTTCTCCGCCGGACGGGCTACTGCGCGAGTCACCCCGCGAGCCGTCGTGCGAGCCGCCGTGCAAAAGGAGAGGCGGAACCCGGAGCGCGCTGAAAGGATGGCGGGCTCCAGGACCCGGCCCACCCGGCACGCGCCCCACCCCGCAGGAGACGCACCCACCGTGACCCGCACCAGCGCCGTTTCGCTGATCCGTTCCCGCACCCTCTCCGGCGTCGCCGAGTACGCCTATGCGGCCACGGCACCCGCCGGCTCACGGCTGGTCTTCCTCGCCGGTGCGTGTCCGCTCGACGAGCACGGCGCCACCGTGGCGGTCGGGGACTACGCGGGCCCGGCGGCGCGGGCCGTGGCGAATCTGCGGTCCGCGCTCGCCGACGCCGGTGCCTCCATCGAGGACGTCATCAGCACCCGGGTCCTCGTGGCGTCGGCCCGTCAGCAGGATCTCGGGGCCGCCTGGAAGGTGGTCCGGGACGCCTTCGGCGACCACGACGTGCCCAGCACCCTGATGGGCGTCACCGTGCTCGGCTACGCCGACCAGCTCGTCGAGATCGAAGCCGTGGCCGCCGTCCTCGACGAGCTGGAGCCCGAAGGACCGGCTTGCCCGCCGTCGGCGTAATGAAGGGGTGAGCCCCCTCGCCGCCTCACCCTGAGGCGGGTGAGCGATGCCCGAGCCGCCGCCGAGAAGGCCGACGAGAAGAGCGCGGACCGTCTGACGACCCTGTCCGACGGGATCTTCGCCATCGCGATGACCCTGCTGGTCCTGGACCTCCATGTCGAACCGGGGCTGGACAAGGACGAGTTCACCGACGCCGTGCGCCAGGCGCTGCCGGACCTCGGCGCGTACGGCCTGAGTTTCACGATCCTGGCCGGGTTCTGGCGCGACCACCGGCTGATCGTGCGGCTGGTCCCGCGCTTCGAGGGGGTGGCGCTGCGGTTCGCGCTGCTGTGGCTGGGGGCCATCGCTCTCGTCCCGTTCCCGACCGCGCTGCTGTCCGAGTACGCCACGCGCCCACTGGCCGTGGCCGTCTACGCGGGCATGGTCGCCGTCACGAACCTGCTGGAGCTGGCGATGTTCCTGGCCGGCCGGAGGAGGACGGAGCATGCGACGGAGGCCTCCCGCGGCGATGTGGGCCGGGCGGTCACCGCCGATCTCGCCGCGACCGCCGCGCTCTTCGCCGCGACGGTGCCGGTCGCCTATCTCGTCTCCCCTCCCGCGGCCATGTGGTGCTGGCTCGCGCTGGTCCCGGTCAAGCTCACCCTCACCCATCGGAAGCGCGCCACGGCCCGCCGGCACGGCCGGGCAAGCTGAGCACCGGGGAGGCGAGCCCGGGCCCGTCCCCGTACGGACGCACCGGTCGCGCCATCTCCTCCCGCGCGGGCGACGATGGGGAGACCCGGCCGCGTGGAGCCGGTGCACGCGCGTCACCCGAACGACACACCCCCACAGCATTCTCATCTCATATCTGAGATAGCCTGCCGACATGTCAGACGACTACCTCGTACGTATCGGCAAGCTCATCCGTGACGCCCGTCAGCATCGGGGCTGGACACAGACGCAGTTGGCCGAGGCTCTCGGCACCAGCCAGAGCGCCGTCAACCGCATCGAGCGCGGCAACCAGAACATCAGCCTTGAGATGATCGCCCGCATCGGTGAAGCCCTCGACAGCGAGATCGTGTCGCTCGGGTACGCCGGACCCATGCACCTGCGGGTCGTCGGCGGCCGACGGCTCTCCGGGGCCATCGACGTCAAGACCAGCAAGAACGCATGCGTTGCGCTGCTGTGCGCGTCGCTCCTCAACAAGGGGCGTACGGTCCTGCGCCGGGTGGCCCGGATCGAGGAGGTGTTCCGGCTCCTGGAGGTGCTGAACTCCATCGGCGTCCGCACCCGCTGGATCAACGACGGCGTGGACCTGGAGATCGTGCCGCCCGCGCAGCTGGACCTGGCGGCGATCGACGCCGACGCCGCGCGCCGGACCCGCTCGATCATCATGTTCCTGGGGCCGCTGCTGCACCGGACGGAGCAGTTCACCCTGCCGTACGCGGGCGGCTGCGACCTGGGCACCCGCACCATCGAGCCGCACATGATCGCGCTGCGCCGCTTCGGCCTGGAGATCGCCGCGACGGAGGGCCTGTACCACGCGCAGGTCGACCGCAGCGTCGCCCCGGACCGCCCCATCGTGCTGACCGAGCGCGGCGACACGGTGACCGAGAACGCCCTGCTGGCCGCGGCCCGCCACGACGGCACGACGGTCATCCGCAACGCCTCGTCCAACTACATGGTCCAGGACCTGTGCTTCTTCCTGGAGGCCCTGGGCGTACGGGTCGACGGGGTCGGCACGACGACGCTCACCGTCCACGGGGTCCCGCAGATCGACGTGGACGTGGACTACTCCCCCTCCGAGGACCCGGTCGAGGCGATGAGCCTGCTGGCCGCCGCCGTGGTGACCGAGTCCGAACTCACCATCCGCCGGGTGCCGATCGAGTTCATGGAGATCGAGCTCGCCGTCCTGGAGGAGATGGGCGTCGACTGCGACCGCACCCCGGAGTACGCGGCCGACAACGCGCGCACCCGCCTGGTGGACCTGACGGTGCGGCCCTCCAAGCTGGAGGCCCCGATCGACAAGATCCACCCGATGCCGTTCCCCGGCCTCAACATCGACAACGTCCCGTTCTTCGCGGCGATCGCCGCCGCGGCGCACGGCCAGACCCTGATCCACGACTGGGTGTACGACAACCGCGCGATCTACCTCACCGACCTCAATCGACTCGGTGGCCGCCTCCAACTCCTCGACCCCCACCGGGTCCTGGTCGAGGGCCCGACGCGCTGGCGCGCGGCGGAGATGATGTGCCCGCCCGCCCTGCGGCCCGCCGTGGTGGTGCTGCTGGCGATGATGGCGGCCGAGGGCACCTCCGTGCTCCGCAACGTCTATGTGATCAACCGCGGATACGAGGAACTGGCCGAGCGGCTCAACTCGGTGGGCGCGCAGATCGAGATCTTCCGGGACATCTGACGGGCGGGGTGCCGTGCCCCTTGGGGACACGGGGCACGACACCCCTGAACACGCGACGACCTGTGGCTATACCCTTTCTCGGCCTTCCATTGATCACCGCTGTTCTTCATCACCTTGTGCAACGTGTGCAAGATGATCTTCAATGGGTGACGATGTATCAGGAATACCTGATAGACCGTCACCTTTCACGGAGAGTGCTCGCCGGAGGGGCCTCGCAATGCCCGCACCGACGCTGCCACTGGCGTTCCTGCAAGTCGGAGTCGACTACGACCAGTTTCGGCCCGGACCTCTGGGACGAGACGGCCACGGCGCCTTCGTGGATGAGTACGGCTCCAGCGACATCCGAGGCTTCAACCTCTATCCACAACGGCGGGCGACAGCCACCGTCTACGCCGCCTCATCCCCCGCACAGTTGCGGCAACTGGACATCCAATTCAGTCCGCAGGTCGACGGTGAGCAAGCGTTCGCATACCTCTGGGTCGGCGGACTCGGCATCCACGAGGGCTCAACGGGAAGGAACTCTCTCGCGTCAGGAGCTGATTCCGGCATGGCCCGCGAGGTGGAACGCTTCCTGGAGGAGACGGCTCCCGGTTCCTGAAACCACCATGTGCGACCCCGGGCGCCTGCAGCTCTGACCCTCAACCGGGCCAGCGCTGTCTTCAGGTTTCGAACCCAAGACCTGCGCATGACGAGAGCGATCGCGCCTGGTGGTGCCGCACCCTGCTTCCTGATGACGCTTTCCCAGATCGCCGTGTGGGGCAGTCTCCCCTGTGCGGCCGCGTGCTGGCTCGTCCAAAGGCGTCTGTCCACCGGCTGTCCACCGCTGCGCCCCCTCCGGGCGGCGTCCAGTGACGCGCCACCACTGGAGGACCATCGCGACGCTCGTAGAGTCGGCCCTGAACCGGAGCAGCACGGTCAGGGGGCAGAGGCCCGTTTCGGTCCGTCCGGAAGAGCCCTCCCTCGTGTCCTCGGGGGAGGCTCCGACGAGCGGGGACCCGACCGCTCAGGCCTGGCGGTGCGATACGACCGTACGGATACGGCCGGGCGGATCCGCGTGTCTCGGCCCACCGGGCCGGAAGGGGCACGTACGGACGCCGCGCCCCCGTACAGACGTCAGGCCGTACGGAAGTGACGCTCCGTCCGGTCAGTGCCCGCCCGGCTGAATTCCCCCCGGTTGAAGCCCGGCGTCGCGGGCGAGGAGGGCGGCCTGGACGCGGTTGTCGCAGTCGAGCTTGGTGAGGATGCGGCTGACGTACGTCTTCACCGTGGCCTCGCTCATATGCAGCCGCCGCCCCGCGTCCGCGTTGGAGAGCCCCTCCCCGAGCAGCGCCAGCACCTCGCGCTCCCGGGTGGTGAGCCCGTCGAGCCGGCGCCGCGCGGCCTCCCCGCGCGTGGTGGCCCCAGTGGCGGAGAGCACGTCCGCCACATGCCGGGTGGCCGCGGGTGAGAGATACGCGTTGCCCGCCGCCGCGGCCCGCACCGCCTGGATCAGCTCGTCGGGCGCGGAGTCCTTCAGCAGGAACCCCGCACCGCCGTGGCCGAGCGTCCGCAGTACGTTGTCCCGCTCGCCGAAGGTGGTGAGGATCAGGACCCGTACCTTCGGCGCGGCGCGGCCGAGCTGGACCAGCGCCGTCAGCCCGTCCATCACCGGCATCTGGATGTCCAGCAGCGCCACGTTGACCCCGCCGCCCCGGGCCTTCTCCACCGCCTCGCGGCCGTCCCCGGCCTCGGCGACCACGTCGATGTCGTCGGCAGAGGTGAGGATCATTCTGATGCCGGCCCTGATGAGCGGCTCGTCGTCGGCGACGAGGACCCGGATCACACAACCTCCTGCGCGGTGCCGATCATGACATTGTCAAGGAGAACGGACGGAGTGGCCCCGCCATCATGCCCTGTACGGGCCGACCCGCCGCACGGAGCCCCGCATCACGTCGCCTTGTACGTCTCCTTGGAGACCAACTTCCCGTCCTGGAAGCAGAACCGGAAGACGGTGAGGAAGTCGACCCCCTGGTCGTCCTCGGAGGTGAAGTGTCGGCACGTCGCTCCGTCGGGCAGCTTGGGCCCCTGGTCCGCCAGGTCCGAGGTGAGCCACGAGTCCTCTTCGGGGAGCCTGGCCCGGATGTCCGCCTCGGCGTCCCCGACCTTCGCCTCCTCGTAGACGCTCGGCGAGATCTCCGCCTTCTTCACCTCTTCCGTCATGACGCCGATCCCCCAGACGCCCAGGCCGATGACGCCCGCGACGAGGACGACGGCGGTGACGGCGCAGCCGATGGCGACGTTCTTCCTGGTACTCATGATGGCGGTGAACTCCCTCTGTGGATCGGCCCCGTTGATGACCGTTCCACCGTCGCCCACCGCCCCCGGACCCAGCTGCCCCCGAACGTCGCGAGTCGGTACGACGGAGGTCGCGCCGTACGGCCCCGCGCCCCGGGCACCGTCCCCCGCCCCGTGTCCCCCGAGGTGCCCCGCCCGGCCCTCCGCCCCGCTTCCCGCCTTGCTCTCCTCCCCGTACGGCAGCATCCCCGCGATCCGGAAGCCGCCGTCCTCGGTGGGCCCGGTGTGCACCATGCCGCCGACCCGGCCGACCCGCTCGTGCAGCCCTTTCAGCCCTTGGCCGCCGCTGATCTCCGGCGGCACCTCGGGCGCTCCGCCCGGCACGGGCCCGTTGGTGACCTCCACGACCAGGCTGTCCGGTTCGTACCGCAGGGCAAGGCGTATCGGGGCACCCGGCGCGTGCTTGTGAGCGTTGGTCAGCCCCTCCTGGACGATGCGGTACGCCTCGTGGTCAGCGGCGGGCGCCAACGGCCTCCGGACACCGCTCCGATCCAGCGACACCGCCGTGCCCGCGCCTCTGGACGACTCGACCAGGCCGTCGATGGCGGCGGTGGTACGGGGCGCGTACGGCACGGAGGCGCCGTCGCCCACCGGCTGCCGCTGGCGCCCCTGGTGTTCCCGGTGCTCCCCGTACTCCCGGTAGGAAATCTCCCCCTGGTTCCCCTGGTGAGACTGATGCCCCTGGTACTGCTGCTCGTTCTGTTGCTCCCAATACTCCGCCTCGTCGTGGAGCACCCCCACCGCCGCCCGCAACTCCGCCATCGCGGTGACGGAGGCGCCCCGGAGGATCCGTACGGCCTCCCGCTGGCTCCCGGTCAGCTCCGGGTCGACCTGGAGGGCGCCCGCGTGCACGGAGATCAGGGCGAGCTGATGGCCGAGGCTGTCGTGCATGTCATGGGCGATGCGGTTGCGCTCCAGCAACCGCGCCTCACGGGCCACCATCGCCTGCTCGCGCCTGAGTTGCTGATTGTTCTGCCACAACGCGCTGAGCAGTCGCCGCCGTTGGTCCCGGTAGCGGCCGACGAGGGCCGGCACCACGGCCAGGGTCAGGAATGTCACGACGTTCCACCCGAGGGTGACGGGCAGCACGGACGCGGTCCCCGAGGTGATGTCGCGGTACAGGCCCGGCACGGTGTGGAGCACACACGCGGCCCCGAACGCGGCGGCCACCCGCCAGGGTTCCGTGATCCGCCGCCCCGCCGACCAGGCGACGCAGACCAGCAGCACGGAGGCCATGACGCTCCACCCCCCGGCCAGCGGGGCGGAGAGGATGAGGACGGTCGCGGGCAGCGCGTGGCGCGCGGGCGCCAGCAGGGCCATCGCTCCGGCGAGGAGAACGGTCCGCGCGTCGAGCGTGTCCCCCCACGCGCCGATGCCCGTGGCGAACCCGGCGAGGGTGACGGCGAGCACCGCCTCCCCGACGATACGGGCGGGGCTCCAGAGCACACCGCCGCTCAACCGCCGCCGGAGGCCCCGAACAACGAGCCCGGCGGAACGTACCCGTCGATCTCCCACATCCGTACCCGCCCTCACATCCACATTCACTTCCCTGTCCGCCTACACCGGACCGACGGTAGGACCCCTGGAAGAACGCGTGCATCGGCCGAGCGTCGTGCCACCGTACGACGAAAGTCGACACCTTTCGTCGCCCAGGATCGCGACTTCCGGAGACTGCGCCGGGCCGGTCGTGCGGCCGACGATGGACGGACCGAATCGGGGCCACGCGGACAACGGGAGATGCCACATGGACAGCACGGGCACGGAGTCGAGTGCAGGAACTGGCGCGGAGAAGGACAGGGCCGCCGTCAGCCTCACCAAGGCCACCCCCGCCCCAGTCCCGGCCCCCACCACTGCGGAAGCACCGGACATCCAGTCCTACGACACCTTCGTCATCAAGAAGACACTGAGCCTCACGGCCGGCGAGTACGTGGTGAGCGTGGCCCGGCCGGACGGCTCCGAGGGCGAGCCCGTCGCATACGCACGCGAGAAGCAGCTGTCGCTCAGGGGACAGGTGACCGTCTATACGGACGCGTCCAGGAAGTCCGCTCTCGCCGCCTTCAAGGGCCGCGACCACGAAGTGGGCTACATGTACGACGTGCGGGACGCTTCGGGCCAGTCCTTGGGGTCGTTCTACGAGGACGCGGGCGCGTCTTTCCTCCGCAGGACATGGCAGGTGCGCCAGCCGGGGACGATGAAACTGACCGGCCGCGAGCACAGCCGGGTGGTGGCCTTCGTCCGGTTCATCTGGGAGTTCGTGCCGTATCTCGAATACGTACCGTTCATCTGGCCGTACCGCTTCGAGTACACCGAGAGCGGCAAGCCGCTGATGACCGTCACCAAGAAGCTGGGGCTGCACACCCGGTACGTACTTGAGATCCTCGCGCCCGACATCGACCGCCGCCTCGCCATAGCCCACACGCTGGCTCTGGACGCCCTGGAAGTGGACTGACACGTACATCACTCCCGCTACGGCGATACAAGTCAGGTACGCCACGGACAGCCGTTGCGCGTCGTGTTGCCGACACGCCACAGGCTCGGCGGTCTTGTCGTAGCGGGTCGCGATGCCGCGCCACTGCTTGAGCCGGTTGAAGCACCGTTCCACGATGTCGCGCCGCTTGTAGAGCTGCTTGTCGAAGCTTGGCGGGCGTCCGCCCCGGCTGCCGCGCCGGAGCCGGTTGCGGACCTGGTCGGCCCGCTCGGGGATGGTATGGCCGATGCAGCGACGCCTGAGCCAGGTTCGTATCGCACGGGAGCTGTAGCCCTTGTCGCCCAGCACGTGAGCCGGCCGCACCCGGGGCCGCCCCGGCCCGGGGCGGGGCACCCGGATCGCTTCCATCGCGGCGGTGAACTGCGTGCAGTCGTTGGTGTTCCCGCCCGTGAGAGCGAAGGCGAGCGGACGCCCGAAAGCGTCACAGGCCAGGTGAATCTTGCTGGTCAGGCCACCCCGCGAGCCTCCGAGGCATGGGCTGCGGCGTCCCCGGCCGCGTCCACCCGGGCCTGCGCGGCCCGGAGCATCCGCTCGAAGGTGCCGTCCAGGGCCCACCGGCGAAACCGGGTGTGCAGCGTCTACCACGGCCCATACCGCTCAGGCACGTCCGGCCAGGCCGTGCCGGTGCGGAACTTGCACACGATCCCGTTGAGCACCCTTCGATCGTCCCACCGCTTCCGCCCCCGCAAGGACGCAGGCAGCAGCGGCCGGACGAACTCCTCTTCCTGATCCGACAGTTCATGGCGACGTATCACCCGCCCATGAACCACCACTCAAGCTCAATCGAAGACACGACTAGCGCCAAGGTCTCGGCGACTGCGCTCCGCCCGACGCCGAGTAGAACCGAAAGGGCACCGTTAGCCGAGGGAGTCCCCTGGGACTTCCAGCCCCACCAACCAGCATGGGCGTGAAACAACTGAAAGACTATTTGCGCAGGTCAGCGATCGAGGACTTCTCATCGTGGCAGGTCACCGCTGGCTGGTCCCTTCCGGGACATCTGAAAGCCTGCAAAAATGGCACCGTCACACCCCTCTGACCTGCACAAATGCGAGTCGAGGCGGGGTGTGACGGAGTCCCTGGGACTTTCCTGGGACTTTGAACCAGGAGCGACGGCTTCCGTGCACCGCGCTCTTCACGTGATGAGCCATCGCGAAACATGTGGAACGCAAACGCGTGGAAGTAACCGCAGGCCAGCACCCCGCGACGGACATTCTGGGCAAAACACTCGCGCGCGTTACGTGCGCTGTGTGCGTTACGTGCAGCTTCTTGACGTACGAGGCACCCGGCGGGCCATCCAAACATTAGGCCCAGGCAGTCTCAAGCAGCGTCCCGTGCAACGACCGTGCGGAGCCCACTGGATCAGATATCCCTTGCATCCAGGTCAATTCAGACCTGATCGGGGAATCAGTGGAGGGCACCCCAAGGTCATCCAAACGGCCCGCCACCATCTCCCGATGGCCTCGGAGTGCATCCGCCGCCTCACGCGCAAAGTGCCAAGTAGGGGAGTGGGAACAAATCACTCACCTACGTGACCAGTTCCTTGTCCGCCAAGAGGTAGCCGCGCTCGCGGTCGCTCCGACAGCGAGCGCGGCTGCGGCGGCCACCCAGCTGACCAAATCTGTAGCGCAATTCGCCGTCCAGTCCCACCACTCTTGTGGGTACCAGATCAGAACGAGTGCCGATGCCAAGGGCAGCGGCCAACTGAGCTGCGGACCGAGCATCCTTATCGACAACAGTGCGAGACCGAACCAGATCAAGATGGAGCGAACGAACACGACTCCGGCTTCCACCCCGACGGCGAGTCCCTCTACTCCGAAGGAGACGACACAGACAGTCAACGTGAGGCCGAAGCAGTACCTCAGCCGATACCGATGCATAGCCGATCCGCCCATCTCCTCGTGCTTCGCCATGGCGCTACCGAGCGCTGCAGAGAGAAAGACAGCCGAGAGGAGCGGGAGTTCGCGTCGGAACGGGACCCCTGTGGTGACTCCCCCGCTGCCGATAGAAGGCAGAGCGATATTGGAGCCACCGAAAAGTGCTGACAGAACCACGACGACGGCTGAACCCGTCAGGATGGCCATAGCGCGATGGACTCTGGCGTACCGGATGAGATCAGAGCTGATCATCAGCGGTGCACCAGGCAGAATCTTGAAGGATGTAGCTGCGCTCCTTAGCGAGCCATTTCCGCTGCTCGGACTCCGACGCCCGTGAAGCGCGAGCTGCTTCATTCTGGGCAGCCTCTACCCCCTGCATGTGAAGCCCCTTGTCGGATACAGACGGGTCTTGGCCCATGGAGCGGTATTCAAGCCAGAGTCGTATGTTGTCCATGGCCTGCCAGACCCGCTTATCCTCGGGAGGGGGAGAGCAGCGTCCCAGGGACTTGGCGAAGACTCCGTCGGCCATGGCGATCGCCGCAGTGCGGACGTGCCCCTCGGCGATGTCGAACCCTCGATCGCCCAGGTCGGTCCGCCGCAGCCCGAACTCGTGAAACGACTGCGGCGACTTCAGCCACGACCCTGATTGGTGCAAACGTTGCGCCATGAGAGTCAGCTCGGGGAGGTACTTGCGGTGCTCGGGCCACACGCATACCTCCGGGGAGTCCTTCCCAGCACGCCCGCATAGAGGCTCCACCGCTGCCGCGGGCCGGTCGACGCGGAGTTCGCCTGCTGCCGATGTTGCGACCAGCGCGATCAGGGAAAAGACGGCTGATCCGACGGCGACAAGACGAATGTGCCAGGCAGTCTTCTGCCGCGGCATCTGGCGCTCGTCGGACCGGCGCAATGGTGGTGCTGTCACCGCCAGAACCGCAAGGGCGAGCGCGAAAAGCAGCCGCAGAGCGACGGGGAGAGGCTGTAGGTGCTGGTCGGGTGGGCCGGCCAGGACGTCGAACTTGATAGGCGAGGCCAACACGCTGATGAAGCAGCCCAGCGCGCACACGATCGGAGTGAATGCGGCGGAAGGCCACCACCGGCCGGCCAGGTGCCCGACAGACGCGAAGATGACCAGCGTTGCCATCCCAAGGAGGAGGTAGGAAGGCCAGAGGAAACCGGGGCCCGCCTCGCTGAGGGAGAACCCGGCGGCAGTGAGACACCCGATCACGTATGCGGCGAGCCCGAGCGTGAGGCTTGCGGCGAGCCGCGCTGCCTCGATCCGCCAGAGAGGCCTGGCCGCAGCGAGAACCGTTTCGGGCATGCCTGAACGAGACGAGCGACCAGCCTGCCACGCCGAGACGGCAGCAAGCAGCGGCCCCAGAAACATAGTGACAACCTGGGCGGCCACGCTCGCTTCAGGCCAGACACCGATCCAGTACCGGGAGCGGCCGAAGAGAACGACAAGATCCACAACGACCAAGAGTGGCAGGGCCGTTAGAAGGGGAGAGCGGCGCAGCTCGATGAGATAGGCGTTCACGATGTGCTCCCACCGTTGACCCGGTGGCCTCCGAGAACCGTCATGTACCCGCGCTCCAGAGGGTTGTCGCCGGGGGCGGCGAGGTCCGCCAGCTCGGCCAGCTGTAGCGGTGTGCTGCTGTGCAGCACGCGGCCCTCATGCAATACGAGGACGGTGTCACACGCTGCGCCGACGTCTTCGACCAGATGTGTACTCAGAACAACTGCTGTTCCCGCGAGGGCGAGGGAACGAATGAGTTCACGAAAATCGAGGCGCTGCGCGGGATCGAGACCGACAGTTGGCTCGTCCAGCAGGAGTAGCGAGGGCGCCCCGACGATAGCGGCTGCGATACCGGCCCGGCGAAGCATGCCACCGGACAGGGACTTCATCCGGTCCTGCGCCCTATCGGCCAGACCAACTGCCCCTAGTGCCTCCCTGGTCATAGAGTCGGCGTTCTTGGACGGCACCTCCCGCAGCCACGCGCAGTAGCGGACGAAATCTGCGATCGAGAACGCCGGGTAGAACCCGAAGTCTTGCGGCAGATAGCCGATGCGGCGGCGAGCTCGACGAGCCTGCCGTTCACCGTTGACCGGCCGACCGAACAGCTCTACATCCCCGCTCCACGGTGGCGTGATCGTAGCCAAGGTTTGAAATAGCGTGGTCTTACCCGCGCCGTTAGGGCCCAGTAGTCCAGTGACACCCGGGTAAACGGAGAGATCGAGATTCTCGATAATACGGTGGCTGCCGTAACCCTGTGTGACAGTAGTGAGTCGAGCGATAGGGCTGAGCGTCATTGCAGACTTTCATATGGAGTGAGAGCCCGCCTGTTTGGCGGGCTCTCACTCGGTTAGTTTTTCTCAGTAGCTGGAAGACACGTCCGTGCCGTTGATCTTGAACCTGCACTCATAGGCGTCGAATTTTCCTGTGTAGCCGACCCTGACCGTCTTCCTGCGCTGCGTGTCGACCTCGGCGTTGCAGTCGTAGGTGACGTCAAACTTTTCGACGATCCACTGCGCGTTCGAGCAGTACCCGTGCCCGGAGGTGGTGTACCAATAGCCCCGGCAACCGCGATCCCACGAGGATTCTGCGGAGGCGCTGGATATCAGGGCGGCAAGGCCGATTGCCGTAGCAGCCATAATTCCGATCACGGCACCCTTGGCCGCCTTGCCCTGCATGGCACGGGAAGCAGAGAATTCATAGTCCCCAAAAAAGATTTGCGTTGTGCACGAATAGCTACATGACCCCCCATGTGCAGCGGTTACAATAGCATGCGTGTCTGGCGGTCGATCCTGGTTAGCGCTGATCTGGCGAGAATGTGAGGCGTGCGCTTATCTCGAATGCCTCCCTGTGTCCGATATGGGTAGCGATCTTTTGGTCATTCTGTGCTGTTCTGTATTCCGGAATGCGTCCTTCCCGTTCCTATGGCTCACTTTGCCCACGCCGCCAGGGCGTCGAGATGTGCCGAACTCCTTACTAAGACCGTGTCCTACGTGGTGAGGTGGTCGTTGGCTGATCATGGGGCGGGGTACATGGAGTTGGATTGTTCCGGACGGACTGTGGGAGATCGCAAAGCCGTTGATCCCGCCGTCGAAGGTGCGGCCGCAGGGTGGCGGCACGCAGGACACGCCTGATGAGACGGTATTCGCGGCCATCATCTACGTGCTGGTCAGCGGCTGTGCCTGGCGCGCGTTGCCGCCATGCTTCGGGATATCCAAGTCGACGGCCCATCGCAGGTTCGTGATCTGGTCGCGGGCCGGCGTGTGGGGCCGACTGCACGAGGAGATCGTGCACCGGCTCTACGACGCCAGCCTGCTCGACCTGTCGCGTGCAGTCCTCGACTCCGCCCACGTGCGCGCTAAAAGGGGGGCGAACACACAGGTCCGAGCCCCGTGGACCGGGGCAAGCCGGGCTCCAAGGTGCACGTCCTGTCGGATGCGAACGGACTGCCCCTGGTCGTCGGTGTCTCCGCAGCCAACGTCCACGACAGCCTCGCGCTGAAGCCCATGGTCGCCGGTCACCAAACGAGACACGACCCACACTGCGGCCGGTACTTCAAGCCTCAGCGTCTTCACGCCGACAAGGCTGACGACGTTCCACACCTGCGCAGATGGCTACGCGGCAAGCGCATCGGCGTCCGCATCGCACGCAAGGGCATCGAGTCCAGCGAACGACTCGGCCGCCGAAGGTGGGTCATCGAGCGCACCATGTCCTGGCTCACGGGTTATCGCCGGCTCAACCATCGCTACGAACGAAATCCCCGCAATTACCTGGCCTTTCTCGGCCTCGCCGCAGCGCTCTGCTGCTACAAGCGA
Source organism: Streptomyces parvus (assembly GCF_032121415.1). Classification (NCBI taxonomy): domain Bacteria; kingdom Bacillati; phylum Actinomycetota; class Actinomycetes; order Kitasatosporales; family Streptomycetaceae; genus Streptomyces; species Streptomyces parvus. Next base: position 5,599,050 of record NZ_CP135079.1, on the reverse strand, counting down.
CTCGTCCGCCTCACCACGTAGGACACGGTCTTAACGACCTCTCAGGCACGCATCCCCAGCTTCAGCCTCCAGCCCAGCGGCTCGCTGGATCGCGCGTTGGGCGACAGCGCCTGCGCGTGCGCGCATTGCCGAAACACACCGATACGTCTACGCCGGCAACGCGGGGAACACGACCACCGAACCGTCCTTGTCGCGGGCGCCGTGCTCCCGGGACAGCTCCCACACGCGGGCGCCGTTTGTGTTGCCCTCCTGCCGCCGGACGTGGACGACTTGCTGATCGTCGGCCACATCGAGGGAGCTCAGTCACTCTCTCAACGCCACGCGTTCCAGGACGGATCAAGGGAAACGGTAGGCACCGCCCACCCCCATGCCCCCACCCGCAGGATGTTGCTTTCGAGTCCGCATCCTCATGCCAAGGGAGCTCAGTCACTCTCTCAACGCCACGCGTTCCAGGACGGATCAAGGGAAACGGTAGGCACCGCCCACCCCCATGCCCCCACCCGCAGGATGTTGCTTTCGAGTCCGCATCCTCATGCCAGCGGAGCGGTCTTCCCTTTCCGCCGGGCTCTCGGCATCGTGTGGAGCGCATCACAGAACGTCTGTTCACGCGGGGGCCGGGTCCCGGGTGCGCTTGCGCGCGCCTGGATGAGGGTGCCCCGGTGACGGCCCACCCATGAAGGAGAGACATGCCCGAGTTCAGACAGCCCGGTTGGACCAGAGGCATCGCCCCGCTCGACGAGGGCTCCGGTGGTCAGGTGTTCGGGGCCGCGTCCCCGGTCGCCGCGACCCCGGTCGTCGTGGCCAGCGCGGGTGCCGTGGTGATCGCCTTCGCGGCCGGCGTAGCCGCCCGCGAGTTGGCCAATGGCGGCAACGTCGAGCTCCCGATGTAGGCGGTGGCACCCCGCCACCCGTATCGGCCGGGGAAGACGCCCGGCGCGTGGCCCGGACACCCGCCGCTCCCACCGGGGCGGCCCGTCCCGGCCCCTCCGTCGGAGCTGTGTCCCGTCAGGGGCCGCCGGCGTCGGGCGGCGTGCCCATGGAGGCTCCACGACGCGAAGGCCGTCCGTCGGCCGGGTACGCGGCCGACGGCACTCGGCGCCCCGGCCTGTGGGTCCGTCCCATCGGCGCCGCCCGCCCATGACGTCACCCCAACGGCCGCCCACCAGCGAGGAGAAGTCGTTGAGTACCGCTTTGATACCGGCCGTTCTGTCCGAGACCGGTGCCCTGTCCGAGTCCGACCCCGGCCGGGCGCCGCTGGACACCGTTCCGGTCGCATCCGTCACGTTCACCATGTCGGCCTGCGTCGGCATCTCGGTCTGCCTCACCGGAAGCACCATACAGCTCCCGCAGTAGGCCCGACGGGCCGCCCGTTGCGGGTGGCCCGGCACCTCACCAGTACCCGACATCTCACCAGTAGGAGAGTTGCATGAGTAAGTCCTCCACTCCGGCCGTCCTGACCGCGACCGGTGACCTGACCGAGTCCGACCCCGGCGTGACGCTGCCGGCCCTCGCGCCGGTCACCGCGACCCCGGTGGCCATCGCAGCCACCCTGGGAGCCGCGTTCCTCGCCGGTTACGCGGCCGGCCGCGCGGCCGGGAGTGACGTCGAACTCCCGATGTAGTCGTGTTTCCCCGCCACCGGACCGTTTCGTTCCACCACTCCAGTGAGGAGAACAACCCTGTGAACACGTCTCCGATACCGGCCGCCCTGCGCGGCGTCGGCGGTCTGTCCGAGTCCGCCTCCGGGCGGGCGCTGTCGACCTTCGCACCGGTCGCCGCGACCCCCGGGATCGCGGCCGGCGCGGCCCTCGGCGTCGCCCTGGTGAACGCCTTCGTCGCCGGTTACAACCACTGCGGCGGCAACGTCGAGCTCCCGATGTGAGCCCATCACGCCGCCCCCGTCCCCGGTGGAGGAGCCCCGTGAACGCGGCGACGTCCCAGGGGGCGGTGGGCCGCCCCGGCGGCCCGGGCGCCGAGCGGTAGGTCCGTCGCCCCCGGCCCCGGCACGGGGAGCCGCTCCCCGTGCCGGGGCCGGCCGGAAGCGACGGTGCGTGGGGGACGCGGGGACGAGCGCCTCCAGGGCGGTCGCCCGCCCATGCCACCACCACGCCCTAACTCACGGCCCGGCCCCGGCACGGACGGACCCCGCCCGGCACCGGCCCGTCCCGGCAGGGAACCGTCCCGCACGAACCCGGTACGCCCCCGGACAGCACCCTGCCCGGCCCGCCCGGCCCGTGGGACCCCGTACCGGGACCGAGAGCTGCCCGCCCCCCTCCGCCGCCTTGTCACCCCTACGCTCCCGCCTCGTTCGTCCTCAGCACGGAAGGCTCCGTCCATGCCCGCACGCCCCGACCGCCCGAGCGGACCCCCCAGGCAGCGGCCTACGCTGCGCGCGGTCCTGTCCGCCCTGCAAGGCCCCGTCCCCCTCTCCCGCGAGCAAGCCATGGGCGCAACCGAGCGGTTGGCGGCGGCGACGTCCCTGCTGTCCAGCATCGAGCACCTCGCGCGCCGCCGGGAGCACCGGTCGAGCCGGCTGAACGAATGGGCCATCTCCCGCGACGCGTACGCCCGTTGCAGCAGGCCCTTCCGCAAGCTGCTGGACCTGGCCTCCGACGAGCGGACCAACCGGACGCTGCACGCCGGGCGGGTGGCGGCGAGCGCGGCCCTCATGCTGCCCGGCAACGGCCGGTGGCGCGGGGCCGCCACCCTCTACCTCGGCGTCAGCGGGGCGTTGCTCTACCCGGCCGAGCGCTACGGCACCGACGGCTCCGACCAGGCGTCCACCATGGTGCAGACCGTGACCGGACTGGCAAGACTCGCCCCCTCGTCCCGCACCCAGGACGCCCTGATCTGGTACGTGGCGCTCCAGGGGAACCTGTCCTACCTGATCTCCGGCTGGGTCAAGCTCCTCGGTCCCGACTGGCGGTCGGGGGCCGCGCTGGCGGGGGTGATGCGGACCAGGACGTACGGGCACGAGAAGGTCTGGAAGCTGACCCGTCGCTACCCGCGCTCGACCCGCGCCCTCGTCTACGGTGTGCTGAGCCTGGAGTGCCTGTTCCCGGTGCTCTACCTGAAGGGCGGTCGGCTGACCCGCCCGGTGCTGGGCGGCGCCGTCCTCTTCCACATGGCCAACGGGTACGTCATGGGCCTCGGCAGGTTCCTCCCGGCCTTCGCCGCGATGCACCCGATGGTCGCCTATACCAGCACGCCGCGCAGCCACCCCGCGGCAGCGGGCCGCGACGACACCATGCCGGCCGCGGTGGTCCTGCTGGCGGCGGGCGGCGCGGCCGTGCTGGGGACGGTCGCGGTGGCCCGGCGGCTGCGCGTCACCGACACCCCGCACGGCGGTTCCGTCGTCACCACCCGGCGCGGCAACGAACTGAGCGTGCAGAGCACCCTCGACGGCGGGAGTACGGACCCGGTGGTGGTCTTCGTCCACGGACTGGGCGCCTGCCCCGCGTACTTCGCCTGGATCGTCCGCGCCCTCGGCGGCGGGGACCGGCAGTGGCTGATGTACAGCAGGGCCGGCTACGGCCCCAGCCGGCGCCGCGCGGACGGAGAGTACGGGCTGGAGGAGTCGGTCGACGACCTGGTCGACCTGATCGACGCGGCGGTCCCCGAGGGGCGCCAGGTGGTGCTGATGGGCCACTCCCTGGGCGGTGAGATCTCCCGCCGCGCGGCGGTCAGGCTGGGCTCCCGGGTGAACTCCGTCGTCTACGTGGACAGTTCGCATCCCGGCCAGCTCACCCGGTCGGCGCAGCAGGGCGCGACAGCACCGCGGATCGGGGAGGGTCTGCGCACCATGGCCATCAGCCTGCGGCTGGGGTTCGGGGCGCTGATGCGGGCGCCCGAGCCGGTCGCCAACCTGCCCGAACAGGTGCGGGACAAGGTCAGGATGGAATTCGCGGACTCCCGCGTGTGGACCGCCGCGGCGCGTGAGTGGAGGGCCGTCGAGCAGGACTTTCCCTCCTTCACCGGGCCACTCGACGCCCTGGACACCCACGCCCTGGTGCTCTCCGCCCAGCGGACCGTGGACCGCGACCCCGACCACCTCCTGATGCACAAGGACCTCGCCGACGCCCACAGCGGGGACCGGACCGTCCGGAGCGTCGTCATCGAGGGCGCCGACCACGACGGCATCCTCACGGACCCCCAGTACGCCGCCGAGACACTCCGCCACCTGCTGGCCTTCCTGGCCGACACTGCCGAGCGGGACCCGCGGGCCCGGCCCGGACCCCTGACCGGGACGGAGCCGTCCGGCCGGACCGCCGCGTCCGAGGAGGAGAGCCGATGAGCAACCCCCGTCTCCCGCACGCCACGGGCTCGCTGCTGAGCCGCGCCTTCGGCGGCACGGACGGCAAGGTCCGCCTCGCGGCCGGCGTCATCTTCCTCGGCGCCATCTGCTGCCAGCATCCGCACCCGTCCTTCGACCGGGTCCAGCGGCTCGACCCGCTCTCCAGCATCTTCCCCAACTGGCGCTTCTTCGCCCCGACTCCGGCCCAGCACGACTTCCAGTTCTACTACCGCACCCTCGACGAGGCGGGCGAGACCTCCGACTGGTCCGCGCTGGAGGTCATCCAGGGCCGCCGCGCCCGCCAGTTCGTCTGGTTCCCCGAACGGCGCAGCGAGAAGGCGGTGTACGACCTCGGCAGCGAGATCCTGCGCGTCCTCGACCGCGGATTCGAGGTGGCCGTGACCCTGCCCTCCTTCCGTATCCTGCGCAACTTCTTCCGCGAGGAGATCGAGCGGTCCGGCACGCCGGACGTCAAGGGCTTCCAGTTCGCCCTGGTCCAGGACTCGGGCTACGACGAGGCCGAGGAGCCCGAGATCCTCTTCCTCTCCCCCTACACACCGATGCGCGAGGCCGCGGCACCGGCACGAGAAAGCGAGACCGTATGAGCACCGCCGCCCCCTCCTGGACCTCCGTGGCCACCGTCCCCGAGGTCCAGGACATCGGCTACGGAAGGGTGTTCGCCGACTTCTACGACCGCCTGCTGCCCCACGACGGCTCCGCCGAACGCACCGCCGAGGTCCTCGCCGCCTGGCACCCCGGCGGAGGCACCCTCGAACTCGGTGTGGGCACCGGACGCGTCGCCGTCCCGCTTGCCCGGCTCTCCGGCGAGGTCGTCGGTGTGGACTCATCACCGGAGATGCTCCAGCGGCTGTGCGAAACCGTCGACGCCACCGGGGCCCCGGTCACCCCGGTGCACGGCGACATCCGCACCTACGCCGACGACTCCCGGTACGGGTTGGTCTACTGCGTCTGCGCCACCCTCTCACTGATCTGCGACCCGACGGAGCAGCGGACGGCCGTCGCGCGCGCGGCCCGGCACCTGGCACCCGGCGGCACCCTCGTCGTGGAGACCCACAACCCCGGCTTCGTTACCGCCCTGCACGAGGGGCGCGCCCGCACTTCCTTCTTCATTCCCTACGCCGAACCGGGCACCGGCGTGCAGACCTACTCCACCCTGATCCCCGGCGGGCTCTGGCACGCCTCGCATCTGGTGCACGAGGGCGGCCGGGTGAGCATCGGCACCGAGATCACCCGGCTCACCACCGTCGAAGACGTCGACTCCTACGCCGCCGACGCCGGTCTCGTCCTGGTGTCCCGGCAGGGCGACTGGGCGGGCGGCCCGTTTGTGCCCGAGGTGAGCGGCGTCCACATCAGCCGCTACCGCCGCCCCTCCTCCGGTGAGGAGCGGTCATGACGGCCACCGCGGCGGCGTCCGGCAGCGCCGTGCGGAACCTGACGCGCGGGCAGTGGCGGTTGCTGCTCGGGGGCACCGCGCTCGGACTGGTGGGCGTGGTGTGCACCCTGGCGCAGCCGGTGCTGCTGGCCGACCTGATCAGGGCCGCCGGGGACCACCGCCCTGTGGCCGGGGTCGTCGTAGCGCTGGTCGTGCTGTTCCTGCTGGACGCCGTGCTCTCCGCCGCCCAGGGCTGTCTCATCGGCAGGGCGGGGGAGAACATCGTCCGCGACGCCCGGGTCCTGCTCTCGGGCAAGGTGCTCCGGGCCGACCGCGCGCACCTGGACACCCGGCGCCAGGGCGACCTGCACACCCGGCTGGTCGCCGACACCTCCCTGATGAAGATCGCGCTCACCCAGAGCCTCGCCCAGATCGTCCTCAACGGGCTGATCGTGGTCGGCGCCGTGGTGATGATGGCGTTCACCGATATCTGGCTGCTTCTGATCGCCGTCGGATGCCTCGGTATCGCCGGGACCGGGTCGGTGTGGCTGGCCCGCGCGCTACGCCGGGCCGCTCTGGCCAACCGGGAGGACATCGGCGACTTCGGCGCCGACCTGCAGCGCGTGCTCGCCGCCCTGACGACGGTGAAGGCCGCCAACGCCGAGGGCCGTGAGCAGCGCCGCCTGGCGGAGTCCGCCGACCGCGCCCGTGCCTCCGGCAACCGGGTCACCGTGCTGAACGCCCTGTTCACGCCCGCGTTGAATGTCGGTCTGCAGGCGTCACTCGCCGCCGTGATGGGCATCGGCATGGCCCGCGTCGTCGCCGGCTCCATCAGCCTGGCCGACTTCTCGGCGTTCACGATGTACCTGTTCTACCTGGTGTCGCCGCTGGTCCTGGTCTTCCTCTCGATCGGCACCTACCTCCAGGGCCGGGCGGCCGTCCAGCGCGTGGACGAACTCGACACCCTGCCGCAGGAGGACGAGCACCCGGCCGACGGCCGGACCGGTGCGCTTGCCGGCGACCCGGCCGCCCGTCCGGCCCCGCAGGGCGGCCACCCCGCAGTGGAGTTCCGCGACGTCTCCTTCGGCTACGGCGACCGGCCGGTGCTGGAAGGCGTGTCGTTCACCGTCCCCGCCCACGGACTCACCGCCGTGGTGGGCGCCTCCGGCGCGGGCAAGACCACCGTCTTCCAGCTCATCGAGCGGTTCTACCGGCCCCGGAGCGGCGCGGTCCTCCTCGACGGCAGGGACATCGCCCACCTCCCGACCACCGAGATCCGCGGCCGGGTCGGCTACGTCCAGCAGGACAACGCCACGATGCGCGGAACCCTCCGCGAGAACATCGTGTACGCCGCGCCCGACGCCACCGAGGCGGAGATCGCCGAGGCCGTCGAACTCGCCGGTCTCACCGAGGTGGTGGCGGAACTGCCGGACGGCCTCGACACCCTCCTCGGCGACCAGGGCACCGGACTCTCCGGTGGACAGCGGCAACGTCTCTGCGTGGCGCGGGCGTTGCTCCAGAAGCCCGCCGTGATGCTGCTCGACGAGGCCACCGCGCACCTGGACTCCGACGCCGAGGCGGCGCTGCGCGACAGCCTGCGCGGCATCGCCGGGCGGTGCGCCGTCGTCGCCATCGCCCACCGGATCTCCACGGTGGCCGAGGCCGACCGGATCGTGGTCCTGGACGAGGGCCGGGTGCGCGCCGTGGGCACGCACACCGAACTCCTCGGCAACGACGCCCTCTACCGGCGGCTGGCCGCCACCCAGTTCGCCGACGGTCCCATCGGCGGACGCCCCGGGCCGGACCCCGTACCGGACGGCGCCCAGGGCGCGGTGCCGGGCTCCGGTCCGGTGCCCGAGCCGGTGCCGGCCACCGTGCCGGGCGGGGGAGCCGTCCGGTGAGCACAGTGGACGCGGCGGTCGTGGGCAGCGGGCCGAACGGGCTGGCCGCCGCGGTCACCCTGGCCCGCGCCGGCCTGCGGGTGGCCGTGTACGAGGCCGCCGACACGATCGGCGGAGGACTGCGCGGCGCCGCGCTGTTCGACTCCGAAGTGGTGCACGACATCTGCGCGGCCGTCCACCCCATGGCGGTGGCCTCGCCGTTCTTCCGGGAGTTCGACCTCGCCGGGCGGGGCGTGCGGATGCTGCGGCCCGACGTCAGCTACGCCCATCCGCTGGACGGCGACCGGGTGGCCCTCGCCCACCACGACCTGGACGCCACCTGCGCCGGCCTCGGCCCGGACGGACCGCGCTGGCGGCGGCTGATGGAACCGCTGCTGACACACAGCGACGCCATGGTCGACCTGTTGCTGTCCGATCTGCGCAGCCCGCGCGGGCTGCGCGCCGTACCAGCCGTACTGAGCCGGGTCCTGCTCCACGGGACCCGGCTCGGCCCCCGTACCTTCCGCGGCGCGGCGGCCCCCGCGCTGCTCGCCGGGGCCGCCGCGCACGTCCTCGGCCCGCTGCCCTCGCTGCCCGGCGCCGGGGTCGGGCTGCTGCTGGCCCAGTTGGCCCATGGCCCCGGCTGGCCGCTGCCGCGCGGCGGCAGCCCGCGCATCGCCGACGCCATGGCCGACGACATCCGGGCGCACGGAGGGGTACTGCATACCGGGCGGAAGATCACCGACCTGCGGGAACTGGCGGGGGTGCGGGCCGTCCTGCTGGACATCGCGCCGACCGCGCTGCCCGACCTCGCCGGGGGCACCCTGCCGCCCGGTTACACCCGGCGGCTGTCCCGGTACCGGTACGGCCCCGCCGCGGGCAAGGCGGACTTCCTGGTCTCCGGACCGATCCCCTGGTCGGCCCCGGAGACCGGCCGCGCGGGCACCGTGCACCTGGGCGGCACGGCGGCCGAGGTCTTCCGCCAGGAGACCGCCAACGCCCTTGGCAGGGAGGGCGATTCACCGTTCGTCCTGGTCGTCGACCCGGCCGTGACCGACCCGGGGCGTGAGGTGGCCGGGCGCCGCCCGGTGTGGGCGTACGCCCATCTGCCGCACGGCAGGGCGCGCGACCCGCTGCCCGTGATCCGCGCGGCGATCGAGCGGTACGCGCCGGGCTTCACCGACTCCATCGTCGCCCAACGCGGGCTGTCCGGACGGGACTACGCCGCCTACAACCCCAACTACGTAGGCGGCGACATCGCTACCGGGGCGATCGGCCTGCGTCAGACCGTGTTCCGGCCCGTCCCCCGGTGGGACCCCTACCGGACCCCGCTGCCCGGCGTCTACCTCTGCTCGGCGGCCACCCCGCCCGGACCCGGGGTGCACGGCATGTGCGGCCTGCTCGCGGCGCGGTCAGCGCTGCGCCGCGAGTTCGGCCGGCGGCCGCCCGTCCTCGGCCCGGTCGGCGCGGGAACCCCCGCCGCATGACAGCCCGGCCCGGCCGGTGCCGCCCCGGCCCCGGGGCGCGGGCCGCGGGCCCGGGGTCACACCCAGCCCCGTTCGCGGGCCAGCAGCGCCGCCTGGGCCCTGCTGCACGCGCCCAGCAGGGTCAGCAGATCGGAGACATGGCGCCGGTAGGTGCGCAGCGACATGCCCGCCGCCCGGGCGCCCACCTCGTCCTTGGTGGCGGTGCACATGAGGAGCAGCACCGTGCGCTGGGTCCCGGTGGGGCTCTCGGTGCCCGGCTTCGACGCGGGACGGTCGGCGAGGTCCGTCGCCGCCGCCCACAACCTCTCAAAGAGGGTGACGAGACTGCTCACCGGGCCGCTCTCCTCGATGCACAGCACGCCCCGGTCGATCTCGTACGCGTCGACGGGGACCAGCGCGGTGCGCCGGTCGTAGACCAGCACCATCTCCGAAAGCCCCTCCGCGACCCTGACCTCCGCACCGTGGGAGCGCAGCCGCCGGAGGTGGTCCGCGCCGGTCCGGGGCGTCGGAGCCTCGCTCCCCACCAGGGCCCGCACCCGGACGCCGCGCCGCAGGCAACGCAGGCCGAGTGAGAGGGTGTGGGCCGTGCTCAGCGGTACCAGGGCCCGGTCGGGCACCGCTGCCAGGATCTCGGCGTCGGCGTGGAAGGCCGCCCGGTCGATCCGGGCCAGGGCCTGCCCCAGGTCCTCCAGGCGGTCCAGGGCGATCGCGGACCCCGCGTGGACGCCCCCGCCCCCCGCAAAGGAGGGGGCGGGCATGTCCCGCCACAGGGAGCGCAGGATCGGCCGCGGGTCGGCGAGGCGGCGCAGCGTCCGGTAGGCGGCGTCCGACTGCTCCTCCGCCAGCCGCGCCACCACGACCCCCGGGTCCGCGGCCCAGGTCCGCCCCTGGCTCCCGTGCAGCAGCCCCAGGTCGCGCAGCCGCGCCGCGGCCCGGTGCACGCCCTCCCCGTCCATCGGCGCGACGGTGCGCGCGTCACGGACGGCGGCGCCAGGATTCCGCAGGAAAAACCGGTACACCGCTTCCTCGGTGCTGCTCAGACCGAGTGGCGACATCGTGTGGGTCCCCATGGCCCTTCCCTTGAACATGTCCGGCGGGACGACGGAGCACAAGTCTGCCCGGGGAGACGCGTCGTGAGGTCTCAGCGAAGTCTCACGCCCCGCTGGTACCAGGGAAGTTCCGGATGCGTGACCACTTGAACGAAGGGTCGCTGATCGCTATGACAGGAGGCCGTGCACCGAAGTGACCCTGGAGGTCCGATGGCCGAGGCGCCCGCAGCCGCCCCGCCGGTACAAGCCACGCCGAACTCCCTGCGGGAGGTGGTGGCAAGCCGTGGGCTGGCCAATCTCACCGGCCCTCTCGGCAGCGGGAAGTCCCGGTTAGCCGCCGGCCTCGGGCCCGTCTCCCTCCTTGACCTCGACCGGCCCGGCGCCCTGGAGCGGCTGCCGACCGCGCTCGCCGAGGACACCCCGGCTCCACTGGTCGTGGACAGCGCCGACCATGACCACGCCCTCGCCGCGCTGGAGCCGCTGCGGCTGCGCCCGCCGGGAAGCGGCCGGCCCGTCCTCGTGGTCAGCAGGCGCTCTTTGCTGGCCCGGCCGGGATGGGCCCACACGGGGGTCTCGGTCGTGGAGACCGGCCCGTGGCCGGACGCGCGGATCGGGCGTCTGGCGACGGAGGCGCGGGTGAACGACGCGCGGTCCCGGGAACTGATCGTCCGGCTCGCCGCGGGCAACCCGCTGATCGCCGACGCGGCCTGCCGGGCTGTCCACGCGGGTGCGCCGCCGACCGCGGCCGGGGCGGTGGCCGACGGCGCCGCCCGGGAGATCATGGAGCGGCTCTCCCGGGAGCAGCCCGCCGGGCCGTGGCGGCACGCCCTGGTCCGACTGGCCACGGTGTGGTCGGCGGACGAGGAACTGCTCGACGCCGACCCGGACCTGTTCGACACCCTGGCCGGGCTCAGCCCGGTCGTCCCCACCGACCTCGGGCTGGCCCTCGCCGAGCCCTTCCGCGGGGTGATCGAACTGGCCCATCGCTGGCGTCGGCCCGCCGCCCACCGCGGGGCGTGGGGCCGCGCGCTGACCCACCGCAAGAAGCTGCTGGCCGACGAACCCGCCGCCGACCGCCGCAGCCGTCTCACCGAGGGGATCATCGCCCTGGCCGATGACGACGCCGTCCGCGAGACCATGTTCCCCATCAGCGTGACCCGGGACGTGATCCACACCGCTACCCCGGACGACGCCGACGCCATCGGCACCCTGATGCGCCAGTGGGCCCGGCAGGGCGGGCTGGACACGCGCTGGACCGACCGCCTGGTGGAACGCTGGCTCGTCGACGACCCCACCAGCTTCCAGTTGGTCCGGGACGGCGGCGACCGGATCATCGGCCTGACGAACACCCAGCAGGTCACCGAACGCACCGTGAACTGTGTGGAACCTCTGCTCCAACAGCACACGGACCGGCTGCTCGGCCGCCCGCGCGGCACCGGGGGATGGCTTCTCGGCGCGGCCTACTGCCCCGACCGGGGCGCCCATGCGCACCTGCTGCGCGGCCTGCTGCGCCAGGTCATCACGGGCGGCCTGCTGCTGACGGTGTCCACCCCGAACCCGGACTACCAGCGGCTGCTGCGCGGGCTGCGCTTCCAGCGTCACGGCACCACCACCGACGACGTCTACCGCTGCGGGCGCAAGCCCGAGATCTTCAGCCAGGACTTCGGTTCCGCCGCGCTGCCCGACTGGACGGAGCGGCTCGCCCGCACCTCGGGGACGCGCGGCGGACCGCGTCCGACCGGCCAGGAGGTGGCCCGTGCCCTCGCCAGCATCGCCGACCCGGCCCGGCTGGCCGAGAGCCCGCTGCTCTCCTCGCCGCGCCCCCGGGCGGTGGCGGAACTGCGCGCGGACCTGTGGGAGGCGGTGCGACGGCTGGCGGACAGCGAGGTGCGGGAGGAGGCCGAGGCCGGGTGGATTCTCCAGCACTACTACCTCGGACGGCCGCGGACCCATCAGCGGCTCGCCCAGCAGCTCCACATCAGCCGGGCCACCTACTTCCGAAGGCTCCGGCACGGCCTGGACCGGGTGGGCGCCGGGCTCGCGGCGGAACGGAGCGCCCCGTGAGGGGCGCCGGGAGGACGGCAGCAGACCGCGCCCGGCTCAGCGCTGCCGGGACCAGCGGCTGCGGCACGGTCACGAAGGGGTAGCTGCGGGCGGTGAGAACGTCGATGCCGGGCACGGCGGGCACGGTGCCGTCGTAGATGTCGTGCAGCAGGATGATCCCGTGCCGGGACGCCCGGCAGGCCGGGGTGAGCTGCACCGGCGCAGCGCAGCTGACCGCAACCATGATCATGGCCGTCGGAGCCGTATGGACACACGCGCGGCCCTCCCCGGCGATGCTCGCCGCTACGAAACAACTGGACTTCGTGACCACCTTGCGCGAGACGGTGGCCACACTCACCGCAGGCACCCTCGCCCGCGCCTCCGCCTGACACCGGCCCCGGGGCGGAGCCAACACCTCTGCCCGAAAGGCCTTTTGGGCCCGGGGTCCGGCTGTTGGCGATATCTTCGTACTGCCCGGTCACGTCGCCGGGCAGTGCATCGCACGGTGATGCCATGGCACGAGGGACCGGTGGGGACGGATGAGTGCAACGCAGCCCGGAGGGGGACCGAATCCCAGGTGGAGGGTCCTGAGAGGCACCACGTTCCGGCTGCTGGGTGCTGCCCTCATCGGGGCGCTCACCGGGCTCGCGGTCTTCAGTCTGACCCAGGTGACGAACCGCAGTCTGTTCGCGATCACCGGTGGGGTGGCGGGCGCGGCGGCGGTGCTGGCGGTCCAGTGGTACCAGCGCACCGCCCGTCTCACCGAGGTGAAGGTGACGGTCCCGCAGCTGAGCGAGCTCACCTTCGCGGTGAACAACGATTCGCGGCAGGTGGCCTGGCAGATGTTCGTGGAGACGGTGACGCGGGTGTCCACCCAGCCGCTCGCCAGCGACCAGGGCGTGGTCCGCGAGGCGCTCAGCTCGATGTACGGGCTCTTCGCGACGACGCGCGAGACGCTCAAGGCCAGTCGCCCCACCGCCACCGTGCCGAGCGGGCAGACGGTGGAGTACCTGGCCATCACGATGCTCAACCAGGCGCTGAGGCCCTTCCTGTCCCACTGGCACCCTCGGCTGCAGGAGTTCGAGCGGGCACACCCCGACGGGCACGAGTCGGCGTGGCCGGAGAACGCGGCGTGCCGGACCGCGTTACAGGAGGTCCAGCGGGACATCTACGACTACGCGATCGGCTTCGCCCGGCTCGCCGGTGTACGGGAGGCCGAGGCGCTGATCGGAGTGGTCCCCGCTCCCCGTTCGCCCGGGGCGGGGGGTGGCGGCGACGACAGGTCCCCGACGGTCGTCCGCCCCCATACGCGGAGCTGAGGGGGCGGGGTGAGGGCGGCCAGACCGGCGTGCCCGGCTCGCCCGGGCCTTCGTGGTGTCCACCGGCGAGCGGCGATGATTGCGGTTCGTGGGCACGCTCAGGCCCCAGAAGTACGAGGGTGGCCGCGCCAGCGGCTTCGACGACATCGAACCGGCCTCGCGCCGGGTCACCGCCGGGAACCACGCGCCACCGGGCAGGACGGCCCCTACGGCCGGCAGGGGGCGTCGACGGTCAGATCGCTCAGGTACCGGTCGTAGTCCGCCTTGCTCAGCGGGTCGTCCACGATCTGGCACAGCTTCGCGCGCCAGTCGGCGACATCGAGGGAGCGGCGGAGAAGGGTCCCGCCGGAGTCCAGGGTGAGGACACCGCTGCCGGAGCCGGAAGCGAGCCGGAGGGCCGGTTCCGTCGCGTCGGTCGGCCGTGCCGGGGTTTCCAGTGCCCACTGCCCCAGGTACTCACCGTTCCTCGCGTCCCAGAGCTCCAGCCCGCTCCGGCTGTCGGTGGTGAAGGCGTGGGCCAGAGTGCGGGCGTCACGGCTGAAAACGATCTCCTGGAGTCCCGGCGCCTGGACGACGGAGCTGAGGACGACCCGGCCCGTACGGATGTCGAGGAGCGAGACACGCCCGTCGGCGTCCACCGAGGCCAGCCTCTCGCCGCCATGGCTGACGGCGGCGTTCAGGATCCTGAGGGCTGAGGCGAGCCCCCCGCCCGCCATGACCTCCTCGAAGGTGCTCTTGCCCGACCACCGCCACACGTGGACATCGCCCCCGACCGAATCGATGGCCGCCAGGGTCTTCCGGTCGCCGCTCATGGCCAGCAGTTGGTACATGCCGTCCCCGGGGAGGAGGACTTGCTTCACACGCCATGTCCGGGTGTCGATCAGGAGGACACCACTGGCCCAGGCGGTCACCACATGAACATCGTCCGACAGATAGAACAGACGCAGGCTCTGGCCCGACTCGGGCGCATAGTCCTCGAAGGCCTTCTCCTCTCCCACCTGCTCCCCGGTGCGGGGGTCCCAGGAGGAGAACACGCCCTGGTCGACCACGGTGACGCGGCTGCCGTCGCCCGTGGCGGTGATCGCCCCGTCCTGTTCATGGACCGGGCGGGGGATCCGGCCCAGTCTCCGGAATCCGCTTGCTCCTTCGGAGACGGCCCAGAGCTCCGTCCCCTTCGGCCCGGACCGGTGGGCGATCCCTCCAGCGGCATCGAGTTCAGCCGCCTTCAGGCGCTCCTCGTTCGGCAGGGACCGGTGAAAGCCCGCTCCGCCCGCGGAGAAGAGCGACACGGCCCCGTCACCGGACCCGGCGGCCACCCAGCGGCCGTCGTCCGAAGCCGCGACGCTGCTGACGGTCCAGCTGAACGAGCCCAGGGTGCGCAGCCGACGCAGCTTCGCGTCCAGGAGGGAGACCTGCTTTCCCTGGGCGGCCACGAGCGAACCGGAGCCGTCCGCCGGGAGGACGGCCTGTTGCAGCGAACCCGTGGCCGAGGCGAGCCGCTTACCGGTGGAGAGATTCCAGAGCTCCGCCTCCTCCTGACCCGTCGAGCCGAAAAGGGCCGTGTCGCCACTGCCCGCGAAGGCGACGGAGCGGGCCTCAGCCGGGATGTCCGGCAGCTTGCCGCCGGCCCTCCACCCCCGGGTTCGCGGATTCCATGTGCTGAGATCGCCTCGGGAGGTCTCCAATGCCGTCAGGAGGCGGGAGTCCGCGGAGAAGGAGAGCCGGAGGTCCCCCGGGGCCGGCCGGTGGTCGACACGTTCGCCGGTGCGTACCTTCCAGACGGTGAGGTGCTGGGTCTGCTCTTCGCCGGGCGTGTGGTACGTGGCCGCGACCCATCGGGCGTCGCCGGACAGCGCGTAGGCGTGCAGGCGCCTGAGCGACTGGGGGAGGTCCCCACCCTCACTCGCGATGATCGTACGGAGCAACTTCCCTCGCTGGACGTCCCAGATCTGGATCCTGTTGTAGGCGCTCTCCAGCATCAGGATCCGCCCGTCCGTACTCAGCTCCAGTGCTCCTCCGCCCAGGGCCCATTGGGCGTTCAGGGACCTCATCGCTCTGCCCTTGCGGATGTCGTGGATGTGCACGCCTCGGCCTCGTTCCGCCCCACCACCGAGGTCCGAGAAGTACGCCAGTGTGCTGCCGTCGCCACTGATGGCGACCTGGGTGGCGGCGGCACCTCCCGAGCCCATGTAGTCGGCCGCGGCCCCCAGACCGCCCAGCAGATGGCGGGCGACGTTGCTGTTGGCGTCCACCGCCCGGGCCAGCGCCCGCGCCGACTCGCTCGTCGGCTCGGCCTCCTCCGCGTACAGGGCGAACTGGGCGGCCTTCCGCGGATCCGCGTCCGCCAGCTCCATGGAGTGGGCCGCGAGTGCCTGCGATGCGGAGACGCGGGCGCGCTCCAGGGCCTCGCCGCGTTTCTGCCAGGCGTAGCCGCCCGCGGCGAGGGAGGTGACGAGCAGCAGCGAGAGGACGGTGACGGCTCCCCGGAGGAGGCGGAGGGCGATACGACGCTGCTGGATGTCCTCGCTGTCCAGTTCGTCCTTGCCGCGGCCGTGCAGGGGAGCGGCCAGGGCGGCGACCGCGCTTCTGAACTCCGCCTGGCGCAGCGAGTACTTCCGGCTCCGGCGGACCTCGGCCAGATCCACCCAGAGGGGCTCGGCCTGGAACACTCCTTCGAGCATGCGCGGCAGGGCCGTCGTCCGGGACCAGTCGAAGTCACCCGCCGCGGGGTCCCAGTGGACCGCCCCGGAGCCGACCGCGATGAGGATGCGGTCCGGCGACCGGTTTTCCAGCCAGAACCGGATCTCCTTCTGCACCCAGCGCGAAGCCGCCGCTTCGGGTGAGGCGAGGTAGATGAAGTACCGGGACCGCTCGAGCTCGCCGAGGATGGACGACCATAGGTCGTGGCTGGCGGAGAGGCTCGTGGTGTCCCGGAAGACGCTGATCACCTGACGCCGTGTCCAGGGCCGGGCGAGTTTGTGCATCCCGCGCTGCAGGGCCTGTGCCAGCTCCCTGTCGCGCGCATGGCTGTACGAGATGAACCCGTCCCGTTCCATCGACACTTCTCCCCACGTGCCCGCGCCCCGGTGCTTCCGGGCGCTCCCCCGTCCGACAACTCGCAGGATGACACGCGGGGTTCGGCGCGACGGCGGTTTCACCCCGGCGTGAACCCGATAGATGGCCGCGGCACGGGTCGCCGAGTGCACGTCATCGCCGGGGCAGCGGACCGGCAGGGGACCGGCACCGGACCGGCCGTCGATCCTCAAAAGGCTTTGTTTTCTGCTCACTTGTGAGTGAATCAGACCCGCCGCTGTGCGATCGGTGTGCATTTTTTCGCTGGTTTACCCACCCCAAGGAGCGTGCTTCGGCATAGGATCATGCCGCGTGTGCCCCTGGGGCCCCTTCCGTACCATCCGCCTCACTGTCCCCAGCGGTACGCCGTCACCGACGCCCCCACCGGACCCCCACAACCCGTTAACAGGTATCCGCGTGTCACCGATACTCAAGCCCAAGCCCGGTTCCGGCGATGGAGCCGCGCAGTGAAAATCAATCGTCGCCTCGTCCTCCTCGTCACCGCGCCGCTCACCGTGGCCGTCGCCTTCTCGGTACTGGCCCTCGCCCCCGCGACCAATCAGGCGCTCCAGGCAGGGCGGTTGACCTCGATGGTCGAAGTAGCTGATCAGGCCGGCGAGTTGACCTATCGGCTGCAGCGCGAGCGGGCGGCCGCCACCGCCCTGGTCTCCGAACAGGGAGACGCGGAGGAGTTCCGGTTACGTACGGAGGAGACCGACCGGAGCATCGCCGGATTCCGCAGCGGGGCCGAGGGACTCTCCGCCGTACCGGGCAGCGCCAGGGGCGCTCTGGACCGTATCGAGCGTTTCGCGGAGGAGATGCCCGGGCTGCGCGCCCAGGTCCGCTCGGGAAGCAGCACCGTCTCCGCCCTCGCCTTCGGCTATCGGATCGTGATCGCCGACCTCAACACCTACCGCGACGGCATCGCGCAGGCCGACGGCGTGGACGCCGACATCGCGGACCGGATCCGCGCCGCGGCCGCCCTGTCCGAGGCGGCGGAGCACACCGCCCAGCAGCAGGTCACCGTGGCGAGGGCGCAGGCCGCGGGCGGGTTCACCACCGCGTCGCAGCGGACCTTCGACGCCGGCCGGATGGGCTACACCGAGTCGATCGGCGTCATGTTCGACCTCGGCCCGGGCGCCTGGCGCACCTGGCTGGAACGTACCCTCTCCGGAGCGAAGGCCCTGGAGGCCCGGCGCCTCGAGGACGAGATCGGGCGCACGGGCACCGGCAAGGAGATCACGGTCGCCCCGAAGGAGTGGCAGAAGGCGGCCAACGACCGCCAGGAGCTGCTGCGTTCGGTGGAGAAGCGGGTCGACGCGGCCGTTCTCGCCCAGGTCTCCGACGTCCGCACCACCCTCATCTGGACGGCCGGGGCGGAGGTCGCCCTGGTGGTGCTGACCCTGGTCGGCGTCGTCGTGGTCGCGATCCGCCTGGGCCGCGTCATGATCCGGCGGCTGCGCGACCTGCGCAACGCCGCGCACGAGGTCGCCCACTCGGGGCTGCCCACCGTGATGAGCGAGCTGTCCCAGCCCGGCGCGCTGCGCGGTGCGACGCCCGAGGAAGTGGCCCGGCGCACCGGTGACCCGGTCAGGACCACGGGCGAGGACGAGATCGGCGAGGTCGGTGAGGCGTTCAACGCCGTCCATCACGAAGCCGTCCGTCTCGCCGCACAACAGGCGCATGCGCACGAGCAGTTGGCCGAGACACTGGTCGGTGTCGCGCGCCGGGGAGCCCGGCTCACCGCGGTCATGGTCTCCGAACTGGACACCGTGCAGCGGGACGAGGCCGACCCCGTACGGATGAAGACCCTCTTCGCGCTCGACCATCTCGCGGTGCGCATGGAGCGCAACACCAACAACCTTCTGGTGCTGGGCGGTTACGGGAATGCCCGGGTCCGATCCGCCGATGTGGGGTGCTCCACCGTCATCGTGGCCGCCGCGCAGCAGATCGAGCGGTTCGACCGCGTCTCGCTCGGCGTGATCGAGTCGGGAATCGGCATCACCGCCCGCGCCGTCCACGACGTGGCGCACATCCTGGCGGAGCTGCTCGACAACGCGACCCGGTACTCGCCCCCGGACAAGCAGGTCGGGGTCGCCGTCTGGCGGCTGTGGGACCGGGCGGTCGTGCAGATCGTCGACGAGGGGGTGGGCATGACGGCGGAGCGCCGCGCCGTCCACAACGCCGCGCTGCGCGAACCGCAGGCGGGCATCGGCGACGTCCGGTCCATGGGGCTGCACGTGGTGGCCCGGCTCGCCGCGCGCCACGGCATCGTTGTCGAGCTGCGCGACTCCTCGGGCCCCGGCACCATCGCCGAGGTCACGCTGCCCGCGAAGGTGCTGGCCCTGGACTTCGTGGAAGACCAAGGGCCGTCGCAGGGCGATCCTGGCAACGATGTCGGTTACGAGACGCCCCCGCCGATCACACCCCCGGGGCCGCAGGGCCGCAGGCAGCCGGCCCGAGCGGGGGCACGGCCCGGCCGCCATGGCACCCCGGTCGGCGCGGGGATCGGTCCGGCCATGGGTCCGGCCGTCGGTACGGGCATGGGCCCGGCCGTAGGGACGGGCGTCGGTGCTGCCGGGGCCGACGCACCGGCGGCCGGCGGCGACCGGGAAACCCCGCCCGGCCACGAGCGGCCCCGTGACGACGGCCCGGGCGGCGGCGCGCGGGATCGGGGACACGGCGCGGCGCCCGCGCCGCGCCCCGCGCGCGACGAGCCGGTGTCACGGGTCGCGGGTGTCAGCTCCTCGGGGCTGCCCGTGCGCCAGCGCCGAGCGCCCCAGCAGTGGCCCGCCGCGGGCCGACGGGAGGGCGCCGAACAGCGCCCCGGCGCCGGCTCCCCGCGGCCGTCGCCCCGCCGCCGGGACTCCCGGCAGGTCTCCGACGTACTGGCGGCCTATGCCCAGGGGATCAACAGGAGCACGAACCACCGGGGGCGTTCCGCCCCGGACGACCACACCGAACGGACCGAGAAATGACCACCTCCTCCGACCTGAGCTGGATCCTGAGCGATTTCGCCGGGCGCCTCCCGGAAGTCACCCAGGCGATAGCCGTGTCCGTGGACGGACTCGCGTTGGCGTACACCGGCGTAGAGCGCGACGACGCGGAGCGGCTGGCCGCCATCGCGTCCGGCGTCGTCAACCTGCTCTCCGCGGCAGCCCAGTTGACCGATACCGACCCGGTGGAGCACAGCCTCACCGCGATGGAGGGCGGCTACATGTTCTCGATGGCGGTCTCCAGCGGGGCCTCGCTGCTCGTCACCACCACCAGGGACGCGGACATCGGCGAGGTCAGCTACATGATGTCCGAACTGATCAACCAGGTCGGCGATTCACTGTCGCCCGGGGTTCGCGACCCGAGCCTGCCGCCCGCGCGCTGAACACCCCCTCCCTGACCGCCCCTCCCCCCGATGAGAGTCCTCATGTTCCCCTTCGCCCCCTCCGCTCCCCGCCGCCGCAGAGTCCGGTTCCGGCCGGCCGGCGCCGCCGCCCTCGCCCTCGGGCTCGCCGCCGTCACCGGTTGCAGCGGCGGCGGCAGCGGCTCCGCCGACGACACCGTGAAGATCGGCCTGGTGGCCTCCCTGTCGGGCACCTACGAACCGGTCGGCACGGAGCTGCGGGACGGCTTCAAGCTGTATCTGGACACCCACGGCAACAAGCTGGGCGGTCGAAAGGTCGAGCTGATCGTGGCGGACGAGGGCGACGGACCGCCGACCGCCGTGCCCGCGGCCACGAAGCTGGTCAAGAAGGACAAGGTCGACGTGTTGACGGGGCTCGTCGGCGGCGGCTCGGTCAACGCGGTGCTGCCGCTGATCCAGCAGGCCAAGATCCCCCTCCTGGGGTCGAACGCCCGGCCGCCGGTCAAGGACATCGAGTACGTGTGGACCACGAGCTTCCTGTCCGACGAACCGGGCAAGGCCATCGCCCCGTACATCAAGGAGAAGGTCGACGGCCCGGTCTACGCGATCGGCCCCGACTACCAGGGCGGTTACGACGAACTCCGAGGATTCACCGATGAGTTCAAGCGTGTTAAGGGCAAGCTCGCCAATCCGGACGGCAAGACCACCTGGACGCCGTTCCCGAAGACGACCAACTTCATGCCGTACTTCGCGGAGATAGCCAAGACGGATGCCAAGGCGGTGTACTGCTTCTACGCCGGCAAGGCCGCGATCGACTTCGCCAAGCAGTACGCCCAGTCGGACATCGCCGATCTGCCGCTGTACACGGCCTTCGTCACCGAGGGCAGCGTGCTTCAGGCGCAGGGCCCGGCCGCGAAGGACATCTACTCCGTCCTGAACTACGCGGCCGACCTGGACAACGAGGCCAACCGGAAGTTCGCCGCCGACTGGACGGCCGAGCACGACACGCAGCCCACCACCTACGCCATGTCGTCCTACGACGCGGCAGCCGTGCTGGACAAGGCGATCGCCGACGCGGCGAAGGACGGCGAGGTGACGCCGCAGACCATCAACAAGGCCATCGCGGGTCTCGGGCAGATCGACAGCCCGCGCGGCGCCTGGGAGTTCGGCGACAAGGCCCACTCGCCGGTGCAGACCTGGTATCTGCGCCAAGTGCGCCCGGACGGTGCCCAGTTGGCCAACGTCATGGTCCAGGACCTGGCGACGCTCGGCAGCTGACATGGAGCTCCTGGATGCCCACCTCGTACCGGCGGTGGACGGAGTGGCCTTCGGGCTGCTGCTGTTCGTGGTCGCCGCCGGTCTGAGTCTCGCCTTCGGCACGGCGGGTGTGCTGAATCTGTCGCACGGCACGCTGTACGCGATCGGCGCGTACACGGGGGCCGAGCTGAGCGACGGGACCTGGGGCGGTCTCGCCCTCGGTCTGGCCGCCGGAACGGCCGCGGCGTGCGTGGCGGGGGCGGGGCTGTCCGCCGCGACGGCTCCGCTCGCCCGGCGCGGGCATCTCGCGCAGGCGCTGCTGACGTTCGGGCTGGCGCTGATCGGCGGTGACCTGCTCGTCCAGTTCTTCGGTGCGGACGAACTCCCCGTCCACGTACCGGAGGTGCTCGACTCCTCGGTGACGCTGCTGGGGCACCGCTACCCGGCGTACCGGCTCTGCTTCATCGTGATGGCCGTGCTGCTCGCGGCGTTCGGGACGTGGGTGCTGACCCGGACCCGTATGGGTGCGGCGGTACGGGCCGCCGCCGACGATCCGCAGATGCTCGCGGCCACCGGCCACAGCCCCCGGGCGGTGCACACCGGTGTCCTCGCGGCGGCGGGCGCGCTGGCCGGGGCGGCGGGTGTGCTCGGGGCGCCGATCATCGGCCCCGGACCCGGTACGTCCGAGAACGTGCTGATGCTCTCCCTCGTGGTGGTCGTGCTCGGCGGGCTCCGCTCGCTGTGGGCGACGTTCGCGGCGGCGGTCGCCGTGGGCGAGGTGCAGACGCTGGGCGTCTCGGTGGCGCCGGAGCTGGCGCCGTATCTGCTCTTCGCGGCGATGGCGGCGGTGCTGGTGCTGCGCTCCCGCTTCGCGGAGCCGGCGGGGGCGGGGCACGGCTCCGAGGCCTCCGCCCCGGACCCGGTCGCCCGGCTCCGGGGCCGGCTGGCGGGCCGCCTGCGGCGACGGCGGGGCGAGGCGGCGGTGAAGGCAGGGCCGCGGGACACGCCGGGGGTGGCGGGGACGCCCTCCGGTGCGGGGCCGGGTCCGGCCGAAGCTGGTCCCCCCCGGGGCCGGAACAACGCCCCGGCGTGGCCGGCCCGGCTGCCGGGCAGGGCCACGTGGTGGCAGGCGGCCCCGGTGCTCGTCCTGCTCGTGGTGCTGATCGCCCTGCCCGCCCTGCTCGACGCGTACAGCATCTCGCTGGCCGGTTCCGCCCTGGCCCTCGGGCTGCTCGCGGTCAGCGTCACCGTCCTCACCGGGTACGCCGGACTGCCCACCCTCGGGCAGACGGCGCCGTTCGCCGTGGGCGCGTACGCCACCGCGAACCTCGCGGACGCCGGGTGGACCGTGGGCCCCGTCCAGATCGTCCTCTCGGCGCTCGCCGCCGCCGTCTTCGCGGCGGTGGTGGGGCCCGCGGTGATCCGGGCCCGCGGCACGACCGTACTCATGATCACGCTTGCGATCGGCGAGCTGACCGGCGCGGTCGTCAACCAGCTCAAGTCGGTCACCGGCGGCGCCGACGGCCTCGTCGGCTTCCCGGCCACACAGGCTCTGTGGGGCGGGGAGGGAATGCTGGAGGAGAGCGAGCTGTACAACTACGCGCTCGTCGTGGCCGTCGTCGCCGTCGCCCTCACCCTGCTCGTCCTGCGCTCCCCGGCGGGAAAACTGCTGACCGGCACCCGGGGCGCCGAGGCGCGGATGCGCGCCTCGGGACACCCGGTGGGGCGGTACCTGCTGGTGGCCCACATCTGCGCGGGCGCGCTGGCCGGTGTGGGCGGTTCGCTGATGGTGACCGTGCAGCAGTACCTCTCCCCCGCCGACGTCGGGTTCGAGATCGCCGCGTTCGCCCTGCTGGCGGTGGTCATCGGCGGTACGACGTCGGTGATCGGCGCGCTGCTGGGCGCCGGGCTCATCGTGGCCACCCGGGACTGGGTCGCCGGTTCCTGGCCGGGCCACGGGCCGCTGCTGCTGGGCGTGCTGTTCGTCGCGACGGTGTACGTGCTGCCGCGCGGGCTCGCGGGTCTGCGGGGCGGTGGAGGAGCCGGACGCGGCGGGGAGCCCGGGCCGCCCTCCGATACGGCAGGCGCTCCCGGAACACCGGGAGCGTCCGGGGCCTCCGGGGTGCCCGGGGCCTCCAGAGCTTCGAACGCCTCCGACGCCTCCGGGGCCGAGGAGCAGCCACCGTCCGTGTCCGCCCCGACCCGCGCCGGGAAGGCCTCCCCATGACATCGCCACCCGCACCGGCCACCACGCCCCCTGCGGTCCTCGCCCTCGACCGGCTCACCCGCAGGTACGGCACGCTCACCGCCGTCGACGACGTGAGCCTGCGACTGCCGACGGGGGCCCGGCACGCCGTCATCGGCCCCAACGGGGCGGGCAAGACCACCCTGCTCAACCTCATCGCGGGCACCGACCGGCCCGACCACGGCACGATCGCTCTCGACGGTGCCGACATCACCCGTAAGCCCACGGCGAAGCGGAGCCGTCTCGGTATCGCCCGCAGCTTCCAACAGCCCTCGGTGATAGCGGAGTTGTCGGTACTGGACAATGTGGTGCTGGCGGGTTGGCCGCACCATCCCCAGCGTCGCGGAGCATGGCGCAGACCCTCCCGTCACCGGCTGCACGAGGAGGCCGCGGGCCGCCATCTGGAGACGGTCGGCCTCGCGGACCTCGCCCACCGGCCGGCCTCCGCGCTCTCGCACGGGCAGCGCCGCATGCTCGACCTCGCCGCCGCGCTGGCGGGTGACCCCCGGCTGCTGCTCCTGGACGAACCGGCTGCCGGGCTGACCGACGGCGACATCGGCCGGCTGCTCGGCATCCTCGGGGCGCTGCCGTCCAGCGTCGCGGTCGTCCTGGTCGAGCACCATGTCGAGGTGGTCGCCGAACTCGCCACGTCGGTGACGGTGTTGGCGGCGGGGCGGGTGCTGGTCAGCGGACCGACCCAGGAGGTGCTGGCGCATCCGGAGGTACGGGAGGCGTACCACGGAACCGGCCCGTCGGCGGGCCAGGACGGTGCCCGGGCCAGGACGATCCCGACCGTCTGCCCGTCCCCCACCGACGCGAGAGGATGACCGGCACCCGATGCTCGAACTCACCGGCCTGACCGCGGGCTACCACGGCGGCACCGTCCTCCACGGCCTCGACCTGTCGGTCCCCGCCGGCACGGTCCATGCCGTGGTCGGCCACAACGGCGCGGGCAAGACCACGCTCGTCCACACCGTCGCCGGGCTGATGCGGCCGAGCGCCGGAACCGTACGCCTGGACGGCCGTGACGTGACCGGGCAGCCGGCCCACCGGATCGCCCGGGCGGGGATCGGTCTCGTACCGCAGGGCCGCCGGGTGTTCGCCGGGCTCACGGTCGAGGAGCACCTGCGGCTGTCCTACCGTCCGCCGCGCCGGGGCGACACGACCCGCCCCAGTGTGTGGACCCCCGCGCGGGTCCTGGAGCTGCTGCCCCGGCTGGGCGAGCGCCGGGGCAACCGGGGTACGGACCTGTCCGGGGGCGAACAGCAGATGCTGGCGCTGGCCCGCGCGCTGCTCGGCTCGCCGCGGGTGCTGCTGCTCGACGAGCCGACGGAGGGCCTCGCGCCCGTACTGGTGCGGCAGATCGACGCGTTGGTGACCACCCTGGCGGCCGAGGGCATCGCCGTCCTGCTGGTCTCCCCCAGCCCCGCCCAGGCCGTCGCGTGCGCCCGTACGCTCACGGTCCTCACCTCGGGGCGGATGACGCTGCGCCTGTCCGGCGAGGACGCCCGCGCCGACGCGACGGCGCTGCACGCGGCGCTGGAACTGACGGCGACGGGGGCCTGAGGAGCCAGCGGCAGGAGGACCGTGATACGGGGGGGCCGGCGAACGGCGACGGGAGCGGGGCGGCGGCCGTTGCCGGCCCGCCACCGCCCCCGGCTCCCTACGCCCTAACGGGCCTTCATGCTGTGCCCGCCGAAGCCGCTGCGGCGGTCGGAGCCGCTGTTCTGTGCCTGCCACCACGCGTCGAACCCGGCCTGGTCCATGGCGGTCCAGTCGGGGGTGTTCTCGACCTGGGCGTCGCCCATCCGGCGGGCGAGGGCGACCATGGCGGCCCCGACCGTGCCGCGCCGTTCGTCGTAGCCTCCCAGGACCTCCTTCCAGCTGCCCCCGGCCAGCCAGGCGGCCTCCAGCGCCGTGGCGTCCTGGAGCGCCTTCACGCTGCCGCCGCCGATGTGCGGCCGGGCGACGCTGGCGGCGTCGCCCACGAGCACGAGGCGGCCCGAGGTGTAGTGCGGCACCTCCAGGTCGTAGATGGGCTGGATGAAGGTGGTCTCGGCAGGGGTGCGGAGCACGCGGGCCGCCCAGTACGGCGGGAAGTTGTCGGCGACCAGGGCGCGCAGGTGCGCGGTGAGTTCGGAGTTGAGGCGGCCGGGCGGGAGGGAGGTGGGGGTCCGCAGGTCCGGGTGGAGGCCGTCGGTC
Source organism: Streptomyces parvus (assembly GCF_032121415.1). Lineage (NCBI taxonomy): Bacteria > Bacillati > Actinomycetota > Actinomycetes > Kitasatosporales > Streptomycetaceae > Streptomyces > Streptomyces parvus. Next base: position 5,573,452 of record NZ_CP135079.1, on the reverse strand, counting down.
TGCGGGGGTGCGGTGTAGAGCACCCAGTTGAGCCGGTGCCCGCCGACGCCGTCCGGGATGCGGTAGATCATGCAATGGCCGCCGGGGAAGACGATGTTGTGAGCGTCCTCGCCGTCCGATGGGAGGCCGGCGACGTCCGGTGACGTGCCGCGCCAGCCGATGTATCCGGCGTACGTGGCGTCCGCGCCGGGGAACATGGCCTCGCGGACGACGGAGCGGTATCCGTCGGCGCCGATCACGAGGTCGAAGCGCTCCTCGTACCCGTCCGCGAGCCTCAGCGTCGCACCGTCGGCGTCCGGTTCGACGGCGGTGACGACGGCCCCGGACCGGTAGGACACCCCGTCGGGCACCCGGCGCCGCAGTTCGCTCCACAGCGAGCCCCAGCTGTAGGCACGGAAGGGGAACGGCTGCTCGCCGACGACCCGCCCGTGGTCGGCCTCCCCGTCGCGCACGCTCCACACCCGCCGGGTCAGCGGCGCCCAGGGCATCTCCGGGGCCACGTAACCGGCTTCCCGCAGCTCGTCGTACCGGTCGCTGTGGAGGGCGATTCCGACCCCTCTGTCCCGAAGCCGGTCATCGGCACGCTCCAGCACCGTGACCCGCTCGGCCCCTCCGCGCGAGGCGGCGAGAGCCGCCGCACACCCCGCTATGCTGCCGCCGACCACGGCGACGCTGCCTCCACGCATGACTGGCACTCCACTCACTCGGTGTTCCGGGCGTTCCGGCCGCCGGCGGCGACACTGTTGTCGCGGCGGCGCGACCGGCCGTAAATCACCCTGCATCAGCGGCCGTTGACCCGAAACCTGCGGTCAGGACACGGGCTGGATCCTATCGGGGCGCGCCCGCCGGCCGGGTCCTGGACAGCACCGACCGCCGAGGAGCACTCCGAGCCGCGGCATCGTCGGCGTTGCACGGACAACGATCTCAGCCCTTCCGGCGAGCCCGTCCCCGCCTGCCCCGATCGGCCGCGCCCGCCATGCGCACCCGCCCCGCCGCTCCTACCGTCTGTGCTGACGTCGTCGCGCAGGGAGCCGGTCGGCGTCGTGACCCGCGCATGGCGGGGCGCCCGTCCCGGCCCCGTACAGGAGGAGCCCATGCCGGAGCTGTTCATCGATGGCCAGTGGACCGCTGCCGCCGAGGGGCGGACGCGGGAGATCCGCTGTCCGGCCGACGGCACGCTGGTGGCCACCGTCGACGAGGGCGGGGCCCAGGACGCCGACGCTGCCGTCGCCGCCGCCCGGGCCGCCTTCGACCGGGGGCCCTGGCCGGGGACGCCCGCCGCCGAGCGGGGGCGGCTCCTGCTGCGGGTGGCGGAGCTGCTGGAGCGGGACAAGGACGTCTTCGCGCGGGCCGAGTCGCTGGACACGGGCAAGCGGCTCGTCGAGAGCGCCTACGACATGGACGACATCGCGAACTGCTTCCGGTACTTCGGCGATCTCGTCGCGGCCGGGGACGCGGGGCGGGTCGTCGACACCGGGCTCGCGGACGTCGACAGCAGGGTCGTGCACGAACCCGTCGGGGTGTGTGCGCTCATCACCCCGTGGAACTATCCGCTGCTCCAGACCGCCTGGAAGGTCGCGCCTGCGCTCGGGGCCGGCAACACGTTCGTCCTCAAGCCGAGCGAGCTGACCCCGCACACCGCCATCCTGCTCATGCGGCTGCTGGCCGAGGCGGGGCTGCCGGACGGGGTCGCCAATCTGGTGCTCGGGGCGGGGGGTGTGGTCGGGGCTCCGTTGACGGAGGATCCGCGGGTCGATCTGGTGTCGTTCACCGGGGGGCTGGTGACCGGGCGGCGCATCATGGCGGCCGCCGCGCCCACCGTGAAGAAGGTCGCCCTGGAGCTGGGCGGCAAGAATCCCAACATCGTCTTCGCCGACGCCGACTTCGACACCGCCGTCGACTACGCGCTGATGGCGGTGTTCCTGCACTCGGGCCAGGTCTGCTCCGCCGGGGCGCGGCTCCTCGTGCAGGACGAGCTGCACGACCGGTTCGTGGACGAGCTGGTGGCGCGGGCGGGCAGGATCAAGCTCGGCGGGCCGTTCGACGAGGACGCCCGCAGCGGGCCGCTGGTCTCCGCCGCGCACCGCGACAAGGTCGAGGCGTACGTGGCGGAGGGCATCGCGGAGGGCGCGGTGCTGCGCTGCGGCGGGGCGCGGCCCGATGATCCGGCGCTGGCGGACGGCTTCTACTACCCGCCCACCGTGCTGGACGAGTGCGCCACCTCGATGTCCGTGGTGCAGGACGAGTCGTTCGGCCCGGTGCTCACCGTCGAGCGGTTCCGGGACGAGGACGACGCCGTCCGGCTGGCCAACGACACCGTGTACGGGCTGGCAGGGGCAATCTGGACGCAGGACGGCGGGCGCGCCCACCGGGTGGCGTCGCGGCTGCGGGCCGGCACCGTGTGGATCAACGACTTCCACCCCTACGTACCGCAGGCGGAGTGGGGCGGGATGAAGCAGTCCGGTTTCGGCCGCGAGCTGGGGCCCGCGGGGCTCGCCGAATACCAGGAGGCCAAACACATCTGGCGCAATGTCGCCGCCACCCCTCAGCGGTGGTTCGATTGAGCCGCCCCAAGGACGCGGCGGGCCGCGCGGCGGAGAGCCGGCAGGACGACGACACCCTCGGCGAGCTGGGCTACCGCCCCGAACTCAAGCGCACGCTCGGCAACTTCCACACCTTCGCCGCCGGGATCAGCTACATCTCGATCCTGACCGGCACCTTCCAGCTGTTCTACTTCGGCGTCAGCTTCGGCGGGCCCGCCTACTGGTGGTCGTGGCCGATGGTCTTCTGCGGGCAGCTGATGGTGGCGCTGTGCTTCTGCGAGCTGGCCGCCCGCTATCCGGTGGCCGGTTCGGTCTACAACTGGGCCAAGAAGATGGGCGGTCCGCACGTCGGCTGGCTCGGCGGCTGGATGATGATGACGGCCACCATGGTCACGCTGTCGGCCGTGGCGCTGGCCTACCAGATCACGCTGCCGCAGATCGACGGCTGGTTCCAGTTCGTGGGCGACGGGAGCGGCAAGAACGACCAGGCGGCCAACGCCGTCCTGCTCGGCAGTGTGCTGATCCTGTTCTCCACGCTGGTCAACGCGTTCGGCGTCAAGCTCATGGCCCGGATCAACTCCGCGGGCGTCTTCATCGAGCTGATCGCCGCCGTCGCCCTGATCATCTTCCTGGGCGCGCACATCACCCGGGGCCCCAGCACCGCGCTGACGGAGACGTACGGGCTGGGCAGCGGCCAGACGCTCGGCTACTTCGGCGCGTTCCTCACCGCGTCGCTGGCCTCCGCCTATGTGATGTACGGCTTCGACACCGCGTCCTCGCTCGGTGAGGAGTCGCACAACCCGGGCCGCAACGCGCCCCGCGCCATCCTGCGGGCGCTCGTCGCGTCCTTCCTGATCGGCGCGTTCATCCTGCTCTTCGCGCTGCTCTCGGTGCCGGACCTCAAGGCCGAGGAGCTCTCCACCGGCGGACTTCAGTACGTGGTGCTGGCGACGCTCGGCGACACGATCGGGGAGATCTTCCTCTGGGCGGTGGTCGTCGCGATCACGGTGTGCGTGCTGGCCGTGCAGGCCGCCGGGATCCGGCTGATGTTCGCCATGGCGCGGGACAACAACCTGCCCGCCGGCTCGAAGCTGGCCCGGGTCAGTCCCCGGTTCAGGACGCCCGTGGTGCCCGCCGTGCTGATCGGGGTGGTGGGCGTCGTCATCCTGGTCGTGAACATCAACCAGCCGCAGATCTTCTCGGTGATCACCAGCATCGCGATCATCATGATCTACGTGGCGTATCTGCTGGTCACCGTGCCGATGCTGCTACGCCGGCTGCGCGGCGACTGGGAGCCGCGCGAGGGCGCGTTCTCGCTGGGCCGCTGGGGGCTGCCCGTCAACGTGCTCGCCGTGCTGTGGGGCACGGCCATGTCGCTCAACCTGGCCTGGCCGCGCGCCGAGGTGTACAACGCGACCGGCCCGCAGCACTGGTATCTGCGCTGGGGCGCGTTCCTGTTCATCGGCGTCGTCGCGCTCGGCGGCTTCGCCTACTACTGGTTCGTCCAGCGGCACCGGACCGGCGTACTCGCCGAGCACCGCGTCGAGTCCGCCGGCCCCACCGCTCCCCCGCCCCCGCCGGCCGCCTGAACCCCTCAGACCCGCCGGCCGCCCGGACCCCTGGAACCCCGTCGGCTGCCCGACCCTGGAGACCCGATGCCCGAAGAGAGCTCCGCGTCCACGTTCGACTACGTCGTGGTCGGCGGCGGTACGGCCGGTGCCGTCATCGCCGCCCGGCTCACCGAGGACCCTGACGTCACCGTCTGCGTGCTGGAGGCGGGCCCCTCGGACGTGGGGGACGACAGCATCCTGCGGCTGGACCGGTGGATGGCGCTGCTGGAGTCCGGTTACGACTGGGACTATCCGGTGGAGCCGCAGGAGCGGGGCAACAGCTTCATGCGGCACGCCCGCGCCAAGGTGCTCGGCGGCTGCTCCTCGCACAACTCCTGCATCGCCTTCTGGGCCCCGGCCGAGGACCTCGACGAGTGGGCGGCGCTCGGCTGTACGGGATGGAGCGCGGCGGACTGCTACCCGCTCTACCGGCGCTTGGAGACCAACGACGCGCCCGGCGACCACCACGGGCGCTCCGGTCCGGTCACCATCCGGACGGTACCGCCCCGCGACCCGTGCGGTACGGCGCTGCTGGAGGCCTGCGCGACGGCGGGCATCCCCACCGTCCCGTTCAACACGGGCTCCACCGTGATCCGGGGCGCGCACTGGTTCCAGATCAACGCCCGCGAGGACGGCACCCGTTCCTCCGCCTCGGTGTCGTATCTGCACCCGGTGCTGGGCAAGCGGCCCAACCTGGAGGTACGGACCGGGCTCCAGGCGAAACGGCTGCTGTTCGAGGGCGGGCGGTGCACGGGGGTGGAGTACCTGGAGCCCGACACCGTGCACAGCGGGGCGGTGCACGCGCGGCGCGAGGTGATCGTCTCCTGCGGGGCGATCGACTCCCCGAAGCTGCTGATGCTGTCCGGTATCGGTCCGGCCGGGCATCTGCGGGAGACCGGGGTGGACGTGCGGGTGGACTCCCCCGGCGTCGGCTCGCACCTCCAGGACCACCCGGAGGGGGTGATCATGTGGGAGGCGAAGCAGCCCATGGTCACCGCGTCCACCCAGTGGTGGGAGATCGGGATCTTCGCGGACACCGAGCCGGGGCTCGACCGGCCGGACCTGATGTTCCACTACGGCTCGGTGCCGTTCGACATGAACACCTACCGGCGCGGCTACCCGACCTCCGACAACGCGTTCTGTCTGACCCCGAACGTCACCCGCGCCCGGTCACGGGGCACGGTGCGGCTGCGGACCCGGGACTTCCGGGACAAGCCCCGGGTCGATCCGCGCTACTTCACCGACGAGCACGACGTACGGGTGATGACGTACGGGCTGCGGCTGGCGCGGGAGATCGTGGCCCAGCCGGAGATGGCGGCGTGGGCGGGGGCCGAGCTGGCTCCGGGTCCCGGTGCGACCACGGACGCGGAGCTGTTCGACTACATCCGCGAGACGCACAACACCGTCTACCACCCGGCCGGGACCGTACGGATGGGCCCGGCGGAGGACCCGGACTCGCCGCTCGACCCCCAGCTGCGGGTGAAGGGCGTCACCGGGCTGCGGGTGGCCGACGCGTCGGTCATGCCGTTCCTTCCCGCAGTCAATCCGTGCATCACGACGATGATGATCGGCGAGAAGTGCGCCGATCTGATCAAGGACGGCCCCGCCCCCGCCATCCCGTAAGTATTCGTACACGTGCTCGAATGGCGTTACGCTCTCCTCATGGCCGTACACCTGCAAAGCTCGCTTTTCGACCAGGAGGCCGAGGTCGGCACCCGCCCTCTGAGCGGACTGCGGCGTACCGATCTCGGCCATGGAGCCTGGATCGACGTACTGCCGCAGTGGCTCCGGGGAGCGGACACGCTGTTCGAGACGCTGGTACGCGACGTCGCCTGGCGGGCCGAGCAGCGCGTGATGTACGAGCGTGTGGTGGCGGTCCCCCGGCTGCTGGCCTTCTTCGGCCGCCACGACCCCCTGCCCCATCCGGCCCTGGAGGCCGCCCGTACCGAGCTCGGCGAGCACTACGCCGCCGAGCTGGGCGAGCCGTTCACCACGGCGGGGCTGTGCTTCTACCGCGACGGGCGGGACGGGGTCGCCTGGCACGGGGACACCATCGGGCGGGGAAGCAGCGAGGACACGATGGTCGCGATCCTCTCGCTGGGAGCGCCCCGGCACCTGGCGCTGCGGCCGCGCCGTCCGGGCCCCGCCCCCGTCCGCAGACCGCTCGGCCACGGCGACCTGATCGTGATGGGCGGCAGTTGCCAGCGCACCTGGGAGCACGCGATCCCCAAGACCGCACGGGCCGTCGGGCCGCGCGTCAGCGTGCAGTTCCGGCCCGCCGGGGTGCGCTGACCCCGGCTTTCCGCGACCTCGCCCCGGGGCACCGCGGTTGTGCGGGTCCCGGGCAGGGCCGATTCTGAGAGTAATGAACCGGGCCGGGGTCGCGCCGTGAGCGCGGCGAACACGGCGGAGAGCGCCGATTTCCGTGGGCCGCTGGACATCACCAGGGCGGCCACGGTGGTTCTGGACGCCGAGAGCACCGTCATCGGCTGGAGTCCCGCGGCGGCCGAGCTCCTCGGCTACGGAGCGGCCGAGGCCCTGGGGCGGCCGCTGAGCGCGTTTCTCTCGGTGCACCCGGTCGGCGGCGCTCCCCCGGCCGCATCAGCCGAAGCGTCCGGACCGGCCGCCACCCGCATCGGCCCGCCGTCCCTCGTCGGCAACGCGATCCACGCGGCCCACGCCCGGGACGGCCGGGAGCTGCTGGTGGCGACGGCGACGTGCCCGCTGCCGCCCGGCGCGGCCGGCCGTGGCCCCGGCGCGCCGGACCGGATCCTGGTGGCGGCCGAGGTGGGGGAGCTGCGGCAATGGGAGTCGCGGCTCGCCCTGCTCCAGGGGCTGGCCACCCAGTCGCCCGTCGGGCTGGCGATCTACGACACCGATCTGCGGCTGACCTGGTGCAACACCGCCTATGAACGGGAGATCGGGCAGCCGCTGGCCGTGTTCCGGGGCAAGCGGGCCGACGAGCTGTACTCCGGCGGCTCCTTCCTGACCCCGGGCTATCCGCAGACGCTCGACGGCGTCATGCACCAGGTGATCGACACCGGCGCGCCGGTCCTCGACCTGAACTTCCGGGGGCAGCCGCCCAGCGACCCGGGGAGGGACCATCTGTGGTCCTGTGCCTACTACCGGCTGGAGGACGCCCACGGGCACGTGTTCGGGGTGTGCGAGGACGCCTTCGACATCACCGACCGCTACCGGGTCCAGGAGCGGCTGGCCCTCCTCGTCGAGGCCGGCCGCAGGATCGGCACCGTCCTGGACGTGGCCACCACCGCCGAGGAGATCGCCGAGGTGGCCGTGCCGGACTTCGCCGCGACCGTACGGGTCGATGTCACACGGGCAGCGGTGACCGGGGAGACGGCGGCGGTGGGCAGCACGGCGGACATGTCGCTGCTCCGGGTCGCGGACCGCTCGGAGCCGGGCTCCGCCACACCGGACCCAGGCGTCCCGGACCCGGCCCTCCCGGACCCGGGCCGACCGGACCCCAACGTGCCCGAGCCGGGCGTCCCGGGCCCCGGACTGCTGGATTCCGGAGGCCCGGAGGCCCGACCGCACGCCGCGTCCGGGGCCACGAGCTCGACCGGAGACGACCGGCACCCGTATCCGCCGGTCGTCTACCCGCCCGGCTCCCCCCAGCACCGCAGCCTGGCCTCCGGCGGCCTCGTGCTCGACGAGGGCACCCTGGTCGTCCCCCTGCGGGCCGGGGGCGGCATCCTCGGGCTCGTCACCTTCGACCGGGGCGTGGAGCCCGACGCCCCGGGCAGGCCCCCCACCCCCGACCGGGCGACCACGTTCGACAACGGCGAGGTCTCCCTGGCCGACGAACTGGCGGCCCGGGCCGCGGTCTGCATCGACAACGCGCGCCGCTACACCCGCGAGCGCACCGCCTCCCTCGCCCTCCAGCGACAGTTGCTGCCGCACCACCTGCCGCCGCAGTCAGCGGTCCGGACCGCCTACCGCTATCTGCCCGCCGACGATGTGACCGGCGTCGGCGGGGACTGGTTCGACGTGATCCCGCTGTCCGGGACCCGGGTCGGTCTCGTGGTGGGGGACGTGGTCGGGCACGGTCTCCAGGCCGCCGCCACCATGGGACGGCTCCGCACCTCCGTACGGGCCTTCGCGCAACTCGACATGCCCCCCGACGAACTGCTGACCCGCCTGGACGACCTGGTGGGGCAGCCCGCGGAGGAGCCGCCGGACGCCTACGGCGGGGCCGTCGAGACGTACGACGTGACCACCGGGGCGACCTGCCTGTACGCGGTCTACGATCCGGTCTCCCGGCGGTGCGTCATGGCCCGGGCCGGGCATCTGCCGCCGGCGGTCGTCGACCCCGGAGGCCGGGTGTCGTTCCCGGACCTGCCCGCCGGGCCGCCGCTGGGCCTCGGCGGCCTGCCGTTCGAGGCGATGGAGTTCGAGCTGCCGGTGGGCAGCCTGCTGGCCCTGTTCACCGACGGTCTGGTCGAGGGCCGGGACCACGACATCGGCCACGGCCTCGACACGCTGGGCCGGGTGCTCGCCGACCGTTCCGCGTCACTGGAGGAGCTGTGCGACCGGGCGGTGTCCGCGCTGGTGCCGGGCGGCACGAGCGCCGACGACACGGCCCTGCTCCTGGTCCGCACCCGTGAGCTCGACGCCGAGCGGGTCGCCGACTGGGAGCTGAGCGCGGAGCCGGTGTCGGTGGGCCGCGCCCGCGAGCTGGCCACCGGGCAACTGGAGGCCTGGGGCCTGGAGGAGCTGGTGTTCGCGACCCAGCTCGTCGTCAGCGAGCTGGTCACCAACGCGGTCCGGTACGCGGGCGGCCCGCTGGGGCTCCGCCTCATCCGGGACCGCACCCTGGTGTGCGAGGTCGCGGACACCGGGCACACCTCCCCCCACCTGCGGCACAGCGCGGAGGACGACGAGGGCGGGCGCGGCCTGTTCATCGTGGCGCAGCTCGTGCAGCGGTGGGGCACCCGCTACACGCCGACCGGAAAGACCATCTGGACCGAGCAGGCGCTGCCGTCGGCCGACGACGGCTGACCCTCTCCGTACGGGCCGGGCCGCTTTGTTGACAACCCAACAGACGTGTACTTAGGTATGCCTTACCTAAGTCGACTGGGTGTCCGTGGTTCTGGTTACCGATGCCGAGAAAGGTGCTCATCCCGTGAGTGCTGTTCCCTCCACCCGTACCGTCGCCCGCGCGGGCCTCGCCGCGTTCGCCGCCGCCGCACTGGCCGTGGCCGTCGCCTCCCCCGCCGCCGCCGCGACCGGCACCCGTACCGTCACCGAAGGCGGCACCACCTACAACCTGTCGCTGACGGCCCCCGACAGCGCGGCCGCCTCGGGCGCCAACATCACTGTCACCGGCAGCGGTTACAACACCGCCCAGGGCGTCTACGTGAGCCTGTGCGTGGTGGACGGCGCCCAGGGCGCCAACAAGCCGTCGCCGTGTCTCGGCGGCCAGGACGAATCCGGCACCACCGGCGCCTCGCACTGGGTCTCCAGCCTGGGCGGCGGCCTCCCCAACACCTCGCCCTTCGGCGCGGGCGGCACCTTCAGCGTCCGGATACACGTCAAGGCCGACCTCGGCGGCGGCAACGTCTGCGGCGACACCGTCGAGTGCGCCGTCGTGACCCGCGCCGACCACACCGACACCAACGACCGCAAGTACGACGTCCACGCTCCGATCACCTTCGGGTAGCACCGGACGAGTTCTCCAGCCCCGCTGCCCGGTCCCGGCCGTTCCTGCCGGGGCCGGGCTGCCACGCGTCCTGACGAGGAATGACATGACATCGACTCCGGGCACCCCGCCCGGCGGCCGCAGCAGGCCGGGACGCCGGGCGGCCACGGCCGCCGTCGCCGCCCTGCTGCTCGCGGGGGTCCCCGTCGGCGCGGCGGTCGGCGCCGACGCCGGCACCCCGAGGACCGCCACCGGCCCCCAGGGGCAGAAGCTCACCGTCTCGGCCACCGCCGGTCTCGCCCCGGCCGGGCAGAAGGTCCGGGTCCGGGGCGAGGACTACGGCCTCACCACCGGCGTCTACGTCGCCCTGTGCAAGGACAACGGGGACCACCGCGTGCCCTCCCCCTGCCTCGGCGGCGCGGACATGAGCGGCGGTTCGAAGACCTCGCAGTGGATCGTGCCTCCGGGCGACCCGTACGAGGGCGGTCTCGCGCAGGCCTTCGGGCCAGGCGGCACCTTCGACGTGGAGATCGAGATCGCGGAGAAGGGCGACGGCCTCGACTGCGCCGAGGTGGCCTGCTCCGTCGTCACCCGCGCCGACCACCGCGCCGCCGGCGACCGCAGGCAGGACGTACGCATACCCGTCGCCTTCGCCGGCCGGGAGCCGGGCGGCGAGGGGGTCGACGTGCCCGCGGGAACCGTCTCCTACAAGGCCGCCGCCGACTTCACCACCGCGGGCAAGCCGCTGGACCTGCTGCTGCACCCCGACTCGAAGAAGCTGTACGTCGGCGCGGACAACCTCCCCGACACGGCCGACGCCGACGAGCGCGGGCTCCACGTACTGAACCCCGAGGACGGGACGTCCGAGAGCTGGATCAGCCAGGCCCCCGGATCCACCGGTGCGCTGCGGCCCTCGGCCGCCGCGCGCATCGCGGGACCGCTGCCGGGCGACGGCGTCGTCTACCACTATCCGCTGCGGGGAGTCGGCAGCGCCGAGTCCGGGGACAAGGCGGCCTCGGGCGTCTGGCTCGCCGGGTCCACCATCACCGACATCGCCCCCGGTACGACCCCGGACACGGCCCTGGTCGCCCAGGGCGCGACGCTCTCCGAGATCGAGCGGGCCACCGGCACGGCGACCCGGACCCTCACCCTGCCCGGCGGCACCCGGTTCGCCGCCGACCCCGAGCGGGGTGCGCTCTGGTACACCGACTTCGCGGCCGGGAAACTGCACCGAGTGGACCTCGCGTCGTTCACCGTCGGCGGTTCCTTCGACCTGCCCGGCGGGCCGGGCATGGCCGGATTCACCGCGACGGACCCGGCCACCGGCGCGGTGTGGGTCGGGGTCGACCGGTCGGTGCTGGTCTTCGACGCCGCGGGCACCCTGGTCAAGACGCTCGTCGGCAAGGACCTGGCCCGTGACGCCGCCTTCGACACGGCGTCGGGCCGGGCCTACGTCGTCTGGCAGGACGGCGGGGACCTCTCCGACCCGGCCAACGACAACAACGGGACGCTGACCGTGTACGGCAGCGAGGACTTCGCCGCGGCCGCCCAGGACCTGCCGCTGCCCGGCAACCACTCCCAGGCCGGTGCGGCCTCGCTCGCCGTCGAACCGGGCGGCGCCACCGTCTTCGTGACCAGCCCCGCAGAGGGGAAGATCACCAAGCTGGTCCGGCAGGTCTCGCCCCTGGTGAGCCGCGCCCCCGCCGACCTCACGGCGAAGGAGGGCGAGGAGGTCGCCCTCACCGCCGAGGCGGAGGGCGCCCCGGAGCCCGCGGTCCGCTGGCAGGTCAGCACCGACGGCTCGCAGACCTGGAAGGACGTCGAGGACGCGACGGAACCCACCCTCACGTTCACCGCGCGCACCGCGCAGGACGGCTACCGCTACCGCGCCGAGTTCCGCAACGACGCCGGCACCACCCGCACCGCCGCCGTGACACTCACCGTCACCGCGGCCACCGGCGGCGACAGCGGTGGGGCCACGGGCGGCGGCGGTGATACCTCCAACGGCTCCGGCAGTACGGGAGGTGACGGGTCGACAGGTGGCGACAGCGGTACGCGTGCGAGCGGCGGCTCCGGGGACTCCGGCTCCACGGGTACGGCCAGAGGCTCCAGCGGTACGGTCGGCGGCTCCGGTTCCACGGTCGGCGGGGGTCTCACGGGCGGCACCGGGACCGCCTCCACGTCCGGTGGCGGCGGCCTGGCGGCCACCGGGGCCCCTATGACATCGGTAACTCTCGCGGCAGCAGCGCTCGTTGGCGCCGGGGCGCTGGTCCACCGGCGCGCCAGGAGGCGCACGGAGGGCGCTCTCTGACGTCGTAGCAGCCCTCGCACCTCTCGGGGCCGCGAGGGGGATGCGTGAACCCCCTGGCCGGGCACACCGCCCGCCAGGGGGTTCACGCATCTCCCGCCGGGGCGCGGCCGGGCCGGACCTCCGCGAGCCGCCCTCTCGGCACCGACGGGCACAAGCGCTTACCCGGCGGTCACTCCGTCAACATCCTTGCCCACCAGGCGACATCGGACGGTTCCGGTCGATCAGCCGTGTCTGAACCGAGCCGTCTGAACTTCACGAGAACTCCAGCGAAATGGCACGTGTGTGGATATCGTGCACCGAGCGAGGGCGCATCCGTCAGTCCATGGGATCGGCGGATGCGTCCCGTTTGTGGGGGTGCAACTGTGGCTGGGGGGCTCATGGGGCATGTCGAAATACCTGATACCGACCTATCCGGACCGGTGGGGCTCCGGGGCGCACCGCGCTCTCGCACCGCCGCCTCCCGGAATCGCACGGCGGCCCTGGAGCAGATCTGGAGGGCCCCGACGGCTCAGCGCGACCCGGCAGGCCCGGCACCGGCCCGGCGGATACCCGCGCGCGGGCCGGTCCTCGCCGCACTGACCGACCTGCTGGGCCTGGCCGGTCCGGCCTGGCTGCTGCTGCACGCGGGGGACCAGCCCCGCCCGCTGGCGGCCGCCGCGGTCGCAGGGCTGCTGTGGTCCGGGCTGCGCGGCGCCCGGGGGCGGTACACCGACCGGCTGCGGGCCGAGCCCGGCGGTGCTTCCTGCGCGGTGGGCGCGGTCGGCGACTGGCTCGTGCTCATCGGCCTGCTGGCCGTGCTGCACACGGCTGCGGGCAGCCCGGTGGACCCGGCCACGGCCGTCGTGGCCGTCGCGCCGGGGCTGCTGGTGGCCGCCGCGGTGTCGGGGCTGCGGCGGTGGCCGCGCTCCGCCCGACGGGCCGGCCGGGTCCGCAGGGTGCTGCTGGTCGGTGAGGCTGCGGGCATGGACCGGGCGGCCGGGCTGCTCGCCTCCCGTACGGACCACGACTACGCCCTGGTCGCCGCCATTCCGGTGGGCACCGCCCGGCTGGAGGCGGAGGGGGTGCAGATCCCGGGCCGCCTCGCGTCCTGCCCGGCCGACGACGATGTGCCGACGGTGCTCGCCGGCGTCTACGCCCATGGGGCGGACCTGGTGCTGGTGGCTCCGGGGCCGCAGCTGACCGGTGACCGGCTGCGACGCCTCGGCTGGGGGCTGCACGACCGGGGCGTCGCACTGTCCGTTCTCTCCGAACTGTCCGGCGTGGCGGCCGAGCGGGTGCGTCCCGTGACCGTGGCCGGGCTCACCCTGCTGCACATCGCGCCGCCGCTGCGCGGGGGGCCGCAGGCGATGGTCAAGACCGTGCTGGACCGTACGGGCGCCCTGTTCGGACTGCTGGCCCTGGCACCGCTGTTGCTGACGGTGGCGTTGAGCGTCCGGCTGTCCTCTCGGGGGCCGGTCTTCCACCGGCAGGTGCGGCAGGGGCAGCACAACCGGCCGTTCACCATGTGGAAGTTCCGCACGATGGTGGCGGACGCGGAGCATCTCAAGGCGCAGCTCGCCGTGGTCAACGAGGTCGACGGGCCGCTGTTCAAGATGCGCAGAGACCCCCGGGTGACTCCGGTCGGCCGGATGCTGCGGCGTACGTCGATCGACGAACTCCCGCAACTGGTCAATGTGTTGCTGGGCCATATGTCGTTGGTGGGGCCACGGCCGCCGCTGCCGGAGGAGGCGTCCCGCTACGACGAGCGGGAGCACCGCCGGCTCACGGTGAAGCCGGGGCTCACGGGCCTGTGGCAGGTGAGCGGGCGCTCCGACCTGAGCTGGCAGGAGACCGTCTCGCTCGACCTCTGGTACGTGGACAACTGGTCGGTCGCCGCCGACATGGGACTCCTCGCCCGCACCGTGCGCGCCGTCACCGACGGCCGCGGGGCGTACTGAATGGCGACGGGCGGCCGGATGCGAGGAGCACCACCGGTGTGCCGCCGAGAGGGTGCTCCCGGCGGCGGGCGGTCACTGTCCGGGCGGGAGTTGTCCGAGCCACCAGGCGTAGGTGCGGGCGATGCCGTCGCGCAGCGGGATCTTCGGCGTGAAGCCGAGGGCGTTCAGGCGGGTGACGTCGAGCAGCTTGCGGGGGGTCCCGTCGGGCTTCGAGGTGTCCCAGGCGATGCGTCCCTCGTATCCCGTCACATCCCGTACGGTCTCCGCCAGTTCGCGGATGGTGAGGTCCTCGCCGCAGCCGATGTTGACGGGTTCGTCGCCGTCGTAGGCCTCCAGCAGGCTCACGCAGGCGGCGGCGAGGTCGTCGACATGGAGGAACTCGCGGCGCGGCGAGCCGGAACCCCACAGGGTGACCTCGGGGGCCCCGTCCCTGCGCGCCTCGTGGAAGCGGCGGATCAGCGCGGGCAGGACGTGCGAGGTCTCCAGGTCGAAGTTGTCGCCGGGCCCGTAGAGATTGGTGGGCATGGCGCTGATGTAGGAGGCGCCGTACTGCCGCCGGTAGGACTGGGTCTGGACGATTCCGGCGATCTTGGCGAGGGCGTACGCCTCGTTGGTGGGCTCCAGCTCCCCGGTGAGCAGCGACTCCTCGCGGATCGGCTGGGGCGCGAGCCGGGGGTAGATGCACGACGAGCCGAGGAAGAGCAGCCGCTCCGTCCCGGCCGCGTGCGCGCCCGCGATCACGCTGAGCTGGATGCGCAGGTTGTCCTCCAGGAACTGCACCGGAAAGGTGCTGTTGGCCATGATCCCGCCCACCTTGGCGGCGGCCAGCACCACGGCGTCCGGGCGGACCTCCTTGAGATACGTCTCGGTCCGCGCGGCGTCGCGCAGGTCGAGGAGGTCACGGCCGCGGGTGAGCACCTCGTGGCCGTCGTCTGCGAGGCGGCGGGCCACCGCCGAGCCGACCAGGCCGCGGTGTCCCGCGACGAATATGCGGGAGCCGGGCCGCAGTAGGGAACGGGCGGATTCCTGGGGCGGGACGGGGAGTTCGGTCGTCATGGCTCGGATTGTGCCAGCAGGGAAGGACCGCGGTGACGCTTTGCCGCAGAACGCACCAATTCCGGAATATCGGTGAACATCGCCGTCGAGGCGATCAGCAGAGAAGGGGGAATCGTGGCGAAGACCGCGCTCATCACCGGAGTGACAGGCCAGGACGGTTCGTATCTGGCCGAGTTGCTGCTCGACAAGGGATACACGGTGCACGGGCTCATACGCCGTTCCTCAAGCTTCAACACCGAGCGGATCGACCACATCTACCAGGGTCCCGAGGAGCCGGAGCGCTCCTTCGTCCTGCATCACGCGGACCTGTCCGACGGTGTGGCGCTGGTGAACCTGTTGCGCGACATCCAGCCCGACGAGGTCTACAACCTGGGCGCGCAGTCGCATGTGCGGGTGTCCTTCGACGCCCCGCTGTACACCGGCGACGTCACCGGGCTCGGGACCATCCGGCTCCTCGAAGCGGTCCGGGCCAGCGGTATCCAGACCCGGATCTACCAGGCGTCGTCCTCCGAGATGTTCGGCGCCAGTCCGCCCCCGCAGAACGAGAAGACCCCGTTCCACCCGCGCAGCCCGTACAGCGTGGCGAAGGTCTACGCCTACTGGGCCACGGTCAACTACCGCGAGGCGTACGGCATGTTCGCGGTGAACGGGATTCTCTTCAACCATGAGTCGCCGCGCCGGGGCGAGACCTTCGTGACCCGGAAGATCACCCGGGGTGTCGCCCGGATCAAGGCGGGGCTCCAGGACCGGCTGCACCTGGGCAACCTGGACGCGGTCCGGGACTGGGGGTACGCGCCGGAGTACGTGGACGCCATGTGGCGGATGCTCCAGTGCGACAACCCCGACGACTTCGTGATCGCCACCGGCGAGGGCGTCAGCGTGCGGGAGTTCCTGGAGTACGCCTTCGAGCACGCGGGCCTCGACTGGCGCGAGCACGTGCGCTACGACCCGAAGTACGAACGTCCCAGCGAGGTCGACGCGTTGATCGGCGACGCCTCCAAGGCCGAGGAGCTGCTGGGGTGGAAGCCCGAGGTGAAGTCCCGGGAGCTGGCCCGGATCATGGTCGACGCCGACATCCGCAAGCTGGCCGACCAGTTGTCCGGGGCCGCTGTCCGGGTGGACCGGTGACGGGACCGCGCCACCGTGCGCGTGGGCCGGTGAACGGGCCCCACCGCCGTCCGGGTGGGCCGGTGGAACGGCGTCGCCGCGACGGGCGCCGCTCCCCCGGTGGCCGGGCCGGCCTGCTCCGCCGCCGGTCCGCCGTCCCCTTACCGGGTCGACAGGACCGCGTGACCGCCGCCGCCCGCACCGGGCCGGCGGCCGCCCATGACTCCCGGTCGGCGCTCGTAGCGCCCGTGCCCGGGACGATCACCGGCGCCACCGCCGATCTCCACCGACCGCTCGGTGGAGATCGACGCGCCGGCCACGGGCGGGGCCCCGGCCCCGCCTCCCCACTCGCCCCGGCCCCCGGGGGGACGCACCGTCCCCCCGGCCGGTCGGGCGAGGCAGCATCCGCGGCCTTCGGGCCGCAGCGTGAATCTCACCTTCGGAGCTGAATGATGAACGGAAGTACGGGGCGCAGAAGCGGAGGGCGCGGCCGTCTGCGGGCCGCCTCCGCCGCTCTCGGCCTGCTGGCCGGAGCCCTGACCGCGACCACGGTCGGGGCCTCCGGGGCGGCGGCGCTGACACCACCGGTCGCCATCACCGCGGACGACCTCACCACCTGGCAGACCAACGGCATCGTCTGGTCGATGGCCGCCGGCGAGGGCGTCGTCTACGCGGGCGGCACCTTCTCCACCCTGCGGCCCCCCACCGCCGCCCCCGGCACGAACGAACAGTCCGCGGTGAACTTCGCCGCGTTCGACGCGGCGACCGGGGCGCCCACGGACTGCTCGCTGTCCTTCACCATCTCCTCGGGGACCGCGACCGTACGGGCCCTCGCTCTCTCCCCGGACGGCGAAACCCTCTACGCGGGCGGCCAGTTCGGGGCCGTGAACGGCGTCGGCGTGAGCAACATCGCGGCGATCGACACCGAGACCTGCACGGTCAGCAACTCCTTCAAGATCGGGGTCTCGGCGACCGTGCGGGGGCTCGCCGTCACCGACGACACGGTCTATCTGGCGGGCGACTTCACCACAGTCGGCGGGCAGACCAGGAGCCACTTCGCCGCCGTCACGACCGGAGCCTCACTGCTGCCCTTCGCGGCCAACGCCGACGAGGTCGCACGGGCCGTCGAGGTGACCCCGGACGGGCGGTACGTCCTGCTCGGCGGAGACTTCTTCCGGATCAACGGCACGAACACCCACGCCCTGGCCGTCGTCGACGCCACCACGGGCCAGCTCACCAAGGCCTACCCGGGGTTCATCCACAACAACTCCACGGTCCAGGACATCACCACGGACGCGGAGGGCTTCTACACGGGCAACGAAGGCACCGGCGGCGGTGTGTTCGACGGACGCATCGCGCTGAACCTCGACAACTTCGAGCAGCGCTGGCGCGACACCTGCCTCGGCGCGACCCAGGCCGTGCTGGTGCACTCCGGGGTGCTGTACAGCGGCAGCCACGCCCACGACTGCGCCAGCATGGGCGCGTTCCCGGACCAGCCGCGCAAGCACCTCTTGGCCCAGTCGGTCGAGGACCCCAAGCTGCTGCCCTGGTTCCCGGACACCAACGACGGGATCGGGGAGCCCGTCGGGCCGCGTGTGATGACCCGGACGAGCAGCGGCGGGCGTCACTACCTGTGGGTGGGCGGTGAGTTCACCACCGTCAACACCAAGCCGCAGCAGGGTCTGACCCGGTTCGCGGACGGCCCGGACACAGGCGCGCCCTGGGTGCCCAACGTCAGTCTCTCCACGCTGACCCCGGGGCGGATCGAGGTGAACTGGCAGACCAGCTTCGACACCGACGACGGTGAGCTGACCTACCGGATCTACAAGGACGGCTCGAACACCCCGATCCACACGACGACCGGCTACTCGGTCTTCTGGGACCGTCCGCAGCTGACCTGGACGGACACCGACGTCGCGGCGGGCGAGACCCACTCGTACCGGATCACCGCGAGCGACGGCACCAACACCAGCGCCAAGTCCCCGGCCCAGTCCGCCACGGTGGCGAGCGCGACGGAGGCGTACCCGGCGCGGGTCAGGTCCGACGGGGCGAGCCTCTACTGGCGCTGGGACGAGGGCGCCTCCACCTTCGCGCACGACAGCAGCGGCAATCTGAACAACGGCTTCATGCGCAACGGCCCCGCCTACCGGCAGACCCCGGCGGCGGTCGCCGGGCCCTCGACGGCGATCGGGTTCAGCGGCACCGACGAGTACGCCTACAGCAACCGGCTGCACACCCAGCCCGCCCGGTTCACCATCGAGACCTGGATCAGGACGACCACGACGCGGGGCGGGAAGATCGTCGGTTTCGGCAACATGACCCAGCAGAACAGCACCCGTCACGACAAGCACGTCTACATGCGCAACGACGGGCGCCTCGTGTTCGGCGTCCAGAGCGGCGGCACCCGCACGATCGCCACCTCGGGGGCGTACAACGACGGCCAGTGGCACCACGTCGTCGCCACCCAGGGTCCGCTGGGCCAGGGCATGTCGCTGTACGTCGACGGGCAGCTGCGCGCGTCGAACATCCTGGTCTCCGGCAACGAGAGCCAGCCGGGCTACTGGCGGGTCGGCGGGGACAACCTGTCCGGCTGGCCGAACCGTCCCACCAGCAACTTCTTCGAAGGGCAGATCGACGAGACCGCCATCTACCCGAGCGCGCTGAGCGGATCCACGATCAGCGCGCACTACGCCCTGAGGAACGGCTGAGCGATGAGAAACCCGTTCCCGGCCTGCGCCGCCGTCGTCCTGACGGCGGCGGCGCTGGCCGCCTGCGGCTCGTCCGCGGACGGGACCGACCCGGAGGCCGCGGGCGCCCAGCGCCCCGCGGCCTCCGGGCCCGCCGCCCCCGGCCCGTCCGCCACCACGGCCACCGAGCCCGCCACACCGCCCGCCGGGGAGCCCACGGCGTCCGCTCCGGCCGCCACGGCCGAGGGCCCGAAGACGCCCGTCGACGAGATCACCCCGGCCACGGGGACGTTCACCAAGGAGCAGAAGGAGTATCTGAAGGACCGGGTGCCGAAGGGTATGGACCCGGCGGCCGTGCTCCAGACCGGCCAGGAGACCTGCGACAAGCTCCGCTACCTCGTCAAGGCCGACCGGGACACCGCGGTCGGCGCGATCGTGACGGGCGAGGTCCCCGACGCGAAGGACGCCGTCGCCGGGCTCTGCACCCAGCACCAGGACCTGGTCGACGAGGCGGCGTACGGCTACCCGGACGGCAAGCACACCGGGAAGAAGCTCCGTCCGGGCGTGTACCGCTCGGCATCCCCCACCACGGACTGCGCCTGGCAGATCGAAGGGGCGGGCGGTAAGGAGCTGGCCTCCGGCACCTCCGACACCGGGAAGTCCCGGAAGATCACCCTCCCCGATTCCGCCCGTACGTTCACGTCCACAGGCTGCTACGCCTGGCTGCCCGAAGGAGCCGCGGGATGACCGCAGGTACGCCGAAACTCCCGATAGCCGTGGCGATCCCCACGAAGAACGAGGGGCTGAACATCGCGGAGGCGGTGAAATCGGTGCTCGGCCACTTCGAGGCGGTCGTCGTGGTGGACTCCCACAGCACCGACGACACGGTGAAGATCGCCGAGGAGTGCGGAGCCGAGGTGGTCACGTACACCTGGGACGGGGGGCACCCGCGGAAGAAGCAGTGGTGCCTGGAGAACGTCCGCACGGACCTGGACTGGATCCTGCTGCTCGACGGCGACGAGCGGCTCAGCCCCGGTCTGCTGGCCGAGCTGCGGGAGACTTTCCGGAACCCGGCCGCGCCGAAGCCCGCCGCGTACGACATACCGCTCGGCTACTGGTTCTCCGGGAAGCGGCTGCGGCACGGATACACCATCCGCAAGCGGTCGTTGACCGACCGGACCCGCTGCCACTACCCGGAGGTCGGAGACCTGGACGCACCGGGGATCGGGGAGGTGGAGGGCCACTACCAACCGGTCGCGGCGAGCGTGGGCACGCTCACCCACCCCATCGAGCACCAGGACCTCGACCCGGTGACCGCCTGGTTCGAGCGGCACAACCGCTACTCCGACTGGGAGGCCTGGCTGGAGCACCACCCCCAGGTGAAGGAGCAGGTGCGCCAGGTCAAGTCGCGTCAGGGGCAGTTGTTCCACAAGGCGCCGTTCAAGCCGGTGGTCTCCTTCGCCTACATGTATCTCTACAAGCGGGGATTCCTGGACGGCCGGGCGGGTTTCGACTTCGCGCTGGCGATGAGCTTCTACCGCTGGCAGATCGCGCTCAAGTCCCGTGAGAAGCCTATCCGTTGATACGTCAGCCGCTCATCCTCACCTCCGGCGGACCACGTCCTCGTAGGTCCGCCGGAGGGTGGCGGTGACGGCCTCGATGGTGAACTGCTCGTTCACCAGCTCCCAGGCCGCCTTGCCCGCCTGCTCGGCGGCCTCCGGCTCCAGCAGCTCCAGGACGGCGTCGGCGACCTTGCGGGCGTTGGCCGCGTCCTCGCCGACCCGGCTGTCGATGACCCGGCCCGAACCCGCCCGCGCCACATCGGGGGCCTGTCCGCAGGTGCGGGTGATGACGACCGGGGTGCCGACCGACATCGCCTCCAGCACCGAGACCGGGAACGGCTCCTCGATCGCGGGCAGCACATACACATCGGCCTCACGGTCGGCGGCCAGCACCTCGTCGTGCTCCAACGGGCCCACGTGGTCCAGGGATTCGGCCACCCCGAGCTTCCGGGCGAGGGCGAGGGTGCCGGCCAGCGCGCCGGTGTCGGGGCCGGCCAGCACGAAGCGGGCGTCCGGGTGGCGGGCGAGGACGTGCGGCATCGCGGCGACGAAGTCCTCGGGCCGCTTGCGCTCCTGGATCCGGGCCAGATACAGCACGGTGGGCGGACGGCCGGGCTCGCGGGCGGGCTTGCGCTCCTGCGGACGCACGCCGTTGACCAGCCGGACGGTACGGGTGAGCGGGACGGGTGCGGCGACGGCGTTCACGTCGACGCGCTCCATCTCGGTGAGGTGCAGCACGGCGTCCGCCTCGCGCAGCACCTTGCGGACCCCGAGGAGGTCGGTGAGCTGGGCGACCTTCTTCTCGGTCGGGTCGATCATCCCGTGGGTCTGGACGACCAGGGGGGTACGGGTCGCGAGCGCGAGGAGGGCCGCGGGCAGGGTCACCAGGTCCCGCATCAGATGGACGTGGACGAGGTCGGCGCCGCGCATCATGCGGCGGGCGGTGTTCAGCAGCCCGGCGGAGGCGATGCCGCTGACCTCGAACATCGGGAGGACGTGCCGGGCCTGGAAGAGGTGGACCGGAACTCCCTCCACATGGCTGGGCAGTTCACCGTGGGGGAAGCCGTCGCCGAGGGCCATGACGCGTGCGTCGTCGCCGTGCGCACGCTGGACCTTGGAGAGGTTGAACGCCACGCGTGTCGGACCGCCGAAGGCATGGTCCGGGGTGTGGAGCGTGACAACGTGCAGGATTTTCACCAGAGTTCCCCTCGACTATGGCCAAGTATTCACAGCGTAGCCATCGGCCCCCCTCAAGTGGGCTGATTCGTTAGAGTGTTCAGTGGTTCACTGATCCCGGGGGGGCGCATGACGTCGGTGCACACCTCGGCGCGGGAGCAGGCCGCCCCCACGGTCGTGGACGCGCGGGGGCCCGGCGGCCCTCCGGAGCGACCGATCGCCTGGTCGATGCTGTCGCGGGCGCTGTCCGTGCCGCTCATCCTCGGCCTGGTCTGCTTCCTGCCCGCCGTGATCGCCGCCCAGCCCGGCAGCGGGGTCCGGGACACGGCGTACTGGCTCCAGCTGGTGCTGACCTGCTACGCGGGGGCCCGTCTTGCGACGATGATCCTCTCCACACGGCGGCGGCTGCTCCAGGGCGTCTTCTGGATGTTCGTGTACATCGCGATGGGCGTGGCGCCGTTCGCCCAGGTGGTGATCGGGCAGACCCCGACGCCGATGGTGGGGCCGCGTCAGGACCTGGTCACGGCCATCGCGATGGTTCTGGTGGGGTGTGCCGCCTACGACCTGGGGGCGCTGCTGGCCTCCCGGCGTCCGCTGCGCCGCCGGACGCCCGCGCGGGGCTCGGGCGGCGGGCCGGCGGTCGCTCATCCGCTGCGGCTGCGGCTGCTGGTGCTGCTGGCGTTCACGGCGAGCGCCTTCTACGTGCTGAAGCTCGGCGGACCCTCGGTCTTCTTCGCCAGCCGGCAGGAGATCAACGAGACCGTCGCGGCGAGCGGGGTCGTCACGGAGGGGTCCCATGTGGGCTCGGCGTTCCTCAAGGGCTTCGGCCAGGTCCCGGCGCTGCTGGCGCTGCTCTTCTACACCCGCCGCCTGGCGACCTCCTACCGGGCCCGGCGCAGACCCTCGACCGTGCTGGTGTGGGTGGCGCTGGCGGCACTGAACCTGCTGGTGAACAACCCGGTCTCCAACGCCCGTTACTGGTTCCTGACGGTGGTGGTGGCGTTCGTGTTCGCCGCGTTCCCGAGCAGTGCGGCGATCTACCGGACGGTGCTGACGGCGGGCGTGGTGGGGGCGCTGGTGCTGTTCCCGTACGCGGACAGGTTCCGCTACGAGGAGGGGAGCCAGCGGTCCGTGCAGTCGGCCTCGGTCTTCGATCCGCTGGTGACCAAGGACTACGACCAGATGGTGATGTTCGCCAACACCATCTCCTGGGTCGACACCCGGGGCCACACCTACGGCCGCCAACTGGCGGGCTCCGGCCTGTTCTTCGTGCCGCGGGCGGTGTGGAGCGGGAAGCCGGAGGACACCGGCGTCCGGGTCGGCCAGTGGATGGGGCTGCGGATGACCAACCTCTCGGCCCCGCTGTGGACCGAGTTCTGGGTCGATCTCGGTGCGGCCGGCACGATCGGCGGGATGGCGCTGATCGGCTACGCGTCGGCCCGCACCGACCGCCGCTACGCCCTGGCCGTCACCCGGGCGGGGCCGGGCCCCGGGAGCGTGCTGGCCATCGCCGCGCCGCTGATCGCCGGATACACCTTCATCCTGCTGCGCGGCCCGCTCCTCCAGGCGGCGGGGAAGCTGGCCATCGCCGCGCTGTGCCTGGTCGCGATCAGCACCTACAGGGAGCGGC
This sequence comes from Streptomyces parvus, assembly GCF_032121415.1. Classification (NCBI taxonomy): domain Bacteria; kingdom Bacillati; phylum Actinomycetota; class Actinomycetes; order Kitasatosporales; family Streptomycetaceae; genus Streptomyces; species Streptomyces parvus. The sequence goes on along the minus strand of NZ_CP135079.1, from coordinate 5,550,177 downwards.
GGGCAGGGCGCCGCCGCTGACCCCAGGCCCGGCCTCCGTTTCAGGCCCGTCCGCCGACCGCGTCCTCGGCGACCGCCACGGTCCGGTCGGGCCCCGCGGTACGACGGCGCAGCCCGGCCACCCTGATCCAGGTGGCGGCGGCCTTGCAGAGCGAGCCCAGGAACAGCCCCCAGGCGGCGCCCGGGACGCCCCCGACGGTGTAACCGCCTGCGAGGAACGCCACGGCGATGAGCGAGAAGGCCACCTGGATGGCGAGCGTGGTGCGCGGGTCGAGCATGCGCAACGCGAGCAGCCCGCAGGTGCCGACGGCCATCGCCGCGTACTGGCTGCCGGTCGCCGGAAGCAGGTCGGCCGCCACCGGCCAGGTGTCGCCGAGGAGCTGGCGGCCGGCGGTGTCGGGCAGCAGGGCGAGCACGGTGGCCCAGAGCCCGGCGAGGCCCGCGAGGACGGCGGCGAGCGCGGCGGCGGCCCGGATCCGGCGGCGCTCGTCGCCGATGCGGCCGAGGATCGGCGGGCCGAAGGAGGTGGCCGAGGTGAACAGCACGTTGAGCGGCCCGAAGAGGGTGGTCGCCCCGCGCAGCGCGCCGACCAGGAGGGGGTTGCCGACCGCGCCGAGGCCGAGGACGGACAGCTGGCCGGTCGCGTTGCCCACGCCGAACTCGACGGTGAAGCGCTGCCCGAGGTGGCCGCGCCGCAGCAGCGGGCGCAGCCGCAGCGGGCAACCGGCGGTGGCGCGGTGCAGGAGGGTGGCGGAGAGCACTAGCGCGGGCAGGGCGGACAGGCCCCAGACGGCGATCAGCCGGGCCGGGGAGGTCCCGTAGTCCTGCACGGAGAGGGCCCCGAGCACCCAGCCCAGCCGCAACAGGTCGGAGAGCAGCGCGAGATGGGGCCGCTGGAGGGTGGAGAAGGCGTACCGTACGGCGTCCTGTCCCAGCACCACGGGCAGGACGAGGCCGAGCATCAGAAGGGCGCGGGCGGTGTCGCCGGGGACGAGGGCGCACACGGCGGCCAGCGCCGCGCCGAGCACGGTGGCGGCGAGCACCGTGAACGTCACTGCGGACCGGCAGGCGCCCCGGGTCTCCTCCCCCGCTCCTCGCTTGAGGACGAGGGGCTGGCCGGTGTACGCCCCCGAGACGCCGAGCAGCACCGTGAAGACCAGGTAGGCCGCGGAGAAGCGGGCGAAGTCGGCGAGGGTGGAGAGCCGGGCGGCGGCCACCAGCACCAGGATGTTGGTGAGCGCCGCCACGCCCTGGTCCGCGACCGAGCAGAGGACGGCGGTGCGGGCTCTCACCGGCGGGACGCGGGGAGGGTCAGGGAGCGCAGGCCGAGGGTCTCGGTGGGGTCTTGGCCGGCCCCGGGGCTGTCCGGCTCGGCGGTGGGGGCCGTCGGTCCCGAGCCTCCGGAGCGGCGGCGGGCGGACTTCGGGCGGCGCTCGGCACGGCGCAGCCGGCCCCGGGACGGGTGGAGCAGGGCGCCGAGGACGGAGCCGCCGGAGGCGCTGATGATCTCGCGGATGCGCTCCAGGTCGCTGCGGTGCACCTCGCGCGGGTCGCACACGATCATGACGCCGGTGACCCGGTCGACGAGGGCGACCGCGTCGGCGTAGGCGAGGACGGGCGGGGCCAGCACGATGACGACGGTGCCCGGGCTGTCGGCCTCGCCGACGATCCGGCCGACGGGCGGTGAGGTGAGAGCGCGCGGGACGTTGTCCACGGCGGCACCGGGGATCAGGGTGAAGGCCCCGGAGCCGGGGACGTCCACGCCCGAGCGGGTGCCGGTGGGCCAGCTGCCGTCACCCTCCTCGGCGGCCCAGCGCGGCGAACGCGTCTCGTGGGCGGCGGAGCCCAACTGCCGGGCGAGGGCCGGGGTGCGCAGGTCGGCCTCGACGAGCAGGACGTCCCGGCCCATCTCGGCGAAGGCGGCGGCGAGGTTGGCGGCAGCGGCTGCTGCTGCCGCGTTGTCCCCGCGCGGGGCGGTGACCAGCAGGCGGCGGCTCTCGGCGAACGACGGGTCGTAGGCGAGCCGGAAGGCGACCGCGCGGTACTCCTCGGCGAGCCGGGAGCCGCCGCGGCCGATGGCGAGCAGCCCCGTCCCGGCGGGGCGCTCCCGGGGCAGGGTGCCCAGCAGCGGCGCGCTGAGCGAGCGGACCAGTTCGCGGTCGGAGCGTACGGCGGGGTCGAAGACGAGCCGCACCCAGGACAGCAGCAGCCCGAGCGCCAGGCCGACGACACCGCCGAGGCCGAGGAGCAGGGGCAGGCCCGCCCCGGTGGGCGACGCCGGGGCGACCGGCCTCTTGTTGAGGTAGCCGGGGGTGGTGTCCAGGGCCTTCAGCTCGGAGATCTTCCGGCTCAGCTCGGAGATGGAGACGATGATGTTGGCGCGGGCGCTGGTGACGTCGTCGGCCGCTCCCGCACCGGCCTGTTCCTCCAGGAGGTCGCGCTTCTCCTCCAGCGGCTTCAGCTGGGCGCGGTAGCCGCCCGCCATGTTCTCGATGCTCTCCTCGGTGCGCGCCTTGCGGTGGGCGAGATAGGCGTTGGCGAGGGCTTCGGCGCGGGCGCGGGACTGTTCGGGGGTGGCGCCGGTGTAGGAGAAGCGGAGGGTGAGGGTGTTGGGCGGGTTGGTGACCTGGAGTCCGGCGAGCAGCTTGCGGGCGGTGACGTCGTCGCCTTCCTTGAGGAGGGTGCCAGCGGCCAGGGTGCCGACGGTGTCGCTGACGGCGGTCTGGCGCTCGGAGCCGATGTTGATGCCCTTGTCGGCGGTGGCTCCGGCGGCGAAGGGGTCGGCGATGGCCGACCGGACCTGGACCTCCCCGGTGGCGGTGTACGTCTTCTCGCCGCCGAGGGCGAGATAGCCGCCGCCGAGCAGTCCGACGACCACGCCGACGGCCAGCAGGGTTCGGTAGCGCAGGAGTTGGCGGAACTGGTCGCGCAGGAGCGCCGGCTCGTCGTGGTCGTCCAGGACCCGGTTCACAGATGTCATCGGCGGCCACTGTCCTGTCCGTCCCGCAGGACCTCGGCGAGCAGGTCGTCGAAACGGGCGAGTCCCGCCTCCCGGCTCAGATGGCGTGCGACGTACCGCGGCCCCTCGGCCCCGAGGGCATCGGCGGCGGCCGGGTCTGCGGCGAGCTTCTGTACGGCTTCCAGCAGGGCGGCCGGGTCCTCGGGGGCGACGAGGACTCCGGCGCCGGAGCGGCGGACCTCGTCGGCGGTGCCGCCCTCGTCGGCGACGGAGGCGATCACGGGGCGGCCCGAGGTGAAGTAGGAGGTGAGCTTGGAGGGGACGCTCATGTCGAGGACCGAGGCGCGCTGGGTGACCGCGAGGACGTCGGCGGCGGCCAGCACGTCGGTGAACTCGTCGCCCCCCGCGGGCGTCAGGAACTCCACGTTGGCGAGCCCTTCGGCGCGGGCGCGCAGGGCGTCGCGCCGGTTGCCGTCGCCCATCAGGACGACGCGGACGCCGGGGGCGAGGCGGGCGGCCTCCACCAGGACCTCCAGGCCCTGCTTGAGGCCCATGTTGCCGGAGTGCAGGATCACCGGTACGCCGTCGGGCCAGCCGAGCCGGTCCCGGGTCGCGGCCCGGTCGGCGGTGGGGCCCTGCACGTGCGTCCAGTTGGGGACGAGGCGGATGCGGCCGGGGTCGACGCCGAGGGCCCGTACGCCGGGGACGAAGCTCTCGTGGATGACGCCGACGAGGGCCGCACCGCGCAACGCGTACCGCTCGGCGGCCGCGGCGACGGCGGCGGCCCGGCCCCCGCCCCGGATGCCGCTCTGCGCGGCGGCGGCGCCCATCAGGTCCTGGACGACGGGGAGATAGGGCACGCGGTGGTGCCGGGCGAGGCGCGCCCCGATGACCCCGCCGGCGAGGCTGGGCATCTGGGAGATCACCACGTCGGGGCGGCCGGGCGGCGGTGCGATCAGTCCGGTGGCGAGGATGCTGGCTTCGAAAGCGGCGCGTTTCAGGGCTGTCTGGCGGGGGGGCACGTAGTGGCGGCGTCGGTGTACGCCGACGCCGCCGCGTATCTCCACCGTCCGCCACACGCGCCGGTAGCTCTCCTCCAGTCGCCAGGAGGGGTAGTGCGGCATGCCGGTGAGCGCCCGGACGCGGGCGCCGGACGCGGCCCAGTGCTCGGCCAGTTGGGTGGCGTACGGGCCTATGCCGGTGAGTTCCGGAGCGTAGTTGGTCGAGACCAGCAGAAGTCGGCGGCCCCGGATCGGACCGGGCCTCGCAGCATCGGACATCGGACGATCGCCTTCCCCCCACGACAGCCGCTGTTCCCGGCGAGGAACAGCCCCCGTCGAGCTTATCCGTTCACGGCTTGCACAAGTGTTCTTCACAGTAAGGTCGTTGGAACATCACCGGATCACGTTCACCGTGGGGGGAGAGATACGGATGGTGCAGCACAGGGTGGGTTACGCACCCGGGGTGTACGACCTGTTCCACGTCGGGCACCTCAACATCCTGCGGCATGCCCGCAGCCAGTGCGACTACCTGGTCGCGGGGGTCGTGTCGGACGAGATGGCCGCGCTCGCCAAGGGCCATACGCCGGTGATCCCGCTCCGCGAACGACTGGAGATCGTCCGCAGCGTGCGCTTCGTGGACGCCGCGTTCGTGGAGACCGTGCCGGACAAGGTCGAGACCTGGCAGCAGGTCCGGTTCGACGTGATCTTCAAGGGCGACGACTGGCGGGGCACGGAGAAGGGGATGAAGCTGGAGCGCGACTTCGCCGAAGTGGGCGTGGAGGTCGTCTACTTCCCGTACACCGTGCACACGTCCAGCACCCAGCTGCGCCGGGCGCTGGACGTCCTCGTCAGCCGGCCCGGAGCGCTTTCAGCTCCCTGAACCACTTGGCGAGGAATGCCGCCAGGAACAGCGTGTGCACGACCGCGAGCACGGCGTACCCGGCGCGGAAGGCCCCGGGTGCGCCGAGCAGCAGGAACACCAGGCAGAACACCCCGTAGTCGGCGGGCAGCAGGGCCACGGCCCGTACCCGCGAGACGGGGCCCGCCGCCGACGCCGCGGCCCAGGACGGGCCCCGGGCACTCGCCGCCGCCTTTCCGAGGTGTTCGCGCAGCAGCCCCGCGCAGAAAGTGACCACGGCGGCCAGCTGGAAGCCCAGTGGCAGCAACAGCCAGCTGTCAGAGGGCAGTTCACCGAAGCGGTAGAAGGAGATCAGGACCGCGGCGTGGACGAGCAGCAGCTTCCCGCAGTCCACGACATGGTCCAGCCATTCCCCGTCGGGCCCGCCCCGGCCGGTGAGCCGGGCGAGCTGCCCGTCGGCGGAGTCGAAGGCGAAACCGACCGCGAGGGCGCCGTAGACCAGCACGGCGAGCGTCCAGGACGGCTCGACGAGCGCGACCGACGCCAGTGCGCTGTACGTGAACACCGCGCTGATCAGCGTCACTTGGTTGGGCGTCAGTCCCGCCCGGTAGGCCCCGGCCGCGAGCACACGGCCGGCGGGCCGGTTCACGTACCGCGAGTAGAGCGAGACGCCTTTGGCGCTCTTCTGTGCGCCGCGCAATTCGCGCAGCACGGTGCCCGTGCTTCCCATACGCCCCCCAGCGTCCGGCATTGCCCGCATCATGGCACGCGGGCCCGGGGCCGTGGGGGGTTTGGCCGGGACGGGGTGGCAGAACCCGCTCACTTCCCATCGGTGAGCTGCTCGTCGAGCTCGTCGAAGAGCAGCTCGCTGTGGTCGATCTGGCCGGTGCGGTAGGCGGAGCGGGCCACCAGGTGTGAGGCCACCGGTCCGGTGAGCATCTGGAAGAAGGCGATGAGGGCGAGGGTGGCGAGTTCCATGCCGCCCCGCAGCCGCAGTGCGACCCCGGCCAGCACCAGGATCATGCCGAGGGTCTGCGGCTTGGTGGCGGCGTGGCTGCGGGAGAGGACGTCGGGCAGCCGGAGCATGCCGATCACCCCGAGCAGACAGATCGCGGCGCCGACCAGGAGAAGGACGGCGCCCGCCGTGTCGAGGATCTGGAGCCAGAGGTTCACCGCGGGCCCTCCTGGGCGTCGTCGGAGTGCGGAGGGGGGCCTGCCGGACTGCGGGGCCGGTCGCGTACGGCGATGAAACGGGCGATGCCCACCGAGCCGGTGAAGCCGAGGAACGCCAGCACCAGCATGATCGGGAAGTAGAACGGGTCCCGGGCGAAGGCCGACTTGGCGGCGAGACCGGCGATGATCAGGGCGGCGCAGACGTCCAGCGAGATCGCCCGGTCCAGCATGGAGGGGCCACGCCAGATCCGGGCCAGCAGCAGTCCCCCGGCGATGAGGACCAGGACGACGGCGCAGGTCAGCAGGGCCTGGTCGACCCGTTCGGGTGCGGTCACGGTGCGGGCCTCCCGGCGGCGAGCTGGGGCGGTGGCGGAGGTTCGGCGACCCGGGCGATCTCGTCACGGGTGCCGAAGGCCCGTACGGTCAGCTCCTCCATCCGCCACACCTTGCGGCGGGCGGCTTCGAGCTCCTCGGGCAGGTCGGCGTCCAGGACGTGCAGGAAGACCGTGGCGGTGGCCCGGCGGACCTCGATGATCGAGCCGCCGGGGACGTTGGAGACGGCGACGGCGGTGGCGGCGAGCATCAGGTCGCTGCGGCAGCGCAGGGGGACGCCGATGACGGCGGCCCGGTGCGGCAGGCCGAAGAAGGTCTGCCGGGTGACCTTCACCCCCGAGGTGTACATGTCGTGGAAGAGATAGCCCGCCAGGCAGATGATGCCCCAGGGGTGGAGCCGCAGCCCGAGGTCGACCCTGGGCAGCGGGAAGGCGAGGCAGACGGCGACCGAGACGACCAGGCCGGTCAGGACGTTGGCCCAGGTGAGGGTGGACCAGAGCAGCACCCAGATGACGGTGAGCCAGGCGATCAGCGGCAGGTCGAGCACCCGCTGCCGGCGCGTGCCGAACTCGAAGCTCAGGGGCGGCAGGTCGGCGTTGCGGAAGGAGAAGCCCAGAACACGTTTCACCGGCCCAGCACCTCCTGGACGTAGGGGGCCCGCTGGAGGAGTTCGGCGGCCGTGCGGTCGGTGTAGGCGGTGAGCGGGCCGGCGAAGACGGTGAAGGCGAGGCCGATCGCGATGGTGGCGGCGGTGGCCGCGACCATGGGGTGGGGCAGTCGGCTGGTGGTGGTGACGGCCCGCCCGTGCAGGGTCGCGGCGACGGCCTGCCCGGCGGGCGGGGCCGTGGTCCCGATGCCCTCGTCGCCGGTGCCGGGGATGTGGTCGGGTCCGGCGTCGGTGTCCTCGTCGCTGTCGTCGCCGGACTCCAGGACGGTCCCGGTGGCGGCCTGGCCGGGCGGGGCGGCGCGCCAGAAGGCGAGGTTCCAGACCTTGGCGACCACGTACAGGGTGAGCAGGCTGGTGGCCGCCGAGCCGGCGACCAGGACCCAGGCCCAGCCGCTGCCGTCGGCGACGCCCGCCCGCATCAGCCCGAGCTTGCCGATGAAGCCGGAGAGCGGGGGGATCCCGGCGAGGTTCATGGCGGGGACGAAGAACAGCGCGGCGAGCATCGGCGCCGCCCTGGCCATACCGCCGAGCCGGGTCAGCTCCGTGGTGCCGCCTCGGCGTTCGATGAGCCCGGCGACCAGGAACAGCGTCGTCTGGACGGTGATGTGGTGGGCGACGTACACGATGGCCCCGCCGTACGCCTCGCGGGTGGCGAGGCCGATCCCGAAGACCATGTAGCCGATGTGGCTGATCAGGGTGAAGGAGAGCAGTCGCTTGAGGTCGGTCTGGGCGACCGCGCCGAGGATGCCGATGACCATGGAGGCCAGGGCGACGGCCATCAGGAGGTCACCGAGGCGGTTGCCGGGGAAGAGCAGGGTCTCGGTGCGCAGCATGCAGTAGACGCCGACCTTGGTGAGGAGTCCGGCGAAGACGGCGGTCACAGGGGCCGGGGCGGTGGGGTAGGAGTCGGGGAGCCAGGCGGCGAGCGGGAAGACGGCGGCCTTGATGGCGAAGACGGTGAGCAGCAGCGCCTGGATCAGGGTCTGTACGCCGATGGGGAGTTCGGCCAGCCGCACGGCGAGCTGGCCGAAGTTGGCGGTGCCGGTGGCCGCGTAGGTCATGGCGATGGCGGTGAGGAAGAGCATCGATGAGAACAGCGAGATGATCACGTAGGTGGAGCCCGCCCGCATGCGGGGTCCGGTGCCGCCGAGGGTGAGCAGGACGAAGCTGGCGACCAGCATGATCTCGAAGCCGACGTAGAGGTTGACGAGGTCGCCCGCGAGGAAGGTGCAGGAGACCCCGGCGACGAGGATCAGATAGGCCGGGTGGAAGACGGCGAGCGGGGTCTCCTTGTCCCGGTCGGTCATGCCCTGGCCGAGGGAGTAGACGAGCACGCAGAGCGTGACGGCCGAGGAGACCGTGAGCATCAGCCCGGAGAGCCGGTCGGCCACCAGGGTGATGCCGAGCGGCGGGGCGAAGTCGCCGAGGTGGACGGAGAGCGGGCCCTGCCGGTCGGCGGCGACCATGAGGATCACCGAGAGCGCGGTGACGGCGGTGAGCACGGCGACGCTGATGAAGCGCTGGAAGCGCCCCAGCCGGGTGCCGAAGGCGAGGCTGAGTCCGGTGGCGCACAGGGGCAGCAGCACCGGCAGCGGGACGAGCGCGTTCATCCGTCGGCTCCTCGGTCACGGGGGTAGCGGTCGTCCGCCTTGGCGTCGCCGTCGCGGGCGTAGTCCTCCGGGTCCGCGCCCAGCACGTCGTTCCAGAGGTTGCCGGAGGCGTCGCGGCCGCGGGCCTGGCGGGCCCGGTCGGCGCGGAGGCGGTCGCGGAGCCGGCGGCGCTCCTCGCGGTAGCGTTCGCGCTCCTCGGCGGTGGGTTCGGCTCCCGACCGGAACTGCTCGCGCAACTGGTCGCGTTCGCCCAGGACTTCGGCGCGCAGCACGATGCGCCGGTCCTCCAGGTCGTCGTGGACCTCGTCGGTGCCGGTGGTCTGGTGGCTGCGGTAGGCCATGGCCAGCAGGAACGCGGTGGTGGCGAGGGTGATGACGATGGCGGTCAGCGCGATGGCCTGGGGCAGCGGGTCGGTGACCCGGCTCAGCGACACCCCGTACAGCAGGGGTGCGGCGCCCGCCCGACCGGTCGAGGAGAGCACCAGGAGGTTGATGCCGTTGCCGAGGATGACGGCGCCGAGCAGGATGCGGGTCAGCGGGCGGGTGAGCATGAGGATGCCGCCGACGGCGCAGAGGACGACGGCCGTGGCGATGAGCGAGGCGCTGACGATCATCGGAGGGGCCCTCCCGCCTCGGGCCCGCCGTCGGGGGCGAGGACGCCCGCGGCCCGTTCGATCTGCCGGTCGACCTTGGCGCCGAGGGCCCGCACGATGTCCAGGACGACGCCGAGGACCAGCAGGTAGACGCCGAAGTCGAAGAGGACCGAGGTGCTCAGGTGGTACTTGCCGAAGACCGGCAGGTGTCCGTAGTACGTGAAGGCGTGCAGGACGGTGCCCTCGCCGAGCCCGAGGAGGCCCACCCCGGTGGAGATGAAGAGTCCGAGGCCGGTGAAGAGACCGGGCTGCAGGGGGGCCGCCTCGGCGAGTTCGAAACGGCCGCCCGCGAGGTAGCGGGTGATCAGGGCGACCCCGGCGACGAGCCCGGCGACGAATCCGCCGCCGGGCAGGGACTCGGCGCAGAACAGCAGATAGACCGAGAGCACGAGGATCGGGTGGAACAGCAGCCGGGCCACCACTTCGAAGACGACCGAGCGGTGTTCGGGGGCGAGCGTCGCCCCGGCGGCCAGCCAGCTGCGTTCGGGGGCGGCGTCGTCGCCCTGCGGGAGCCGGGAGGAGTGGTGGGCGGAGAGGGACCAGGCGGTGCGGCCCCGCAACTCCTCCTGGGCCATCGAGCCCTCGCTGCGGCGGTGCAGGTAGATGAGGCTGGTGACGCCGATCGCGGCGGCGGCGAGCACGGCGGACTCCCCCATCGTGTCCCAGGCGCGCAGGTCGACGAGGATGGTCGCCACGACGTCCTTGAGCCCGTGGTCGGCGACCTCCTGGACCATGGCGGTGCCGGCCGGTGCGGCGGTGCGTGCGGCGGCGGCCACCCACATCCCGACGCCGACCGTCGCGGCCGCCGCGAGCGCCACGGGGACGCGGGTGGCCCGCCGCCAGGTGCTCACGGTCTCCTGGAAGTGGACGGGCATCCGGCGCAGCACCAGCACGAAGACGATCATCGCGACGGTCTCGACGCAGAACTGGGTGAGCGCCAGGTCCGGCGCTCCCTGGACGACGAAGAGCAGCGCGGTGCCGTAGCCGGTGAGCCCGGCGAGGACCACGGCCTTCATGCGCCGCCGCACCGTCAGGCAGAGCAGGGCGGCGGCGCAGGTCAGGGCGGCGACGGCGCCCTGGAGCGGGTTGTCCCAGAGCCGGGGGCGCACGGCTCCTTCCCAGGGGGTGTCGACCATGAGGACGGCGAACTGTCCGCCGAGCATGACCAGCAGCGTGGTGGCGAGGTACACGGAGAGGGAACCCCGCTGGATGAAGCCGGTGACCTGGAGGGCGAGACGTTCCTGCCCGAGCAGCAGATGGCCGAAGACGCTGTCGGCGGTGGGCCATGCGATCCGCCGGGAGAGCCGGGTGACCCGGGTCCGGCCGAGGAAGAGCACGGCGCCCGCCACCCAGGCGACGGCCGACAGCAGCAGCGCAAGACCCCATCCGTGCCAGAGGGCGAGGTGGTACGGGTCCGGCTCGGCCGGGAACAGGTCGGCGTACGCGTTGGGCAGCCGGTCGGTCCAGCTGACGGCCGGGCCGAGGACCAGGCCGAGCACGGCGAGCAGCGCGGGCGGGGCGAGGAAGGCCGGGCCCACCCGGTGGACGGGGGTGTCGGGGACGCCGGGCTTGCGGAGAAAGGCGCCCCAGAAGAACCGCAGGGTGTACGCGGTCGTCAGCGCGGAGCCCGCGACCACGGCGACCAGCGCCCACCGGTCGGCGGTCGGTCCGTGGAGCAGCGCCGCGAAGGCGGCTTCCTTCGCGGCGAAGCCGAGCAGGGGCGGCAGGGCGGCCATGGAGGCGGCGGACAGTGCCGCGACCCCGGCGACGTACGGCAGCGAGCGCCCGACCCCGGAGAGTTTCCGCAGGTCACGGGTGCCGGCCGCATGGTCGACGATCCCGGTCACGAGGAACAGCGGGGCCTTGAACAGCGCGTGGGCGAGGATCATGGCGAAGGCGGCCAGCGCGGCGTCGTGGTTGCCGGTCCCGGCGAGCAGGGTGAGGAAGCCGAGTTGGCTGACGGTCCCGTAGGCGAGGACGAGCTTGAGGTCGTTGAGACGCAGCGCCCGCCAGCCGCCGAGCAGCATCGTCGCGCCGCCGAGGACGAGGACGACGGGTTTCCAGACGGGGATGTCGGCGAAGGCGGGGGCGAGCCGGGCGACCAGGTAGACGCCGGCCTTGACCATCGCGGCGGCGTGCAGATAGGCGCTGACGGGGGTCGGCGCGGCCATGGCGTTCGGCAGCCACATGGAGAACGGCCAGATGGCGGACTTCGACAGGGCCCCGCACAGCACGAGGACGACGGCGACGGAGACGGCGAGGGTAGTCTCGGGCGGATCGGCGACCATCGCGGAGATCCGGTAGGTGCCCGCGGCCTGACCGAGGATCAGGAAGCCGACGAGCATGGCGAGGCCGCCGAACGTGGTGACGACGAGCGCCTGGAGGGCGGAGCGGCGGCTGTGCCGGTGTTCGCTGCCGTGGCCGATGAGCAGGTAGGAGAAGACCGTGGTCAGCTCCCAGAACACGTAGAGCGTGATCAGGTCGTCGGCGAGGACGAGGGCGAGCATCGCCCCCGCGAAGGCGAGGAGGTTCCCCGCGAACCGGCCCAGTTGCGGGGTGTCGTCGGTGAAGTAGGAGGCGCAGTAGAGCAGGACGAGCGCCCCGACCCCGGCGGCGAGCAGCACCATCAGCTCCGCGAGCGCGTCCAGCCGCAGATCGAGCGCGACCCCGTAGTCCGGGATCCACTCCCAGCTCCAGGTGTCCGCGCCGCCGGACGCGGCGGCGTTCCAGCGGGTGAAGGCCCAGACGGTGGCGGCCACCGGGGGCAGCGCCAGCACGACGAAGCCCCGCCGGCCGAGCCGGTGCACCAGCGGACCCGCGCAGGCCGCCAGCGCGAAGTGGGCGACGATGAGCGCGATCACAGCGGGGGGTCCGGGGCGAGCGGCGAGGCATCCGGGATAAAGAGCACTAAATACAGATATATCCCCCAGAGCGATTCACCCGACCGGCGCGCCGCGCACTGCCGTCATGAGGTGACGCAAGGGGCGCCGGGCTTCAGCCGGCCGCCCTCACGGGTGGTCCGGACCGTGGTCGGTCGCCGCTCGGGCAGGACCCCGGAGCATCGCGTGGCGGTCGACGAGCGCGCCGGCCGCCTCCGCCGCCCCCGGTCTCAGCCGTGCCCGGCGCAGGGTCCGCTGTGGTCGCAGTACGGCGGGTTGGCGGTGGCGCCGCAGCCGCAGAGCATCACCCGGGTCTCGTGGCGGGGGCCGTAGGGGGTGGCGATCTCCAGGTCGCCGCGCAGGTGCAGCACGCCGTCGGCGTGGAGCGACACGTGGGTGGGGACGTCGGGGATCTCGTCGGGCATGCCGTCGGTGCGGTGGTACTGGAGGGCGCCGCTCGGGCAGCGGTGGATGACGTCGGCGACCTCGTCGGCGGGGGCGTTGTGGGGCTGGACCCACGGGCGGCGGTCGACGTCGAAGACGGCGGGGAGACCGCGTACGCACTCGGCGGCGTGCAGGCAGCGGTGCGAGTCGAAGCCGACGACGATGCCCTCCCCGTCGTAGGACTTGGCGGCGGGGCGCGGGGGCGGTCGGCTGGTCACCGCGGTCTCTCCCGGGTCGGCTCGGTATCCGGACCACTTCAGCCTCGCCCCGGCGCCCCGCCGCCGCTACTCGGGGGCCGGGCTCTCACGGGAGAACCGCGACCCCGTCGATCTCGACCATCGCCTGTTCGTCCCAGAGCCGGGCGACCCCGATGACGGCCATCGCCGGGTAGTCGCGCCCCGCGAGCCTGCGCCAGATCCGGCCCAGCTCGGCGGAGTGGGAGCGGTAGTCGTCCACGTCGGTGGCGTAGACGGTGACCCGGGCGAGATCGGCGGGGGCGCCGCCGGCCGCGTGGAGAGCGGTGAGCAGATTGCCGAGCGCGAGCGCGAACTGCTCGGGCAGGGTGGCCCCGACGACCTTGCCCTCCGGGTCGAGCGCGGTCTGCCCGGCCAGGAAGACCAGGTGCCCGCCGGTGGCGACGACGGCGTGGCTGAAACCGGTGGGCGGGGAGAGTTCGGCCGGGTTGATCCGGTGCGACGGACTCATACGGGCGGCTCCTGGGTCGGGGGCTCGGACGGCTGCTGGACGGCGTTCGTGTACAGCTCCTTGGCGATGATCGTGCGCTGCACCTCGCTCGCGCCCTCGTAGATGCGCGGCGCGCGGACCTCGCGGTAGAGGTGTTCGAGCAGATGGCCCCGGCGCAGGGCGCGGGCGCCGTGCAGCTGGACGGCGGCGTCGACGACGTACTGCGCGGTCTCGGTGGCGTACAGCTTGGCCATCGCCGCGCGGCGCGGCACCCCGCTCTCCCCCGCGTCGTACGCCGCTGCCGCCGCGTAGACCAGCAGCCGGGCGGCCTCGGTGCGGGTGGCCATCTCCGCTACCTGGTGCGAGACGGCCTGGAGGTCGGCCAGCGGGCCGCCGAACGCGGTGCGGTGGGCGGTGTGGGCGAGGGCCGCGTCGAGCGCGGCGCGGGCCATCCCGACGGCGAAGGCGCCGACGCTGGGCCGGAACAGGTTGAGGGTGTTCATGGCGACCCGGAAGCCCCGGTCGGGTTCGCCGAGGACGTCGTCGGGGGTGACCGGTACGCCGTCGAACTCCAGGGTGCCGATGGGGTGCGGGGAGAGCATGTCGAGGGCGGAGCCGGTGAGTCCGGGTCGGTCGGACGGGACCAGGAACGCGGTGATGCCCCGGGCTCCCGCGCCGGGGGTGGTGCGGGCGAAGACCACGGCGAAGTCGGCCTCGGGGGCGTTGGAGATCCAGCACTTCTCGCCGGTGAGGGCCCAGCCCGCCGGGGTGTGCTCGGCGGCCAGGCTCAGGGCCGCCGCGTCGGAGCCCGCCCCCGGCTCGCTCAGCGCGAACGCGGCGACGGCCCGCCCGGCCCGGACCTCGGGGAGCCAGCGTTCGCGGTGGGCGGGGGTGCCGGCCTGGACGATCGGCGTGGTGCCGAGGCCCTGGAGGGCGAGCGCGGTCTCGGCCTCGGTGCAGCCCCGGGCCAGCGACTCCCGCAGCAGGCACAGGTCCAGCGCGCCGGAGCCCAGCATCCGGCCGAGGAGGCCCAGCTCGCCGAGTGCGGCCAGCAGGGGGCGGTTGACCCGCCCGGGCTCCCCCTTCTCCGCCAGCGGGCGCAGTTCCCGGGCGGCGAGCGTACGCAGCTCCTCGCACCAGGCGGTCTGTTCCGGTTCGAGGGAGAATGCCGTCATGGCGGCGCCTCTCTTGTCGCGTCGTGTCGCGTGCCCCGTCGCGTCGCGTGGCATCTCGTCGCATCGCATCGCACGCCATGGCCTATCGCGGACCGTTGACTACCGTCACCCAAACGATACGCTCCAGAGGCGACAAGGGGGCGATCCTTCATGGAGCCGAATTCCTCGCCGAACACGCCCGCAGCCGCCGCCGACGCCTCCGTACGCGTCCCCGGCGCGCCTCACGAGCCGACCGGGCGCGCCACGGGCGCCCACACCGACACCTTCGCGCGCGACCATCTCCCACCGCCGGAGCAGTGGCCGGAACTCCTCCTGGACGATCCGGCGCCGCGCTACCCCGACCGGCTGAACTGCGGACACGAGCTGCTGGACCGCACGGTCGAGGAGTACGGCGCCGACCGCCCCGCGCTGCGCTCCGGTGACGGCGGCATCTGGAGCTACGGCGAGCTGCGGGAGACCGTCGACCGCATCGCGCGGGTGCTGACGGAGGATCTGGGCGTGGTGCCGGGCAACCGGGTGCTGCTGCGCGGGCCGACCACGCCCTGGCTGGCCGCCTGCTGGCTCGCCGTCATGAAGGCGGGCGCGGTCGCCGTCACCGTACTGGCGCAGGCGCGCGCCACGGAGCTGGCCACCATCTGCTCGCTGGCGCGCATCGGCCACGCCCTGTGCGACGCCCGGTCGGCGGAGGACCTGGCGAAGGCGGACGTGGACGGGCTGCGGATCACCCTGTTCGGCGGGGACGGGCCCGACGACCTCGCCCGGCTGGCGGAGGGCAGGAGCGGTCCGTACCGGGCGGTGGACACGGCCGCCGACGAGGTCGCGCTCATCGCGTTCACCTCGGGGACCACCGGGCGCCCCAAGGGCTGCATGCATCTGCACCGGGACCTCCTGGCCATCGCCGACACCTTCTCCCGCCATGTGCTGCGCCCCTCGGCCGACGACGTGTTCGCGGGCAGCCCACCGCTGGGCTTCACGTTCGGCCTGGGCGGACTGCTGGTCTTCCCGCTGCGGGCCGGGGCCTCGACGCTGCTGCTGGAGCAGGCGGGTCCGCAGCATCTGCTGCCCGCGCTGGTCCGGCACCGGGTCTCGGTGCTGTTCACCGCGCCGACGGCCTACCGCACGATGCTCGGCCGGCTGAACGGCCACGACCTGTCGGCGCTGCGGCGCTGCGTGTCGGCCGGGGAGAACCTGCCGGCGGCGACCTGGCGAGCGTGGTACGAGGCCACGGGCCTGCGCATCATCAACGGCATCGGGGCCACCGAACTGCTGCACATCTTCATCTCGGCCGCCGACGACGCGATCCGGCCCGGCCT
Organism: Streptomyces parvus; assembly: GCF_032121415.1. Taxonomy (NCBI): domain Bacteria; kingdom Bacillati; phylum Actinomycetota; class Actinomycetes; order Kitasatosporales; family Streptomycetaceae; genus Streptomyces; species Streptomyces parvus. The sequence continues at coordinate 5,534,428 of NZ_CP135079.1, read as the reverse complement.
CACCGGGGTTCCCGTGCCGGGCTGGCAGGCGCGGGTGGTGGACGAGCACGGGGACGAGCTGCCCGACGGCGAGGCGGGGCTGCTCGCCGTACGCGGCCCGGTCGGCTGCCGTTATCTCGCCGACCCCCGCCAGACGGATTACGTCCGGCACGGCTGGAACCTGACCGGCGACACCTTCGTCCGCGAACCCGACGGCTACTTCCGTTACGTGGCCCGCGCCGACGACATGATCATCTCCTCCGGGTACAACATCGCGGGCCCCGAGGTGGAGGACGCCCTGCTGCGCCACCCGGAGGTCGCCGAGGCGGCCGTGGTGGGCCGGACGGACGAACTGCGCGGCGAGATCGTGGTGGCGCACGTGGTGCTGACCGAGGGCTCGGAGCAGACGGCGGACTCGCTGCGCGCCCATATGAAGGCCAACCTCGCCCCGCACAAGTGCCCGCGCGTCTTCGTCTTCCACAGCTCGCTCCCCCGCACGGCGACCGGCAAGCTCCAGCGGTTCCTGCTCCGGCACCACCCGCTCTAGAGTGATCACGTGGCCGAGTTGCGCACCCCCCGCTCCCTGATCATCACGCTCTACGGCGCTTACGGCCGCCCGGCGGACGGTGCGCCGTTCGCGGTGTCCGAGCTGATCCGCCTGCTGCACGCCGTGGGCGTCGACGCCCCCTCCGTACGCTCGTGCGTCTCCCGACTGAAACGGCGCGGGCTGCTGGTGGCCGCCCGGGCAGGGGACGGCTCGGCCGGGTACGCGCTGTCGCCGGACGCCCGGCAGCTGCTGGACGACGGGGACCGGCGGATCTACCGGCACCCCGCGCCGAGCCTCGCCGACGGCTGGGTGCTCGCGGTGTTCTCCGTGCCCGAGGCGGAGCGCAGCAAGCGCCATGTGCTGCGCTCCCGGCTGGCCCGGTTGGGTTTCGGCACGGCCGCGCCCGGGGTGTGGATCGCTCCGGCCGGACTGTACGAGGAGACCCGGCACACCCTGGAACGGCTCGAACTCGACCCGTACGTCGACCTGTTCCGGGGCGAGCACCTCGGCTTCGCCGCCACCCGCGAGGCGGTCGCCCGCTGGTGGGACCTGGACGCGGTGGCGCGCCTGCACCACGACTTCCTGGAGCTGCACGAACCGGTGCTGCGGGACTGGGAGGCGTCCGGGGCCGACGGCGCACCCCGCCCGCAGACGGCCTACCGGGACTATCTGCTGGCGCTGGACTCCTGGCGGCAACTCCCGTACGCGGACCCGGGTCTGCCCACCGAGCTGCTGCCCGCGGACTGGCCGGGCGGCCGGTCCGCGGAGGTGTTCGGCCGGCTGCACGAGCGGCTGCGGGACGCCGGGGAGCGGTTCGTGCGGGGATGACCCCCGTGCGGAGGGAAATCCGGGTGTCCCGGCCGGCCGCCCCCGGGCAGGATGGGGCATGACCTGGACCTTCACCCATGACGTCGAGGTGTTCCTCGCCTCGGCCGGCCCCTCGCTCGCCGCGCGGCCCGTCGAGCACACGGTGGCGCTGAGCGTCACCGAGCGGCTGCGGAGCTCCGGCGCACATCACTACGGGACGGCCGATCCGGTGTTCGGGTGGTGGCGCGGGGCGGACGGGGCAGTGACGGGGACTCTGGTACGCAGGCCGCCGCATGCGGCGATGCTGACCGCCGTGCCCCCGGAGGCGGTGGCGCCGCTGGTGGAGGCCCTGGGGGCGGGTCCCGACCTCGACGGTGTCAACGCGGACCGGGACATCACGGCGCTGCTGGCCGCCCGGCTGCCGGGCTACCGGACCGTGCAGGAGCAGCGGTTGTACCGGCTGGGCACGCTGCGGCCGCCCTCCCCGGCGCCGGAGGGCCGGGCCAGGGCGGCGACGCGGGCGGACCGGGCACTGCTGGTGGCATGGGCGGAGGGGTTCGCCGGCGCGACCGGGCAGCCCAAGTCCTCGGCCGAGTGGCTGGTCGACGAGGGAACGGAGCGCGGGTCGCTCACCCTCTGGGAGAGCGGCGGCAGACCGGTGGCCCTCGCGGGGCGCACCCGGATACTGGCGGGCACGGTGCGGGTGACGTTGGTGTACACCCCGCCGGAGTTCCGCGGCCGGGGGTACGGGGCCGCTGTGACGGCCGAGTCCTCGCGGGCCGCCCTGGCGGAGGGCGCTGCGGAGGTCCTGCTCTTCACGGACCTGGCCAACCCGACGAGCAACGGCGTGTATCTGCGCATCGGTTACGAACCGGTGGCGGACCGGGTGCAGCTGCGGAGGGAGACGTGACGGCGGAGCGGGAGGGCCCGGCGGAGCCCGTGACCCCCGAGCCGGTGTGGCTCGTCGCCGCGAACGTGGTGCGGTGGCGGCGGTTCGGGGACGGCGGGCAGGAGCTGCGGCCGGGGACCAGATCGTTCCGGGGCGGGGCCAAGGTGTACGTCGTGGACACCTACCCGGGCATGGGGCACGAGCAGGTGACCACCATCGGGCGGGCCCGCACCGGCCGTTGGATCACCGTCGACACCGGCTCGCGCCATCTGCACACCTTCCGGGCCAAGCAGGTGTTCGCTCCGGCGGTACTGCGCCGCTCCGCAGCGATCGCGGCGCGCCCTCGGTCCCGGGAGGAGGCCGAGGAACTGGCCGGTCTGCTGGAGCGGCTCGCCGCCGGCTACCGCGAGACGCACCACGGCGCGCCGCACCCCACGCCGTGCCTCTGCCACACGTGCCTGACGGCCGCCGGGCCCGAGGGCGTCACCCCAGCGTGAGCCGGGGCTTCGGTCCGTCGGTGCGGCCGGTGGGCGGGGTGCGGCTGCCCGCGCCGTACGGGAGGGGCCAGGGCGCGCCCGGGCCCGTGTAGCCCTGCTCGGCGGCCGCGTGGAGGGTCCAGTGCGGGTCGTACAGATGGGGACGGGCCAGGGCGCAGAGGTCGGCGCGGCCCGCCAGGAGCAGGGAGTTCACGTCGTCCCAGGAGGAGATCGCGCCGACCGCGATGACGGGGACGTCAACGGTGTTGCGGATCCGGTCGGCGTACGGTGTCTGGTAGGAGCGGCCGTACTCGGGGCGCTCCCCGGGCACGACCTGACCGGTGGAGACGTCGATGGCGTCGGCCCCGTGCTCGGCGAAGGCGCGGGCGATGGTGACGGCGTCCTCGGCGTCGGTGCCGCCCTCGGCCCAGTCGGTGGCGGAGATCCGGACGGTCATCGGCCGTTCCTCCGGCCAGACTTCGCGCACGGCGTCGAAGACTTCGAGGGGGAAGCGGAGCCGGCCGGCCAGGGATCCGCCGTAGGCGTCGGTGCGGTGGTTGGTGAGCGGGGAGAGGAAGCCGGAGAGCAGATAGCCGTGGGCGCAGTGCAGTTCGAGGAGGTCGAAGCCGGAGTCGGCGGCGCGCCGGGCGGCCTCCGCGAACTGCTCGCGTACGGCGACCAGTCCGGCAGGGCCCAGCTCGGCCGGGACCTGGCTGACGCCGGGGGCGTACGGGAGCGGGGAGGCGGCTGTCAGGGGCCAGTTGCCGCTGTCCAGGGGCTGGTCGATGCCCTCCCACATGAGCTTGGTGGAGCCCTTGCGGCCGGAGTGGCCGAGCTGGACGCCGATGGCCGCGCCGGGGGCGCAGGTGTGGACGAAGTCGGTGATCCGCCGCCAGGCCAGGGCCTGTTCGTCGTTCCACAGGCCCGTGCATCCGGGGGTGATGCGGCCCTCGGGGCTGACGCAGACCATCTCGGTCATGGCGAGCCCGGCGCCGCCGAGCGCGCGCGCCCCGAGGTGGACGAGATGGAAGTCGCCGGGCAGCCCGTCGGTGGCGGAGTACATGTCCATGGGTGAGACGACGACGCGGTTGCGCAGCTCCAGGCCGCGCAGCCGGAACGGGGTGAACATCGGCGGGGTGCCGGGCGGGCAGCCGAACTCCTGCTCGACCGCGGCGGTGAACGAGGCGTCGCGCAGCCGGAGGTTGTCGTGGGTGACCCGGCGGCTGCGGGTGAGCAGGTTGAACGCGAAGCGCCGGGGCGGCTGGCCGACGTAGTGGGCCAGCTCCTCGAACCAGCGCAGACTGGCGGCGGCCGCGCGCTGGGTCGAGGCGACGACCGGGCGGCGCTCGGCCTCGTACGCCGTCAACGCGGACGGCAGGTCGGGCTGTTCCTCGACGCAGGCGGCCAGGGCGAGGGCGTCCTCGACGGCGAGCTTGGTGCCGGAGCCGATGGAGAAGTGGGCGGTGTGGGCCGCGTCGCCGATGAGGACGGTGTTGCCGTGGGACCAGCGGGAGTTGGTGACCGTACGGAAGGCCAGCCAGGAGGACCGGTTGCCGCGCAGGGGACGGCCGTCGAGGGCCTCGGTGAAGAACTTGGCGCAGCGGGTGGTGGATTCGGCCGGGTCGCAGGTGTCGAGTCCGGCGGCGCGCCACACCTCCTCGCGCATCTCGACGATGACGGTGGAGGCGTCGGCGGCGTACGGGTAGCCGTGCAACTGCACGACGCCGTAGGGCGTTTCGGCGATCTCGAAGCGGAAGGCGTCGAGCGCGAAGTCGGCGGCGAGCCAGATGTAGCGGTTGCGGTGTTCGGTGATACTCGGGCCGAAGGCGTCGGCGTGCGCGGCGCGGGTGGCGCTGTGCACCCCGTCGGCGGCGATGACCAGGTCGTGGTGGGCGGCGAGCTCGGCGGCGGGCGGCGCCGGGGTGCGGAAGCGGAGGTCGACGCCGAGGCCGGCGCAGCGCTCGTGCAGGATCTCCAGGAGCCGGCGGCGGCCGAGGGCGGCGAAGCCGTGTCCGCCGGAGGTGTGGGTGCGGCCGCGGTGGGCGATGTCGATGGTGTCCCAGCGGACGAACTCGCGGCTGAGGGCGCGGTGGACCTCGGGGTCGGCGTGTTCGATGCCGCCGAGGGTCTCGTCGGAGAGGACGACGCCGAAGCCGAAGGTGTCGTCGGCGGCGTTGCGCTCGAAGACGGTGACCTCGCGGTCCGGGCCGAGCCGTTTGAGCAGGGAAGCGGCGTAGAGACCGCCGGGGCCGCCGCCGACGACCGCGATGCGCCGCACGGATGGTCCGCCGCCCGGCACGGCTACCGCCCCTGCCACTTCGGGGGCCGCTTCTCGGTGAAGGCGGCGTGGAACTCCGCGTAGTCCTCGCCGTGCATCAGGAGGGCCTGGGTGTTGGCGTCCAGTTCGACGGAGGCGGCGAGCGGCATGTCCAGCTCGGCGGTGAGCAGTGCCTTGGTCTGGGCGAGCGCGAGGGCGGGGCCGTCGGCGAGGCGGCGGGCCAGCTCGGCGGCGCGTTCGTCGGCCTTCCCCTCCTCGGTCAGCTCGCTGATCAGCCCGATCCGCTCCGCCTCGGGGGCGCGGACCGCGTCGCCGAGCATCAGGAGCCGGGTGGCGTGGCCTAGGCCGACGACCCGGGGCAGCAGGTAGGCCGCGCCCATGTCGCCGCCGGAGAGGCCGACCCGGGTGAAGAGGAAGGCGAAGCGGGCCGAGGGGTCGGCGACCCGGAAGTCGGCGGCGAGGGCCAGGACGGCTCCGGCGCCCGCCGCGACCCCGTGGACGGCGGCGACGACGGGGAAGGGGCACTCCCGCAGGGCCCGGACGACCTGTCCGGTCATCCGGTTGAAGTCGAGGAGCTGCGCGGTGTCCATGGCCAGGGTGGCGCCGATGATCTCGTCGACGTCGCCGCCGGAGCAGAAGCCGCGCCCCTCCCCGGCGAGGACGAGGGCGCGGACGGAGCGTTCCCGGGAGAGCTCGGCGAGGAGGTCACGCAGATCGGCGTAGGCGCCGAAGGTGAGCGCGTTGAGTTTTTCGGGGCGGGAGAATGTGACGGTTGCCACACCGTCGTCCCGGGTCAGCCGGAGATGACGCCATTCCTCGGCGCTCGGGGCCGAGCTGGGAAACGGGCTCATGGAGGGGTCCCCTTCAGCGATCGGGCTGGTGCCGGCCGTGCGCGGGTCGCGTTCCGCCTCCGAAGTTATCACTCAAGCGTGACTACCGTCACGAGGTCGCAATACAGCATCCATGAGACTGTTGTGGCGAAAGTCCCCTTTGCTCCGGCCGACCGCCCCTATGGCTGGGCCGGAGCGGTTCGTAAGGTTGAAACCAGGAAGTCTCGACACGAGTACGACGTGTGAACCAGAGAAGACGCCTGTCCGAGGCCGAGACCTCCCGCTTCAGGTAGACCCGCTCCCGAACGGAAACCCTGCCGTGCCGCCCGATGTCCCCGTCCCCGCTTCCTGGCGCATCGCCCTGCCGCACTCCACCGCGGCCGTGCCGATCGCCCGGGCTCTCATCCGTACGGCCCTGTCGGACATCGACGCCCCGGCCGACAGCGACACCGCCGAACTGCTGACCGCCGAGCTGGTGGCCAACGCCGTCGAGCACACCCTGGGCGGCGAGCCCATCGAGCTCGTCGTGGAGCTGATGCCCACCGGCTGCCAGGTCGAGGTGCACGACCGCGACCCCGCCCCGCCGGGCGACCTGTCCCGGCCGCAGCCGGGCTTCGAGGTCGATCCCTGGCAGGAGCACGGCCGCGGCCTGCTGCTGATCCGGACCCTCAGCTCCGCGTGCGGTCACCGCACCACGGAGCACGGCAAGGCCGTGTGGTTCACGCTTCCGGCGATACCGGCGCAGCCGGGTCCGTCGCCGGGGAGCTGACCAGCCGGGAGCGCTTGCGGCCGTAGCCGGCGTAGAGGAGCGAGCCGACGGCCAGGAAGACCGCGAACTGGACCCAGGTCGCCCAGCCGGTCCCGTACATCAGATACAGGCAGAAGGCGACGCCCAGCAGCGGGCTGACCGGGTAGAGCGGGACCCGGAAGGACCGCTTCAGCTCGGGGTTGCGGCGGCGGAGCACCACCACCGCGACGTTGACGGCGACCATCGTGGCGAGCGTGCCGATGGTCGTCAGGTTCACGACGACGTCGAGCGGGACGAAGGCGGCCGGGACCGCGAAGACGCAGGCGACGATCCAGGTGTTGGCGACCGGGGTGTGGGTCGTGGGCGAGACCCGTTCGAAGACGCGCGGAATGAGTCCGTCGCGGGACATCGACATCAGGATGCGGGTCTGCCCGTACATCACGGCGAGCACTACCGAGGCGATGGCGACGACCGCGCCGAAGGCGATGATGCCGCCGCCCACCGAGGAGTCGGTGACCTGGTTGACGGCGATCGAGAGGGCCGCGCTCTTGTTCGCCACGTCGTCCGAGCCGATCGCGCCGATGGCGGAGAGCGCCACGGCGCAGTAGAGCAGGGTGACGACGCCGATGCAGATCAGGATGGCGATCGGGATGTTGCGGCGGGGGTTCTTGACCTCTTCGCCGGCGGTGGTGATGGCGTCGAAGCCGATGTAGGAGAAGAACGCGAGCGACGCGCCCGCGGTGATCCCGCCGAGCCCGTGGGTGGCGAACGGCATGAGGTTGTCGTCCTGGAACGCGCTGAACGCCACCGCGCAGAACGCGACCAGGATGCCGATCTTGAGGACCGCCATGGCGGCGGTGGCCGTGGCGCTCTCCCGGACGCCGCGCACCAGCAGGGTGGCGGCCATGGCGATCACGACGACCGCGGGCAGGTTGACCACACCGCCGTCAGCGGGCCCGGAGGACAGGGCCGCGGGCAGTTCCCAGCCGAACAGGCTGTCCAGCAGCTCGTTGACGTACTGGCTCCAGCCCACCGCGACGGCGGAGACCGAGACGCCGTACTCCAGGAGCAGGCACCAGCCGACGAGGAAGGCGGTGCGCTCGCCGAGCGCCGCGTACGCGAAGGAGTAGGAGCTTCCGGATACCGGGATGGCGCTGCCCAGCTCGGCGAAGGACAGGGCGGTGAAGATGCAGGTGATCGCCGCGAGGACGAACGAGATCACGACGGCGGGACCGGCCTCGGCGACGCTGTCGGAGAGCCCGACGAAGATGCCGGTGCCGACGATCGCGCCGACCCCGAAGCAGACGAGCTGGAAGAGGCCCATCGTGCGCTTGAGGCCGTGGCCCTCCAGGTCGCCGCCGGATTCGGCGATGAGCCGCTCGGGGCTCTTGCGGCGCAGGCCCGACGGGTGGGGGGCAGACGGCTTCGGGGTGCCGGATCGCGGCAGACCGGTGCTCATGCGGGACGTTCTCATCTCTGGTGGTGCAGTGGGGGGACGGCCCGTGCGCCGGCGTGCGGCGGCACAGGTGGGGCGCGGCCTCTCCGGTCCGGATCCGTCGGCCATGCCCTCTGGGGTTCGACCCTGCGGGGGTCTCCCCGGGTCCGAACCCCACCAAGAGCCGACATCGTAGCCACCAGCACGCATGTTCACCCAATCCGGTGCATGAGCATGCGAACCCCTGCCCGGTACCCGTACCTGATCCGTACCGGTGTCCGTGCGGGCGGGACTACTTCCCGGCGAGCGTCGCCACCAGCACGGCCTTGATCGTGTGCATCCGGTTCTCCGCCTGGTCGAAGACGACGGAGTGCGGCGATTCGAAGACCTCGTCGCTGACCTCCAGCTCGGTCAGCCCGTACCGGGCGTGGATGTCCCGGCCGACCCGGGTGCCGAGGTCGTGGAAGGCCGGCAGGCAGTGCAGGAACTTCACGTCCGGATTGCCGGTGGCCCGCAGGACGTCCATCGTCACGGCGTAGGGCCCGAGGGCGGCGATGCGCTCGGCCCAGACCTCCTTGGGCTCCCCCATGGAGACCCAGACGTCGGTGGCGACGAAGTCGGCGCCCGAGACGCCCTGGGCCACGTCGCCGGTGAGGGTGATGGCCGCACCGCTGGCCTCGGCGAGCTTCCGGGCCTGCGCCACGACCGCCTCGTCCGGCCAGTACGCCTCGGGGGCGACGATCCGGACGTCCAGGCCGAGCAGGGCGCCGGTGATCAGGTAGGAGTTGCCCATGTTGAAGCGGGCGTCGCCGAGGTAGGCGAAGGCCGTCCCCGCGAGGGGGCCCGCGCGGTACTCGGCCATGGTGAGGACGTCGGCGAGCATCTGGGTGGGGTGCCAGTCGTCGGTGAGCCCGTTGAAGACCGGCACGCCGCCGTGCGCGGCCAGCTCCTCGACGGCCTGCTGGCTGTCGCCCCGGTACTCGATCCCGTCGAACATCCGGCCCAGGACCCGGGCGGTGTCCTTCACGGACTCCTTGTGGCCCATCTGGGAGCCCGCGGGGTCCAGGTAGGTGGTGAAGGCGCCCTGGTCTGCGGCGGCGACCTCGAACGCGCAGCGCGTACGCGTCGAGGTCTTCTCGAAGATCAGCGCGATGTTCTTCCCGCGCAGCCGCTGGACCTCGGCCCCGGCCTTCTTGGCCGCCTTGAGCTCGGCGGCCAGCGCGACCAGGCCGAGAAACTCCTCGGAGGTGAAGTCCAGCTCCTTGAGGAAGTGGCGGCCGGTGAGGTCTATGGCCATGATGACTGCTCCTGGGTCGGGCGGGGATCGGCGCACTGCGCGCGGCAGGGATGGAAGTCTATACGATGCCCCGCATCCCTATACAGGGCCATGGGTTCGCCTGGCGCCGACCGCTCACGCCACGGGGTCCCGCTCCACCGGGCAGCTCATACAGCGCGGCCCGCCCCGTCCCCGGCCCAGCTCGCTGCCCCGGATCTCGATCACCTCGATGCCCTGCTTGCGGAGATAGGTGTTGGTCGTGGCGTTGCGCTCGTACGCGACGACGACTCCGGGTTCGACCGCGAGCACGTTGCAGCCGTCGTCCCACTGCTCGCGCTCGGCCGCGTGCACGTCCTGGGTCGCGGTGAGCACCCGGATCGCGTCGAGGCCGAGGGCGGCGGCGATGGCGCGGTGCATGTGCTCGGGCGGATGGTCGGTGACCTTCAGCTCGCGGGGGCCGCTGCCGGGCTCGATGGTGTACGAGCGGAGCATGCCGAGACCGGCGTACTGGGTGAACGTGTCGCCGTCGACCATCGTCATCACCGTGTCCAGGTGCATGAACGCGCGGGCCTTGGGCATGTCGAGCGCCACGATCGTGCGCGCCGAACCCGCGTCGAAGAGCCCGCGGGCCAGCATCTCCACCGCCTGCGGGGTGGTGCGCTCGCTCATCCCGATCAGGACCGCGCCCTGCCCGATGACCAGGACGTCGCCGCCCTCGATGGTGGAGGGGTAGTCGTCCTGCCCCTCCGACCAGTGGTGGAAGGCGCCCGCCTCCGGGCCGGTGAAGAGCGGGTGGTGGCGGTAGATCGCCTCGAAGTGGACGGTCTCGCGCTGCCGGGCGGGCCAGCGCATGGCGTTGATGGAGACCCCGTCGTAGATCCAGGCCGAGGTGTCCCGGGTGAAGAGGTGGTTGGGCAGCGGGCCGAGGAGGAAGTCGTCCAGGTCCATCACATGGAAGCGGACGGAGGTCGGCTCGCTGTACCGCTCCAGGAACTCCCGCTTGGTCATGCCGCCGACCAGCGCCTCCGCCAGCTCCGCCGCGGACAACTGCTCGAAGGCGGCCCGCAGATGCTCGGTGGCGAGCGGGCCGTACTCCTTCTCGTCGAAGACCCGGTCGAGCACGAGCCGCCGCGCGACCGGGATGTCGAGCGACTCGCGCAGCAGATCGCCGAAGAGGTGCACGGCGACCCCCCGGTCGCGCAGGACGTCGGCGAACCCGTCGTGCTCCTCCCGGGCGCGGCGCACCCACAGGACGTCGTCGAACAGGAGCGCGTCCTTGTTCCTGGGGGTGAGCCGCTTCAGCTCCAGATCGGGGCGGTGGAGTATGACGCGGCGCAGCCGCCCGGCTTCGGAGTCGACATGGAATCCCATGCCTTCATCCTCACCGCGCGGAGCACCGTTCACCCGGCGAATCGCCTACCGGTTGGATCGCTGTCAGAGCCGGGGGTCCACCGGCTCCGACTCCAGGGCCAGGACGGCGAACACCGCCTCGTGGATCCGCCACAGCGGTTCGCCCTCCGCCATCCGGTCCAGCGCCTCCAGGCCGAGTGCGTACTCCCGCAGCGCGAGCGAACGCTTGTGGCCGAGGAACCTGGAGCGCAGGCGCTCCAGGTTCTCCGGGCGGGTGTACTCCGGGCCGTAGATGATGCGGAGATACTCCCGGCCCCGCACCTTGATGCCGGGCTGGACGAGACGGCCGGCGGCGTCCCGGACGAGGGCGCCGAGCGGCTTGACGACCATGCCCTCGCCGCCGCGCCCGGTCATTTCCAGCCACCAGTCCACACCCGCGCGGACCGAGCCCTCGTCGCCGGTGTCGACGACGAGGCGGCGGGTGGCCTGGAGCAGCCCGGTCGGGTCGTGCTCCACGAGCCGGTCCAGCCAGGCGAGCTGCTCGTCGTGCGGGACTGCGGCCAGGGAGCGGCCCTGGACGGCGAGGATCTGGAAGGGCGCCAGGCGCACCCCGTCCAGTCCCTCGGTGGGCCAGCAGTAGCGCCGGTACGCCTCGGTGAACGCGGCGGCGTCCTGCGCGCGGGCCCGCTGGTCCCCGGGGAGGCCCGCCACCTCGACGCCCCGGGCGGCCGCCAGCTCCAGGGCCGCGACGGCCGGCGGGAAGACCGCGCCGGACGCGGCGCCCACGGCGGCGTACTGCGAGCGCAGCAGCCCGCCCGCCTTCAGCGACCACGGCATCAGCTCGGCGTCCAGGAGCACCCAGTCGGTGTCCCACTCCGCCCAGAGCCCGGCGGCGGTGACGGCCGTACGGAGCCGGGCCAGCACCTCTTCGGTCAGGGCCGGGTCGTCCAGGAAGGGGCGACCGGTGCGGGTGTACAGCGCGCCGGTGGGGCCCGCCGTGCCGAACCGCACGGTCGCCGCCTCCGCGTCCTTGCAGATCAGGGCGACCGCACGGGAGCCCATGTGCTTCTCCTCGCACACGACCCGCTCGACGCCGTCGGCCGCGTACTGAGCGAACGCCTCGGCCGGGTGCTCCAGGAAGCCGTCCTCGCGGGAGGTGGCGGTGGGGGCCATCGTGGGCGGCAGATAGGGGAGAAGCTGCGGGTCGACTGCGAACCGGCTCATGACTTCGAGCGCGGCGGCGGCGTTCTCCTCGCGCACGGCGACGCGCCCCATGTGCCGGGTCTCCACGACCCGGCGGCCCTGGACGTCGGCGATGTCCAGCGGCCGCCCCTCCCTGCCTCCGGGCGCCTCGGTCACCAGCGGCTTGACGGGCTCGTACCAGACCTTCTCGGCGGGTACGTCGACGAGTTCGCGCTCGGGCCAGCGCAGCGCGGTCATCCTGCCGCCGAAGACGGCGCCGGTGTCCAGGCAGATGGTGTTGTTGATCCAGGAGGTGGTGGGGACGGGGGTGTGGCCGTAGACCACGGTGGCCCGGCCCCGGTACTCCTCGGCCCACGGGTAGCGCACGGGGAGGCCGAACTCGTCGGTCTCGCCGGTGGTGTCCCCGTAGAGCGCGTGCGAGCGGACCCGGCCGGAGGTGCGGCCGTGGTACTTCTCGGGCAGCCCGGCGTGACAGACCACCAGCCTGCCGTCGTCCAGGACGTAGTGGCTGACGAGGGAGTCGATGAACTCCCGCACCTGGCCACGGAACTCGGGGTGCTCGGCGTCCTCCCGCTCCAGCTGCTCGACGGTCTCGGCGAGGCCGTGGGTGAGCTGGACCTTGCGGCCCGCGAGGTAGCGGCCGAGCTTGTTCTCGTGGTTGCCGGGGACGCACAGGGCGTTGCCCGACGCCACCATGGACATCACGCGGCGCAGCACTCCGGGGCTGTCGGGGCCCCGGTCGACGAGGTCGCCGACGAAGACGGCGGTACGCCCCTCGGGGTGGGCGCCGTCCGCGTAGCCGAGCTTGCCGAGCAGGGTCTCCAGCTCGGAGCTGCAGCCGTGGATGTCGCCGATGATGTCGAACGGGCCGGTGAGGTGGCGCAGGTCGTTGTAGCGGCGCTCCAGGATTACTTCGGCGCTCTCGGCCTCCTCCTCGGTGCGCAGGATGTGCACCTTGCGGAAGCCCTCGCGCTCCAGGCCGCGCAGCGAGCGCCGCAGCTCGCGGCGGTGCCGCTGGATGACATGGCGGGGCATGGAGGCACGGTCCGGGCGGGCCGCGTTGCGGGCGGCGCAGACCTCCTCGGGGAGGTCGAGGACGATGGCGATGGGCAGGACGTCGTGCTTCCTGGCCAGCTGGACGAGCTGCTTGCGGCTCTCGGACTGGACGCTCGTGGCGTCGATGACGGTGAGCCGCCCGGCCTCGAGGCGCTTGCCCGCGATGTAGTGCAGCACGTCGAAGGCGTCGCGGCTGGCGCTCTGGTCGTTCTCGTCGTCGGCGACCAGGCCCCGGCAGACGTCCGAGGAGACGATCTCGGTCGGCTTGAAGTGCTTGCGGGCGAAGGTGGACTTGCCCGATCCGCTGGCGCCGATGAGGACGACGAGGGAGAGGTCGGTCACCGGCAGTCTGCGGGCGGCGGCGCGGCCGTGCGCGGGGGCGGTGCTGATGCTGTCGGCGCTTCCCTCGCCGGTGTCGGTGCTGTTCATGCGGCTTCCGCCTCCTTCGTCTTCTCGGTGGTCATGCCTCTCTCCGTGGCCCGGGTGAACACGGCCATCTGGGTCGGCGGCCCCACCTCGGGGTCGTCCGGCCCGACCGGCACGTACCGGACGGTGTATCCGTGCCGTTCGGCGACCTGCCCGGCCCAGTGGCGGAATTCGGTCCGGCTCCACTCGAAACGGTGGTCCCCGTGCCGGGCGTGGCCGGCCGGAAGGGTCTCCCAGCGGACGTTGTACTCGACGTTCGGCGTGGTCACGACCACCGTCGCGGGGCGCGCGGCACCGAACACCGCGTACTCCAGGGCGGGCAGCCGGGGCAGGTCCAGGTGCTCGATGACCTCGCTGAGCACGGCGGCGTCATACCCGGCCAGCCGCTTGTCGGTGTAGGTCAGCGAGCCCTGCCGGAGGGTGACCCGGCCGGCCTGGCGCTCCCCCATCCGGTCCAGCTTGAGCCGCCGCGAGGCGATGGTGAGGGCACGCATCGAGACGTCGACGCCCACGATCTCGGTGTAGCGCACGTCCTTGAGGAGCGCCTGCACCAACTGGCCCTGGCCGCAGCCGAGGTCGAGCACCCGGCTCGCCCCGGCGGCGCGCAGCGCGTCGAGGATCGCGGTCCGCCGGTGCTCGGCGAGCGGGACCGGCCTCTCCTCGGTGTCGGTGCTCTCGTCCACGGCGTTGTCGACGCTGTCCACGTCGAGGTCGTCCGACTCGGCGAGCCGGACCAGCTCCAGGGCCTGGTCGGCCTGGCGGGTGAGCCCCCAGCGGTGGGACAGATAGCGCCGGGTGATCAGCGGCCGCTCGGGGTGGTCGGCCAGCCAGCCCTCCCCGGCCCGCAGCAGCTTGTCCACCTCGTCGGGCGCGACCCAGTAATGCTTGGCGTCGTCGAGCACCGGCAGCAGGACGTAGAGCTGCCGCAGCGCGTCGGCGAGCCGCAACTCGCCCTCCAGCACCAGCCGTACGTAGCGCGAGTCGCCCCAGGCCGGGAACTGCTCGTCCAGTGGTACGGCCGTGACCTCGACCCGCTCCCAGCCGAGCGGCGCGAACAGCTTGTGCACCAGCGCGACGCCGCCCCGGGCGGGCAGGGCCGGCACCTCGATCCGCAGCGGCAGCGGGCTCTCCGCCCGCTCGGGCATGGCGCGGCAGACCCCGCCGAGGGCGGACTTGAACACGGCGGCGAGGGCGACCGACAGCAGCGAGGACGCCGCGTAGGGGCGGTCGTTGACGTACTGCGCGAGCGCCGCGTCGGGCGCGCCTCCCCGGCCCTTGCCCTTGCCGCGCCGCACGAGCGCCACCGGATCCACCTCCAGCAGGAGTGCGGCCGTGCAGCGCTCGGCGGACGCCTCGGGGTAGAAGACGTGGGCGGAGCCGTGCGAGGTGGAGAACGCCTGCGCCTTGTCGGGATGCTTGTGCAGCAGGAAGCCCAGATCAGTGGCGGGACGCTCTTGGGTGCCGGTCGTACCGATTGTCAGGAACACCTGTCCGAGTATGATCCTCACCCCCTGCCCCCACCAGGCATTTTCGTCCCGCTTGTCTACTGCTGCGGCTCTCCCGGCTCCTCCAGTCGACCGGCCAGCTCGGCCATGAGGTCAGGACCCACCCGGCAGCAGCCCCCGACGAGGCGGGCCCCGGCCCGCGTCCAGGCCCGCACCCGGCCCGGATCGAAGGTGCCGCGCCCGGTCCATCCCCGCGCTCCGGCGTCCCAGCCCTCGCCGCTGTTCGGATAGACCACGGCCGGCCTGCCCGTGACCGCCACCGCCTGCTCGACCGCCGCCAGCGCCTCGTCCGGGTCACAGCAGTTGACCCCGACCGCGAGGACGGACGCCCGCCCGGCCGCCACCGCGAACGCCTCCTCCAACGGCTGCCCCGCCCGAGTCCGGCCACGGGCCACGCTGTAGGAGAGCCAGTACGGCAGTCCGGTCTCCTCGGCCACCCGGACCAAGGCCTCCGCCTCGTCCAGGTCCGGCACCGTCTCCAGCGCCAGGACGTCCGGCCCGGCAGCCGCGAGCGCCGCCACCCTGGGGCGGTGGAAACGCTCCAGCTCCCGGACGCTCAGCCCGTAACGTCCCCGGTACTCGCTGCCGTCCGCGAGCATCGCCCCGTACGGTCCGACCGACGCGGCGACCCAGGCCTCCCGCCCGGGACCGGCCCGGCGCGCCGCGTCGGCGGCGCCCCGAGCCAGCTCCACACTGCGGGCGAGCAGGGTCTCGGTCCCGGACCGGTCGATCCCGTATCTCCCGAACCCTTCGAACGTGGCCTGATAGCTGGCCGTGATGAGCACCCGCGCCCCGGCCCGGAGATAGGCGAGGTGAGCGGCCTCGATCTGTTCCGGCGCCTCGGCCAGGAGCCGCGCCGACCACAGCGCGTCGGACAGATCGCAGCCCTGCGCCTCCAGTTGGTTGGAGAGCCCGCCGTCCAGCAGGACGGGCCCGGCGTCCAGCGCGTCGGCGAGCGTGATGCCCGTGCTCGCGGCCACCTCTGCCTCCTCAGGTCAGGTCAGGTCAGGTCAGCTGGGACTGGATCCGCGAGGAGATCAGTTCCAGATGGTCCAGGTCGTCCAGGTCGAGGATCTGGAGGTAGATCCTCGACGAGCCGATCGCGCCGTAGCGGCCGATCTTGTCGACCACCTCGGCGGGCGATCCGGCCAGGCCGTTCGCCTTGAGCTCCTCCACATCCCTGCCGATGGCCGCAGCGCGCCGGGCGACCTCGGCGTCGTCCTTGCCCGTGCAGACGATCAGCGCGTTGGAGTACACGAGGTCGTCCGGCGAGCGCCCGTGCGCCTGCGCGGCGGCCCGGACCCGGCCGAACTGCTTCTCGCTGTCCTCCAGCGAGGCGAACGGGATGTTGAACTCGTCCGCGTACTGCGCGGCGAGGCGGGGGGTGCGCGTCGCCCCGTGGCCGCCGATCAGGACGGGCACCTTGGCCTGTGCGGGCTTGGGAAGAGCGGGCGAGTCGGTGAGCTGGTAGTAGGTGCCGTCGTAGCTGAAGGTCTTGCCGACCTCCGTCGCCCACAACCCGGTGACGATCGCGAGCTGCTCCTCCAGGCGGCCGAACTTCTCCTTCGGGAACGGGATGCCGTAGGCCTTGTGCTCCTCCTCGAACCAACCCGCGCCCAGGCCCAGTTCGATCCGGCCGCCGGACATCTGGTCGACCTGGGCCACCTGGATGGCGAGCACTCCCGGGAGCCGGAACGTGCCGGCGGTCATCAGCGTGCCGAGCCGGATCCGCCGGGTCTCGCGCGCCAGTCCGGCCAGGGTGATCCAGGCGTCCGTCGGTCCGGGCAGACCGTCGCCGGCGCCCATGCGGAGATAGTGGTCGGAGCGGTAGAAGGCGTCGAAGCCCAGGTCCTCCGTGGCCTTGGCGACGCTGAGCAAGGTGTCGTAGTCGGCCCCCTGCTGGGGCTCGGTGAAGATGCGAAGATCCATGCCTCCATCCTGCCTTCCCGGAGGCCGTCGCCCGGCCCCCGCCTCCCCCGGAACCTCTGCCTTGCCTCATCGGAGCCGGCGCCGCCCCCTCGGAGCGCCTCAGAGCCCGGGCCTCCGCTCAGGGCCCTGCGGCCGATGGTGCGGGGCCGCGTATGCCGTACGGGCCGTCGCGCTCCCTCGCCCGCTCGGGCTCCCGCTCCCTCTCCGCCAGGCGTCTCAGCATCCCGTGCACACGGTCCAGGGATTCGTCCGCCGCGTCCATGGCCTCGATGCACTGCCAGTACAGCCCGTCCTCCCCCGTGTCGCAGGCCACCCCGACCAGCGCGATCCCGGCCTCGCCGAGCAGCAGCGCGAGCCCGGCGAGGGTCGGCCGGACCTCGCCGATCCCCGACAACTGGGCGGCCCTGGCACCGCCGGAGATCACCGTCGGATGGTCCAGCGCCGAGCATCCGGCGCCGATCTCCCCCAGCGCCCGCGCCTCGCTCCGTAATTCCATCGGCCCGCACAGCGCCAGCCGACTGCCGACCGCCCGGGCGAGCGCCTGCGCCTGCCAGGCCTCCGCCATGACGTCCAGCGCGCCCCGGCTGTCGGCCAGAGCCCGCCGGCCCGCCTCGATGAGTCGCTCCGCTTCCATCTGTCTCCCCCGTCCGTACGAAAACCCGCTCACCTCATTCATTACCCACAGTGAGGTAGACCGCACCGTAAGGCCAGAGGAAATCGGAAATCTGTGGACACGAAGTCGAATGTGGATAACTCGATCACTCCGAAGAGTGACGATCGGGGGGTTCGGCGGCGCTCGGAAGCGGGAAGCGCTTCTCGTTCCGCTCCAACTTGGCCACCAGCGCCGCCGTCGGGTCGATGCCCACCACCTCGCAGAACTGCAGGAGATAGGCGAGCACGTCCGCCACCTCGTCGGCGACCCGGTGGGCGGATTCGGGGTCCTCCATGATCCCGGCCGACTGATCGGGCGTCAGCCACTGGAAGATCTCCAGCAGTTCGGAGGCCTCGACGCTGAGCGCGGCCGCCAGGTTCTTCGGGGTGTGGTACTGCCCCCAGTCCCGCGCCGCCGCGAACGCGGCCAGCCGGCGCTGGAGTTCTGCCACATCGATGTCCGTCACAGCACCAGGTCTACCACCGGCCACCGACAGTGCCTCCCGCACGTTCGCGGCACGCTCCCGGCACGTCCGCCCTCCCCGCGAAGGACGCGACCGAGCGGCGGTCCGAAACCGGCCGCCGCCGCCCGGCCGCCGTCCCGACTGCCGCTTCCTACGACTGGGCGAGGCCCGCGGGCGTGACCCCCTCGACCTCCATGCCGACCGGTGCGAGCAGGAAGACGTTGCGGTCGACGCGGTGCATTCCGCTGCCGAGGCCGAAGACCACACCGCTGCTGAAGTCGAGGATCCGCTTCGCCACGTCCGTTTCCGCCGCCGTCAGGTCGAGCAGCACCGGAACCTGGGCGACGAGATACTCGGCGACCTCGCGGGCGTCCGCGAAGACCTGGACCCGCAGGACGACGAGGCGGCGCTGTTCGGCGGCGCGCTCGTCGGGGACGGTGCGGTGGTCGATCCGGGACGGCCACTCGTCACGGCCGCGCAGGGGTACGACCTGGGCGAGCCCCTCCCACTGTTCGTCGGTGGCGTCGTATCTGTCATACCTGTCGTACCTGCTCACCGGTTCACCCCGTCGTCGAGCCGGTCGGATGGGCACCGGCTGCACTCACTGTTCATCGGGCAATCCTCTCGCCCCTCACCCGTTCGGCGTACCAGCGACACGGCGAAGTCCGCCTCCGTGTCGCATCCGATACCCGGTGGGCACCGGTTCACGACGGCCCGACCCGTCAGACCGCGATGACCTGGACCCCCGCCTCGCCGAACCGCTCCCTCGCCTCCGCCCCGATGCGGGAGTCGGTGACCAGGACGTCGACGAGGCCCAGGTCGCAGACGCGGGCGAAGGCGCGTTTGCCGATCTTCGACGAGTCGGCCGCCACCACCACCCGCTGGGCCCGTTCCGCGAGCAGCCGGTTGACGCTGGCCTCGCCCTCGTGGTGGACGTACGCGCCGCGTTCGATGTCGATGGCGTTCACCCCGAGGACGGCGACGTCCAGCGTGATCTCGTTCATCACGCCGACGGCGAGTGGGCCTGTCAGCTCGTACGACTGAGGCCTCGCGACGCCGCCCGTCACGACCATCTTGATCTGCGGGCGGATCGCCAGCTCGCTCGCGATGTTGAGGGCGTTGGTCACCACGGTCAGCGTCGGCTGACCGCCCGCCACCGCCGTCTCGCCCACGATGTCCGGGCGTACCGCCAGCGCTCTGGCCACCTCGGTCACGGTCGTCCCGCCGGTCAGGCCGACGACCTCGCCGACGGCCACGAGGCCGGACACCGCGCGCCCGATGGCCTGCTTCTCCGGCGCGTGGCGGCCCGTCTTGTAGCGGAGCGCCAGTTCGTAGGAGACCCCGTGCGCGACCGCGCCGCCCCTGGTGCGGGTGAGCAGGTGCTGCTCGGCCAGCTGGTCCAGGTCGCGACGGATGGTGGCGGCCGAGACGTCGAGCGCCACCGCCGCCTCCTCGACGTCCACCCTGCCGTGCTTGCCGACCAGTTCCAGCAGCGCGTCCCACCGGGCGTCCCTGGACAAGAGCGTCTCCTCACCGTCCGGCGCGGGCACCGCGTTTCGCGGGAACGCGGTCGCCGGGGGCCGGACCGCCGCAAGCGTCGCACAGGGCCCGCGGGGAGCCCTCCCCCCATCTGCACGTTGCTTGTTTTTGCTCGATAACCGCATGTAACGTGCAGAATTCTACACGCGGGGTGATCGACCCCGCTCAACCCCGTTCCCGTGGTCCACCTCGTTCCCGTGGAGTGCAGACGTGTCGTATGCCGAGACCGAGACAGCCAGTCAGCCCGCCTGCTGGCGGCGCGCAGCCGCCCTGGCCGGGGGCCCCGAGGCCGTCGCCCTGCCCGTCGCGGGCGAGCGCGTCGCGGTCGTGGGCTGCGGCACCTCCTTCTACATCGCACAGGCCTACGCCGGGCTCCGCGAGGGCTCCGGACAGGGCGAGTCGGACGCCTTCGCCGCCTCCGAGTTCCCCTTCGGTCGCGGCTACGACCGGGTCGTCGCACTGACCCGTTCGGGGACCACGACCGAGGTGCTGGAGCTGCTGAACCGGCTGCGCGGCACCACCCCCACGGTGGCGGTGACGGCGGATCCGCGGACCCCGGTCAGGGCGGCGGCCGACGATCTCGTCGTCCTGGACTTCGCCGACGAACGGTCCGTCGTCCAGACCCGCTTCGCCACGACCGCTCTCACCCTGCTGCGGGCCCACCTCGGGCTGCACTCCGACGCCGTCGTCGCGGACGCCGAGGCGGCCCTCGCCGAGCCGCTCGCCGACGAGCTTCTGCGGAGCACCCAGTTCTCCTTCCTCGGCCGGGGGTGGACGGTGGGTCTGGCCCACGAGGCGGCGCTGAAGATGAAGGAGGCGTCGTTGTCCTGGACGGAGTCGTATCCCGCGATGGAGTACCGCCACGGCCCCATCAGCATCTCCACCACCGGCACCACGACCTGGATGTTCGGCGAGGCACCCGAGGGCCTGCCGGAGCAGGTGCGCGCCACGGGCGCCCAGTGGGTGAACGGCTCCCTCGACCCCCTGGCCGATCTCGTACGCGTCCAACGCCTCGCCCTCGCCCGGGCGGCTGCCCGGGGGCTCGACCCCGATCTGCCGCGCCATCTGAGCCGCTCGGTGGTTCTCGACGGGGCCTGAGGCGGGGGCTGCGAGACCATGGAGGCATGCACCTGACCCTGGACGCTGCGGCCCACCGGCTGTCGGCGGCCTCGGAGCCGCAGGGGGGAATCGCCGGCTGGGCCGCCGGTCTGGTCGAGACGTTCGGCGGGCCCGGCGCGGGTGCGGCCATCGCGCTGGAGAACGTGTTCCCGCCGCTGCCGAGCGAGGTCATCCTGCCGCTGACCGGGTTCGCCGCCTCGCAGGGCGTGCTCAGCATCGCCTCGGCGCTGTTCTGGACGACGCTGGGCTCGGTCGTGGGTGCGGTGGTCCTGTACGGCGTCGGCGCTGTGTTCGGCCGGGAGCGGATGCACGCCTGGTGGGCGAAGCTGCCGCTGGTCAAGGCCTCCGACCTGGTGCGGACCGAGGCGTGGTTCGCGCGGCACGGCACGAAGGCGGTGCTGCTGGGCCGGATGGTGCCGGTGTTCCGGAGCCTGATCTCGGTGCCCGCGGGTGTGGAGCGCATGCCGCTGCCGGTGTTCGTCGCGCTGACGACCGCCGGCAGCCTGGTGTGGAACACGGTGCTCGTGATGGCCGGATACTGGCTCGGCGACCAGTGGGACGTCGTCGGGGCGTACGTCGGCGTCGTGTCCAAGGCGGTCCTGGGCCTGGCCGTCGTCGCCCTGGCCGGCTACGTCACGATGCGGATCCGGGACCGCGGACGCGAGAAGCCGTGACGGGACTGCACGGGGCGGCGCGAGCGGCACGGCAGGAGCGCCGCCCGGCCCGCCCGGTCGATGGGACACCCCCTGGGGGATGTCCCGCGCTCGACCGCCCCGGCCCGAGGGGGCGTCACTCCTCGAAGTAGGCGTCCAGGGCCTTGTCCAGCTCGGCCGGCCAGCTCTTGAGCTCGCTGCGGCTGGCCGCCTCGACCTCGGCGTTGAACCAGCGGCGGCTCGACAGGTGGACGGTCACCGTGAACCTCCGGCCGAACCGGGCCGGGGTGGTCTCCACCGCGCCGATCTCGTCCCAACCGAACTCGGCCTCTTGGTCGTCCAGCCGGAACCGGACGCCTTCCCGGGCCACCCGGATCGAACCGCGCCGGTCGCTGACCTCGAAAACGGGGCCGTCCCGGTCCTCGGCATCGGCCTGAGCCTCGGCATCGCCGTCGACCGCCGCTGCTCCGTCCGCCGCTTCCGGTTCCCGGTCGGCGTCGCCCTCCGCGGCCGCCGGTTCGGCCTCGTCGTCGCGGAACTCCGCCGCCTCCGGACCGGCCTGCGACTCCGCTTCCGGTTCAGGCTCGCGGGTTCCGGCGGGCGCCGCCAGTCCGGGCAGGGGGATGAACGCCGGGTCGGTGCCTGCGGCGAACTCGGGCTTCTTGTTCGAATCTATGCTCTGCTCCACGGCGGGCAGTATGGTCGACGAACCTGTACGTGACCAGTCGCCACTGCTCCGGTCGGCCGAGGGGCACCGGAAATTACCGCGCGGCCACGGAGGTTGACCCCTTCATGACCCAACGCCCAGGACCTCGCGCCCTGTCCGACGAAGCCCTCTCGGGCCTCCTCGGCCGGCAGCAGTTCGGCACGCTCGCCACGAACAAGCGCAGCGGCCACCCCCATCTGACGACCATGGTCTACAGCTGGGACCCCGAGGCACGCATCGTACGGTTCTCGACGACGGCCGACCGGGTCAAGACCAAGCACCTGCGGCGCGATCCCCGTGCGGCGCTGCATGTGCCGGGTGGCGACGTGTGGTCGTTCGCCGTCGCCGAGGGCGAGGCCGAGGTCTCCGGAAGCACCACGGAGCCCGGGGACGCGGTCGGGCGGGAACTGCTCGGGATGATCCCGGAGGGCGGGAGTCCCGAGGACGAAGCCGCGTTCTTCGAGGAGTTGGTCGCCGAGCGCCGGGTGGTCATCCGGCTGACGGTGGACCGGCTCTACGGCACGGCGCTCGACGTCTGACGGCGAAGGCGCGGGCCGGGGTGGGGTGGGCGGGGCCCTCAGAGCACGCCCTTGCGCCACTCCCCTACCAGCAGACAGCCCAGGTACACGCCGCCGATCGCCATCGTGTAGATCCCCACCGGCAGGTCGTCGAAGAGCGGCAGTTGCTGGGAGCAGAGGTCCGCGAGAACCAGCAGCAGGCCGCCGGTGAGGGCGGAGAGCAGCAGGTGCGGGCCGGAGCCGCGGGTGAGGCGCCGGGCGATCTGGGGGGCGGTCAGGGCGATGAAGGCGATGGGTCCGGAGACGCTGACCGCGGCGGCCGAGAGGGCGATGGCGAGGAGCACGGCGAGGGTCTTGGCCTTCTTCGGCTCGGAGCCGAGCCCCTCGGCGATGTCGTCACCCATTTCGCCGATGTCGAGCCGCCGCGAGATCAGCGCGGCCAGCGGGGCGGCGGCGGCAAGGACCAGCCAGACGGTCGTGGCGTCGGTCCAGGAGCGCGCGGTCAGGCTGCCGTTGACGTACGCGGTGAGGACGGACGCCTTGTCGCGTTCCAGGGCGTAGACGACGTACTGGGTGACGGCCGCGCCCATCGCGGCGACCCCGATGCCCGCGATGACGAGCCGGGCGGGGTTGCGGAAACCGGTGCCGGTGGAGACGTAGACGAGGGCCATCGCGAGGATGGCGCCGATGAGCGCGCCGACGGGGACCGGAACCGTGTCGGGGAACATCAGCGCGCAGAACGCGGCGCCCGCACCGGCCCCGGCGGAGAGGCCGATGACGTCCGGGCTGCCGAGCGGGTTGCGGGTGACGGACTGGAACAGCGCGCCGGACAGGCCGAGCGCCGCGCCCACGCCGATGGCGACGGTGAGACGGGGCCCGCGCAGGCGGTTGAAGACGAACCGGTCCTTGCCCTCGGCGTCCCCGACGAGGGCGGCGGGCAGGTCGGCGAGGTCGATGCCGAGGCGTCCCCAGGCCAGCGTCGCGACGCCGGCCGCCAGGAGGAGGACGAAGAGCCCGGCGCCCGCGAACACGGACGCCCGGCGCAGGGGTATCGCGACGGTGCTGCCGACGGTCAGATAGCCCCGGGGCGCCTTGCGGACGGGGGCGGTGCGGTCGGTGACGGTCATGAGGTGCCCCGCATCCTGCGTACGGCGATGAGCAGCGCGGGTGCGCCGATGAAGGCGGTGACGACGCCGACCATGAGTTCGGTGGGCCGCATGACGACCCGGCCCACCACGTCCGCGAGGAGCAGGAGGGTGGGGCCCATCAGGGCGGAGAAGAGGATCTGGGCGCGGAAGTCGACGCCGGCAAGGGCCCGTACGACGTGCGGGACGGCGAGGCCGACGAAGGCGATCGGGCCGACGGCGGCGGTCGCGGCGGCGCTGAGCAGGGTGGCCGCGACCAGTCCCCCGCCCCTCGTGCGCCCGGGGTGCGAGCCGAGGGCGACGGCGGTCGCGTCGCCGAGGGCCAGGGCGTTGAGGCCGGGGCCGAGGGCGAGGGCGATCAGGAAGCCGACGGCGGCGAACGGCAGGACGGACCAGAAGACGTCGAAGTCCCGGCCGCCCAGCGCTCCGACGACCCAGTAGCGGTAGCTGTCGAAGACCTGCGGTTTGCTGAGGGTCACCGCCTGGATGAACGCCATCAGGACGGCGGTGAGCACCGCGCCGGCGAGCACCAGGCGCACCACGCTCGCTCCCGTACCGGCGGAGCCGATGACA
Organism: Streptomyces parvus; assembly: GCF_032121415.1. NCBI lineage: Bacteria > Bacillati > Actinomycetota > Actinomycetes > Kitasatosporales > Streptomycetaceae > Streptomyces > Streptomyces parvus. Next base: position 5,510,326 of record NZ_CP135079.1, on the reverse strand, counting down.
TGGACGAGGACGCCCGCGATCAGCGCTCCGGGCAGCGCCCACCACATGGTGTCGGTGGCGCCGGCGGCCCCGAACCAGGCGGTCGCGGCGACGATGCTCGCGGAGGCGCCGGCGTTGATCCCGAGGAGGCCCGGTTCGGCCAGCGGGTTGCGCGAGACGCCCTGCATGAGGGTGCCCGCGACCGCGAGGCAGACCCCGGCGAGGACGCCGAGGACGGTGCGGGGGTAGCGGCTCTCGATGATGGTCGTGATGGTGGGGTCGGCGGTGCCGCGCAGGACGTCGAGGACATCGCCGAACGACGTGGAGCGGCTGCCGAACACGACGCTGGCGCAGAGCGCGAGTGCCAGCGCGGCCAGGCCGAGGAGCAGGAGGAACGCCGACCGAGCGGCGCCGGTACGCGAGGTACCCGCGCCGCTCGGCTGTGCGACCGTGGTGGTTGCCATGGGAGTGGAGTGTGCCTTGGGGGCTCGGCGGTCCGGATACCCGGCCGGGGTTACTTGCCGGCGGTCTTGACGGCCTTGTCGATGAGCGGCAGGTAGCGCTCGATCGTCCACGGCACGGTCAGCGGGTTGATGATCGAGGAGGCGGTGACGAAGGAGTTGTCGTTGCTCGCGACGACGGCGCCCTTCTTGATCGCGGGGATCTCGGCGTACAGCTTCTGGCCCTCGATCTCCTTGCGGTTCTTCTCGTCCGTGTAGAACGTGAAGACGAGGTCGCTGTCCTTGAGCTTCTCGGCGTTCTCCAGGCCGATGAGGGCCGAGTCGGTGCCGGGGGTCTCCTTGAAGCCGTTGACGACCGGGTCGACCTTCAGGCCGAGCGAGGAGACCATCTTGACGCGCTGCTCCTCGGGCTTGAAGACGCCGAGGGTGCCGGGGCCGGAGTTGTAGATGTACGAGAAGGTGACGTCCTTGTATTTCGGCCGGGTGGCCGCGGCGTCGGCGAGCTGCTTCTCGATCTTCGTCTTGAGACCGTTCGTGTCCTCGGTGCGGCCGAGCGCCTTGCCGATGATGTCGATCTGCTGGTCCCAGTCGGTGCTCCACGCCTGGTCGGGGTAGGCGACCGTGGGGGCGATGTCCTTGAGGACGTCGTACTGCTTCTGCGTGATGCCCGACCAGGGGGCGAGGATGACGTCCGGCTCCAGCTCGGTGATCGCCTCGAAGTCGATCTCCTCGCCGCCCGTGAACTGCTTCGGGAGCTTGTCGCCGGACTTCTTGACCGCTTCGTTGATCCACGGCAGGTAGCCGGACTTGTCACTGCCCCACGGGTAGCTCTCGATGCCGACCGGCGTCTCGCCGAGGGCTATCGCGGTCTCGGCGGAGCCCTGGCCGAGGGTGACGATGCGTTCGGGCTTCTCCTCGATCTTCGCGGTGCCGAGCGAGCTCTTGATCGAGACGGGGAAGGCGCCGCCGCTCTTCGCCGAGTCCTTCGCCCCGTCCTTCGTGTCGCCGTCGCCGTCCGAGGAGCAGCCGACCAGGGCGACGGCGAGAGCGACGGTGGTGGCCGTGGCGGCGAGAGTGTGGCGGCGCACGCGGGTGAAGCCGAGCATGGAGGGTCCTCAGGTTGGCCGAGCAATGAAGGTTAGGCAAGCCTAAGCCAGAGGGGTCGGTGGCTCAAACACACCCCCTCACCCCGGTCACGGGCATGGCGGTCAAAGACCGCAGATGACAAGCTCCGAGCGGCGGTCGGCGCCTCGGCGCAAGCCCGACGGAGCGGGGTTCGTCAGACGTACTGCCCTACGGGGCAGCGTCGTTGTTCACCGACGGCGCGGCGGAGCCGCCCGAGGGGGCCCGTCCGATCGGGTGCGGGCAGCGGAAAGTCGGCGATCCCGTCGAGGGACGACCGGGGCTCGCCGGGGACGAGCCACCCCTCCGCCGCGCCCGGAGGGAGCAGCAAGCAGCTCAAGTCGAGAGCTCCCTGGGCTGGGCTGGAAAACGTTCTGGGGACGGACGATCTCGACACCCGGACGGCTCGCCGTCCCAAACCGCAGGAGGAGCAGTCTTGACCGCCCCACCGCCCCACCGCCCCACCGCCTTCCCGCACCGCCTCCCCCCGCGGGGAGCCGGAGGCCGGTGACCGCGAGCGGTACTTCTCCCGGCCGGCGCGGGAGCGTCCCGACATCGCGATGTGCCGGGCGACGAGAATGGTGGCCCGCTCGATCGACGAGGAACGGTCCGCGCACGGGCTGACCCTGGCCCAGCACCTCGCGCTGAAGATGCTGAACGACGTGGGCCCTTGCTCCCAGAAGGAGTTGAGCGCGCAGTTGCGCGTCGACCGGAGCGTGATGGTCGGTTGTATCGACGGCCTGGAGGACTCCGGTCTCGTACGGCGTGAGCGCCATCCCCGGGACCGCCGGGCGTACGCGCTGACGCTGCCCCCGAACGCGGGACCCGCACTGGCGGAGGCAGAGGGCGGGGGCCGCAGCTGCTGGACCGGACTCTCGGTGCGCTGACTGCCGCCGAGCGGCGAACCCTGACCCGGCTCGCGGGGAAGATCCTCGACGTGAGCTGAGCCCGATCGGCCTCGGCGGAATGCGTCGAGGCTGCCCGCCCGGCCGAGCGGGGCGGGCGGAGGTCAGTGACCGTGGTCGGCGGACTCGCCACCCTCGGGCGCGGAGTTCTCGGGAGCCGCGCCCCCGGCGTGCACGGTGAAGGCGGCCGTACGGACCTTCCCCTCGTGCCGGAAGTCGAGGAAGAGGCGGTAGGCCCCCTTGCTCGGGGCCGTCGCGGTGAAGGAGACCTCGGGCCCGGACTCCGTACGCCCGTCGCCCGGCTCGCCGTTCGGGTGGACGTGGAGGTACGCCAGGTCCCCGGCGCGCAGCGCGACGAGGTGGCCGTATGCGCCGAGGTGGGGCTGGAGGTCGGTGACCGGCTTGCCGCCCTTCTCGACCTCCAGCTTCAGTTCGCTGCCCGCCCCGGGGCGCAGCGCCCCGTCGAGGGTGACCTCGTACCCGTCGACGGTCGCCGTCCGCTCGGCTTCCGGCAGCGACTCGGGACGCGCGTCGCCGGAGACGGCCAGGTCGGCGCCCAGGGTGATGCCCTCGGCGTTCTTCCCGTCCGGGGTGAAGTCGGCGAAGACCCGGTAGCCGCCGGCCTCGGGAAGCTCGACGGGGGTGGACCAGGTGCCGTCGGCGGCCCGCTCGGGGTGCAGGTGCCGGTAGGTGGTGAGGTCGCTCGACGCCACGATCAGGTGCAGTTCCTTGCCGTGCTCGCGGCGGAACGCGGTCACGTTGCGGGAGGTGTCCTCGTCCACGACGGCGAAGCGCAGCTCGGCGGGCTCGCCCGCCTCGACGCGCGGGGTGTCGAGGTCGAGGGTGAAGCCTCCCTGCGAGACCTGGAGGCCGCCGGGAAGCTCGGAATCCTCTTCCGCGGGGCGCTCCTTCTCGATGTGCCCCTCCCCGCTCTCCTGGTGGGACGGCTCCTTCGGCGGGACCGCGGGCTCCAGCGCGCCGCCCACCGCGTACGCCGACCCGAAGGTCGCCGCGAGCCCCGCGGCGAAGGCCGTGATCTTGAGACCGGTCTGCATGGCCCACTCCCTCGTCAAGGCCGCCGGATCGCGACCACTCACCGTCCAAGATACCCCCCAGGGGTATGAAGTCAACCGGGGTCGATCTTGCGGCGCGGTACGGGAGACCCGGACGAGGAAGCTCGCCGGGCCGGTGGGGCGCGGGGACGCGGGGGCGGGATGTGCGGCCCCACCCCCACGGGAGGCCTGGCCCCGGCTCGGGACCGCGCCGCTACTGTCCCCCGCCGCCGCCCGGCGCGGCCAGGGTGCGCATCAGGGTGTCGGTCTGCTCGTCCATCGGGAAGAACGACTCCACCGCGAGCTCCGAGAGGGTCACGTCGGCGGGGGCTCCGAAGGTGGCGATCGTGCTGAAGAAGGCCATGTCGCCGAGCGGTGTACGGATACGCAACGGGACGACGATGCCGGCCGGGTCCACCGGGCCGGGATCGGCGTCGAGGCCGGCCGGGACCGGATAGGCGGAGACCTCTTCGTACAGCTCCCGCAGGTCGTCATGGCCGGTGGTGTCCACTTGGTGCCGCAGCCGGCCGAGGGCGTGGGCGCGGACCTGGGCGAAGTTGAGGCACTGGGAGGCGAGCCCCTCCGGGTGGAGGATCAGCCGCATCACGTTGCCGCCCGACTCCGTCAGACGCGGCGGCACGGCGCCGAGCAGCAGGGACATCGCGTCGTTGCGGTCGACGATGTTCCAGATCCGGTCGATCGCGGCGGCCGGATAGGGCTCGTGTCCGGCCAGCATCGCCCGGATCGCCGAGCGGACCATGGCCATCCGGTCGCTGTCGAGCGGTGACTCCCGGTAAGCGGGGGCGTAACCGGCGGCCAGCAGCAGGCCGTTGCGGTCCCGCAGCGGGATGTCGAGGTGCTCGGCGAGCCGGAGCACCAGCTCGCGGCTCGGACGGGCGCGGCCCGTCTCCACGCAGGAGAGATGGCGGGTGGAGGAGTCCGCCCGCAGGGCCAGATCGAGCTGGCTGAGCTTGCGGCGGCGGCGCCACGACCGGAGCAACGGGCCTATCCGGGGCGGCACTTGGATCTCCATGATCCCACCGTATCCGTGGATCACCGCCGGGGCGTTCTTGACCTGGGAGGTCATGGAGTCCCGGCCGCCGTGCGTGGCACCGTGGCGTCGACCCGCCGTACGAAGGAGATCCGAGATGACGTACACCCTCGCCCCGTCCGCAGCGACGGCCCCGGCCCCGGACACCTCCCGCTTCCTCCGCCTGGTGCTGCGCGTGGACAGCGTGAGTACCGCCGTGATGGGCCTCGTCCTCGTCGCGGCCGCCGCGCCGCTCGGCTCGCTGACCGGGATGCCGGTGGCCTTCGCCGTCGCGTTCGGGATCTTCCAGCTGGGCGGAGCGGGCTGCCTGGCGCTGATCGCGGGCTATCCGGCGATCCCGCCCGCCCTGGCCAGGGCCGTCGTCGCGGTCAATGCCGCGTGTGCGGTCGGGTGCGTGGTGATCGCCTTCGCCGACCTCGTACCGCTCAACGGGGCCGGGGTGGTGTTCCTGCTGATCGGAGCGGTGATCGTGGCGGTCTACACCGCGCTCCAGTACACAGGGCTGCGGCGGATGACGGCGGCGACGGCCTGAGCGGGCGTCGCCGGGCGCACCGGCGACCGTACCGTGCGTGCGCGCGGCGTGGCGTCGCAGGAGCCGTCCGAGCCCTCCCTAGCGTGGCGGAGGCGGCACCTTTCGACGGCAGGACAGACCCCCTCATGGCACCACGCACCCACTGGCTCTTCGGGGACCAGCTCGGCCCCCACTTCCTGGACCCGTGCCACGGCGGCCCGGACGCCCACGCTCCCGTCCTGATGATCGAGGCCCGGTCGGTCCTGCGTCGGCGCCGCTTCCACCGGGCCAAGGCCCACCTCGTCCTCTCCGCGATGCGGCACCGGGCGGCCGAACTGGGCGACCGGGTCCGCTACGTCCGGGCCCGGACCTACACGGAAGGGCTGGCGGAGGCCGGATTCGGCGGCGGGGGCGACCGCCTGACGGTCTGCCACCCGACCTCCCGTGCCGCGCTGGACTTCGTGACCGCCCGGGACGGCGTCGCCGTGCTTCCGGCCCGGGGCTTTCTGCTGGCGCAGGAGGAGTTCGGGGCATGGGCCGAGGAGCACGGAGGCGACCGTCTGCGGATGGAGGGCTTCTACCGGTGGATGCGCCGGGAGCACGAGCTGCTCATGGACGGCGACGAGCCGGCCGGCGGCACGTGGAACCTCGACCACGACAACCGCGAGCCGCCGCCCCGGGGCGTGAGGACCCTGGACGTCCCCGCGCCCTACCGCCCGCGCGAGGACGAGATCGACGACGAGGTGCGCCACGACCTCGACCGCTGGGAGCGGGACGGCGAGGTCGCGTTCGTGGGCCGCGACGGCCCCCGCCTCTTCCCCGTCACCCGGCGGGAGGCTCTGGCCGCGCTCCGGCGCTTCGTCGCCCGACGGCTCGGCGACTTCGGGCGGTACGAGGACGCGATGCTCGCGGCCGATCCCGTGATGAGCCACAGTCTGCTGTCCGTCCCCCTCAACCTGGGGCTCCTGGACCCCGCCGAGTGCGTCGACCGGGCCGAGCAGGCGTGGCGCGCGGGCGAGGCGCCGCTCAACAGCGTCGAGGGCTTCGTCCGGCAGATCGCGGGCTGGCGGGAGTACGTGTGGCAGCTGTACTGGCACTTCGGCGAGGAGTACCGGCACCGCAACGCGCTGCGCCACACCGCGCCGCTGCCCGACTGGTTCCTCGGCCTGGACGCCGACGCGGTCACCGCGAACTGCCTGTCCACCGTCCTGGCCCAGGTCCGCGACACCGGCTGGACGCACCACATCCCGCGGTTGATGGTGCTGGGCAGCCGGGCCCTCCAGGACGGCTGGGACCCGGCCGCCGTGACCGACTGGTTCCACCGGTGCTTCGTCGACGGCTACGACTGGGTGATGCTGCCCAATGTCGTCGGCATGTCGCAGTACGCGGACGGCGGCCGGATGACGACCAAGCCGTACACCTCCGGCGGTGCCTACATCAACAAGATGAGCGACCTGTGCGCGCCCTGCGCCTACCGCCCCACCGACCGCACCGGCGAACAGGCCTGCCCCTACACGGCGGGCTACTGGGCCTTCCTGCACCGCCACCGGACCGCCCTGAGCGCCAACCACCGGATGGCCAGGGCGGTCCAGGGCCTGGACCGGCTGAAGGACCTCGACGGGCTCCTGGAGGAGATCGCGGAGCGCGGCGACCGGGCGCCCTGAGGCCGGGAACCGGCGCCCCGTCCTCGGCATCGGGGCCGGATGCTCAGTCCTCGGCATCGGGGCCCGGTGCTCAGTCCTCGGCATCGGGGCCCGGTGCTCAGTCCTCGGCCAGGTCGTCCGGAGCGGACCGGGCGAGGTGGGCGAGGGCCGCGAGGGTCCGGGAGAGCACCTCCTCGGTGGGGGACGCCAGGCCGAGGCGGATCGCGTGCGGGCCACGGGGGCGGCCGACGGAGAACGCCGCGGCCGGGGTCACCGCGATGGAGTGGCGCGCGGCGGCGGCGACGAAGGTGTCGGAGCGCCAGGGGGCGGGCAGCTCCCACCAGAGGTGGTACGAGGACGGGTCGCCGCGGGTGCGGAAGTCACCGAGGTGGCGGCGAGCGATCTCCTGACGCGCCCCGGCCTCCCGCCGCTTGGCCCGTACGAGCGTGGCGACGACACCGTCCTCCTGCCACCGCGCCATCGCCTCCAGGGGAAACCGCATGGGCGTCCACCCGCCGGATCGCACGGCAGCCGTGACCCGGCCCGCCAGCGCGGCGGGGGCCACGGCGAACCCGAGGGACAGCCCCGGGGAGAGTCGCTTGGAGAGGCTGTCGACGAGGACGGTGTGCTCGGGGACCCGCGAGGCGAGGGACGGCAGGTCGTCCCGGAGGAAGGCCCAGACGGCGTCCTCGATCGCGTGGATCCCCGATGTCAGCAGCACCTCGGCCAGGTGGTCCAGCCGCCGCGCGGGCATGGTCAGCGACAGCGGGTTGTGCAGGACCGGCTGGACGTAGACGGCGTGCAGCGGTTCGGCGCGGTGCGCCTCCTGAACCGCCTCGGGGATCAGCCCGTGCTCGTCCATGGCCAGCGGTACGAGGGTGACGCCGAGCCGGGCGGCGATGGCCTTCAGCACCGGATAGGTGAACTCCTCGACGCCCAGCCGGGCCCCGGGCCGGGTCAGTGCGGCGACGGCGGCGGAGATGGCCTGCCGGCCGTTCCCGGTGAACAGGACACGTTCCGGGTCGGGCCGCCCGCCGCCCCGTACCAGGAGGTCGGCGGCGGCCTCGCGGGCGGCGGGCGTACCGGCGGGCCCGACCGGGCGGAGCACCGACTCCAGGTCGCCGGAGCGGACCAGCTTCTCCAGGCCGGCGGCGAGCAGCCCGGCCTGTTCGGGGACGACGGGGTGGTTGAGCTCCAGGTCGACCCGGTGCGCGGCGGGCTCCGAGAGGGCCGGGGCGGGAGCGGGAGCGCCGGGTGCCGACGCGACGAAGGTGCCGCGTCCGACCTGGCCGACGGTGAGGCCCCGCCGGGCGAGCTCCTGGTAGACGCGGACGGCGGTGGAGTTGGCGATCGCGTGGCGCCGGGCGAACTCCCGCTGCGGAGGCAGGCGTTCCCCCGGCCGGAGCCGACCGGACGCGATCTCCTCCGCCACGCCGTCCGCGACGGACCGGAAGTCCTTCACGGGCTTCACCTCCTTGGTCGGCAGCATCGGAACACATCATTGCACCGAGTGCAATGTCCGCTGTTGAACCGACCCGAAAGGCGAACCTAGACTCCGATTGCACCGAGCAAGGCGGTCGCCGAAACACCCCTGGACGTGAACAGAGCGGCGGAGAACATGGTTGAGCTGAGCGGAGTGCTGGGCGTCGCCATGATCGCCCTGGGCATGGTGCTCACCCCGGGGCCGAACATGATCTATCTCGTCTCGCGGAGCATCACCCAGGGGCGCCGCGCGGGGGTGGTCTCCCTCGGCGGTGTGGCCGTGGGCTTCCTGGTCTATCTGGTGGCCACGAATCTCGGTCTGTCGGTGGTCTTCCTCGCGGTGCCCGAGCTGTACGTGGCGGTGAAACTGGCCGGGGCCGGCTATCTGGCCTATCTGGCCTGGACCGCCCTGAGGCCCGGGGGCGTCTCCGTCTTCGCGCCCAAGGAGATGCCGCACGACTCCGCACGCAGGCTGTTCACGATGGGTCTGATGACGAATCTGCTCAATCCGAAGATCGCCATCATGTATCTCTCCCTCATCCCGCAGTTCATCGGTCTGGAGTCGGGAAACGTCCTCCTCCAGGGATTCGTGCTCGGCTCCGTCCAGATCGCGGTGGCCCTCACCGTCAACCTGGGCATCGTCCTCGCGGCGGGAGCGATCGCCGCCTTCCTCGCCCGGCGCCCTACCTGGCTCCGCGCCCAGCGCTATCTGATGGGCACCGCCCTGGGTCTCCTCGCGGTGTCGGTCGCGACGGACACCTCGGCGCCTGCGGCCTCGGGCTGAACGGTCGTCCGCGGGTCGCGGGATCGTCGGGGGCCGGGCGCGCGTGGCGCCCGGCCCCGGCCGGAAGGTGCGGTGGGCGGATCAGTAGGCGGTCGTGAGGGTGGCTCCGCCGAACGAGGCGGCCGCGTGCAGGCTGATGTAGTGGGCGCCGGCGGGCGGGTCGGTGACGGTCAGGGTGTGGGAGTTGCCGGGTCCGGTGGCGCGGCCGGTGTGGGAGGCGGTGGTGGCCCAGCCGGTGCCGCTGGAGTAGAGGTCCGCGTCGCCGGTGCCGCCGCTGACGGTGATCTTCAACTGCTCGGTGCCTGCCGGGATGTACAGGTAGTGGTAGGCGTAGTTGCCGGTGGCGGCGGAGAGGCTGCTCCGACGGCAGTTCTCGCCCAGGACCCGGGGGTCGGGGTCGGTGCACTCGGAGACGGGGGTGGTGGAGCCGTCGCCGCAGTCACCGGCCGCGCACCCCGCCAGCCAGGTCCGGAAGTCGCTGTCGTACCGCGTGCCGACGGTGCTGGCGAGGTGGGTCCGGGCCGCGGCCCACTGCCCGGTGCGGTAGTGGCCGAGCACCGTGTCCATGTCGGCGGGGTGCTTCTCCAGCATGTACCGCACGGCAAGGTAGCCCCAGCGGTACACCCGCGTGGTGTCGTGGCTGTAGTCGGTGCCGAAGAGGGTGCTCAGGGCGTAGGTGCCCTTGCCGGCCTCGGTCATCGCCGCGGTGTAGGGCTCGCCCCGGTAGTGGTAGGAGATGTACTCCGCGAAGCCCTCCACCCACCAGACGGTGGGGGTGCTCATGCCCGCGGCGAAGTCGCCGTACATGGTGAAGCGGCCGTCGAGGTAGTGGGTGTACTCGTGGTTGAGGTTCCAGATGTGGAAGTCCGGCCGCAGCCACTCCGCCTCGTAGGCGATGAAGCGGGGCTGGTTGCCGATGACGGAGGGATCGCCCTCCAGGTACATGCCGCCGTTGTCGGTGTCGATCCCGTACATCGCGCCGGCATACGTCTGGTAGTCGGCGCTGGAGTCGTAGGCGATCACTTCGATGCTGGTGTTGCGGTCGTCGGCGACCGGGCCGTCGTCCTTGGCGATCCGGTGGAAGTAGGCGTCCTGCTCGATGAGGCTGGTGCAGGACGCGCTCAGCTCGGCCGATGTCATCTGCTGGGCCAGGATGCGGATGCCGGGGCCGCAGGCGTGACGCACCGGCAGGACCTCCCGCTTGAGGCGTTCCTGGAGGTCGCAGACGCCGTACGCCGAGCAGTTCGCCCGGTCGTAGTGGTCGGCCATCTCCGCTATGCCCACCCAGAGCGGGGCGGTGGGGCCGGTGATGGAGCTGCGGCCGAGCAGGTCGGTGGCCAGGGGCCGGGCCCTGCCCCGCAGGCTGGGGTACTGGAGGAAGCGGCCCAGCTCCCGCCCGGCGTTGGAGGTCAGGTAGGCGTGGTCGCCGTCGAGCAGGGAGAGGTGGTCGGCGGCGAAGCGGTGCAGGGAGCCGATGAGGCTCGGGTCCGCCTCGACGGCGGCGACGAACTCGGGCACCTGGTGGCCCCTGAAGGTCACCGTGTACACGCCGTTGACCGCGGCGAGCATCCGCGAGAGGCCGTTCCAGGAGGAGTCGTAGTCCGCCAGCATCCGCTTGACGACGTTCAGATAGCGGGCGTTCTCCTGGGCGCTGTCGATCAGGATGACCGCCTCGGACAGCGTCTCGCCGTTCTCGTCGGTGACGTCTCGCGACCGGGGGCTCGCGAAGAAGCTGTCGAGACCCGAGCGGATGGCGGTCCGCAGCGCGCTGCCGTACGGTCCGACGGCATCCGGGTTGTACCACTGCACGTAGTACCCGGCCCGGAGGTAGAGCACGAGCTGCGGGGTGCCGGTGCTCCCGTCGCCCGGGTAGTAGGCGGAGTTGTCGCGCAGCGCGTACGCCACCGAGGTCATCTGGGCCTCGCGGAAGGCCAGTCGGGCGTCGTTGCCCGTCAGACTGAACAGCGTGTTCACGCAGTCGGTGGTGGACGCCTTGATCCGGCGCACCAGTTCGGCCCCGGTACGGCCGGTGAAGTCGGCCGGGTCGCACGCGGCGGCCTTCGCCGAGGGCTTCCCTCCGGCGTCCTGCTCCTTCGGGGCGTCGTGGTCGCCGTACGCCTCCCTGAGGGCGGACTTGTCGGCGCTCAGCGGGGGGAGCTGCGACACCTTCAGCCGGTCCTCGGTCCGGTGACCGGTGTCCGGTGCGGGGGACTGCTGCGCCTGCGGCGCGGGGTCGGCCGGCCCGGCGGTGCGGGCCGGTTGCGACGCGTTCGATGCCGTGGCGGCCGAAGGGGAGTTCGGCTGCGCCCGGGCCGGCTGCGCGAGCAGCGCGACGCCCATCGCCCCGGCCAGAGCCAGCGGCAGAACGGCACCCACACCGCGGCGGACGAGTGTGGTTCTCACGTTGTTTCCTCCCATGAGGGGTCGGGTCACGCGCTTGCGTGACCGATGGGATGGACAGGGCAGGGCTCGGGATGGCGTCATGCCGTGCTGTCGGCCGGACGGAATGGGGACGATGGCCAGGCTTGGCATGTCCACGCCCTGTGACATGTACAATGGCACAGGTCACACTTCACCAGGAAGACCCGTGCCGGAAATCCGTCGGCCCCTCAGTCCGCCCCGGGGAGGTGGCAGGCGGCCGTGCGCACCCCGGGTCGGGCAGCGGGGCCGTCGAGAGCAGCGCCCGGGCGCAGGGGTGCGCCGGCCGGTCCTGCCCGCGACGCCGGCGACTTCCGCCGCGACCGCCGCTACGGCGAGTTCCAAGCCGGCCGTCGGCCCGGCCTGGACGAGACGGCGCCGATGGGGCTGCGCCGCGCCCACCTGGACGAGCTGCCGGGACTTCTCACCGGCCCGCAGCCGCCGACCCGCCTGGTCATCACCCACGTCGACCGCCGCACGCCCTGACAGCCGAGGAGGGACGCTCCGCGCAACGTGACATTGTATAGTGCGGTGACAAATCTGAAGGGGAACCCATGAGTGAGCTGAAGTCCCGCAAACTCATCTCGGTGCAGGAGCATCTGCGCGACCAGGTGGCCAACGCCCTGCGGGCCGCGCTGATAGCGGGGGAACTCCAGCCCGGCGTGATCTACTCCGCGCCCACCCTGGCCGCCGAGTACGGCGTCTCTGCCACGCCCGTGCGCGAGGCCATGCTGGATCTGGCTCGGGAGGGCCTGGTCGAGGCGGTGCGCAACAAGGGCTTCCGCGTCACCGAGCTCTCCGAGCGCGACCTGGACGAGTACACCGAGATCCGCGCGCTCATCGAGATCCCCACCATCGGCCGGGTGGCCCGCACCGCCTCCCGTGAGCAGTTGGAGGCGGTGCGTCCGGTGGCCGAGGAGATCGTGGCCGCCGCCCAGCGGGGCGACCTGATCGGCTACCTGGAGTCGGACCGCCGCTTCCACCTCGACCTGCTCGCCCTCGCGGGGAACGCGCGCCTCGTCGAGACGGTGGCCGACCTGCGCAAGCGCTCCCGGCTGTACGGCCTCACCGACCTGTCCCACGAGGGGTCGTTGGTGGGTTCCGCGCAGGAGCACACCGCGCTCCTGGACATCATGATCGAGGGCGACGCGGAGGCGGCGGAGGAACACATGCGGCGCCATCTCGCGCATGTGCGGACGCTGTGGGCGGCCCGGAAGCGGGAAGCCGAACGCGCGGCCCCGTCCCGCGGGCTCGGCGCGCGCTGAGCCGAAGCCGGGTGGGGGCCGGGGCACGTCGAGGGGCCCTTCCCGTCGGCCCGGCGGTCATACGGTGAATCCCTCCGGGTAGGGGTCGGTCGGGTCGAGCAGATACTGCGCGGTCCCGGTGATCCAGGCGCGGCCGGTGACGGCGGGCAGGACGGCGGGCAGGCCGCCGACCGTGCTCTCGCCCAGGATGCGGCCGGTGAAGCGGGAGCCGATGAAGGACTCGTTGACGAAGTCCTGCCCGGTCTTCAGCAGTCCCCGCGCGTGCAGTTGGGCCATCCGGGCGCTGGTTCCCGTCCCGCAGGGCGAGCGGTCGAACCAGCCGGGGTGGATCGCCATGGCGTGCCGCGAGTGCTCGGCGGTGGAGCCGGGGGCCTCCAGATAGACGTGGTGGCAGACGTCGATCGCGGGGTTCTCCGGGTGGGCCACCGGGTTCTGCTCGTTGACCGCCCGCATGACGGCCAGGCCCGCGTCGAGCAGCCGGCCCTTCTCCGCCCGGTCGAAGGGGATGCCGAGGTCCTCGGTGCGCACGACGGCGTAGAAGTTGCCGCCGTACGCCATGTCGTAACGGACCGGGCCGAACCCCGCCACGTCGACGACCTGGTCCAGCGCGTGGCTGTAGGAGGCGACGTTCTCCAGGGTGACGGACTCCGCCCGGCCGTCGCGCACGGCGACCCGTGCCGTGACGAGACCGGCGGGGGTGTCGAGGCGGATGAGGGTCTCCGGCTCGACCGCCTCGACCATGCCCGTCTCCACCAGGACCGTCGCCACGCCGATGGTGCCGTGGCCGCACATGGGCAGACAGCCGGAGACCTCGATGAACAGCACGCCGAAGTCGGCGTCCGGCCGGGTCGGGGGCTGGAGGACCGCGCCGGACATGGACGAGTGCCCGCGCGGCTCGCACATCAACAGGGTGCGCAGCCCGTCCCGTTCGGCCATGAACCGCTGTCGCCGCTCGGCCATGGTCGCGCCCGGCAGGACGCCCACCCCACCGGTGATCACCCGGGTCGGCATGCCCTCGGTGTGCGAGTCGACCGCGTGGTAGCAGACCCTGGAGCGCACGTCAGTTCACCCCCGCGTCGATGAGGGCCTGGGTGGCGGAGCGCACGACGGCCTCGGTCTCCGGGTCCAGGGCCTGCCGGGGCGGCCGGCAGGCGCCGCCGGTCCGGCCGATCATGTCCTGGCCGAGCTTGATCGCCTGGACGAACTCGGTCCTGCTGTCCCAGCGCAGTACGGAGTGGAGCCGGCGGTAGAGCGGGAGCGCGGTGGTGAGATCGCCGGCCAGCGAGGCGTCGTAGAGGTCGAGGCAGGCGCGCGGGAAGACCTGGGGGTACCCGGCGACCCAGCCCTTGGCCCCGGCGACGGCCACTTCGAGGAGGGTGTCGTCGGTACCGATGATCAGGTCGAGCCCGGGAGCGAGTTCGTTGATGGCGTAGCACCTGCGGACGTCCCCGGAGAACTCCTTCACGCCCACGATGAACCCCTCGGCGTACAGCTTGGCGAGCAGCTCGGGACGCAGGTCGACCTTGGTGTCGATGGGGTTGTTGTAGGCGGTGACGGGAAGACCGGCGGAGGCGACCATCGCGTAGTGCTCCAGGACGGCGCGGTCGTCGGCCCGGTAGGCGTTGGGCGGCAGGCACATGACGGCCTGGCAGCCGGCGTCCTTGGCGAAGAGCGCGTGCCGCCTGGCCTCGATCGCGCCGTACGCCCCGACGCCCGGCATCACGGTGAAGCCCTCGGGGGCGTGGGCGACGGCGGTCTCGACGACGCGGTCGCGTTCCTCGTACGTCAGGGTCTGGTACTCGCCCAGCGACCCGTTCGGGGCGACGCCGTGCAGGCCCTGTTCGGCGAGCCAGGCGACGTTGTCCCCGTAGGCGCCGTGGTCGACGGCGAGGTCCCGGCCGAACGGGAGGCTCGTCGCGACGATGACACCGTGCCAGGGCATACGGGTGGGGGCCGTGCGGTCCACGCGGTTCATGGGAACTCCTCAGGTCGGTTCGGAAGGGGTCTCGCCGGTGAAGGGCTCGCCGGAGTCGGCGAGCGCACCGAGGGTGAGGGGGGTCGCGATCAGCCGTTCGGCGGGGGTGTAGGGCTCCGCGCGGGCGGCGACGAGGCAGTGCACGGCGGGACCGCACATCCGGCCCTGGCACCAGCCCATGCCCGCCCTGGTCAGCTGTTTGACCTGGCGGTGGTCGATTGCCGAGCCGTCGGCGCGGGCGGCGCGGACCGTCCCCGCGGTGACCTCCTCGCACCGGCAGACCGTGGTGTCGTCGGTCAGCCAGGCAGGCCAGTCCCGCGGCACGGGGTGGGCCCGGGCCAGGGCGCGGGCGAAGGCGCGGTGCCGGACCACCGCCCGGCGTTCCGCGGCCGGCGGCCGGAGGCCCGGCCGGCCCGGCGCGGAGAGGTCGGTGAGCACCGATACGGCCGCCACGCGCCCCTCGCTCAGCGCGAGCGCAGCCCCGCCCACCCCGCAGGTCTCGCCCGCGGCGTAGAGGCCGGGAACAGTGGTGCGCTGTCCGGCGTCGACGACGGCGGCCATGGTGCCGTCGCCCGCGTCGGCGAGGTCGCAGCCGAGCGGGAGCAGCAGGTCGAGCTGCGGGACGAAGCCCCAGCCGACACCCACGGTGTCGGCCTCGATCCGCCGCTCGGTGCCCGGCATCGGCGCCCCGCCGCCCTCCAGGGCTGCGATGCGTACGACGGCGACGCGCTCCTCTCCCTCGGCGCCGACGATGCCGGTGCGGGTGCGGACCGGGATCCGGTGCCGGGCGAGCGTGTACGCGTAACCGGCGGCTTCGGCCCACTTGGCGGGGTTGCGCAGCAGGGGGGCGGGGTGGCGCAGCCAGGCCGAGGGCGCCCCCGCCTCGCACACGGCGACCACCTCGGCGCCGCGGGCGGCGAGGGCGGCGGCGACGGGCAGCAGGAAGGGGCCCGTGCCGCCGAGGACCACGCGCCGGCCGGCCACCACTCCCCCGCCCTTGAGCAGCGACTGGATTCCGCCGACGGTGAGGACGCCGGGCAGGTCCCAGCCGGGGAAGGGGAGTTGGCGGTCGTAGGCGCCGGTCGCCACGATCAGGGCCGGTGCGCGCAGTACGACGGCCCGCTCCTCGGGCGGCCTGCTGCGGTCCACGGCGTGGACGGTGAAGCCGTCCGCCGCGCGGGCCGTGGTCCACACGGGGTGGTCGAGCAGGAGGGTGAGCCGGCCGGTGCGCTCGTGGGCGGCCAGGGCGGCGCGCAGCGCCCGGTAGGTGCGCAGGTCGTGGTGCAGGTCCCCGGTGGGGAGGGTCTCGCGCGCGTGGTCCGGGGGGTGGCGCCAGAACTGGCCGCCCGGTGCGGGGCCCGAGTCGACGAGGACGACCCGCAGCCCACCGTCCAGGGCGGCGGCCGCGGCCGCCATACCCGCCGGTCCGGCGCCCACCACCACGAGGTCGACGGAGTCCCGGGGCTCACGCGACGCGGCGTGGTCGTCGTCGGGTTCGGTCGTCGCGCCACCACCGCCGAGGCCGCCGCGGTCGCCGAGGTCCTGGGGCTCAGTCATCGTCGCCCTCCCCCGTCCCGACGGCCATGCCCGCGCGGGCCTGCACCAGGCAGGCGCGCTGCCCGCGCCTTCCGTCGACGGTGACCAGGCAGTCGTAGCAGACGCCGATCCCGCAGAAGACGCCCCGGGGCCGCTGCCCGCCCCGGGTGGTCCGCCAGGCGACCCGGCCCGAGGCGACGAGCGCGGCGGCCAGGGTCTGTCCGGGGACGAACGCCAGCGGTTCGCCGTCCACGGTGAACGCGGGTGCGGTGGGTACGTCGGTCTCCTCGGCCGCTCCGGTCACTTCGGCACACCTCCGGTCGTGAGGAATCGGTCGGGCAGCAGGCCGGTGTGGGCGGCCGGGTCGGCGCCGCGCCACGGGCGGCCGAGCAACTGGGCGGTGATCAGGGCGCCGGTGCCGGGAGCGAGGCCGATGCCCGCGCCCTCGTGGCCGCACGCGTGAAGGACGCCGGGGACCCGGGGGTCCGGACCGACGACCGGCAGGTGGTCGGGGCAGTACGGTCTGAACCCCCGGTAGGCGCGGATCAGATGGACGTCGCGCAGGAACGGGAAGAGGCGGCACGCCCGCGCGGCGAGCAGGGCCACCACGTCCGGGTTCATCGCCGTGTCGAAGCCGACGCGTTCGCGGCTGGCGCCGATCAGGATGGTGCCCGCGCGGGTGCCCTCGACGACGCACGAGGTCTCCAGGCCCTCGTCGTTGGAGGCGACGTTGGCGACGTAGTCCGCGGAGTAGACCTTGTGCCGGATCATCGGCGGCAGCGGTTCGGTGACGAGGACGAAGCCCCGGCGCGGCAGGATCTCGACGGGGGCGCCGAGGCGGCGGCCGACCTCTCCACCCCACGTTCCGGCCGCGTTGACCACGGCGTCGGCGGTCAGCATCGCACCGTCTGCCGTGCGAACTCCGTTGACCCGCCCGTCGGTTCCGGTGACGGCGGCGACCGCCTCGCCGGTACGCACCCGGGCGCCGCGCCGGACGGCGGCCCGCAGCAGCCCGGCCGCCGCGAGGACGGGCTGCACCTGGGCGTCCTGCGGGTAGTGGACGCCGCCGGGGAGGCCGGGCGCGATGTGCGGCTCGAACTCGCCTACACGGTCCACGAGTTCGGTACGGATACCGGCCGCTGCCTGGCGTGCGGCGAACGCGTGCAGGGCGGCGAGGCCTTCGAGGGAACTCGCGACGACCAGGCCGCCCTTGTTCTCGAACTCGACTGCCTGCGGACCCAGTTCCTCACTCGCCTCGTCCCAGAGGTCACGGCTGAGCCGGGCCAGCTCCAGCTCCGGTCCGGGCTCCTTGTCGGAGAGCAGGATGTTCCCCTCCCCCCGGCTGGTGGTGCCCGCACCGACGGGGCCCCGGTCGAGCACCGTGACGCCGAGACCGGCGGAGGCGGCGTGGAACGCGCACGCGGCGCCCACGATGCCCGCGCCGACGACCACGACCTCCATCGCCACCTCCGGGTGCAATGTCACATGCCATTGTCCAGGCTATACATCGGTTCGGCCCGAGGACAACGCCACCGCCGGAGCGACTTCCACCCCCGGCACGTCGCCACCCGGAGGTCCCGGCCGCGCCCGGACACCCGCTGACCGAACTCGCGCCCCTGACCGGGCACGCCCTCTCGGCCACCCGTGAACGGGGGCGCACCTGCGCCCAGTTGCACCTCCTCACCGATCTCGTCAGCCAAACGCTCAAGTCCTGGGACCAAGCGCTCAGAAGGCGCCCGGCCCGAACTCCCCCGACGGCCTAACCGCCGGCGTTCCACCCCGCGACCAGTCCGCCCAGGGCCTCGGCCGCCTCCTCGGTGTCGCGGCCGTCGTCCGCGCGGGCATGGCGGGCCAGTTCGACGTGGACGAAGCCGGCGTGTGCGCGCTCCGCCGAGCGGCCCTGGACGTTGCTCCTGCCCTCCAGCGGACAGCGGGCCTCCCAGGCCCGGCAGACCCGTAGTCCGTCGTCGTCCATGCGGTCGGCCAGAACGGTCACCTCGGCGGGGGCCGTCTCGACGGCTCCGGTGGAGACGACGGCGTCCCAGGGGCGGTCGGAGGAGTCGGCGAAGCCGTGCAGCTGGACGCCGGGCACCCCGCGCTTCTGCAGCTCCACGACGATCGCGTGGAAGGCGCTGTCCTCACGGTGGGCGACATCGGCCTCGCCGTCCTCACCGGCCCGGCGGTGGGTTCCCGCGAGGACGAGTGCGCCGCCGGGGTTCCGCTCCAGGAGCCGGATGCCCAGGTCCTCCGTGTCGCGGTCGGAGACGGGGTGCGGGACCTGGGCGTTCCAGCGGACGGCCGAGTCGGCGTTCAGGTACACGCGGCCCCAGCGGGCACTCTCCCCCGGGCCGGTCGCGGCGATCTCGTCGTAGCGGCGGCCCGAGTCGGTGTCGGTGAGGCGGCTGAGGCCGAGGCCGAGCGGGGCGAGCTGCCGCTCGGCTCCCTGGGCGTCACCCGACAGCAGACTCCCGACGGCCTTCGCCAGCCGCGCGCGCTGCGCCTTGCCGGGCGGGCTGTAGGAAGCGTCGGGGCGGAACGTCGCCGTGTACCCGAGGATGCGGCTGCGCAGGTCGACCAGTTCCCGGGCGCGCGGAACGGTGTCCTCCGGGGTCGGGGACGTATCGGCCTGACAACCGGCCAGAGCCAGGATCAAACCCACTGGGACGAAAATGCGGAGGAAACGTGATCCTCCCGTGATGGCAATACGGCGATCACACATGAGGCTCATGTAAGTATGACTCAGTGACATTCCGTAATTCTCTCGGTATGGGTCGTTCGGTGGGCCTGCTGGCGATAGCCGTCGGCCTCACCGTGTCGTGCGGCTCCGAGCCCGCGCAGCCCCAGGCCAAGGCCGGCGGCCGCAGTTTCACCGTCGCCGCGGCCGGAGACGTCCTCATCCATCCCGAGCTGGTCGAGCAGGCCGCCGAGGATGCCGAGAAGAGCGGACGCGGGGAGGCCGGACTGGACTTCGGACCGCTGCTCGCCGGGGTGAAGCCCGTGATCAGCAAGGCCGACCTCGCGATCTGTCACATGGAGACACCCGTCGGGAACCCCGAGGGCCCCTTCCAGGGATACCCGGAATTCCTGGTTCCGCCGCAGGTCCTGACCAGTCTGAAAGACGTCGGATACGACACCTGCTCGACAGCCTCCAATCACACCTTCGACCATGGACTGAAAGCCGTGCGCCGCACGCTGGACGCCATGGACGAGGTGGGCCTCGGGCACAGCGGATCGGCGCGGACGCCGAAGGAAGCAGAGCAGATCAACATCCGCGACGTCAACGGCGTCAAGGTGGCCCACCTCTCGTACTCCTGGGAGTCCTTCCTCAACCCCACGCCCGAGAAGCAGAGCTGGGCCTTCAACCTCTCCCGCACGGAAGCCATCAAGAAGGCCGAGAAGCGGGCCCGCGACAAGGGCGCCGAAGTGGTGCTGCTCTCCCTGCACTGGGGCCTGGAGCACTACAACGAGCCGAGCGTCCCGCAGCTGGACATGGCCCGGCGGATCACCGAGGAGACCGGCATCGACCTGGTGATCGGGCACCACGCCCACGTGGTGCAGCCGATCCAGAAGGTCAACGGCACCTGGGTCGCCTACGGCCTCGGCAACCAGGTGGCCCGGCACTCCTCGCCGACCGGCCTCACCGAGGAGGGGGCGATCGGCTGGTTCGAGTTCCGCGAGACCACCGACGGCTGGGACGTCTCCGCGCGCTACCGCACCACGCTCGTGGACATCCCGCCGGAGCTCGAACCCGGGGAGAAGGCGCCCGAGGGCGCGGTCGAGGACCTCCGACTGGTGGACGTACAGCAGGCGCTGGAGAACCCCGGAGGGCTGTCCGCCGACCGGACCGCGCGCTACCGGCTGGCCGAGGACCGGACCCGCGGCTTCCTCTTCAACCGGGGAGCGCCGGGCGGTGACGGCCTGAAGCGGCTGTCGCTGGAGAAGTGACCAGGCCCACACCACCACGTAAGCCAACGGACACAACCTCTTAGGCGCTTGTCCGTCTTTTCTACGACAGCGTCTTGCGCCTTTCCACGACGACGTCTCGCAGCCATGCGACAGCGGTGCTTCTTCCGGGCACTGAGCACCCGCAGCGACCAAGGAAGAAAACCGGTGACATCGACTCCTGCCGCGCCCCTCGTGCCGAAAGGCCGGCGGCGCAGCCGCAGACGTGCGGACATGCCGTTGCTGGGTGGCATCCGGCCGCCGATCGCCCTGCTGTGCGTGCTGATCCTCGCCCTCGCGGGCCTCACGGCCAAGGTGCTGGGGCCGGGCGCGGAACCGGTCGTGCCGAAGGCGGTGCTCTCCTCGCAGCAGCACTTCGCCGAGGACGGCGCCATCGCTCTGCGCGCCTCGATCGACGAGCGGGTCACCGACCTCGAACGCACCGCCACCGCGCTGAACGCGGGCAAACCGGCCGACCCCGAGCGCGTGCTGTCGGACCTGGGCAAGGCGTACCAGAAGTGGACCGGCACCACCGTGCTGGACCTGGCGGACGGCAAGGTGCTCGCCGCCCGCGGCGAGCGCATCCCGCTCGCCTGGGTGGACAAGGACGTCCTCTCCGGTGACCAGGCGCTCACCCCGCGGATGGTGCGGCTGGAGACCGGTGACGTACGCCTGATGACGATGGCCGTGCTGGAGGGGGAGCAGGGTGCGCAGCAGCTGCTGGTGGCCTCCAACAGCCTCTCCGTACCCCCCATCAACCTGGGCCCGTTCCGCAGCATGGCCGTCGTCGCCCGTGGTGGCGAGATCCTCGCGACCGCCGGCTTCGAGCAGTCCGAGGCGCTGAACTCGGACGCGGAGCGCAAGGAACTCACCTTCCTGCAGAAGCAGATGACCCGGCTGTCCGACCGGGCCGCCGAGGAGGCCGAGCAGAACCCGGTGAGCGCCCGGGAGCCCGGTTCCCGCGGCTACCCCGGGGTCAGCGGAACCCTGGTGGGCGGGGGCTACAACGGCCGGGTCGCCACCGTCGGGTACGCCTCCCTCGCCGCCTCCGACCCGGAGGACGGGGAGAGCGTCGCCGCCGGTCTCGGCCTCACGGTCGTCTCCCTGCTTCCCGTGGTCCAGCAGCAGACCCTCACCGACGACAGCCGGCAGCTCTTCGGCCTGCTCGCGGCGGGCGCCCTGGTGCTGCTCGGCCTGCTCGCGGTCGCCGTGCTGTGGATGACCGTGCAGCGCCCGCTGCTCGGCCTGTTCCTGGAGTCCCGCAGGCTCGCCCGCGGCGACCTGATCCGCCCGGTCACGGTGCCCCGCTGGGGCGAGGCCGCCCGCATCGGCGCCGCGCTGGAGCGCATCCGCGGCCAGCTCGGTGGACAGCACGCCTCCGACGGCCCCGTCGGCGCGCGCCCGGCCGGCCGGTTCCGGGGCGGTGCGCGCGGGCCGTTGGCGCTGACGGCGGTTCTCCTGCTGCTGTGGTGCGTTCCCGTCGGGCTCCTGCTCAACCGCACGGACGGGACCGTCAGCATCCCCGCCGTCATGGTCAACGACCAGCGCGACCGCACCGACCTGGTCGCCGACCGGGCCCGCCGGGCGCTGAACGAGGCCCAGGCCGACCTCGTCTCCACCTCCCGCCTGCTCGACGTCGACGACCCCGCCGCCACCGGGACCGTGCTGAAGAGCGCCCTGCGCGAGCACACCCGCTACCAGGCGCTGTACGTCGTCGGCGCGACCGGCGACATCGTCGCCCGGGCCGGCGGCGACCCCCACCCGTGGAGCACGGAGAAGGACCCGTCGCTGGTCCGCGTCTTTGGCCAGGGCGAGAAGAGGCCCGTCGTCCAGGCCGGGGCACCCGTGCCGGAGCGCAAGGGCATGACCCTGGTCGGAGAGGTGCGGGTGGAGTTCCTCAACTCTCTGCTGAAGCGGCCCGGCCTCGGCGAGGTCCGGATCGTGAACGCGGACGAGCGGACCCTCGCCGCCAGCGACGGTTTCCGCGCCTTCGAGGGGCTGCCGAAGGACGCGCTGCCCGACCTGGTGCGCGCGGCCAATGTGCGGGTGGGCGCCGGGCCGCTGGAGAACGGGCTGCTCATCCGGGACGGCGGCACCGTCACCGTGGCCGCCGCGGCGCCGTTCACCGGTGGCGGCATCGCCTCCGACCTGGGCTGGACCGTCGTGAGCTGGCAGGACGCCGGCCGCTTCGAGATCACCGCCTACGAGCGCGAGGACCGCAGCGTGCTCGCCAGCCTGCTCGGCCTCGCCCTGATCGTGGTCTGCCTGGGCTGGATCCACCTCGTCGTCGTCCGGCCCCTGCGGGCCCTCGCGGCGGCCGCCGAGAAGCTCGCCGACGGAGACCTCAAGACCGTGCACTACCCCCGCTACCAGGACGAGGTGGGCGCCGTCGTCCGGAGCCTCGAACTGATCCGCCAGCAGTTGCAGGCCCGTCGGCAGACCCAGGCGCGCCGGCCCGCCGAGTCCCGGCCCGGCGCCGGAGGAAGGTGACCCAGCGTGCTCTACCTCTACTTCGTCCTGCTCACCGGCAGCGTGTTCCTGCTCGTCGCGGGCATCGTGGAGCAGCGTCGGCACTACGCCGCGCTGCACACCATCCCCTCGCGGGTGCTCGTCAACGGCATCCGCGGCAAGTCCTCCATCACCCGGCTCTGCGCGGGCGCGCTGCGGGGCGGTGACCTGATCACCGTCGCCAAGACGACCGGGACGGCCGCCCGCTTCATCCACCCGGACGCCACCGAGGAGCCGGTCTACCGCAAGTTCGGCATCGCCAACGTGGTGGAGCAGATCGGCATCGTCCGGCGGGCCGCCACCTACCGGCCCGACGCGCTCGTCATCGAGTGCATGGCCGTGATGCCCGCGCTCCAGGAGGTCAACCAGAGCAAGCTGATCCGCTCGACGATCGGCGTGCTCTGCAACGTACGCGAGGACCACCTCGCCGAGATGGGCCCCACCCTCGACGACGTGGCCCGCTCGCTGTGCCGCTCGATGCCGGAGGACGGCATCTGCGTCACCGCCGAGAAGGAACGTTTCCACATCCTCCAGGAGGAGGCGGACGCCCGGAACTGCCAACTGGTGTACGCCGACCCGGAGACCGTCAGCGACGACGAGCTGCGCGGCTTCAGCTGGTTCACCTTCAAGGAGAACGTGGCGATCGCCCTGGTCGTCGCCGAACTGCTCGGCGTGGAGCGCGAGGTCGCCCTCCAGGGGATGTACGACGCCCCGCCGGACCCGGGCGTGCTCTCGGTGGAGCGCTATGCGGCCCCCGACGGCAACCGGCTCGCCTTCGCCAACGTCTTCGCGGCCAACGACCCCGAGTCGACGCTGATGAACATCAACCAGCTCCTCGATCTCGGCGCCATCCGCCGCCCGCTGAACGTGGTGATCAACTGCCGCCCCGACCGCGTGGAGCGCAACGGGCAGATGGGCGAGATCATCCCCGACCTCCAGCCCGACAACGTCTTCGTCATCGGCCACCCCGCCAAGAGCGCGATCGACGCCATACCCGCCGAGTGGCAGGACCGGGCGGTCGACCTGGGCGGTGAGAAGCGGGCCGCCGACGAGTTCATGCCGACGATGCTCGGCCGGATGTCCGACGGTGCCTCCCTGGTGGCCATCGGCAACATCCACGGCCAGGGCGAGGAGTTGCTGGAGTACCTCGCCGAGCTCCCCGCCGACGAGAGCGAGGCGGACGAGGAGGTGCCGAACCCCGTCGCCGCGAACCCGGCGCAGGCGTCCCGCCTGGACCCGTTCGCCTCGTACCACCCGGCGTACGAGGAGCGCTACCAGGCTTCGCAGACGCAGGAGATCCCGGTGGTCCGCATCCCGGTGCAGCCGACGGATTCCTACCGGCAGCAGCCCGAACACCACGAGCAGGACGCCGGGCGTGAGCCGTACGCACAGCGCGAGCGGCACGCCCAGCAGGGCCCGTACGCACAGCGCGAGCCGGACACCCGGCAGGAGCCGTACGCCGAACAGGGCCAGGGGCAGGCGCAGGGCCGGCGGCGGAGGGACCAGCCCTTCGAGTTCTTCGCCGGCGCGCCGCGGAAGCAGCCGCACGAGCCCGCACCGCACATCTGGCCGCCCCACGACGAGCCGCACGACGACGCCCGGAGTTCCCGTTGACCACCGCCGCACTGACCCCCGAGATGGCCGCCCTGGGTATCGCCATAGGGCTGTTCTTCTCGCTGCTGTGCTACCTCACCACCAACCTTTCGCCCGGCGGAATGATCACCCCGGGCTGGCTCGCGCTGACGCTGATCGAGGATGTCCAGCGCGCGGCCATGGTGCTGGGCGTCACGGCACTCACCTACGCCGGCACCAAGGTCATGCAGCGGCTGGTGATCCTGTACGGCAAGCGCCTGTTCGCCTCGGTCGTGCTGCTCGGCGTGCTGCTCCAGAGCACGGTGATGATCCTGCTGTCGCTGGAGTTCCCGCTGCTCTACGGCAACCAGACCCTCGGCTTCATCGTGCCCGGCCTGATCGCCTACCAGTTGGTGCGCCAGCAGAAGGGCCCCACCCTGCTGGCCACCGGCACGGTCTCGCTCATGGCCTACATCGTCGTCGCCGCCGGGCTGCTGCTCGGCATCATGCCCGCTGTCTGACCGGCAGCCCACGAACAACCGAGGAGTAACCGATGGCAGGGAAGAAGAAGTCACGGCCCGTCGTCTCGGGACTGGTGGTGCTGGCGCTCGTCGCGACCTCCGGCTACCTCACCCTGGAGCTGCGCAAGCAGGAGGCGCCCGGGGTGACCGAGGTCCGCAACGTCGGCGTCCTGGACGGCGGCAAGGGCTCCGGCTCGGCCGACGACGACGAGGGCGAGGCCACCTGGTCCCGGCTGGAGAACCCGGCGCGCTCGGTCCTGCGCGGCTCCGACGGCCAGATCAAGGCGGTGTTCACCGACGGGGCACGCCTGGCCACGCTCACCGGCCCGGCCCGCACCTTCACCGAACCGGCCTCCACCTCCTCCGAGGTCTCCACCACGGACTGGGTGCGTCTGATGCCCGAGCCCTGGAAGAAGGGCGCCGAGAAGGAGAAGTGGTTCACCGACTGGCACGCCGAGTACGCGGACAGCAAGGAGGACGACGTCTTCGCCACCGCCTTCCAGTACGTGGCCGGCGCCCCGCAGAAGAAGGACGACCAAGGCGTCGCCTACGCCGGTGACGCCAACTTCGGGCCGCTGAACACCACCGGCGCGGAAGGCGGCGACCTGCGCCTGGAGCAGTCCGACTTCTACGACTACCTCGGTCTGCCCTACCCCTTCCGCGACGGTCGGACCGGCACACCGGAGTCCCTGCGCGCCAGGTCTCTGGACTGCTCGGGCTTCATCCGGATGGTGCTCGGCTACCGCACCCGCTACCCGCTGATGTCCTCGGACACCTCCGGCGACGGACTGCCGCGCACCGCCAATGGCATGGCCCGCTCCGACGAGGGCACCGACGTGCTCCCCCTGACCGGCGTGGGCCCCGACGACCGGCCGTCCGCCATCGACCAGCTCCAGCCGGGCGACCTGGTCTTCTTCAAGCTGGACGCCCGCACGAAGGAGCGGCTCGACCACGTCGGCATCGTGCTCGGCTACGACACCGAGGGCCACCTGATCTTCGTCTCCAGCCGCGAGGAGATCAACGGCCCGACCATCGGCGACGTCGGCGGGGTCTCCCGGCTGGACGGCAACGGCTACTACGCCAAGACCCTCCGCAGCGCCAAGCGGCTGTGACCCTGGCGGCGGCCCGCCGAAGGTCTCCCTCCACGGGGTGGCGCGGCGTTACGGGTTCCTGATCGGTGCGTGTCGTTGCGCGCCGTCCCGTTGCCGCCGAACTCGTCGCCGGTGTCGGGCAGGGGGCCGATGTGCAGGCTGGCCCGGAGCCTGATCGGCACCACTCCGTGGGACAGGACGTTGTAGTCGGTCAGCACATCCTGAAGCGTGAGCAGCAGGGGGTGGACCACGAAGGGCATGAGCGCGGGATCGAACCCGAAGACGTAGCCGTCACCGGTTGTGGCGGGGAAGGCCCGGTTCTCCCAGAGTTCAAGGAGCTCCGCCCTCACCAGGGCGGTCCTGAGGAGGTCGGGGACGGCGCGGCTGACGGCTTCGTGCTCGATGGCCGGACGCCCGGTGAAGTCCTTGGCGTCGACGGCGAGGATGCCCCGGTAGGGCGGCAACGGACGGCTGCGCGTGTAGGAGCCGGTGATTGCCCGGGGCAGTTGGCTCATGTGCTCGCTCATATCGCTCCTCCGTGAAGGGCAGCCCGGCGGTTTCGAGCCGGGCTGCGGGGCCGGAAGTGACGTCGTCCGGCATGCCGAGCTTCACAGCGGGCCCGCGATCGTTCCGCTCCCCGGGCACCGACAGGAGGTGACGCGCATCACTCCTCGGTCAGGCGCTCACCGCGCCGAGCGCCCTCCGCAGAGCTTGTACGTCGACCACGCCGACCCGGCTCTTGGCGGCCTGCACCAGGCCCGGGCCCAGCTGCGCCAACGCCTGGCTCACCGACTTGCGCCCCACACCGATGTGCTGGGCCAGCTCGTCCCTGGTCAGCGAGAAGGAGCGCTCTCCGCCGGAGACCTCGACCAGGCGGAGCAGCGCCATGACCAGACGTTCGCGTACATCCCCGTCATAGACCTCTGTCTGCTCCTTCAGTCGTCGTATCGCCAGATCCGCAAGAGGTCCGGCAAGGCCGTGTTCCCGTGCGAGGCGCCGGAAGTCGTCAGCCGGAATCACGGAGACTTTGCACGTGCTCATTGTCTGCACGTCCGCCAACCGCACATCGCCCCGCCGAAGCGCCATTTCGCCGAGAATCTCACCCGGACCACGAAAGGCGAGGAGCCGCTTCCGCCCGTCACGATCGGTCCGGACCACCTTGACCAACCCGCTCACCAGGGCCAGAACTTGCGTTCCCTCGGTCCCCTGCCACAACAGCGTCTTCCCTGCCGGGCGGCGCCACTCCGGGTAGGCCGTCAACCCCGCCCACACCTCGTTCGAAACCAGATCCCGGAGAGACGACACTAAGACGGAAGAATCTTCGCTCATGCGATCACGCTAGAACAGTGAGATCAAAGCCAGGTCCAGAATCTGCACTCCGGACCGGGAGTCATCGCATCAGGCCGGAATCTTTCCCTCACGGCAGCTGACGGCCCCCGGCCGCCCCCCCCCGACTCCTTTGCGGGCGAACGCGGCGACGGCACAGACGGGGCCGGGGCGGCACCGGTCTGGGCCTCGCCATCGCCCGCGATCTGGCCCACCACCACCGCCCGTCGGCCCACTTCGAGCCGACCGTCGCCCCCGGGGCCGAGCGATGAAAACGAACGTGAGTATGACTACTCATGTGGCGAATGCCGACGGAAGGCATCGTTCAGATCGTCAGCAGGTCAGTCACCACACCGGGAAGCCCGGCATCTCCAGGAGATCCGACATGGACAAGAATCCTCGCTCGCTGCCCCAGAATCTCCGCCATTACCTGGTCAACCCTCTGGCTCTCGGATATCTGGGCGTCGTACTCGCGGTGTGTCTGTGGGTGACCGTGGATACCGTCTCCGCTTCCTCCTCCGGAGACGCCAGCTTCGCCGGGGTGTGGGCCGTCTTGGCCACCGCACCGACATCGATGCTGTTCCTCGTCGCCGGCCCCGTGGGACTGATAGGCATTCCCATCGGGGCCATCGTCCAGGCCGCCGCGCTCGGCGCTCTGTACCGCTACCTCACCGAACGGCGGGCCCACGCCGTCGAGAGCGGGGTCAGCAACGCCTGACCTCCCGGTAGTTCCTCGCATCCGGGGCCATGGCCGGTCGTCAGATGCCGCGCCCGCGTCAGAGGCGGCGACCACGAGCCGGCCCTCGCACGCGGTACGGGTGGTAGCCATCGGCAATGTCAGAGCCGCCTGGCACCATGATCGGTGTGACGGAGACAACTGAGCCTGAAGAGAACGAAGTTGCCGGCGTACTGACCACGCCGGAAGAGTGGCGTGTCTTTCTGGAGCGATACAGCCAGCTGTACGTGGAGCTCCACGCAGACGAGGAAGAGCTGGCCGATCTGCTGGACGAGGATCAGCTGGAGGCTCTGGATCAGGGGGAGCGGGTCGAGGCGTGGCTGGGCGAAGCCGCTGCCCGGGAGGAAGCTGTGGCGGCATCCGAGGAGCGGCTCGGAGTGCGGTTCCCACCCAGCGTGCGGGGATTCTTCCTGGCGAGCGACGGGTGGACGCACCTCGACGGTTACGTGGACGGCGTCCATCCGTGTGGCCGCGTCGTGTGGATGCGGGACAGCGAGACCGGCGGACGCGTGATCGAGACCTACGCCTCGATACCCGGCAACGAGGACGATGTCCAGTTGTTCCGCCGGTCCATCGAAATAGCCCGGGGAGAGGACTTCTGGCTGCTCGACCCGACCGACGTCGGGCCGGACGGCGAGTGGTCCGCCTACGAGTTCGCACCGAAATACGGCGACACCACGAAGTACCCCAGTTTCTTCGCGCTGTTCCACTCCGGGTACGCAAGCATGGAGGAAGACCGGGAGGACATGGACTGAGTTGGTCCCTCAGCCCTCGCGCCCCCATCAGGAGCAGCGCGAGGGCAGCGGCCTTCGTCGGACCGAGCGGTTCTGCCGAAGTGGACGGCGAACCTTCACTTCCCATTCGAGCGGTCGAAGCACCGTTCCACGACGTTGCGGCGCTCGTGGGCCTCACGGTCCGAGCCCGGCGGGGCGGCCTCCCCGGCTGCCCCGGCGGGCGGGACCATGCACGGACCGCCCTTCGAGCCGTAGCCCTTGGCGCCCAGGACGTGGCCGGGCCCGGGGCGAGGGCCCCTGTACAGCCGGCCGTCCGGCCTCACGACCCGGCGGCCCAACCGCCCGATGAGCCAAGAGGTCAGTTGTCGGGCTTCTTCTTCGAGTGCCGAGGGGTGGCGTCGGCCTCGGTCTGCTGGGCGTTCACGGCGTTCGTCACGAGCTCGCGCGCGTATGCGGCGTCCAGCCGGCCAGGGCGGAAGAGGATGCGGTACATGATCGGCGCCACGACACGGTCGATCAGCAGTTCCGTCTCGGGCACCGGATCCCCCCGCTGCACCGCACGGGCCAACACGGTGTCGAGCTGCGCTGCGGCGTACGCCGAACACTGACCGGCGTTGGTTCCGTCGGGGTCGCCGAGCAGGGCGTCCCGGATGTAGGCGCGGCCGGGCGGCGAGGACATCTCGTCGATGAACTGTTCCGCCCACGCGTCGAGATCGGCCCGCAGGCTTCCGAGATCGGCCGGATCCGTTTCCGGGCGCAGTCGTTCGACGGCCACGTCGGACAGGAGTTCCTGCAGGTCGCCCCAGCGACGGTAGATCGTGGAGGGGGTCACGCCCGCCCGCGTGGCGACCATCGGGACCGTGAGCGCGTCGCGGCCCACCTCCCCTACGAGTTCACGTACCGCCGCATGGACGGACTCCTGTACGCGTGCGCTGCGCCCGCCGGGGCGGACCATGGGCTTGGGACTCATGCGCTCCACCTTAATGCGATTTTGTTGCTTCTAGGTGGTGGCCGGTCTCGGCGACCCCTGGGCTACGTGTCCGGCGCCCGAACACGGCGGACGCCCCTGCGGCGACGCGACCGCGTACCGGCTGGAACCTCCGCCTTCCCTCAGGCGGCCAGGGGAGCAAGCCGCCCCGCGCCGGCCACCGACTCCTCGTAGACCCGGCCCACACGGAGCACCGTCGCGTCGTGGAAGGGGCGCGCCATCAGCTGCATACCGATCGGCAGTCCGGCGCGGTCGTGACCGACCGGCAGGCTGAGGGCCGGGACGCCGGTGATGTTGGCTGGGGCACAGAGGCGGACGTAGCTGTCCGACACGGCCTCGGTCGTGCCATCGGCCCACTCGACGGCTTCCTGCCCCGCCTCGGCGGCGGTCATCGGCACCGTCGGCGCGGCGAGGACGTCGATTCCGTCGAACATGCGAGCCCAGGCGTCTCGCATCATGGTGCGGGCCCGCTGGGCGCGGAGGTAGTCGCCCGCGGAGGTGAGTGCGCCGGCCTCCAACAGGATGCGAACGTCCGCCGCGTACAGGTCGGGGGTGGCCCGCAGCGACCGCTCGTGGTAGGCGGTGGCCTCGGGAACCATCAGCCCCCACTGGGCGGCCTGGATGTAACGCGCCATCGGGATCTCGACGTCGACGAGCTCCGCCCCCAGCTCCGCCAGCCGCTCGACCGCGCCGCGTACGGACGCCTCGACCTCGGGTGCGACCCGGTCGAAGTAGTGGTTCCGCGGTACGCCGACCTTCAGTCCTCGCAGGTCGCCGCCCGGCAAGCGGGCCGGCATCGGGCCGGACACGCTCGCCGGGTCGCGCGGGTCGTGGCCGGCGGTCGCCGACAGCACCAGCGCGACGTCCTGGACAGTGCGGGCGAGAGGGCCCACGTGATCCAGGGACCAGGACAGCGACGTCACGCCTGTGCGTGGGACCAGCCCGTAGGTCGGCTTGAGGCCCACCACGCCGTTCAGGGCAGCGGGGACCCGGATGGAACCGCCCGTGTCCGTGCCCATGGCGAACGTCGCCGCGCCGGCGGCGACAGCTACCGCCGAGCCGCCGCTCGATCCGCCCGCAACCCGGCTGTGGTCCCACGCGTTGTTCGTCTGCGGAGTGGTCAGGCCGTAGGCGAACTCATGCGTGTGCGTCTTGCCCAGGAGGACGGCCCCGGCAGCGCCGAGCCGTTCGGCCACCCGGCTGTCGCGTTCCGCCACGTGCCCTGCCCGGACGTGCGAGCTCGCCGTGGTGGGTATCCCCTCCGCGTCGATCAGATCCTTGAGCGCCATGGGGATCCCGTGCAGCGGCCCGCGCGGTCCGCTCGCGGAGATCTCCCGTTCGGCGCGGACCGCTGCGGCCAGAGCCGCGTCGGCGGTGACGGTGACGTAGGCGCCCAGCCGTCCTTCGACGGCGGCAATACGGGCGAGCACCGATTCGGTGAGTTCGACGGGGGACAGCTCCCGTGCGCGCACCGCACGGGAGGCTTCGGCCAGCGACAGCTCAAACGGTTGCATCGGCGTTCCCCTGTCCGGCTCGGTAGGAGGACGCGGGAGGGGTCTCGCCGAAATCGAGCTCGCGCAACGTGCTGATCACGGAGTGGATGTGGTTGGCCGTCATGGCCACTCCTTCATGTCGGCCGTCCCCGAGGGGGAGCCCCGCCCGCAGCGCCCCTCGGGCTGCCTCTCGGGGGGTGATTTCGCTGGTCATGGCTTCCTTCCCAATCTGCGCGGCGCAACGGGCCGGGGCTGTTAGAGGACCTCCGACCACCGCAAAAGCGAATCGTTTGCTTTAGTCGATCGTAGGACCTACGGTGACTTAAAGCAAACCAATCGCTTTTAGTACGGGAAGGACTCTCATGCAGAGCGTCCCCGCGGGCGGCCTCGCGCCTCCCCGCTCCTCCCCATCCGGGCGCTTGCCGTTCGTCTTGCACGCCTCGATCCTGATCGCGCTGCTCGCAGCATCCAGCGCGCCGACCCCGCTGTACCCCCACTACCAGGCTCAGTGGCACTTGTCGTCCCTCGACATCACCGTGGTCTTCAGCGCTTACGCTCTGGCGCTCCTGATCGCACTGCTGACGACCGGAACCCTTTCCGACCATGTCGGACGCCGCCCCGTGCTCCTGGGCGCGCTCGGGGTCCAGGTAGCCTCCATGGCGCTGTTCGCGACGGCCGGCGGGCTGACCACCCTGATCGGCGCCCGCGTACTGCAGGGCATCGCGACTGGCGCGGCGACCAGCGCAGCGGGTGCCGCTCTCCTCGACCTGGAAGACCCCGCCCGGCCGGGCCGCCCCGCCCTGGCCAACAGCATCGCGCCCATGACGGGCATGGCGGCCGGCGTCCTGGCAGCGACCCTCGTGGTGCGCTTCGCCCCCGTTCCGACGATCACGGTGTACGCGGCCCTGATCGCCGTGTTCGCCGCGCAGGCCGTCGCCCTTGTCTCGACGCCCGAGACCGTCCGCCGCCGCCCCGGAGCACTGCGCTCGACGCGGCCCCACCTGGCGCTGCCGTCGGCGGCCGCCCACGCTCTCCTGCTCAACGGCGCCGGCGTCGTCGCCGTCTGGGCACTCGGCGGCTTCTACTCGTCCCTGGGGCCGGGCTTCACACGGCTCATCTCCCCCGGCGGACCCGAATACGCCGGCGGCATGGTCTTCTTCACGCTGACGGCCGTCGCCGCCCCGACGGTGTACTTCACGCGCAGGATGCGCGCCGACGTCTCCGCTCTTCTCGGGAGCTGCGCGGTGATTCCGGCGGCCGTCCTGACCCTGGGTGCCCTCCATCTCGCCGGCCCCGTACTTCTCTTCGCCGGGGCGGCGCTGGCCGGGTTCGGCTTCGGAGCCGTCTCCCAGGGTGCGCTGCGCGCGGTCGTCGGCTCGGTCCCGGCCCGGGAGAAGGGCGGCACGCTCGCCTTCTATTACGTACTCAGCTACCTGGCGATGAGTCTGCCCGCCATCGGCGCCGGTGCCCTCACCGCCAGCTTCGGGCTGCGTGCGGCAGCACTGGCCTATGCCGGCTGCGTGGCCGTACTGGCGACCGTCGCGGTCGCGACGCTGACCGCGTCGCTGCGCGGTCGGCGCCGGGCACCGTCCCCGGACACGGCCTCCCGCCCGGCAACGAGCAACTACGCATCCGCCTCACCCGGCACACCCGCTCCGGAGATCTCCGTCCTCGCGGCCCACAACAGGTAAGGAAAGTCGCCGTGTTCACCTCATCGCAGACGACCAAGTCCATCACTCCCCCCGCCTCTTCCTGGACGGTGGGCAACCACACCGTACGACGCATCGACGAAGTCGTCCTGCCCTCCCAGACCGGTCCGTGGCTGCTGCCCGGGGCAACCACCGACCTCGTGAGCCGGACTCCCTGGCTGAGCCCCGAATTCGCCGACGAAAAGGGCATTCTGCGCCTGGCCAGTCACAGCTTCGCCGTCGAGGTGGACGGCATGCGGGTGCTGGTGGACACCGGCATCGGAAACGGGAAGCGGCGCGCCAACCCCGCCTGGCACAACCTGAACAGCGACTACGAAGCACGGCTACGGGCGGCGGGCTTCGCGCCGGAGAGCGTTGACGTCGTGGTCCTGACCCACCTCCACGCCGACCACGTGGGGTGGAACACGCGTGCCGAGGGCGACGCCTGGGTACCCACCTTCCCGAACGCGCGCTATCTCACCTCACGCACCGAGTGGGACTACTGGGCGGGTGTCGACATGGAGGAGGCGCGTCGGCAGATGTTCCGGGACTCGGTCCATCCCGTCCGGGAAGCAGGTCTGTTCGACCTCGTCGACGTCGCGGACGAGGGCACGCACGTCGCGCCGGGCATCCGTCTGCTGCCCACCCCCGGCCACACACCGGGGCAGGTAGCGGTGGAACTGAGCAGCGGTGGCGAGACCGCATGGGTCACCGGCGACAGCATCCACCACCCGGTCCAGATGGCGCATCCGGAGCTCTGCAGCTGCGTCGACATCGCTCCCGAACTCGCGGCCAGGACCCGGAACAAGGTGCTCGGCTCACTGGCCGGTACGTCAACTCTCCTGCTAGGGAGCCACTTCCCGCCGCCGACCGCCGGACACGTGGTCCGCGAGGACGGCGGGTACCGACTGGTTTCGGCTCCCTCAGGGGTCACGCCCGTCGGCGGCTGAAGCGGACGGAGCACCCGGGACGGCCGCGCAACGGCGGCTCAGGAGCCCTTGGCGGCCGGCTCCAGGATCGCCACGCACTCCACGTGGTGCGTCATCGGAAACATGTGCGATTCCATGTAGATCAAGAAGCCGCAGGTCAGGAGGTTTTTCCGGCCACTGAGTGGTGGATTTCTGGGGCGCGAGCGTCAAATGAGCGTCACGCGTCCCCTCTTCGACGGCAGTGGCGGGGTCGGCGTCTCCGCTACGAGGCAATGGCCAAGGGAGTTTCCAGGCGCTGCCAGGCGTCGAGGACGGCTTTGTGCGCGTGCGGCTGAAGATGCGCGTAGCGCTGTGTGGTCTGGAAGCTCTCGTGGCCCAGGAGGTGCTGGACCTCGTAGAGCGACACCCCTTTTTGGACAAGCCACGAAGCGCACGTGTGACGCATGGAGTGTGGCGGGTAGTACGGAACGAGCAGTTGCTGTCCGTCCGTGTCTTCGAAGGTGGCACTGCCGACGGCCAGCCACCAGGTGTGGCTTCGCCAGTTGCCGCCGTCGAGGCGACGTCCAGCCCGTCCTTTAGTCACCGTGGTGAAGACCAGCTCGCCCGCGTCGAGCTGGTGGATATGGCGCTCCAGTGCCTCCAGACCGTTCGGCGGGAGCGGAACCTCCCGGCGGCTCTTGGAACTCTTCGGGTATGCCTTGATGCCGCTCCTGGTGTTGACCTCCACGACGAACAGGCGGGAGCGGCGCAGGTCGATCCGATGGCGGTGCAGCCCTGCGAGCTCGCCCCACCGAAGACCTGTGTAGAAGCCGATCAGACATATGGACCGCCAGGCAAGGGGGAGTTCGTCCAGGTTGGTCTGCGCCTGGACGAGCGTGAACCACTGCGGCGGCTGGGCCGCGGTCTCCGGCAGGCGGATGTTGCGGCACGGGCTCACCGCAATCACCTCGTCGTCGACGGCCGAGCACATGGTCGACGACACCAGACTGTAGGCCCGCCTGATGGTTGCGGCTCCCGCGCCCTTCTCGATCAGGGCCCGGATCCAGCTCTGGATGCCCATCCGGGTGATGGCCCGCATCTCCCAGTCCGCCCAGTAGGGCAGGACGTGGCTTCTGATGCTGCCCGCATCGCCCCGCAGCGTGTCCGGCTCGACGACGCGCGCGCCCCACCACTGCTCGTGCCACACAGAGAAGGGCATCGCACCGGACCGCAGATCCCGCACACCTCCGCGAGAGAACCCGGTCTCCATCTCCAGGCCCCAGGCCCGCGCCTGCACCCTGAGGGGGAACGACCCACTGAACCGCTCCCCCCTCCCGGTCCCGGACAGTCGCCTGCCAAGACGCCAGCTTGCGCAGATACAGATCCACTCCCACCTTCGAGCACTACGAAGCAGACGCATCACCCCGGAACCCATCCGGACAAGGCAGCGACACAAGGGCCTCCTTCCCACCCGCCCCACAGAGCAAGCCAGTTCAGATGTCACCCGATCGGGCAGCAGGCCCGTCGCTGACAGCAGCCCACGACCGTGATGTCAGCGGGCGATGTAGAGGAACCGCACATAGCATCCGAGCGACAATCGGCGCAGTCGAAGCCTGGCGGTCTCGACCGCGGCGCTCAATGCCTCGTGGAGCACGCTGTTCTGCTGAAGGGTCGTCGCACGCTGAGCAAACTCCTGACGCTGCTGCCGTGCCCGATCACCTGCCAGGGAATTCTCCCGGTTGAGCCGTTCCAGCCCTACCTCCTTCTGCTTCCGTGCTTTCACACGCAGCGCCTCGGTCTCCGGCTCCACACCCTTGCGCCAAGCAACGAGCTGGGCCCGGCGACGGGCGATGTCCTCTTCGATCGACTGGCGTTCCGACATGCCGAGGGAGGTCGGTTGCCGTGCTTCCACTGAAGCAACCACCCGCTTTCGCCAGACATCAAGAGCGATGGCCTTGGCCTCGCCGATGCCGTTGACGTCGACGACACGACCGCTGCTCAGCACGAGGACCGCACCCGTGCTGTTGTAGTGCGTGTTCTGCACGGGCCGGTAGCCCTTGAAGTCGGCCGCGGTCCGGATGCCCGCCGCTGCCAGACGCGAGGCGAGCTTCGGCCCGATGCCCGGGGGCGGGGACTGAGAGATCAGCTGACGGCCGAGCTGGTCCCGTACATACGTGGACTGCTTGTTGGTGAGTGCCTGGGCCAGGCTCTTACGGAGCTCTTCCGCAAGTCCGTCAATCTGCCTGTCGAGGTCGCGCTCCTTGCGGGCCTTGCGCTTTTCGGCTTCCTTGAGGTCGGCCTGGTAGTGAGCGGTGAGTTTGGCCTGGGCTTTGGTCAGAGCAGCGGTCCGCTTAGCTTCCCCCGCGTCGAACCTCGCCCGTTCCTTGTGCAGCTTCTCTGCTGCCTTGACCGGGTCGTCGAGCCGTCCAAGTTCACCAGTCAGCTTGCTCAACGTGGCCCGCAGCTCAGCCCTCTCCGCACGGCGACTCCGAGCGAATACGATCAGCGCGACGGCGACGAACCCGGGCATCCCTGCTTCGATCGGTGACACTGGGAAACCCGCCACGCAAATGATGACGGTCGCGATCACCATCAGAGGACAAAGCCCGGCAGCGGCAACATCCAGCAGCGTTCGGGTGCGGAATCCGTCTGGAGCGGCGTCCGAGGGCTGGGGAGGTGGCGGCGCGGCTTCCGGGGAGACGTGTCCAGTCATCATCCAGCTCGGCAGTCCGCCTGCCGCAGGAGGCACAGGGGCATTGGCGGTAGCTGAGGTCGTCGCGGTGGCGCGTTGCTTTGGCAAGGCCAAGGCGAGCGGGGGCAGGACGTCCAGCGGTTGCGCTGCCAAGGACCTCAGCTGGTCGGCGAGTCCGCTCACCGTCCGATCAGGATGGGCCAGTAGCGTCTGCAGTCTCATGGAGCTGCCGGGACTCTTGAAGTCGTCCTCGGTGAGCAGCAGAAACTCTCCGCTCGGCTCGTGAAGGCGACTCCACAGGCCTGGGTCGGAAGCAATCGCTTTGAGCGACAGAAAAATGACCCAGGCGGAGAAGCGGTCGAGCTCCGCCCCGAAGTCGTCATTCCCACGCATGGGCGACTGGTAGTTGCGGTGTCCCCTTTCGGTGCCACTCATGCCGGCCAGCTCCGGGACAAACATGCCGTCGTAGTCGACCAGGCGCAGCGTGTCATCGCTCGCGACGAGCAGATTGCCGTGCTGCAGGTCACCGTGAGCTATATCGAGAGCATCAAGATCACGGGTCAGTGCTTCGAAACGCTCGGCCAAACGATCGACAGCGGAGGGCCGCGCATGGTTGTGGTCGAGCCACGACGACAACGTGACGGCTTCGGCCCATTCCATCTTCAGTACCGGATAGCGATGCGGCCCCACGCTGATGGCGTCGGTTAGGTACTCGAATCCGAGATTCCATGGCTGCGACAGTTCCCCCGGGTTCAGCCGAGCGAGTCGCGCGCTGATGGCCTGATAGCGGCGTTCCTGATCCGGGACGTTCCGAGTGAAGCACTTGATCGCATACCGTCTGCCCGAGACGGCCGAGGTCAGCGAGAAGACGCTCGCGAAAGCGCCTGAAATGGCTCGGGGCAGACCGAGTTTGGTGAGCTCCGGCCGTGCTCCTACGAGTTCGGGGTGCTGGAAGCACAGTTGTGTGTGCTGCAGTGCCTCCGCATACTTGGCACCACTCGGAAACTGCCGCTGCGGACCGGTGACCGGGCCTACGTTCATCGCCCCTCGAAGTCGATTCGTACGAGTGCCACGTCGTCGTTGCGCAGTTGCCCACGATCCCGCAGTCCGTTCAGCCAGTTGTTGAACCCGCCCAGATCCTCGGGGCCCGCGAACTCCAGCAACTGCTTTACAGCGTCCTCCTGGTCCTGGGCGGACATGAGCCAAGCAGCCAGTGCGTCCGTCATCAGCAACAGCCGGTCGCCGGTACCGCACCGGCCCTCGGTGAAGCGCGAGCGACGGGCCAGCAATGCCACATCGTGGTTACGACTACCGAAAAGGTCGGGGGTCGTACCGAACTCCTCGACGGACTCCACCGGAAACGACTGGGCCAGCTGGTCGTCGCGCAGATGGAACAGACAGCTGTCCCCGAGTGCGGCAGCACGCCATCGCCAGCTTGGTTCAGTCGACTTGGAGTGGGAGTCGGCGTCCGGGTCGATGCGCACAGCGAGCAGGGTCGAGTAGGCACCTTCTGCGACCTTGGTGTGCTCGTACCACTTCAATGGGCGGCCTTCCTCATGACGCGCCTGCGTGTACTGCCCGAGCCAGGGTTCCCACTGTGACACTGCCTCCGATGCGAACTCCTCAAAGCCGGTACCGCCTGCCAACAGGTCCGGCGATGCCATCGCCTGTTCGGCCGCGGAACGGGAAAGCAGACGGGCCCAGTCCTTGGCCAGTGCGCTCTCCGTAGCCCCGTCGCAGACGCCCGCGGTGAGCGGCTCCCGGAGCATGTAGTCGTGGGGGTGACCAGGCAGCACGGTGACGGCGTCTTCGCATTCCGCCTCCGTACTGCCGTGCTTGGGAGCCACGAGGTGCGTGACGTACACGCATGAGGTGGGAGTCGTCACCGCAGTTCAGTGGCCCGGGTGCCGATGTCGAGGAACTGTACGACCGTGGTGATGTCCGCGTTGTAGACGAAACCTCGGGTGGTCTCGCTGACACGCTGACCCTGCGAGGCAGCGTACGAACGCATGTGGCTGGGCAAGGGGCTCGACATCGCGAACAGTGTCCGGGCATAGCTGTCGGGGAGGCCGTCGGCCGTGTCGGGGAAGGCGGTGGGCGTGCCGCCTGAGGCCGAGACGTGCAGGTTGAACAACAGCGCCGCTCCGTCAGCGGTGGCGTGTGAGGTGATGGCCTCCGCAGCCGCAGTGGGGTCACCGTCGGTGGACTCGCCGTCCGTCAGGTTGATGACGATGGGCGGGAAGCTGGCCGGGTAGCGCTCGGTCCATCCCGCGACGAGGCTCTCGGCGTACTGAAGAGCACGATTCATCGGGGTTCCGCCATGGGCCAACGGATCCATCCACAGCGGGAAACTCACGGCGGTCTCCACCAGACCGCCGGCACCGTCGGACACCTTCTTGCTCCGCTCGTCAACCCGGGCCGGATTGTCAGCGACCTCGCTGAGAGGGACGATGTCCCGGCCCGCCAGCGCCCCGGCGAACGCGGATCCGACGCTCGCGCCGTAGCCGATGACCGCTACGTGGAAGTAGTCGCGCACGCCCTCCTCCTTGGCGCATTTGATGGAGAGTTCGGTCAGGAGCCGATTGATGGCGTCGGCGACGACATCGGCCTTCTGCTGCGGCACTTCACCGCCGATGGGGTCACTCATGGAGGTCGACTGATCAACAAGGAAGATGATGCTCGTGGGATTGCTGCGGCTGATCTCTGCCGTGTACGGCACGTTGGGCTCCTGGCGGACTGCGATGAACAATGGGTGGAGAGACCCGTACGGCGCGTTGACTCGCCGATTGCGGTCGACAACACATGCAGGTCACGTCATCGAAATCCCCCAACCACAGTGTATGACGCGGATCTTGAAGCACACCGCTGTTCGCAGAACTCTCCGGCGGCATCGCACGGTGGTCATGGGCGACCGAGCCGGTCCGTCACCCGGCCGGTTCGCCTCGCCCACACGTGCCACGCGGGAAGCCTCACGCCGTTGGGCAGCAGCGCCGCGTGCCGAAGCGCCAGCCTCAGATGCCGCGCGCTCTCCGTGCCGGACGAAGCGCCATGGTCCAGCTTGACGTGAACGGCCCCGCCGGCGCTTCGGCGGACGCCGAAGTCATAGGGATGGCCGTCGGCAGTGTCGTTCCGGTCCAGTTGCACACCGGGAATGTCCTCCGCCAGCAGGAGCTGGAGCTGATCGCCGACCAGCTCGTCCTGGGAATCTGAACCCATCTGGATGGAGGACTGCCCTGCCTTGGCCTCGGCCGCGTCCAGTAGCGCGCGCGGCATGCCGTCGCGGACCGACCAGAAGTCACGGTCGCCGAACACGATGAGGTGTGAACGGGCACGGGTGATGGCGACGTTCCACAGATTGATCTCACGGCTCAGCCAGTTCACTGCGCTGGGTCGCATTTTCGCCCCCGCCACGAGCGACAGCAGGATCACGTCCTGTTGTCCTCCCTGGAAGGTGTGAACCGTGCCGACCCGAACACGCGGCTCGTGCCTCCAGCGCTCTGCGATCAAGTCCTTCTGGGCTCGGAAAGGCGTGACCACTCCTACCGTCGAGCCCTCGGGCAGTCGTTTGAGCAAGCGTTCAACCGAAATATGAGCGCGTTCGGCCTCTTCGTGATTCAGCCACGAACCGCTCGCGCCCCTGCGCGCTGTTCCCGTGACATCGAGCCACTGGACCGCGTCGACACCTGCGAGCCGCCGCAGGGACCGGGGGTCGGTGAGGACGGTCAGCCGACCTCCGTAGCAACGCTGGTTCGAGATCTCGACGATGTCCGGGTGACAACGGAAATGTTCGTCCAGAAGCAGGGTTTCCCCAGCCGCATGAGCGGCCGCATGGAACGAGGAGTATCGGCGGTGTTCGAGCCGGTGCTCATCGAGCCAGCTAGCGCGCAACCCGGCCCCCCGGTGCGCCTCGGCTTCCTGTCGGGGTTGAAGGGTGGTGATGTGCTGCAGCTGCATGGGGTCGCCGATAACCAAGGCTCGGCGCGCGCGGAACAGCAGGGGCAGTACGTCCGGCGTCGAGCACTGACTCGCCTCGTCGACGATGACCAGGTCGAAGAGGCCGGCGCGGTCCCGGAATCTCCGGGGGGACCGCGCGGTGACAGCCCAACCGGACACCTGCGGCAGGATCCGGTCCAAGGTCGACCACTCCCGGGGCGACCGTGACTTGACTGCTTCAACACGCTCGTGGATACCCGCACGGGCGGTCAGTGCCTGCTCGGCGACTGAAGCGCGGAGCACTGCTGCTGCCGAGTCACGGACCCGACGATCACCATCACGCAGCGTTGCTAGGAGTTCAGCGTCGTCGACCGCCGTGTCCTCTTCGCCACTCATCTGTCGCCAGGCGGACTCGGCCTCCACGAAGGACAGCAGGTCGACGAAGTCCTGACGTCCTGACATAGGCACCGACAAGGGGGACAGATCTCGGAGACATCTGTTCCGCAACCAACGTCCGAGGAATCCGAGGCGGACCGCCATACGGGCCCGACGCAGCCATCGACCGAGGTCGGCATCGTCCCCCAGGGCCGCAGCGAACTCCTC
Organism: Streptomyces parvus; assembly: GCF_032121415.1. Classification (NCBI taxonomy): domain Bacteria; kingdom Bacillati; phylum Actinomycetota; class Actinomycetes; order Kitasatosporales; family Streptomycetaceae; genus Streptomyces; species Streptomyces parvus. The sequence continues at coordinate 5,469,407 of NZ_CP135079.1, read as the reverse complement.
AGGAGTGGCGTGGTGCTGTCCGGCATAGTCGAAGCGCAGCCGACCGAGTCCGGCGAGCCGGCTCTCCTTGCTCGTGACGTCGCCGAATCGGCGTCGCAGCGCACCCTGCGACCGGAGGTGGTTGCGAAGTTCACCGCGGTACGTCTGGGACGTCTGATCGGGCTTGGTACTGTGCGCCAACTGCTCCAACGTCCGCAATTCCTGGTCGACGGCCAGCTGGTTTCCTGTCCGGACGAGAAGTCCGGGCGCCAACTCCTCACACCGTTCCCAGACCTCGTCGACCGCCTTGTTGTTGGTCGACGCCACGAGCACTGTCTGACCGGCTGCCCTGGCCGTGGCGACAGCGTTGACGATGAGCTGGCTCTTGCCGGTACCCGGCGGGCCGGTGGCGACGGTGAGCCTGCGGACCATGGCGGCCCGAATGACGGCTTCTTGCCCCTCGTTGATTTCGAGTGGAGCGACGATCTGCACCGCCTGCTCAGCGCTCTTGTCAGCCCCCGCGTCTTCGGGTCCTGAGAACGCTCCCAGTGCAGTGCCGGAGAACTGACCGACGCTCTTGCGCAGCGTCTGGTAGTCCTTCATCAGTTGCGCGGTGGCGGCGGAGTCCGATCGCGTGGCGAAGACGATCGCTACGTTGCGGGCCCCTTCGTGCGCGGCCCGCAGAGAACTGCCGTCACCGAGCGATCCCGGATCGAGGTGCTCCGTGTCGGACAGCCCCAGCTCCTGCAGAAGGCTGCGCAGATCGCGGACCATGTCCTCTCGGAACCCCGGTCGCCAGTTGGGCTGATAGGCGGCCAGCAACTCGTTGCCCTCGTCCTTGCCCAACCGTTCGAGGACGAGTTTGGGATGCAGCGCGATCGGCCCGATGGGGGTCACCACGTTGCGCCCCTGGGAATCGCGTTCGACTTCGACCTGCCGCATGGCGAGCGGTGCGCACACCTGCCGCTTGCCGTCGTAGAGAACGGCGACGGGATATCCGTACCAGAGGTCGGCACCATCCTTGCCTGCTCGTTCTGCCAGATCCGCGACGCCCTCCGGCGCCTGTACAGAGGTCTCCGCGCCGGAGAGCAGGACTTCCTCCTTCGCCGCCCAGACCGCACGCGGAGGTTCGCTGCCCACGAGGGGAAGCAGGTGGTCGGTGGAGCTCTCGGCTTCCAAACAGTTTTGGTAGTACGTCAGCAGGTGGTTCCAGTCCGCATCGGTGAACGCGGAATCGTCGTGGGCCGCTTCGATGGACTTGACCGGGGCCGGGGCTGCTTCCCCCGAGTCGTCGACGACGGCGCAGTGACCGGCGGGCAGAGGCTTGAGCGCGGGAATCTGGCGTCCGGTGGAGGCACGAGCAAGATAGATGTCGCCGGTGACATGCAGGCTGGACTGGGTTGGCGTCTGCCGGCGCGCGTCGGGCGATTTCTGCAGGTCGCGGCTGATGTGCCGGAAAAGGTCGTTCGCCGAGACCTGGCCGTCGCCGTCCAGGTCCGCCTGGCCCGAGTGCAGACCTTCGACGATCGCCCGGGTGAACTGGGACGGCTGGTCCGCTTCGGTGGTGAACGCCGGCTCCCAGTGCTGGGACGCGGTGATGACGTGGACGCCGCCTGCCTCCACCAGCGGTGCGGTCGCCGAGTGCGAGGCACCCTTGCTGCGAAAGCCCTGCACCGCGCTGCCGCTGAAGCAGCAGTCGAGCAGAAGCACCTTGCGCCGGGCGGCGCATTTCTCCAACTGATCAGTCACGTAGGAGGCTTCGAGGGCGGTCTCCTGAACGCGGCCGCCCTCGGTGTCCGTGGTGACGTAGTAGAGCTGGCCGCCGTCCTGGTCGTACTTGCCGTGGCCGCTGAGGTAGAGCACGACCAGTTCGTCGGGTTCACGAGCCCTGAGGAATTGCTCGATGGCCTGCTTGATGGCCGACTTCGACGAGTCCTCGACCCGGACGCACTCCTCGTACCCGCCCACCGCGGGCATCTCCAGGACCTGACTCAGGTAGTGCACGTCCGCACGCACCGAGGGAAGCGCGGGAAAGCTCGCGTCCCCGTAGATCGCGGTCCCCACGAGTAGCGCGTGCTTGCGGCTCATCGGCTGGATCCCTGGCCCGTGCTCGGCCCGTCTCCCCGGCCTGTGTCCTGCCCGTCTCCCCGGCCGTCGCGCAGCGCCCGAACCTCCCGCCCGGAGACTCCACCCTGGAACTCCGTGACCGTGCCGTCAGGATGCTCGATGCGCACCTTCCGGCTCCTGCGGACGCTCGCCCATGCCTTGATGGCGGCGCCGGCCACCCCGAAACTGCCCGTGGTGAGGACGAGCACGACCTCCGGGGTCAGGAGTTCCGTCCCTTTCGCTCCCTCGGCACCATCAGACGTCTCCGCCGCGGCGAACCGCACCTGGGCGCCGTCCAGCTCGTGCAGAACGTCGCGCAGTTCCCGGGCTTCCAGCTCCGCGTGGCGTGGATCGGCACCGAATACCTGGATGCGCGCGGACTCGACCTCGTCGGACATGTTTCCCCTCACTACGTCAACTGCTTTTCTTTCAGGCCCGCTTGTCGATCGAGCCGGTCTATCGCAATGATCTACGATCGCCCCGCACGAGATCCCCGCTTGTCAAGATCTGGACAGCCACCGGCCGCGCGGATCACCCGGATCGAGCACGCGAAGTATTCGATAGAGCGGCTCGCCCCGATCCGCCCACCTCTCCAGGGCGTTCCGGTCCACGAGATGGATTCCGTAGCGTGGGCCGCTCGCTCTGGCCGCTGCCGTGAAGCCGCCGGTGGTCACGATCACGGCGAACTGAGCGCCATGATCATGCCGGTAGGTACCGTTGATCCGCTGCACGTCCTGATCACCGACCCGCCGGTCCGGGCGCAGTCGCTTGCACTGCACCACGACCCGCCTTCGTGAACGGTCGACGACGAGCACGTCGGCGCCCTTGTCCCCCGCTCTGCCCACGTGTTCCGCGCTCAGTCCGTCGCGGCGCAGCAAGGAGCAGACCGCCAGTTCGAACGCACGGGGGTCCAGTGCGTCCAGATGTGCCAGCGAGTAGCGCAGGGAGGCTCCGGGAAGCGTCGAGCGTCCGAGCCATCGCCGTACCGCCGACCGGCCCGGCTTCAGTGCCATCCCCGCCACCCCGACCGCGAGCAGCGTTCCCGTCCACACGGGCCAGACCACGACGGCACGCCACAGACCACTCACTGCGGCGAGGGCTGCCACGCCCCAGGCCCACCAGGGCACCGCCGACCACCCTCCCTGGCTTCGCCGACGCGGCATCAGCCGGCCGCCCCGAAGAGCGCCCACACACCCAAGGCCAGCCCGAACAGCGCGAGCCCCGCCAGATCGGTGATCGCGACGAACGTGAAGGAATGGTCCCGGCAACGCGCGAACAGTCCTTTACGGCGACGGCGACACGGCCGGTGATAAGCCGTCGGGCCCCCGCAACGCGACACCAGTGCAACCCCGCCGATCACCAGCAGTGCCACGACAAGCACCATCGCCCCCCCTGGTCCGCAGCCCTTGACCTCCATAGGTATCGGGGGTTCCTTCGCCATGGCCAGTAGGTCTTCGGCCGAACCTGTACGGACACGGGGGCGCGTAGAAGCACCGGAGGCACTCTTCGCCCACGTTTCCCTCGCCACACCCCCGGTGCCCTCACGCTGCCCGCCGCAACGCCTTACCCCCGAACCGAGATCACTGCCCTTTGGCCGGGGGGCTGTCCATGGCGACGCTCATCCCCAGTGTTCCTCCTGGTATCGCAGAAGGTCGTCCCCGTGGAGTTGCTTCGTGGCATTGCCTACTCGGACCCAGAAGTCGGTGGCTCCGTTGCCGCCCTTGGTGGGTTTGGCGAACACCGGCTTACCTGCCGCGGCAACGCTGATCTGGCAGACGACGTTGCCGGAAATCTCGGGGAAGCGTCCGCGGACGGTGGTCGCTGTCGGGGTCGACAGGCTGCTGTCGAGGAGTTGGCGTACGAAGAGCTCGTACCCGTCGATGCTGGCCTGCGATTCCAGAGTGGTGAGGTCGTTCTCGATGCCGAGGACGGCTCCGTCGTCGGCGACGCCGATGTAGAGGTTTCCGCCTTCGCCGTTCAGGAAGCCCATCAAGACCGGCCACGCACCGGCCGGACGGCTCGACGACGAACTCCGCCTCGTGCGTGTACGCGGCTGCGGAGGACGCGAGAGCGCCCAATGGTGGGGCCTGGCCGAGGCCGGCAATCCGCACGGGCAGCCTGCCGGCTTCTGGGCAGAGCTCGCGCCTCAGCAAGAGGGGGCACCCTCGCGTGAACGGGTTTTCTACAGCACCACCGAGCGCCCGGGAACCCACCCGGTCTCGCCCTCCCTCGATCGTCTCGCCACCCGGGTCAACGCGGCCGGCAACCTCACCTCGCAGGCGGGTACCAACGCCTGGAATCCGACCCTGGTGGAGATCGCGGTGCTGGGCTGCCATCAGGACGCCGCCTCGCCCGTGCCCGGACCGCCCGACGACGCCGAGGCGCTGGCACTCGCCGTACACCAGCTGCGCCAAGCGCCGGACTACGCCGCAGCGCTGTCCCTTCCCCTTCCCCTCCACTTGGCGAGCCAGGCCCAGGCGTACGTTCTCCCGATGCTCGTGGAGGACAGCCCGAGCCCCGATACGGAGGCGGTGGAATCTCACGCGGGTCAGGACTTGGACGAGCTGGACCCGGACCTGGCGGAGGCGGCAGGGCTGGCCGTAGCACCGGATGAGGGCGACGAGGAGGCGGACGAGGTGCTGTAGGTCGGCGCGCTTGCCGATCGGTGCAACACTCAGACGCTTCATCGGCCGGCAGCCTGTCCGGGCAGAGGGACCCAGACCTCGGCGCCCGATCGTCGACGGGCGGTACCGGAACCCCCATGCGTCATAGGTGGAGCGTCACACACTCACGCAGCAGCGGATCGAGCCGCAGTTGGGCACCTTCGCGGTCGAAAACCTGCAGGGCGTCGAGGCACATCCCGATCCACCGCGCCTCTTCCTCGTCGACTTCACTCCTGACGGCCACAGCGGTCATCGCTATCTCCGAGTCGACCACCCCGTCCTCGTACTCGTCCGCCAGGACTCGGTATCCGGTGGCGAGGAACGGGTCCGCGTACAGACCCGTGTTCTGGGCGAAAGCATGTGCACGGGCCCGGTCGGTACACAGGTCGGCCAGGCGACGCAAGGCCTCGTCGGGATCGTCCAGTTCGCGGTGCAGGCGATGGCGAGGTCTACCAGCCGCGGCCAGCCGCCGGACAGCTCGTTGAGCCGGTCCAGGCGTGGGCGAACGGGGCTCTCGGAGAGGCGTGGTTGGCCGCCGGGGTGACCTGCCCCATCGTGCGGCAAACCCACACGTCTCACGGGTCGCGTTGCTGCTGTTGATCTCAGCGGGTGCCGACACCCCAGTCCCCCACCACCCAAGCTGCCATCCTCAGCCGCAACCCCGGTGAACCCGCTAGTTATGCTGCGGCCACCTACCTGACGACCCGTCAGCATGTGCGTCAAACGAGCGTCACCATTCGCGACGGACCATCATTTCGGCGAGGCGCCTATCACACGTAACGACCACATCACCCAAATAGCACATCTCTCGGATGAGCAGGTCAGGCACGCTCTGCGGGCCGTTCAAGGCCCGCAGAGGCGTTCCACGTGGTGCACCTCAGAGAACAGGTCGACTGACCCAGCCGAAATCTACGAGATCTCGAAGAAGCTGCAGGTCAGACGCCCTTTGTGGTCGGTTCAAGAATCGCCACACACTCAACGTGCGAAGTCATCGGAAACAGATCGAACGCCCGCAGCGTCCGCACCCGGTACCCGCCCTCCCGGAAGTACGCCAGGTCCCGGGCGAGGGCCGCCGGGTCGCAGGCCACGTAGGCGATCTTGCGCGCGCCCAGGCCCGACAGGTGCTTGACGACCTGCTTGCCCGCTCCCGCGCGGGGCGGGTCCAGGACGATCAGGTCGCACTCCGTGATGCCCGTGCGGGGCAGGACCTGGTCGACCTTGCCGTGTTCGATGCGGACCCGGTCCAGGTCCTTCAGGTTGTGGCGGGCGTCCTCGACCGCGCGCTTGCCGGACTCGATGCCGAGGACCGCGCCCTTCTCGCCGAGGCGCTGGCCGATGGCGCCGGCGAAGAGGCCCACGCCGCAGTAGAGGTCGAGGGCCGTGTCGTTCTTGCGGGGCAGCAGGCCCTGCATGACCGCGCGGACCAGGGTGTTGGCGGCCTGCGGGTGGACCTGCCAGAAGCCGCCGGAGCCGACGCGGTACGTGCGGTCGTCGGCGCGTTCGCGGACGAAGGCGCGGCCGTGGACGCGGTGGACGCCGCCGTCCTTCTCGTCGACGCGGAGCACCGAGACCGGCTTGTCCAGCTCGACCAGGGGGAGCCGGCCGCCGGGCTTCGGGGTGAGGATGACCTGGCGGTCGTTCGAGCCGGTGGCGGTGATGGCCTCCACCGCGGCGATCTGCGGCCACTCGCGCTTCTCGACGCCGAGCTCCCAGACGCCCGGCGCGGCGATCAGGCAGCGGTCGATCGGCTGGACGTCGTGCGAACGGTGCTTGCGCAGGCCGGCCCGGCCGTCGGCGTCGACGGCGTACTGGACGCGGGTGCGCCAGGCCGGCACCTCGCCCGCGGGCAGCTTGTCGCCCTCGGCAGGCATCACCGTGCCGTCCCAGCCGGCCTCCTCGGGGGTCAGGCCCGCCAGGCGCTGGAGCTGCTCGGCGATCACCTCGCCCTTCAGACGCCTCTGCGCGCCCGGCTTCGCGTGCTGCCAGTCGCAGCCGCCGCACATGCCGGGGCCCGCGTACGGGCAGGGCGCCTCGACACGGTCCTTGGACGGCTCGATGATCCGCACCGCGTCGGCCCGCAGGAACCGCGAGTCCGTGTCGCCGTCCGTCACCTTGGCGATGATCTTCTCGCCGGGGAGCGTGTGGCGGACGAAGAGCACCTGGTTCTCAGCGGTACGGGCGATGCAGTGGCCACCGTGTGCGACGGGCCCGACCTCGACCTCGTACTCCTCCCCGACCAGCGACGACGTGGGTTCGTTCTGCATGAGGGGAGGCTCCAGGGAGGAAGGGGGTAAGCGGTCGAGCATGCTGCCGGACAACAGCCCACCAGTCTACGTGGGACTGGTGGGGGTGGTTACCACGAGCGGGCCGGGCCGGGCCGGGGTGGACCGGGCCCAGCCGAGCCCGGCTGAACCTGGCGCCCGCGCCCGTTGACCTTGCGCGGCCGGGCCGGCCCCTCCCCCGGCTCACCTCACCCCTTGCGGTTCCCCCGCTCCACCGGCCCCCGGCGCACCGAACCCGGAGCGCTCCAGTCCGCGCGCTTGCGGGCCCGCTTCTTCGCCGCCTCCGAGGACTGGAGCTGGTACGGGACGGAGGTCACCATGACCCCGGGCGTGAAGAGCAGCCGGCCCTTCAGGCGCAGGGCGCTCTGGTTGTGCAGCAGGTGCTCGTACCAGTGCCCGACCACGTACTCGGGGATGTAGACGCTGATCACGTCGCGCGGGCTCTGGCGGCGCAGGCCCTTCACGTACTCGATGACCGGGCGGGTCACCTCGCGGTAGGGGGAGTCGAGGATCTTGAGGGGGACGTTGATGGCGCGCCGCTCCCAGTCCTCGCGCAGCGCCTTCGTCTCGTCCGGGTCGACGCTGATCGAGAGCGCCTCCAGCTGGTCGGCACGGATCAGCTGGGCGTAGGCGAGGGCGCGCAACGTGGGGCGGTGGAGCTTGGAGACGAGGACGATGGCGTGGACGCGGGAGGGGCGCACGCTCTCGTCGGCGGGGGTCTCGTCGGGCGCGATCTCGGCGGCGACCCGGTCGTAGTGCTTCCGGATCGCGGTCATCGTGCCGTAGAAGATGACCATGCCGAGCAGGGCCACCCAGGCACCGTGGGTGAACTTGGTGGCGAGGACGATCACCAGGACGACGCCGCAGAAGAAGGCGCCGAAGGCGTTGATGGCGCGGGAGCGGATCATGTGGCGGCGCTTGGCCTGGTCCCGTTCGTCGGCGAGCAGGCGGTTCCAGTGCCGCACCATGCCGGTCTGGCTGAGGGTGAAGGAGACGAACACCCCGACGATGTAGAGCTGGATCAGCTTCGTGGAGTCGGCACCGTAGATCCCGACGAGCAGGATCGCGGCGCCCGCCAGCAGCACGATGCCGTTGGAGAAGGCGAGGCGGTCGCCGCGGGTGTGGAGCTGGCGCGGCAGGTAGCGGTCCTGGGCGAGGATCGAGCCGAGCAGCGGGAAGCCGTTGTACGCGGTGTTCGCGGCGAGGAAGAGCACGAGGGCGGTGGCGGCCGCGAGGACCATGAAGAGGAAGGAGCCGTGGCCGAAGACCGCTTCGGCGACCTGGGCGATGACCGGGTCCTGGGTGAAGTCCGCCCCGACCGGGACGCCGTCGCGGATCAGGTCGACCGCCGGGTTCTCGGCCATCTTGACGTCGGTGGCCAGGGCCAGGCCGATGATGCCGCAGAACATGGTGACGGCGAACAGGCCCATCAGGGCGAGGGTGGTCGCGGCGTTCCTGCTCTTCGGCTTCCGGAAGGCGGGCACCCCGTTGCTGATCGCCTCGACCCCGGTGAGGGCGGCACACCCGGAGGAGAAGGCCCTCAGGAGGAGGAAGACGAGTGCGAATCCGGCCAGCCCCTCGTGTTCGGGCTTGATCTCGAGGTCGGCGGTGGGGGCGTGCATCGTGTCGCCGAGGATCAGTCCGCGGAAGGCCCCCCAAAGGATCATGAGGAAGACGCCGGCCACGAAGAGATAGGTGGGGATGGCGAAGAGTTTCCCGGACTCCTTCACCCCGCGCAGGTTCATCAGGGTGAGCAGGACGATGGCGCCAATGGCGCAGAACGTCTTGTGCTCGATGACGAACGGGACCGCGGAGCCGAGGTTCTCGACCCCGGAGGAGATCGACACGGCGACGGTGAGGACGTAGTCGACGAGCAGGGCGCTGGCGACGGTCAGTCCGGACTTGGGGCCGAGGTTGGTGGTCGCGACCTCGTAGTCGCCCCCGCCGCTCGGGTAGGCGTGGACGTTCTGCCGGTAGGAGGCCACGACCGTGAACATGAGGACGACGACCGCGACGGCGATCCAGGGGCTGAAGTGATATGCCGACACCCCCGCGATGGACAGCACGAGGAGGACTTCTCCCGGTGCGTACGCCACCGAGGACAACGGGTCGGACGCGAAGACGGGGAGCGCGATGCGCTTGGGGAGCAGGGTCTCCCCGAGCTTGTCGCTGCGCAGCGCCCGGCCGATCAGGATCCGTTTGGGCAGGTCGGTCAGTTTGGACACGCTGAGGATCGTAAGCGGAGCCCGTGGCCGGAACGCACGCCCTTTCGACGTGGCCCCGCAATCTCCTGCGGTCGGAGGCAATTGCCCGACCATTCTTTAACGCGATCCTTGCGCCCGTCGGGCCTGTTTTGCTTTTCCTTTACCGGAGTGCGCGCCGCTACGGAGCCTCGGATGAGTCAGCGACTTCCCCGGCACATAAGCTCGACTCCTGGCCACACCGCGGGTGTGTGCCGCGTTGTTTGCCCAGCAAGCCGAGAGAGAAGTGTGAGCAGCGTGTTTTCGCAGGTCAGCCGGATGACCAGGACGGCGGGGTAGGCGCACAGTGCACATCGTCATCATGGGCTGCGGGCGCGTCGGTGCCGCTCTCGCACAGACCCTGGAACAGCAGGGGCACACCGTCGCGGTGATCGACCAGGACCCGACGGCGTTCCGCCGCCTGGGGTCCGGGTTCGGCGGTCGCCGGGTCACCGGGGTCGGTTTCGACCAGGACACCCTCCGCGAGGCGGGGATCGAGGAAGCCGGGGCGTTCGCCGCGGTCAGCAGCGGCGACAACTCCAACATCATCGCGGCCCGGGTGGCCCGCGAGATGTTCTCCATCGAGAACGTCGCGGCGCGCATCTACGACCCCCGGCGCGCCGAGGTCTACCAGCGCCTCGGCATCCCCACCGTGGCGACGGTGCGCTGGACGGCGGACCAGATGCTGCGACGGCTGCTGCCGTCGGGCGCGGAGCCGCTGTGGCGCGATCCGAGCGGGGGTGTGCAGCTCGCCGAGGTGCACACGACGCCGTCCTGGATCGGCCACAAGATCAGCACGCTCCAGGAGGAGACGGGGGTCCGGGTGGCCTTCCTCACCCGGTTGGGCGAGGCCATACTGCCGACTTCGCAGACCGTTCTCCAGGAAGGCGACCTGGTCCACGTGATGATGCGTACGGACGAGATCGGCCAGGTCGAAGAGGCCTTCGCCAAGGGTCCCGAGGAGGACGGTCACTGATGCGTGTGTCGATTGCCGGGGCCGGCGCGGTGGGTCGTTCCATCGCCGCCGAGCTGCTGGAGAACGGGCACGAGGTGCTGCTGATCGACAAGGCGCCGACCGCCATCTCGGTGGAGCGGGTCCCGATGGCCGAGTGGCTGCTCGCGGACGCCTGTGAGATCACGTCGCTGGACGAGGCGGCGCTGCAGCGGTGCAACGTGGTGATCGCCGCGACCGGGGACGACAAGGTGAACCTGGTCGTCTCGCTGCTCGCCAAGACGGAGTACGGCGTGCCGCGCGTGGTCGCCCGGGTGAACAACCCGAAGAACGAGTGGCTGTTCAACGAGTCCTGGGGCGTGGACGTCGCCGTCTCGACGCCGCGTCTGATGTCGGCCCTGGTCGAGGAGGCGGTGAGTGTCGGCGATCTGGTCCGGCTGCTGCGCTTCAGCCACGGCGACGCCAACCTGGTGGAGCTGACCCTGCCGCCGGAGTCGGCGCTGGCCGGTATCCGCGTCGGGGATGTGGCCTGGCCCGCGGACACCTCGCTGGTGACGATCATCCGCGGTACGCGGGTGCTGACGCCGAGCCCCGAGGAGTCCCTGGAGGCCGGGGACGAACTGCTGTTCGTGGCCGCCCAGGCGCGCGAGGAGCAGTTGGAGGACCTGCTGTCGGTCCGGCGGAGTCCTGAGGACGACTGAGCGGGCCACCATGCGAAAGGGGCCCGGAACCGCTGAGCGGTTCCGGGCCCCTTTCCGTGGAGCGTGCGGGGTCAGGCTTTCGGGTCGCGGAGCGCCGCGGCGGCGGCCTGCGCCTTGCGCTCCTTCTCGGCCTGTTCCTCGGCCTCCATCTCGGCGAAGACGTCGATGGGCGGCGGCGCCTTCGCGAGGAAGACCCAGGTCAGGTAGACCGCGAGCAGGAACGGCGGGATCTTCAGCGCGATGAGCACCCAGCCGAACTGGGTGGTGTCGGCCCACCAGTAGAGCGGGAATAGGATCGCGCACTTGGCCAGCAGGATGAGGCCCCAGGCGTAGCTGGCCTTGGTGTACGCCTTCTTGCGGCCCGGATTACGGGTCCTCCAGGAGAGGTTCTCCTTGAAAACGGGGCCGAGGATCAGGCCGATCAGGGGTACGCCGCCGGCGGCGGTGGCGATGTAGGCGATCGACAGGCCCAGGGTGTAGAGCATGCCCGGCAGATAGAAGTCCTTGGCGTTGCCCGTCATCATCGCGAAGACGACACCGAAGGCCACCCCGAAGACGCCGCTGAAGGCGTGCTTGACGGTGTCGCGGCGGATCAGCCGGACGGCGACGAGGGCCAGGGACACGGCCAGGGCCGCGACGGCCGAGATCTGCAGGTTCTTGTTGATGGTGAAGATCGTGACGAAGAGCAGCCCGGGGAGGACTGTCTCCACCATGCCGCGCACCCCGCCGAAGGCCTCGAAGAGGGCGGCCTCGGTGACCGCCTTCGACTCCGCGTCCTGCAGGGCGGCGTGCCTCCCGCCGGTGTGTTGCGGGTCGGTGCTGTGGGGCTGGTCCGTGTCGGACGTCGGCTTGTCGAGAGACGTCACCGGCTACTCCTTGCCGAGCGGTCGGAGTTCGTATGTGGGGTTGAACAGCACCCGGCGGCCGTGGCTCATGGCGACCCGTCCCGAGGCGATGATCCTGCGGCCGGGCTCTATACCGACGATGGAACGACGGCCGAGCCAGACCACGTCCAGCGGCTCGGTGCCGTCGAAGAGCTCCGCCTCCAGGGCGGGCACTCCGGCCCGCGGGCGGAGGGTGACGGTCCGCAACGTACCAGCCACCTTCACGATCTGCCGGTCGGAGCACTCGGAGATCCGGGTGCACCCGGTGGCCTGCGCGTCCTCCCGCAGCTCCTGGGACTCCAGGTCCTCCTGGGAACTGGAGAGCCGGTCGAGCATGCGGCGGAAGCGCCCGGAAGGCTTCGCCGCCTTCCCGGCCTTCCCGGCTTTCTCGGATCGGGGAACAGCACTCATACCCGAAGGGTACCGGGCCTGCGGGCGGTACATGCAGGCCCGCGATGATCACTCGAAAGGGTGAGCCGGTGCGGGATCAGTCGCGCTCGAACCGGTACCCCATGCCCGGTTCGGTGACGAAGTGACGGGGGTGCGAGGGGTCCGCCTCCAGCTTGCGGCGCAGCTGGGCCATGTAGACGCGCAGATAGTTGGTCTCGGTGCCGTAGGAGGGACCCCAGACCTCCTGGAGGAGCTGTTTCTGGCTGACCAGGCGGCCGGCGTTGCGGACGAGGACCTCCAGCAGGTGCCATTCGGTGGGGGTGAGGCGTACGTCGCGGCCGGCCCGGTGCACCTTCTTCGCCGCCAGGTCGACGGTGAATCCGGCGGTCTCGACGAGGGCGACGTCCTCGGTGCCGCCCTCCTGGCCGACCGGTTCCGCCCGGCGTACGGAGGCGCGCAGCCGGGCCAGCAGCTCGTCCATGCCGAACGGTTTGGTGACGTAGTCGTCGGCCCCGGCGTCCAGCGCCTCCACCTTCTCGTCGGAGGTCTGGCGCGCGGAGAGGACGAGGATGGGGACCCGGGTCCAGCCGCGCAGTCCCCTGATCACCTCGACCCCGTCCATGTCGGGCAGCCCGAGGTCGAGGAGGACGACGTCGGGGTGGCGGGCGGCGGCGAGCTGGAGGGCGGTCGCCCCGTCGGGCGCGGCGTCGACCTCGTACTGGCGGGCCTTCAGGTTGATCACGAGGGCGCGGACGATCTGCGGCTCGTCGTCGACCACAAGCACCCTGGTCATCGCGGACCTGCCTTTCTGCTGAACGGGCTGTACGGGCTGAACGGGCTGTACGAGGAGGGGGTGGGGAACACGTCGGGGCGGGCGGGGTGCGCCCGGGGGTGGGTCACGAGGTGACCTGGGCCGGCAGCTCGGGGTCTGCCCGGACCCCGCCCGGCGCCGCGGCGAGGGTCAGGACCATGGTCAGCCCGCCGCCCGGGGTGTCCTCGGCGTCCAGCGTGCCGCCCATGGCCTCGGCGAAGCCCCGGGAGACGGCGAGGCCGAGCCCCACTCCGGCGCCGCGCGGCGCGTCCCCGTACCGCTGGAAGGGCTCGAAGATGCGTTCCTTGGCCTCGTCGGGCACGCCCCGGCCCCGGTCCACCACCCGCAGCTCGACCCGGCCGCCGAGTGCGCTGGCGGCCACGGCGACGGGCTCCCGGCCCGGGTTGTACTTGACGGCGTTCTCGACGACGTTGGCGACGACCCGCTCCAGGAGCCCGGGGTCGACGGCGACCATCGGAAGCGTCTCGGGGATGTCGAGGTCGACGCTGCCCTCGGGGACGCCGCCGAGCGCCATGGGGACCACCTCGTCGAGGTCGATCTCGCGGATCAGGGGCGTGACCGTGCCGGTCTGGAGGCGCGACATGTCCAGCAGGTTGCCGACGAGGTGGTCCAGCCGGTCCGCGCCGTCCTCGATGGCTTCCAGCAGCTCCGCCTCGTCCTCGTCGGACCAGGCGACGTCGTCGGAGCGCAGCGAGCTGACGGCGGCCTTGATGGCGGCCAGCGGGGTGCGCAGGTCGTGGCTGACGGCGGCGAGCAGGGCGGTCCTGATCCGGTTGCCCTCGGCGAGCCTGCGGGCCTGCTCGGCCTCCCCGACCAGGCGCTGGCGGTCCAGGACGACGGCGGCCTGGGCGGCGAACGCGCCGAGCACCCGGCGGTCCTCGGCGGGCAGCACCCGGCCGGAGAGCGCGAGGGCCAGGTTGTCGCCGACCGGCATGTCCACGTCGGCGTCGTCGGGGCGGGCGACGGGGGCCGGTCCGACGGATCCGGCGCAGGTCCACGGCTCGACGTCGCTGCTGCGCTCCAGCAGGGCGACGGACTCCATGGCGAAGGTCTCGCGGACCCGTTCCAGCAGGGCGTCCAGGGCGGTCTCGCCGCGCAGCACACTGCCGGCGAGGAAGGAGAGGATCTCCGACTCGGCGCGCAGCCGGGCGGCCTGGTGGGTGCGCCGGGCCGCGAGGTCGACCACGGAGGAGACCGCCACCGCCACCGCGAAGAAGATCACGATGGCGACGAGGTTCTCCGGGTCCTGGACGGTCAGGGTGCGGGTCGGCGGGGTGAACCAGTAGTTCAGCAGCAGGCAGCCCACGGCCGCCGAGGCCAGCGCGGGTCTCAGCCCGCCGAGCAGGGCGGCGGCCACCGTCAGGAAGAGGAAGAGCAGGACGTCGTTGGCGAGGCCCGGGGCGTCCTCCATGGTGCGCAGGACGACGGCGAGCAGCACGGGGCCGACGACGCCGACGAGCCAGCCCCAGATGATCCTGGCGCGGCCGAGCCGGGCGCCGCGGGCGATGGGCAGACCGCGGCCCTTGGCGACCTCTTCGTGGGTGACGATGTGGACGTCGAGGTCGGGTCCGGACTCGCGGGCGACGGTCGCGCCGACCCCGGGGCCGTAGATGTACTGCCAGGTCTTGCGGCGGCTGGAGCCCAGCACGATCTGGGTGGCGTTGACGCCGCGGGCGAACTCCAGCAGGGCGGCGGGTATGTCGTCGCCGATGACGTGGTGGAAGGTGCCGCCGAGATCCTCTACCAGGGTCCGCTGGACGGTCAGCTCCTTCGGCGAGGCGGAGGTCAGGCCGTCGCTGCGGGCGATGTAGACGGCGAGGATCTCGCTTCCGGAGCCCTTGGCGGCCATCCGGGAGGCGCGGCGGATGAGGGTGCGGCCCTCCGGCCCGCCGGTCAGCCCGACGACGATGCGTTCGCGGGCCTGCCAGGTGGTGCGGATGTTGTGCTCGCCCCGGTACTGCTGGAGATACTCGTCGACCCGGTCGGCGGTCCACAGCAGGGCCAGCTCGCGCAGGGCGGTGAGGTTGCCGGGGCGGAAGTAGTTCGAGAGGGCGGCGTCCATCTTGTCGGGCTGGTAGATGTTGCCGTGCGCCATCCGGCGGCGCAGCGCCTGGGGCGACATGTCGACCAGCTCGATCTGGTCGGCCCGGCGGACCACCTCGTCGGGGACGGTCTCGCGCTGCCGGACGCCGGTGATCGACTCGACGACGTCGCCGAGTGATTCCAGGTGCTGGATGTTGACCGTGGATATGACGTCGATCCCGGCCTTGAGCAGCTCCTCGACGTCCTGCCAGCGCTTGGCGTTGCGGGAGCCGGGGACGTTGGTGTGGGCCAGCTCGTCGACCAGGGCCACGGCCGGGGCGCGCTCCAGCACGGCGTCGACGTCCATCTCGGTGAAGTGGGCGCCGCGGTAGCTGATCTCGCTGCGGCGGACCTGCTCCAGGCCGTGCAGCAGTACCTCGGTGCGCGGCCGGGCGTGGTGCTCCACGAAGGCCACCACGCAGTCGGTGCCGCGCTCGACCCGGCGGTGCGCCTCGGAGAGCATCGCGTACGTCTTGCCGACGCCCGGTGCCGCGCCCAGGTAGATCCGGAGTGTGCCGCGTCCCATGGCCCCATTGTCTTCTTCCGTCCGGCCGTGTCGTGCGGAGGGCCGGTGGCGCGCCCGGTGCGGCTGCCGCCGTCGACGCTACTCCGCCGCGGGCCGTGGTTCGGTCCCGGGAGTGCAGGTGAGGGGCGTATTGACGGAACTCTGATGCGCGCCGGGGGGCCGGAGGGGCAGGGCCCGGGGGCTCAGGCCTGTTCGACGATATGGCCGTCGCTCAGCTCCAGGACCCGGTCGGCGAGGCCCAGCAGCTGGGGGTCGTGGGTGGCGACGAGGGCGGTGACGTTCTCGCTGCGGACGACCGCGCGGAGCAGTTCCATCACGGCGAGCCCGGTCTCGGCGTCGAGCTGTCCGGTGGGCTCGTCGGCGATCAGGAGGGCGGGGCGGTTGGCGAGGGCGCGGGCGATGGCGACCCGCTGCTGCTGGCCGCCGGAGAGCTCGCCGGGGCGCTGCTCGGCGTGGTCGGCGAGGCCGACGAGGGAGAGCAGGAGGGCGACCCGTTCGTCGCGCTCGGCCGGGTCGGCCTTGCGCAGCCGCAGCGGTACGCCGACGTTCTCGGCGGCGGTCAGGATCGGGATGAGGCCGAAGGACTGGAAGATGAAGCCGACCCGGTCCCGGCGCAGCTCCAGCAGGCCCTTCTCGCCGAGGCCCGCCAGTTCGGTGCCGTCGACGGCGATCCGGCCGCGGTCGGGGGTGTCCAGGCCGCCGACCAGGTTGAGCAGGGTGGTCTTGCCGGAGCCGGAGCGGCCCTTGAGGGCGACCAGCTCGCCGCGCGGGATCTCGAAGGAGACGCCGCGCAGGGCGTGGACGGCCGCCGCTCCGCTCCCGTACGAGCGGTGCAGGTCCTCGACCGTGACCATGGCGCTGCGGGCCGGATCCTCGACGAGGGCCGTGCCGGACTGCCCGCTGGTGCTCTCGGCCATGCTGCTCCCCCGTCGTACGTACGTCGCCCGCCAAGTATGTGTGTACGGCACACGGCCGGGCAATGGCCGGGGGCGGTACGTACGACGGCCGGTGGGCCGCACCCGGGAGGGGGTGCGGCCCACCGGCCGTCGCCGTGGCGTGACGAGAGGTGCCGCTAGCGGACCTCGGTGATCTCGGGGCCGCGCTGGAGCTGGCCCATGCCGCCGGAGAACCGGGAGCTCTCCTGGTCCTCCTGCTGCACGCCCTCGGGCACCATCTGGGCGTCGTCGGGGAGCTTGAGGACGATCGGGTCGCGGGGGGCCATCGGGCCCTCGCCGCGGACGACCACGGTGTCCCGGAAGATCGTCTCCAGCAGCCCCGCGGCCTCCGGCTGGACGGCGCCCTGGCCGGAGATCACTCCGCGCAGGAACCAGCGGGGACCGTCGACGCCGACGAAACGCACGAGCTGCACCCCGCCCGTGCCGTCCGGGAGCTGTACGGGCACCTGCGCGCGCAGCTCCCAGCCCAGCGGGCCCTCGACCTCGTCGATGATGCCGCCCTGCTGGGTGATGCCCGAGGCGATCTCGTCGCGGACCTCGCCCCAGATGCCCTCCTTCTTGGGGGCGGCGAAGGCCTGCAGCTGGATCGCGCTGTCGCGCAGCACCACGGTGGCGGCGACGATCGCGTCCCCGGCCACCTCGACGCGCAGTTCCATGCCCTCGACCCCGGGGACGAAGATGCCGCCCAGGTCGACCCGGCCCTCGCCGGGCTGGGAGACCTCGGAGCTGTCCCAGGGTCCGTCCGGCCGGGGGGCCGGCGGAAGATTCATCCGACGCGTGCCGGTGTCGGCCCCGTCGGATGCGCCTGACTCGTCGGCGACCTGCTCGGTCTCGCGCACCTCGTCCGCCGCGTCCTCGGCGGAACCACTCTTCTTGCGACGTCCGAACACGTCACTGTCCTTCCCGGTCGGATACGACCGAAGCGTAGCTGTTCCCACCGTGGGTGATCCCGCCCTCGGCGCCGTCCACCGACGCGTGGCCGCCGGTGGACCCGAAGCCCCCTTCGGCCCGCGCCGAGCCGGGAAGTTCCGCCACCTCGTGGAAGCGCACCTTCTCGACCTGCTGGACAACCAGTTGGGCAATCCGGTCGAACCGTTCGAATCTCACGCTCTCGCGTGGGTCGAGGTTGACCACGATCACCTTGATCTCCCCACGGTACCCGGCATCAACCGTCCCTGGGGCATTCACAAGGGCCACTCCGCAGCGGGCTGCGAGGCCGGAGCGCGGGTGCACGAACGCGGCGTACCCGTCGGGCAGGGCGATCGAGACCCCGGTGGGCAGCACCACGCGCTCGCCGGGGGCGAGTTCGGCGGCCTCGGTGGTCACCAGGTCGGCCCCGGCGTCGCCCGGGTGCCCGTACGCCGGAATCGGCACGTCCGGGTCGGTCAGGCGGATCAGTACGTCGACCGGAGTGCGGGTCACGGGTTCACCTCGAAGGCGCGGGCGCGCCGGACCTGATCGGGGTCGGACATGGCCGCCTGGATCTCGGCGGGCCTGCCGTTGTCGATGAAGTGGTCGACCTTGACCTCGATGAAGAGGGCGTCGGCCCGGACCGCGACGGGGCCTTCGGGGCCGCCGATCCTGCCGGTGGCGGTGGAGTAGATCTTCCGCCCGTGCACGGCGGTGATCCGGGCGTCGAGGTGCAGCACGGTGTCCACGGGGACGGGGCGGACGAAGTCGGTCTCCAGCCGTCCGGTCACCGCGATCGTGCGCAGCAGCCAGTTCAGCGAGCCGAGGGTCTCGTCCAGCGCCGTGGCGAGCACGCCGCCGTGCGCCAGGCCGGGGGCGCCCTGGTGGGCGGGCTGCACGGTGAACTCGGCGGTGACGCTCACGCCTTCACCGGCCCTCGCCATCAGGTGCAGTCCGTGAGGCTGTCCCCCGCCGCAGCCGAAGCAGTGTTCGTAGTGCGCCCCGAGGAGCTCGCCGGGGGCGGGCGCGTCGGGGTGCCGGACCGGCGCGACGGCGTCGGCCGGGGGCGTCAGAGCTGCTGATGTTCCACTCACAGGCGCAGACCTTACCCGCGCGGGGGTGTGCCGGTCGCGCCGTGCCAAGCTTGGTCCCATGCAGCCTTCCGCACCGCCCTTCGACGAACGTCTCACCGCGCCCCGCTCCTGGTGGTTCATCGCCTTCGGGGTCGGTGTCGCCTGTGCTCTGATGCTGCTGCCGCTGGGCACCCTGCCGATGCTCGCGGGGCTCGTCGGCGGGACGGCCGCGGCGGCCCTCGTGGTGAGCGGTTACGGCTCGGCCCGGATCCGGGTGGTGGCGGGGTCGCTCGTCGCCGGCGAAGCCCGGATTCCGCTGTCGGCGCTCGGCGAGCCCGAGGTGCTGGACGCGGAGGAGGCGCGGGCCTGGCGCACGCACAAGGCGGACGCCCGCGCGTTCATGCTGCTGCGCGGCTACGTGGAGACGGCGGTGCGGGTGGAGGTCACGGACCCCGAGGACCCGACTCCGTACGTCTATCTCTCCACCCGGGACCCGCGGGGCCTGGCGGCGGCACTGAGCGCCGTACCGACCGCCTGAGCCGTTCGCCGGGCCGGCCGAGGGCCTCTCAGGGGCCCTCGATCTCCTTGGGCAGCTCGGCAGGGTTCAGCGGCTGCTCCAGCGGCGGCAGCGCCGGCAGCCGGTCCCAGGGGATCTGGTCCTTGCGCAGGTCGTTCCTGACCCGGTCGCCGAGCTTGCGGGTGTCGCGGCGGTTCATCGTGGCGCCGACGGCGGCGCCGATCATGAACGGGATCAGGTTGGGCAGGTTGCGCGCCATGCGCTTCATGATCTGCTGGCGCAGCTCACGTTTCATCTGGCCGCCGAGGGCGGCGTTGAGCGTGGTGGGCCGGGTGACGTCGATGCCGCGCTCCTCCGTCCACGACGTCAGATACGCGGTGCTGCGCTGGCCGAGATTGCCCGGGGGGCGGCGGCCGTAGACCTCGTGGAGCTCGGCGACGAGCTTCATCTCGATCGCGGCGACGCCGGTGACCTCCGCCGCCAGCTCGGCGAGCATGGCGGGCGGTACGGGCATCATCGCGGCGGCCCCGATGCCGGCGCCGACGGTCGCGGTGCCCCGGCAGGCTCCCGTGACCAGTTTGTCGGCCAGTTCCTCGGGCCCGAGCCCGGGGAACTGCCTGCGCAGGGTGGCGAGATCGCGCACCGGCACGCGCGGAGCCGTGTCGATGATGCGGTCGGCCAGCTGCGCGGCCAGCGCTTTGGCACTCTCCCCGCTCTTGCGCACGCCCCGTTTCACCGCGTGCAGGCGGCCCCCTGCCTGGGGCTCCGCCCGGTCCTGCTGTTCCTGTTGCGCGGCCAGGTCCGGCAGTGCTGCCGACCCGGCCACTTCGAGCGAGGCCGAACGGCCTCGCTCGTCGTCGGAACCGCCGGAGTGATCCGGCGGGGCGGCGGACCGCTCGGCAGACGCGTGACCGCCTTCTGCCGGGCCTGTGCCGCCGGTACCGTCCTGCTGCGCCTGCTGGTCGTGCCGACGCCAGGGGCGCCGCTTCCGGAACGGTGTCTCGCCTGCCACGGCCGACCCGACCTCAGTCGCAGTCGCGGCAGATGGGCTGACCGTTCTTCTCGCGGGCCAGCTGGCTGCGGTGGTGCACCAGGAAGCAGCTCATGCAGGTGAACTCGTCCGCCTGCTTGGGCAGCACCCGGACGGCCAGCTCCTCGTTGGAGAGGTCCGCACCGGGCAGCTCCAGGCCCTCGGCAGCGTCGAACTCGTCGACGTCGACGGCGGAGGCCGTCTTGTCACTCCGACGCGCCTTGAGCTCTTCGAGGCTGTCCTGGTCCACGTCGTCGTCGGTCTTGCGTGGGGTGTCGTAATCCGTCGCCATGTCGCTCTCCCCCTCTTGGGTGTCTAGGTGTCTCAGCGCACGTAACGCGTGAGAGGCCGGACTTGTGCCCGACCTGAGGCGGAGATTTTGCCTCACATCAAGGTCTGTTACTCAATCGACACCCAACCGGCCGCCTCGACGAGGCTCGGCTTGGGTGGCGATGGGGACCGTACACGGTCCCGACTGTGCAGTTCACGGGTGCCACCCCGTGTACTTCCCGTGATAACGATCCCCGAAAACCCGGACGATTACCGGCTTTCCGGCAGACTCGCGATCACGGAGCGTGGACGGCCGGAAAATCGGCCCTGTGATCGATCACACACGACTCGCCCGGGAACGGGTCCTGAAAATTCCGCCCAAAGCGAACATGAAGATTCGGTGCGGAGTCACATCGTGCGGCCTCTCAGACCGGCAGAGTGACGCGCATCACGAGACCACCGCCCTCGCGGGGCTCCGCGATGATACGGCCTCCGTGGGCCCGCGCGACGGACCGCGCGATCGACAGGCCGAGCCCGACCCCCTTGTCGCTGCCCGTGCGCTCCGTACGCAGCCTCCTGAAGGGCTCGAAGAGGTTGTCGATCTCGTACGCCGGGACCACCGGGCCGGTGTTGGAGACGACGAGCAGGGCTTGCCCGTCCCGCACCTCGGTGGTGACCTCCACCCAGCCGTCCTCGGGCACGTTGTAGCGCACGGCGTTCTGCACGAGGTTCAGCGCGATCCGCTCCAGCAGGACCCCGTTGCCCTGCACCGTGGCCGATTCCCGCTCACCGCGGATCTCGACCTTCCTGGCCAGCGCCTCCGCCCGGGTCTGGTCGATGGCGCGCTCGGCGACCTCCGCCAGGTCCACCGGTTTGCGCTCGACGATCTGGTTGTCGCTGCGGGCCAGCAGCAGCAGGCCCTCGACCAGCTGCTCACTGCGCTCGTTGGTGGCCAGGAGTGTCTTGCCGAGCTGATGGAGCTCCGGCGGGGCCCCGGGATCGGAGAGATGGACCTCCAGCAGGGTGCGGTTGATCGCCAGCGGGGTGCGCAGCTCGTGCGAGGCGTTGCCGACGAACCGCTGCTGTGCGGTGAAGGCCCGCTCCAGCCGGTCCAGCATGTCGTCGAAGGTGTCCGCCAGCTCCTTCAGCTCGTCGTCCGGGCCGTCCAGCTCGATCCGCCGGCTGAGGTCCGTGCCGGCCACCCGGCGCGCGGTCCGGGTGATCCGGCCGAGCGGGGACAGGACGCGTCCGGCCATGGCGTAGCCGAAGGCGAAGGCCATCACGCTGAGGCCGACCAGGGCGAGGAGGGCCCGGTTGAGCAGGCTGTCCAGCGCCTGCTGCCGCTGGGCCGACGTACAGGCCTTGATGGCGTCGTTCAGCTGGTCGTTGTTGAGAGCGGCGCCGAGCTGCGGGCAGGTGTCGCTGGTGATCTGGACATTGGTCCCGGCGACCCGGAAGGCCACGCTTCCCGCGTCGTGGAGCGCCTGCGCGGCCAGCATGTAGATGATCGACAGCAGCACGATGCCCGCGATCAGGAACATCCCGCCGTACAGCAGGGTGAGCCGTATCCGGATGGTCGGGCGCAGCCAGGGGTACGGGGGGTCCGGCTGCTTGGGCTCCCAGGTGGGCTTCGGTGGCGCCGCGGGCGGCTCCGGTGTGGTGGCCATGGTCCTCAGATCCGGTATCCGGAGCCCGGCACGGTGACGATGACGGGCGGCTCGCCGAGCTTGCGGCGGAGCGTCATCACCGTGACCCGCACCACGTTGGTGAAGGGGTCGGTGTTCTCGTCCCAGGCCTTCTCCAGCAGCTGCTCCGCCGAGACGACCGCGCCCTCGCTGCGCATGAGCACCTCCAGCACCGCGAACTCCTTCGGGGCGAGCTGGATCTCCACCTCGTCGCGGAAGACCTCGCGCCGGTTCGGGTCGAGCTTGATGCCGGCGCGCTCCAGGACGGGCGGCAGCGCCACCGTCGTACGGCGGCCCAGCGCGCGCACCCGGGCGGTCAGCTCGCTGAAGGCGAAGGGCTTGGGCAGGTAGTCGTCGGCGCCCAGCTCCAGGCCCTCGACCCGGTCGCTGACGTCGCCGGAGGCGGTGAGCATGAGCACCCGGGTGGGCATGCCGAGTTCGACGATCTTGCGGCAGACGTCGTCCCCGTGCACCACCGGGAGGTCCCGGTCCAGCACGACGACGTCGTAGTCGTTGACCCCGATGCGCTCCAGGGCCGCGGCACCGTCGTAGACGACGTCGACGGCCATGGCCTCCCGGCGCAGTCCGGTGGCCACCGCATCGGCGAGCAGCTGCTCGTCCTCGACGACGAGTACGCGCACGGCGCAGTCCTTCCTTCGGTCCTTCGTCGGGTTCACAGAGCGAGCGGCCCACACGGGGCCGCTCGGACACGGGCAGCCGGGCCGACCGTGTACCTCCATCCTGCCCTCAACGCGCATAAACCGGCGGTAAGACGGCGGCGGGCCGGGCCTTCCGGCGGCCTTCCGCACGGAAACCGGCGGCTTTCCGGGGCAGTTGAGGTTTCTCTGAGCCGCGGCATGGGGAAGAGGGGTTCACACCCGCGATCACGCCTGTCCCGTGGCCTGCCACGGCCCGCCCCTTTTCCCCGGAGCGGCGGCGCGATCACCCGCTCCTCCGGCTTCCCCGGCCGGGGGTATCCCGGGCACACCCCCGTGCCACCGACCCACGATGAGGGGGCGCATCATGGACGCTTTCACCGCAGGTCTGCTGCAACGCATCAAGACGACCGAGTCCGACCTCACGCGGGCGCGCGAGGACGGCGACGACTTCCTCGCGGATGTCGAGCAGGGCGAGCTGGACGATCTGCACCGTCTCGCCGCCGAGCACGGCGTGGAGATCGGCGCCGCCAGCGTCTGAGCCGTACGCCACAGAGCCCCGGATGCTGTCCAGGCATCCGGGGCCCTGTGCTGTGCCGGCGGGCCCTCAGGGCCCCACCAGGGGCTTCGGGTCAGTCGTGCCAGGCACCCAGCTCGTCGAGTGCGGCCTGCAGCGGCTCGAAGACGCCGGGGGTCGCGGCCACCGTCAGGTCGCCGTCGGCGGGCAGCCCCGGGCGGCCGCCGGTCAGCGCGCCCGCCTCCCGGGCGATGAGGTCGCCCGCGGCCAGGTCCCAGGGGTGCAGCCCGCGCTCGTAGTAGCCGTCGAGACGGCCCGCCGCCACATCGCAGAGGTCGACCGCGGCCGAACCGCTGCGCCGGATGTCGCGGAGCCTGGGGATCAGTCGCCGGGCGACGTCCGCCTGGTGGGCGCGGACGTGGGCGACGTAGTTGAAGCCGGTCGAGACGAGGGCCTGGTCCAGCGGCGCGGTGGGTCGGCAGCGCAGCGCTTCGCCGTTCGCGAACGCACCGCCGCCGAGCACTGCCTGGTACGTCTCACGGCGCATCGGGGCCTCGACGACGCCCACGACCCGCTCGCCGTCGCGCTCGGCGGCGATGGAGACGGCCCACGTCGGCAGGCCGTACAGGTAGTTCACCGTCCCGTCGAGCGGGTCGATGACCCAGCGGATGCCGGTGGAGCCCGGGGAGCTGGCGCCCTCCTCGCCGAGGAAGCCGTCGTCGGGCCGGAAGTCGGTGAGGTAGCCGGTGATCAGCTTCTCGGCGGCGATGTCCATCTCGGTGACCACGTCGATGGGACTGGACTTGGTCGCGGCCACCCCCAGGTCGGCGGGGCGGCCGTCGCGCAGCAGGGCGCCGGCGCGGCGGGCGGCTTCGAGAGCGAGGTCGAGCAGATCGGACAGGGCGGGGTCGGTCACGGTGCTCCCAGGTGATCGGTGCGCACGGTCGGGTGGTCGTACGAGCGGTCGTACGGGCTACACGTACGGGCTGTCGGCGCCCGCGGCGGCGGGCTTCGGGGCCCTGGCGGGACAGCAGCCGACCGGACAGAGGTCGTGGGAGGGCCCCAGCGACCCCAGTGCGCAGCGCTGGACCGCCCGGCCGCGCTCGCTCGCCGCACGCTCCAGGACCAGGTCCCTTACGGCTGCGGCGAAGCGCGGGTCGTCGCCCACCGTGGCGGAGCGGCGGACCGGCAGGCCGAGCTCGGCGGCCTTGGCGGTGGCCTCGGTGTCGAGGTCGTACAGCACCTCCATGTGGTCCGAGACGAAGCCGATGGGCGCCATCACGACCGCGGGGACGCCCTCGCCGTGCAGGGTCTCCAGGTGGTCGCAGATGTCGGGTTCCAGCCACGGGATCTGCGGGGCGCCGCTGCGGGACTGGTAGACGAGCTGCCAGGGGTGCTCGACACCCGTCTCGGCGCGCACCGCCTCGATGACCAGCCGCGCCACGTCGAGGTGCTCGGCCACGTACGCGCCGCCCTCGCCGTGCGCCTCCACCGGGCCGGAGGCGTCGGCGGCGGAGGTCGGGATGGAGTGGGTGGTGAACGCGATGTGAGCGCCCGCGCGGACGTCCTCGGGGAGGTCGGCGAGCGCGGCGAGGACGCCGTCGGCCACGGGCTCGACGAACCCGGGGTGGTTGAAGTAGTGGCGCAGCTTGTCGACCCGGGGCGGCTCAAGACCCTCGGCCTCCAGCGCGGCCAGGGACTCGGCGAGGTTCTCGCGGTACTGACGGCACCCCGAGTAGGAGGCGTAGGCGCTGGTGGCGAGGACGGCGATGCGACGGTGTCCGGCGGTGGTCATCTCGCGCAGGACATCGGTCAGATACGGGGCCCAGTTGCGGTTGCCCCAGTAGACCGGGAGGTCCAGGCCGTGGTCGGCGAAGTCCTTGCGCAGCGCGTCGAGCAGGGCGCGGTTCTGCGCGTTGATCGGGCTGACCCCGCCGAACAGGAAGTAGTGCCGGCCGACCTCCTTGAGGCGTTCCTCGGGGATGCCGCGGCCGCGGGTCACGTTCGCCAGGAACGGGACCACGTCGTCCGGGCCCTCGGGGCCGCCGAAGGAGAGCAGCAGCAGGGCGTCGTAGGGAGCGGGATCGCGCAGATCGGACATGCCCTCGATCCTGCCACCCCTCTCCGACGGGGCGGCAACCGACATCCGGCGGTCCGTCGGTAAAGCGTGGAACGGCCGGTGGGGAACCCGCCGGAACCGCTCCCGGGTCCGCCCCGGAATCCGGTGTCCGGGACGCCCGGCCGCCCGTAAGCTGTATGGGCCAGCTATACGCCTGACAGGCACCACCGGAGTCCCCCTTGCCCAGCCCCTACCGCGCCATCTTCTCCGCCCCCGGTACCAAGGGGTTCTCCGCCGCAGGCTTCCTCGGCCGGATGCCGCTGTCCATGATGGGCATCGGCGTCGTCACGATGATCTCCCAGCTCACCGGCCGCTACGGACTGGCCGGGGCGCTGTCGGCCACCCTGGCGATGTCGGCCGCGGTCTGCGGCCCCCAGGTCTCCCGGCTGGTCGACCGCTACGGGCAGCGCCGGGTGCTGCGCCCGGTCACGCTGGTCGCCGTGGCGGCGGTGGCGGGTCTGCTCGTCTGCGCCCAGCAGGGGGCGCCGGAGTGGACGCTGTTCGTCTTCTCGGGGGGCGCGGGTTGTGTGCCGAGCGTGGGGTCGATGGTCCGGTCCCGCTGGGCGGAGATCTACCGGGGCTCCGGCCGGGATCTGCACACCGCGTACTCGTGGGAGTCGATCGTCGACGAGGTGTGCTTCATCTTCGGCCCGATCATCTCCATCGGCCTCTCCACCGCGTGGTTCCCGGAGGCCGGACCTCTGATCGCCGCCGCCTTCCTGCTGGTCGGCGTCTTCTGGCTGACCGCGCAGCGCGCGACCGAGCCGATGCCGCACCCGAAGTCGCAGCACACCGGGGGCTCGGCGCTGCGTTCGCGGGGGCTCCAGGTCCTGGTGGCCACCTTCGTGGCGACCGGCGCGATCTTCGGGGGCGTGGACGTGGTGACCGTGGCCTTCGCCGAGGAGCGCGGCCACAAGGCCGCGGCCTCCCTGGTGCTGGCCGTCTACGCGCTCGGCTCGTGTCTCGCGGGGGCCGTGTTCGGACTGCTGCACCTGAAGGGGAACCCCGCGACCAGGTGGCTGGTGGGTGTCTGCGCGATGGCCGTGAGTATGATCCCCCTCCTACTGGCCGGGAACCTTCCGTTGCTGGCCGTGGCGCTCTTTGTCGCGGGCCTCGCCATCGCACCGACGATGGTCACCACCATGGCCCTCGTCGAAGCGCACGTACCGCGCACCAAGCTGACCGAGGGCATGACCTGGACCAGTACCGGGCTCGCGGTCGGAGTGGCGCTCGGCTCCTCGGCCGCCGGCTGGGTGGTCGACGCCGCCGGGGCGAAGGCGGGGTACGCGGTGCCCGTCGTGGCGGGAGCGCTCGCGGCTGCGGTGGCGTTCCTGGGATATCGCCGGCTGGCCGGGCCGGCTGCGACGGGAGGGCGCGGGGAAGATGACCGACACCTACGCACGGACGACGACGAGCGCGTGGCGTAACTGGGCGGGCACCGTCACCGCGCGGCCCGCCCGCACCGAGTCACCCGCGTCCGTGAGCGAGCTCGCGGACGTGCTGCGCCGGGCGCACACGGACGGCCTGAAGGTGAAGCCGGTCGGCTCGGGCCACTCCTTCACGGCGGTGGCCGCCACCGACGGAGTGCTGATACGCCCCGACCTGCTCACCGGGATCCGGGACATCGACCGTGAGGCGATGACCGTGACGGTGGAGGCGGGCACCCCGCTCAAGCGGCTCAACACCGCACTCGCCCGCGAGGGCCTGTCGCTCACGAACATGGGCGACATCATGGAGCAGACGATCGCCGGGGCGACCTCCACCGGGACACACGGCACGGGCCGCGAGTCGGCCTCCATATCCGCGCAGATCCGGGCACTGGAGCTGGTCACCGCCGACGGCACGGTCCTGGTGTGCTCCGCCGAGGAGAACCCGGAGATCTTCGCCGCGGCCCGGGTCGGGATTGGCGCCCTCGGGGTGATCACCGCGGTCACCCTCGCCGTGGAGCCGATCTTCCTGCTGACGGCCCGCGAGGAGCCGATGGGCTTCGACCGGGTCACCGCGGACTTCGACCAGCTCGTGGCCGAGAACGAGCACTTCGAGTTCTACTGGTTCCCGCATACCGGGAACTGCAACACCAAGCGCAACAACCGCAGCGCCGGTCCGGCCGCCCCGCCCGGCCGGGTGAGCAGCTGGATCGACGACGAGCTGCTGTCCAACGGGGTCTTCCAGGTGGCCTGTTCGCTCGGTCGCGCGGTCCCGGCGACGATCCCCTCGATCGCCAGGCTCTCCAGCCGGGCGCTGTCGGCGCGTACGTACACCGACATCCCGTACAAGGTGTTCACCAGCCCGCGCCGGGTGCGGTTCGTGGAGATGGAGTACGCCGTTCCGCGCGAGCAGGCGGTGACGGTGCTGCGGGAGCTGAAGGCCATGCTCGAGCGGTCACCGCTGAAGATCAGCTTCCCGGTCGAGGTGCGCACCGCTCCGGCCGACGACATGGCCCTGTCGACCGCGTCCGGCCGGGACAGCGCGTACATCGCCGTGCACCTCTACAAGGGCACGCCGCACCGCTCGTACTTCACCGCGGTCGAGCGGATCATGACGGCGCACGCCGGCCGGCCGCACTGGGGCAAGATCCACACCCGGGACGCGGCCTACCTGGCGGAGGTCTACCCGCGCTTCGGTGAATTCACCGCGCTGCGCGACCGGCTGGACCCGGACCGCCTGTTCGGCAACGACTATCTGCGGCGCGTGCTCGGCGACTGAGTCCGGGCCGCCTCCGGTACGGCGTCGGCCCCGGCCCCCTCTCGCCGGCGAGGGGAGGCCGGGGCCGAAGTGATTCCGCCGGTACGTCGGTCACTCGGCGTCGGCGCCCGCACCGGGCGGGGCCTGCTCGCCCTGCCCGGGGGCGATGCCCGTGCCGGTCGAGGGTTCGCCGGCGCCGGTGTCGCCGGGATTCGACGGAGTCGGCTGCGTCGGCTCGGGCGTGGGCTCACCGGCGGATCCGGAGGGCGTCGGGGTGGGGGTGGGCCCGGTGGTCGGGTTCTCAGCGCCCGGGCTCCTGCCCGGGTCCGGGCTCGTGCCGCTGCCGTCGCCGCCGTCCGTGGCGGGGCCGGACCCGGTGCCGTCGCCCGGGGTCGGAGTCCGCTCGTCCGCTCCCCCGTCCTTGCCGGTGTCCCCGGACGGGGCGGGGTCCGCCGGCCCCGGGCCCCGGTCGCCGCCGCCGCGCACCACGGAGGTGAGGGTGGTGCCCTGGCCGCCGCTGAGGTCGTTGCCCGAGATCAGCTCGAACGCGGTGATCCCGGCCATCGAGACCGCGAAGACCGCGGCGGCCGCGAGCGCGGGGCGCTTCCAGCCGCGCAGCCGGGTGCCGTGGGTGACGCCCGCGCCGAACGCGTCGTCGGGGGCGGCGGTCCGGTGCGCTCCGGCCTGCGGGGGCGCCTGCGTACGGTCGTGGGCGCGCGGGAGCATCTGCGTACGGTCGCCGTCGGCTCCGGGGCCTGCGGCCGGCGGAACGCGGAGCATCCGGGTCCGCTCGTCGTCGCCGAGACGCAGCAACTGCGTCCGGTCCGTGTCGGGCGTCCTCAGCACCTGCGTGCTCTCCGCGTCCGGGACCACCTCCGGGACCGTGCCCGGGCCGACCGTGGGCAGCACCGTGGTGGCGTCGCCCGCCGACTGCGGCCCCGGCGGCTCCGGCTCCGCCCGTTCCGCGGCGGCTCTGCGCCCGGCGGGCGTCGTCTCCTTGGTGTGCACGGTCACCTGACGGCCCTCCGGGTGGGTCACCTGGACCGTCACCTCGCGGATCTGCTCGCCGGTGCGGCGGAAGAAGTGCTGGAAGACCGAGCCGCCGCAGGTGGCGACGACGCTCATCACGCCCGCGCCGGCGATCGTGCCGTACACGCCCAACTGCGAGGCCAGCACGGCTGCCGCGACGGCCGCCACGGCGCTCCCGGCGACCTGCGGGAGACTCAGATCTATGCGCCTTTCCTTGGGTTCTGCGTCACTTTCCGGCTTCTGAACCATTACCAGCCCCTGCTTGACATCTCTCCCACCATGCAACAGGAAGGGACAAATGAGCGAAGTGGATAGTTCCGTTTCCGGTGATTGTGTGAAGCACGACACGCATCAGGGGCATTTCGCGGAGAACTGGGTACCTCAACTCCCGCACCGCGCGAGAACTTCGGCGGCGCGCCGGTCCACCCCGGTGGCCCGAATGGAGTACTGTGACGAGCCCTGGGGCGGACTCCGACGTGGGAATCCGCAGCTGACGGAGGGGGCCGACGGCGGCACCCTAGGTGGGCGAACCAGGGCGAGCGCCCGACACGCCGGGCAATTTGGCAAGGTTGTGGCAGGCTGCACCCGGGCAGGTCACACTCGACTAGCGGAAGCAGCGACGCACGTGACGTCGGCAGGCACCACCCGGGAGGTCCCCATGCCCGAACTGCGTGTCGTGGCCGTCTCCAACGACGGCACACGACTGGTGCTCAAGGCTGCGGACAGCACGGAGTACACGCTTCCGATCGATGAGCGGCTGCGCGCCGCCGTGCGCAACGACCGCGCCCGGCTCGGCCAGATCGAGATCGAGGTGGAGAGCCACCTCCGACCCCGCGACATCCAGGCCCGCATACGGGCCGGTGCCTCCGCGGAGGAGGTCGCCCAGTTCGCGGGCATCCCCGTCGACCGTGTACGCCGTTTCGAGGGCCCCGTGCTCGCGGAGCGCGCCTTCATGGCCGAGCGGGCCCGGAAGACTCCTGTGCGCCGTCCCGGCGAGAACACCGGCCCCCAGCTCGGCGAGGCGGTGCAGGAACGTCTCCTGCTGCGCGGCGCCGACAAGGAAACCGTCCAGTGGGACTCGTGGCGCCGTGACGACGGCACCTGGGAAGTCCTGCTCGTCTACCGGGTCGCGGGCGAACCGCACTCGGCGAGCTGGACGTACGATCCACCGAGGCGGCTGGTCCAGGCGCTGGACGACGAGGCGCGCTCGCTGATCGGCGAGACCGACGAGGTCGCCGCGCCGGAGCCCAGCTTCCCGTTCGTGCCCCGGATCGCCCGGCTGCCGCGCGACCGGCCGCTGGACCGGAGCCTCGACCGGCAGACCGACCGCGAGCGCCCGCTCGACCGGGCCCTGGACCGCCAGATCGAGCGGCCCGCGCCGGTCGCGGAGCCCGAGGAGTACGTGAGCAGCGCGTCGGCCGGTGAGCGTGACTCGCTGACCAGCCTGCTGGAGGCGGTGCCGAGCTTCCGGGGCGACATGGTCGTGCCCGAGCGGCCCGCGCAGCCCGAGCCTCCCGCGCTGGAACCGGCGGAGGAGGCGGAGGCGGACGAGCCGCCGGCAGCCGCCGCTTCGGCCGGTGCGGGGTCCGCGTACGCGGATGTGCTGATGCCCCGGGCGGTGGCCGGTCATCGCGACCGGCTCACCGGGACGACGGACCGTCAGGCGGAGGCGGACGGGGTCCGGCCGGGCCGCCGGGCCGCCGTGCCGAGCTGGGACGAGATCGTCTTCGGCACCCGGCGCAAGAAGCAGGACTGACCGGGGATGACCACCGGTGGGGGCGGGGGCCGTACGCGATGGCGTACGGCCCCCGCTCCTTCGCCGTGGTCCGGCGCCGCGGGACTACTGGGGCTCGGGCCCCGTGGCGACCGGCCGGGAGGGGTCCGAGGACCACTCGGACCAGGAGCCCGGGTACAGGACACCGGTGAAGCCGGCGATCTCCAGGGCCAGCACCTCGTGCGCGCCGGAGACCCCGGATCCGCAGTAGACGCCCACGCCTTCGGTGCTGCCCTCCGCGCCCAGCCCGGCGAACCGTGCGGCCAACTGCTCGGCCGGGAGGTAGCGCCCGTCCGCGTCGACGTTGTGCGTGGTCGGTGCGGAGACGGCCCCGGGGATATGGCCGCCGACGCGGTCGATCGGCTCCACATCGCCCCGGTAGCGCTCGGGCGCCCGCGCGTCCAGCAGCAGACCCGACCGGGCGAAGGCCGCCGCACTTTCCGCGTCCAGGGTGGGCAGGGCCCCCGGCTTCGGCCGGAAATCGCCCTCGGCGGGGTGCGGGACCTCCGTGGTGACGTCACCGGTCCAGGCGGCGAGCCCGCCGTCGAGGACCCGTACGTTCCGGTGCCCGGTCCAGCGCAGCAGCCACCAGGCGCGGGCAGCGGCCCAGCCCTGCCCGCCGTCGTACACCACGACGGGGGTGTCCTGGCCGACGCCCGCCCGGCGCATCACGGAGCCGAAGGCCTCCGGGTCCGGGAGGGGGTGGCGGCCGCCCTCGCCCGCCGGCCCGGCCAGCTCCTCGTCGAGGTCGACGAAGACCGCGCCGGGCAGATGGCCGGCCTCGTAGTCGGGGCGGCCGTTCGGACCGCCGAGCTGCCAGCGGACGTCCAGGAGCACCGGGGGCCGGGACCCGGCCGACTCGCTCGCGCATTCGGATGCGGTGATGATGGGCTTCATGGGTGCCATCCTCGCGCAGCGGGGCCGGCACCCGTAACAGCGTCGGACGGGACGGCCGGCGGAAACCCGGCCCTCCTTCGTCGAGAACCCGGCCGACGCGGCGCGGCCGGTGCGCCTCCCGCGCCGGGGGGTGCAAGCATCTGCACGGGGCACGCGGACCGCGTCCTGACCCGGGACGGCGCCGCTGTCCCGTTCCCCCGCACGGCCACCACAACGGTCGAGGAGAGAGAAGACGATGACCGAGGCCCCCGCCCGGCGCACGCCCGGAACACCTTGCTGGGTGAGTCTGATCGTGCACGGCCTGACCGCTACCCAGGAGTTCTACGGAGCCCTGTTCGACTGGGAGTTCCGGCCGGGCCCCGAACAGCTGGGCCCCTACGTCCGCGGGCTGCTGCACGGCGAGGAGGTCGCGGGCATCGGCCAGCTGCCGCCCGACCGGCATCTCCCCATCGCCTGGACCACCTACCTCGCCACCGACGACGCCGACGCCACCGCGGAGGCCATCCGCTCCTGCGGCGGGACGGTCGCGGTCGGCCCGCTGGATGCGGGGGACGCCGGGCGGCTGGCGATCGCCTCCGACCCGAGCGGGGCGGTCTTCGGCATCTGGCAGGGCCTGCGCCACATCGGCACGAGGACGGCGGGCTCACCCGGGACGCCCGTCTGGAACGAGCTGGTGACGCGGGAGACCTCGATGGTCGCGAAGTTCTACCAGACGGTTTTCGGCTACGAGGCTGAGGCGGTGCTCTCCGCCGACTTCGACTACCAGACGCTGCACCTGGACAACGTGGCGGTGGCGGCCCTGCACGGGGTGGGCCATGCTCTGCCGCGCGACCGGGGGCCGCACTGGATGACGTATTTCGAGGTCGCCGACACCGATCGGGCCGCGGCCCGGGTGGTGGAGCTGGGCGGGCGCGTGCTGCAGCCGCCGCGCGAGGGGTCGAGCGGCAGGCTGGCGACGGTCGCGGACCCGGAGGGGGCCGTGTTCACGATCATCAGGACCACCGGCGGCTCCACCGGGAGCCCTTAGGCGCGCGTGCCCCGAGGGCGGCTCATCGGCGACGTCCTGTGCCACGACCTCCGGCCCGGTCTTCGCCGGCAGCGGCGCCGGCGCACCCCCTCCGTCGCGGCCCGCGCGCCTCAGTCCGACGACACCGGCAGGACGTCGGGCGAGAGCGCTCCGGCGCGTGCGGAACCGCTCGTCATGCGGCGGCAGTGGTGGCGGCGGCACAGCACCTCGTAACCGACCTCGCCGGCTTGCCGGTTGACGTCGCCGACGACGACCTGGGCGCCCGCGACGACCATCTCGCCGTCCACCGTCCGGGCGTTGTGCGTGGCGCGGGCCCCGCACCAGCAGAGCGCCTCGACCTGGAGGGCCTCTATGCGGTCGGCCAGTTCGATCAGCCGTTGGGAGCCCGGGAACAGCTTGGTGCGGAAGTCCGTGGTGATGCCGAAGGCGAAGACGTCGAGCTTCAGATCGTCGACCACACGGGCCAGTTGGTCGATCTGGTCCGGGGCGAGGAACTGCGCCTCGTCCACGATCACGTAGTCGACCCGGCCGCCCCGGCTGACGCGGTCCACGATGTGCGCGTACAGGTCCATGCCCTCCTCGGCCTCGACGGCGTCGGTCACCAGGCCGAGCCGGGAGGAGAGCTTGCCCTCCCCCGCGCGGTCGTCCCGGGTGAAGATCACGCCCTGGAGGCCGCGGGCCGAGCGGTTGTGACCGATCTGCAGGGCCAGCGTGCTCTTTCCGCAGTCCATGGTTCCGGAGAAGAACACCAGCTCGGGCATGAGAGGTCGAGCACCTTTCGGAGGAGGCCGTGGGGCAGGAGGGGCTACGAGCGTACTTCGAGGAGCGGGACGAGCTGCTCCACGGGGGTCAGGGAGCCGTGCACGCCCGCCATCGCCGACTCGTGCGGCTCGTTGACGGAGGCCGTGATGATCACGTCGTCGTGGGCGGCGGCGACCACGTCGCCGATCCGTCCGTACACCCGCTCGTCGATCGTCGGGCCGAACCAGCCGGCAGCCACGGCCTCGTCCCGGCTCGCGATCCAGAACTGCTCGCCGAGGACCTCGCGCCAGACGGCCAGGACATCGGCCTGGGCTCCGGGGACCGCGTAGACGTGGCGGGCGCGGCCCTCGCCGCCGAGGAGGGCGACGCCCGCGCTCAGCTCCCAGTCCTCGTCGAAGTCGATCCGGGACTGCTCGTCGAACGGGATGTCGATCATGCCGTGGTCGGCGGTGATGTAGAGCGCGGAACGCGGCGGGAGCTGCTCGGCGAGGCGGCGGGCGAGTCCGTCGACGTACATCAGCTGGCCGCGCCAGGCGTCGGAGTCGGTGCCGAAGCGGTGGCCCTTGCCGTCGACCTCGCTGTAGTACGTGTAGACGAGCGAGCGGTCGCCCGCGGCCAGGCGCTGGGCGGCGACGTCCATCCGGTCCTCGCCGGAGAGCCGGCCGAGGAAGGAGCCGCCGCTGAGCGCGATCTTGGTGAGGGGGGTCTGCTCGAACATCGGCGCGGAGACCTGCGCGGTGTGGACGCCTGCCGCGTCGGCGAGCTGGAAGACCGTGGGATACGGCTGCCAGGCTTTCGGCTCGGTCCACGGCTTCCAGCGGAGCTGGTTCATCAGCTCGCCGGTCTCCGGGTTGCGCGCGGTGTAGCCGGGCAGGCCGTGCTCGCCGGGCGGCAGCCCCGTACCGACGGAGGCGAGCGAGGTCGCGGTGGTGGAGGGGAAGCCGGCGGTGAGCGGGCGGCCGGTGGAACCGCGCGAGGTGGGGAGCAGGGAGTGCAGGAACGGGGCTTCGTCCGGGTGGGCCTTGATCTGCTCCCAGCCGAGGCCGTCGATCAGGAAGACGCAGTTGCGGTCGGCCGGGGTCAGCTCGGGGATCGCGGCGGTGAAGCCCGGCACCTCCAGTCCGGCGGCGAGCGTCGGCAGCAGGTCCGCGAGCGAACCGCTGCCGTACTCGGGCACGGGCGCGGTGCCGAGGTCCAGCGGCACGGGGTCCTGCCAGGCGGGCTGGGCCATCAGCGGCCACTCGCCGCGGTGGCGGCCGTGGCCTCGGAGAGCGCTTGGGCGAAGACGAGGGTCTGGCGCACGGCGTCGGGGCCGTCACCGGCCTCGCTGACCCGCAGGCTCAGGTCGTCGGCGGTGGAGCTGCCGGTGTAGCCGTGGTCGGCCTCGCAGTTGGAGTCGCCGCAGGCGGCGGGCTCCAGGTCGATCCGGGAGACCGCGCCCCAGCCGATGGTCAGGACGACCTCGCGGGGCAGGGTGCCCGGGACGTACTTCTCCGGGTTGGCCACCACCCGGCTGACGACGACGGAGGAGATCCGCTCCAGCTTCACCGACTCGGTGGAGGTGGTGGCGTACGGCGTCGGGGAGCTGGTGTCGGCGGCCTGCTCGTCGGTGTGGCTGACGATGAACCGGTGCTCGGTCAGGACGAGGACGGTCACATGACGGCGCACCTCGTTGGAGTCGAACGTGGTCTCCTGGTGGACCAGGTACGAAGCGACCGGCTCCCCGCCGACGGCGGCCTCCACCGCCTCGGCCACGAGGGCCGGGTAGTAGCCGCTGCGCTCGATCGCCGCGCGCAGCCCCTTGGTCGTCGTACCGGTCTTTGCCATGAGCACCATCCTACGGCGGGCCGGTGACTGCCGGGGACGCCCCGGGGGCCACCGGCCGGTGGGTCTCAGTAGTTCGGAAGGCGGCGGGGGCCGACGTCGCTCCGGGCGGGCGGCGGGGCGAGCCGGACGCTCGCGCCGAGCACGGTGAGTCCCTGCGGGGCGACGACGACGGGTTCGAGGGCGACGGAGACCACCTCCGGGTGGTCGTCGACCAGCCGGGAGAGCCGCAGCAGCAGCTCTTCGAGCGCGGCCGTGTCGACCGGGGTCGAGCCGCGCCAGCCGAACAGCACCGGGGCCGCCCTGATGGACCGGATCAGCTCGGCGGCGTCCCGGTCGGTGGCGGGGACCAGCCGGTGCGCGGTGTCGCCGAGCAGTTCGGAGGGCGCTCCCGCGAGGCCGAAGGAGAGGATCGCCCCGGCGGCCGCGTCGATGGAGGCCCGCACGACGGTGTCCACGCCGCGCGGGGCCATCGCCTGGACGACGGGAAGCAGTTCGGCGGGCTTGCCGAGGAGGTCGGTCAGCTCTCCGTACGCCCGGCGCAGCGCCTCCTCGTCGGCCACGTCGAGGCGGACCCCGCCGAGGTCGGCGCGGTGGCGCAGGTGGGGCGCGGTGGTCTTGAGGGCCACCGGGTAGCCGAGCCGGGCCGCCGCGGCGACGGCCGCCTCGGGGTCGGGGGCGGGCAGGGCGGGGCGTACGTCGATGCCGTAGCGGCCGAGCAGCTCGCGGGCCTCGTCGTGGGTGAGCGGGCGCCCGCGCGGGTCGGGGGCGGTGGCGAGCTGTGCCTCGATCAGGGCGGCGGCCCCGGCCTCGTCGATGGTGTCGTCGAGGAACTCGGGGATCTTGCCGGGCACGGCGGCCTGGCGCCGCCACTGGGCGTACTTCACGGCCTCGGCGAGGGCGCGTACGGCGCGTTCGGCGGCGGGGTAGGCGGGGATACGGCCGGGGCGGGCGGGGGCTTCGGGGTCGGCCGTTGCGGGGGTCGAAGTTCGGGGGACGGGAGTACCGGAGGTCGTTGTTCCGGGGGCAAGGGTTACGGAGGTCGACGTTCCGGGGGCAGGCGTCGAGGTCGCTGTTCCGGGGGCAGGCCTCGCGGAGGCCGACGTTCCGGAAGCGGCCGGAGCGGGCGGCGTTGCGGGGGCGGCCGGCGTTCCCGGGGCGGTGGGCCCTGTCCGGGCGGCCGTCGTTGCCGGGGTGGTGGTCCCGGTGCGGTCCGTGGTCGCTTCCGGGGCGGTGGCCGCCGCCCGGTCCGGGCCCGCTTCCGGGGACGCGGTCCGCGGCGCCGCGGTCCGGGGGCGGGGGGCCGCCGTGCTGCTCGCGGCGGCCAGCGCCTCGGCGAGGCCGCCGATCTCGACGTGGACGACGGCCACCGGCTTGGCCGACCCCCCGGCCACCGCCTTGGTCAGGGCCTCGGCCAGCACCTGTCCGTCACCGGTCTCGGCCTCCCCGTTCTCCCCCACCCACGGGATGGCGGTGACGATCACGGCGTCGCAGGTCCCGTCCGCGAGCGCCTCGGCCAGCGCGTCGCGGAAGTCCTGCGGGGAGGCGGCGGTGGTGAGGTCGATCGGCGGGCGCGGGCGCAGCCCCTCGGCGAGGCAGGCGTCGTACGTCAGCAGACCGAGGGACTCGGAGTTGCCGAGGATGGCGACCCGGGGGCCGACCGGGAGGGGCTGGCCCGCCAGCAGGAGACCGGCGTCGACCATCTCGGTCACGGTGTCGACCCGGATGACACCGGCCTGCCGCATCAGCGCGGAGACCGTCGTGTCGGGGATGCGGCTGACCGGGACGGCGTGGCCGGGCGGGTTGGTGCCGCTGTGCCGGGCGCCCTTCACCACGACGACGGGCTTCACGGCGGCGGTGCGGCGGGCGAGGCGGGTGAACTTGCGGGGGTTGCCGAGCGATTCGAGGTAGAGCAGCGCGACGTCGGTGTCCGGATCCTCGAAGGAGTACTGGAGGAAGTCGTTGCCGGAGACGTCGGCCCGGTTGCCCGCCGAGATGAACGAGGACAGGCCCGCGCCACGCCGGTGGAGGCCGGAGAGCAGGGCGATACCGATCGCGCCGGACTGGGTGAACAGGCCGATCCGGCCGCGGGCGGGCGACTCGGGGGCGAGGGAGGCGTTCAGCCGGACGGTCTCGGCGGTGTTGATGATGCCGAAGGCGTTCGGGCCGATGATCCGCATGCCGTACGAGCGGGCCTGCCGGACCAGTTCGCGCTGGAGCTCGCGGCCCTCGGCGCCCCGCTCGGCGTAACCGGCGGAGAGGACGACCAGGCCCTGGACGCCGTGCTCACCGCAGTCGGCGACGGCCTCGGGGACCCGGTGGGCGGGGACGGCGATGACGGCGAGGTCGACCTGCTCGTCGATCTCGCCGAGCGAGCGGTGGGCGGGGACCCCGTCGAGGGTGGCGAGGCCCTCGTCGAAGGCGCGGTTCACGGCGTAGGTGCGGCCGGTGTAGCCGGCGGCGAGGAGGTTGCGCAGGACCGTGCGGCCCACGCCGCCGGGGGTGCGGCCGGTGCCGATGACCGCGACGGAGCCGGGGGCCAGGAGGCGCTGTACCGAGCGGGCCTCGGCGCGCTGTTCGCGGCCGCGCTGGACGGCGAGGGACTTCTCGGTGGGTTCGAGGTCGAGGGTGAGGTGGACGGAGCCGTCCTCGAAGCTGCGGCGCTGGGTGTACCCGGCGTCCCGGAACACCTTGATCATTTTGTTGTTGGCGGGGAGCACCTCGGCGGCGAAGCGGCGGATGCCGCGCTCACGGGCGACCGCGGCGATGTGTTCGAGCAGCGCCGATGCGACTCCGCGGCCCTGGTGGGCGTCCTGGACGAGGAAGGCGACCTCGGCCTCGTCGGCGGGGGCGGAGGCGGGGCGGCCCCGGTCGTCGATGCGGTCGTAGCGGACGGTCCCGATGAACTCGCCGCCGATCGTGACCGCCAGTCCCACCCGGTCGACGTAGTCGTGATGGGTGAAGCGGTGCACGTCCCGGTCGGATAGGCGGGGATACGGGGCGAAGAAGCGGTAGTACTTCGATTCGTCGGACACCTGCTCGTAGAAGCTGACCAGTCGCTCGGCGTCGTCCGTGGTGATCGGCCTGATGCGCGCGGTACCCCCGTCACGGAGCACCACGTCCGCTTCCCAGTGGTCGGGGTACGCGTGATGCGGACTCTGTTCCGGCGTGGGCTCCATGGCCAAAGCCTACGGCCGGACGGGAGGCCGGGCACAGCACCGCGCACTGCATGAGAGACTGGTCTAGACAACCATTGATATGTGAAGGGCAGAACCATGGCTGAGCGCCGCGTAAACGTCGGTTGGGCCGAGGGCCTGCACGCCCGCCCCGCTTCCATCTTCGTCCGTGCCGCCACGGCCTCCGGCGTCCCCGTGACGATCGCCAAGGCCGACGGCAACCCGGTGAACGCCGCCTCCATGCTGGCCGTGCTCGGTCTGGGCGCGCAGGGCGGCGAGGAGATCGTGCTCGCGTCCGACGCGGACGACGCCGAGGCCGCTCTGGACCGGCTGGCGAAGCTGGTCGCCGAGGGCCTGGAAGAGCTTCCGGAGACCGTCTGACCCCTCCGACTCCGGTCCGTCCGGATTCGACCCGCGCGAGAGCCGTGACCCGGTGAAGGGATCACGGCTCTTTCGTTTCCGCGAAGGATTCGGGAAAGATCCGCACCTCGCCAATGCGGGCAGCGTGAAATGGTGCCCCGGAATTACTTCCCTCTTTGTATACGGTGTTTCTGTTAATGCCGGACGCCCGCAGTGTTTACGCCGTGTTGCGAACTTCTCACCGGGGGGACGGGGGCGGTGCGACGCCCCGGGAGATCCGGGCGGCGGAGCCGGTGCTCGGCGGTGGAGCGTTCCGCGTGCTGGGCGGTGAGCGCCCTCGCCCGTTCCGCGTCGCCGCGCGCCACCGCGTCCACGATCGCGCCGCGCTCGGCCCAGGAGTCGACCGGACGGGCCGGCTGCTCGACCGCGTACATCCAGGCGATCTTGTGCCGGAGCTGGGTGAGCAGCGCGATGAGCCCGGGGCTGCCTGAGGCCTGCGCGAGGGTCTCGTGGAACCAGCCGCCCAGCGAGCGCAAGTCCTCGCCCTCGCCCCGGCGGGCCCGTTCCTGGCCCAGTCTGACCAGACCGCGAAGCACCTTCAGGTGGGCTTCGGTGCGGCGCTGGGCGGCGCGGGCCGCGCCCAGCGGCTCCAGGAGCATCCGCACCTCCAGAAGGTCGGCGGCCTCCTGGACGGTGGGCTCGGCCACGCAGGCGCCGGCGTGTCTGCGGGTGACCACGAACCCCTCGGACTCCAGGGTGCGCAGCGCCTCGCGGACCGGGACGCGGGAGACCCCGTAGCGGCGTGCCAGCAACTCCTCGGTGAGGCGGCTGCCACGCTCGTAGACACCGGAGACGATGTCGTCACGGATTGCCGTGCATACCGAATGCGCGGGAATGCGCATATCCGAACCTCCGCCTTGATCCCCGCGAAACGCGGCCGCCCGACGTCTGTTCCGTGACTCTATGACAATCCGGCGGAATTTCCGATGGCAGGCCGGAATCCAGGGATATCTTCACGCGGGAATTACCGAAGGCCCCGGCGGGTGCCGGGGCCTTCGGACGGTGGGTCGCGCGCGGCGGGTCAGACGTTCAGACCGTGGGAGCGCAGGTAGGCGACGGGGTCCATGTCGGAGCCGTAGTCGGGGGTGGTGCGGGCCTCGAAGTGCAGGTGCGGGCCGGTGGAGTTGCCGGTGGAGCCGGAGAGGCCGATCTGCTGGCCGGAGGAGACGCTCTGGCCGACGGAGACGCCGATCGACGAGAGGTGGCCGTACTGGGTGTAGGTGCCGTCCGCCATCCGGAGCACGATGTTGTTGCCGTACGCGCCGCCCCAGCCGGCCTCGACGACCGTGCCGGCGCCGACCGCGACGACGGAACTGCCGGAGGCGGCCTGGAAGTCCACGCCGGAGTGGCTGCCGGAGGACCAGAGGGAGCCGCCGGTGTTGTAGCCGGTGGTGACGTGGGAGCCGGCGACCGGGAGGTGGAAGGCGTTCAGCCGGGCGCGCTCGGCGGCGCGGGCGGCACGGGCCTCCTCCTCGCGGACCTCCTCGGCACGGGCCTCGGCCTCGGCCTTCGCCTTGGCCTTGGCGGCCTTCTCGCGGGCCTCGGCGGCTGCCTTGGCCTTCGCCTTCGCGACCGCGTCGGCCTGCCGCTCCTGGGCGCGGGCCTGAGCGTCGATCTGCTCGGCGAGGGTGGCGTCGACGGAGAGGGCCTGGGCGAGGCCGGTGTCGGCGACCTTGGCGGCCTCGGTGTCAGCGGCGAGCGCCGGGGAGGACAGCGAGCCGAGGACTCCGGTGGTGGCCAGGGCCGCGATGCCGGCGGCCTGGGCGCTGCGACGCGTGAGGCGGCTCGGGGCACGGTGCTTCCCGGTGGCACGGGTGAACGCCATGGAGGGGCTGGTTCCTTTCCTTCCTTCTCGCCTACCGGGTTAGCTGACGGGTTCGGAGCAGGAAGGTCTCCTACGGATCCCCGCGCCGGTTCGCGGCACGGGCCTCCGATTCACCCCAGGGACTGCGTGGGTCCCCGGCTCCCCAGGCTCGCGCCTGACGGGGACTCGGCGATGACTGCCCGGCGCCGCGGCTGCGGCATACGGGTGACGGACAGCCGGGCCGACGCTAGGCGGGGCGGCTTCCCATCACCAAACGGATAAGGGGATTTGTCGTGCATCCCACAGGGCAGACAGGCAACCACCCCACCAAAGGTGGTGAAGCGGACTAAACAGGCAAAAACACAGGACCCCGACGAAGTCTCTTCCGTCGGGGTCCTGTTCACGGCAGTGGGTCGCACGGTGGCGGCCGTGCTCCGCGGCGGTGTCAGCCGGTGACGACGGTCACCTCTCCGATACCGAGGGCCTTCACCGGCTCCGCGATCCGCGCGGCGTCCCCCACGAGGACCGTGACCAGCCGGTCGACCGGGAAGGCGTTGACCACGGCGGCGGTCGCCTCCACGGTGCCCGTCTCGGCGAGCCGGGCGTAGAGGTGGGCCTGGTAGTCGTCGGGGAGGTGCTGCTCGACCTGGTCGGCCAGCGTGCTGGCGACGGAGGCGGCGGTCTCGAACTTCAGCGGGGCGACGCCCACCAGGTTCTGCACGGCCGTCTCGCGCTCGGCGTCGGTCAGCCCCTCGGCGGCGAGCGTCCGCAGGACCTTCCAGAGGTCGTCCAGGGCCGGTCCGGTGGACTCGGTGTCCACCGAGCCGCTGATCGCGAGCATCGCCGCGCCGCCCGAGTCGGGGCCGGAGGAGCGCAGCACCTGGGCGAAGGCGCGCACGCCGTAGGTGTAGCCCTTCTCCTCGCGCAGCACCCGGTCCAGCCGGGAGGTGAGGGTCCCGCCCAGGCAGTACGTGCCGAGCACCTGCGCGGGCCACACGCGCTCGTGCCGGTCGGCGCCGATGCGGCCGATCAGCAGCTGGGTCTGGACCGCGCCGGGACGGTCCACGATGACCACGCGGCCGGTGTCGTCCGCGGTGATGGGCGGCACCGGGCGGGCCTGGGCGGTGTTGCCCGACCAGTCGCCGAGGGTCTCCGCCAGCAGCGCGTCCAGGTCGATGCCGGTCAGGTCGCCGACGATCACGGCCGTCGCGGTGGACGGGCGGACGTGGGCGTCGAAGAAGGCGCGCACGGCGGCCTGGTCGATCCGCCGGACCGTCTCCTCGGTGCCCAGGCGCGGCCGGGACATCCGGGCGGTGGCCGGGAACAGCTCCTTGGAGAGCTGCTTGGCGGCGCGCCGGGACGGGTTGGCCTGCTCGTGCGGGATCTCGTCGAGGCGGTTGCCCACCAGTCGCTCGATCTCGCTCTCGACGAAGGCGGGGGCACGCAGCGCCTCGGCGACCAGTCCGAGCGCCTTGGCCAGCCGGGAGGCCGGGACCTCCAGGGAGACCCGGACGCCGGGGTGGTCGGCGTGCGCGTCGAGCGTGGCGCCGCAGCGCTCCAACTCGGCGGCGAACTCCTCGGCGCTGTGCTTGTCGGTGCCCTCGGAGAGCGCCCGCGACATGATCGTGGCCACGCCGTCCAGGCCCTCGGGCTCGGCCTCCAGCGGCGCGTCCAGGAAGATCTCCACGGCGACGACCTGCTGGCCGGGGCGGTGGCAGCGCAGCACGGTCAGCCCATTGGGCAGAGCGCCGCGCTCGGGCGCCGGGAAGGCCCAGGGGCGGGCCGTGCCGGGCGTGGGCTGCGGGTGGAACTCCATGGCTACTCCAGTCACGGCGGCGTCGCTCACTTGGCCGCCCCCTCGTGCGCGTCGGTGCCCTCTTCGCCCTCGGCGGCCTCGTCGGCCGGCTCGATGGGCTCGTAGACCAGCACCGCCCGGTTGTCGGGGCGCAGGGCCGCCTCGGCGGCCGCGCGCACCTCCTCCGCGGTGACGTCCAGGACGCGGCCCACCGCGGTCAGGGCGAGCTGTGGGTCGCCGAACAGGACCGCGTAACGGCACAGTTCGTCGGCGCGGCCGGCGACCGTGCCGAGCCGGTCGAGCCACTCGCGCTCCAACTGCGCCTGGGCCCGCTCCATTTCCTCGGGGGTGGGCCCCTCGGCGGCGAACCGGGCCAGCTCCTCGTCGACGGCGGCCTCGATCGTCTCCACCTCGACGCCGCCGGAGGTCTTCACGTCCAACCAGCCCAGCGAGGGCGCCCCGGCGAGCCGCAGCAGGCCGAAGCCCGCCGCCACGGCCGTACGGTCTCGGCGGACCAGGCGGTTGTGCAGCCGGGAGGACTCCCCGCCGCCCAGCACGGTCAGCGCCAGGTCCGCGGCGTCGCAGGCGCGGGTGCCGTCGTGCGGAAGGCGGTAGGCGGCCATCAGGGCACGCGCCGGGACCTCCTCGTGGACCACTTCGCGCAGCTGCTCGCCGATGATCTCGGGCAGTGTCCCGTCGCGCGGCGGCTGCTTGCCGTCGTGGGAGGGGATGGAGCCGAAGTACTTCTCGATCCAGGCGAGGGTCTGCTCGGGATCGATGTCGCCGACCACCGAGAGCACCGCGTTGTTGGGCGCGTAGTACGTACGGAAGAACGCGCGGGCGTCCTCCAGCGTGGCCGCGTCCAGGTCGGCCATGGAGCCGATGGGGGTGTGGTGGTAGGGGTGGCCCTCGGGGTAGGAGAGGGCGGTCAGCTTCTCGAACGCGGTGCCGTAGGGCACGTTGTCGTAACGCTGGCGGCGCTCGTTCTTGACGACGTCGCGCTGGTTCTCCATGGACTCCTCGTCGAGCGCGGCGAGGAGGGAGCCCATCCGGTCGGCTTCGAGCCACAGGGCCAGCTCCACCTGATGGGTGGGCATGGTCTCGAAGTAGTTGGTCCGCTCGAAGCTGGTCGTTCCGTTGAGCGAGCCGCCGGCCCCCTGGACGAGCTCGAAGTGACCGTTCCCCTTGACCTGGCCCGAACCCTGGAACATCAGGTGCTCGAAGAGGTGAGCCAGGCCGGTGCGTCCCTTGACCTCGTGGCGCGAGCCGACGTCGTACCAGAGGCAGACCGCGGCGACCGGGGTCAGATGGTCCTCGGAGAGCACCACACGCAGGCCGTTGGCCAGGCGGTGCTCGGTCGCTGTCAAGCCGCCGGAGCCGGCCTGTGCGGTGGCCGTGTGACCCATGGGCATGTACGTCCCTTCGATCGCGATACTGGACTTCCTGCCAGACCTGCCACTCTAAGCAAGCGCAGCGGCACCTGGCGAAGTTCCCGTTCGGCGGATGTTTCCGTCGATGGTGTCGCGAGCGCCGTCGACGGCGTGCCGCCCGGTCGGCTTCGGACCGTCCTTCGGACGGGTCGAGGTCGGCGTTGTCAGTGGGGCGGTCCACAATGGACCGCGTCAGCAGCTCGTGTTGTCCCGAACAAGCTCAGGTCGCCCGAAAAGAATCCGTGAAGGAGTCGCAGCCGCGATGGCCCGCCGTAGCACGAAGACCCCGCCGCCGGACGACTTCGAGGA
The DNA here is from genome assembly GCF_032121415.1 of Streptomyces parvus. Classification (NCBI taxonomy): domain Bacteria; kingdom Bacillati; phylum Actinomycetota; class Actinomycetes; order Kitasatosporales; family Streptomycetaceae; genus Streptomyces; species Streptomyces parvus. The sequence continues at coordinate 5,425,106 of NZ_CP135079.1, read as the reverse complement.
GAAGATCCTCGACATCGACGTCGTCGACGAAATGCAGGGCTCCTTCCTCGAGTACGCGTACTCGGTGATCTACTCCAGGGCCCTGCCCGACGCCCGCGACGGCATGAAGCCGGTGCACCGCCGCATCGTGTCCCAGATGAACGAGATGGGACTGCGCCCCGACCGCGGTTATGTGAAGTGCGCCCGGGTCGTCGGCGAGGTCATGGGCAAGCTGCACCCGCACGGCGACGCCTCGATCTACGACGCCCTGGTCCGCATGGCCCAGCCGTTCTCGATGCGCCTTCCCCTGGTCGACGGCCACGGCAACTTCGGCTCCCTGGGCAACGACGACCCGCCGGCCGCCATGCGGTACACCGAATGCCGGATGGCGGATGCCACGTCGTTGATGACCGAGGCGATCGACGAGGACACCGTCGATTTCCAGTCGAACTACGACGGTCAGGAACGCGAGCCGGTCGTCCTCCCCGCCGCCTACCCCAACCTCCTGGTCAACGGGGTCTCCGGGATCGCCGTGGGCATGGCCACCAACATGCCCCCGCACAATCTGGGCGAGGTCATCGCCGCCGCCCGGCACCTGATCAAGCACCCGGGCGCCGACGTCGAGACGCTGATGCGCTTCGTCCCGGGCCCCGACCTGCCCACCGGCGGCCGCATCGTCGGGCTCACCGGCATCAAGGACGCGTACACGGCGGGCCGCGGCTCGTTCAAGATCCGCGCCACCGTCTCCGTGGAGAACGTCACCGCCCGCCGCAAGGGCCTCGTCGTCACCGAACTGCCCTTCACCGTCGGCCCGGAGAAGGTGATCGCCAAGATCAAGGACCTGGTCTCGGCGAAGAAGCTCCAGGGCATCGCCGACGTCAAGGACCTCACCGACCGGGCGCACGGGCTGCGCCTGGTCATCGAGGTGAAGAACGGCTTCGTGCCGGAAGCGGTGCTGGAACAGCTCTACAAGCTGACGCCGATGGAGGAGTCCTTCGGCATCAACAACGTGGCGCTGGTCGACGGCCAGCCGCTCACCCTCGGCCTCAAGGAGCTGCTGGAGGTCTATCTCGACCACCGCTTCGAGGTCGTGCGCCGGCGCAGCGAGTTCCGCCGCACCAAGCGGCGCGACCGGCTGCACCTGGTCGAGGGTCTGATCGTCGCCCTCCTCGACATCGACGAGGTCATCCGGATCATCCGGGACAGCGACAACTCCGCGCAGGCGAAGGAGCGCCTGATGGCGCACTTCTCGCTGAGCGAGATCCAGACGCAGTACATCCTGGACACCCCGTTGCGCCGCCTCACCCGCTTCGACCGGATCGAGCTGGAGAGCGAGCGCGACAAGCTGAACGGCGAGATCGAGGCGCTGACCGCGATCCTGGAGTCGGACGCGGAGCTGCGCAAGCTGGTCTCCTCGGAGCTGGCGGCCGTGGCGAAGAAGTTCGGCACGGACCGGCGCACGGTGCTGCTGGAGTCGGCCGGTTCGCAGATCGCGTCCGTGCCGCTGGAGGTGGCGGACGACCCGTGCCGGGTGCTGCTCTCCTCGACCGGCCTGCTGGCCCGTACGGCGAACGCGGATCCGGTCGAGATCTCCGAGGACGCCCGGCGGACCAAGCACGACGTGATCGTGTCGGCGGTGGCGGCGACAGCCCGCGGTGACGTCGGGGCCGTCACGTCGGCCGGCCGGCTGCTGCGGCTCTCGGTGATCGACCTGCCGCAGCTGCCGGACACCCACGCGGAGCCGAATCTCTCGGGCGGGGCGCAGATCTCCGAGTTCCTCACGCTGGAGGCGGGCGAGGAGCTGATCTGCCTCACGACGCTCGGCGAGGACTCTCCGGGGCTCGCGATCGGCACGCTCCAGGGCGTGGTGAAGCGCGTCGTGCCGGACTACCCGGCCAACAAGGACGAGTTGGAGGTCATCACCCTCAAGGACGGTGACCGCATCGTGGGCGCGACCGAGCTGCGGACGGGCGAGGAGGACCTGGTGTTCATCACCTCCGACGCCCAGTTGCTCCGCTACCCGGCGGCTTCGGTGCGTCCGCAGGGCCGGCCCGCCGGAGGCATGGCGGGCGTCAAGCTGGCGGCCGGGGCCGAGGTGCTGTCGTTCACGGCGGTGGACCCGGCGGCCGAGGCGGTCGTGTTCACGGTGGCCGGCTCGCACGGCACGCTGGACGATTCGGTGCTGACGTCCAAGCTCACCCCGTTCGACCAGTATCCGCGCAAGGGCCGGGCGACCGGCGGGGTGCGCTGCCAGCGGTTCCTGAAGGGCGAGGACGTCCTGGTGTTCGCCTGGGCGGGGCCCACCCCGGCCCGGGCCGCCCAGAAGAACGGCACTCCGGCGAAGCTGCCGGAGCCGGACCCGAGGCGGGACGGTTCGGGGACGCCCCTGCTGGAGCAGGTGGCCGTGATCGCGGGACCGCCGCTGTACTGACGCTGCCGTACGGCAGGAGCGGCCGGGGAGGTACGACGCCTCCTCGGCCGCTCCTTGGTTGCGCCGCTTCGGCCGCTCCCTGGTCTATGCGTCCACGGCGGCTTCGTGTACGTCGACTGCGTCGGCCTCGGCGTCCCCTTCGCGGGCGGGCTCCGGTACGTAGCGGAGCACCCCCCACATGGCGCGTTCGGTGTCCGGGGCGTCGGGCCGCCCCGGCTCCGCGCGGCAGGCGGCCAGCCCTTCGTGCAGCGCTGCGGCGTCGATGCCCGCGCCGATCATGACGAGCTGGGTGAGCCGCTGTTCGCCGCGCGCCCACGGCCGGGGGACGAAGCGGAGGAACCGGCCGACCGCATGCAGGGCGTAGGTGTTGTCCCGGTCCCCCGCGCCGAAGTCGACGAACCCCTTGATCCGGTAGAGCCCTTCGGGCCGGGAGTCGAGGAAGGCCATGAAGCGGCGTGGGTCCATCGGCACGTCGGCGGTGAAGTCGACGCTCTCGTAGGCCGCGTGGAGATGACCGGTGTGCCCGTGGCCGTCGCACTCCTCGTGCTCTTCGCACTCCTCCTGACGCAGCAGGTCCTCGAAGCTCAGCTGACCCGCCGTCTCCTCACCGTCCGTCCGCAGCGCGGGGTCGAAGAGCAGCTCGGGGTCGATCCGGCCGTGCTCGGCGGAGATCACGGCCGCGGGGCCGCTCAGCTCCGCGACCGTCGCCCGCAGCCGCTCCCGCTCGGCCTCCCCCACCCGGTCCGTCTTGTTGAGGACGACGAGGTCGGCGACGGCCAGATGGCGGTCCAGCTCGGGGTGCCGTCGGCGGGTGGAGTCGAACTCCGCCGCGTCGACGACCTCGACGAGGCCCCCGTACACGATGTGCGGGTTGTCGCTGGCCAGGAGCATACGGACGAGTTCCTGGGGTTCGGCCAGTCCGCTCGCCTCGATGACGATCACGTCCAGCCGGGCGGACGGCCGGGTCAGCGTCTCCAGGAAGGTGTCGAGCTCGCTCGCGTCCACGGCGCAGCACAGGCAGCCGTTGCCCAGCGAGACCGTCGAGCCGACCTGCCCCGAGACGGTCATGGCGTCGATCTCGATGGCCCCGAAGTCGTTGACGATCACGCCGATCCGGGTGCCCGCCCGGTTGCGGAGCAGATGGTTCAGGAGCGTGGTCTTGCCGGAGCCGAGAAAGCCCGCCAGGACGACGACCGGGATCTGCGGGGTGGGGGGCGGGGTCAACGGGAGCCTTCCTGGGAGCGTCGTCAGGGTGCCGGGACCGGCTGCGGCGGGGGTGCGCCGACGTAGCGGGCCGCCGGGCGGATGATCTTCGAGTCCTCCGCCTGCTCCAGGATATTGGCGCTCCAGCCGATCACTCGCGCCGCACAGAAGGTGGGGGTGAACATCGCGCGCGGCAGGCCGCACAGCTCCATGACCACCCCGGCGTAGAACTCCACGTTGGTGTGCAGCTCCCGGCCCGGCTTGAGCTCGGCGAGGATCGCCTCGACCTGGGCCTCCACCTCCACGGCGAAGTCGACGAGCGGACCGCCGAAACCCTGGGCGATCGACTTGAGCATCCGGGAGCGCGGGTCCTCGGTGCGGTAGACGGGGTGGCCGAAGCCCATGATGCGGCGGCCGGAGAGGACCTGTTCGCGGATCCAGCCGTCGATCCGGTCCGGCGTGCCGATGGCGTCCAGGGTGTCCAGGGCCCGGCTGGGGGCTCCGCCGTGCAGCGGTCCGGAGAGCGCGCCGACGGCCGCCACCAGGCAGGCGGCCAGGTCGGCTCCGGTGGAGGCGACGACGCGGGCGGTGAACGTGGAGGCGTTGAAGCCGTGGTCGACGGTCGAGACGAGGTACTGCTCGACCGCCCTGGCCTGGTCGGGCCCGGGCTCCGAACCGGTCAGCATGTAGAGGTAGTTCGCGGCATGCGGCAGGTCCGCGCGGGGTGCGACCGGCTCCAGCCCCTGGCCGAGGCGGTGGAGGGCGGTCAGGATCGTGGGCACGGCCGCGCAGACGGCGAGCGCGTCCTCGCGTCGGCGCTCGGCGTCGATGTCGTACACCGGGCGGAAGCCGGCCGAGGCGCCGAGCAGGGAGAGCGCGGTGCGGAGCCCCGCGAGGGGGCCCGAGACGGCGCTCGCGCGGGCGATGGCGGGCAGGGCATCGGTCACGTCGGCCGGGAGCGTGCGCAGGCTCGCCGTACGGGCCGCGAAGTCGGCGGCCGCGGCCCGGTCGGGCAGCTCCCCGTGGAACATCAGGTACCACACGTCCTCGAAGCCGCGGGTCCGCGCCAGTTCGATCGCCGAGTACTGGCGGTAGTGGTAGAAGCCTTCGCGGCCGCGGACGTCACCGAGGGCGGTGTCGGTGACGACGACACCGGCGAGGCCACGGGGTACCGCGAGGGCGACAGGGGTGGTGGTCATGGCTGCTCTCTCCTCCGTGCATGCAACATTGATTCGACTGTCCATGCTTGACGGAAGATCTGTCAATGTTGACTGAATCAATGTGTATGCGGAGTGGATACGGTGGTTTCCATGACGGATCAACCAGAGCCCGAGCCTCACGACGCCCCCCGGCTCACCACCCGGCAGGCGGCCGAACTGCTGGGCGTGAAGCCGGAGACGGTGTACGCCTACGTCAGCCGGGGCCAGCTCAGCAGCGTGCGGGCCGCCGGAGGGCGGGGCAGCACGTTCGACGCCGAGGAGGTGCGGGCGCTGGCACGGCGCTCGGGGCGCCGTGACCCGTCCCCGGCCGGGGGTGACCTCGCCTTCCGGACCGGCATCACGCTCATCGAGGGCGACCGCTGCTACTTCCGCGGGGTCGACGCGACGGAGCTGGCCCGGCGCTACGGCTACGAGGAGGTCGCCGAGTGGCTGTGGACGGGTGAGCTGCGCCCCGGCGCCCGGTTCACCGCCTCCGCCGGGACCCTCGCGGCGGCCCGCAGGGCGGTCGAGGCACTGCCCGCGCACAGTGGGTCGACGGACCGGCTGCGGGTGGCGGTGACGGCTGCCGCTGCCACGGATCCGCTGCGGTTCGATCTGTCGCCCGAGGCAGTGCTGAACAGTGCGCGCGGCCTGATCCCTACCCTGGTGGGCGCGTTGCCGGTGCTGGGCGGTCCGGCGGCCGAAGGGGGTTCGCTGGCGGCGGAGCTGTGGCCGCGACTCACCGCGGAGCCGGCCGACGCCCCTTCCCTCGCCGTGCTGGACGCCGCCCTGGCGCTTTTGATCGACCACGACCTGGCGGCCTCCACCCTGGCCGCCCGGGTCGCCGCCTCCGCGCGGGCCCATCCGTACGCCGTGGTGTCGGCGGGCCTCGGCGTGCTGGAGGGGCCGCTGCACGGAGCGGCGAGCGGCCTGGCGCACCGGCTGCTGCGGGAAGCGGTGGACCGGGGCAGCGCGGTCCCCGTGGTCGCCGACCATCTGCGGACCGGGCGGCGGGTCCCCGGTCTGGGCCACCGGCTGTACCGGGGCGAGGACCCCCGGGCGACCGTCCTGTTCGAGCTGCTGACGGATGTGGATCGGGCGGCCGGGGCACTGGCGGCCGCCCGTGAGGTGGTGGCCACGACGGCGCGGCACGCTCCGCTGCACGCCAACATCGACCTGGCGCTGGCCGTCCTGTCGGTCTCCCGGGGGATGGCGGCGGACGCGGGCGAGACCGTGTTCGCGGTGGCCCGTACGGCGGGCTGGATCGCCCACGCGCTGGAGGAGTACGGGGAGCGCCCGCTCCGCATCCGGCCGAGCGGGCAGTACACCGGGCCCCGGCCGCCGCAGCCGCTCCCCTGACCAGGACTCCGCACTCTGCGCAAGACCCCAGGTCCGGACCAAGGATCCCGGGGAGCGCAAATTAACTACGGATCACAGGGAATTCCCGCGCGGAGGTTGTGCCGTGGACCCGCGCACCACCAGCTCCGGTTCGAAGAGCAGCTCGTCCGAGGGCACGGCCCGACCGCCGATCTGCACCGAGAGCAGCTCCACGGCCGCGCGCCCCATGGCCTCGATGGGCTGGCGGACGGTGGTCAGAGGCGGCTCGGTGCAGTTCATGAAGGCCGAGTCGTCGTAGCCGACGACCGAGACGTCGCCGGGGACCGAGAGCCCCCGGCGGCGGACGGCGCGCACCGCGCCCAGCGCGAGCGGGTCGCTGGCGCAGATGATGCCGGTGACACCGCGCTCCAGCAGCCGGGTCGCGGCGGCCTGCCCGCCCTCCAGCGAGAACATGGCCCGGGCCACCCACTCGTCGGGGATGCTCGTGCCGGTCTCCTCGGCGAGCGCCCGGGCGGCGGCGAGCTTGCGCTGCGAGGGCACGTGGTCGGACGGTCCGAGGACGAGTCCGATGCGCTCGTGACCGAGCGAGACGAGGTGGCGCCAGGCCTGTTCGACGGCGACGGAGTCGTCGCAGGAGACGCCGGGGAAGCCGAGGTGTTCGATGGCCGCGTTGATCAGCACGACGGGGATCTTGCGGTCGGCGAGCACCTTGTAGTGGTCGTGCGGGGCGTCGGCCTGGTGGTAGAGGCCGCCCGCGAAGACCACGCCGGAGACCTGCTGCTGGAGGAGCAGCTCGACGTAGTCGGCTTCGGAGACGCCGCCCTTGGTCTGGGTGCAGAGCACCGGGGTCAGCCCCTGCTGGGCGAGCGCGCCGCCGACCACTTCGGCGAAGGCCGGGAAGATCGGGTTCTGCAGCTCCGGCAGGACCAGGCCGACCAGCCGGGCCCGTTCGCCGCGCAGCTGGGTCGGGCGCTCGTAGCCGAGGACGTCCAGCGCGGAGAGGACGGCCTGCCGGGTGGCGTCGGAGACGCCCGGCTTGCCGTTCAGCACCCGGCTGACCGTCGCCTCGCTGACTCCCACCTTCTGGGCCACTTGAGCAAGTCGTCGCGTCATGAGCGCAAGATTAGCGCAAGAAACGCAAGAGGATTGCGTTGATGGTGAACTGCCCCCGGGACGCTCACGGAGGCAGCGCTGAAACGCTCACAGACACGGCGGCCGGAGGCAAGAGGTAGCGGAGCGGACGCTCGAATTCCCGGGATCCGCGCGACGAGATTTCCGCCCCGGTCGCCCGGCCCTTACCGTCTCTACGATGAACGCCCCACCGACCCCCGGCCGGGGACCGCGCCGGTTCGGCTGGCCCCAGCGGGTCTTCTCCCAGGTCCTGCTGATGCAGCTGGCCATCATCACCGGTGTGACGATCCTGGTCACCGGCCTCTTCCTGGCCCCGCTCAGCGACCAGCTGGACGACCAGGCGATGCGCCGCGCCCTGGCCATCGCCCAGTCCACCGCCGCCCAGCCGGACATCGTGGAGAACCTGAGCAGCACGGACCCGTCGGACGGGGGCCCCGTCCAGTCGGCCGCCGAGCGGGTCAGGCAGGCGACCGGCGCGGAGTACGTCGTCGTCATGAACGAGCGCGGGGTGCGCTGGTCCCATCCCGACATCCACCGGATCGGCGCGGTCGTCTCCACCGACCCCGGTGAGGCGCTGCGCGGCCGTGAGGTGATGGAGATCGACAGCGGCACCCTCGGCCGCTCGGCGCGGGGCAAGGTGCCGTTGTTCGGCCCGTCCGGCGAGGTGGTCGGCGCGGTGTCGGTCGGTATCGCCTACGACAGCGTCCGCGCCCGGCTCCTCGCGGCGATCCCGGGGCTGCTCGCATACGCGGGCGGGGCCCTGGCCGTCGGGGCGCTCGCCGCGTATCTGATCTCCCGCAGGCTGCAGCGGCAGACCCACGACCTGGCGTTCTCCGACATCTCCGCGCTGCTGACCGAACGCGAGGCCATGCTGCACGGCATCCGCGAAGGGGTCGTCGCCCTCGATGGGACCGGCCGCGTCCGGCTCCTGAACGACGAGGCGCAGCGGCTGCTGGGTCTGGGTCCGCAGGCGGCCGGCCGGCCGCTGGAGGAGGTGCTGGGCGAGGGGAGGACCACGGACGTACTGGCCGGGCGGGTGGTCGGCGACGACCTGCTGGCGGTACGGGGCAGCCGGGTGCTGCTGGCCAACCGGATGCCCACGGACGACGGCGGAGCCGTGGTGACCCTGCGCGACCGGACCGAGCTGGAGCACCTGGGCCGCGAGCTCGACTCCACCACGGGGCTGATCGACGCCCTGCGCGCCCAGGACCACGAGCACGCCAACCGGCTGCACACCCTGCTGGGGCTGCTGGAGCTGGAGATGCACGAGGACGCGATGGAGTTCGTGACCGAGGTGGTCGGCGTGCACCGGGCGACAGCCGAGCAGGTCACGGAGAAGGTCCAGGACCCGCTGCTGGCCGCCCTCCTCGTCGGCAAGACGACGGTGGCCGCCGAGCGCGGGGTCTCGCTGCGGCTGGCTCCCGGCACGCTGCTGCCGGACCGGGTGGTCGATCCCCGGGGTCTGGTGACGGTGGTGGGCAACCTCGTCGACAACGCCACGGACGCGGCGGCCGGATCGGACGGGGCGCGGATCGAGGTCGGCCTGCGGACCGAGGGCCGTACGGTGATCCTGGGAGTGCGCGACAGCGGCCCCGGCGTCCCGGAGGACCAGCACGCGTCGATCTTCACGGAGGGCTGGTCCACCAAGGACGTCCCGGCGCACGGCAAGCGCGGCCTCGGGCTCGCCCTCGTACGGAGGCTCGCGGAGCGCCAGGGAGGCAGTGTGACGGTGTCCGGGGCGGACGGGGGCGGCGCGGTGTTCACGGTCGTGCTGCCGGAGGCGCTGGCGGAGCCCGCCGCGGGCTCCCCGGACGGCGCGCCGCACCCCGCGCATCCGGCGACGACGGGAGAGCAGCGGTGATCGAGGTCCTGATCGTCGACGACGACGTACGGGTGGCGCAGATCAACGCGGCGTACGTCGCCAAGGTCCCCGGCTTCCGGGTGGCCGCACAGGTCCACTCGGCGGCCGGGGCGCTGGAGACGGTCGAGGAGGTCCCGGTCGACCTGATCCTGCTGGACCACTATCTGCCCGACCGCAACGGCCTCGCCGTCGTACGGGAGCTGCGCCGCCTCGGCCATCAGGTCGACGTGATCATGGTGACGGCCGCCCGGGACGTCGCGACCGTGCAGGACGCGATGCGGCACGGTGCGCTCCAGTACCTCGTGAAGCCGTTCACGTACGCCGGTCTGCGCGCGAAGCTGGAAGCGTACGCGGCGCTGCGGCAGACGCTCGACGGGGGCGGGGAGGCCGAGCAGGCGGAGGTGGACCGGCTCTTCGGCGCGCTGTGGACGACGGGCGAGACGGCCCTCCCCAAGGGCCACTCCCCCACCACCGCCGAGCTCGTCCGGCGAGCCCTGCGCGGGGCCGAGGGTCCGCTCTCCGCGCAGGAGATCGCGGACAGCGCCGGGATGAGCCGGCAGACCGCCCAGCGCTATCTGAAGCTCCTCGAGCGCACCGGCAAGGTCCGGCTGACCCTGCGGTACGGCGAGACGGGCCGCCCGGAACACCGGTACGCCTGGGCCGCCGGCTGAGCCACCCGAGGGCCTTCCCCGCTGCCCTACGCCGCCCCGGCCCCCGTCAGCGCCCGGACCTCGGTCTCGGCGTGCTTGGCCTCGTCGGGCGGCTCGGGCGAGGTGACCGTACCGATCCAACCGGCCAGGAAGCCGAACGGGATCGAGACCAGGCCCGGGTTCTCCAGGGGGAAGAGCTGGAAGTCGACGCCGGGGAACAGCGACGTCGGGCTGCCCGAGACGACGGGTGAGACCAGCACCAGGACGACCGCCGGGACCAGGCCGCCGTACACCGCCCAGACCGCGCCGCGGGTGGTGAAGTTGCGCCAGAACAGCGAGTAGAGCAGGGCCGGGAGGTTCGCGGAGGCGGCCACGGCGAAGGCGAGGCCCACCAGGAAGGCGACGTTGAGGTCCTGGGCGAGCAGCCCGAGACCGATCGCGACCGCACCGATCCCGGCGGCGGCCGTACGCGCCACGGCGACCTCGCTGCGCCTCCTGCGCCCGGGACGGCGGAGCGAGGCGTAGAGGTCGTGGGCGACCGAGGCGGACGAGGCGAGCGTGATGCCCGCGACGACGGCCAGGATGGTGGCGAAGGCGATGGCGGCGACCACGGCGAAGAGAATCGTTCCACCGGTGGAGCCCTCGCCGCCGCCCAGATCGAGGGCCAGCAGCGGGATCGCTGTGTTGCCCGCCGCGTTCGATGCGCGGACCTCGGCGGAGCCGACGAGTGCGGCGGCGCCGAACCCGAGCACGATGGTCATCAGGTAGAAGCTGCCGATCAGGCCGATGGACCAGACAACGGACCGGCGCGCGGCGCGGGCGGTGGGCACCGTGTAGAAGCGCGACAGGATGTGCGGCAACCCCGCCGTGCCGAGGACCAGGGCCACCCCCAGGCTGATGAAGTCGAAGCGCGAGGTCCAGTCCCCGCCGTACCGCAGGCCGGGGGCGAGGAAGCCCTTGCCGTGGCCGCTGCGTTCGGCCGCGGTGTTGAGCAGGTTGTTGATGTTCCCGTGGAAGTGGACCAGGACGAGCACGGTGAGCGCGACGGCTCCCGCCATCAGCAGGACGGCCTTGACGATCTGGATCCAGGTGGTGGCGCGCATACCGCCGAACGACACGTAGATCACCATGAGCGCGCCGACCCCGACCACGGTCCAGGACCGGGCCGCGTCGCTCGTACCGCCGAGCAGCAGGGCCACCAGGCTGCCCGCGCCGACCATCTGGGCGACCAGATACAGCACGGAGACGGTGACGGACGAGGTGCCGACGGCGGTACGCACCGGGCGCTCCGCCATCCGCGCGGCGACCACGTCGGCCAGCGTGAACCGGCCGCAGTTGCGGACGAGTTCGGCGACGAGCAGCAGAACGACCAGCCAGGCGACGAGGAAGCCGACCGAGTAGAGCATGCCGTCGTAGCCGAAGAGGGCGATCAGCCCGGAGATGCCGAGGAACGAGGCGGCCGACATGTAGTCGCCGGCGATGGCGAATCCGTTCTCCATGGGCGAGAACAGGCGTCCGCCGGCGTAGAACTCCTCCGCGGAGCCCTGCCGGTTGCGGCCGACCCAGGTGGTGATGAAGAGCGTCACCGCGACGAACGCGCTGAACAGCAGCAGGGCGAGGGCCTGGTGGTCTCCTTTCACCGTCCGAGCCCTCTCGTCATCTCCTGGGTGTCCCAGCGCAGATCGAGCGCCGCCCGGTCCCTGCGCAGCCGCGCGTGCCGCGCGTACGCCCAGGTGAGCAGGAACGTGGTGAGGAACTGGCCGAGCCCGGCCACCATCGCGACATTGACCGCTCCGGCGACCGGGCGGGCCATCAGGGCGGGGGTGGTGGTCGCGGCGACGACGTAGGCGAGATACCAGAGCAGGAAGGCGAGGGCGGCGGGGGCCACGAAGCGGCGGTAGCGGCGGCGCACCTCGCGGAAGGCGTCGCTGCGGTGCACCTCCAGATAGATGTCGGCCGCGCTGGGCCGGGGGCCGGGTCCCGCCGCGCCGGATCCGTCGAGGGCCGCGGCGCCTCCCGTACCGTCGTGGTCGCCCCGGCGGGGGGCGGGTACGTCGTCCCACGGGTCGTCGAGCCGCACTCCCGCGGTCTCCGGCCCTGCTTCCTTCTCCACCGAACAACTCCCCTGATCCGCTGACCTTTTCGGCCGCACGGCCAACGATGGGCGGTTCGGGAGGATCCCGGGCGCGTCATTCGCCCGACTTCACCCCTTCAGGTGACAGATATCCCGGAGGGCTGCGCGCTTCCCCGGCGGGGCCCCGGGAAACGCACGCGGCCCCCGCTCCGGCGGGACCGGGGCGGGGGCCGTGCGGGGGGGACCGGGGTCAGGCGTCGATCCGCGAGCGGTCCAGGGTCGCGGCGGAGCTGGTGATGAACTCCTTGCGGGGCGCGACCTCGTTGCCCATCAGCAGGTCGAAGACCTGCTCGGAGGATTCCAGATCGCCGATGTTGATGCGCCGCAGCGTGCGGTGGCGCGGGTCCATCGTCGTCTCGGCCAGCTGGTCGGCATCCATCTCGCCGAGGCCCTTGTAGCGCTGGATCGATTCCTTGATCCGGACGTTCTTGCGCTGGAACTCCAGGAGGGTCTGGCGCAGTTCGTTGTCGGAGTAGGTGTAGACGTACTTGTCCTGGCCCTTCTTGGGCTGGACCAGCTCGATCCGGTGCAGCGGGGGCACCGCGGCGAAGACCCGTCCCGCCTCGACCATCGGGCGCATGTAGCGCTGGAAGAGGGTCAGCAGCAGGGTGCGGATGTGAGAGCCGTCGACATCGGCGTCGGTCATCATGATGACCTTGCCGTAGCGGGCGGCGTCGATGTCGAAGGTCCGCCCGGAGCCTGCTCCTATGACCTGGATGATCGCGCCGCACTCGGCGTTCTTCAGCATGTCGGAGACGGACGACTTCTGGACGTTGAGGATCTTGCCGCGGATCGGCAGCAGCGCCTGGAACTCGCTGTTCCGGGCCAGCTTGGCAGTGCCGAGCGCCGAGTCCCCCTCGACGATGAACAGTTCGCTGCGGTCGACGTCGTCGCTGCGGCAGTCGGCCAGCTTGGCGGGCAGCGACGAGGATTCCAGCGCGGTCTTGCGGCGCTGGGCCTCCTTGTGCTGCCGGGCCGCGATCCGGGTGCGGGCGGCGGCCACGGCCTTCTCCAGCACCGCCCGGGCCTGCGCCTTGGCGTCCCGCTTCGTGGAGGTCAGGAACGCCTTGAGCTCCTTGGCGACCACGCCCGCGACGATCCGGTTGGCCGCCGAGGTGCCGAGCACCTCCTTGGTCTGCCCCTCGAACTGCGGCTCGGCGAGCCGCACGGTGACGACGGCGGTGAGCCCTTCGAGGGCGTCGTCCTTGACGATGTCGTCCTCGGCGACCCGCAGCATCTTGGCGGAGCGCAGCGCCTCGTTCACCGTCTTGGTCAGGGAGCGCTCGAACCCGGTGACGTGGGTGCCGCCCTTGGGGGTGGCGATGATGTTCACGAACGACCGTACGGTCGTGTCGTAGCCGGTGCCCCAGCGCAGGGCGATGTCGACGGTGAGCTCGCGGGTGACCTCGGTGGCGGTCATGTGGCCGCGGTCGTCGAGGACCGGGACGGTCTCCTTGAAGGTGCCCGTGCCGCTGAGGCGCTGGACGTCGCAGACGGCCTTGTCCTGGGCCAGGTACTCGCAGAACTCGCTGATGCCGCCGTCGAAGCGGAACGTCTCCTCCGTCTTGCCCTCGCCGTCGAGCGCTCGCTCGTCGCGGACGATGATCGTGAGGCCGGGGACGAGGAAGGCGGTCTGGCGGGCCCGCTGGTGGAGCGTCTCCAGGTTGAGCCTGGCGTCCTTGAGGAAGATCTGCCGGTCCGCCCAGTACCGCACCCGGGTACCGGTACGGGTCTTGGGGACGCGCTTGCCCTTGCGCAGGCCGTTGGCCGGATCGAACGGGCTGTCCGGCCCCTGCTCGGTGAACATGCCGGGGACGCCGCGCCGGAAGCTGATGGAGTGGGTCGCGCTGTTGCGGTCGACCTCGACGTCCAGGCGGGCGGAGAGGGCGTTGACCACGGAGGCTCCGACGCCGTGGAGACCGCCCGAGGCCGCGTAGGAGCCGCCGCCGAACTTGCCTCCGGCGTGCAGCTTGGTCATGACGACCTCGACGCCGGAGAGTCCCGTCTTGGGCTCGACGTCGACCGGGATGCCGCGGCCGTTGTCCCGGACCTCGACGGAGGCGTCGTCGTGGAGGATGACCTCGATCTGGTCGCAGTAGCCGCCGAGGGCCTCGTCGACGGAGTTGTCGATGATCTCCCAGAGGCAGTGCATCAGGCCACGGCTGTCGGTGGACCCGATGTACATACCGGGGCGCTTGCGGACCGCCTCGAGACCCTCGAGGACGAGGAGGTGCCGCGCGGTGTAGTTGGAGCTGTCCCGGTCGCCTCCTGCTGCGGCCAGCATCGCGGTGGACGGCACGGACGTTTCGGCGGTCACGCGGTTCGCTCCTCGCTGAATTTCATCTGGGGCCCCCGTGGGTATCGGGCGGGGCGTCGGTTGCCGCTGAGAGCCTACAGAGGCCTGGTAGAGCGGTTGTAACGCCACCCTCGGGGAATCCTCATGCTAGTCGAGCCCCATCCGGGCTCGCATGAATGTTCGATCATTCGTTGGAGTGACGTGCACATCACGTTCCCTTCGACGCATGAACCATTTAGGCTCCGGGCACGTCCTCATGAACAAACCGGCAAGCCGGCCGGCGGGACCCACCCCAAGACAAGCAATGCGAAACCGTAGCGCTCCGCATACGGCACATTCGCCGCCAACCGGCAACAGACAGCCACACCGAGAAGAAGTTTCGAAGAAAAGCCACGAGCGGGAACGTTTTCGGCCTGGTTGGATGTTGACCCTGGTACGACAGCTCGTCGAGCTAGAGAAGAGGCGACGTGACTACTGTTCTGACCCCCGCGAGCCCGCTGACCGCAGCAGACCGCTGTGACCGTTGCGGCGCCCAGGCATATCTGCGCGTCGTCCTGATCAGTGGCGGTGAACTGCTCTTCTGCGCCCACCACGGGCGCAAGTTCGAGCCGGAACTCAAGAAGATCGCCGCGGAAATACAGGATGAGACGGATCGGCTCACCGCCGTACAGACGGCTGCTGCCGACGAGGACCAACACTGACACCTCGCATCCACGACGAGCCAGGGGCTGGTCCAGGACCGGCCGACGGGCGGCTCCCCCACCGGGGGAGCCGCCCGTTCTCGTTCAGCGGGCCCGGGCGGTCCCCCTGAGGCTCCGAGGCGGCCCGCCATGGCTCAGACGCGGCCCGCGGCCCATTCCAGGGCGGCGGAGACCCGTGTGTACACCCCGGGGCTGCCCGGGCGTCCGCAGCCGCTGCCCCAGGACACCAGGCCGATGAGCCGCCCACGGGCCACCAGCGGCCCGCCGCTGTCGCCCTGGCACGCGTCCCGGCCCCCCGCGGGCTCGCCCGCACAGAGCATCGCCGAGGCCTTGTACGTACCCTCGCGGCCGCCCGGGTAGGCCCGCGCGCAGTCGCCGTCGGGCAGGACCTGGACCCGGGCGGAACGCAGCACGGAGGCGTAGGTGCCGCTGCCCGTCGTATCGCCCCAGCCGTAGACGTCCGCGGCCGTCCCGGCCCGGTAGGCGGCGTCCCCGCTCCTGGCCATCGGAATGGTCGCGCTTTTCGGCAGGGCGCGGGACAGGGTCAGCACCGCCAGGTCGCCCGCGTTGGAGACCGGGTCGTAGGCCGGGTTCACCCAGATCCGCCGGACCGGGACCTCCCGTCCGCCGGAATCGCTCAGCCGCTCCCGGCCGGCGATGACCAGCAGGTCCTTCACCCGCTCCGCCGGTCCGCCGAGCGCCTCGTCACTCAGACAGTGGGCGGCCGTCAGGATCTTCGTGGGAGCCACGGCCACCCCGCCGCAGAACTGCCCGGAGCGCGCACCTCCGAACCGGTCCCGGCTCGACAACGCCACGACCCAGGGGCTGTCCGCCACGGGGGCGGGCTGTCCGCCGACGATGATGCTCTCCGCGACCGCCTCGGACGGCGCGGAGAGCGGCAGCACGGCCGTGGCGGCGGTCAGGGCGAGCGCCCCGGTCAGGGCACGGACGACGGGACGGGGCATGGAGGCTCCTGACACTGAGACGACAAACCGTTTCACCCAGCGTCATCCAGGCAGCCCGTGTCCGGCCCCGGAGACACGCCGGAGGGCCCGGATCCCCTGGGGGTTCCGGGCCCTCGGCCGGTGGATCTTCGGCGTCCGCTCTTCGGCGAGCCGCCTTCCGCGCTCTAGTCCAGGTAGTCGCGGAGCACCTGGGAACGCGACGGGTGCCGGAGCTTCGACATCGTCTTGGACTCGATCTGACGGATGCGCTCACGCGTCACGCCGTAGACCTTGCCGATCTCGTCGAGCGTCTTCGGCTGACCGTCGGTGAGACCGAAGCGCATCGAGACCACGCCCGCCTCACGCTCGGAGAGCGTGTCGAGCACCGAGTGGAGCTGCTCCTGGAGGAGCGTGAAGCTGACCGCGTCCGCCGGGACGACCGCCTCGGAGTCCTCGATCAGGTCACCGAACTCGCTGTCGCCGTCCTCGCCGAGCGGGGTGTGCAGCGAGATCGGCTCGCGGCCGTACTTCTGGACCTCGATGACCTTCTCGGGGGTCATGTCGAGTTCCTTGGCCAGCTCCTCCGGGGTGGGCTCGCGGCCCAGGTCCTGGAGCATCTGGCGCTGCACGCGCGCGAGCTTGTTGATGACCTCGACCATGTGCACCGGGATACGGATGGTGCGGGCCTGGTCGGCCATCGCGCGGGTGATCGCCTGACGGATCCACCAGGTGGCGTACGTGGAGAACTTGTAGCCCTTGGTGTAGTCGAACTTCTCGACCGCGCGGATCAGACCGAGGTTGCCCTCCTGGATCAGGTCCAGGAAGAGCATGCCGCGACCGGTGTAGCGCTTGGCCAGGGAGACCACCAGACGGAGGTTGGCCTCCAGAAGGTGGTTCTTGGCCCGACGGCCGTCCTCGGCGATGATCTCCAGCTCGCGCTTGAGCTTCGGTGCGAGCTTGTCGGCGTTCGCCAGCTTGTCCTCGGCGAAGAGGCCGGCCTCGATGCGCTTGGCGAGTTCGACCTCCTGCTCGGCGTTGAGGAGGGGAACCTTGCCGATCTGCTTCAGGTAGTCCTTGACCGGGTCGGCGGTGGCGCCGGCGACGGCGACCTGCTGGGCAGGTGCGTCGTCCTCGTCGTCGTCGGAGAGGACGAAGCCCTTGTTCTCGCCCTCGCCCTCCTCTTCCTCGCCCTTGCCGGCCTTGACCTCCTCGACGGGCTCATCGCCGTCGAGGAGTTCGTCGTCCTGCTTGCCGGACTTCTTCGCGGCGGTCTTCTTGGCCGCCGTCTTCTTCACGGCTGTCTTCTTGGCAGCGGTCTTCTTGGCCGCCGCCTTCTTCGCCGGAGCGGCCGCGACGGCGTCGTCGGCCACCGCGTCCGCACTCTCGGCCGCCGGGGCGGCGGTGGCCGCGACGGTCCTGGTCACGGTGGTCTTCGCCGCGACGGTCTTGGTGGCGGTGCGCTTGACCGGGCTCTTCGCTGCGACGCTCTTGCGGGCGCGCTTCGGCGACTCCGCGGCACTGACCATCAGCGTCACACCCTCTTCCTCGAGGATCTGGTTGAGGCTGCGCAGAACGTTCTTCCACTGGGTTGGCGGAATCTGGTCAGCCTCGAAGGCCCGACGCACGTCATCGCCGGCGATCTGCCCATCAGCCTTTCCCCGCTCGATGAGCGCCATCACAGACTCGGACTCGGCGATCTCCGGCGGGAGCGTACGGGATGTGCTGGCCGACACGAACAACCTCTCGGAACGATGGAAACGGCTTCCGGCCCTGCCCTGGAGGGGGCTGGAACCGACGACCGCCGACTGGGGATGTCGTCGACGGCGCGGGCTTGGCCTCAGAACTGAAACAGCGCGCCCCAGGGCCGCTGTATTCCTTCCGCTGCGCTCACCTCTTAAGTCATCGCGCTGCTTCGAGGAGTGTTACGGCCAATCCGCGTGGCCCGAGTCACACCCCATTTGCGGCGTACGGGACCAAAGGTTGCATCCCCTCCTATTGTGCCGCCGGACGCGTGCGGCCGGCGGCACCGGGCCCGCGCTCCCGTCGCCCCGGTCAGTGCTCGCGCGGCGCGGGAACCACTCGTTCGACGTCGGGATGGACGACGAGCAGTTGACGCATGGCGGTCTCGGCGGCCCCGGCGTCGCCCGATGCCAGAGCGTCGGCGATGCGTGCGTGGTGGGCGAGCGAGGTCTCGCCGGGGCGGTCACAGCCGGTGACGGGACCGCCGGAGACATGGAGGGCGGCGGAGACGATGCCGGAAAGGTGTTCGAGCATCCGGTTGCCCGCGGCCTGGATGAGCAGCGCGTGGAACTCCGCGTCGGCGCGCGAGAAGGTGATCGCGTCCCCCTGCCCCGTCGCGTGTCCCATGATCTCGACCATGTCGGCGAGCCGCTGCTGAATGTCGTCCCGGCCGTGCCCGGCCGCGAGGCGGGCCGCGAGCGGTTCGATGGTCCAGCGGAGCTCGGCCAGCTCACGGCGCTGGTCGTCCCGCTGCGGTCCGAAGGCGCGCCATTCGATGATGTCGGGATCCAGCAGGTTCCAGTCGCTGACCGGGCGGACCCGCGTCCCCACATTGGGACGCGCGCTGACCAGCCCCTTGGCTTCGAGGACGCGCAGGGACTCGCGGACGACAGTGCGGGAGACCTCGAATCGCTGGCCGATCTCCTCGGGCACGAGGGGGCGGTCCGCGCCGAGGTCACCGGAAACGATCATCTGGCCCAGCTGCTGGACGAGTTGGCCGTGGAGACCGCGCCCCCGGCTGGCCGAGCCCCGTCGGCTCGCCCGTCCCAGCTCGGAATCGGTGCCGCCCCAGGCCCGGGCCGCGGCACGCTCGCCGGCCGGCGACTCCGGATAGGGATAGCGGTCGAGTTCGCCCGAGCCGGCCAGGCCGGAATCGGCGGTGCGGGCGGCGGTCATCATGGTGTGCGCAAGGGTACTCACGCATCCTTTGTCGGCGCGGCTCCCCCACCCCTTGAGGTCTTTGGTGAAAAGCACACGAAAGGGTGATCGGCGCCCGCTCCGCAATTGACGCCATATCCGCACAGACCAGTCATTTTTCAGGGAGTTGCGGACCCCCCTGCTCGGTACGGGGCGGCGGCGATCACCAACGCGCCTTTCCCCGAAGGCTGGTGAACAGATACGCGCAGATCAGCGCCGACAACGACAGGGTGAGCGCGGTCCCGACGGGCTGCGCCACCACCCGTGCGACAGCGAGGATCCAGTGGTCCGCCTCCTGTGGCAGCTGCCACCCGGCCAGTTCACGCAGCCGGCCCGGGAGCCCGGTGACCGAACGCGCGGACGGCGCCGCGAAGATCTTCTGCACCAGCGGAACGACGAGCACCGGTACGGCCAGCACCGCGGCGATACCCGCACCGGCCACCCGGAAGACGCCGGCGGCCAGCAGCCCCGCCCAGGCGCAGCCGACCGTCAGCCCTGCCCAACTCGCGCCCAGCGCGAAGGCGTTCGAAGGGATGTCGATCAAGTCCGGTCCGTACACGAGCCGGAGACTCTGCGCTCCGCCCACCACGGTGAGGGCCGCGAGCAGCAGGGCGAAGCCCGCGGTCACCGCGAGCTTGGCCAGCAGCAGCCCGAGCCGCCGGGGCACGGTGCCGCGGGCGGCGGCGAGCGCGGGATAGCGGAACTCGTCCCCGAAGGACAGCGCCCCGAGCAGACCCGCGCCGAGCGCGGCGGGAGGCAGCGGCAGCAGAGCGGGCCAGGCGGCGAGCACGCGGGGAAGGGCGGTGCCGTCGGTACGGGCGAGCAGGACGGACATCGCGGCCGACACGACCAGAACGGCGGCCATGATCATGGTCGTTGTCCGGACACCGAGGGAGCGTCGCAGTTCATACCGGAGGGGACGCAGCGGGCCGCGCGCGGGCCGCACCCGGATCGGGGGCGGCAGCTCGGACAGGGCGGCGGCCGCGTCGCCCCGCTCCGCTCCCCCTGCCGCCGGGTCGGCGGGTCCGGTGTCGCCGATCTCGTCCGCGAGCTGGTGGACGGGGACGCCGTGCCGGTAGGCGGTGTCGCCGATCTCCGCGCAGTTGCTGCCGTACACCGTCAGCCGGCCGCTCGCCTCCTCGACCACCTCGACGGAGCGCTGCGCCGCCCGGGCCTCCCGGCTGACCACGGCCGCCAGCCGGGCCGCGTGCGGGGTGCGGACGGCGACGCGGGCCCGGAGCCGGGTACGGGCGAAGTCGGCGACGTCCTGGTCGGCGACGAGGCGCCCGCCGCCGATGGTGACGACGCGATCGGCGGTGCGGGCCGCCTCCTTGGGGTCGCCCGTGGTGTAGAGGACCGTGCCGCCCTGGGCCGCGTGGGCGCGCAGCAGCCCGTACAGCCAGCTGTTCTCCCGTGGGGACAGCCCGTCCGCCGGTTCGTCCAGGACCAGGGTGTGCGGGTCTCCCAGCAGCGCGGAAGCGAGGCCGAGGCGGCGGTCCATCCCCACCGACAAGGTCCCCAGCCGCTGGTCCCCGAGCCCGGCGAGACCGACGACCTCCAGCACCTCGTCGGCCCGGGTGGCGGGCACGCCCGCGGCCGCGCAGAGCATCCGGAGCTGCCCCCGGGCGGTCCGGGAGGGATGGCCGGGTACGTCGCCGAGCAGCACGCCCACTTCCCGTGCCGGGTGGGCGATGCGGTGCAGTGGCCGCCCCCGGAAGTAGGCGACGCCCCGCCCGGCATCCAGTTCGAGCATCAGCCGCAGGGCCGTCGTCCTGCCCGAGCCGGGGGCGCCGAGCAGGGCCGTGACCCGGCCGGGCGGAGCTTCGAAGGTCAGATCGTTCACGGCGGGCGGAGCGTCGCGACGGGGGGTGCTGGTGAGTCCGATGGCCTGGAGCATCGCTTCTCTCGCGTCTCTCGCGGACGGTGAGACCGCTCGGCGGCAAGGGGTTACCGCAGCAACATAACGCGACATTTCAGACTTTTGGCGCAGGGTCGGGCCGATGGGCGTTCCGCGGGACCGGCGTGGGGGAACGGCCGGGGGCTCAGACCTCGGGGCGCAGCATCGGCGGATTGAGCACCGTGGCCGCCCCGGCTCGGAAAAGCTGCGCGGGCCGTCCGCCCTGGCGCGTGGTCGTCCCGCCGGACGGCACCAGGAACCCCGGCGTCCCGGTGACCTTGCGGTGGAAATTGCGGGGGTCGAGGACCACGCCCCACACCGCTTCGTACACCCGGCGCAGCTCGCCGACCGTGAACTCGGGCGGGCAGAACGCCGTGGCCAGCGAGGAGTATTCGATCTTGGAGCGGGCCCGCTCCACCCCGTCGGCCAGGATCCGCGCGTGGTCGAAGGCCAGCGTCGCCGCCTGCTCGCCCTCCCGCCCTGTGCCGGGGTGCAGCAGATCCTCGACCGGCGCCCAGCGCGCACTGTTGGCGTCGCCGCCGGCCCGGGGCGCGGGCAGGTCCGGCGCGAGGGCGAGGTGGGCGACGCTGACCACCCGCATCCGGGGGTCGCGCGCCGGGTCGCCGTAGGTGGCCAGCTGCTCCAGGTGCGCGCCGTTGCCCACGGCCGGTTTCGCGGGATCGTGCGCGCAGAGGCCGGTCTCCTCGACGAGCTCGCGCGCTGCCGCGGAGCCCAGGTCCTCGTCCAGCCTGACGAAACCACCGGGCAGCGCCCATCGGCCCTGGAAGGGGGTCTCTCCGCGACGGACGACCAGCGCGCAGAGCGCGTGACGGCGCACCGTGAGCACGACCAGGTCGACGGTGACTGCGAAGGGCGGGAAGGTCGACGGGTCGTAGGGCGGCATGCCGCGATCATAGTCGTCTTCCTGACGATAAACACTCCCTTCGGCATGCTCGTGATCAGTCCGGGTGCCGCTGTTCCGGAATCGCCGCGGTGGGGAGCACCAGGGGGTGGCAGGAGCTGCCCGTCGACGGGACGGTCAGTCATGCCGCCGCGCCCTGCTGCCGCGTCGGCCGTACCGCCGGGCCTCGTGCGTCCGCCGCCCGGCCGCCGGGACCCGGGGGCGGGTCGAGCCGGGTGACGCCTTCCGCCGCCCGGCGCCCGGAGGCCGGAGAGCGCGCCCCCGCCGCCGCCCGCCGTCGGGCAGCGGGCGGACCTTGCGGACGTGGAGAGGGGTGGCGCCCCGGTCGGTGCCGGACCCCACCACCGCCTCCCCCGCTTCGGCATCGGCGCCCGGCCGCTCCTCGTCGGCGCCGGCCGCCTCCCGCAGACAACGGCGCAGGGCCTCCGGATCGAGCCCTTCGTTGCAGGCCCGGTGCAGCAGTTGGGCGAACGTGTAGTCCGGATCGGCGCGCAGTGCCAGCGACAGGGCAACCCGGGCGCCGGGCTCGTCACCCGTGGACCAGGAGACCCAGCCGGCCAGGGTGAGCGGAGCTGCGGCGTGCTCCTTGTACGGTCCGACGCAGCGCCGTGCCAGCGTCCGCCACAACCGCAGGGCGGACTGGGCTTCCGGCCCCTCCATCCAGGCGGCGGCCTTGTCCCGGGTCTCACGGTCCTGGAGCCCGAGGATGACTGCGGCGGCCTCGTCGGAACCGATCAACTGGTCGTCCCCGGCGTCCGAGAGTGCGGGTGGCGCGGGCTGCGCCTCCTCGATCCGGTCCATGAGCCTGCGTGCCAGCCCGAGGGTCTCCATCGCGACCTCCCGCCTGGCCCGCTCGTCGAGGAGCTTCGGCAGCAGCGCGGGCCCGACCGTGTCCAGGGCCTTCTCCTGCGCCCGCACGGCTGCAGGAGTCCGCCAGGGCTGGAGCCGGGCCTCCATGTCGCGCAGCGTGCCCCGCACATGGACGCCCGCGTAGGTGGCGGCCGCGGCCATCACCGTCGTACCGGGCATGGCCAGGGGGTTTCCCTGGTCGGGACAGCACCGCGGGTCGGGACAGCAGTAGGACCAGTAGCGGCCGTCGGAGAGGCAGAGCGCTTCGAGGACGGGGACGTCGAGCGCTCCGCACGCCGTGCGCAGACGTTGGGCGAACGGCCTGAGCCGCTCCATGGTCAGCCGGCCGCTCGAACCGTCCGGTGAGTCCTGGCAGAGGAAGATCACGATCGCGTCGGGCCGCCCTTCGCGACGCTCGCTCCCCGAGACCAGGCACTCCGCCAACTGGTCGGCGACCGGCCCCCACTCGCCGGGCGCCTGCGGGATTCCGAGGCGGAGCCGGCCCCCGAACCGGCCCTGGCCGCCGTGCAGGGCCACCATCACGACGCTGTCGTTGGGGTAGAAGCCCATGAGATACGGGAGGGCGTCGGCGAGGTCGGCGGGGCCGCGCAGGGTGATCTGCTGCTCCCCGGGGGTGCCGGTGGATTCGTGGTGCTTGTTCATGGCTCGACGGTCCCGCGAGCCGCCGAATCCCGCGACCCCTGTGGATAACGTTATCCACAGGCTCGCGTCGTCGTTCGCGGTTTGTCGTAGTCATCGGGTTGCATGGGGGCATGACCAACGCAGACCGTGCAGCGCTCAGGGCTTCGGCCGATTCCGTCCTCGCCCGCCTGGTGGGCGACGACAGCGGTACGGCCGTGCTGCGCGAGGACCAGTGGGTGGCCATCGAGGCGCTCGTCGCCGACAAACGCCGAGCTCTGGTCGTGCAGCGCACCGGCTGGGGCAAGTCCGCCGTCTACTTCGTGGCGACCTCGCTGCTCCGCGCCCAGGGCAGCGGCCCGACCGTGATCGTCTCACCGCTGCTGGCGCTGATGCGCAACCAGGTCGCGGCGGCGGCCCGGGCCGGGATCAGCGCCCGCACGATCAATTCGTCCAACACCGAGGAGTGGGAGAGCGTCCAGGCCGAGGTGGCGGCGGGCGAGGTCGACGTCCTGCTGGTGAGCCCCGAGCGGCTCAACAACCCGGACTTCCGCGACCAGGTGCTGCCGAAGCTGGCGGCGGCGACCGGGCTCCTGGTGGTCGACGAGGCCCACTGCATCTCCGACTGGGGGCACGACTTCCGGCCCGACTACCGGCGGCTGCGGACGATGCTCGCCGATCTGCCGGCCGGCGTCCCGGTGCTCGCCACCACCGCCACGGCCAACGCCCGGGTGACGGCGGACGTCGCGGAGCAGCTGGGCACCGGCGCCGGCACGGACGCGCTGGTCCTGCGGGGGCCGCTCGACCGCGAAAGCCTGAGCCTGAGCGTGCTCCGACTCCCCAACGCGGCACACCGGCTGGCCTGGCTGGGCGACCATCTCGGCGAGCTTCCCGGCTCCGGGATCATCTACACGCTGACCGTGGCGGCGGCCGAGGAGGTCACCGCCTATCTGCGCCAGAACGGGCACGCGGTGGCCTCGTACACCGGGCGGACCGAGAACGCCGACCGGCAGCAGGCCGAGGACGATCTCCTGGCGAACCGGGTCAAGGCCCTGGTCGCCACGTCCGCGCTGGGCATGGGGTTCGACAAGCCCGACCTCGGCTTCGTCGTGCACCTGGGCTCGCCCTCCTCCCCCATCGCCTACTACCAGCAGGTCGGGCGTGCGGGGCGCGGTGTGGCGCACGCCGAGGTGCTGCTGCTCCCCGGCAAAGAGGACGAGGCGATCTGGCAGTATTTCGCCTCCGTCGCCTTCCCGCCCGAGGAGCAGGTGCGGCGCACCCTGGACGCGCTGGCCCGGGCGGAGCGGCCGGTCTCGCTCCCCGCCCTGGAGCCCTTGGTCGATCTGCGCCGGACCCGGCTGGAGACGATGCTCAAGGTGCTGGACGTCGACGGTGCGGTGAAGCGCGTCAAGGGCGGCTGGATCTCCACGGGCGCTCCTTGGGTCTACGACGCCGAGCGTTACGCCTGGGTCGCCCGGCAGCGGGAGGCCGAACAGCAGGCCATGCGCGACTACGCCTCGACGACGGCGTGCCGGATGGAGTTCCTGCGGCTGCGTCTGGACGACGAGGAGGCGGCGCCCTGCGGGCGCTGTGACAACTGCGCGGGCGCGCGCTTCGACGACAAGGTCTCCACCGCCGCCCTGGACGGGGCCCGCCACGAGCTGGGGCGGCCCGGTGTGGAGGTGGATCCCCGCAAGATGTGGCCCACCGGCCTGCCCGCGGTGGGGATCGATCTCAAGGGGCGTATCCCCGCGGGCGAACTGTCCTTCGCCGGCCGGGCGCTGGGCCGGCTCTCCGACATCGGCTGGGGCAACCGGCTGCGCCCGATGCTGGCGGCGCAGGCCCAGGACGCTCCGGTGCCGGACGATGTCACGGACGCCGTGGTCACCGTGCTCGCCGACTGGGCGAAGGGGCCGGGCGGTTGGGCCTCCGGCTCGGCGGACGCGGCTCCCCGGCCGGTCGGTGTGGTGACCGTCGCCTCACGCCGCAGGCCGCAGCTGGTCGAGTCGCTCGGCCGGCGCATCTCCGAGATCGGCCGGATGCCCCTGCTGGGGACGGTCTCCTACGCGCCGGGCTCCGATGAGGTGCGGATGTCCCAGACCAACAGCGCGCAGCGGGTGCGGGCGCTTCACGAGACCCTGGTCGTCGAGCCGGATCTGGCGGCGGCGTTGGCGGCGGCCGACGGCCCCGTTCTGCTGGTGGACGACCTGTCGGACACCGGCTGGACCCTGGCCGTGGCGGGGCGACTGCTGCGGCGGGCCGGAGCTCAGGGGGTGTTTCCGCTGGTCCTCGCGGTTCAGGGGTGACGGGAGGAGTCATCCCGGGTGGGTCTGGGCAGGGATATCAGTGTCATTCCGGCTGATTCCCGTCAGCCGCAGCAATTGCTCGTTGCCGCCTGCCGGTAGGCCAGGGAGAATTGGAAGCGCCCCCGCACAGTTCTCGTCGGGCCCGGAAGGGCTGTGCCGCGGCGCGCCCTCACTCGACCCTGCCCGCACCGTGGGCGCGTAGCGAAGGGAGGACCGTGACCTTCGGATTCGCCCCGTCCTCAGCCACGTCGACATCGGCGTCCTCGGTTTCCGCCGACTCCGTCAACCGCCTTGCCCGCATGCTCGAACCGGCGGAGTGGGCCTCCGCGGGCATCCCCCTGCTGCGCAGCCCCCGGGAGGTCGTCAGCGGGCTGCACTCCCGCCACCGGCCGACTCCGGCCACCGCCGTGGTCGCGGTCCTCGACCATGAGGAACGGCTCACGGCGAGCGCCTCGTTCGCCCGCCGGTCGACGGCGGCCGCGGACGGCTGGGAGTTCCGCAACGCCCTGCTGGCGCAGCTGCGGCGGGTCATCCCACACGATCTGCGCCGCCGTACGCCGGTCCGTACGGCCGTACTTCTGTACTGCCGTGACGGCGACGAACGGTGGACCGAGGAGGACGGCGCGTGGATGTGGGGCCTTCGGGACGCCTGCACCCTGCACGGGCTGCGCTGCGGCGCGTACATCACGCTGACCCGCGGGGGCTGGCAGGTGCTCGGCGAGGGAAGGGGCGGACGGCGGCCCAGTTCGCTGTCGGAGCCCTCGCCCCTGGCCGACGCAGTCTCCGTCCACGACCATCGGACCGCCCCGACCCGGTCGGGCGGCGGAGCGGTGGAGGCGCTGCGTCGCACGGCGGCCCGCTGAGGGCAGACCGGCGGCGTGTCGGACGGCGCTGATCGTCATCCGGTCGGCCCCGGTCACGCCCGGGGACCGGCCAGGCGGCCCCGGCCGCCCGTGCGGGCGGCCGGGATACCGGTCAGACCCCGGTGCCGAGTGCGGAGTTGATCGTCTGCGGGTCTCCGCAGACGATCAGCAGCGCGCCCGCGCGGTCACGTGCGACGGGCAGGGTGCGCGCCACGGTCCCGCCGGCGTCACCGTTGACCGCGACGACGACCACGGGCCGGGAAGCCGCCCGGTCGGCCGCCGAGACGTCGGCGAAGAAGACGTCGTCACCCGCGTCGTGCTGGGACCAGTACGCGGCTTCGCCGAAGGACAGCTCGTGGGCGGCCCACGGGTGCTGTTCGCCGGTGGTGAGCACCAGGATGTCGCCCGGTGCGCGACCGGACTCCAGCAGCAGGTCGACGGCTTCCTCGGCCGCGTCCAGCGCACCGGCCACCGAGGCCGGGATCACCTGGATCTGCGGTGCGGAACGATTCTCGGCCGGCTTCGGACGGGTCGGGGCGGGTGCCGCGGGGGCGGGGTGGGCGCGCTGCGCCGGGGGCGCGGGGCGCGCGGGGCCGGGGCGGCCGGGACGCGGGGTGGCCGCTGAACGCGGACCGGGTACGGGACGGAGGGTCGGCGCGGTGCGGCCGGCGGCCGGAGTGACGCGGGGACCCTGGGCGCTCTCGGGAATCTGAGGCTCCTCGGAGATCAGAGGCGTGAAAGTGGTCTGGGGTGAACGCCGATGTCGTCGGCGTGGTCGAGAGGGCGCGTGCGCGCGATCAGAATTCGAAGCCGAGCTGGCCCCCGCTTTCGAGTGCGGCCGCCTCGGCGGAAATACGGACCTTCTTCAGGTGCTGCCACCGGGGCAGCCCGTCCAGGTACGACCAGGAGAGGCGGTGGTGGGCCGTGGGCCCCCGCTCCTCCAGCGCGGCCCGGTGCACGGGCGAGGGATACCCCGCGTTGGCGTCGAAGGCGAAGTCGCTGCAGTCCTCGGACGCGGCACCGAGCTCGGCCATCATCCGGTCGCGGTGCACCTTGGCGATCACCGAGGCCGCCGCGACCGCGATACAGGACTGATCGCCCTTGATCACGGTGCGGACCTTCCAGGGAACGCCCAGGTAGTCGTGCTTGCCGTCGAGTATCACCGCGTCGGGACGGA
Organism: Streptomyces parvus; assembly: GCF_032121415.1. Lineage (NCBI taxonomy): Bacteria > Bacillati > Actinomycetota > Actinomycetes > Kitasatosporales > Streptomycetaceae > Streptomyces > Streptomyces parvus. The sequence continues at coordinate 5,397,649 of NZ_CP135079.1, read as the reverse complement.
CCGGCAGCCCTTCCAGGGCGCGCACGGCGGCGAGCCGGAGAGCGGCGGTCATTCCGAGGTCGTCGATCTCCTGCGGCGAGGCGTCGCCCAGGGCGTAGGCGGTGACCCAGCTCCGCAGCACGGGGTCGAGCTCGGCGCGGCGCCGCGGGGTCAACAGCTTGGAATCGGTGAGACCTTCGGGCGGTCGCCGCAGGCCGGTGATCGCCGCGCATACGGTGACGGGTCCGGCCCACGCCCCGCGTCCGACCTCATCGACACCGGCGACGGTCCTGGCACCGGTGGTAGCGCGGATCGAGCGCTCGACGGTATGCGTGGGTGCTTCGTACGGCATGGCGCCAGCCAGCGTACGCCGAGAGCCACGGCGGCAACACCCCGGGGCACCCTGCGTCCTGCGAATCAGCCATCGAGGGCAGGTTCAGGGGCCCCGAGAGCCTCTGAACCCAGCAGGGTTCTCAGGGCCCGTGGGCTCAGAGGGTGTGTCGGCTCCGAGTCGCGCTGCCGCCCGGAAGCCCGTTGCTCAGTACGGGTCGTAGCCGTCGTCGTCCGGCTCGTAGCCGTCGCGGAACCCGTCCGTGCCCAGGCGGTAGCAGTCCCGGCCGTCGCCCTGCACCGGGCGCTTCTCCAGGATCTCCTTCGCCCGGGCTTCTCCCCAGCTGGTCGCGTACCAGGGGGTGTCGGTGTGAAGGACCTCGCGCTGGATGATCCGCAGCGCGCAGGAGCGTTCCGGTTCGGGCAGTCGGTCCAGGGCCGGTACGGCGTCGGCGGAAAGGTCCTTGAGGTAGTCGATGTCGATGCCGGCGGACTCGCGGGCTTCGAAGCGCTGGACGTTCTGCTCGGCGATCAGTCCGTCCGGCGAGAGCAGCCCGAAAACCAGGACCCCGGCCGCCGCGCTCACCGCGATGGCCCGGGGCAGGAACCGGGCCCCGAAGACCCCGGCCGCCAGGATCAGGACCAGCACCACCCCGAGCCAGAGTTCCATCGCGGCCACGGATATCCGGAGCCTCGTGAGGCCGTACTCGTCGACGTACAGGTCCATGCGGCGCAGCGCGGAGGCGACGACGACGAGGGTGAGCACGCAGAGGGTGCCGAGGACGGCGCGCACCAGCGTCCGGTCCCGGCTGCCGCCTCGCGGAGCCCAGCGCAGGGCCAGGGCGATGACGAGGAGGGTGAGCAGGGTCGCCCACAGCAGCTGCCAGAAGCCCTGGCGGGCGTACTCGGCGTGGTCGAGCCCGGTCTCCGCCCGTACCTTCTCGTAGCCACCGAGGAGGACGACGAGCTGGAGGGCGATGAACGCGGCGAAGAGCAGGTTGAGCACGATCAGCGGAAGGGCCCACTCGACCCGTCCCCGCGGCTTGCCGGGCGACACGGTGATCCCGTCCCAGCGCACCGGTGCCGCGGCGGCGTACGCGGCGGCGAGCGCACCGGCCAGACCGAGCGCGAACAGGAAGATCCGCCAGGGGCCATCGCCGAGCGAGACGTCGGGTATGAGGCTGCCCAGCAGATCGGCGAAGGCGGCGTCCGCGCTCGCGAAGAGCGTTCCGAAGACCACCAGCAGCACGGCGGCCACCGCCGTGGTGCGCAGGCCCGCGCCCCAGCGCGCCCGCGAGCCGTCGGCCCGGGCGCGTATCCCCCGCACGCCCCAGATGATGCCGGGGACGACCGAGTCGAACAGGCCCAGTGAGCCGATCAGTACGCCCAGCCAGCTTCGGCTGCCGTGCAGTGCCAGCGAGCCCAGCGCAAAGGCGGACACCACGGCGAGGAACGTGGGCCAGCCCGCGTCCCGGAGCGCGGGCACGGCGAGCAGCGCGAGGCCCCCGACCGCCCAGGTCGCGGTCCAGGGCCGCAGCCGGCGGCCCGCCGACCGTGCGGCGAAGAACGCCGCCAGCGCGGCGAGCACCGCCACGATCAGCAGGTTCACCCCGAGTCCGTCGCCCAGGAGGAGCGCGCTCAGGACGGCGGTGGCCAGGACCGTCCAGAGCACGGCGGGACGGATCAGGGGCGGAGCGGGTGGCCTAAGCCGGGCCGTCACGCCGTCACCCGTACTGTTTCTGGCTCCGGGTGCCCCCGCCCCGTACTGCCAGGGGTTGCCGGCTCCGGCTGCCGGTGTGCCGGCGCGCGACGGTGCGTCGGCGGCCGCGGCGTCCTTGACCAACTGGTCGGGCGCGGCGGCCTTGACGGACGGGTCGGGTGCGGCGGCCGCGGTGGGCGCCGGTGGTTGCGGTTCCGGTTGCTGTTGCGGGTCGGCTTGCGGTGACTGCTCCGGCGGTCTGGACGCCTCGGACGGCTGATCGGACATGGGACCCCTCCCCCACCGCGGTTCCGGGCGCGGCCCATAGCCGTACGCCCGGCCCGGTGTCTCATTCGGCGCGCGCCCTCAAGATCAACCAGGGGCGGCGTGGCCGAAAGAGTAGTCCCGAACTCTCGTTCGCAGATACGCAGAGTGATCCTGTGGCAGGACCGTGACAGAGGAGCAGAACAGCCGGAGGGTCAGCGCAGGGACGGGGTCAGCCACGCCGGTGACTCCTCCGTCTGTGCCAGCCAGCCGGAGGGCGGCGCTCCGGTCTCGCCGGACGCGACGACACCGCCGACGATGGCGCACGTCGTGTCGACGTCCCCGCCCGCCTGGGCCGTCACCCAGAACGCCTCCTCGTAGTTCCCGAGGCTCCTGGCCGCCGACCAGAGCGCGAACGGCACGGTGTCGTGGGCGCTGGTCCGGCGGCCGTTGCCGAGGACCGCGGCGACCGTCCCCGCGTCCTGGTAGTCCAGCATGTCGCGGGCCCGGCGCAGCCCGGCGCCGACGGCGCTGCGGGGCACGAGCGCGATCACGCCGTCGAGGAGGTCCTCGGGGCTCGGCGGCCCTCCGGGGGCTGCGGCGAGCGACGCGGCGGCGGCCACGGCCATCGCGCCGACGACGGCCTCACGGTGCTGGTGGGTGGTGTACGACGAGATCTCCGCCTGGTGCGTCGCCTGCTCCGGGTCGTCCGCGTACCAGGCGCCGAGCGGGGCGACGCGCATCGCCGAACCGTTGCCCCAGGAGCCCTGGCCCTTGAACAGCGCCGAGGACAGCTCCCGCCAGTCGCCGCCCTCCCGTACGAGCCGGAGGAGCCGGTTGACCGCGGGGCCGTAGCCGCGGTCGAAGTCGTGGTGCTCGGCGAAGGAGCGGGCGAGCGCGTCCTGGTCGATGCGGCCGTGCTCGGCGAGCACGGCGAGGACCGAGCAGGCCATCTCGGTGTCGTCGGTCCACTGCCAGGGCCCGGGCGGCAGGGCCCGCTGTTTCAGCAGGGGGTAGTTGGCCGGAACGAAGAACTGGGAGCCCAGGGCGTCTCCCACGGACAGCCCACGCAGGCTGGCCAGGGCGCGTTCGAAGCGCCGCGCGGAAGCAGAATCAGCGGTCATCGCACAGCCACTCTAACCGGTACGGCCGTACGGTTCAGGGGTCCGCCAGCGCTCAAAGGGCCGGTCGAGGGTGTAGCGGCCGTTCTCGCCCAGCAGCAGGGTCCGCGTCTCGCCGTTGCCCGGATTGGACAGCGACTCGAACTCCGCGACCGACCAGTGGAACCAGCGCATGCAGAACAGCCGCATCGTCAGTCCGTGGGTGACGATCAGGACGTTCTCCGGGTGGTCCGCCTCCTCGAAGCTCCGGTGCAGGCTCTCCAGGAACGCCCCGACCCGGTCGTAGACGTCGGCGCCGGACTCGCCCTGGGCGAAGCGGTAGAAGAAGTGCCCGTAGGCGTCCCGGTAGGCCTTCTGCAGCCGTACGTCGTCCCGGTCCTGCCAGTTGCCCCAGTCCTGCTCGCGGAGCCGCGGCTCCTCGCGGACCCGGACGCGTGCCGGGTCGAGATCGAACGCCCGGAACGTCTCGTGCGTGCGGCGGTAGGGCGAGATGTAGACGCTCACCCGCTCGTCGCCGAACTGCTCGCGCAGCTCCTCCCCGGTCTCCCGGGCCTGCCGCAGACCGGTGGCGGTGAGCCGGAGCGCGTGGTCGGGCTCCCGCTCGTACACCGTGTCGTCGGCGTTGCCCTCGGACTCGCCGTGCCGGACGAGGACGATGCGCTGCGGTCGTGCCATGTCCCGAGCCTAGAACGGATCGGGTCCGCGCGATCGGTCGGGGCGTGCCGCGCGGGTCACACCGTCCGGGAGAGGCCGGGCGGCCCGGGTCACACCGTCCAGGACGGTTCCAGTTCCACGATGTCTCCCGTCAGCGAGATGACGTCCGTCTCGGTCTGCGCGCGGGCCGCCAGCCGCTCGGCCCCGGCCGCGCGGTACTTGCCCCGCTCGGCGCTCGACTTCCACAGGGACAGCGCCAGGAACTCGTTGCCCGGCGCCTCGCCGAACACACCGCGCAGCATGCCGGGCGAGCCGGCCATGGCGGGATTCCATACCTGCTGCTGCATCAACACGAAGTGCTCGGCGCGCTCCTCGTGCACCCGGCTGTGCGCCACCCGTACGACGTCGGCCTCGGCGAAGTGGGGCTCGAAGCCCGTCTTCACGTCGAAGCGGCGCTCGAAGAGCGTGACCTGCATATCGCGGAACATGCCCGACTGCCCGGCCGCCAGCCGGTCGTGCCCGCGGGCCATGAAGGAGTCGTAGAAGACACGGTTCTCCCAGAACGCGAAGACATGGGCGACGTCGGGGCGTGTTCGGCTCCACCCGCCGCTCTGTCCTCTGAACCCCGGCTCGCCGAGCAGCCCCGCCCACTTCCGCTGACCCCGCTCGAAACCATGACGGTCCACCACGGAACAGCGAATCCACTTCACCAGCACCGCGCCATCGTACGGCGCGGAGCGTGGCACGCGTCACGGTCCCGGGGAGTGCACCCGAACCGGTCGTTCCGCTCCCGACGACTTCGGCGCGGTCGTCCTCGTGGACGGCGGTACGGACATCCTGATGTGCGGGGACGAGCGCGCCGAGGGCCTGGGGGCCGGCGGTGAGGCCGGTGGCCCGAATCCGCCGTCCGATTCCGGGGCAGTTGGTTCGGCGGCCGGTTCCGTACATGATCGGTCCATCGTGTATCGGGTGATGAGAACGGTCCGTGGGCCGTCGGCCGGGAGGGGAGTTTCTTGAGCACTCCGAACAAGGACATCGAGAAGGTCGAAGTGCGGGTCAAATGGGACCCGAGCCCGCACGGGGCGGCGGCCAACGACCTCGACATCATCGCGGCGACCTACCCGGCCGACGATCCGTACGGCGCCCCCGCCTACCTGGTCCACTTCGACAGCCGCTCCCCGGACGGCACCATCACGCTGAACCGGGACAGCCGGACCGGCCAGGGCTTCGGCTTCGACGAGGTCATGACCATCGAGCTGAACCGGCTGGCCGAGCGGTACGGCCGGGTGGTGGTCGGTGTCGCCATCCAGCAGCGCGACGGCCACAAGACCTTCGGCGCCATAGGGAGCACGGCGATGGAGATCGCCGAGGGCTACACGAAGCTGGCGGAGAACGACTTCTCCGACCTGGCCTGGGCGACCGCGGCGGTCGTCGGCGAGTTCACTCGGGACGGCTCGGGCCCGTGGGGCTTCCTCTCGGCCGTACGCGGCTACGACGGCGACCCCGACACGTTCGCCGCCGCGATGGGAAGCCGGGCTGCCGAGGGCTGACGACGGTCAGTTCCGGACAACCCGGAGCGGCATGCCGAAGGGGACCGGCCGGTGGCCGGTCCCCTTCGTGGGCCGCGGGTCAGCTGAGCCCTACGCGGTTGCGCGCACCGCTTCCGTGTCCGGTCAGCTGCAGCCGCTCGTCGAGCCGCAGCCCTCGCAGATGTAGCAGGAGCCGGCGCGCTGCATCTTCGTACCGCAGGAGAAGCAGAGCGGGGCGTCGGCGCTGATGCCGAGCTGCATCTCGACCAGTTCGGCCGAGGTGTGCGCCGTCTTCGGCGCTGCCTTGGCGGCGGACTCCGCGGGAGCCGGGACCGCCTTCAGGGGCTCGGGGTGGACCGGGGCCGACTGGGCCAGGCTGTCCGCGTCCACGCCGTCCGCCTCGAACGACGGCTCGTAGCTGCCGGTGTCCAGGTGGCGCTGACGCTCCTCGGCGGAGTGGATGCCGAGGGCCGAGCGGGTCTCGAAGGGCAGGAAGTCCAGCGCCAGGCGGCGGAAGATGTAGTCGACGATCGACTGCGCCATCCGCACGTCCGGGTCGTCCGTCATACCGGCCGGCTCGAAGCGCATGTTGGTGAACTTCGAGACGTACGTCTCCAGCGGGACGCCGTACTGCAGACCGACCGAGACGGCGATGGAGAAGGCGTCCATCATGCCCGCGAGGGTCGAGCCCTGCTTGGACATCTTCAGGAAGACCTCGCCGAGACCGTCGTCCGGGTAGGAGTTGGCGGTCATGTAGCCCTCGGCGCCGCCCACCGTGAAGGAGGTGGTGATGCCGGGACGGCCCTTGGGGAGACGCTTGCGGACCGGTCGGTACTCGACGACCTTCTCGACCGCCTCGCGGATGGTCTCCTCGGCCTTCGCGGTGACCTCTTCCTTCTCCTTCTCCTTGGTCTTGGCGGAGAGGGGCTGGCCGACCTTGCAGTTGTCGCGGTAGATCGCGAGCGCCTTGACGCCCATCTTCCACGCCTCGAAGTAGACCTCTTCGACGTCCTCGACGGTGGCGCTCTCGGGGAGGTTCACCGTCTTGGAGAGCGCGCCGGAGATCCACGGCTGGATGGCCGCCATCATCCGGACGTGGCCCATCGCGGAGATGGAGCGCTCGCCCATCGCGCAGTCGAAGACCTCGTAGTGCTCGGTCTTCAGGCCGGGGGCGTCGACCACGTTGCCGTGCTCGGCGATGTGGGCGACGATCGCCTCGATCTGCTCGGGCTGGTAGCCGAGGCGGCGCAGCGCCTGCGGCACCGTGCCGTTGACGATCTGCATCGAGCCGCCGCCGACAAGCTTCTTGAACTTGACGAGGGCGAGGTCGGGCTCCAGACCGGTGGTGTCGCAGGACATCGCGAGGCCGATGGTCCCGGTGGGCGCGATGACCGAGGCCTGCGCGTTGCGGAAGCCGTTCTTCGCGCCGAGCCGGATCACGTCCTGCCATGCCTCCGTCGCGGCGGCCCAGACCGGGGAGTCGAGGTCGTCCACGTGGACGGCCTTGGCGTTGGCGTCGGCGTGCTGCTTCATGACGCGCTGGTGCGGCTCGGCGTTGCGGGCGTAGCCGTCGTACGGGCCGACGACCGCGGCCAGTTCGGCGGAGCGCTTGTACGAGGTGCCGGTCATCAGCGAGGTGATGGCTCCGGCGAGCGCGCGGCCGCCGTCGCTGTCGTACGCGTGGCCGGTCGCCATCAGGAGGGCGCCGAGGTTGGCGTAACCGATGCCGAGCTGCCGGAAGGCGCGGGTGTTCTCGCCGATCTTCTGCGTGGGGAAGTCCGCGAAGCAGATCGAGATGTCCATCGCGGTGATGACCAGCTCGACGACCTTGGCGAAGCGCTCGGACTCGAAGGACTGGTGGCCCAGGCCGTCGTCCTTGAGGAACTTCATCAGGTTCAGCGAGGCGAGGTTGCACGAGGTGTTGTCCAGGTGCATGTACTCGCTGCACGGGTTCGAGCCGTTGATCCGGCCGGACTCCGGGCAGGTGTGCCAGGCGTTGATGGTGTCGTCGTACTGGATGCCCGGGTCGGCGCAGGCCCAGGCGGCCTCGGCCATCTTGCGGAAGAGGGACTTGGCCTCGACCTCTTCGATGACGTCGCCGGTCATCCGGGCGCGCAGCCCGAACTTGCCGCCCGACTCGACGGCCTTCATGAACTCGTCGTTCACCCGGACCGAGTTGTTGGCGTTCTGGTACTGGACGGACGTGATGTCGTCGCCGCCCAGGTCCATGTCGAAGCCCGCGTCGCGGAGGGCGCGGATCTTCTCCTCCTCCTTGACCTTGGTCTCGATGAAGTTCTCGATGTCGGGGTGGTCGACGTCGAGGATGACCATCTTGGCCGCGCGGCGGGTGGCGCCGCCCGACTTGATCGTTCCGGCGGAGGCGTCGGCGCCGCGCATGAACGAGACCGGGCCGGAGGCGTTGCCGCCGGAGGAGAGGAGCTCCTTGGAGGAGCGGATACGGGAGAGGTTCAGGCCGGCGCCGGAGCCGCCCTTGAAGATCATGCCCTCTTCCTTGTACCAGTCGAGGATCGACTCCATGGAGTCGTCGACGGCCAGGATGAAGCAGGCGGAGACCTGCTGCGGCTGGGGCGTGCCGACGTTGAACCAGACGGGCGAGTTGAAGCTGAAGATCTGGTGCAGGAGGGCGTAGGCCAGCTCGTGCTCGAAGATCTCGGCGTCCGCGGGAGAGGCGAAGTAGCTGTTGTCCTCGCCGGCCTTCCGGTACGTCTTCACGATCCGGTCGATCAGCTGCTTGAGGCCGGTCTCGCGCTGCGGGGTGCCGACGGCCCCGCGGAAGTACTTGCTGGTGACGATGTTGACCGCGTTCACCGACCAGAAGTCGGGGAACTCGACGCCACGCTGCTCGAAGTTGATCGAGCCGTCGCGCCAGTTGGTCATGACGACGTCACGGCGCTCCCACGTCACCTCGTCGTACGGATGCACGCCGGGGGTGGTGTGGATGCGCTCGATACGCAGACCCTTGCTCGCCTTGGCGCCCTTGGTGCGGGAACCTCGTGCCGGGCCGCTCGCCGTCTCTGTCATGCCGCCTCCCATATGTGGGCGAAAACGCCCTGAAGTGCCGAGATCTTCCCAGGCACAGTGTGTGTCCGTTGTCCCGTGGGCCGCACTCGGCCACGGGAGCAGGTCTTCATTCGCCCGGCCATCGGTCGGCCGGAGGTGACTCCGGACCGTGACGGGCGGGTACCGCTCAGTCGGCGGCAATGGCGGGCGCGGGGACCTCAGGGGCCTCGCCGCTCCCGCAGTCCTCCGCGGAAGGCCGCCGCACGCGCAGTTCCACGATGGCGGCCTCGAAGTCTTCCAGGGAATCGAACGCCCGGTACACGGACGCGAAGCGCAGGTACGCGACGAGGTCGAGTTCCTGCAGGGGGCCGAGAATGGCCAGTCCCACGTCGTGGGTGGTCAGTTCGGCGCTGCCGGTGGCGCGCACCGCCTCCTCGACCCGCTGGCCGAGTTTGGCGAGGGCGTCCTCCGTGACGGGCCGCCCCTGGCATGCCTTGCGGACGCCGGAGATGACCTTGGTACGGCTGAAGGGTTCGGTCACGCCGCTGCGCTTGACCACCATCAGCGAGCAGGTCTCCACCGTGGTGAAGCGGCGGGAGCAGTCGGGGCACTGGCGGCGGCGACGGATCGACGTTCCGTCGTCGGTGGTGCGACTGTCGACGACTCTGCTGTCGGGATGCCGGCAGAAGGGGCAGTGCATGGCTCCCAACCCTCCTTCACACGCACGACTGAATAGCCTCTTCAGGGCCTTGTCCGGGCCCCTGGAAGCAGTCCCCAGCATAGGCGATGACCGCGGCGCGATTGAACCGAGACCACAACTTCTGGGCGACTGAGGCAATCCAACCACTAGATCTAGGGTCGAGTCGCGTTTCGCCCCCATCGCGTGTCGCGCGCCGGACCTCGTCGGGAGATCGCCAGGAGGTCGCCCGGGGAGCGTGGGCCAGGGAAGAGGGTACGGGAAACACGGGGCCGTCGAGCCGCCGGGGCTTCGCCGCCCCGGGGCCGGATGAAAGGCGCCCCGGGGCCGGATGAAAGACTCTGCCCACAGGTCCGGATGAAAGACTTGGGCCGGTGCCGCGACAGGGCCGCCACACGGAGGCCGCGCGACCTCCACCACAGCGCCCATACACCTGTCGGCGGCACTGCGGCACCCCTTTATTCGTTTTTCACTCGAACGTGTGTTTGGCGCAACCTTTCGAAAGCTACTACCGTTGTCCAGCTAGGGAGAACATTCGAGAGGGGCCGACGTGACCACCACCGCAGACAGCGCCACCATCACCGCCCGGGACCACCGCTCCCAGAGCCGACTTGAGCCGGTGCATGCCATGAATGACTCAGTCACGAACACGGACGGGCCCGAGCCCGCACGCCCCGGGCGCTCCATGCCCGGCAGGCCTCCCGGCATCCGGGCGGACAGCTCGGGGCTCACGGACCGGCAGCGGCGGGTCATCGAGGTCATCCGCGACTCCGTGCAGCGGCGGGGATACCCGCCCTCCATGCGGGAGATCGGTCAGGCGGTGGGCCTCTCCAGCACCTCGTCCGTCGCCCACCAGCTGATGGCCCTGGAGCGCAAGGGCTTCCTCCGCCGGGACCCGCACCGCCCCCGCGCCTACGAGGTGCGCGGATCGGACCAGCCCAGCACCCAGCCGACCGACACGACGGGCAAGCCCGCCGCGTCCTATGTGCCGCTGGTGGGCCGCATCGCCGCCGGTGGTCCGATCCTCGCCGAGGAGTCCGTCGAGGACGTCTTCCCCCTCCCCCGCCAGCTTGTCGGCGACGGTGAGCTGTTCGTCCTGAAGGTTGTCGGCGACTCGATGATCGAGGCCGCGATCTGTGACGGCGACTGGGTCACCGTCCGACGCCAGCCCGTCGCGGAGAACGGGGACATCGTCGCCGCCATGCTCGACGGCGAGGCCACGGTCAAGCGCTTCCGCCGGGAGGACGGTCACGTATGGCTGCTCCCTCACAACGCCGCGTACCAGCCGATCCCCGGCGACGAGGCGACCATCCTGGGCAAGGTGGTGGCGGTGCTGCGCCGCGTCTGAGGAGACGGCAGCGTCGGTCAGGGCTTGTCGGCCCCGGGACCCCCTAGGACGTCGATCACGACGTCGGTCCCGGGGCTTTGCCTTGCCCCGGGACGGCACAGCCGGCGCAAGGGGCCCGTCTACGCCCCGTCCGCCTTGGCCTTGGCATCAATGGCGGCCAGCGAGCGGCGCGCCTGGTTCCGGTCGGTGGTGTACCAGAAGTCCGGCAGCGAGGCGCGCAGATAGCTTCCGTACCGCGCGTTGGCGAGCCTGGGGTCCAGCACGGCGACGACGCCCTTGTCGCCCGTCGCACGGACGAGGCGGCCCGCGCCCTGGGCCATCAGCAGGGCGGCGTGCGTCGCCGCCACGGCCATGAAGCCGTTGCCGCCCGCCTCCTCGACCGCCTTCTGCCGGGCGCTCATCAGCGGATCGTCGGGCCGGGGGAACGGAATCCGGTCCATGACCACCAGCTGGCAGCTCGGCCCCGGGACGTCGACGCCCTGCCAGAGCGACAGCGTGCCGAACAGGCAGGTCTCCGGGTCGGCCGCGAAGTTCTTGATCAGCTCGCCGAGCGTCTCCTCGCCCTGGAGCAGGATCGGCTTGTCCAGGCGCTCCCGCAGCTCCTCGGCCGCCGCCTTGGCTCCCCGCATGGAGGAGAACAGCCCCAGCGTCCTGCCGCCGGCCGCCTCCACCAGCTCGGCGAGCTCGTCCAGCATGTCCGTACGCGATCCCTCGCGCCCCGGGGTGTTCAGATGCCGGGCGACGTAGAGGATGCCCTGCTTCGGGTAGTCGAACGGGGAGCCGACGTCCAACCCCTTCCACTGCGGGACGTCCTCGCCCGCCGTGCCCTCCGGGGCCAGCCCGAGCGACGCGCCCACGCCGTTGAAATCGCCGCCGAGCTTGAGGGTGGCCGAGGTCAGCACCACGGACCGCTCGGCGAACAACTTCTCGCGCAGCAGCCCGGACACGGAGAGGGGGGCGACCCGGACGGAGGCGCCGAACCGGTCGTGCTGTTCGTACCAGACGACGTCGTACTCGGAGCCCTGGGTGATGCGCTCGGCGACGCCGTGGATCGACTCGACCGAGGCCAGCGCCTGCTTGCGGACGGCGTTCTCGTCCTCGACCGACTTGTCCCGGGTGGCGCCGATCGCGGAGATCACCGTGCGCGCCGCGTCGCGCAGCGCCATCAGCGCGTATCCGAGGTCCTCGGGCACCTCTTCGAGCCGTCCGGGGAGCGCCAGCTCCATGACCCGCTCGAACCCCTCGGCCGCGGTCTGGAGGGCATCGGCCGCCTTCTCGTTGACCAGCTTCGCAGCACGCCTGACGGCGCGGTTGACCTGGGCGGGGGTCAGCTCGCCGGTGGCGACGCCGGTGACCCGGGAGACCAGCTCATGGGCCTCGTCGACGATCAGCACCTCGTGCGACGGCAGCACCGGCGCGCCCTCGATGGCGTCGATCGCGAGCAGCGCGTGGTTGGTGACGACGACATCCGCGAGCTTGGCCCGCTCGCGGGCCGCCTCGGCGAAGCACTCGGCGCCGTACGCGCACTTCGTCGCGCCGAGGCACTCCCGCGAGGAGACCGAGACCTGGCCCCAGGCCCGGTCCGAGACGCCGGGCGTGAGGTCGTCCCGGTCGCCCGTCTCCGTCTCGTCCGACCAGTCCCGCAGCCGCAGCAGGTCCTGCCCCAGCTTGCTGGACGGGGCCGCCGCCTCGAACTGGTCGAAGAGTCCCTCCTCCTCGTCCTGCGGCACCCCCTCGTGGAGCCGGTGCAGGCAGAGGTAGTTCGACCGGCCCTTGAGCATGGCGAACTGCGGGCGCCGGCGCAGCAGCGGATGCAGGGACTCGACCGTACGCGGAAGGTCGCGCTCCACGAGCTGCCGCTGGAGGGCGAGGGTGGCCGTGGCCACGACGACCCGCTCCCCGTGCGCCAAGGCGGGCACCAGATAGCCGAGCGACTTGCCCGTACCGGTGCCGGCCTGGACGAGCAGGTGGGATTGGGCGTCGACCGCCTCGGCGACGGCTTCGGCCATGGTGACCTGGCCGGGCCGTTCCGTACCACCGACGGCGGTGACGGCGGCGTGCAGGAGCTCGGGGAGGGATGGCTTCGTCATAGCCCGACCAGCCTACGGCGCACCACTGACAACGACGGTCACTCCCGGGCGCGGGCTGAGGGGTGCAACGGATTGGGGACCGTGCCGTGGATCGCCGCATGCGGGCGGCTGGCCCGGTCCCGGTAGCCGTCGACATGCAGACGGTTGCGGTTGAGGCAGAGGCGTTCGATCTCGGGGGTGAGCATGTCAAACAGCTCGAACCGCTCCTTCAGCTCCGGGAAGCGGGCGTGGTGGCGCACGATCTCCGCCCGGACGAGTGACCAGAAGGCGTCCTCGGAGACCCCGAGCTGCTCCTCGCACAGGGGTGACAGATAGCGGAAGACGCCGACGAAGAGGCCGGAGTGGATGAACTGGGTGAGGAAGGACGGCTCCTCGGTGAGGAGGACGGCGCGCACCTCGTCGGGCATGGAGGCGTGTTCGGGCAGCGGGTGGGCGCTGATGTTCACGTCGTCGACGAAGTCCTTGATGGCGAGCCGTACGGGCACGTCGTTCTCGTCGAAGACGACGATGGCGTTCTCGCCGTGCGGAGAGAACACGGTGCCGTAGCGGTAGAGGAAGTGCAGGAGGGGCGGCAGCAGGGCGGCGAAGAGGCGCTTCAGCCAGGTCTCCGGGGAGAGGCCGGACCGCTCGACCAGCTCCGCGGTGAACGCGCGGCCCGTCGGATCCGTATGGAGGAGGGAGGCGAGCGTGCGGGCGCGTTCGCCCGGGGCGAGGCGGGGCGGCAGGGGCTCGCGCCAGATCGCGCCGAGGAGTTCCTTGTACTGGTAGGGCGCTTCGGGGAGGTGGTCGTACAGCGGATGTTCGACGGCGACGGAGGCGACCTCGCCGAGGAGGATGACCCGGCAGGTCTCGCGCAGGAAGGGGTCGCCCTCGCACAGCCCCTGGACCCAGGCGGTGACGGCGGGGGCGGCGAGGGTCCGCTCGGTCGGCAGGCCGCGCCAGACCAGGGTGTTGAGGATGGAGAGCGGAAGCTTCACCGTGTGCCGCTCGGGACGGTCCACGTTGGCGAACGTGCGGATGGACTGCTGCGGGAGGCGGGCGTCGCCGTCGGTGTGCAGGGCCACGATGTCGCCGTCGGCGATGGCGGGGGCGAAGAGCGGCACGATCCACTCGTCCCACTGCCAGGGGTGTACGGGGAGGTGGAAGTAGTCCTCCGGGTCGTGTCCCCGGGCCCGCAGCACGTCGGCGAAGGCGTCCCGGACGTCCGGGTCGAGCTCTCCGGCGTACAGCTGGTCGGGGGTGCCGACGCGGCCGACGCCGCGGAACTGCGCGATGCGGGTGCTGACCGCGATCCACGGCAGCCGGAGCGGGCTGCGGGTCTCGGGGGTGAAGCGGGCGGCGTCGGCGGCGGAGAACCCGAGCCTCCCCTTGCTCGCCACCAGCCAGGGGTGGCCGGTCTGGTGGCCTTCCAGCTCCGCGTAGTCCAGGGCGGCGAGCCGGTCCGCGGTGAGCGCGGTGTGGTCCAGCCGGGCGTCGGCGGACAGCGTCAGGGTCAGCTCGCGGATGAGGTGGCCCAGCGTCGTGCCGTCGAGCCCGAGAAGGTCACGGGCCCGGGTGAGGAAGGTCAGCGGGTCGCGGAACGGCCGGGAGGCGGCGGGCGAGCCGTTGGCCTGTACGTCGGCCTGGACGGTGAACGAGCCGTTGGACTGCACGTCGGCCCGGTCGGCGGGCGGTCCGTCGGCAGGGGCGGCCGGGGGCTGCGCGGTGATCTCGATCGACTCGGGGTCGACGCGCCAGCTGCCGTAGACGCCGCGCCGGGCGGTGAAGGCGAGCACTCCCCCGTCGTCGAGGGTCAGCCGGTGGAGTCCGCCGGTCCCCGGCGCCGGAACCGGCTCGATGATCTTCTCGTAGGCGAACTCGCCGAGCATCTTGGCGAGGAGCCTCGCCGCGGCCCGGTCCCAGATCTGCCGGTTCAGCTCCGCGGGGCTGAACAGCTGCGGGGACTCGGCTGCGTCACGGCTCGTGGGATATATCGGCACGGGGACTCCTCCGGAGGGAACCTATGAGGTTCGAGCGGTGTGGAAAGTGCGGAGAGTAAGTCACAGCTGGGCTCGGTACGTTCGGTCGCGGATCATCAGGGCGGCGCGTTTGTCGGGGAGATCCACTTCGGCGGAGAAGCGGAAACCGGCGCTGAGGAACGCGGATACGGACGGGGTGTTGCGCAGGTCCGGTTCGGCGACGACCCGCCCGCAGCGCGGAAGGTTGTCCAGGACGAGGTCGGCGACGGCGCGGAGCAGGGTGGTGCCCACGCCCCGGCCCCGGTTCTTCACGCCCCCGACGAGGAGATGGACACCGGTGTCGTGGGGGCGGGCGGGGTAGTGGCGGGCCAGGGGGTCCAGGTCGGCGCGGTAGATCTCCCAGTAGCTCATGGGGGTGCCGTCCAGCACGCCGAGACAGGGGATGCTGCGCCCGTCCCCTTCGAGCTGGGGCCGGATGTGGTCGGCGGTGACGGACTCGGGTCCGGCGAGCTCCCAGAAGGCCGCCACGGCGGGGTCGTTCATCCAGCGGCTGATGACGGGGGTGTCGCGCTCCAGCCGGACGGGGAGGAGGGCGAACTCCCCCGCCGTGGTCCGCGCGGACGGCCAGGATCCGGGGTCGCCCAGCAGCTCACCGGGGACGGCGGTCCGCCGCGTCCCGGCGCTGCGCTCCTCGGCGATCAGTGCGAGGAGCTCCTCGGTGAGCTTCAGGTCGAGAGTGTCCTCGGCTCCGGTGCTCCCGCCGTCGGGCGCGGTGCCGGGTTCCGCTGAGGCGTCGGCGGGAGGCACGGTGGGGCTCTCCTCTCTGGACCGGGTGCGGTCGGTGAGCTTCTCCGGTGCGGGTGCGGTCGGAGTCTCTCTGGTGCGGCGGTTCAGCTGTGGAGCGGGTTGGCGATGGTGACGTACACGGACTGGGTGTCGACCGGTCCGACCAGCTCGTCGAGGCCGTGCAGCCGGGTCAGCAGGTTGGCTTTGCAGCGCAGTTGGCGGTTCTCCAGGAGATACGCGGGCAGGGGCGAGCCCAGTTCCGCGGCCTCGGTGAGGAATTGGCGCAGGACGGTGAGGAGTTGCTGTTCGTCGGCCAGGTGCTGGGACCCGAACGCCCCGATGAGTCCGAGGACGTTGTTGATGCCGAGGTAGTAGGCGAACCGCTCGTCGGTGACCGGGTCGGAGACGAAGGTGTCGCTGACGGTGCCGATGCCGGGGAGCCGCCGGTCCAGCTCGGCGCGGCGGGAGTCGCGGAAGTAGTAGCCCTGGTTGTCCCGGTAGCGGCCGCCGACGGGCCAGCCGTCCGGGTCGAGGAGGACGAGGGTGTTCTGCTGGTGGGCTTCGAGGGCGACTCCGCCGTGGGCGTCGAGCCAGAGGACGGGGAGCACGACGTGGTGCAGATAGCGCCGGAACCATTCGGCCGAGACGTCGGCGCCCGTGAGGCCGGTGCGGGCGCGCAGGGCGGAGACGACCTCCGCGAGCCGGGAGTGCATACCGGGGCGGCCGGGCCGGGGGCGCTGCGCGGTGAGTCCGGCGATGCAGGCGGCGTCGTCGCCCGGGCCGAAGGGGTTGTGGCGGAGCACCGCGTCGAGCCCGGTGACGGGGGCGCCCTCGGGGTCGTCGACGGCGAGCCAGGCGGGGTCGCGGACGATGTCGAAGCCGGGGTGCTCCCGCTGCCAGTGCTCGGCGAGGCCGGTGGACAGGAGGCGGTGGACCTCGACGCCCCGGTGCAGTTCCTTGCGGAGGTTCTCCCGGCGGGAGTTGGTGATGCGTACGCCGAGGGAGAGCTTGAGCATGACCCGCGCCCCGGGCCGGTGCACGGTGCGGATGGAGGATGTGGGGTGCCAGGGCTCGCCGTACGGGCCGAGGTCGTGGAGCAGGCCGGTCTCGGCGAGGGCGCGGACCTGGGGGCGGTGGAGCAGGTCGGCGGCCTGCCAGGGATGGACGGGGACGGCGACGGTGCCGGGGGGCGTCTTCAGCCCTGCGGCGTGCGGGGCGAGCAGTTCCTCGGCGGTGGCCGGACCGCCCTCGCTCCAGGCGGAGTCGGTGGCGGCCAGCGACCGGTCGACGGCGAACCAGTGCAGCGGGAAGGAGCCGTGCAGCTCCGGCGAATAGCGGCGGGACTCCGATTCGGAGAGGCCCTCGCGGCTCTTGGGCGTGGGGTGGAGGGGGTGGCCGAGCAGCAGGGACTGTTCGGCGGTGAGGAAGAGATCCGCATCGGCGGGGTCGGCCGGGCTGCGCCGCCGCTGCTCGATGAAGCCGGCGGTGTGGCGTACGGAGTCGGCGACCCGGGCGACCAGATCGCCGGCGCCGCTCTCGCCGCCCTCGCGGCCGATGAGGACGGCGACGGTGGCGGCGTCGGCGGGCGGGGCGCCGACGGGGGCGTTCTCCAGGGCGGGAGCGCCGAAACGGTGGGCCCCGGTGGCGGACCAGTACTGCACGGGGACGAGGAGGGCGGTGCCGCTCGCGGGGAAGGCGATGCGCAGGGTGGCTCCGTCGGGGCGGGGCAGGTCGTTCTCCCGGGTCCAGCAGCGCAGCAGGCTTTCGGTGCCCGCCGCGTCGGCGGCGCGGAGCGGGTCCGGGTCGTCGAGCGCGTCGAAGCCCGGGCCCTGGGCCGCGAGATTGGACCCGGGCGCGTATGCGGCGGGGGCGGGGCCGTGCGGGGTTTTCTGGCGGGGCACGGTCGTCGCCTCGACCGTGCCGGGGGCGGCCGGTCCGTCCTGCCCTCGGTGCTGGGGGGTACCGGGGCCTTCGGCCTCGGGCGCGGGGGTGGGGTTCACGGCGTTCTTCCTTGTGGGGATTCCGGGGTCAGGAGGTCGGCCCGGCGGTGGTCCGACGGTGCGGGGAGCGTGTCGCGGCTGCCAGCGCGTCGGCGAGACGGTCGACGACGGCAGTCGCCTGCTCGTCGGTGAGGGTGAGGGGCGGCAGGAGGCGGACCACGGCGCCGTGCCGGCCGCCGAGTTCGACGATGAGGCCGCGTCGCAGGCATTCCTGCTGGACGGCTTGGGCGAGGGCCGGGTCGGGCGGCGGGGCGGGGGCGGGGTCGCCGGCTTCGGCGGGCAGGGGCGCGCTCTCGGGATCCACCAGCTCCAGGCCGATCATCAGTCCACGCCCCCGTACGTCACCGATTCCCGGGTGATGCGCCCTCAGTTCCCGGAGACGGGCGAGCATCCGCGCCCCCAGGACCGCTGCGCGGTCCGCCAGTTGATTCTCCCTGACGTACGCGAGCGTGGCCGCGCCCGCCGCCATGGCGAGCTGGTTGCCACGAAACGTACCCGCGTGCGCGCCCGGCTGCCAAAGATCCAGCTCAGCACGGTAGACGATCACGGCGAGGGGCAGGGAACCGCCGATCGCCTTGGAGAGGACCATGACGTCGGGGACGACGCCGCTGTGTTCGACGGCCCAGAACGCGCCGGTCCTGCCGACGCCGGTCTGGACCTCGTCGGCGATGAGCGGGATGGACCGTTCCTCGGTGATCCGGCGCATGCGGCGCAGCCAGGCGTCGGGGGCGGGGTTGACGCCGCCCTCGCCCTGGACGGGCTCCACGATCATCCCGGCGGGGGCGGGCACCCCGCCCTTGCGGTCGTCCAGCAGGTGTTCGGTCCAGCGGGCGGCGAGCGTGGCGCCGTGCTCGCCGCCGGTCCCGAACGGGCAGCGGTAGTCCTGCGGGAAGGGGAGCCGGGTGACCCGGACGTCGGTGGCGCCGCCGGAGGCTTCCAGGGCCCCGGCGGTCATGCCGTGGTAGGCGCCGGTGAAGGTCAGCAGGCCGGAGCGCCCGGTCGCGGAGCGGACCAGCTTGAAGGCGGCCTCGACGGCGTCCGTGCCGGCGGGGCCGCAGAACTGGATGCGGGCGTTGTCGGCGAACTGCCGGGGCAGGGTGGCGAACAGCTCGGTGGTGAAGGCGTCCTTGACCGGGGTGGCGAGGTCCAGCACATGCAGGGGGGCGCCGGAGTCGATGACCTTCCGGATCGCTTCGAGCACGACGGGGTGGTTGTGGCCGAGCGCCAGGGTGCCCGCGCCCGACAGGCAGTCCAGATACCGGCGGCCGTCCGCGCCCTCGATGGTGAGCCCGCGGGCGCGCACCGGGACGATCGGCAGGGACCGGGCGTAGGTGCGGGCCGCCGATTCGCGCAGGGCCTGACGGCGGAGGATGCCCTCGTGCGCGGAGGGCGGCGCCACCGGTGCGGGTTCGGTCACGGACACGGCTCTTGATCCTCCTGCGGTAACAGTTGCGTTGCACGTCGGTACGATTTCGCGCGGACGCACCGAGGCCGTGAACGCTGTCCTGGTGTCCCCCGTACGTACCAACGACACCGACCGCGATGGATCACGGGTAAATCGGAACATCCTCGCGGCGACGGAACCGTGGACCTGCTGCGTACCGTCACCATCGGCACCGGCATAGTGGGGGCCGCACAGCGGCGCGGAACCATCAGCTCCGGCGCCCGAAGTGTCCGCAATGCAGCACGAGTACCGAGTGACGAAGTCCCAGGGGGATCACGAGATGCGACCCATTCGCCCGACCGATACCGCACGCCGCGGGAGGCGCGCACGGCGCATGCCCTCCTCCGCGCTCGCCGCGACCGCCGTCGCAGCCGTGCTGGCGCTCACCGCCACCGCGTGCGGTCCGGAGGAGGACAACGCGGGCGGCACGCCCAGCGCTTCCGCCGGCCAGGCCGACGGCAAGGTCGCCCTTCCGGACGACCTGAAGGACCGCCTCAAGGAGCACGGGATCGACCCCGACAAGTGGCGGGACGGGGAGTGGAAGAACTGGGACAAGGACAAGTGGCTGCGGGAGGCCAAGGACTTCGTCAACCCGATCATCGAGGGCCTGTGGGACCCGGACCGGATGCGGGACGCCGACAAGCCCCCGGAGAACCCGGTCGACAACGACATCTCGGGCGACGACGGCGTGACGGACCCGACGCCGGCCCCGGTCCGGGCCGCCGATGTCGCGACGCCGTACCACGACAACGCCCCGGAGTCCGGGAAACTGCTCTTCGACGGCCCGCAGGGCTCGATGGTCTGTTCCGCGACCGTGGTGAAGGACCCGGCGAACCCCGGCAAGTCCAACATGGTGTGGACCGCCGGGCACTGTGTGCACGCGGGCAAGAAGGGCGGCTGGTACCGCAACATCGCCTTCGTCCCGGCGTACAACAACGACGGACTGTCGCCGGCCGAGCTGGAGACCGCGCCCAAGGAGAAGATCGCTCCCTACGGTGTGTGGTGGGGCCAGTGGGCCCAGACCTCCGAGCAGTGGATCGAGCAGGGCGCCGCGGTCGGCGGCCAGGGCGCGCCGTACGACTTCGCGGTGCTGCACGTGACGCCGGAGAAGGGCGCGGGCGGCAAGTCGCTGGAGGAGACCGTCGGTTCGGCGCTGCCGGTCGAGTTCAACGCTCCGGCCGTGCCGAAGATCGCCGAGATGACGGCCACGGGCTACCCGGCCGCGCCGCCGTACGACGGCCAGAAGCTGCTCCAGTGCAAGGACAGGCCGGGTCGCCTCTCGGTCTTCCGGGAGCAGCCCACGATGTACCGCATCGGCTGCACGATGACCGGTGGCTCCTCCGGTGGCGGCTGGGTCGCGGCGGGCCAGGACGGCAAGCCCGCCCTGGTCTCGAACACTTCGATCGGCCCGGTCACGGCAGGCTGGCTGGCCGGTCCGCGGCTCGGCAAGGAGGCCGAGGGCATCTACCGCGCGGTGAGTGAGAAGTACGCGGGCCAGTAGGGCGCGCCAGGGCCTGCGGGGCCGGCCCCCGGCAGTCGACTGCCGGGGGCCGTGTGCGACCGGCGGCCGACTCGGACATCCCGCATGACATGTACATGACAGAATGCACGACCGCGACCGGGCCACCGCGCCTGGCGAGGTCGCGCGCCATCGCACGAACCAGCTGTTCAGGGGGATTCCTTCCATGCGATCGATACGTCCGCTGCTGGCCGCCACCGGCCTCGTCGCGGCGCTCACACTGACGGCCACGGCCTGCGCCCCCGAGGAGGACTCCGCGGCCGCCGAGCCGTCGGCCACCGGAGAGGCGGCCGAGACGGACCCCGCCACCGGTCTCCCCGGCGATCTGGGCGATGCCCTGAAGAAGCACGGGGTGGACCCGGAGAAGTGGAAGAAGGGGGAGTGGAAGAACTGGGACGAGGACGGCTGGCTCCGCGAGGCCGAGGACTTCGTCAACCCGGTCATCGACGGCCTGTGGAAGCCGGAGCGGATGGCCTCGGCGGAGGAGCCCGCCAAGACGATGGCGGCCGGTGACCTCTCCGCCGGCCAGGATGTCAGCGACCCGGAGCCCGCCCCGGTGCAGGCCAAGCCGGAGAAGCTGCCTTACCACCGGTACGCCGCCCCGGTCGGCAAGGTCTTCTTCGACTCCCCCAAGGGCTCCATGGTGTGCTCGGGCACGGTCGTGAAGGACCCGGAGAACCCCGGCAAGTCCAACCTCGTGTGGACCGCCGGACACTGTGTGCACGCGGGTGCGGGCGGCGGCTGGTACCGCAACATCGTCTTCGTGCCCTCGTACAACGACCAGGGCAAGAACGCGGCGCAGCTGCGGACCGCGCAGCCGCAGGAGGTCGCCCCGTACGGCACCTACTGGGCGGACTGGGCCGCGTCCTCCGGCGAGTGGATCTCCGGCGGCGGCCCGACGGGCGGGGCCGGTGCGCCGTACGACTACGCGGTCCTGCATGTGAAGCCTGCGAGCGGATCGAAGTCCCTCGAGGAGACGGTGGGCAACGCGCTGCAGGTCTCCTTCGACGCGCCGGAGATCCAGCAGATCAGCGGCATGGGCGCCTGGGGCTACCCGGCGGGCCCGCCGTACGACGGTCTGCTGATGCACCAGTGCGTCGACCGTCCCGGCCGGCTCTCGATCGCCCCGGGGACCCCGACCATGTACCGGATCGGCTGCACCATGACGGGCGGCTCCTCCGGCGGCGGCTGGTTCGTCGCCGGGCCGGACGGGAAGTCGATGCTGGTCTCCAACACCTCGATCGGACCGGTCACTTCGGGCTGGCTGGCCGGACCGCGGCTCGGCGAGGACGCCCGGCGCACCTTCGCGAAGATGAGCGACAAGTTCGCCGGTCGGTAGCCCCGCACCCCGGCCGTACGCCGAAGGCCCGGCCCGGACCTCTTCAGGGGGTCCGGGCCGGGCCTTCGGCTGTCGTACGGTCCCGCGGCCGTCAGTGCGCGGCGAGCGCGAAGGTCTCCAGCTCGGCGGCCAGCTCCTCGTGGACCTGGGCCTTGAGCAGGGTGCCCTCGGCGGTGTGCTCCTCGGAGAGCACCTCGCCCTCGGAGTGCACCCGGGAGACCAGGGCCCCCTGGATGTACGGCACGAGCGCCTCGACCTGGACGGACGGCCGGGGCAGCTCGGCGTCGATGAGCGCGAGCAGCTCCTCGATGCCTTCGCCCGTCCGGGCCGAGACCGTGATCGCGTACTTCTCGTTGCGCAGGAGGCGCTGGAGGACCAGGGGGTCCGCTGCGTCCGCCTTGTTGATCACGACGATCTCTCGGACGTTCACCGCGCCGACGTCCCGGATCACCTCGCGCACCGCGGCGAGCTGCTCCTCCGGCACCGGGTGGGAGCCGTCCACCACATGGAGGATGAGATCGGACTCGCCGACCTCCTCCATGGTGGAGCGGAACGCCTCGACGAGGTGGTGCGGCAGATGCCGGACGAACCCGACGGTGTCGGCCAGGGTGTAGGTGCGGCCGCTCGGCGTCTCGGCCCGGCGGACGGTCGGGTCCAGGGTGGCGAACAGGGCGTTCTCCACCAGGACACCGGCCCCGGTCAGACGGTTGAGCAGCGACGACTTGCCCGCGTTGGTGTATCCGGCGATGGCGACGGAGGGCACCTTGTTGCGCTTGCGCTCCTGCCGCTTGATCTCGCGGCCGGTCTTCATCTCCGCGATCTCCCGGCGCATCTTCGCCATCTTCTCGCGGATCCGCCGCCGGTCCGTCTCGATCTTGGTCTCACCGGGACCACGGGTGGCCATTCCGCCACCGCCGCTGGAACCGCCGCCGCCCATCTGGCGGGAGAGCGACTGGCCCCAGCCGCGCAGCCTGGGCAGCATGTACTGCATCTGCGCGAGCGAGACCTGGGCCTTGCCCTCGCGGGACTTGGCATGCTGGGCGAAGATGTCGAGGATCAGGGCGGTCCGGTCGACCACCTTGACCTTGACGACGTCTTCCAGGTGGATCAGCTGGCCGGGGCTCAGCTCACCGTCGCAGACGACGGTGTCGGCACCGGATTCGAGCACGATGTCGCGCAGCTCCAGCGCCTTGCCCGAACCGATGTAGGTCGCCGGGTCGGGCTTGTCGCGCCGCTGGTACACCGCGTCCAGCACCTGGGCGCCCGCCGTCTCGGCGAGTGCGGCGAGCTCCGCGAGGGAGATCTCCGCGTCGTGCACCGTCCCCGAGGTCCAGACGCCCACCAGCACCACGCGCTCCAGGCGCAGCTGGCGGTACTCGACCTCGGTGACGTCCTCGAGCTCGGTGGAGAGACCGGCCACGCGCCGCAGGGCGGCACGCTCGGAGCGGTCGAGCTGGTCGCCGTCCCGGGCTCCGTCGATCTCGTGGCTCCAGGCGACGTCCTCTTCCATCAGGGCGTCGGCCCGGCGGGCCTCGGTGAGGCTCTCGGTCGTGTTCTCCGTAGCGCTCTGCGCGTCCTGCGCGTCCTGGGGAAGGGAAGAAGAGGAGGTCATTGGATCCTTACGTCGATAGAAGTCTTTACGTCAGTTGCAACGTGTGATCTTCCCGGATGATTCCCTTCGGGGAACTCCGGTGCGGTCCGCCGCGCCGACGCGTCGATAGTGGCACGGACCCACCGGGCCCGTCACGCGGGTTTCGCGCTGCTCCAGTCCGGGTGCCCGGGCATCGGCGGGGTCTTCCCGCCGTGCAGCCAGCCGTCGAAGAAGGCGGTCAGGTCGCGGCCGGCGATACCGGACGCCAGCCGGGTGAAGTCCGCGGTGGTCGCCGTGGAGTCCCGGTGCACCCGGACCCAGGTGCGCTCCAGCCGGTCGAAGGCGGCCTCGCCGATCTCCTGGCGCAGTGCGTAGAGCACCAGCGCGCTGCCGTCGTACATCACCGGGCGGAACAGGCTGAGCTTCTTCCCCGGAGCCGGGCCGTCCGGGTGCGCCGGAGGACCGCCGTCCGCGCGCCAGCCGTCGGACAGCTCGTACGCCTCACGCATCCGGCGTTCCAGGGTCGGGCCGCCGTTCTCCTCGGCGTACCGGGCCTCGTACCAGCTGGCGTGTCCCTCGTTGAGCCACAGGTCGGACCAGCTCGCGGGCGAGACGCTGTTGCCGAACCACTGGTGGGCCAGCTCGTGGATCATCACCGAGTCGACGTACCACTCCGGGTAGGCGGGCTCGGTGAAGAAGGACTTCCCGAACAGCGACAGCGTCTGGGTCTCCAGGGCGAACCCGATGGGGCTGTCGGCGACGAGCACCCCGTACGTCTCGAAGGGGTAGCGGCCGACCCGCTGCTCCATCCACTCCAGCTGGGCCGGGGTCTTCCTCAGCCAGGGCTCCAGCTTCTTCCGGTCGGCAGCCGGGACGACGTCGCGTACCGGCAGCCCGTGCGGTCCTGTGCGGTGCGCGACGGCGGAGCTGCCGATGGAGACCTGGGCCAGTTCGGTGGCCATGGGGTGCTCGGTGCGGTAGGTCCAGGTGATCGAGGAGCCGTGCCGGGTCTTCCCGGTGGACAGCCCGGCCGCGACCGCCGTCAGCCGGTGCGGGGCGGTGATCCGGAAGGTGAAGTACGCCTTGTCGGAGGGGTGGTCGTTGCCGGGGAAGACGCGGTGGGCGGCGTCGGCCTGGTTGGCCATGGCGAGCCCGTCGGCGGTACGCACCCAGCCGCCGTCGTCCCCGGATCCGCTCGGGTCGCTGGTGTGCCGGACGGTGATGTTCAGCGGTGCGCCCGCGGGGAGGCGGCGGGGTGCCTGGAGGACGAGGTCCTCCCTCTTGCTGCCGAAGTCGGCGCTCTGCCCGTTGACCTCGACGCCCTGGACGGTCCCCCGGGCGAAGTCGAGGTTGATCCGGTCCAGCGGGGCGGTGGTGCGAGCGCGGATCTTGGTGACGGCGTCCAGGGGCTTGGTGTTGGAGCCGTGGTAGGTGAAGGCGATGTCGTACGCGAGGACGTCGTATCCGGGGTTGCCCAGCTCGGGGAAGAGCCGGTCGCCGATACCCAGGGGCTCGGGGGCGGGCAGAGCGGCGGCGACGAGGGTGGCCGAGGCGGTCGCCAGCAGGGCGGCGCGCAGGCGGCGGGTCATGAGCGGCATGGACTACCGCTATCAGCGTGGGGGCGCCCGGCCGGGGAGCCGCGCGCCGCACCACCCGAACGAGGACGGGTGGTGCGAGGCGGCTCAGCCCGTCGGGGCCGGGTGCTGGGCGCGGCTGACGTCGTAGACCCCGGCGACGTCGCGCATGGCTCGCATCAGGCCGGGAAGGCCGGCCGCGTCGGGGAGCCGGAGGGTGTAGGTGTGGCGGACCCGCTGTTCGCTGGGGGGTTCCACGGTGGCGGAGACGATCGCCGCGTCGGCCGTGGCGATGGCCTCGGTGAGGTCGGCGAGGAGCCGGGGGCGGCCGAACGATTCGGCGACCAGGGTGACCCGGCAGCCCGCGTCGGCCTCCCGGCCCTCCCCGTCCGCCCAGCGGGCCGCGACCGGGGCACGGCCGATCTCCTGCATCGCGGCGACGGCGGGGCACTCCCGGCGGTGCACGGTGACCGCGCCGCCCCGGACGACGAAGCCGGTCAGCTCGTCGGGGGGCACCGGCGTACAGCAGCCGGCCAGGCGTACCGGGGCGTTCGGCCCCTCGACGACGACGCCCGGGGCGCGGGGCCCGGACCGGCTGCGGGCCGGGGCTACCGGAGCCTCGCGTTCCGGGGAGGGCTCGCTCTGAGCGCCGGGTCCGGTCGCCTCGACGGTCTCCGGGTCGGGCTTCGCCTCGTCCGGGTGGTCGCTGAACCAGCCGGTGATCGCGATCCGGGCGGCAGGGGTGCGCGCGTGGTCGAGCCAGTCGGGCGAGGGGCCGGAGGCGGTGTCCTGGGCGAGCAGCAGCTGCACGGTGTCACCGTCGCTGAGGACGGTGCTCAGGGTGGCGAGGCGGCCGTTGACCCGGGCGCCGATGGCGGTGTGGGCCAGGTCGCCGTACTGGGCGTAGGCGGCGTCGACGCAGCTGGCTCCGGCGGGCAGCCCGAGGGTGCCGCCGTCGGTGCGGAAGACGGTGATCTCGCGGTCCTGGGCGAGGTCGTCGCGCAGGGTGGTCCAGAAGGTGTCGGGATCGGTGGCGGATTCCTGCCAGTCCAGCAGCCGGGAGAGCCAGCCGGGCCGGGTGGGGTCGGCGCGCTCGTCGGACGGCTCGGTCTGCGGGTCCGCGGCGGGGTCCTGGGCGTACGGATTGCCCAGCGCGACGACGCCCGCTTCGGCGACCTTGTGCATCCGGTGCGTACGGATGAGGACTTCGGCGACGGCCCCTTCGGGGCCGACGACGGCGGTGTGCAGCGACTGGTAGAGGTTGAACTTGGGGGCGGCGATGAAGTCCTTGAACTCGGAGATCACCGGGGTGAAGCAGGTGTGCAGTTCACCGAGGACGGCGTAGCAGTCGGCGTCCTCGCCGACCAGGACGAGCAGCCGCCCGAAGTCGGTGCCGCGCAGTTCGCCGCGTTTCCTGCGGACCCGGTTCACGGAGACGAAGTGGCGTGGCCTGATGAGGACTTCGGCGCTGATGCCCGCGTCGCGCAGGGTGTGGGTCACATGGTCGGCGATGGTTTCGAGGGGGTCGTCCGGGCCCGTCGCCGCGGCGATGAGGGCGCGGGTCTCCTCGTACTCCTCGGGGTGCAGGATCGCGAAGACCAGGTCCTCCAGCTCGGTCTTGAGCGCCTGCACACCGAGCCGTTCGGCGAGCGGGATGAGGACGTCACGGGTGACCTTGGCGATCCGGGCCTGCTTCTCGGGGCGCATCACCCCGAGGGTGCGCATGTTGTGCAGCCGGTCCGCGAGCTTGATGGACATGACCCGGACGTCGTTGCCGGTGGCGACGAGCATCTTGCGGAAGGTCTCCGGTTCGGCGGCGGCGCCGTAGTCGACCTTCTCCAGTTTGGTGACGCCGTCGACGAGATAGCAGACCTCGTCGCCGAACTGCTCCTTGACCTGATCGAGCGTCACTTCCGTGTCCTCGACGGTGTCGTGGAGCAGCGAGGCGGTGAGCGTGGTGGTCTCCGCTCCCAGCTCGGCGAGGATCAGCGTGACGGCCAGCGGATGCGTGATGTACGGCTCGCCGCTCTTGCGCATCTGACCGCGGTGCGAGGACTCCGCGAGGACGTAGGCCCGGCGCAGGATGGTCAGGTCGGCGTCGGGGTGGTGGGCGCGGTGTGCCTCGGCGACATGGCTGATGGCGTCGGGCAGCCGGTCGCGGGAGACCGGGCCGCGCAGTGCCACCCGGCCCAGTCTGCGCAGATCGATCCGGGGGCGGCTCCGCCTGCGAAGGGGGGCGCCCGGATCGGCGGCCTCTGCACTCATGGGCACCTCCGGCGACTCGACCGGCGGGGCGAGGGCTGGATGCGCCTCGGGGCCGGTGCTTGATGCTACCGAGCCCACCACGTGGCGCAGTCCAGCTCTCGCCCAGCGTGAAACGGATCACCCATTCGAGCGAAGCCCGGACCGATCACCGTTTCGAGCAAGCCCTGCTTCGGAAGGCAAAGAGCCGTTCCACCGAAAGCGTCGAGCCAATGCTCAGGCGGTTTCGAGCCAGGCCGGATCGATGACGCCTTCGGCGACGATCACGGCGGGACCCGTCATCTCGACCGCGCCGTCGGGGTGCTCGGTGATGACGAGGGTGCCCCCGGGGAGATCCACCCGGTACGTGACGGGGAGTCCGGTCACCGCGGGGTCGGCGCCGTCCCGGCGGGCGGTGGCGACGGCGACCGCGCAGGCCCCGGTGCCGCAGGAGCGGGTCTCGCCGGAGCCGCGCTCATGGACGCGCATGCCGACGTGGTGCGGGCCCCGGTCGACGACGAACTCGACGTTGACGCCTTCGGGGTAGACCGCTTCGGGGGTGAAGGGCGGGGCGGTGACCAGATCGCCCGCGTGGTCCAGGTCGTCGACGAACGCGACGGCGTGGGGGTTGCCCATGTTGACGTTGCGGGTGGGCCAGCTGCGGCCGTCGACGCTGACCGTGACGCTCGCCTCGGGCAGCAGGGCCTGTCCCATGGAGACGGTGATGTCGCCGTTCTTGGCGAGGTGCACGCGCTTGGGGCCGCCCCGGGTCGCGACGGTCAGGTCGCCCTCCTCGACGAGGCCGGCGCGCTGGAGGTAGTGCGCGAAGACACGCACGCCGTTGCCGCACATCTCGGCGATCGAGCCGTCCGCGTTGCGGTAGTCCATGAACCACTCGGCCTCGTCCGCCATGGACCGCGCCTCGGGGTGCGCGGCGGACCGCACGACGTGCAGCAGTCCGTCGCCGCCGATACCGGCCCGGCGGTCGCAGAGCCGGGCGACCAGGACGGCGGGCAGCGTGAGGGCGTTGTCCGGGTCCGGGACGATCACGAAGTCGTTCTCGGTGCCGTGACCCTTGAGGAAGGCGATCTGCGAGGTGCTCACACGCCCACTGTACGAGGCGGCGCCGACAACCCGCTCCGGCAGACCCCGCGGCCCGGGCCGTCGCCCGTGCGATCGGCTTCGCCGTCCGGGCCGGCCCACGGGGCGACGAGGGCTCGTCGCGCGGGCCCGCGGCCGTCAGCGCAGCCGGGCCACGCGCCAGACGGCGAGGGCGACCAGGGCGAGGCCGGTCGCGGCGTACAGCGCGATCACCCGCCAGTCGGGGCGGTCGCCCGAGCCGCGGGAAGGCAGTCCGGGCCAGGTGTGACCCACGCGGCGGGCCGCCATCATGCCCCAGCCGGCCGCGCAGCAGCTGATCAGGAGCCCCAGCATGGCGACGATGGCACCGCCGTCACCGAACTCGAAGGCGAGCGGGAAGGCGAACATCAGCGAGCCGACCGCGGCCAGCATGACGATGGGGGCGAGCTGCCAGATCCGCAGCTTGCGGGTGGGCCGCAGCTCGACCTCGACCTCGGGGGTCACGTCCTGCTCGTCGGGCCCGTCGGGGCTCAGCCGTCCCGCGGTCTCCCGCGGTGACGGCACCTCGTGCTCTGTGTCGCGCTGCTCCGTGTCGCGAGGGCCGGCCTCCATCGCCACGCGCCCTCCCAACTCGGACTCCACTGGTGGATCGATGCTCGATGATGGCACGGTCCCGGGCACCGAATTGACGGGCGGAGCTTCCCGATGCCATCACGTGATCAGGCTGTGACCGCTCGTTCGACCAACGTCAGTGCCCGGTGCGGGAGTTCCCCCCGGTCATGGTCTCCGCCTCCGAGCCACACGACACGCGGGTCGCGGCGGAACCACGAATCCTGACGGCGGGCGAAGCGCTTGGTGGCGCGCACGGTCTCGGCCCGCGCCTCGTCCTCGGTGCACTCCCCCGCGAGCGCCGCGAGGATCTGCTGGTAGCCGAGGGCCCGTGAGGCGGTGAGGCCCTCGCGCAACCCGGACGCCTCCAAGGCGCGCACCTCGTCCACGAGTCCGGCCTCCCACATCCGGTCGACGCGCAGGGCGATGCGCTCGTCCAGCTCGGGGCGCTCCACGTCGACGCCGATCTGGAGGGCGTCGTAGACCGGCTCGTCACCGGGGAGGTTGGCGGTGAAGGGCTTGCCGGTGATCTCGATGACCTCGAGGGCGCGGACGATGCGGCGGCCGTTGCTCGCCAGGATGGACCGGGCGGCTTCCGGGTCGGCGGCGGCGAGTCGTGCGTGCAGGACGCCGGAGCCGCCCTCGGCAAGCTCCGCTTCGAGGCGGGCGCGCACCTCGGGGTCCGTACCGGGGAACTCCAGGGCGTCGATGGCGCCCTTCACGTACAGCCCGGAGCCGCCGACCAGGACGGGGGTGCGCCCCTCGGCGAGCAGCCGGTCGATCTCCCGGCGGGCCAGGCGCTGGTACTCGGCGACGCTGGCGGCCTCGGTGACGTCCCAGATGTCCAGCAGGCGGTGCGGCACCCCGTCGCGCTCGGGGAGTGTCAGCTTCGCCGTGCCGATGTCCATCCCCCGGTAGAGCTGCATGGAGTCGGCGTTGATCACCTCGCCGCCGAGCCGCTGGGCGAGAAAGACCCCCAGATCCGACTTTCCGGCCGCTGTGGGGCCTACGACGGTGATGACACGGGGGGTGGGGTGGGGAGGGGTCACCTGGACAGTCTCCCAAAAATCCGGGCCCTCCCGAACACACCGGGTGGCACCGTCGGAGGAGTAAAAACGGCAGGAACGGACAGGTGACGGACAATGGGGGCGGGAGAACGTTCCCGCGAAGACAGTCCTCCACACTGCACGGAAGGTGACCCAATGGGGTTCCTGGACAACCTGAAGGCCAAGCTGGGGCCGGCCAAGGAGAAGGTCGGCGACCTCGCGCAGCAGCACGGGGGCAAGATCGAGCAGGGCCTCGACAAGGCCGCGCGCACGGTCGACCAGAAGACCAAGGGCAAGTACAGCGACAAGATCGATTCGGGTACGCGCAAGGCCAAGGAGGCCGTGGACAAGCTGGGCCAGAAGGACGGCGGCACACCCGGAACCCCCGGTGCCCCGGCACCCGGGAGCACCCCCGGCAACACGCCTCCTCCGCCGCCGCCCGCTCCCTGACGCAGCGGTCCTGCCCCGGCGGCGGGTCCGGAGCCCAGCGCTCCGGGCCCGCCGCCGGTCTGTTCGGGACCTGCCTGTTCAGGACCGGTCTCCCCAGGACCCGTCTCCTCAGGACCAGGCGGCGACCGTGTAGCCGACGCCGTACGGGGCGTCCTCGTACAGCAGCCGTCCGGCGAGCCCGGCGTCCCGCGCGGCGCCGCCGAGCAGCTGCCAGGGGGCCCGGCCGGCCGCTTTGAGCTCGCGGGCGAGCGTGGCGTCTAGCGCCGCGATGGCGTCGAGGTCCGCGGAGCCGAGCGCCTCGGTGGCCCGGGCGTCGAACGCGGCCGCCCGGTCGTCGAGATAGCCGGGGGCCTTGAGCGTGCGGCAGGCACTGCCGTCGCCCATCACCAGGAGCGCGACCCGGTCGGCGCGTCCGGCAACGGCGCGGCCGGCCTCCGCGCAGTCCCCCGGGGCCGCCGTCTGCAACAGGGCGAGCCCTTCCACGGGAGCGCCCGTCCAGTGGGCCCGGCCCAGCAGCCAGGCGCCCACCGTGAGGGACTGCGGCAGCGGGCGGCCCGCCGTCGTGGCGCCCTCGGGCGCGTGGCCGAGCGTCACGTCGAGGTCCACGCCGACGCCCCGGAAGGAACCGTGCGCACCGGGCGGGTAAGGCCCGACGCTCGGGTGTTCGCCGGGTCCGGAAGGCTTGTCGCCGGGCCCCACGACGACGAGCAGGTCCGGTCGCGCGGCGGCGAGCACGCCCACGGCGCCGAAGCACGCGTCACGCGCGGCGTCGAGCTCGGGGGCGGCCCCGGCGGCGACCTCGGGCACCAGGAGTGGCGGACAGGGACAGACGGCGGCGGCGACAAGCATGCCGGTCAGCGTACTTGCCGACGGGCGCGAGCCGGTCGGCCCCGTAGGGGCGTCAGCCGGCCCCTGCGCGGCGCGCCCCGGGCCCTCAGCCGATGCCGCAGGCCGGGGCCGCGGTGGCCGGGAGCGGGTCGGGGGCGCCGATGCCGGGGAGGCCCAGCATCACTCCGGCGGGCTTCGCGGCGGCCTCGGTGGTGCGCTTCTCCCAAGCGTCGCCCGCGCGGGTGGACCGTACGGCGAGCGGGGCGCCCTCGGCGAGCAGGTGGTGCGGGGCGGCGTAGGTGATCTCGACGGTCACGACGTCACCCGGGCGCACGGCCTTCTCGGGCTGCGTGAAGTGGACCAGGCGGTTGTCGGGCGCGCGGCCGGAGAGGCGCTGGGTGGCGCCGTCCTTGCGGCCCTCGCCCTCGGCGACCATGACGTCCAGAGTGCGGCCGACCTGCTTCTTGTTCTCGTCCCAGGAGATCTGCTCCTGGAGGGCGGACAGGCGCATGTACCGCTCCTGCACGACCTCCTTGGGGATCTGGCCGTCCATGTCGGCGGCCGGGGTCCCGGGGCGCTTGGAGTACTGGAAGGTGAACGCGTTGGCGAACCGCGCCTCACGGACGGCGTGCATCGTCTGCTCGAAGTCCTCCTCGGTCTCGCCGGGGAAGCCCACGATGATGTCGGTGGAGATGGCGGCGTCCGGCATCGCGGCGCGCACCTTCTCGATGATCCCGAGGAAGCGCTCCTGGCGGTAGGAGCGGCGCATCGCCTTCAGGATGGTGTCGGATCCCGACTGCATCGGCATGTGGAGCTGCGGCATCACGTTGGGCGTCTCGGCCATGGCGGCGATGACGTCGTCGGTGAAGTCGCGGGGGTGCGGCGAGGTGAAGCGGACCCGCTCCAGGCCCTCGATCTTTCCGCAGGCGCGCAGCAGCTTGGAGAAGGCCTCGCGGTCGCCGATGTCGGAGCCGTACGCGTTGACGTTCTGGCCGAGGAGGGTGACCTCGGAGACGCCCTCGGCGACCAGCGCCTCGATCTCGGCCAGGATGTCGCCGGTGCGGCGGTCCTTCTCCTTGCCGCGCAGCGCCGGGACGATACAGAAGGTGCAGGTGTTGTTGCAGCCGACCGAGATGGAGACCCACGCGGCGTAGGCGGACTCGCGGCGGGTGGGGAGCGTGGAGGGGAAGGCCTCCAGGGACTCGGCGATCTCGATCTGCGCCTCTTCCTGGATGCGGGCGCGCTCCAGGAGGACGGGCAGCTTGCCGATGTTGTGCGTGCCGAAGACGACGTCGACCCAGGGGGCCCGCTTGACGATGGTGTCGCGGTCCTTCTGCGCGAGACAGCCGCCGACGGCGATCTGCATCCCGGGGCGCTTGGTCTTCATCGGCGCGAGGCGGCCGAGGTTCCCGTACAGCTTGTTGTCGGCGTTCTCCCGCACCGCGCAGGTGTTGAAGACGACGACGTCGGCGTCGCCGTCGGAGCCTTCGGGGGCGCGGACGTAACCGGCGCCCTCCAGGAGACCCGACAGCCGTTCGGAGTCGTGGACGTTCATCTGGCACCCGTAGGTGCGCACCTCGTAGCTCTTCTGGACGTCCACTGCTTCGCTCCGGTTGCCGCTGCTCATGGGACAAGGGTAGGCGGTTGCCGGGCGGCGCCCCTCCTGCCCCGTGCCCTGCCCCTCTCCTCTCCGCCGCCGACTGTGGGGCGGGCCTCATGGGCGAGCCTGGCCAGGGGGGTGGGTGAGCTGGCAGGATCGCGCGCATGCACCACGCTCTGTCCCGATTCGGCCGCCGGCGCACCCTGCAGACGGGCGCCGTGCTCGCGGTCGTGCTCGGGCTGCTCGCGTGGTGGCTGCAGCCCCAGGGGGACGAGGGGGATCCGAGCGGTCCGCTCACCTTCTCCACCGGGGTGCCCAGCGGCGTCTACCAGCGGTACGGGGAGCGGCTGGAGGACGCGCTCGCCAAGGACATGCCGGAGGTGGCCATACGGCTGCGGACCAGCGAGGGGTCGCAGCAGAACCTCGCCCGGGTGGCGACGGGCGAGGCGGACTTCACCATCGCGACGGCCGACGCCGTGGCCACCTATCTGCGCGACGGCAGGCAGGGGGCCCAGCGGCTGCGCGGCTGCGTCCGGCTGTACGACGACTACGTCCAGCTGGTCGTCCCCCGCGACTCCGACATCCGCAGCGCCTCCGATCTGCGGGGCAAGCGGGTGGGCGTCGGCCAGGAGGGTTCCGGGGTGCGGCTGGTCGCGGACCGGCTGCTGAAAGCGGCGGGGCTCGATCCGGCCGACGACATCACCCCGGTGCCGGTGGGTATCGACACGATGCCCGTACGCCTGACGCAGGGCCAGTTGGACGCCTTCTTCTGGTCGGGCGGGCTGCCGACCGCCGCCGTGCAGGAGCTGTCGGAGCGCTTCGACATCCGGCTGGTGCCGCTGGAGGCCGACCTGGTCGCGAAGTTGCAGGCGGCGACCGGCCCCACCCGTTTCTACCGGTCGGCCATGATGCCCGCCGACGCCTATCCGGAGGCCCAGCAGGGCCAGTCGGTGCCCACGGTCGCCGTCGCCAATCTGCTCGTCACGACCGACCGTACGGACGCGGCCATGACCGAGGCCTTCACCCGGACGGTGATCAACAGTCGGGACCGGATCGGCCGTGAGGTCCACGCGGCGCAGCTGGTGGACCTGCGGACGGCGATCTACACGGATCCGCTGGACGTGCACGAAGGGGCCAAGGACTACTACCGCTCGGTGAAGCCCTGACCGCTCCTTGGTGAGGGCGCACGCCCTCCTGACCTGGGGATTCCCCGCTCAGCCGCCCGGCCGTTCGCGGGGCAGCGAGACAGTCACCCGCAGGCCGTGCGGTGCGTGGTGCTCGTACGCGATCGAGCCGCCGCCCGCCGCGAGCAGCACCCGGGAGATGGAGAGGCCAAGCCCCGATCCGCTGACGTTCTGGTGGCGGGTGCTGCGCCAGAAGCGGTCCCCGACCCGTTCCAGCTCCGCTTCGGTGAGGCCGGGGCCCCGGTCGGCGACCACGACGGTCGCGGTACGAGTTCCGGCGGCGACGGTGACGGTGACGTCCTCCCCGGCCGGGGTGAACTTCAGAGCGTTGTCGATCACCGCGTCCAGGGCACTGGAGAGCGCCACGGGGTCCGCCCAGGCGGTGGCGGCCGGGGCGCCTTCCAGGGTGAGACGCACGCCCTCCCGGTCCGCCATCGGGCGCCAGGACGCGACCCGCTCGGCGGCGAGCGGGACGATGTCGATCAGCTGGAGGTCCGCCTCGGCGTGCTCGGCCAGTGCGAGGTCCAGGAGGTCGTCGAGGACCCGGGCCAGCCGCTTGCCCTCGGTGCGTACGGCCGCGATCTCCTCGCTGCCCTCGGGCAGCTCCAGAGCGAGCAGCTCGATGCGCAGCAGCAGGGCGGCGAGCGGGTTGCGCAGCTGGTGCGAGGCGTCGGCGACGAAGGCGCGCTGCTGCTCCAGCACGTCCTCGACGTTGTCCGCCATCTCGTTGAAGGAGCGGGCCAGGTGCCGGAGCTCCGGCGGCCCGGCGGAGGCGGCGACGCGGGAGCGCATGCGGCCCCCGGCGATGTCGCGGGTGGCCGCGTCCAGGGTCCGGACGGGCAGCAGGACCCAGCCGGTGAGCCGGACCGCCGCGGCGACCGCCACCAGCAGGGCCAGTGCCTCGCCGAGGCCGATGAGCAGCCAGGTCCGCACGATCCGGGACCGCATCTCGCCGGTGGGCGAGTCGATGACGACCACGGCGACCACGTCGCCGTCGCGGACCACGGGCGAGGCGACGACGACACGCCCGTCGCGCCAGGGCCAGACCTGCGGCGGATCGTGCGAGCGCCGGCCGAGCAGCGCCTCGTCGAAGGCCGTGCGCCCCTCCCCCTCGGCGGGCAGGCCCCAGGACCCGGGCGCCTTGGCCAGGGCCCGGTTGTCCTGGAAGAAGACACCGGCGCGGATGTCGTACACCGAGGCGTAGACCTCCAGGTCGGTCTGGAGGGTGCGGCGGCGCTCCTCGCTGTCCGGGGAGGTGTCGGTGATGGACTGGGCCAGGGCGGCGAACCGCGCGGTGTCGTCGATCCGGTCGATCACCAGGCGCTGCTGCTCGGCGGCGGCCACGCTGATCGCGAGCGGGAAGCCGAGGGTGACCAGGACTGCGGCCATCAGGACGATGAGCAGCGGGAGCAGACGGGAGCGCACCGGGGAAACGTACCCGCCGGCTACGCCGACGGCGCGACGAGCCGGTAGCCGACGCCCCGCACGGTCTCGATCAGGGTGGGCAGCCGCAGCTTGGAGCGCAGCGAGGCGACGTGGACCTCCAGGGTGCGTCCGGTCCCCTCCCAGCTGGTGCGCCAGACCTCGCTGATGATCTGCTCGCGGCGGAAGACGACGCCGGGGCGCTGGGCGAGGAGGGCCAGCAGGTCGAACTCCTTGCGGGTGAGCTGGACTTCCTCACCGTCGACGCTGACCCGGCGGGTCGGCAGCTCGATGGCGACCGGCCCGAGGCGCAGGGCGGCGACGGGGGTCGGGGCGGTGTCCTCGCCCGCGGAGGTGCGCCGGGCGACCGCGTGGATCCGGGCGAGCAGCTCGCCGGTGTCGTACGGCTTGGTGACGTAGTCGTCGGCGCCGAGGTTGAGGCCGTGGATGCGTGAGCGCACGTCGGCGCGGGCGGTGACCATGATCACGGGGGTCGCGGTGCGCTTGCGGATCTTGCCGCACACCTCGTAGCCGTCCTGGTCGGGCAGGCCGAGGTCGAGGAGGATCACCCCGAAGGGCTCCTTGTCGGCGGGCAGCAGCGCGCGCAGGGCCTCCTCGCCGTTGCGGGCGTGCACGACCTGGAATCCGTGCCGGGCGAGCACGGCGGACAGGGCCGCCGCGACATGGTCGTCGTCCTCGACGAGCAGCAGTCTCATGACCCTCCTCTCCGTCTCTCCCGGGGCCGTCCGGCTCCTCGGGCTCATACGTGCAACCGTTGCACGCTGTCACGGGGTGTTATCCCGCGTTTCACCCTGCTTCATCCGGAAGACCCTTGGAGCGATCTTCCGTTCATCGACGCTCCGCGTCGACCCCGCTCAAGGCATCCACGCCGATGAACGGCACACCAGTCAAGAGTCTGCCGGTTACAGCGGGGTTTCCGTTACGCACCCGGTACGCCCCGGGGCGGCGCCGGGCGTCCTGTTCACACGGAGTGTCCGGTTGCCGCCGGATCGTTATGCTCAATTTCCGCTCAGATGTAATGACGTTGGTCGCACTGCGTCATTAGGGTCCTTGTTCAACCGAGGAGGACGGAGCAAGAAGCCGATGAGCGGAGTTTCAGTGACCAAGGCCGCCGAGGATGCCGCGCCCGTGGCCAACGACCTGGTCGTACTGAGCAACGTCAACAAGCACTTCGGCGCGCTGCATGTGCTCCAGGACATCGACCTGACCATCGCCCGTGGCGAGGTCGTGGTCGTCATCGGGCCTTCCGGGTCCGGCAAGTCCACGCTGTGCCGCACGATCAACCGCTTGGAGACGGTCGATTCGGGAGCGATCTCGATCGACGGCAAGCCCCTGCCCCAGGAGGGCAAGGAGCTGGCCAGGCTGCGTGCCGACGTGGGCATGGTCTTCCAGTCGTTCAATCTCTTCGCACACAAGACGGTGCTGGAGAACGTCATGCTGGGTCAGATCAAGGTCCGCAAGGCCGACAAGAAGGCTGCGGAGGAGAAGGCCCGGACTCTGCTCGACCGGGTGGGCGTCGGCGTACAGGCCGACAAGTACCCGGCGCAGCTCTCCGGTGGTCAGCAGCAACGCGTCGCGATCGCACGGGCGTTGGCGATGGACCCGAAGGTCATGCTCTTCGACGAGCCCACGTCGGCGCTCGACCCGGAGATGATCAACGAGGTCCTCGAAGTCATGCAGCAGCTGGCCAGGGACGGGATGACGATGATCGTCGTCACCCACGAGATGGGCTTCGCCCGGTCCGCCGCCAACCGCGTCGTGTTCATGGCGGACGGGAAGATCGTCGAAGAGGCGGCGCCCGACCAGTTCTTCAGCAATCCGCGCAGCGACCGGGCCAAGGACTTCCTGTCGAAGATCCTTCACCACTGACGACCACGACCTACGACCTAAGGATTGTTCACATGAAGCTCCGCAAGTCCGCCGCCGTGGCGGCCATCGCCGTCCTCGCCCTGACCGCGACCGCGTGTGGCGGCAAGGAGGGTTCCGCCGGTGACAAACCGGGCGGTACCCAGCCGGGCGCCTCGGGCGCCCCCGAGCTGCCCACGTACACCGCCGCCAAGGACGTCGCCCTCGACTCCCCGGTCTTCAAGAAGGCCAAGCAGCGCGGCAAGCTCATCATCGGCGCCAAGGCCGACCAGCCGTACCTCGGCTTCGAGGACCAGGCGACCAAGGAGCGCTCGGGCTTCGACATCGAGATCGCCAGGATGGTCGCGGCCGACCTCGGCTTCTCGGAGAAGCAGATCGAGTGGAAGACCGTCGACTCCGGCGTCCGTGAGACGGCCATCTCCAAGGGCCAGGTCGACTACTACGTCGGCACCTACACGATCAACGACGAGCGCAAGAAGCAGGTCGGCTTCGCCGGTCCGTACTACAAGGCCGGCGCGGACCTCCTGGTGCGCAAGGACGAGACCTCGATCACCGGCAAGGAGTCGGTGAAGGGCAAGAAGGTCTGCTCGATCGTCGGCTCCACGCCGCTGCAGGAGATCAAGAAGCCGGAGTACGGCGCGAGCGTCGTCGAGCTGGCCAAGTACTCCGACTGCGTGCAGCAGCTGCTGACCAAGCAGGTCGACGCCGTCACCACCGACGACTCGATCCTCAAGGGCTACGCCGCGGCCAACAAGGGCAAGCTCAAGGTCGTCGGCAAGCCGTTCACCGACGAGCCCTACGGTATCGGTCTGAACAAGGACGACAAGGTGCTCCGCGAGGCCATCAGCAAGTCGCTGGAGGACCGCGTCAAGGACGGCACGTACAAGAAGATCTACGAGGCCACCCTCGGCCTGTCCGGTTCGGACTTCGTCGACCCGCCGGCCATCGAGCGTTACTGACGCCCTCGGGCGCCCGGCCCCGTCGGGCGCCCGAACGCCGACACCGTCACGACGCCCCCGCGAGTGACCC
The DNA here is from genome assembly GCF_032121415.1 of Streptomyces parvus. Lineage (NCBI taxonomy): Bacteria > Bacillati > Actinomycetota > Actinomycetes > Kitasatosporales > Streptomycetaceae > Streptomyces > Streptomyces parvus. The sequence goes on along the minus strand of NZ_CP135079.1, from coordinate 5,359,330 downwards.
AGGCGTCCCGTACGCCGCCGCCGTCCCCCTCTCCCCGAGGGCGGCGAGCGAACGGGGCGCTCCTTCCCCTGCCCCGATGCCGACGACCGCCGACGCGGAGACCTCATGAACGTACTGCTCGACAATTTCCCAGCGTTCCGCGACGGCTTCATAGGAACTGTGTCGATCACCGCCGTCAGCTCGCTTATCGCCCTGGTTCTCGGTGTCGTCGTCGCCGGATTCCGGGTCTCGCCGGTGCCGCCGCTGCGGTTCTTCGGCACCGCGTGGGTCACGCTGATGCGCAACACCCCGCTGACCCTGCTCTTCCTGATCTTCTTCTTCGTGGTGCCGGAGATCCTCTTCCCGGGGATGAGCCCGTTCGTCCTCGGCTCCCTGGCCCTCGGCTTCTACACCTCGTCCTTCGTCTGCGAGGCGGTCCGCTCCGGCATCAACACCGTGCCGCTGGGACAGGCGGAGGCCGCGCGCTCGATCGGCATGACGTTCGCCCAGACCCTGCAGATCGTGGTGCTCCCCCAGGCGACGCGGACGGTCATCCCGCCGCTGAGCAGCATCTTCATCGCCCTGACGAAGAACTCCGCGATCGCCGGCGCCTTCAGCAACGCCGAACTGTTCGGCTGGCAGAAGCTGATGAGTGACAAGGGCTACGACATCGTCCCCGTCTTCATCTGGGTGGCCATCGGGTACCTGATCATCACCTTTACCATCAGCGGCCTCTTCCGGCTGCTGGAGCGTCGCATGGAGGTCGCCCGATGAGCGCCAGCGTTCTTTACGACGCCCCGGGTCCCAAGGCCGTCGTCCGCAACCGGATCTACGCCGTCGTCGGCAGCCTCGCCATCGTGGCGCTGATCGCCGTCAGCATCATGCGGCTGGCCGACAAGGGGCACCTCGCCCCCGAGATGTGGGACATCTTCAACTACGCGGGCATCCGGCAGAACATCGCCGACGCGGTGCTCGCGACGCTCAAGGCATTCGGTCTCGCCGCGGTCGGTTCGCTGGTCCTCGGCGTGCTCCTGGCGGTGGGCCGGCTCTCCGACCACAAGCCGGTCCGCTGGGTGGCGACCACCTTCATCGAGCTGTTCCGCTCGCTGCCGCTGCTGATCACCATCTACGCGATCTGGGTCGGCTTCCTCACCGACTACTCGATGTGGGCGCTGGCGGCGGGCCTCTCCGTCTACAACGGCTGCGTCCAGGCCGAGGTGCTGCGCGCCGGGATCAACTCGGTGCCCAAGGGCCAGAGCGAGGCCGCGTACGCCCTCGGCATGAGCAAGACGCAGGTCATGACGACCGTCCTGATGCCGCAGGCGATCCGTTCGATGCTGCCGACGATCATCAGCCAGCTCGTGGTGACCCTCAAGGACACTTCGCTCGGCTTCATCATCCTGTACCCGGAGCTGCTCCAGACCGCGCGGCTGATCGCCTCCAACACCCAGGTGAACGGCCAGTACCCGTACGTCTCGACGATCGTCGTCATCGGCACGATCTACATCGCGATGTGTCTGCTGCTCTCGGCGCTGGCGACGTGGATCGAGAAGCGCGGCCGCCGGGCCAAGACCGGCATCAAGGTGGCGCCCGGCGTGCAGACCGCCGACATCCCCACGGTGGAGGCCGTTCCCGGCCCGGAGGCCGGGGGCGCAGGGGGCGCAGGCTCGACGGCCGATGGTGCCGCTGGGGCCGGAGTGACGAAGGACTGATCTCCCCGGGGCCTTGTCGGCCCCTCCCGGCAGGAGCATTCGAGGCAGCGGCGCACGCGTCGCTGCCTCGGTCACTTGACGCAAGCACCACCAGTGGGTTGCATACGTTCTGTGATCACGCACCCGGCTACTTCTGCCACGTTCCGCATGACCGTAAGGGCCGGAGGGTACGCGCTGTGGACCCGGTGATCGTCGTCGGCGCCGGGCCCGTCGGCCTGACGCTGTCGCTGGCCCTCGCCGCCCAGGGCGTCCCCTCGGTGCTCCTCGACGAGGGCCCCGGCGAGGAGGAGTCCCGGCCCGCCCGCACGGTCGTGCTCCGCGAGGACACCGCCGACCTGGTGGACCGCCTCGGCTGCCGGGAGCTGGACCGGGTCGGGCTGCGGTGGACGGGCTGGCGTTCGATGCGCCGGAAGCAGTCGGTCCGGGAGGTGCCGCTGAGCGGGGGCCGGCCGGACGAGGACGGCGAGCCGCTCCCCGGGCTGCTTCCCTCGCCGCTGCACCTGCCGCAGCACGGGCTGAGCGCCGCGCTGCGTGCGGCGGTGGACAAGGAACCGCTGGTCCGGCTGGTGCCGATGAGCCGGATCGACACGCTGGAGCAGGACCGCGACGGCATCACGGTGCACACCAGGGAGCCGGGGTCGACCTGGTGGCGCGGAAGCTATCTGGTCGGCTGCGACGGCGCCCGGTCGACCGTGCGCAAGCTGCTGGACATCCGGTTTCCCGGCCGTACTGCGGTGGAACGGCATGCCGTCGCCGCGCTGCGAGCCGAACTGCCCTGGCCCGACGAGGCCGTTCTGCACCGGCAGCCGCCCTGGCGGACCGGCGGCGAGGAGGTCTCCGCCCGGCCGCTGCCGAACGGCGTCTGGCGGCTGGACTGGCTGCTGCCGCCGCGCGGCGAACTGGTCACCCCCGAAGCGGTGGTCACCCGGATCCGGGACACGCTGGCCGGCTGGTGCGGCGAGACCCCGGCCTACGAACTGCTGGACACCGGCGTCCATACGCTGCACCACCGGCTCGCCCGGCGCTGGCGCAAGCAGCGCGCGTTCCTGGCGGGGGACGCGGCACACCTGCTGGGCGCTCTGGGCACGCAGGGGCTCGACGAGGGCATCCGGGACGCCGAGAACCTGGCCTGGAAGCTGGCCCACGCCTGGCACCACGGTCCGGCCGAGCAACTGCTCGACAGCTATCAGGCGGAGCGGCGGGCCGCGGTGGCCGCCCGGTTGCGCGCCGCCGATCAGTCGCTGCCGATACTGCGCGGCGGAGGCGGTCTGCGGACCCTGGTCCCGGGCGCCGCACGCGGTCACGACACCCTCCTCGCCGACGGCCACCTGGGCCGCGGAGCGCTGGGTGCGCCCCCTTCGTACTCGCACTCCCCCCTTTCACCACCGCACGCCGAGGCGCACACCGTGGTCGGTACGCCCCCCGGTGCGCCGGTCGCCGATGTGACGGTGGCCGCGCCGGACGGAACGACGACACGGCTGCGGGAGCGGCTCGGGCAGGGCCATCCGCTGGTGATCCTGGTCGCTCCGGGGACCGGCGTCTGGGACCGGCGGCACTGGCAGACCGCGGGTGTCATGCCCCGCCTCACGGACGCCGTGGCGGCGCTCCCCGGTACGACGGAGCTGCTGGTCACCGAGAGTTATCCGGGGGCATCGGCCCATACCGTCCTGCTGGTCAGGCCGGACGGGCATCTGGTGGCGGCGTTCGGCGGCGTACGGCCCGCGGAGCTGTTCACCGCGGCCCAGGCCGCGCTGGGCGGCGCGCCCCGCGGGGGGCGGGAGCACGCGGCGGAGGAGGGCGGGGAGAACGAGGGCCGAGAGAGCACCGGCCGGGAGACCGGGGGCGAGAAGCTGCCCCGGGGGCGGGTCCACGCCGAGAGGACTGCCGGGCACCGCTGACCGGTGGTCCGTCAGGGACCGCACAGGTCTCGGCCGTGGCCGGGACGCACATTGACCGTCACGGGCACGCGTGGTGTACTCCAGATCATGACCGACACCGATGTGCGCCTGTGGCGGAGGGTCCATATGGACCTCGTCCGCTACGCGGGCTGCGTGTGTCGCCCGTCCTGCTGAATCGCCTCCCTCTGCCGGCCCGTGCCGCTTTCCGCACGGCCGGAACCCCGCGCGAACTCTCAGGACGGTCCTCGTGTCTTCCCCTCACTCCGCCGTGCCCACGGCCGGCTCGGTGCCTTCTCCTTCCGCCCCCGCGTCCTCCGCTTCCTCGTCTGCCACATCCGCCGCCGCGCCGACGATCGCGGAGCTGCTGGAGTTCGTCCGCAGCACCGCCCGGGACGAGGCGCTCATCGCCTCGTTGCCCCTCGATCCGGACGGGCGCACCTGGATCCGGCTCGACGGCCCCGGCGGCAGCGAGGCGTGGTTGATCGGCTGGCCGCCCGGCACCGGTACGGGCTGGCACGATCACGCCGACTCGATCGGCGCGTTCACGACGGCGGCCGGCGCCCTCAAGGAGCACTCGCTGGCCGTGCGGCTGCCCACCGACGGCTGGAAAAAGCTGGAGCTGACGGACGGGGTGGACCGGTCGAGGGAGCTGGCCACCGGTCAGGGCCGGGCCTTCGGGCAGAACCACGTCCATGAGGTCCTCAACGAGTCCGAGGACGTGCACGCGGTCTCCGTCCATGCCTACTACCCGCCGCTGCCGCGGATCCGCCGGTTCAGCCGCACCGGTGCGGTGCTCCGGCTGGAGCAGACCGAGAGCCCCGAGGACTGGCAGTGAGCGAGAACGGGAACACGGTCGGGCACCCGAGGGGGAGCGAATCCGTGACGGACCCTGCACCGGTGGGCATCGACGAGCTGCTGGAGCGGGTCAGGGCCGGCTACGACCGGATCGACCCGCGCGAGGCCGCCGCAGCCGCGGAGGCCGGGGCCCTGCTCGTGGACATCCGGTACGCGGCCCTCCGAGACCGGGACGGCCTGATCCCCGGCGCGCTGGTCGTCGAACGCAACGAACTGGAGTGGCGGCTCGACCCGCAGGGCAGCCACCGCGCCCCCGAGGCGGTAGGCCACGACCTCCAGGTCGTCGTCATCTGCAACGAGGGATACGCCTCCAGCCTCGCGGTCGCCTCGCTGCGGCAGCTGGGACTGCACCGGGCCACCGACCTGATCGGCGGCTTCCAGGCGTGGCGCGCGGCGGGACTCCCGGTCGTCTCCGCCTGACGCCCGGGCCGCCCAAACCGGCACCCGTCCCCCCACACTCGATTCTCGGCACCTGGCGCCTGACACCCGAGGTCAGGCGCCAGACCTCTGCTGCCACCCACCCGAACGCCACGTTCCACTGGAGCAATCGCCGCGCGTGACCGACATTCACCTCACACAGAGGACCGAAATGTACGGAGATGACCGCATATGGCGACCGCTGTCCTCACCCCCGATCAGCTCGACGGCCAGGCTGCCCGGCTGCACGACACCCAGGCGTGGCAGCAGATCGTCACGGGCTGGGAGTACACCGCCGCCGATCCCACCCCCGCTCCCGGACCTGCGAGGCCCTCCGACTGGCGGAGCCTGCTGTCCGTACCCGTGGACCGGCTGATCGACGACACTCTGCGGGCTCTCCCCGCGCCGCCTCCGCACCAGCGACCGCTGCCCGGACGGCTGGGGGCGATGCTGCCCGACCGCGTCCACCTCTGGCGGCGGGTCGGGCAGAGCGACCTGCGCCCCTCGACCCATCTCGGCTACGCACGGCAGATCCTGGTTGAGTGGGGCTGGCAGAACACCCCGTACCGGCTGCGGAACGCCCGAGGAGCACGCTGTGTCTGCGGCGCGATGATCTCCGCGCACCGTCTCGGCTACGGCTCGCTCGACACTGTGGACCGGGCCGGCGCCTGGCTCATCACGGAACTGCGCGCGCAGGGGTGGCCGGGGCTGATCGGCCCCTGGAACCGGCATCCCGGCCGCACCGCCGCCGACGCCCTGGCCCTCCTCGACGCCACCATCCGCCGCACCTCCCTGGCCGGACAGTAACCGCTGGGCGATACCTGCCGGAGGAACTCGTGTCAGGGGACCGGCTTCAGAAAGGCTCGTCCAGACCCTCCGTCTCCTCGCCCTCCTCCTCCAACGCCTGACGCACCACCCGCAGGGCCATGCCCTCCCCGTATCCCTTGCGGGCGAGCATCCCCGCCAGGCGGCGCAGCCGCTTGTCCCGGTCCAGGCCCCGTGTGGAGCGGAGCTTGCGGGCCACGAGCTCGCGCGCCGTCTCCTCCTCCTGGTCCGAGTCGAGCTGCCCTACCGCCTCGTCGATCACCGCCGAGTCCACGCCCTTCGTCCGCAGCTCACGGACGAGGGCACGGCGCGCGAGCCCTCGGCCGTGGTGCCGGGACTCCACCCATGCCCCGGCGAACGCCGCGTCGTCGATCAGCCCGACGTCCTCGAAGCGGGAGAGCACTTCCTCGGCCGCCTCGTCCGGGATCTCCCGCTTGCGCAGGGCGTCCGCGAGCTGTTTGCGCGTCCGCGGTGTCCCGGTGAGCAGCCGCAGGCAGATGTTGCGCGCCTGCTCGACCGGGTCACGCGGCTCCCCCTTCTCGGCCCTCGACGAGGAGGGGGAGCCGCTGCTTCTGGTGCCGGAGCGGGCACGGCGGCCCGCTCCCTGGCCGAATCCGCTCCCGGCGCCCGATCCACCGCGTGAGCGGTGCCCGGACCGCACCTCGGCATCGCCCGCTGCCGCCCCCCGCGCGGCGGCGAACGCTTCGGTGGGCCCGTCACCCGATCCGGCGTCACCGCCGGGCTCGGCAGGGCTGTCCGGCCACTCCGTACGACGCGTCACGGCCTAGCTCTTGGCCGCCGCGGTCTTGGCCGGCTTGGCCTTGGTGGTCGCGGTGGCCGCCGGCTTCGCCGCCGCGTCGGCCGCCGGTGCCGCGGCCGCGGCCGCGTCCGCTCCGGGCTCGCCGGCGGCGGCGGCGTCCGGGCGGACACCGACTCCCAGCTTCTCCAGGATCTTCTTCTCGATCTCGTTGGCGAGGTCGGGGTTGTCCTTGAGGAAGTTGCGGGCGTTCTCCTTGCCCTGGCCGAGCTGGTCGCCCTCGTACGTGTACCAGGCGCCGGCCTTGCGGACGAAGCCGTGCTCCACGCCCATATCGATCAGTCCACCCTCGCGGCTGATGCCCTGGCCGTAGAGGATGTCGAACTCCGCCTGCTTGAACGGCGGGGCGACCTTGTTCTTGACGACCTTGACGCGGGTGCGGTTGCCGACCGCGTCGGTGCCGTCCTTGAGCGTCTCGATCCGGCGGATGTCGAGGCGCACCGAGGCGTAGAACTTCAGCGCCCGGCCACCGGTCGTGGTCTCCGGGGAGCCGAACATCACACCGATCTTCTCGCGGAGCTGGTTGATGAAGATCGCGGTGGTCTTGGACTGGTTGAGCGCACTGGTGATCTTGCGGAGGGCCTGGCTCATCAGTCGGGCCTGGAGACCCACGTGCGAGTCGCCCATCTCGCCCTCGATCTCCGCACGGGGCACCAGGGCCGCCACGGAGTCGATGACGATCAGGTCCAGCGCGCCCGAGCGCACCAGCATGTCGGTGATCTCCAGCGCCTGCTCGCCGTTGTCCGGCTGGGACAGGATGAGGTTGTCGATGTCGACGCCGAGCTTCTTCGCGTACTCGGGGTCGAGGGCGTGCTCGGCGTCGATGAAGGCCACCGAGCCGCCCTGGCGCTGCGCGTTCGCCACGGCGTGCAGCGTCAGCGTCGTCTTACCGGACGACTCCGGTCCGTACACCTCCACCACACGGCCGCGCGGCAGACCGCCGACGCCGAGGGCGACGTCGAGGGCGGTCGATCCCGTGGGGATGACCTCGATGGGCTCGTTCGGCCGCTCACCGAGGCGCATCACCGCACCCTTGCCGAACTGTCGTTCAATCTGTGCGAGTGCGGCGTCCAACGCCTTCTCGCGGTCGGTTCCTGCCATGGGTTCCACCCGATTTGCTTGAGTCGATCGCTTCACGTCACAGACGCTAACCCCTGCCACTGACAATGGGCCTCGACGTCCTCCCGACCTGTGGACAACTCCATTGGCCGGGCCCGGGAAAACCCGGCCGGAATCCCATCAGAATGGATGTTCGATTTCCGTGTCAAGCGCACCACACGGGAGCGGCGAGACGGCGGCGCGATGAGTTCGCGGGCCCTCAGCGGTCTACCCCATGACAACCGCATCCGGCGGTTCACCGCGCAGGCGCCGCAAGGTCGCCGCGGGAGGACGGCATCATGACCGGACATTCAGCCAGAGTCACCTGCGACCTCTCGATCTCCGTGGACGGATACTCGGCAGGGCTCGACCAGAGCGAACAGCGTCCGTTCGGCGAGGACGGCGGCGACGGCTGGGGCGACCGGCTGCACTCGTGGATGTTCGCGACGCCCGAGCTGCGCCAGGCCGAACTCGACCGGCTGGCGACGGTCGGCGCCTTCATCATGGGCCGCAACATGTTCGGCCCCGTACGCGGCACGTGGGATCGCGCGTGGAAGGGCTGGTGGGGTGGCAATCCTCCGTACCACGCGCCCGTCTTCGTGCTCACCCACCATCCGCGCGACCCGCAGCCCATGGACGGCGGCACCACGTTCCACTTCGTCACCGACGGCATCGAGTCCGCGCTCCGCCGGGCCCGCGAGGCCGCCGGAGAGCGCGACGTGTCGATCCACGGCGGCGCACGGACCATCAACCAGTACCTGGCCGCGGGCCTGATCGACGAGCTGCGCCTGCATATCGTGCCGTTCACGCTCGGCGCCGGCACCCGCCTCTTCGACGGTGTACCGTCACTGGATCTCGAGCAGGTCGAGGCGCGCACGGGGGACGGGGTGACCCATGTGACCTACCGCGTCCTGTCCTGACCCGACGCCCTCCCCGGTGGCCCGGCCTGGCCGTCGACCACCTGCGGAACCTGACGGATCACCCTATATTCGGTCGGTATGGGAGCGACTACGGAGCCCGGCGCACCCCACTACGGGCAGCACCCCGGCCCCGACCTGGCCGGTCGTGTGGCGCTCGTCGCCGGAGGCACCCGCGGGGCCGGGAGAGGCACCGCCGTCCAGCTCGGCGCCGCCGGGGCGACCGTGTACGTGACCGGCCGCACCAGTGGTTCCGAGCGCTCCGAGATGGACCGGCCCGAGACGATCGAGGAGACCGTGGCCCTGGTCGACGCGGCGGGCGGACGGGGGATCGCCGTCCAGGTCGACCATCTGGTCCCCGACCGGGTCAGGGCGCTCGTGGCCCGGATCGCGAGCGAGCAGGGAGCCCTGCACATCTTGGTGAACGACATCTGGGGCGCGGAGATCGAGTGGGACAAGCCGGTGTGGGAGTCGTCGCTCGACACCGGACTGCACACCCTGCGGCTGGCCGTCGACACCCACGCCATCACCAGTCACTTCGCGCTGCCGCTGCTGATCGAGACACCGGGCGGGCTGGTCGTCGAGATGACCGACGGGACGGACGAGTACAACGCGTCCCACTACCGCGTCTCGTTCTTCTACGACCTGGCGAAAGCCGCGGTGAACCGGATGGCCTTCGCCCTCGGCCATGAACTCGCGCCGCACTGTGCGACGGCCGTGGCGCTCACCCCGGGCTGGCTCCGGTCCGAGGCCATGCTCCAGGCCCACGGGGTGACCGAGGCCACCTGGCGCGACGCCGTCGCGCACACGCCCCACTTCGCGATCTCCGAGTCACCCGCATACGTCGGCCGTGCCGTGGCCGCGCTCGCCGGCGATCCCGAGGTGGCCCGCTGGAACGGCAGGTCGCTCTCCAGCGGGCAGCTCGCCCAGGTCTACGGCTTCACCGACGTGGACGGGAGCCGGCCCGACGCCTGGCGCTATCTGACCGAGGTCCAGGACCCGGGCCTCCCGGCCGACGTGACGGGCTACCGCTGACGCGGCCCGTCCGACGTCCCCTCCGCTCCCCCACGGCCGCCGGCCCGTCCTCGCAGCAGGCGGCTCATGCGCGACGGCAACGGCCTCCTGGGCGCGTGGCTGCTTCCCCCGTGCACGCGCGGGTCGTCCATGACGTCGTACCGCTTCACATAGGCGCCCAGGAACGCCTGGAGCGTGGCGATCGCGGGGATGGCGACCAGCGCTCCGACCGCGCCGAGCAGGGCCGTGCCGGCGATGACCGAACCGAAGGCGACCGCGGGGTGGATGTCGACGGTCTTCGCGGTCAGCTTGGGCTGGAGCACGTAGTTCTCGAACTGCTGGTAGATCACGACGAAGCCGAGCACCCACAGCGCGTACCAGGGGTCGACCGTGAAGGCGATCAGCATGGGCAGAGCGCCCGCGAGATACGTGCCGATGGTGGGGATGAACTGCGAGACGAGTCCGACCCAGACCGCGAGCGCCGGGGCGTAGGGCACTTCGAGGATGACCAGCAGGATGTAGTGAGCGGCGCCGGAGACCAGCGCCATCAGGCCGCGCGAGTAGATGTAGCCGCCGGTCTTGTCGACCGCGATCTCCCAGGCGCGCAGCACCTCGGTCTGCCGGGCCGGCGGCAGGACGGAGCACAGGGCTCGGCGGAGCCGGGGGCCGTCGGCCGCGAAGTAGAAGGAGAACAGGAAGATCGTCAGCAGCCGGAACAGCCCGCCCAGCACCGTCGTGGAGATGTCGAGCACTCCGGTGGCGCTGTTCTGGACGTACTTCTGCAGCCAGTCGGAGTGCAGCAGGCTGTCCTGGACCTCGACCCGGGACAGTTCGGTACGGAAGGTCTGGTTGACCCAATTGATCACCGAGTCGATGTACTTGGGGAACTCGTCGACCATGTCGACGATCTGGCCCGCGAGCATCGACCCGAGCAGCACCACGAATCCGACGCCGAAGATCGTCACAGCGAGGAAGACGAGGAACGTGGCAAGTCCGCGGCGCATCCCGCGAGCCGCCATCCGGCCGACCGCGGGCTCGATGGCGAGGGCGAGGAAGAAGGCGATCAGAACGTTCGTCAGCAACCCGATGAGCTGGTCGAACGCCCAACTGCCGAGTTGGAAGCACGCGTAGAGCGCCAGGGCCAGCACCATCGCACGCGGCAGCCAGCCGGGCATACGGACCCCACCGGGTCCGGTCGGCGGCGGAGCGGGCGGGGAGGCGGGCGGCTGGGCCGGGGCGCTCTCGTCTGTCGATGACACGGGACAAGTCTCGCCTACGCCACGGACAACCGACTCCCCGCCCCGAACCGGCCGCTCCGGCTCCGCTCCCGCCGAGAACGGGGTCTCCCAGGCTCAGCGCTTGCTCGCCGGGACGGCTGAGGTGTTCGGGACGTTCGGGATGTCCCGGACGTTCGTGAGAGGTTCAGCGCTTGTCCGCCGGGACGTCCATGGCCGCACAGACCCCGCGCCAGACGTCCTTGGCGTCCCAGCCCGCGTCCAGGGCCTGGTGCACCGTGCGACCGCCGAGTTCGGCCATCACATGGTCACGGGCGAAGGAGTCCGCGTACGCCGCACCGAAATGGTCGGCCATCCGCTCCCAGAAAATCGTCAACCGCATGCCACCAGTATCCCGCTCCTGAGAGTGCAGCAGGTCCGCCTGGCATGTGCCCGGCCCCCTTCGCCCTCTACGGTCGGTCCATGGCTGGAACCGGAGCACACCCCCTCGCCCTCGCCGAGCAGTTCATCTGGCTCACCGCCCGCGTCCTCGAACAGAGGAGATTCGCCCATGCCTTCCTGGGCGGAGATCCCGACGCCGTCGAGACGGCCCTGACCGCCTACCTCAACAAGGACGGTGGCTACGGCCACGCGCTGGAACCCGATCTCCGGGGCCCGGTCAGTCAGCCGCTGCACACCGCCCACGCACTGAGCGTTCTCGACTCGATCGACCGCTGCGACGGACAGCGTGTTGAACGGATCTGCCGCTTTCTGACCGATGTGTCCACCAAAGAAGGCGCGCTGCCCGCTCTGCTTCCCACGCAGCGTGGCTATCCCGCGGCCCCGTTCATCCCGATCGTGGACGACCCGCCCGCGGAGCTGCTCGCGACCGGCCCGGTCGTCGGGCTGTTACACGGCAATCAGGTGTGGAACGCCTGGCTGTTCCGGGCTACGGACTTCTGCTGGAGCGCCGTCGAGGCTCTGGAGCAGTCCCATCCCTACGAGGTCGAAGCCGCGGTCGCCTTCCTGGACGGCGCCCCGGACCGGGCCCGTGCCGAGGCGGCGGCGGACCGCCTAGGCCGCCTGGTGCGCGGGCAGCGGCTCGCGGTGCTCGACCCGTCCCGGCGTGCGGAGTACCCGGTGGCGACGGGCTACGCCCCGGGCGAGCACCACTTCCCGCACGACTACGCCCGTACGCCCGGGTCCCTGGCCCGCCGCTGGTTCACCGACGAGGAGCTGGAGCGCTCGCTCGACCATCTGGCGGCGGAGCAGCAGGACGACGGCGGCTGGCCCGTGACCTGGCGCGAGTGGGCGCCGGGGACCGCGTTGGAAGGGCGCCCGCTGGTGACACTCAGGGCCCTGGAGACGCTCCGCGCGTACGGTCGCCCGCTCGGCTGACCACCGCGGCAGGCCGCACAGGAGGTAGGGGCCCCTCGCTCAGGCCAGTGCCCGTACGCCCGCCGTGACCACAACGCCCGCGCCGACGACGACCAGGAAGGGGGCGCGGAGGACCAGGGCGAGTGCCGCCGCGCCGAGACCGGCGGCCCGGGCGTCGAGGACGATCTGCTGGCCGTCGCCGAAGGTCTGCTGCGCGGTGAGTGCCGCCAGCAGCGCCACGGGCAGCAGGGCGGCCATCCGCTGGACGAGCGGCCGCTCCAGAACGCCCGCGGGCACCAGCAGGCCCAGGAGTTTGGCGAGGTAGCACCCCGCCACGGTCAGTCCGATGGCAATCCAGACGTTCATGAGCGCCGCTCACCCTTCTTCCGCTGTGTCACCGAACCGTTCGAGCCGCCCGGTCCCCGCTTCGTCCGTCCCATGAGGAAGAGGACGACGGGCGCGGCGAGCGCAGACAGCAGGACGGGCACCCCCGCCGGCAGCACGGGCAGCAGTGTCAGGGCGAGGAGGACGGCCAGTCCCGCAGTGACGCGTTCGGTGGAGCTTTTGAGCATCGGCGCGAGCAGCGCGAGGAACACCGCGGGACTCGCCGCGTCGAGGCCCCAAGCGTCGGTGTCGCCCAGTGCCTCGGCGCCCAGAGCACCGACCAGGGTGGTGAGGTTCCACAGCACGTAGAGGGTGAGTCCGGTGACCGTGAAGCCGATGCGCGCGGCCCGCCGGGTGGGCTGGGGCAGGGTGACGGCGGTCGTCTCGTCGATGACCCAGTGGGCGGCGAACGGCCGTACCGCACGGGGAAGGGCGAGCAGTTGCGAGAGGCGCAGACCGTAGAACGCGTTCCGGACGCCCAGGAAGAACGCCCCGGCCGCCGCGGTGTACGGGTTGCCGCCCGCGGCCAGCGCCCCGACCAGGGCGAACTGCGAGGCGCCGGTGAAGACGAGAAGGCTCAGGACGCAGGTCTGGAGCAGGCTGAGGCCGGAGCCGGCGGAGGTGACGCCGAAGGCGAAACCGGAGAGGCCGACGGCGATGCCGACGCCGAGCGCGTCCCGGACGACGGCCGCGTCCGGCTTGTCCGGCCGGTCCTGGACCGCCGGGCCGGGCGGACCCGCGGATATCCCACCGGGCGTGCCGGTGCTCTCTGGGGGTGCTGTCTGTTCTGCCACGTCCGGAACGCTACGGGGGTCTTACCGGCCCGGTCTTGTACGTTCTTGCACGCCCGAACGGTGCGTTCGGTGCGCGTCCGGTGCCTCCCCGCGCCCTCGCCGGCCGGGGCGCAGCACTCCGCGCTCGCGCTGGTACGCGCCCGGCGGCACACCCACGATCCGGGTGAAGTGCCGATTGAGGTGGGGTTGATCCGTGAAGCCGACGGCGGTCGCGGCCTCGGCGGGGGCGACCCCGGCGTCGAGCATGCGGCGGGCCCTGCGCACCCGGGCGTCCGTGAGCCAGGTGTGGGGCGGCATCCCGTACTCCTTCTTGAAGGCCCTCAGCAGCGCGAACGGGCCGGTGCCCAGCTCGGCGGCGAGGGTCTCCAGCGTGGGCGGGTCGGCCATGCGCTCTTCCAGCACGGCGCGGGCGCGTACGGCGTTCCGCGCGCCCCCGGCGTGCGTGGTCAGCCCGGGCAACGGGCTGCCGTGCCGACTGAGGAGCCGGGTGACCAGGATCCGCAGCAGGCTGTCGGCGGCCAGCGCGTTGCCCTCTTCCGCCGCCCGGTGCACCTCGGTGATCAGCCGGGAGCCGTGGGGGTCGGTCACCCGGGTCTCGGCGAAGCCGACCGTACCGCGCAGGGACGTCACCTCGGCCGCGATGTCGTTGACGACCTGGGCCGACGGGTAGAGCGTGGAGTACGCCCAGCCCTCGGGCGCCCCGGAGCGTGCGGTGTGCGGCACCTCCGGGTTGATCATGACGACGGTTCCGGGGACCGCGTGGACCGTGCCGCCCGGCAGCCCCACGTCCTCCACCCCGCCGGTGACCGCCCCGAAGACATAGCCCTCGTGGCTGTGCCGGGGGAAGGTGTGGCGGACGTACCGGGCGCGCAGCAGATCGAGGTCGGGCAGCGCGGCGTACTGCCAGTGCCGTGCCCACTCCGCCGCGCCGTCCGCTCTCGCCATGGGCCCATTCTCGCAGGTCCGGGTGGTGCGCGACCGGCCGAGCGGGCCCCCGTGCGCGGTGTCACCGGCCCGTTGTCAGTGGCGGGGTGCACGATGGGGGACATGACCGGATCCGCGCTCGACGCGTTCTCGCCCGCGACCCGCAGCTGGTTCGCCGGGGCCTTCAGCGCGCCCACCGCCGCGCAGGAGGGCGCCTGGCGGGCCATCGGCGAGGGCAGTGACGTCCTGGTCGTCGCGCCGACCGGTTCCGGCAAGACGCTGGCCGCGTTCCTCGCCTCGCTGGACCGGCTGGCCGCCGAGCCGCCGCCCGCCGACGCCAAGAAGCGCTGCCGTGTGCTGTACGTGTCTCCGCTCAAGGCCCTCGCGGTCGACGTCGAGCGCAATCTCCGCTCGCCGCTGACCGGCATCCGCCAGGAGTCGGTGCGCCTGGGCCTGCCGGAGCCCGGGGTGCGCGTCGGTATCCGCTCCGGGGACACCCCGCCGGCCGAGCGGCGCTCCATGGTGACCCGACCGCCGGACATCCTGATCACCACGCCCGAATCGCTGTTCCTCATGCTGACGTCCTCCGCCCGGGACGCGCTGGCGGGCGTCGAGACGGTGATCCTCGACGAGGTGCACGCGGTCGCCGGGACGAAGCGGGGCGCCCATCTCGCCCTCTCGCTGGAGCGGCTCGACGGGTTGCTTGCCCGGCCCGCCCGGCGCATCGGCCTGTCCGCGACGGTCCGGCCGGTCGACGAGGTGGCCCGCTTCCTGTCGCCGCAGCGGAAGGTGGAGATCGTCCAGCCCCGGTCCACCAAGGAGTTCGACCTCTCGGTCGTCGTCCCGGTCGAGGATCTGGGCGAGCTGGGCGGCTCCCCCGCCACCGACGGCGACTCCGGCCAGGCGGACAAACCCTCGATCTGGCCGCATGTCGAGGAGCGCATCGCCGATCTCGTCCAGTCGCACCGCTCCACCATCGTCTTCGCCAACTCCCGGCGGCTGGCGGAACGCCTGTGCAACCGGCTGAACGAGATCGCCTACGAGCGGGTGACCGGCACCGCCTTCGACCCCGACGATCCGGCCCCCGCGCTGCCGGAGGCGCACGCCCCCGCCGAGGTCATGGCCCAGTCCGGAGCGGGCAAGGGCGCCCCCGCCCTGCTGGCCCGAGCCCACCACGGCTCGGTCTCCAAGGAGCAGCGCGCCCAGGTCGAGGAGGACCTCAAGGCGGGCCGGCTGCCCGCCGTGGTGGCCACCTCCAGCCTGGAGCTGGGGATCGACATGGGCGCGGTCGACCTGGTGGTCCAGGTGGAGTCCCCGCCCTCCGTCGCCTCCGGGCTGCAGCGGGTGGGCCGGGCCGGACACCAGGTGGGCGCGGTCTCGACCGGAGTGGTCTTCCCGAAGTACCGGGGCGATCTGGTGCAGGCCGCCGTGGTCACCGAGCGGATGCGTGAGGGGGCCATCGAGGCGCTGCGCATCCCGGCCAATCCGCTGGACGTCCTGGCGCAGCAGCTGGTCGCCATGGTGGCCCTGGACAGCTGGCAGGCCGACGACCTGCTGGCCCTGGTGCGGCGGGCCGCGCCGTTCGCCTCACTGCCCGAGTCGGCGTTCACCGCCGTCCTCGACATGCTCGCCGGGCGCTATCCCTCCGACGCCTTCGCGGAGCTGCGCCCCCGGGTGGTGTGGGACCGCGTGGGGGGTACGGTCACCGGCCGCCCCGGTGCGCAGCGGCTCGCCGTCACCTCGGGCGGCACGATTCCGGACCGCGGTCTCTTCGGGGTCTTCCTGGCCGGGGCGGACCCCAAGAAGGGCGGCGGCCGGGTCGGCGAGCTGGACGAGGAGATGGTCTACGAGTCCCGCGTCGGCGACGTCTTCACCCTGGGCACCACGTCCTGGCGGATCGAGGACATCACCCGGGACCGGGTCCTCGTCTCACCCGCCCCGGGCGTTCCGGGGAGGCTGCCGTTCTGGAAGGGCGACCAGTTGGGCCGCCCGCTGGAGCTGGGCCGCGCCCTGGGGGCGTTCCTCCGGGAGATCGGCGGCCTGTCCGAGGAGGATGCCCGGCTGCGGCTGCTCGCCGCCGGGCTCGACACCTGGGCGGCGGACAACATCCTGGCCTATCTGGACGAGCAGCGCCGGGCCTGCGGCCATGTGCCGGACGACCGGACCATCCTGGTCGAGCGGTTCCGGGACGAGCTGGGCGACTGGCGGGTCGTCGTGCACTCCCCCTTCGGCGCCCAGGTGCACGCCCCCTGGGCGCTCGCCCTCTCCGCTCGCCTCGCCGAGCGCTACGGCATGGACGCCCAGGTCATGCACGCCGACGACGGGATCGTGCTGCGGCTGCCCGACGCGGACATGATGGGCCTGGATCTGCTCGACTTCGACGCCCCGGGGGCCTCAGGGACGTCGGAGAGCGAGAACGGCGGACCGGCGCCGGCGGCCGTGGCGTACGACAGCGACCAGCCCCCGGTGGCGGCGGCCGACGTCGTCTTCGACCAGGGCGAGGTCCAGCAGATCGTCACCGACCAGGTGGGCGGATCGGCCCTGTTCGCCGCCCGGTTCCGGGAGTGCGCCGCGCGCGCCCTGCTGCTGCCCCGGCGCTCCCCCGGCAAGCGCACCCCGCTCTGGCAGCAGCGCCAGCGGGCCTCCCAGCTGCTCCAGGTCGCCTCCGAGTTCGGCTCCTTCCCGATCGTCCTGGAGGCCGTCCGCGAATGCCTCCAGGACGTGTTCGACGTCCCCGGTCTCACGGAACTGATGGGCGATCTGGAGGCGCGCCGGGTCCGGCTGGTCGAGGTGACCACCCAGGAGCCCTCGCCGTTCGCCCGCTCGCTCCTCTTCGGATATGTGGCCCAGTTCCTGTACGAGGGCGACTCACCGCTGGCCGAGCGGCGCGCCGCCGCCCTCTCCCTGGATTCCCATCTCCTGGCCGAGCTGCTGGGCCAGGCGGAGCTGCGCGAGCTGCTCGACCCCGAGGTCCTCACCGAGCTGGAGCGGGAACTGCAGTGGCTCACCGAGGACCGGCGCGTCAAGGACGCCGAAGGGGTCGCCGACCTCCTCCGTGTGCTCGGTCCGCTGACCGACGCCGAGCTGGCCGAGCGGGGCGCCGAGCCGTCCTGGGCGTCGGAGCTGGCGGCGGCCCGCCGGGCGATCCAGGTCCGGATCGCCGGAGCCGACCACTGGGCGGCGATCGAGGACGCGGGTCGGCTGCGCGACGCCCTGGGCACCGCGCTTCCGGTCGGCGTCCCCGAGGCGTTCACCGAGCCGGTGAAGGACCCGCTCGGCGACCTCCTCGCCCGGTACGCACGGACCCACGGCCCGTTCGCCGCCGCCCGGGCCGCCGAGCGCTTCGGTCTCGGCACCGCCGTCACCGACGGCGCGCTGCAACGCCTCTCGGCCTCCGGCAGGACCGTCCAGGGTGAGTTCCACCCGGCGGGCATCGGCCAGGAGTGGTGCGACGCCACGGTGCTGCGCCGACTCCGCCGCCGGTCGCTGGCGGCGCTCCGCCAGGAGCTGGAGCCCGTGCCACCGGCGGCCCTGGCCTCCTTCCTCCCTCAGTGGCAGCACTTCGGCTCCAACCGGCTGCGGGGCATCGACGGGCTGGCCCGCGCCGTCGAGCAGCTCCAGGGCGCGCCCGTGCCCGCGTCGGCGCTGGAGAAGCTGATCCTGCCGAGCCGGGTCCTCGGCTACACCCCGGCGATGCTCGACGAGCTCACGACCACGGGCGAGGTCGTCTGGGCGGGGACGGGGGCGCTGCCCGGCAAGGACGGCTGGGTCTCCCTCTACCTCGCCGACAGCGCACCGCTGCTCCTGGCTCCCCCGCACCCGCTGGAGCTGTCGGCGCTCCACGAGTCGGTGCTCACCACGCTCTCCGGCGGATACGGCCTCTTCTTCCGCCAGATCGCCGACCAGGTCCGGGCCACCACCCACCCGGACTGCACGGACCAGCAGCTGGCCGACTCCCTGTGGGATCTGGCCTGGTCCGGGCGGCTCACCAACGACACCCTGGCCCCGCTGCGCTCGCTCCTGGGCTCCGGGCGGACAGCGGGTTCCACCGCCCACCGCTCCCGGCGCAGCGTCCCGCGCGGGCGTTACGGCTCGCTCACCGCCGCTGCCCGGCCCGCGTCCCGGACCGGCCCGCCGACCGTGTCGGGCCGCTGGTCCCTGCTGCCCCCGGTCGAGCCGGAGCGGACCCACCGCGCCCACGCCCTGGCCAGGACCCTCCTCGACCGGCACGGCGTGGTGACCCGCGGTGCGGTGCAGGCCGAGGGGGTGGAGGGCGGCTTCTCCGCGACGTACCGCGTCCTGGCCGCCTTCGAGGACAGCGGGCAGGCGCGGCGCGGCTATGTGGTCGAGGGGCTGGGGGCCGCCCAGTTCGCGATGGACGGGGCGGTGGACCGGCTGCGGGCGGCCTCCACGGCTCGCGACCGCCGGGATCCCGAGATCACACCCGAGGCCCTGGTGCTCGCCGCGGCCGACCCGGCCAACGCGTACGGCGCGGCGCTGCCGTGGCCGGAGTCCCCGGACGGCGCCGGACACAAACCGGGCCGCAAGGCGGGGGCGCTGGTGGTCCTCGTCGACGGCGAGCTGACGCTCTACATGGAGCGGGGCGGCAAGACCCTCCTGGCCTGGCCGTCCGACCCCGAGGCCCCGGCCCTGCGAGCGGCGGCCGAGGCCCTGGCCGCCTCCGCCCGCGCCGGTGCCCTGGGCACGGTGACGGTGGAGCGGACGAACGGCGTCTCCGCCCTCATCTCGCCCCTGGGCCGGACGCTGGAGGCGGCCGGCTTCCTGGCCACCCCGAAAGGTCTGCGCCTGCGCGCCTGACCTGAACCGGCACGCCACCCGGGGGCCGGCAGCCCGGACCGGCGCGCAATCGCTCCCGCGCAGCCATCATGGAGGCATGCCCGAAGGAGACACGGTCCTGCAGACCGCCACCCGGCTGCACGCGGCGCTTGCGGGGCAGGTGCTGACCCGGTCGGACCTGCGCGTCCCCCGATTCGCCACCGCCGACCTCACCGGCCGGACCGTCCTGGACGTCACCGCGCGCGGCAAGCACCTGCTGACCCGGATCGAGGGAGGCCTGACCCTGCACAGCCACCTCCGGATGGACGGGGCCTGGCGGGTGTTCGCCCCGGACGAGCGCTGGCGGGGCGGCCCCGGCCACCAGATCCGCGCGATCCTCGGCAACACCGAGCACACCGCCGTCGGCTACCGGCTCCCCGTGCTGGAACTGCTGCGCACCGACGAGGAGGACCGGGCCGTGGGACATCTGGGGCCGGATCTGCTGGGTCCCGACTGGGATGTCGGCCTCGCCCTGGACCGGCTGCTCGCCGCGCCGGACCGCCCCCTCGGGGAAGCGCTCCTGGACCAGCGCAATCTGGCGGGAATCGGCAACGTGTACAAGTGCGAGCTCTGCTTCCTCGCCCGCGTCACCCCGTGGCTCCCCGTGGGCGCCCTCCCCGACGGCGTACTCCCCCGGCTCGTCACCCTCGCCGAGCGCCTGCTGCACGCCAACCGCGAACGCCCCACCCGCACGACGACGATCACCTCCGAACTCCGCACCCCGCCGTCCCGGGGCCTCGGCCCCCGCTCGGCCCCGGCCACCGGCCGCCCCCGGCCACGCCCACCCCACCGCGTGCAGGAGCGGCTGTTTGTCTACGGGCGGGCCCGCAGGCCCTGTCTGCGCTGCGGCACCCCGATCCGCCTGGCCGACCAGGACGACCGGCCCACCTACTGGTGCCCGGGCTGCCAATCGGGACCGACCCCCTAGGTGACGCACCGTCAGATCCAGTCGTACGGTCCGGTCATGGCTCTCTCGGCGTACGACCTCACGGGCCGCGCCGCGTTCGTCACCGGTGCCGCGAGCGGGATCGGGCGGGCCGGCGCCCTGCTCCTGGCGGAGGCCGGAGCCCTGGTGCACTGCGCGGACCGCGACGAGACGGGCCTGCGCCGGACGTACGACCTGATCGTCGACGCGGGCGGCAGCGCCCGGACCCACCCCCTGGACGTCACCGACCGCGACCGGGTCCGTGCCGCGGTCGCCGACGCGGGACGTCTCGACATCCTGGTCGCCGCCGCCGGGATCATGCACACCGGCAGCGTGCTGGAGACGGCGGACGAGGACCTGGACCGTGTGCTGGCGGCCAATTTCGAGGGGGTGCTGTACGCCTGCCAGGAAGTGGCCCGCTCCGCCCCCGGTCCCTTGATCACCATGGCGTCGGGCGCCGTGGACTCCGCGAGCGCGGGCCTGCTCTGCTACAGCGTCGCGAAGGCCGCCGTGGTGCAGCTCACCAGGACGCCGGCCACGGAGCTGGGGCCGCACGCCATACGGGTGAACGCCGTCGCTCCTGGCTGGATCCGTACACCGATGACCGACCGACACGGTGCCGCCGGGCAGCACCGGGCGGAGGCGGCGATGTCCCGGCTCTCCCCGCTGGGCCGGGTCGGCGAGCCCGAGGACGTCGCCCGTACCGTGCCGCACCCGGCCTCGGACGCCTCGGCCTTCATGACCGGCCAGATCCTCCGGCCGAACGGCGGCGTCGCCATGCCCTGGTGAGCCGCCCAGGAGCCGCGCCCGAGCCCAAGGGGACCACCGAGGCCACCGACGCGACATGAACCGGCAACAGGCTCAGCCCCCAGCCGCCCGCCGCCACCGCCCCCTCCACCAGCCCCGCCTGGTCCGGACGCAGCACCAGCCGGAGCACCGCCCACCACCACAGCCCGCCGAGAACCAGCGCCGGCACCCATCGCCGTATCATCGCTGCCTCCTGCGGCCGGGGTCCTTTTCGGCAGTTTCCCCTGGCAGCGACGGCCGTGCATCCAGAACGTCCGACCGAAGGGCCACCCACACAGGAGTGCCCCCGCCGAAACGGCGGGGGCACCGAAACCCCGGGCGGCCGGGGCCGCGGGACTACTTGTCGTCGTCCCGGCCCAGGGAGTCCTTGACGCCCTTGGCGCGCTCACCGAGCCCGCCGGCCGTGTCCTTGGCTCCACCCTTGGCCTGGTCGGCCTTGCCCTCGGCCTCCTTGCGGCGGTCGCCGGTCAGCTTGCCGACCGCTTCCTTGCCCTTGCCCTTCATCTTGTCCATGGCTCCGTCGCTCATGATGTCGCTCCTTCGCTCGTCAGACGTATCGCGGTGTTCGGTCGCCGGTCAGGCGCTTTCCGCCTGGAACATCCAGGCGTGCTTCTCGAGCTCTGCCGTCAGCGCGATCAGCAGGTCCTGGGTGATGGGGTCCGGCTCGTCGGTCGCCTCGATGCGCTCCCGCATCCGGCCGATGACCACGGCGAGGGCGTCGACCAGGATCCTCACCGCGTCGGTGTCCTTGATCCAGCCCTCGGGCACGGACGCGATGGCCGTCTCCTTGGCCACGGTGCCGGCGCGCCCGTCCGGGTTGACCCCGACCGCCGAGGCGCGCTCGGCCACGGTGTCGGAGTGCTGACGGGCCGTGGCGACGACGTCGTCGAGCTGAAGGTGCACGGAACGGAAGCGCGGACCGACCACGTTCCAATGGACCTGCTTGGCCACCAGGGAGAGATCGACGAGGTCGACCAGAGCGCCCTGCAGCGCCGTTCCCACGACCTTGAGGTCGCCCTCGGACAACGTGCTCTTGACCACAGACATGTGCGCTACTCCCATCCGTCAGCTTTCACTGACCGTCTCGATGCATTACCCACGATGGCACATTTGCATCAAAACGGTCATGCGGGTCTTGTCCTCCGTGTGCCCACTGACTCCCGCCTCACACACCCGATCCGAAACACACCTGCTGCGGGACGCACCGGACACTCCGGACACCTGACGCAAAAGTCCCGGCCGACCCCGGTGGGGGTCGACCGGGACTCCGGTCGAGCTCAGTGCCGCAGGGATCAGGCGGCGACGACGTCCACCGCTTCCGCGGGCGCCTTGATGGTCACGCGTCCCGACGGCACACCTGCGACCGACGAGACGGAGACGGAATTGAGCATGGGACGAACCGGTACTGGGACCGGATCACTGGCAGCTGCCGACTCGGCCAGCTCTGCGAGCGAGAGCTCGTCGCTCACCTCTCGCATGAGCTCGGACATCCGTACGTCAAGCGCGTCGCAAATCGCGGAGAGCAGCTCGGAAGATGCCTCCTTCTGCCCCCGCTCCACCTCGGAGAGATAACCGAGCGAGACCCGGGCGGACGAGGAGACTTCGCGCAGAGTACGGCCTTGGCGCTGGCGCTGCCGACGCAGCACGTCACCCAGCAGGCGACGGAGCAGAATCATCGGTGGCTCCCTCCTCGGACCGCGTAGCCGCATCCTTCACGCCCTACCGTACCGCCTTGTGCTGCGGGCGTGCGGGGAGCGATGTCGTGTTCACTCAGGGCTGCAAACATCAATTCCCCCCGTGTTGTTCCGTATCCTGTGCCCGCGCATTCCCACCGAGTTCGCTCGCGAGCAGTTCGAGGACGCTGCGCACACTCTCACTACGGATATCCGCCCTCTCACCATTCAACCGCAGAGCCGTCACTTTCTCGACGCCGGAGGGTCCGGCGACGGCCACGTAGACGGTGCCGACGGGCTGCCCGTCCTGGGGTTCCGGCCCCGCGACACCCGTGGTGGAAACACCCCAGTCCGCGTCGAGCGCCCGGCGCACACCGGCCGCCATCTGCAGCGCGACCTCGGGGTCCACCGCGCCGCGCTCCGCCAGAAGGGTCGCGTCGACGCCCAGGACGTCCCGCTTGAGAGGGGTGGCGTAGGCCGTGACCGAGCCTCGGAAGGACCGCGAGGCTCCGGGTACGGAGGTCAGGTCTGCGGCGACCAGGCCGCCGGTCAGCGATTCCGCGACGGCGAGCGTCTCGCCCCGCGCCCCGAGGAGCCGGAGCACCCGGGCAGCGGCTGTCACCGCTCGGCCTCCGCGGCGTCGCGCGCCTCGGCCGTACCGCGTACTTCCGTCACACCGCCGCGTACGTCTGTCACACCGGCCACGGCGCCGGCGGTGGAACCCGCGCCGACCGTGCCCTCGGCTGTACCCCCGGCCGCGGACCGCAGGGCCTCCGTGGCCTGTGCCGCCCGCTCGACCGCGGCGGCGCGCTCCGCCGCCAGGCCCTTGCGGCGCAGGACGACGGCCTGGCGTACGTAATCGAGTCCGGTGACGACCGTCAGCACGACGGCGACCATCATCATCCAGAACCGCAGGGTCGCCAGGGGTCCGGTGAGCGCCAGGACGTACATCCCGACCGCCGTCCCCTGCGCGAGCGTCTTCAGCTTGCCGCCCCGGCTGGCCGGGATCACGGCATGGCGGATCACCCAGAACCGCATCAGCGTGATGCCCAGCTCACGCGCGATGATCACGCCGGTGATCCACCAGGGCAGATCGCCGAGGACGGAGAGCGAGACCAGCGCCGCGCCCATGATCGCTTTGTCGGCGATCGGGTCGGCGATCTTCCCGAAATCGGTGACCAGGTTGTACGTCCGCGCGAGATGGCCGTCGAACAGGTCGGTGATCATGGCGACGGCGAAGGCCGCCCAGGCGAAGGAGCGCCAGGCCGGGTCGTAGCCGCCGTTGTGGAACAGCAGCAGGACGAAGCCGGGTACGAGCAGCAGTCGCACCATGGTCAGGATGTTGGCGATGTTCCACAGGCTGGCCTGGTTGACGGCCGCAGTGCCCAGCTTGCCGCCGCGGGCCGGCTTCGCGCCGGAGCCGCCTGCCGCGGATGCCGGGGCTCCCGTCATCTGGCTGCCTCCGCAAGCTCGTGGTGTTCGGCCACCAGGTCGACGCCCTCGGTGCCCACTGCCTTTGCCTCGACCATACGGCCCGGCACGAGTCCCTCGCGTGTGGTGAAGACCACCTGGCCGTCCGTTTCGGGGGCCTGGTGGGCCGCGCGCCCGATCGCGACCTCGCCGTCGTCCTCCGACTCCACGGACTCCACGAGCACCTGGAGGGTCTCGCCGACGCGCTCCTCGGCCCGCTGCGAGGTCAGCTCCTCGGCCAGCTGGGAGATGTGGGCCAGGCGCTCCGCGATGACGTCGGCGTCCAGCTTGTTCTCGTAGCCGACCGCCTCGGTGCCCTCCTCGTCGGAGTAGCCGAAGACGCCGATCGCGTCGAGGCGCGCGCCGGTGAGGAAGCGTTCCAGCTCGGCGAGGTCCGCCTCGGTCTCGCCGGGGAAGCCGACGATGAAGTTGGAGCGGGCACCTGCCTGGGGCGCCTTGCTCCGGATGGTGTCCAGGAGCTCAAGGAAGCGGTCGGTGTCGCCGAAGCGGCGCATCGCGCGCAGCACGCCGGGGGCGGAGTGCTGGAAGGAGAGGTCGAAGTACGGGGCGACCTTGGGCGTCGAGGTGAGGACGTCGATGAGGCCGGGGCGCATCTCGGCGGGCTGGAGGTAGCTGACCCGGATCCGCTCGATGCCGTCCACGTCGGCCAGCTCGGGCAGCAGGGTCTCCAGGAGGCGGATGTCGCCGAGGTCCTTGCCGTAGGAGGTGTTGTTCTCGGAGACGAGCATGACCTCCTTGACGCCCTGCTCGGCCAGCCAGCGGGTCTCCTGGAGGACGTCCGAGGGCCGCCGCGAGATGAAGGAGCCGCGGAAGGAGGGGATGGCGCAGAAGGAGCAGCGGCGGTCGCAGCCGGAGGCGAGCTTGACCGAGGCGACGGGGCTGGTGCCGAGCCGGCGGCGCAGCGGTGCCCGGGGCCCCGAGACCGGGGCGACGCCTTCGGGCAGGTCCTCGGGGGCCGGGGCGGGCGTCTCCTGGGCGTGGCCGGGCAGCGCCACGGCGGCGTCCTGCCGCTCGGCGGGGCTGATCGGCAGCAGCTTGCGGCGGTCGCGCGGGGTGTGCGAGGCGTGGATGCCGCCGTTGAGGATGGTCTGGAGCCGGTCGGAGATGTCGGCGTAGTCGTCGAATCCGAGGACCCCGTCCGCCTCCGGCAGGGCCTCGGCGAGGTCCTTGCCGTAGCGCTCGGCCATGCAGCCGACGGCGACGACGGCCTGGGTGCGGCCGTGGTCCTTCAGATCGTTGGCTTCGAGCAGGGCGTCGACGGAGTCCTTCTTGGCGGCTTCGACGAACCCACAGGTGTTGACGACTGCGACATCCGCGTCCGAGGCGTCCTCGACGAGGTCCCAGCCGTCCGCTGCCAAGCGGCCTGCAAGCTCCTCCGAGTCCACCTCGTTACGGGCGCAGCCAAGAGTGACAAGGGCGACGGTACGGCGTTCGGGCATGGACTCAAGACTACTTCGTCCCGGCGACCGCCCTGCCGTGCAGGGTTGCCTGCCTCCGCCGCTGTTACTCCCCGTAGCAGCCGGACGGGGCGGGGAACGCCGACGGGCGCCCGGCACGAGGCCGGGCGCCCGTCGGGGCGCGGCAGGGGAAACGAGGGGCGCGGATCAGCCGGCCTCGGGGTCACCCTTGGTGTAGGAGAGCCGTTCGACCTGGCCGGGACCGAAGCGGTCCTCGACCTGCTTGCCGTTGACGAAGAGGTCGATCGACCCGGCGTCGCCGAGGACGAGGTCGATGCGCTCCTTGTCCTGGAAGGTCTTGGACTCGCCTTGGAGCAGCAGCCCGTCGAAGAGCCGCCGTCCGTTGTGGTCCTTGACCGAGATCCAGCTCTTGCCGCGGTCCGCGCTGAGCTTGACCGTCACCTTGTCCCGCGGGGCAGCGGCGATGGCGCTCTCGGAGGGCACGGGCTTGGGGTCGGAGGGCTTGGTGGCGGTGGGCTTGGCCGCGGTCTTGTCGGGCTTGGAGCCCTCCGCGACCTGGGCGGTGCTGGAGGGTTCGTCCTCGCCGCTGAAGAGCGTGAAGCCGACGAACCCGACGACGGCGACGATGGCGGCGACCATGGCGGCGGTCCAGTTGGGCCGCCGGGGTTCGGAGCGGATGCGTTCCGCTTCGAACAGCGGCGCCGCGGGGGTCGGGGCGGGACGGCCGCCGTGATCGGCGTCGTACTCCTCGACCAGCGGTTCCGGATCGAGACCGACGGCACGGGCGAGCGTGCGGATGTGGCCGCGGGCGTAGACATCGCCGCCGCAGCGGGAGAAGTCGTCCTGCTCGATCGCGTGCACGATGGGGATGCGCACCCGGGTGGAGCTGCTGACTTCCTCGACCGTCAGACCCGCGGCGATGCGAGCCTGCTGAAGGGAACGACCGATCGAAGGCCGGTCGTCTTCGGGGGAGTTGCCGATGGACACGGGGGCGCCTTTCGAGCGTGAGCCACCTGCTGGATGTTCAGTCTAGGGGGGGTACGAAAGGGCGGGGCAACCGGGAGGGCCGACTTTGTACGCCATCGGGTTCGCCGGACGTCCGCGCCTCCGGCTCCGGTGCGGAGCGGGGGCGGAGGACAGCCCCGATCGAGGACTGGGCAACCTGTAGTGGGCCGAACGGGGGTGGGAGTAGGGGTGAGGTGGTGACGGAGCGAGCTGCGGGGAGGAGCACGGTTCCGTCCCTCCCTTCAACTGGACGTACGACCGTACGAAACGGTTGCCCACAAAACCTTTACGGAGCGGATTCCGTTACGGAGCGGATTCCCCGCGGATGATGGCCAACACCCCGTCGAGCTCGTCGGGTTTCACCAGGACGTCCCGCGCCTTGGACCCCTCGCTGGGTCCGACGATGGAGCGGGACTCCATCAGGTCCATCAGCCGGCCCGCCTTGGCGAAGCCGACCCGCAGCTTGCGCTGGAGCATCGAGGTCGATCCGAACTGGGTGGAGACGACCAGCTCGGCGGCCTGGCAGAGCAGGTCCAGGTCGTCGCCGATGTCCTCGTCGATCTCCTTCTTCTGCTTCGTACCGACGACGACGTCGTCCCGGAAGACCGGGGCCATCTGGTCCTTGCAGTGCTGGACGACGGCGGCGACCTCGTCCTCGGTGACGAAAGCGCCCTGCATACGGGTGGGTTTGTTGGCGCCCATCGGGAGGAAGAGCGCGTCACCCTTGCCGATCAGCTTCTCCGCGCCGGGCTGGTCGAGGATGACGCGGCTGTCGGCGAGCGACGAGGTGGCGAAGGCGAGCCGGGAGGGCACGTTCGCCTTGATCAGACCGGTCACCACGTCGACCGAGGGCCGCTGGGTGGCGAGCACCAGGTGGATGCCCGCCGCGCGGGCGAGCTGGGTGATCCGGACGATCGAGTCCTCGACGTCGCGCGGGGCCACCATCATCAGGTCGGCCAGCTCGTCGACGATCACCAGCAGATAGGGGTACGGGGACAGCTCCCGCTCGCTCCCCTCGGGGAGCTTCACCTTGCCTTCGCGTACCGCCTTGTTGAAGTCGTCGATGTGCCGGTAGCCGAAGGCGGCGAGGTCGTCGTAGCGCAGGTCCATCTCGCGCACGACCCACTGCAGCGCCTCGGCGGCCTTCTTGGGGTTGGTGATGATCGGGGTGATCAGGTGCGGGATGCCCTCGTACGCGGTCAGCTCGACGCGCTTGGGGTCGACGAGGACCATCCGCACGTCCTCGGGGGTGGCCCGCACCATGACCGAGGTGATCAGGCAGTTGATGCAGGACGACTTACCGGAGCCGGTGGCGCCGGCCACGAGCATGTGGGGCATCTTCGCCAGGCTGTGCATGACGTAGCCGCCCTCGACGTCCTTGCCGAAGGCCACCATCATCGGGTCGTCGTCCTCGGACAGGCGCAGCACGTCGCCGAGGTTGACCATCTCCCGGTCGCTGTTGGGGATCTCGATGCCGACCGCCGACTTGCCCGGGATCGGCGAGATGATCCGGACGTCCGGACTGGCCACCGCGTAGGCGATGTTCTTGGTCAGCGCGGTGATCTTCTCGACCTTCACCGCGGGTCCGAGCTCCACCTCGTACCGGGTGACGGTGGGGCCCCGGGTGAAGCCGGTGACGGCGGCGTCCACCTTGAACTCGGTGAAGACGGTGGTCAGCGACTCGACCACGCGGTCGTTGGCGGCGCTGCGGGTCTTGCCGGGGCCGCCGCGCTCCAGCAGGTCGAGCGAGGGCAGGGAGTACGTGATGTCGCCGGAGAGCTGGAGCTGTTCGGCCCGGGCGGGCAGCCCCGGCGAGGACTCGGGGGCGGGCTTGGTCAGGTCGGGCACCCCGCCCGACCGCTCCTCGGCGCCCTCGGGCGCGGGGGCGGACTTCCGGACTCCGGGCTTCGGGCGCTCCTCCCCCTCGGCCTCCCGGGCCCCGGGCACGGGCGTGCCGGTGCGCTCCCGGTCCGCGGAGACGCCCTGGGTCAGATCGGCGACGACCGGCGAGGGCGGCATGCCGTTGAGCACGGCCCCGTCGAGCGCGGCAGCGGCGGCGGCCGCGACGTCGACCGCGTCCAGCGGCCGGTTCATCGCGGGCTGCGCGGAGGGCCTGCGGGTCCTGCGGCGCTTGGTGAGCGCCTCCTCCTCGGCCTGGTCGTGGACCGGGTCCGCGTCCGTACGCCGTGCGCCGCGCCGACGGGTCCGCTCGGGCAGGGCCTCACGCCACTGTTCGTCGTAGCGCTCGTCGTCGTCCTCGTACCTCTCGATCTCCGCGGGGGTGGGTTCGACGATGCCGAGGCGGACGCCGAGCTGACGCAGCCGCCGCGGAATGGCGTTGACCGGGGTGGCGGTGACGACGAGGAGCCCGAAGACGGTCAGCAGCACCAGCAGCGGTACGGCGAGCACCTCGCCCATCATGAAGATCAGCGGCTTGGACGTGGCCCAGCCCACCAGCCCTCCGGCGTCCTGCATGGCCTCGGTGCCCGCGTCCCGGCCCGGCGAACCGCAGGCGATGTGGACCTGGCCGAGGACGCCGATGACCAGCGCGGAAAGGCCGATGACGATACGGCCGTTGGCCTCGGGCCGCTCCGGGTACAGGATGAGCCGCACCGCCATCGCGCCCAGCAGTATCGGCGCGAGCAGATCGAGCCGGCCGAAGGCGCCGGTCACCAGCATCTCGACCAGGTCGCCGACCGGCCCCTGCAGATTGGACCAGGTACCGGCGGCGACGATCAGCGCCAGGCCGAGCAGCAGCAGTGCGAGCCCGTCCTTGCGGTGGGCGGGGTCAAGTCCCTTGGCGCCACGCCCTATCGAGCGGAACAGCGCGCCGACGCCGTGTGCCGTACCGAGCCAGACCGCGCGCACCAGCCGGTAGACGCCCCCGGTGGGTGACGGCGCGGGTTTGGGCGCGGGCTTCTTGGCCGCCGCCTTCTTCGCGGGAGCCTTCTTGGCGGGAGCCGCCGACTTCTTCGGTGCGGTCTTCTTGACGGGCGCGGCTTTCTTCGCCGGGCCCGGAGTACGGCCGACGCGCTTCGCGGTGCCCGCCGTGCCCTGGGAACCCTTGCCGGACGTACGTGAGGCCATGGTGCCGAGGTTACCGCTGTCGTCGCCCGTGAACACGTTCGCCTACTGGTTCACCCGACCGTGTCGCCTCCGGACGGCCGGGAACTGACGCCGCTTCACAGCAACGGACCCGGGATGTCAGCTCTGTGCGGGCAGGACGCCCCCGCCGGTGCCCGGCTCCAGCGCGTCGAGCGCACGGCGCAGACCGGTCAGCTTGCGCTCCAGGTGAGCGGCGGTGGCGACCGCAGCCGCGTCCGCGTGTTCGTCGTCGAGTTGCTTGGAGAGCGCTTCCGCCTGCTCCTCGACCGCCGCGAGCCGTGCGGAGAGTTCGGCCAGCAGACCGGCCGGCTCCTTGTCGTGCCCACCGCCCGCGTGGCCGTCGCCCTCCAACTGGAGTCGCAGCAGAGCCGCCTGCTCGCGGAGCTTGCAGTTCTTCATGTACAGCTCGACGAAGACGGAGACCTTGGCCCGGAGCACCCACGGGTCGAACGGCTTGGAGATGTAGTCCACCGCACCGGCCGCGTACCCGCGGAACGTGTGGTGCGGACCGTGGTTGATCGCGGTGAGGAAGATGATCGGGATGTCCCGGGTCCGCTCCCGCCGCTTGATGTGCGCGGCGGTCTCGAAACCGTCCATGCCCGGCATCTGGACGTCCAGCAGAATGACCGCGAAGTCGTCCGTGAGCAGCGCTTTGAGCGCCTCCTCCCCTGACGATGCCCGGACCAGTGTCTGATCGAGCGCAGAGAGGATGGCCTCCAGCGCCAGCAGATTCTCCGGCCGGTCATCGACCAGGAGGATCTTGGCCTTCTGCACCATGGCCCGCCCTCCTCGCCCCGGAAATGCACCGGGTGCCGCCCCAGGGGACGACTCCCTTACGCCGTCCGTCCTTGTGCCGGTCATGGTAGCCGCACCCCGCGCGTCACCACACCCTGTCACCACGATGTCACTGTGCACATACCGCAAACGCGGTGGGAGACCAGAAGGTTCCCCGAATGCAGCGCGTTCACACCCGTTCGAGCACAGTCGGTCAACAACTCACGCTAATTCAATCAATCCTCGATCACTCTCCGTGCATCCACTGCTCCATCACCGCAAGCAGATGATCAGGGTCGACCGGCTTCGTCACATAGTCGGAAGCTCCGCAATCGATGGCCTTCTCCCGGTCGCCCTTCATCGCCTTCGCGGTGAGCGCGACGATCGGCAGCCCGGCGAACTGCGGCATCCGCCGGATCGCGGTCGTCGTCGCGTACCCGTCCATCTCGGGCATCATGATGTCCATCAGCACGACCGTCACATCGTCGTGCTGCTCCAGGACTTCGATGCCCTCACGGCCGTTCTCCGCGTACAGCACGGAGAGCCCGTGCTGCTCCAGCACGCTGGTGAGCGCGAAGACGTTACGGATGTCGTCGTCGACGATGAGCACCTTCTCGCCCCGGAAGCGGAACGTCCGCCGGGGCGCCGGCTCGGCCGCCGCACCCTGCTCCTGCGCCTGGCTCTCGCCCTGGCTCCCCTGCACCCACTCCTCCTGCTGCGGAGCGTTCCCGGACGCCGTGCGCCCGGCCGGCAGCGCGGGCTTGCGGGCCGCGTCCCCCAGGGCCTTGCGCCGCCTGCGGAACACCCCGGCGGAGTTGGCCGGGTCGCCGTACGGAGCCGACTGGCCCTGCGGCGACTGCGCCTGCCCCATCTCACCCGCGCCGCCCAGCACCTCGGCGGAACCGGAACCCACCGAGGGGTAGCCCTGGGGCGGCAGTTCGGCACGGTGCAGCGGCAGGTACAGGGTGAAGGTCGAGCCCCGTCCGGGCTCGCTCGCCGCATGGATCTCGCCGCCGAGCAGCCGCGCGATCTCCCGGCTGATGGAGAGACCGAGACCGGTGCCGCCGTACTTCCGGCTCGTCGTGCCGTCCGCCTGCTTGAACGCCTCGAAGATCACCAGCATCTTGCTGGACGCGATCCCGATCCCGGTGTCGGTGACCGAGAAGGCGATCAGATCGGCGTCCGCGTCCCGCAGCGAACCCGACTCCAGCAGATGCTCCCGGATCGCGTTCGGCACATCGGCGCCGGCCGGACGGATCACCAGCTCCACCGCACCGGTGTCGGTGAACTTCACCGCGTTGGACAGCAGGTTGCGCAACACCTGGAGCAGCCGCTGCTCGTCGGTGTGCAGCGTCGCGGGCAGCTCCGGCGACACCCGTACGGAGAAGTCGAGCCCCTTCTCCGCGGTGAGCGGGCGGAAGGTCGCCTCCACGTAGTCGACCAGCTGGACCAGCGCGATCCGGGTCGGACTGACATCCATCTTGCCCGCCTCGACCTTCGAGAGGTCGAGGATGTCGTTGATCAGCTGGAGCAGGTCGGATCCGGCCCCGTGGATCGTCTCGGCGAACTCCACCTGCTTCGGCGAGAGGTTTCCCTCGGCGTTGTCCGCCAGCAACTTGGCCAGAATCAGCAGCGAGTTGAGCGGGGTGCGCAGCTCGTGCGACATGTTCGCCAGGAACTCGGACTTGTAGCGCATCGAGACCGCGAGCTGCTCGGCGCGCTCCTCCAGCACCTGCCGCGCCTCCTCGATCTCGGTGTTCTTCACCTCGATGTCGCGGTTCTGTTGGGCCAGCAGCTCGGCCTTCTCCTCCAGTTCGGCGTTGGACGCCTGGAGGGCCTTCTGCCGGTTCTCCAACTCCTGCGAGCGGTCACGCAGTTGCTCGGTCAGCTCCTGCGACTGCTCCAGCAGCTTCTCGGTCTTGGTGTTGACGCTGATCGTGTTGACGCTCGTCGCGATCATCTCGGCGAGCTGGTTGAGGAAGTCACGCTGGATGTGCGTGAACGGCTGGAAGGAGGCCAGCTCGATCACCCCGAGGACCTTGCCCTCGAAGAGCACCGGCAGCACGATCACATGCGCCGGAGGGGCCTCCCCGAGACCGGAGGAGATCTTCAGATACCCCGGCGGCACATTGTCCACCTGGATCGTCCGCTTCTCCTCGGCCGCCGTCCCGATGAGCGTTTCGCCGGGCCGGAACGAGGTCGGCATCGAACCCGCCGAGTAGCCGTAACTCCCCCGCATCCGCAGCTCGTACGAGCCGTCCTCGCCGTTGTCCGGACCGACCTCGTCCGAGTCGCCCGGGGCCATCGCCAGGAAGAACGCCCCGTGCTGCGCCGAGACCACCGGCGTCAGCTCGCTCATGATCAGCGAGGCCACGTCGTCCAGATCGCGGCGGCCCTGCATCAGACCCGAGATCCGGGCGAGGTTGCCCTTCAGCCAGTCCTGCTCCTTGTTGGCGAGGGTCGTGTCGCGGAGGTTCGCGATCATCGTGTTGATGTTGTCCTGGAGGACCTGGATCTCCCCGGCAGCGTCCACATCGATCTTGAGGTTCAGATCGCCGCGGGTCACCGCGGTGGCGACGGCCGCGATGGCGCGCACCTGCCGGGTCAGGTTCCCGGCCATCTCGTTCACCGACTCGGTGAGGTCGCGCCAGGTGCCGTCCACGTCCCGCACCCGTGCCTGACCGCCCAACTGCCCCTCGGTACCCACCTCGCGGGCCACCCGGGTCACCTGCTCGGCGAACGAGGACAGCTGGTCGACCATCGTGTTGATGGTGTTCTTCAGCTCCAGGATCTCACCGCGCGCGTCGATGTCGATCTTCTTGGTCAGATCGCCCTTGGCGATGGCGGTGGTGACCGTGGCGATCTGCCGCACCTGGCCGGTCAGGTTGGAGGCCATCGAGTTCACGGACTCGGTGAGGTCCTTCCACGTACCGGCGACCCCCGGCACCCGGGCCTGGCCGCCCAGTTCGCCTTCCGTACCCACCTCACGGGCCACCCGCGTGACCTCGTCGGCGAACGAGGACAGCGTCGTCACCATCGTGTTGAACGTGTCGGCCAGCTCCGCGACCTCGCCGCGCGCCTCCACGGTGACCTTCTTCGTCAGATCGCCGTTGGCGACCGCGGAGGAGACCCGGGAGATGTTGCGCACCTGGCTGGTCAGGTTGTTGGCCATCAGGTTGACGTTCTCGCTGAGGTCCTTCCAGATGCCGGTCGCCCCGCGCACCCGCGCCTGGCCTCCGAGGATCCCCTCGGTGCCCACCTCGCGGGCGACCCGGGTGACCTCGTCGGCGAAGTTCAGCAGCTGGTCGACCATCGTGTTGACGGTCGTGACCAGTTCGAGGATCTCGCCCTTGGCGTCGACGGTGATCTTCTTCGAGAGATCGCCCTTGGCGACCGCGGTGGTGACCTCGGCGATGTTGCGGACCTGGAGGGTCAGGTTGTTCGCCATGCCGTTGACGGACTGGGTGAGGTCCTTCCAGGTACCGGAGACCCCCTGCACCTCGGCCTGACCGCCGAGGATGCCCTCCGTACCCACCTCACGGGCGACCCGCGTCACCTGCTCCGCGAAGTTGGACAGCTGGTCCACCATCGTGTTGAGGGTGTTCTTCAGCTCCAGGATCTCGCCCCGGGCGTCCACGTCGATCTTCTGCGACAGGTCACCGCGCGCCACCGCCGTGGCGACCTGCGCGATGTTACGGACCTGAGCGGTGAGGTTCCCCGCCATCCCGTTCACCGAATCGGTCAGATCGCGCCACACTCCGGCCACACCGGGCACCTGCGCCTGACCGCCGAGGCGGCCGTCCGTACCCACCTCGCGGGCCACCCTGGTGACCTGGTCGGCGAAGGCGGAGAGCTGGTCGACCATGGTGTTGATGGTGTTCTTGAGCTCCAGGATCTCGCCCCGGGCGTCCACGTCGATCTTCTGGGACAGGTCGCCCCGCGCCACCGCCGTCGTCACCTGCGCGATCTGCCTCACCTGGGAGGTGAGGTTCCCGGCCATGGAGTTGACGGAGTCCGTCAGCTCCTTCCACGTACCCGAGACGCCGTCCACGCGCGCCTGACCGCCGAGGCGGCCCTCGGTGCCCACGTCCCGGGCCATCCGCGTCACCTGGTCGGCGAAGCTGGAGAGCTGCGCCACCATCGTGTTGACGGTGTTCTTCAACTCCAGCATCTCGCCGGCCACGTCGACCGTGACCTTCTGCGACAGGTCACCGTTGGCGACCGCCGTGGTGACCTGCGCGATGTCCCGGACCTGACCGGTCAGGTTGCGGAACGCGGTGTTCACCGAGTCGGTGAGGTCCTTCCAGGTCCCCGCCGCACCCGGCACCTCGGCCTGTCCGCCGAGCCGGCCCTCGACGCCGACCTCCCGGGCCACCCGGGTCACCTCGGAACCGAAGGACTGGAGCTGGTCCACCATCGTGTTGACGGTGTTCTTCAGCTCCAGCATCTCCCCGGCCACGTCGACCGTGACCTTCTGGGACATGTCGCCGCTGGCCACGGCGGTCGTCACCTGCGCGATGTCGCGCACCTGCGTCGTCAGATTGCGGAAGACCGTGTTCACCGAGTCGGTGAGGTCCTTCCACGTCCCGGCGGCACCGGGCACCTGCGCCTGACCGCCGAGGAGCCCCTCGCCACCGACCTCGCTCGCCACGCGGGTCACTTCGTCCGCGAAGGTCCGCAGCGTCTCGGTCATCTGGTTGATCGTCTCGGCGAGCTGCGCGACCTCACCGCGCGCGCTCACCGTGACCTTCTGCGTCAGGTCACCGCTGGCGACCGCCGTCGTCACCTCCGCGATCCCGCGTACCTGGGAGGTGAGGTTGCCCGCCATCGTGTTGACGGAGTCGGTGAGGTCCTTCCACACACCGGCCACACCCGGCACGGTCGCCTGGCCGCCCAGCTCGCCCTCCGTACCCACCTCACGGGCGACGCGCGTCACCTCGGAGGAGAACGAGGACAGCTGGTCGACCATCGTGTTGACGGTGTTCTTCAGCTGGAGCATCTCACCGGCCACATGGACGGTGACCTTCCGCGACAGATCACCCTTGGCGACCGCCGTCGTCACCAGCGCGATGTCCCGCACCTGGGCCGTCAGCCGGTACGCCATGGTGTTCACGGAGTCCGTGAGGTCCTTCCAGGACCCGGACATCCCCCGCACCTGCGCCTGGCCCCCGAGCTTGCCCTCGGTGCCCACCTCGACGGCGACCCGGGTCACCTGCTCGGTGAAGACCGACAGCTGGTCGACCAGGTTGTTGACCGTACGGGCGACCTTCAGGAACTCACCGCGCAGCGGCCGCACCGTCTCGTCCTGCGTGTGCGAGCGCAGCTCCATCCGCTGCTCCAGGTCGCCGTCGGCGACCGCCGACAGGACCCGGCCCACTTCGGAGACCGGTCGCGCGAGATCGTCGACGAGCTCGTTGGAGGCGTCGATCGCGGCGGCCCAGGAGCCCTCACAGGCGCCCGTCTCCAGCCGCTCCGTGAGCTTGCCCTCGCGCCCGACCACCCGCCGTACACGCGCCAGCTCGCCGGTGAGGTGGAGATTCCGGTCGGCGACCTCGTTGAAGACCGCCGCGATCTCCGTCATCACACCGTCGCCCGAGACGGTGAGCCGCCTGCGGAAATTGCCGTCGCGCATCGCCACGAGGCCCGCGAGCACTCTGTTCAGAGCTGCCGCGTCCACTTCGACGGTGCCATTGCGCTGCTTTTTCACGGACTGTCCGCCTTTTGTACGCGTCTGCGAACCCTGCGCCGCCACGCCAGACTCCACCGTGTCCCTCCCGCAGGGGTTGACCGTTTCACTCGGGCCTATCCGGAAGCTTGCCCAGTTCCACTTTGGCTCACCGCCACAGCACACCGTCAACGGGTGACCGGGCGGACGTCAAATCGTTGCAACGTACCAGGCCGGGACAGGTCCGCGGGGAACCTGTACCGGTTGCACCCCATCCCTTGCACCAGGAGTCCATACTTGTGCGCCCGCGCACCACCACCGGGGCGACTTGTCCCGAACTCGGCCCTCGTGTACCCGGCACCCTCGGCGAACGTCTAGCCTGGCAAGCGAATCGAAGCGGCGATAAACGGGCACAGGACTCGGGGAAGCGACGAGACACCAATATGGGGAGTGCTGTGATCACCGCGCGCGCGGCCGCCACCTTCGAACCGGTCGGGCGCTCGGTCGCGACCGCCCGCGCCTTCGTCCGGGACACGCTCCAGGGGTGGGGCTACAACGATGTCGTCGACGACGCCGTCGTCCTCACCAGTGAGCTCGTGACCAACGCCGTCATCCACGCGGGGACGGCGGCCGACGTCCTGTGCCTGCGCACCGAGGAAGGCGTCCGCGTCGAGGTCTCCGACCACTACCCGGAACGCGAGGTCCCGCTCCAGAGCACCGCCCTCGACTTCGGCAGCCCGGACCGCGAGAACGGCCGCGGTCTGCTGCTCTGCGCCGCCCTGGCCTCCCGCTGGGGCGTCGAGTACTCCCCCACCCGCAAGCACGTCTGGTTCCAGCTGGACCTGCCCGACCGGCCCGTGGGCATCCGCTCCGCCGGCCCGGTCCTGCCCACCTCGCTCCTCCCGGTCACCGACCAGCGCATCCGGGTCGCCGTCGTCCAGATCGACAGCGAGGGCGCGATCAGCGCGTGGAACGACGACGCCGCGTACGTCTTCGGGCACACCGCGGAGCAGGTCACCGGGAAGCAGTTCACCGACTTCGTGGCCTGGCCGCACACGCCGGGCACCAACACCGGCATCGCCGACGCCCTCCAGCTCTCCCGCTGGGAGGGCAGCTACGGCATCCGCGGCGCGGACGGCCGGACCATCGCCGTCTACGCCTCGCACCTGCGGGTCCGCGACACCGGCGGCGACCCGTCCACGGTCTGCCTCCTCGTCCGCGACGACGAGCGCGCCGTCCTCCAGACCCCGGTCCGCGCCCCGGTCTCCGACGCCTCGTCCGACAGCCGCACCGCGGACCCGTTCGAGGTCTTCATCGGCTCCCCCGCCCCCGACGACCTCGACGGCCTCCTCCAGCGGACGGTCGAGCGCGCCCGCGACATGCTCGACGCCGACGCCGCGTTCCTCCTCCTGGCCACCGACGACGAGACGGAGCTGGAGGTCCGCGCGACAACGGGCCTCCCCTCGGCCCGCCAGCGCTTCGCCCGCGTCCCCGTCGAAGCGGGAACGGGACGCTACGGCTCCGCCCGCATGCCGGCCGTCCACGAGGACCTCACCGCCGTCCGCGGCGCCGTCCCGCTCCTCACCGACACCGGGATGCGCTCGGTCGTCACGGTCCCGCTGAAGGTCGAGGGCCGGCTCACCGGCTCCCTCGGCGTCGCGGCGGAGGGCGCGGGCCGCTACTCGAACGAGGAGGCCCTGCGCCTTCAGTTCGCCGCGGACCGCATCGCGCTGGCCGTGGAGTCCGCCCGCCTCGGCGAGCTGGAACGGCTGCGCCGCGGCTCCCTGTCCTTCCTCGTCGAGGCCTCCGACCTGCTGGCCGGCACGCTCGACCGGGACCAGACGCTGGCGCTCATGGCGCAGATGACGGTCCCGACCCTGGCCACCTGGTGCGCCGTCTACACGATCGCGGACCAGTCCTCCGAGCCGTACCTCTCGTATGTGCTCCATGAGGACGAGGACCTCATCGACGGCCTCAAGGCCCTGCTCTCGAAGATCGACCCGCCGGATCCGGTCCCGACCCCGGGCGCCCGCGTCTGGGCCGCCCCTTCGGAGGCGGGCCACCGCGCGGCCCTGTCCACGTCGACCCGCAGTCTGGCCCACGACGCGCCGCTGAGCATGAGTACGGCCACGCGCACGACGCTCGCCACGGCCCAGGCGGTCGGCGGCGAGACGGTGGTCCTTCCGCTGGTCGCCCGCAACCGCGTGATCGGCATGCTGACGCTCGGGAAGCCCTCGGACGACCACTTCCGCCAGGAGATCCTGGAACTGGCCGAGGACCTGTCCCGCCGGGCCGCCCTGGCCCTGGACAACGCCCGCCTGTATTCGGAGCGCATGGCGATCAGCCAGTCCCTCCAGCGCAGCCTGCTGCCCCCGGGCCTCCCCGACGTGCCGAACGTCGAGATCGAGGTCATCTACCGCGCCGCGGGCGAGGGCAACGAGGTCGGCGGCGACTTCTACGACGTCTTCCCGATCCGCGACGGCGCGTACGGCTTCGCCATCGGCGACGTCTGCGGTACGGGCCCCGAGGCGGCCGCCGTCACGGGCCTGGCCCGCCATGCGCTGCGCCTGCTGGCCCGCGAGGGCTTCGACGGCCCGGCGGTCCTGGAGCGCCTCAACGCGGCGATCCTCGACGAGGGCACCCGCAGCCGCTTCCTGACCCTGCTCTACGGCGAGCTGTGGCCCCAGGAGGACGGCAGCGCCCTCCTGAAGGTGGTCTGCGCCGGCCACCCGCTGCCACTGCGGCTGCGTCAGGACGGATCCGTGGAGTCCGCCGCGGAACCGCAGCCCCTGCTCGGCGTACTCGACGACCTCGAGCTGTACGAGCAGGAGGTCGTCCTCAACCCCGGCGACGTCCTCCTGTGCGTCACGGACGGCGTCACCGAACGCCGCGAGGGAACCCGCATGCTGGGCGACGACGGCCTCGCGGACGTCCTGTCGACGTGTACGGGCCTGACGGCCGGAGCGGTCGCCGCACGCATCCTGCGGGCCGTGGAACGCTTCGCCGCCGAGCCGGCCTCGGACGATATGGCGATCCTGGCCATGCGCGTCCCGGAGCCTCCCCTCGTCTGACTCCCGCGACTCCCGCCTGCTCCGCTTCAACGCGAAAGGCCCCCGCCGTGTGGCGGGGGCCTTTCGTTGTTCCGAGCCCCAATGCGGAATCGAACCGCAGACCTTCTCCTTACCATGGAGACGCTCTACCGACTGAGCTATTGGGGCCTCGTTGCGCTGTGGCAACGAGGTAAACCATACACGGGATCAGGGGATACGC
This sequence comes from Streptomyces parvus, assembly GCF_032121415.1. NCBI lineage: Bacteria > Bacillati > Actinomycetota > Actinomycetes > Kitasatosporales > Streptomycetaceae > Streptomyces > Streptomyces parvus. The sequence goes on along the minus strand of NZ_CP135079.1, from coordinate 5,320,136 downwards.
ATAATCGCGATCGCAGGGACAGATAAGCCGCCGGCCGGGTCCGGAACGCAGAAAAGCCCCGCACCAAAAGGTGCGGGGCTTCCCCGGAAAAATTGTTCGGCGGCGTCCTACTCTCCCACAGGGTCCCCCCTGCAGTACCATCGGCGCTGAAAGGCTTAGCTTCCGGGTTCGGAATGTAACCGGGCGTTTCCCTAACGCAATGACCACCGAAACACTATGAAAATTTGAACACCGGGCAACAACACGGCTGTTCGTTATTTCAGAACTAACACAGTGGACGCGAGCAACTGAGGACAAGCCCTCGGCCTATTAGTACCAGTCAGCTCCACCCGTTACCGGGCTTCCACATCTGGCCTATCAACCCAGTCGTCTACTGGGAGCCTTAACCCCTCAAGAGGGTGGGAATACTCATCTCGAAGCAGGCTTCCCGCTTAGATGCTTTCAGCGGTTATCCTTTCCGAACGTAGCCAACCAGCCATGCCCTTGGCAGGACAACTGGCACACCAGAGGTTCGTCCGTCCCGGTCCTCTCGTACTAGGGACAGCCCTTCTCAATATTCCTACGCGCACAGCGGATAGGGACCGAACTGTCTCACGACGTTCTAAACCCAGCTCGCGTACCGCTTTAATGGGCGAACAGCCCAACCCTTGGGACCGACTCCAGCCCCAGGATGCGACGAGCCGACATCGAGGTGCCAAACCATCCCGTCGATATGGACTCTTGGGGAAGATCAGCCTGTTATCCCCGGGGTACCTTTTATCCGTTGAGCGACAGCGCTTCCACAAGCCACTGCCGGATCACTAGTCCCGACTTTCGTCCCTGCTCGACCCGTCGGTCTCACAGTCAAGCTCCCTTGTGCACTTACACTCAACACCTGATTACCAACCAGGCTGAGGGAACCTTTGGGCGCCTCCGTTACTCTTTAGGAGGCAACCGCCCCAGTTAAACTACCCATCAGACACTGTCCCTGATCCGGATCACGGACCCAGGTTAGACATCCAGCACGACCAGAGTGGTATTTCAACGGCGACTCCACAACCACTGGCGTGGCCGCTTCACAGTCTCCCACCTATCCTACACAAGCCGAACCGAACACCAATATCAAACTATAGTAAAGGTCCCGGGGTCTTTCCGTCCTGCTGCGCGAAACGAGCATCTTTACTCGTAGTGCAATTTCACCGGGCCTATGGTTGAGACAGTCGAGAAGTCGTTACGCCATTCGTGCAGGTCGGAACTTACCCGACAAGGAATTTCGCTACCTTAGGATGGTTATAGTTACCACCGCCGTTTACTGGCGCTTAAGTTCTCAGCTTCGCCACCCCGAAGAGCAGCTAACCGGTCCCCTTAACGTTCCAGCACCGGGCAGGCGTCAGTCCGTATACATCGCCTTACGGCTTCGCACGGACCTGTGTTTTTAGTAAACAGTCGCTTCTCGCTGGTCTCTGCGGCCACCCCCAGCTCACCGAGTAAATCGGATCACCAAGAATGGCCCCCCTTCTCCCGAAGTTACGGGGGCATTTTGCCGAGTTCCTTAACCATAGTTCACCCGAACGCCTCGGTATTCTCTACCTGACCACCTGAGTCGGTTTAGGGTACGGGCCGCCATGAAACTCGCTAGAGGCTTTTCTCGACAGCATAGGATCATCCACTTCACCACAATCGGCTCGGCATCAGGTCTCAGACTCATGCACGACGGATTTACCTACCGTGCGTCCTACACCCTTACCCCGGGACAACCACCGCCCGGGCTGGACTACCTTCCTGCGTCACCCCATCGCTTACCTACTACAAGTCTGGTTCATCGGCTCCACCACTACCCTCAACTCCGAAGAGATCGGGCCGGCTTCACGGACTTAGCATCGCCTGATTCAGTACTGGGCGTTTCAAAGCGGGTACCGGAATATCAACCGGTTGTCCATCGACTACGCCTGTCGGCCTCGCCTTAGGTCCCGACTTACCCTGGGCAGATCAGCTTGACCCAGGAACCCTTAGTCAATCGGCGCACACGTTTCTCACGTGTGTATCGCTACTCATGCCTGCATTCTCACTCGTGAACCGTCCACAACTCGCTTCCGCGGCTGCTTCACCCGGCACACGACGCTCCCCTACCCATCCACACAGGCGTTGGCCCTATATGTGTGAATGACACGACTTCGGCGGTACGCTTGAGCCCCGCTACATTGTCGGCGCGGAATCACTTGACCAGTGAGCTATTACGCACTCTTTCAAGGGTGGCTGCTTCTAAGCCAACCTCCTGGTTGTCTCTGCGACTCCACATCCTTTCCCACTTAGCGTACGCTTAGGGGCCTTAGTCGATGCTCTGGGCTGTTTCCCTCTCGACCATGGAGCTTATCCCCCACAGTCTCACTGCCGCGCTCTCACTTACCGGCATTCGGAGTTTGGCTAAGGTCAGTAACCCGGTAGGGCCCATCGCCTATCCAGTGCTCTACCTCCGGCAAGAAACACACGACGCTGCACCTAAATGCATTTCGGGGAGAACCAGCTATCACGGAGTTTGATTGGCCTTTCACCCCTAACCACAGGTCATCCCCCAGGTTTTCAACCCTGGTGGGTTCGGTCCTCCACGAAGTCTTACCTCCGCTTCAACCTGCCCATGGCTAGATCACTCCGCTTCGGGTCTAGAGCGTGCAACTCAAACGCCCTATTCGGACTCGCTTTCGCTACGGCTTCCCCACACGGGTTAACCTCGCTACACACCGCTAACTCGCAGGCTCATTCTTCAAAAGGCACGCAGTCACGACTGCATGTGCAAGCACACACAGCGACGCTCCCACGGCTTGTAGGCACACGGTTTCAGGTACTATTTCACTCCGCTCCCGCGGTACTTTTCACCATTCCCTCACGGTACTATCCGCTATCGGTCACCAGGGAATATTTAGGCTTAGCGGGTGGTCCCGCCAGATTCACACGGGATTTCTCGGGCCCCGTGCTACTTGGGTGTCTCTCAAACAAGCCGCTGATGTTTCAGCTACGGGGGTCTTACCCTCTACGCCGGACCTTTCGCATGTCCTTCGCCTACATCAACGGTTTCTGACTCGTCTCACAGCCGGCAGACCGTAAAAGAGAGATCCCACAACCCCGCATGCGCAACCCCTGCCGGGTATCACACGCATACGGTTTGGCCTCATCCAGTTTCGCTCGCCACTACTCCCGGAATCACGGTTGTTTTCTCTTCCTGAGGGTACTGAGATGTTTCACTTCCCCTCGTTCCCTCCACACTGCCTATGTGTTCAGCAGCGGGTGACAGCCCATGACGACTGCCGGGTTTCCCCATTCGGAAACCCCCGGATCAAAGCTTGGTTGACAGCTCCCCGGGGACTATCGTGGCCTCCCACGTCCTTCATCGGTTCCTGGTGCCAAGGCATCCACCGTGCGCCCTTAAAAACTTGGCCACAGATGCTCGCGTCCACTGTGCAGTTCTCAAACAACGACCAGCCACCCACCACCCCACCCGCAACGGATGAGTTCACTGGGGCCGGATCAGAAGGAACAACCATAACGGCCGCACCCTCAGACACCCAACAACGTGCCCGACACAATCAACCCGTTCCCGTTTTCCACGCCGAAGCAGTACTCACGAAACCGTGCTCATCGTGCCGAATAGTCAACGTTCCACCCATGAGCAACCAGCACCGGACATTCGCCGATGTACTGGCCTCTGACCAAACCGAAGCCTGGTAAGAAATGCTCCTTAGAAAGGAGGTGATCCAGCCGCACCTTCCGGTACGGCTACCTTGTTACGACTTCGTCCCAATCGCCAGTCCCACCTTCGACAGCTCCCTCCCACAAGGGGTTGGGCCACCGGCTTCGGGTGTTACCGACTTTCGTGACGTGACGGGCGGTGTGTACAAGGCCCGGGAACGTATTCACCGCAGCAATGCTGATCTGCGATTACTAGCAACTCCGACTTCATGGGGTCGAGTTGCAGACCCCAATCCGAACTGAGACCGGCTTTTTGAGATTCGCTCCGCCTCACGGCATCGCAGCTCATTGTACCGGCCATTGTAGCACGTGTGCAGCCCAAGACATAAGGGGCATGATGACTTGACGTCGTCCCCACCTTCCTCCGAGTTGACCCCGGCAGTCTCCTGTGAGTCCCCATCACCCCGAAGGGCATGCTGGCAACACAGAACAAGGGTTGCGCTCGTTGCGGGACTTAACCCAACATCTCACGACACGAGCTGACGACAGCCATGCACCACCTGTATACCGACCACAAGGGGGGCACCATCTCTGATGCTTTCCGGTATATGTCAAGCCTTGGTAAGGTTCTTCGCGTTGCGTCGAATTAAGCCACATGCTCCGCTGCTTGTGCGGGCCCCCGTCAATTCCTTTGAGTTTTAGCCTTGCGGCCGTACTCCCCAGGCGGGGAACTTAATGCGTTAGCTGCGGCACCGACGACGTGGAATGTCGCCAACACCTAGTTCCCAACGTTTACGGCGTGGACTACCAGGGTATCTAATCCTGTTCGCTCCCCACGCTTTCGCTCCTCAGCGTCAGTAATGGCCCAGAGATCCGCCTTCGCCACCGGTGTTCCTCCTGATATCTGCGCATTTCACCGCTACACCAGGAATTCCGATCTCCCCTACCACACTCTAGCTAGCCCGTATCGAATGCAGACCCGGGGTTAAGCCCCGGGCTTTCACATCCGACGTGACAAGCCGCCTACGAGCTCTTTACGCCCAATAATTCCGGACAACGCTTGCGCCCTACGTATTACCGCGGCTGCTGGCACGTAGTTAGCCGGCGCTTCTTCTGCAGGTACCGTCACTTTCGCTTCTTCCCTGCTGAAAGAGGTTTACAACCCGAAGGCCGTCATCCCTCACGCGGCGTCGCTGCATCAGGCTTTCGCCCATTGTGCAATATTCCCCACTGCTGCCTCCCGTAGGAGTCTGGGCCGTGTCTCAGTCCCAGTGTGGCCGGTCGCCCTCTCAGGCCGGCTACCCGTCGTCGCCTTGGTAGGCCATTACCCCACCAACAAGCTGATAGGCCGCGGGCTCATCCTTCACCGCCGGAGCTTTCAACCCCGTCCCATGCGGGACAGAGTGTTATCCGGTATTAGACCCCGTTTCCAGGGCTTGTCCCAGAGTGAAGGGCAGATTGCCCACGTGTTACTCACCCGTTCGCCACTAATCCACCACCGAAGCGGCTTCATCGTTCGACTTGCATGTGTTAAGCACGCCGCCAGCGTTCGTCCTGAGCCAGGATCAAACTCTCCGTGAATGTTTACCCGTAATCGGGTGCACACACACGAGAGCGGAACAACCGGTCGGAATAAGACCCGTTGTTCACAGCGTCCTCGCTGTGTTATCGCCTACCACCACCACATGGTGGCCGTAGGACTTTCAAAGGAACCACCAACCTGCCGAAGCAGGCCGGGGTATCAACATATCTGGCGTTGACTTTTGGCACGCTGTTGAGTTCTCAAGGAACGGACGCTTCCTTCGGTCCCGTATCACCGGGGCCCTCCGGGCGCTTCCCTTCGTTCTTGCGTTTCCGACTCTATCAGACTCTTTCGCGTCCGATTCCCGGTCGAAGCGGGCCGTACAGTTTCGCTTTCCAGGTTCTCCGCTTTCGCGCTTTCCCTTTCCGGCGATTCCAACTTTACCAGACTCCATTTCGTTCCGTTTCCGGTCCGAATGTGAACTCCGGTGGCCTGTGGAGTGGCCTTGCCTTTCGGCGGGCCCGACTTTATCAGAGAGTCTGAGTCGGAATTCCCGCCCCGTGCGGGGTGCCTCTGGCGCACGAGTGCGCCCGGTGCTTCCCGTTCAGGCGGAGACGTAAACGTACTGGAGCGGGGCTCCCCGATGCAAATCGAGGGCCCCGCTCCAGGTCAGGCGGTCGTGAGGGTCAGACCTCGACGACGACCGGAAGGATCATCGGGCGGCGGCGATAGGTGTCGGACACCCACTTGCCCACCGTCCGGCGGACCATCTGCTGGAGCTGGTGGGGCTCCATCACGCCGTCCTGCGCCGACTTGTCCAGGGCTTCCTGGATCTTCGGGGTGACGCCGACGAACGCGTTGTCGTCGATGCCGGAGCCGCGGGCCTGGATGTGGGGGCCGCCCACGATCTTGCCCGAGGAGCTGTCGACCACGATGAACACCGAGATGATGCCCTCGTCGCCGAGGATGCGGCGGTCCTTGAGGGAGGTCTCGGTGACGTCGCCGACGGAGAGGCCGTCGACGTAGACGTAACCGGCCTGGACCTTGCCGACGATCTTCGCCTTGCCGTCGATGAGGTCGACGACCACACCGTCCTCGGCGATGACGATGTGGTCCTTCGGTACGCCGGTGAGGGCGCCGAGCTCGGCGTTGGCCCGCAGGTGGCGCCATTCGCCGTGGACCGGCATCAGGTTCTTCGGCTTGCAGATGTTGTAGAAGTACAGCAACTCGCCGGCCGAGGCGTGGCCCGAGACGTGGACCTTGGCGTTGCCCTTGTGGACGACGTTGGCGCCCCAGCGGGTCAGGCCGTTGATCACGCGGTAGACCGCGTTCTCGTTGCCGGGGATGAGGGACGACGCCAGGATCACCGTGTCGCCGGGAACGATCCGGATCTGGTGGTCGCGGTTGGCCATCCGGGAGAGGGCCGCCATCGGCTCGCCCTGCGAACCCGTGCAGACCAGCACGACCTCGTCGTCCGGGAGGTCGTCGAGGGTCTTGACGTCGACGACCAGGCCGGCGGGAACGTTCAGATAGCCCAGGTCACGGGCGATGCCCATGTTGCGGACCATCGAGCGACCGACGAAGGCGACCCGGCGGCCGTACTCGTGGGCGGCGTCCAGAATCTGCTGGATGCGGTGCACATGGCTGGCGAAGCTCGCCACGATGATGCGCTTCTGGGCGTTGGCGAACACCGTGCGCAGGACGTTGGAGATGTCCCGCTCCGGCGGCACGAAGCCGGGGACCTCGGCGTTCGTGGAGTCGGAGAGGAGGAGGTCGATGCCCTCCTCGCTGAGGCGCGCGAACGCGTGCAGGTCGGTGAGACGGCCGTCCAGCGGAAGCTGGTCCATCTTGAAGTCACCGGTGGCCACGGCCATACCCGCAGGGGTGCGGATGGCGACGGCCAGCGCGTCCGGGATCGAGTGGTTGACCGCGATGAACTCGCAGTCGAAGACACCGATGCGCTCCCGCTGCCCTTCCTGCACCTCAAGGGTGTAGGGGCGGATGCGGTGCTCCTGGAGCTTCGCCTCGATGAGCGCGAGGGTCAGCTTCGAGCCGATGAGGGGGATGTCCGGCTTCAGGCGCAGCAGGTACGGGACACCACCGATGTGGTCCTCGTGGCCGTGCGTGAGGACGATGCCCTCGATGTCGTCCAGGCGGTCCCGGATCGTGGTGAAGTCCGGCAGGATCAGGTCGATGCCCGGCTGCTCCTCCTCGGGGAAGAGGACGCCGCAGTCGACGATGAGCAGACGGCCGCCGTACTCGAAGACCGTCATGTTGCGGCCGATCTCGCCCAGGCCGCCGAGCGGGGTGACCCGCAGGGCGCCCTTCGGGAGCTTCGGCGGGGTACCGAGTTCAGGGTGCGGATGACTCAAAAGACTCTCCTTACCACGCACGCCACGTACCGCTGAGGCACGTGGCGCGCATGTCATTCGTGCACTTGCTGTTGTCTTGGGTGGTGCCCTGGCGAGTCGCCTCGCCTGTTCTGCTGTTCAGTTGTGAAGTCCGTGATCAGAGCTCTACCCCGCCGGCGGCGAGATCGATCTTGAGCTGGGCCGTCTCCTGGGCACTGAGCTCCACCAGCGGCAGGCGCAGCGGTCCGGCCGGGAGGCCCTGGAGAGTCAGGGCGGCCTTGGTGGTGATGACGCCCTGGGTGCGGAACATGCCGGTGAAGACCGGGAGCAGCTTCTGGTGGATCTCGGTGGCCTTCTGGACGTCGCCGCTCAGGTGCGCCTCGATCAGGGCCCGCAGGTCGGGGGTGACCATGTGGCCGACGACGGAGACGAAGCCGACCGCGCCGACCGAGAGAAGCGGCAGGTTGAGCATGTCGTCGCCGGAATACCAGGCGAGGCCGGATTCGGCGATGGCCCAGCTGGCGCGGCCCAGGTCGCCCTTGGCGTCCTTGTTGGCGACGATGCGCGGGTGGTCGGCCAGCCGGACGAGCGTTTCGGTGTCGATCGGCACGCCGCTGCGGCCGGGGATGTCGTACAGCATCACGGGGAGGCCGGTGGAGTCGGCGATGGCCGTGAAGTGGCGGAGGAGGCCCTCCTGCGGCGGCTTGTTGTAGTACGGCGTCACGGCGAGCAGGCCGTGGGCACCGGTGCGCTCGGCCGTCCGGGCGAGCTCGACGCTGTGCCGGGTGTCGTTGGTGCCGATACCGGCGACGACGTGGGCCCGGTCTCCTACGGCTTCGAGGACCGCTCGTACGAGCTGGTCCTTCTCCGAATCACTGGTGGTCGGGGACTCACCGGTGGTGCCGTTGACGATCAGGCCGTCATTGCCTGCGTCCACCAGGTGGGCGGCGAGCCGCTGGGCGCCGTCGAGGTCGAGAGCGCCGTCCGCCGTGAAGGGCGTGACCATAGCGGTGAGGACCCGCCCGAAGGGGGTCTGCGGAGTGGAGATCGGAGCCATGGGTAACACGCTACTCGCTGCTCAGCGCGCGGGGTCCCCTCGGGGGGACGGGGAAGAGGAGCCCGGCACTGCCTGCTCGGGGGTTCAAGCAGTGCCGGGTCCGTTTGATCAGCCTAGATGAACTTCTCGAAACGCCGCAATACGGACACCGCCTATGGGGCGACCCGTCCATTTTTGTTGAAGGCGGCATGAGTGAGCGGCATGAGCTGCTGCCAGTGGGTTTCCATCTGCTCGCCGACCATCTCGATCTCCCGCTGCGGGAAGGACGGCACCTTCGCCAGCTCGTGCTGGGTGCGCAGGCCGAGGAAGTGCATCAGCGAGCGCGCGTTGCAGGTGGCGTACATCGAGGAGAAGAGGCCGACGGGGAGGACGGCGCGGGCGACCTCTCGGGCCACGCCCTTCGCCAGCATCTCCTGGTACGCCTCGTAGGAGGCCCGGTAGGACTCCTCCATGGCGCGCGTCGTGACGTCGTACTGCTCCTCGGTGCCCTGGACGAACTCGTACTTGCCGGGGCGGCCCTGCTGGACCAGCCTGCGGGAGGTTCCGGGGACGTAGAAGACCGGCTCCAGCTCCCTGTACCGGCCCGATTCCTCGTTGTACGACCAGCCGACGCGGTGCCGCATGAACTCGCGGAAGACGAAGATCGGGGCGCTGATGAAGAACGTCATCGAGTTGTGCTCGAACGGGCTGCCGTGCCGGTCCCGCATGAGGTAGTTGATGAGTCCCTTGGAGCGCTCGGGGTCCTTGGTGACCTCTTCGAGCGACTGCTCGCCGGCGGTGGAGACCCGGGCGGCGAACAGCACGTCCGCGTCGCGCGCGTCGCTCTTCACCAGCTCGACGGTGACATCACTGCGGAAGTGGGGCTTGGCGGGTTCGGGAGTGTCGGTCACCGACGGGGGTCCTTCCAAAGGCATCGCGGGGCGGCGACAACCTTACGGGGCTCGATCCGGTGGATCCGCCGGGGCATGCCGTGCGTGGTCTCGGGCAGCCGTTCGTGGAGTTCCCCCAACAAGTACGGCGATTCGGGCACCGATTCGGGCTGCCGTACGTCTGACTCAATAGCAGCACCCGTCATGCAGATCAAGGAGAGTTTCCTCATGTTCCGCCGGCGTGAAGCCGTCCCGTTCTCGTTCGTCGCCGAGTCCGACCGGTTCCGCAGCAATGTCACTCCCCCTCCCGCCGCCCGCGCCACCGTTCCCGAGCTGCTGGGGCGGTCCCTCGTCGGACTGACCGTGGTCGCCGGTCTCGTGGGCTCCCTGCTGCTGGGCATCCCGGCGCTCGACTCCGGGCAGCCCGCAGGGCACGGCAAGCAGTCCACCGCGTCCCAGGAGCGCTGAGCCGTAGGACGCTGACTCGTACGGACCCCCTGGGGTGGTCGGGCCGGGGGCTGCCTCGGTAGCCTCACCGGGCACAGCAATCGAGCGTGCTTGTGAGTGAGGATGAGTCGTGCCCCTGCCCTTTCTGACGGCCGACCGCGCATTCGACGCGAGCGCGGAGGACGTCGCGCTGCCGTTCGACGACCACGACAGCTGGCGGCGGCCCTACCGCCCCGGCCCGTGGCGGGTCGCGGCGGCGGCCACCCTGTTGTTGCTGGCCTCGTTCGTTCTGCTCGCGGCCATGATCATCGGTGTGGCCGGAGCGCCTTCGGGCGCCACGGTGTGTCTGCTGCTGGCCGGTGGCCTGATCGCCGCCGCCATGCGGCTGCTGCGGGCCGGTGCGTGGGTCAGCCGGCACGGTGTGCGGCGCGTCGGCTTCTTCCGGACCGTCACGGTGGCCTGGAGCGACACGTCGGCGGTTCGTACGGTCCAGCAGCCCGTGAAGTGGATGGGCCTTCCCCGTACGGTCCAGGGCCAGGCACTCGTCGTGGTCCGGCGGAACGGTGAGACGTTGGCACCTCTTGCCACCGACCACAATGCGGATTTCCTCGGGCGCGAGGAGGCGTTCGAGCGGGCCACGGATGCGGTGGAGGCTTGGGCGGATGAGTATCGGCCCGGGTGAGCCGTTGGCTGTCGCCGCCCGTAGGTGAGTGAGCCCGGGGCCCTTGTGGGGTCCCGGGCTCACGTGCGTACGGCGGGAAAGATGTCCTCGATCGCCGGATGGGCCTGATTCTGTCCTCAAGAGCCGGACGGGCCGGCAGGTGCGGGCGAGGGAGCGCTCGGGTGGGACTTGTGCAGCGCGATCGCCCTCTGCATGGCCTTGCGGGCCCTGGGGGTGTCTCTCGCGTCCTGGTAGGCGACCGCCAGCCGGAACCAGGTGCGCCAGTCGTCCGGGGCGTCCTCGGTCTCCTCGCGGCGCTTCGTGAAGACCGCGTCGGCGGCGTCCCGGTCGATGCGGCCCGACGGGGTACGTGCCAGGTCGTCGACAGGAAGGCCGCCCTCGGCGTCCAGTTCGGCGGCCAGGGCGTTGGCGCGCCGGACGAACTGGGTGTTCTTCCACAGGAACCAGACGCCGATCACCGGCAGGATCAGCACGGCGACGCCGAACGTGATCGTGAGCAGCGTGCCGTGCCGGATGAGCATCAGACCGCGGCTGCCGACCAGGACGAAGTAGAAGACCAGGACGGCGGCCGTGATGAAGTAGGTGATCTTCGCGCGCATGGGGGCCCGTCAGTTCAGGTCGAGGAAGTGTTCCAGGCCGAACGTGAGGCCGGGAGTGGTCACCACGCGGCGGACGCCGAGCAGGATGCCCGGCATGAAGCTGCTGTGGTGGAGGGAGTCGTGGCGGATGGTGAGGGTCTCGCCCTCGCCGCCGAGCAGCACTTCCTGGTGGGCCAGCAGGCCGCGGAGGCGGATCGCGTGGACCGGGACGCCGTCGACGTCCGCGCCCCGGGCGCCGTCCAGGGCGGTGGTGGTGGCGTCCGGCTGGGGGGCGCTGCCGGACCTGGCGCGGGCCGCCGCGATCAGCTGGGCGGTGCGGGTGGCGGTGCCGGAGGGGGCGTCGACCTTGTTGGGGTGGTGGAGTTCGACGACCTCGACGGATTCGAAGTAGCGGGCGGCCTGCTCCGCGAACTTCATGGTCAGGACGGCTCCGATGGAGAAGTTCGGAGCGATGAGGACGCCGGTCTCCGGGGAGTTGTCCAGCCAGGCGTTCAGCTGCGCGAGCCGTTCGTCGGTCCAGCCGGTGGTGCCGACGACGGCGTGGATGCCGTGCCGGACGCAGAAGTCGAGGTTGCCCATCACCGATGCGGGGGTGGTCAGCTCGACGGCGACCTGGGCGCCCGCCTCGGCGAGGGCCTCCAGCTTGTCGCCCCGGCCCAGGGCCGCCACCAGCTCCAGGTCCTCGGCGGCCTCGACGGCTCGTACGGCCTCGGAGCCGATCCGGCCCTGAGCGCCGAGAACGGCTACGCGCAGCTTGCTCATCTTGATTCCTTAGGGGTGCGAGCGCTTGGGAGGTTAGGAGACCGCTTCGTGGAGGCGGTCCGCCTGCTTGTCCTTGAGCGGGCCGATGACCGAGAGCGAAGGGCGGTGGGTGAGGAGTTCGCCCGCCACTTCCCGTACGTCGTCGGGGGTGACCTCCGCGATACGGGCCAGCATGTCGTCCACCGACATCTGCTCGCCCCAGCACAGCTCGCTCTTGCCGATACGGTTCATCAGCGCGCCCGTGTCCTCCAGGCCGAGGACGGTGGAGCCGGAGAGCTGGCCGACGGCACGGGTGATCTCGTCGTCGTCCAGGCCGTGCGTGGCGACCCGGTCCAGTTCGTCGCGGCAGATCTTCAGGACGTCATGGACCTGGTTGGGCCGGCAGCCCGCGTAGACGCCGAAGAGACCGCAGTCGGCGAAGCCCGAGGTGTACGAGTACACGCTGTAGGCCAGACCGCGCTTCTCCCGTACCTCCTGGAAGAGGCGCGAGCTCATTCCGCCGCCGAGAGCCGTGTTGAGGACGCCGAGGGCCCAGCGGCGGTCGTCGGTGCGGGCGAGGCCGGGCATGCCGAGGACCACGTGGGCCTGTTCGGTCTTGCGGTTCAGCAGCTCGACCTTGCCGGCGGCGCGCAGGGTGCGGGAGCCCTCGCGGGGCGCCGTGGGCACCGCGTCGTGACGAGAGAGGGCCCCGGCCTTGTCGAAGGCGCGGCGGACCTGGCGTACGACCGTGGCGTGGTCGACGTTGCCCGCGGCGGCGACGACCAGGTGCGTGGGGTCGTAGTGCTTCTTGTAGAAGCGGGCGATCTGGCCGCGGTTCAGCGCGTTGATCGTGTCGACGGTGCCGAGGACGGGGCGGCCGAGGGGGGTGTCGCCGAGCATGGTGTGCGCGAACAGGTCGTGCACGCAGTCGCCCGGGTCGTCCTCGGTCATCGCGATCTCTTCGAGGATGACGCCGCGCTCGGCGTCGACGTCCTCGGGGGCGATCAGCGAGCCGGTCAGCATGTCGCAGACGACGTCGATGGCCAGCGGCAGGTCGGTGTCGAGGACCCGCGCGTAGTAGCAGGTGTACTCCTTCGCCGTGAAGGCGTTCATCTCGCCGCCGACCGCGTCGATGGCGGAGGAGATGTCGAGGGCGGTGCGCTTGGCGGTGCCCTTGAAGAGGAGGTGTTCGAGGTAGTGGGTCGCGCCGTTCAGGGTGGGCGTCTCGTCGCGGGAGCCGACGTTCGCCCAGATGCCGAAGGTGGCGGACCGGACGGAGGGCAGCGTCTCGGTGACGATCCGCAGACCGCCGGGGAGGACGGTCCGGCGGACCGTTCCGATGCCGTTGCTGCCCTTGAGAAGCGTTTGGGTACGGGCGACGGCCCGCCCCTCCGAGGAGGTGCGGGCCGTCGTCGCGGAACTACGGGACGTCACTTGTCGGTGTCGTCCTTCTTCTCGTCCTCTTCGCCCTCGACGACGGGGATGAGGGAAAGCTTGCCGCGGGAGTCGATCTCGGCGATCTCGACCTGCACCTTGGCTCCGACGCCGAGCACGTCCTCGACGTTCTCCACGCGCTTGCCACCGGCGAGCTTGCGGATCTGCGAGATGTGCAGCAGGCCGTCCTTGCCCGGCATGAGCGAGACGAACGCACCGAAGGTGGTGGTCTTGACGACCGTGCCCAGGTAGCGCTCGCCGACCTCCGGCATCGTCGGGTTGGCGATGGCGTTGATCGTGGCGCGGGCGGCCTCGGCCTGCGAGCCCTGCTGGGCACCGATGTAGATGGTGCCGTCGTCCTCGATCGTGATGTCGGCGCCGGTGTCCTCCTGGATCTGGTTGATCATCTTGCCCTTGGGGCCGATGACCTCACCGATCTTGTCCACCGGGATCTTGACGGTGATGATCCGCGGGGCGTTCGGGGACATCTCGTCCGGGACGTCGATGGCCTCGTTCATGACGTCCAGGATGTGCAGACGGGCGTCACGGGCCTGCTTCAGCGCGGCGGCCAGGACCGAGGCGGGGATGCCGTCGAGCTTGGTGTCGAGCTGGAGCGCGGTCACGAACTGCTTGGTACCGGCGACCTTGAAGTCCATGTCGCCGAAGGCGTCCTCCGCACCGAGGATGTCGGTGAGGGCGACGTAGTGGGTCTTGCCGTCGATCTCCTGCGAGATCAGACCCATGGCGATACCCGCGACGGCGGCCTTGAGGGGCACACCCGCGTTCAGCAGCGACATGGTGGAGGCGCAGACCGAGCCCATGGACGTCGAGCCGTTGGAGCCCAGCGCCTCGGAGACCTGGCGGATCGCGTAGGGGAACTCCTCGCGGGTCGGCAGGACCGGCACGATGGCGCGCTCGGCGAGCGCTCCGTGGCCGATCTCGCGGCGCTTGGGCGAGCCCACGCGGCCGGTCTCACCGACGGAGTACGGCGGGAAGTTGTAGTTGTGCATGTAGCGCTTGCGGGTCACCGGGGAGAGGGTGTCCAGCTGCTGCTCCATGCGGAGCATGTTGAGGGTGGTGACGCCCAGGATCTGGGTCTCGCCGCGCTCGAAGAGCGCCGAGCCGTGCACGCGCGGGATCGCCTCGACCTCGGCGGCGAGCGTACGGATGTCCGTGACGCCACGGCCGTCGATGCGGACCTTGTCCTTGATGACGCGCTCGCGGACCAGCTTCTTGGTCAGCGCGCGGTACGCGGCGGAGATCTCCTTCTCGCGGCCCTCGAACTCCGGGAGGAGCTTCTCGGCGGCGATCTCCTTGACGCGGTCCAGCTCGGCCTCGCGCTCCTGCTTGCCGGCGATGGTGAGCGCCTGCTTCAGCTGGGGCGTGACGGCCTTGGCGAGGGCGTCCAGGACGTCGTCCTGGTAGTCCAGGAAGACCGGGAAGTCGCCCTCGGGCTTGGCGGCCTTGGACGCCAGGTCCGCCTGCGCCTTGCAGAGGGTCTTGATGAAGGGCTTCGCCGCTTCCAGACCGGCCGCGACGACCTCCTCGGTGGGAGCCTCGGCGCCGTCCTTGACGAGCTGGATGGTCTTCTCGGTGGCCTCGGCCTCGACCATCATGATCGCGACGTCGCCGTCCTCCAGGACGCGACCGGCGACGACCATGTCGAAGACGGCGTCCTCGAGCTCGGTGTGCGTCGGGAAGGCGACCCACTGGCCCTTGATCAGGGCGACGCGGGTGGCGCCGATCGGGCCGGAGAAGGGCAGGCCCGCGAGCTGCGTGGAGCAGGAGGCGGCGTTGATCGCGACCACGTCGTACAGGTGGTCGGGGTTGAGCGCCATGACCGTCTCGACGATCTGGATCTCGTTGCGCAGGCCCTTCTTGAAGGACGGGCGCAGCGGGCGGTCGATCAGACGGCAGGTGAGGATCGCGTCCTCGGAGGGGCGGCCCTCGCGACGGAAGAAGGAGCCGGGGATCTTGCCGGCCGCGTACTGCCGCTCCTCGACGTCCACCGTGAGGGGGAAGAAGTCGAGGTTGTCCTTGGGCCGCTTGGAAGCGGTGGTGGCCGACAGCACCATGGTGTCGTCGTCCAGGTACGCGACGGCGGAGCCGGCGGCCTGCTTGGCCAGGCGGCCCGTCTCGAAGCGGATGGTGCGGGTGCCGAAGGTGCCGTTGTCGATGACGGCCTCGGCGTAGTGGGTCTCGTTCTCCACTAGTGATTTCTCCATACTCGTCGTCTTTCGTCCGCGCGCCCGTGTGGCGCGGGACGGTGCGGGAGAGGCGCACCGTGGATGCGGGCCGGTCTTCGATCGAAGCTCCCGGGCATGTTCCCGGGGGCCACTACCGAGGACCGGCGGCGGCGTCGTAGCGCCTCTCCCTGGTCTTGCGGGTCGCGCGTGTTCGTCGCGCGGGTCTTACGGTTCGTGCGGGTGTCGCTGCACCCAGGTTACTGAGCTTGACACCGGTCCTGCACGTACGGCAAAGGGAGCGGTCCCCTCAAACGCGGGAACCGCTCCCTCTCCACAGCGTCCTTACTTGGCGCCGCCGGCCGCGCCACGGCGGATGCCGAGGCGGTCGACGAGCGCACGGAAGCGCTGGATGTCCTTCTTGGCCAGGTACTGCAGGAGGCGGCGACGCTGGCCGACCAGGATCAGCAGACCACGACGGGAGTGGTGGTCGTGCTTGTGCGTCCGGAGGTGCTCGGTCAGGTCCGAGATCCGGCGGGAGAGCATGGCGACCTGGACCTCGGGGGATCCGGTGTCACCCTCCTTCTGGGCGAACTCGGCCATGATCTGCTTCTTCGTAGCGGCGTCGAGCGGCACGCGTACTCCTCTTGATGTTCGAAGCGCCCACGAGTGCCCCTGGTCTTGGTCTCAGGGGAGCTTCCGTGACTCGGAGGCGAAGGTCCGATGAGCGCAGCCCCCAGGATGGTCCGAGGGCGCGTACACAAACGGCCACTGGACAGAGTACCAGCCGTTCGGGTCACACCCCGCCAGGTGACCGGCCGGTGGTCAGCGGCACGGATCAGCGGCGGGCATCGGCCGGCGATCGGGAGTGGATCAGCTGGTGAGGGCCCGGATCGAGTGGTAGACGTCGAAGACCGCGAGGCAGAGCGGGAGCAGCGTCAGCAGGACGACCGTCTCGGCGATCTCCAGGAAGCGCCCCCAGAACGGGGTCACGCCCTTGCTCGGCACGATCAGGCCGATGGCGGTGATCAGGACGGCGACGCCCGCGACCGCAGCGGCGAGCCACACCGTACGGATGTCGAGTGCGGCCCCGTCGCCCCGCAGCGCGTCGCGCACGAGGGCGACCGGCGGGTTCAGGGAGAGCCCGAGGCCCAGGAGCACCAGGGAGGCGAGGCCCGCGGCGAGCGCGCAGCCGACCTGGGCGGTGTAGCGGAACAGGTGGGCGCGCATCAGCATGGCGACGCCGGTGGCCAGGGCGAGCAGCTGTCCCCAGACGTTGTCCGAGAAGCCCAGCACGGCGGCGGCCGCCACGGCGACCAGGGCGCAGCCGCCGACCAGGCCGAGGAGCAGTTCGTGGCCGCGCCGCGCCTGGGCGGCGAGGCGTTCGGCGTCCACCGGGCCGGTGGGCGCGGGTTCGGAGGTCCCGTAGTCGCCGACGGTGGTGCGGGGCGGCTCGAAACCGATGGGGATCCGGGCGAATCGGGTGGAGAGTCCCGGCAGGAAGGCGAGGGCCCCGACGGCGAGCGGGGAGCACACGGCGGCGGCCTCGATCGGCCTCATACCGGTCATGATCGCGATGAAGGTGACCAGGAGGCCGACGGCGCTCGCGAAGACGAACGCGACGAACGGGCCGTCCCCGCCGGGCGCGACGATCATCAGGATGACCGCGACGACGAGCACCGCCGCGCAGGCGAGCAGGAACTGCAGCCGCCCGATGCCCTGCCCGGCGCTCAGGGACAGCAGTCCGGAGCCGGCCACGGCCGCGTTGGCCAGGGCGCCGATGCCGAGCGCGATGGACGAGGCCCGGTCCTCGTACACCCGCGCACGCACGCAGGCGAACGCGAGGAGGAGCAGGGCGACGACCGCCGCCAGAATCCCGGGCAGGCCGTTCATGTCGTGGCGCGGGTCGGCCGTCCACAGGACGAAGCCGAGCAGGGACAGCAGGACGGAGCCACCGAAGAGGCCGGCGCCGCGCATGAGCGCGTCGCCCCAGAGCGTGCGGTCCTTGGCCACGGCGGTGGCGACGGCGTCCGATACGTCGTCGAAGACCGCGGGGGGCAGCGATTCGGAGAAGGGCCGCATCGACAGCAGCTCGCCGTCGAGGATGCGGTGGCCGGCGAGCGTACGGGCGCTGTCCAGGACCGTGCCGTCGCGGCGGACCAGGTGGTAGCCGACCGGCGCGCCGGGGGCGGGGCTCTGACCGGACAGCCGGAGGATCTCGGGGTACAGGTCGGCGACGGGGATGTCCTCGGGCAGGGCCACATCGACCCGGCCGTCGGGCGCGACGACCGTGACCCGGCAGAATCCGGTGCTGCTTCCGGACGGGGTCCCGTGACTCTGCCGACCGGGTCCGGTGGCTGCCGCTTGGGCCGTCATGGTCACCTGGTGCTCCCCCTACTACTGACGTGTACTGCCTGCCGGCCTGTACTGCGCTTGTTCTGACTACTGGCCTGTACTGCGCTTGTTCCGAGCTGTACCGGGCTCGCTCCGCGAGCTTGTGACGCGGTTGTTCCGTGCGCTTGCGACGCGCTCGTTCCGCGTCGCTCCGCACTGTTGCGCGCGTCGCCTTCCGCGTTCGTCCCGAATGACCGCCTTCGCGCGACAGTTAGCGGATGCGTACACGCGTCGCGACACCCTACCGCCATGGGGGTGGCGTCACGCCAGTAGGATCCTTCCCGCGGATGGAGCCCGTCGCCACGGGGGCGCCGATAGGAACACTTCCGTCCGGCAAGGGAATTGGTGAGCTGTGAGCCAGATCGTCGTC
Organism: Streptomyces parvus; assembly: GCF_032121415.1. Classification (NCBI taxonomy): domain Bacteria; kingdom Bacillati; phylum Actinomycetota; class Actinomycetes; order Kitasatosporales; family Streptomycetaceae; genus Streptomyces; species Streptomyces parvus. The sequence goes on along the minus strand of NZ_CP135079.1, from coordinate 5,301,824 downwards.
AAGCGCCCACCGCGGGCCCTGCCCACCGAAGTGCCGGTCGAGCAGGTGCAGTTGCAACCTCCGCCGGAGCTCCCCCGAGGCCAGCAGGAGGGGGCGCTGATGCAGCTCCTGCCGATGCTGGGCATGGGTGGTTCCGTCGTCTTCTTCTTCATGACGCCGAACCCGATCATGCGCATCATGGGCATGATCATGATCGCCTCGACGGTCGGTATGGCCATCGCGATGCTCGTACGGTACCGACGGGGCACCCAGGGCGAGCTCGCGGATCTTCGCCGCGACTACCTGAAGTACCTGACGCAGACCCGGCGTACGGTGTTGAAGACGGCCCGCAAGCAGCGCGACGCGCAGTTCTACCTCCACCCCTCTCCCGAGCAGCTGTGGGCGCTCGTCGCCGAGGGCAGCCGGGTGTGGGAGCGGCGCGCGGGTGACGCGGACTTCGCGCAGGTGCGCATCGGGCTGGGCAGCCAGGAGCTGGCGACGCCGCTCATCGCGCCCGAGACGGCGCCGGTGGACGAGCTGGAGCCGCTGGCCGCCGGGGCGATGCAGCAGTTCCTGGCGACGCACTCCACGCTGGACGGTCTGCCCATGGCCGTCTCGTTGCGGGCGTTCTACCACCTGACGATCAGCGGTCACGCGGAATCCGCGCGCTCGGCGGCACGGGCGATGGTGGGCGGTCTCGCCTCCCTGCACTCCCCCGAGGACCTGGTGATCGCGGTCGCCACGGGGACGGAGGCGGCGCCGCAGTGGGAGTGGACGAAGTGGCTGCCGCACGCACAGGCTCCGGGCCCCGCGGACGGGGCGGGGAGCAGGCGGCTGATCACCACCAGCCTGCCCGCCCTGGAGGACCTGCTGGCCGGCCGGCTGGAGGGCAGGCCGCGGTTCCAGCCCGGCGGGCAGCCGCTCGTGGAGCAGCCGCATGTCGTCGTGGTCCTGGACGGTGAGTCGGTACCGCCCATGTCGGTGCTGGCGTCGGCGGAGGGCCTGCAGGGCGTGACGGTCATCGAGGTGGTGCCGGGTGAGGTGACCGGGGCCCGCGGGGGCCTCTCCGTCGTGGTGCAGCCGAAGACGTTGCAGCTGGAGTCGGGCCAGGGGCTGGTCTACGACGGGGTTCCGGACCTGCTCAGTTACGAGGCGGCCGAGGCGCTCGCCCGGCAGCTGGCCCCCCTGCACATGGCGACGGGCGGCGACGATGACGAACCCCTGCTGGCCAACCTGGAGTTCACCGATCTGCTGAACCTGGGGGACGCCGCCTCGATCGAGGTCAGCCGGACCTGGCGCCCGCGGTCGCAGGCGGAGCGGCTGCGGGTGCCGATCGGTGTGGGCGAGGACGGCTCGCCCGTGATGCTCGACCTGAAAGAGGCGGCGCAGGAGGGCATGGGCCCGCACGGCCTGTGCGTGGGCGCCACCGGCTCCGGCAAGTCCGAGCTGCTGCGCACCCTGGTGCTCGGCCTGGCCGTCACCCACACCTCGGAGACGCTGAACTTCGTCCTCGCCGACTTCAAGGGTGGTGCGACCTTCGCCGGTATGGCGCAGATGCCGCACGTCGCGGCCGTGATCACCAACCTCGCGGACGACCTGACGCTGGTGGACCGCATGGGCGACTCCATCCGCGGTGAGCTCAACCGCCGGCAGGAGATGCTGCGCGACGCGGGCAACTACGCCAACATCCACGACTACGAGAAGGCGCGGGCGGCCGGGGCGCCGCTGCAGCCCATTCCCTCGCTCGTGCTGGTGATCGACGAGTTCAGCGAACTCCTCACCGCGAAGCCCGACTTCATCGAGATGTTCGTCCAGATCGGGCGTATCGGCCGTTCGCTGGGCGTGCATCTGCTGCTGGCGTCGCAGCGGCTGGAGGAGGGGCGGCTGCGCGGTCTGGAGACGTATCTGTCGTACCGGGTGGGCCTGCGGACGTTCTCGGCGGCGGAGTCGCGGGCCGCGATCGGGGTTCCCGACGCGTACCACCTGCCGAACGTGCCCGGTTCCGGGCTGCTCAAGTTCGGTACGGAGGAGATGGTCCGGTTCAAGGCCGCGTACGTCTCCGGGGTGTACCGCTCGGGCGCGCACCGGGCGGCGGCGCCGGGCGCTCCGCTGCCGGTGGACCGCAGGCCGGTTCCGTTCACGGCCGCCCCGGTTCCGGTGCAGTACGTCCAGCCTGCGGCGCAGGCCGGGGGCGTACCGGAGCAGCGCTCGGCGGAGGACGACGCGCTGGCGGACACGGTGCTCGATGTGATCGTGCGCCGGCTGGAGGGCCGCGGGGCCTCCGCCCACCAGGTGTGGCTGCCGCCGCTGGACAATCCGCCGTCGCTGGACGAACTGCTGCCGGGGCTCTCCCCGGTGCAGGGCCGAGGGCTGACCCAGCCCGGGTTCGAGGGGGCGGGTCGGCTGGTCGCGCCGGTCGGCGTCATCGACAAGCCGTTCGAACAGCGGCGCGACACCCTCTACCGGGACTTCTCCGGCGCGGCCGGCCATATGCAGATCACCGGTGGTCCGCAATCGGGGAAGTCGACGCTGCTGCGGACGATCATCGCCGGTTTCGCGCTGACGCACACGCCGGCGGAGGTCCAGTTCTACGGGCTCGACTTCGGTGGGGGCGGCATGTCCTCGATCGCGGGCCTGCCGCACGTGGGCGGCGTGGCGTCCCGCCTCGACCCGGAGCGGGTGCGCCGTACGGTCGCCGAGGTGTACGGCATCATGGCGCGGCGCGAGGAGTACTTCCGCAGCGCCGGCATCGACTCCATCGCCACGTTCCGGCGGCTGCGGGCGCGGGGTGACATCTCGGTGGCGGACCAGCCGTGGGGCGACGTCTTCCTGGTCATCGACGGGTGGGGCAACTTCCGCACGGAGTACGAAGGGCTGGAGGACGCGGTCACGGACATCGCCGCCCGCGGACTGGGTTACGGCATCCACCTGATCATCACGGCGTCGCGCTCCATGGAGGTGCGGGCCAGCCTGAAGGACCAGCTCATGAACCGCCTGGAGCTGCGGCTCGGCGATCCCATGGACTCCGAGCTGGACCGAAAGGTGGCGGCCAACGTGCCCGCCGGGGTGCCGGGTCGCGGCCAGACGCCGGAGAAGCTGCACTTCATGGCGGCGGTGCCGCGGATCGACGGCATCAACTCCGACAGCGACCTCTCCGAGGCGACAGCCGCGATGAACCAGGAGGTCACCCGCCACTGGACGGCGGCGCCGGCTCCCGCGGTACGTCTGCTGCCGCGCGAGCTTCCGGCGAGCGAGCTCCCGGCCGGTTACGCGGTTCCGGAGCGCGGTTTCGCCTTCGGTATCGATGAGAACAACCTGGAGCCGGTGTACCTGAACTTCGAGCAGGACCCGTTCTTCCTGGCGTTCGGCGAGAGCGAGTCCGGGAAGTCCAACCTGCTGCGGTTGATCATCAAGCAGCTGACCGAGCGGTACGACGGTGATTCCTGCAAGCTCTTCGTCATCGACAACCGGCGTTCGCTGCTGGACGTGACTCCGCGCTCGCACCTGGCGGAGTACATCCCGATGTCCAACAACATGGAACATCACATGACGGCGCTGTACGACCTGATGAAGCGCCGCACGCCGTCGGCCGACGTCACGGCGCAGGAGCTGCGTGACCAGAGCTGGTGGCAGGGACCCACGGTGTACGTCGTCATCGACGACTTCGACCTGGTCGCCACGTCGAGCGGCAACCCGCTGGCGCCGATCACGGAGATGCTGCCGTTCGCCCGTGACGTGGGCGTCCGCTTCATCATCGCCCGCAGTTCGGCGGGGGCCAGCCGCGCCCTGTACGAACCCTTCCTCCAGCGCATGATCGAGCTGGGCGCCCAGGGTCTGATGCTGTCGGGCGACCCGGCCGAGGGCGACATCATGGGCAACGTACGGCCGCGGCCGATGCCGCCGGGCCGAGGCGTCTTCGTCACCCGTCGGCGGGGGAACCCGCTGGTGCAGACGGGGTTGATGGGCGGGGAGCGGTAGGACTGGGCGCCGGGCTCGGTCGGGGGCCGGGCCCGGATCAGGCCGGATCGCGAGAACAGAGAAGGTGCGGGGCCGTTGGGGCTCCGCACCTTCTCCGTTTCCGTTTCGCTTGCGACGGCTCAGGTCGCGTCCTCCAGGTCGGGGCGCGTCCTGCAACGGCTCAGGGTGGACATCTCCCGCGCATGTCCACCCTGGTGTGCTGTGCCGTGCTGTGTCGTGCTGCTGTGCTGTGCTGAGCGAACCGGCTTAGAAGTTCGCCGCCGCGCGCTTGTCACCGGCGCGGTAGGTGGGCGACGCCTCCAGGACCTTCTTGGCGATGTCGTCAAGGTTGGCGCGGATGGCGTTGGCGTCCGTCTTCCACTTGTTCTGCGCGGTGGTGTAGGCCTCCTTGGCCTCACCCTCCCAGAGCTCCGAAACCTTCGCGATCATCAACCTGATCTCTTCGAGGTCCTTCGCCAGTTCTCCGGCCTGCTTCTTGATCTCGCCTGCCGCGAGATCAAGGCTCGCGTAAGTGACGACCGTCGTACCGTCGTTGCTTCCCATAGGGTCCTCCGCTGAATTCTGGTTACGAGATGAGGGTCAGAAGCCGTTCAGGCTGGACTTGTTATTCGGATCGGTGTAGTGGCCCGGAACAACGTCCACGCCGCTGAGAGCCTTGCGGATCTCGTCCTCGTTGTCGCCCGAGATGGTGCGAGCGGCTTTGATGGCCTCCTGGAAGTGCGAGAGCTGCTTGGCCAGATCGACCATGCGGTTGTTGATCTCGGTCTGCTTCAGGTTGAAGTGGTTGGCACCGATGCCCTGCCACTTGCCTTCGAGGTTGTCGATCGTCGCGTGGAGCTTCTTGACCTGCCCCTTGACAGCTTCGAACTTGATGGAGAGATCACTCTCCAGCTTCAGGAGCGCGGCATCTGAGACCTTCTGGTCTGCCATGGTTCTCTTTCCCTTTCGGTTGGTTCTGCACGGCCGGCATGGACCGCCGGCCGGTGCATGCGGGACGTGCGGTCAGGCAGCCTTACGCCTGCGGACCACGGCGTAGGCCACTCCTCCGAGCACGGCCACGGCTGCGGCCACGCCGAGGATGAGGCCCAACTGGCTTTCATCATCGGAGGAGTTGGACTCCTTTACCGCTGCCGCCTTTTCGCCTTCCGCACCGTTCTCGGCGGGCGGCGGCGAGGTGGAGGAGGAAGGCTCGGACGACTTGGCGGGGCCGGTCGTCTTCTCCTCGGTGAGCGGGCTGATGTCCGGGGCACCGGGGTCGCCCTTGCCCTTGAGGACGTTCATCGAAGGGCGGATCAGGCCGTGCCCGAGGTACTCGCTGCGCTCCCCGTCTTTCCAGTCGCGGGCGGCAGTGCCGAAGAGGGCATTGAGGACCTGGTTGGCGGTCCAGTCGGGGTGGAGGGACCAGACGAGGGCGGCAGAGGCGGAGGCGATGGCGGTGGCGGCGCTGGTTCCACCGTCTCCGTCGCAGTAGCTCTTGAAGGAGTTGTCGCACCAACTGGGAACGTCACTCCCTGGCGAGGCAACATCCACCGTGCCTGCGTGCTGCGAATAGAACGAGACTTTCCCCTCGCGGTCTGCTGAAGCAACACCCACTACCTGGGGATAGGCAGCTGGGTACCCCCGCTCGTTCTCCTTATGCCCTTTGTTCCCTACGGACGCGAAGAGCAATTTTCCTTTACTTTCCGCATACTTGATCGCTTCGCGATCCTGGGGCGTGGTGTGCCGACTGCCGAAGGACATACTGATGATCTGCGCATCGCTGTCGGCCGCAGCGCGGATGGCATCCGCAACGTCCTGGATGGAGCTGGAGTGCTTCTCCTGAAACTCATCCAGGGCAATGCGCAGAGGAATGATCTTGGCTCCAGGAGCGAGTCCCTTCAGGCCGCCCCCCTTGCCCGTCCCGGCGATCAGCTCAGCCATCGTCGTACCGTGACCCTCATAGTCGTCGGTTTCGTCGCCCGGTGCCCCGGTTGCATCGACTCCCTTGAGAACTTGTCCTTGGAGCGAGGGAGTGGACGGGTTCACACCCGTGTCGACGACAGCGACCTTGACGCCTTCGCCGGTCGTGACCTTCCACATGTCCTCGGCCTGCATCGCGCCGAGGTACCACTGCTTCGACTGTGCGTCAGCTGCGGCAGGCTGCGCCGCACCGACGAGCACCACACTCCACGAAGCGGCCACAGCCAGCGTGCCGAGCACACGCACACGCCTCCGAGCTCGGCTCATTCCTGCTGTCATCCCGGCTTCCGAACCTTCCCTGGGACTGCTACTCGACCACCGGAGGCACGGCCCCGCGCCGTCCGGCATTCCACGTCTCTTCGTCTTCTGTCAGGTAGTCGGGACGGGTCGACCCGTTGGCCTCGTCCTCCCGGCCCTTGTCCCGGCGGGCTGCCGGACCCCGAACGAGGCCCGCGCCACCGGCTGTGAAGCCTTTGGCGTTCGAGCCGGTTCCGCCAGCCTTGCGGGGTGCGGCGACGACTCCGTTGGCGCCGGAAGCGGGAGTGGCTCGCCCACCGGGACGAGAGGGAGCAGCAGCTGCTCCACGTCCCCCGATCACTCCGCGCTGCCCGGAGCTTCCGGCAGCGGCGCGGCCCTGAGCCGGCGTGTGCTGCGGGGTTCCCCCGATGATGCCGTTCCGGCCTCCGGCACGGGGACCGGCGCCGGTGGACGTACCACCGGGGCCGACGGCGGGCCGACCGCCCGTCACACCGGATCGACCGGCCGTCGGCACCTGCGACTGAGGTCCGACCGGCGGACGACCGTTGAACGTTCCCCCGCCCCCCATCGGGCCGGGGCGACCGACCGGGGGGCCGCCCTGTCCTCTCGGGACGGGACCTCCCCCGGTGGGCTGAGCCTTGCCCAATCCCTGGCCGGGCTGGCTGACCGTTCGCGGCATGCCCGTTGGCCCCGTCAAACGCTGTGTGCCGCCCTGCACAGGGTTGGTGAGACTGGGCGGCATGAACGTCGGTGGAGTGCCGGGCAGCCCTGTCGTGGGCGTCGGTGATGGTTGCGGTGGCGTGCCAGTGATCGGCGTCGGAGCTTGCGGAGGCGCGACGGCGTTGATCTCCGTGCCGACGGTCCTGTCCGGCAGAGGTGCCGAGCCGAGAACCTCGGCCGGCGGCCGGTGGGCTGCAACTACCTGAGCAGAGGGCGATGGGTTTGTGCGCCCTGCCGCGTCCGGCACTGCACTGTTGCCGAGACTCTCGGAGCGCTCGCCGGAAGCACCAGACGACGGGTATTGATCACGACCGGTCGTCGGCGGCGGCACAGTGATACCCAACTGCTTATCAAACCGCGGCGGCTCCTGCCCCTCCAGCCGCTCCCCCGAGACCGAGTAGTACGAGGCCAAGCGATTGATCTGGTTGATGGCCTCCTGGCGGTCCTTCTCCACCTTCAGAGCGGCCTGGTACTCCGGGTTGTCCGCCACCCGGCCCGGCAGTTCGATGTCGTCCGGGCTCTTGCGTACCTGCCTGCTGTCCCGGGGTGGCATGGCGCTGCGTACGGAGGCCAGGCCGGTACCCGCGACCGTGATCTGCGTGCCGGCCACGTCCGCGAAGTCACCCAGCTTCCGGGCGTGGGCGACCAGGCCCTTGCCGAAGGCGCGGAAGGCCGTGCCGGACTCGCCGTGCCAGTCGACCCCCTTCATGTTGTCTTCCAGCTCCTGCGCGGCCTTCTTGATGGCGTCTCTGGCATCCCAGAGTGCCTTGCCCGCGTTCTCCAGGTCTTCCGGCTTGGTGTTCTCCACCAGGTCGATCATGGAGTTGAGCTGGAATCCCTCGAAGGAGGTACGGCCGACGGGCGCGCTGGCGAAGGGCATCTTGCGGACGGCCTCGGAGATGTCCGTCTGGGCCATCTGGATTTTGACCCGCGCGTCGTCCTGCCCCCGCTGCTCGGCGGGCGTCAGGTTTTCCTGTTTTTCGTCGCTCATTCCGCTCCCCACCCGGAGTCGACCTGCTTGTCCTTGTTGGTCGGTTCAGGCTTGGCGTGCTTCTCGTTCTCTTCGTACAAGCGGGTCTGGATCTCGTGGAAGCGCCGCCTGACGTCGTCCTCGACGTTGTCGAAGCCGACCGCCGCCGCGTGCACCCCCAGGCTCAGGTACTCGATCTGGTCACCCAGGGACTTGGAGAGCGAGACAAGGGAGGAGTGGACCCGGTTGTACTGGGTGTACAGGCCGTCCGCCTCGGCGAAGCAGGCGTTCTGGCCGCTCAGTGAGGCCCGCGTGATCTTCTGGTCGGCGACCTTCGTCCTGCTGGCCGCCGAGCCCTCGAAGTCCGCCAGCAGGACGTCGACGCTCTTCTTGAACTTCTCCAGCGCGCCCACCCCGCGCTTGAGATCACCCGTACCGTCTTCGGCCACAGCGCCGACCTCCCCGTTCTGCATCCCCGTTTGCTCGGATCGTTCCGCGTTGCTATCGCACTGACAGCGGTCCGATCCGATCTCATCGTGGCAACTCTAGTCACTGCCTACGACAGCGCCAATCGACTTGGTGGCCACGTGACTTGTCTCATGGCCGCCCTTCACCGTTCCTCCGCTCCACCTCACCCGACCACCCGACCCGCGCGTCGCCGCTTGTCCCGTACCGCCACTGCCGTGCCCGCGATGGCCGCGACCAGGACGCCGCCGCCGACCACGACGTACGTCGCCAGGCGGGCGTTCCGCTCGTCGGCCGTTTCGCCCAGGTGGAGTTCGGCGGGGGCGGGGGCTTTGCCCTTGCTCATGCCCTCGCTCGCGATCGGGCGGTCGATCGGCTTGTCGTCCTCGGTGAGGGCGCGTACCGGGTCGACGACGCCCCAGCCGACCGCGCGGTCGTGGCCGGCGATGGAGCGTTCCGCGGTCTGCTGGATCTGCGCGACGATCTGCGCCTGCGTCCAGTCGGGGTGCTTCGCCCTGATCAGGGCGGCGACCCCGGCGACGTACGGGGCGGAGAAGCTGGTTCCGTTGTCGGCGCAGTGTCCGCCGCCGGGAACCGTGGAGATCATGTCCACCCCGGGGGCGGCGATGCCGACGAAGTCTCCGGACTGGGAGAAGGGCGCCCGTTCGTTGTTGCGGTCCGAGGAGGCGACGGCCAGGACGCCCTTGAAGGAGGCCGGGTAGGTCTCCTTGACGTTTCCGCCGAGGCCGTCGTTGCCGGCCGAGGCGACGACCACGACGTTCCGGGCGAGTGCTCCGTCCACGGCCTGCTTCAGCTCCGTGGACGGTTTCACGGCGTCGGCGGTGTCCTGGGAGATGTTGATGATGTCGGCGTTCGCCTCGTTGGCGGCGTAGGTGATGGCCCTGGCGAGGGTCGCCGTGTTGCCGTGCCCCTCGGCGTCGTTCTGCTGGATCGGGATGATCGTCGCGTCGGGGGCGAGGCCGCTGAAGCCGGTGCCCTTCGCCTCGCGGGCGGCGATGATGCCGGCGACCTTGGTGCCGTGGCCCACGGTGTCCGTGGTGCCGTTCTCCTTGCCGCGCTCGATCTTCATGCCGTCGTCGGTCTTGAGGCCCTTCGGCAGGTAGTTGCGGCCCGCTCTGACGTCGACCGCCTTCGTGAGCTGGTCGTTCTTGATGTCGACGCCGGTGTCGATGACCGCGACGCGGACGCCCTTGCCGGTGGACTGCTTCCACAACTCGTCCAGCAGGACGCGCTGCAACGCCCAGGGGCGGCCCGGGTACTTCTTGGACGGGAACGTGCACTGGGTCGAGTCCTCCGCGGCCGCGGGGGTCACCGGCAGGGTGACCAGGAGGACGGCCGCTGCCGCGGTGGCCGTCAGCAGACGGCGGGCCGCCCGGCCGGAGTCGGGGGTGTCTGCCATCGTCACGAGCCCTGCGGCTGGCTGGCCGCGCCGGTGGAGAGCCGGGGGCCGGTCGGCAGGAGCGCGGACCAGGCCGCCGGTACGGGGTTGGGGTCGACGTCCTTGTAGCCGAGGCGGTTCTGTGCCTGCTGCGCCTCCTGCTGCTGGGCCTCCCGGTCCTTCTTGCTGCCGGATGCGCCGATGCCGGAGTCGTCCTGGCCGCTGTCGCTGTTGGACTGCATCGCGTAGCGCAGGCCGGTGTCGGTGACCAGAAAGAGGAAGCCCGCACTGGTGGTGGACCCCTTGAACTGGCGGAAGAACTCACCCGATCCGGGGGTGACGTAGGCGCTGCTGGAGCCGGTGGGGAGCGTCGCGGGGAAGCTCGTACCCACCCAGGTGCTCAGAGTGGTGGCGCCGCTGTCGGCGTCCACGCCCCGCAGAACGTTGCACACGGTGTTCCGACTGCCCTTCTTGACGTCAGGGGAGTTTACGGGCTCGGGCTTGTCGGCCGGCCAGTCCCTCTCCTGGCCGAACGGTGCGCCCGGCTCGAGCTCGGCGGCGCTCACCGGCTTCGCTGTGCCCGCCTGCTTGAGGGGCACCAGCTGCCGGCTGCTGAGCAGGAGCTTGGCCGTGAAGTCCGAGACCGGGGCGACCCTGCCCGGCAGGACGACGTAGCTCTGGGTCTTGGTTCCCGCCGTCGCGGTCAGGACCATCCCGACGCGGTTGGTCCGGGCGTCCAGGGTGCCGGGGGCGCCGGCGGGGGCTCCGGGGACCCCGTCCACGGTCGGGAAGGTGATCGGGTCACCGGTGTGGAGCGTGGCCAGCCAGGCGGCGGAGACCCGCTGCGGCTTGGAGTTCTGGCCGACCAGGGTGCGCAGGAGCAGTTCGTCCTTCTGGACGGGGTAGGCCTTGCCCGAGGCGTCGACGATGTAGCGGGTCCGGTCCGGGCCCTCGACGTACATCAGCTCGCCGCCCCGCAGGGCGTTCTTCCCCTCGGTCTTCTTCTCCTCGCGCTCGGCGAAGATGAAGGTCGCCTTCTGGATCGCCCGGCCGCCCTCCCCGGGGCGTTCGCAGACCGCCCAGCGCTTGGCCGCACCCGCTTCCTTGGAGTCGGGCAGCCGGTCGGGGGCGTACGGGATACCGAGGGTGGCGCCGTGCGGAATCTTGCCGCTGTCCAGGACGGACTCGTTGACGTTGACGACGGTGCCCTTGTCCGGGGCGAGCAGGAGCTTGGCGGAGGCCATGTTCAGAACGGGGTGCAGCTGCCTCTTGCCGTCGGTCGTCAACACCACGTACCGGGTGGTGGACTTGCTCGCGATGATGACGTGTTCCTTGGGGGTGTCCCATTTCTGGGGGGCCACCGGCTTGAACATGCCCCAGGCGCCGAACACGGCGAGAACCACGATGGCGATGATGGCCCCCGGCAGCACCGCGCGCAGCGGCCTGGGGGCGCCTTCCTCGGACCCGGTGGGGTTGGGCTGCAGGAACTGTGCGATCAACCTCCGCTTCGCAAAGGTATAGGCGTTGAGCTCGTCCCGCCGTGATGCCATGTGTCCGCTGACCCTTCGTCCCCAGTGATCGAAAGTGATCGGAGCAGGGTCCCGCACGCACCGTCGGCCCCCGCTGCCGTACCGCGCCCCTACTATGCCTGCTGGGGTTGCGCTCCCCGTGCTCAGGTAGGGTGACGACCCGATCAACACCCGTGTAAAAAGCGGTGAATACGGACACGAGGGGGCAACGCGGCGATGGGTTCAGCTACGCGCGAGCGTACCGGGCGGGCCGGCCGTCGAGCCGCCGGGACTTCCCGGAGGCAACGCAGCAACCAGACGCCCGCACCGGCCCCCGATCCGTCCTCGCCGTCCGCCGCCCCCGGGCAGACCGCGCCCGCCGCGACGACCCTGCGTTCGATCTCGCGGACCGACCGGGTGCGCCCGGTGCTGCGGCAGCTGGTGATCGTCGAGGTGGGTCTCGTGATCGCCGCGGTGGGTGCGGCGCTGGGCGGCGCGTGGATGATCCCCTCGCTCGTGCTGCTGTGCCTGCTGGTCGCGCTCGCGGTGGTACGCCGACGGGGCCGCGCGCTCCAGGACTGGGTGTCGAGCGCTCTGGGGCTCCGGGCCCGGCGCCGGGCCGCAGCCGCCACGTCGCCGGCGGACGCGGAGCCGATGCTGGCCCCGGTCGCCGAGAGCGTTCCCGGCTTCGCCCCGCACGTCTATGTCGACCGGAACCACCGGACGGTGGGAATGCTCGGCGACGGCACGTTCCTGACCGCCGTGGTGCGGGTCGAGGCGAGCGGCGAGTCGCTGCGGCCCGCGTTCGGCGCCCGGTCGCTCCCGCTGTCGCTGCTGGGCGACGCCCTCACGGTGGACGACATCGTGGCGGAGTCGGCGCAGTTGGTGCAGCAGGTGCGGTGCGCGCCCGCTCCTCATCTGCCGCAGCAGTCGGTGGCCCGGCTCTCGTACGCGCCGCTGCAGGACCAGACCGGTGCGCCCGCCCTGCGGATGACGTGGGTGGCGGTGAAGCTGGATCCGGAGCTGTGCCGTGAGGCCATCGAAGCGCGCGGCGGCGGTATGGAGGGGGCGCAGCGCTGTCTGGTGCGGGTCGCCGACCATGTGGCGAGCCGGGTCACGGGAGCCGGATTCCAGGCCGCGGTGCTGGACCAGGACGAGCTGAACTCCGCGGTAGCCACCTCCGCCTGTGCCAATCCCATCCTGTCGGGTCGGGCGGGCCGCCCGGACGCCGCCCCGCAGCGGCGCACCATGGAGACGTCGCGGGTCTGGCGGTGCGACGACCGCTGGCACACCACGTACGCGGTGGACCGCTGGCCCGAGCTGGGCCGGGGTGCGACGCCGCTGCCGCAACTGGTCGCGCTGCTGACGTCGGTGCCCGCGTACGCGACGACGTTCAGCCTGACGGTACGCCGCGGGGCGCGCCAGGGCTCGGCGAGCGTGGTCGGCCATGTGCGGGTCACCGGTGGTTCGGACACCGAACTCATCGGTGTGAGAAGGACGTTGGAGCAGGCCGCCCGGCACGCCAAGGTGGGCCTTGTACGGCTGGACCGCGAGCAGTTGCCGGGTGTCCTGGCCACGCTCCCGCTGGGAGGCGCACAGTGAGCAACCGGACCGAGCCCCGGCGCGGGCTGCGCGGCCCCCGTCACGCGGGTCACACCGTGGCCGCGGACCATCTGGGCGCGTTGTCGCTGCCGGTCGGCGACGACGGCGTGATCATCGGCAACGACGCGAACAACAAGCCGCAGCTGATCGGGTTCCACCGTCCGGTGCCGTACGACGTGACGCTGATCGGCGGGCTGTGGACGGCGCAGGTCCTGGCGTTGCGGGCGGCGGGCACCGGCGCCCGGGTGGCGGTCGAGACCGGTCGTGTCCAGGCCTGGACGACGCTCGCCCAGGCGGCGGGCGCCGGGCTGGAGTGCGTGTCCCTGTACGACGTGGGCCGCGTTCCGCCGACGGGTGCGACCGTGGGCAGCCCCGTGGTCGTCGTACGGGACTGCGGGATACGGCCGCCGCGCGGTCGGGTGGTGTCCTCGCCGTGGCAGTCCGTGCTGACGCTGCTCCCCTATCTGAGCCCCGTCGCACCGCGGTTGATGCGGTCCTCGGCGCTGGTGGGCGTCCAGCGGGTCTCCCCCGGCGAGGCCGAGCAGATCGGCCGGATCCTGGGGCTCGCGCGCGCCGAGTACGAGGCGCTGCCCACGTTGGCGGACGGGGTCACCCTGTGGGTCGCGGGGCGCGAACACCATTGGGTGATGACGAACCCGACCGACGCCGAGACCGGCCTGCTGGGCACAGCTCGCCGGATGGACTGATTCCTGTCCCGTTCGGCCCCCGAACGCCCTTCCCGCCAGGGAACATGGACCACGCACCGCATCCGTTCGATCGAAGGGACGCCGTCATGGGCACCCAGCAGGAAAAAGACGAGCTCTACGCTCTCGACATCTCCGACGTGACCTGGCTCAGCGCGCCGGGCACCGAGGAGGCCGAGGAGCGCGTCGAGATCGCGCATCTGCCGGGCGGCGGCGTCGCCATGCGTTCCTCGCTGGACCCGGACACCGTCCTGCGGTACACGGAGGCGGAGTGGACGGCGTTCGTCCTGGGCGCTCGCGACGGTGAGTTCGACCTCACCTAGGTCCGGTCCCTCACGGTTCGTCACCGCCGGGGCGCGGGACGCGGTGACGGAGGGCTGCCGGAGTGGCCTCCGCCCTTCCCCTTGGGCCTGTATGGCCGCTAATGCCCGGCTCGCGACCGCCCTTCCCTCACACGGGGTCCACCGGGCTGTGACACCTGGCCGGTGGGGCGGTTTTTGCCGTGCCCTACGCCCTGCCTGAGTTCACCGGATGGCGATTAGGGTGGGTGGGGCGCGGCATGAAGAAACCTGCGAGCAGGTGATGCGCGTCGCAAGGGGGAGAGCCGGGCGGACCGGCACATCGGGAACGGTCGCCCCCACCCACCACGGCACAAGGGTGCTCGACCACACCAGGAGGCAAAGTGAACGGCGATCGGGACGAGATCCGCGGCGGATGGGACCTGCCCGTCGACGAGTCGTCCGACGCGGATCCCGCCGAGATGACGGGTGAGTTCACCATCGACTACACCCCTCCCGCCTGGTACACGCAGAACGCGGCGGGGGACTCGTCGGGAGGGGCGGGCTCGCATCTGGCGCCCCCTCCGCCGCCGGTCGGGGCGCCCCTGTCCTCGCCCGACCTGTCGGCGGCACCCGGGGGCTTCGAGCCCAACTGGGCGCCCGCACCGCCGACTCCGCCCGCGCCCGCCGAGCCGGTCGTCCCCGCTGCTGAGCGGGCCCCGGCCGCCGCCGCTCCGGAGACGCCGCAGGCGACGGCTCCGGCCGCTCCGGCCGCGGAGAGCGCGGATGCCGGTCCGTTCGGCGGTGGCGATGTGGAGAGCGGCGCGACGATGCGGTTCTCGCCCGCCGCGCTCAAGCGGGAGATCGCGGAGCGCGAGGCGGAGGCCGCGGCTGGGTCGGACGCCGGCGCGAAGGGTGACCAGAAGAACGACGAGGAGGCCGATGCCCCGGTTTCCTCCGGCACGGGCTCCGAGGACGCTTCCCTGTCCGGTGCCTCCTCGGCCGGTGCCTCCTCCGAACTGTCGGTCTCTCCCGCCCCGGACGCCGGCTCCTCGGACACCGGGGAGGGCGAAGCGGCCGGGACCGGCACGGAGGCGGCTCCGGCCGTCGCTGACGCGCCCGCCGCCCCCTCCGCCGTTACGGACGCGGGCGCGCAGGATGTCGTGCCACAGGACGTCGTGCCGCAGGATGCCGCGCCCCAGGACGCGCCGCCGCCCGCCGCCGACACCCCGCAGGCCGCCCCCGCACCCGTGCCGTGGTCGCCGCCCGCGCAGGGCGGCGCGCTGCCGCCCCTGCCGCCCGCCTTCCAGCCGGCCGCTCCGGCGTCCTCCGCGCCGCAGCCCGCGGCGCGCTGGCCCGGTGCCGCCCCGGTGAACCAGGCGCCCGGCGGCTACGGCTTCCCCCAGGCGGGCCCGGCTGCCCAGCCGCCGCAGACGCCCCAGCCGCCGCACCAGCAGCAGCCGTTCCCCGGTCAGCCCGACCACCCCGGCCCGGGCGCGCCGCTGCCGCCGCAGGCCCACCCCCAGAACGCGGGCGGTTACGGCTTCCCTCCGCAGGGCGGCTACGGCTTCCCGCAGACCGGCCAGCCGGGTCAGCAGCCCCAGCAGCAGGGCCAGCCGGGCCAGGCGCCCAACGCACCGCAGCAGCCCCAGCCTCACGCGCCCTTCCCGGCCCAGGGCACTCCGAACCTCCCCGCGCCCGTCGCCCCGCAGCAGCCGGACGCGTACGGGCAGCAGCCCCCAGCCCAGGGCCAGCCCCAAGCCCAGGGCCAGCCCCAGGCCCAGCCGCATCAGCAGCAGCCCGTCGACCCGCGTACGGGCGGTGCCTGGCCCACTCCCGTCGCGCACGACCAGCGCGAGCGGTCCGTGCCGGGCGCCCCGCTCGGGTACACTGCGGCCGTCGAGCTCTCCTCCGACCGGCTGGTGCGGGGCAAGCAGAAGGCCAAGAGCAGCCGTAACCCCTCGGCCGCCTCCCGGTTCAAGCTGGGCGGCAAGAAGGAGGAGGCCGAGCGGCTGCGCAAGCTGGAGCTGATCCGTACGCCGGTGCTCTCCTGCTACCGCATCGCGGTCATCAGCCTCAAGGGCGGCGTGGGCAAGACCACCACGACCACCGCCCTGGGTTCGACGCTGGCCACCGAGCGGCAGGACAAGATCCTCGCCATCGACGCCAACCCCGACGCCGGCACGCTCGGCCGCCGCGTGCGCCGCGAGACCGGTGCGACCATCCGCGACCTGGTCCAGGCGATCCCGTACCTCAACTCGTACATGGACATCCGCCGGTTCACCTCGCAGGCGCCCTCCGGTCTGGAGATCATCGCCAACGACGTGGACCCGGCCGTCTCGACGACGTTCAACGACGAGGACTACCGGCGCGCGATCGAGGTGCTCGGGAAGCAGTACCCGATCATCCTCACCGACTCCGGCACCGGGCTGCTCTA
Source organism: Streptomyces parvus (assembly GCF_032121415.1). Lineage (NCBI taxonomy): Bacteria > Bacillati > Actinomycetota > Actinomycetes > Kitasatosporales > Streptomycetaceae > Streptomyces > Streptomyces parvus. Next base: position 5,285,567 of record NZ_CP135079.1, on the reverse strand, counting down.
CAGCGCGATGCGCGGGGTCCTCGACCTCGCCGATCAGCTGATCATCATCTCGACCCCCTCGGTCGACGGCGCCTCCAGCGCCTCCACGACGCTGGACTGGCTGTCGGCGCACGGGTACGCGGACCTGGTGCAGCGTTCGCTCACCGTCATCTCCGGGGTCCGCGAGACCGGCAAGATGATCAAGGTGGACGACATCGTGCAGCACTTCGAGACGCGCTGCCGCGGCGTCGTCGTCGTGCCGTTCGACGAGCACCTGGCGGCGGGCGCCGAGGTCGACCTCGACATGATGCGGCCCAAGACCCGCGAGGCGTACTTCCACCTCTCGGCGCTGGTGGCCGAGGACTTCGCGCGGGCCCAGCAGCAGCAGGGGCTGTGGACGGCGGACGGCCAGAACCCGCCGCCGCAGTTCGCCCCGCCCCTGCCCGGTCATCAGGCTTTCCCGGCACAGGGCCAGCCGATGCCGGGCCAGCAGCCCCCGGGTCAGCAGATCCCCGGCCAGCAGCCATACGCGCCCCAGCAGCCCGGCCCCGGCCAGCCGTACGCCCCGCAGCCCCACCAGCCGCAGCACCCCGGGCAGCCGCAGCAGGGCCAGCCGGGGCAGCAGCCCTACAGCGGCCAGCCCTACGGCGGGCAGCAGCCGTACGGGGGATATCAGACGGCCGGTCAGCCGGGGGCGCCCCAGGCCCCCTACCCCCCGCAGGCGGCACCGGGCGGACCGCAGAACGGGTGGCAGCAGTCGCCTCCCCCGCAGGCCGGGCCCGGTACGCCCGGGGCCGGTGTGCCGCAGCAGGGGCAGCCGGAGCAGCAGGGCGGACCGGCCAACCCGGCAGGCCAGCCCGATCTGCAGGGCCCCGTGCCCCCGGCCGGCTGGCAGCAGACGCCTCCGCAGCCGCCGCCGGCACCGCAGCAGTAGGCCGCCGGCAGGGCCGCCGAAACGGCCGAAGTGGTTTAGACCAATGAGGGCTCGCACCGCTCACGCGGTGCGAGCCCTTCCGCATTCCCGCAGCCCACACGCGGTTTGACACACCGTTGACGAGGCTCGACCACCGCTGATAAACCTTCGCTTCACCAACTGGCGAACCAGAGATCTGCCCGCCTTCTTCAGCGAGTGATGACGCGAGGTCCCCGTCCATGGTCACAAGAGTTCCCCACCACTCCGTCCGGCCACGCCGACGGCTACGCCTTCTGCTGGCGTCCGGGGCTGCCGCTCTGGCGCTCGCCGCCGGATCCGTCGTCCCGGGCAATCCGCTCACGCCGGCACCTCCGGAGGCCCGCGCCGCCGACGGGAAGACGACGCTCACGGTCGCCGTCGCTCAGAGCGTCGACTCCCTCAGCCCGTTCCTGGGGCAGCGGCTGGTCAGCACGAGCATCTACCGGTTGATGTACGACTTCCTCACCAACTACGACCCCAAGGACAACAAGGCGATCCCGGGTCTGGCCACCGCGTGGGAGCCCTCTGCGGACAAGCTGACGTGGACGTACACGATCCGTTCGGACTCGAAGTGGTCCGACGGGCAACAGGCCACCGCCGAGGACGCGGCCTGGACGTTCAACAAGATGATGACCGACGAGGCCGCCGCGACCTCCAACGGCAACTTCGTCGGCAACTTCGAGAAGGTGACCGCCCCCAGCAAGGACAAGCTGGTCATCAAGCTCAAGGAGCCGCAGGCCACGATGGCCGCGCTCGACGTCCCGATCGTCCCCCAGCACGTCTGGGAGAAGGTCGGCGACTTCTCGAAGTTCAACAACGACAAGGACTTCCCCGTCGTGGGGAACGGTCCGTTCATCCTGACGGACTACAAGGTCGACAGCTATGTGAAGCTGAAGGCCAACAAGGACTTCTGGCGCGGTTCGCCCAAGTTCGACGAGCTGGTCTTCCGCTACTACAAGGACCAGGACGCGGCCGTGGCCGCCCTGCGCAAGGGCGAGGTCTCCTTCGTCGCGGGCAGCCCCAGCCTGACGCCCGCCCAGTCCGCCTCGCTGGAGAAGGCCCCGGACATCAAGGTGAACGACGCCCCGGGCCGCCGCTTCTTCGCGCTCGCCGTCAACCCCGGGGCGCGGACCAAGGACGGGCAGAAGTTCGGCGACGGCCACCCGGCGCTGCTGGACCAGAAGGTGCGGCACGCGCTGTTCATGGCGGTCGACCGCAAGACCATCATCGACAAGGTCTTCCGGGGCCACGCCGTGGAGGGCGAGGGCTACATCCCGCCGCGCTTCGGCGACTACTTCTGGAAACCGGCGGACGGCCAGAAGCTCGCCTACGACCCGGCGAAGGCGGCCTCCCTCCTCGACGAGGCCGGGTACAAGAAGAACGGCGCGGGCAAGCGCGTCGGCAAGGACGGCAAGCCGCTGGACTTCCGTATCCTCTGCCACGCCACCGACCCCAACGACAAGGCGATCGGCAAGTACCTCCAGGAGTGGTGGGGCGAGCAGGGCATCGGGCTGAAGGTCGACTGCCTCGACAACGTCTCCGACCCCTGGTACGCCGGTGAGTACGACCTCGCCTTCGACGGCTGGTCCGTCAACCCCGACCCCGACTTCGTCCTCTCCATCCACACCTGCGCCGCCCTGCCGTCCAAGGCGAAGGAGTCGGCCGCGACCGACAACTTCATCTGCGACAAGCAGTACGACGAGCTCTACAAGAAGCAACTGGCGGAGTACGACCCCGCCAAGCGGGCGGATCTGGTCAAGCAACTGGAGTCGCGGCTGTACGACACCGGGTACATGAACGTCATGGCGTACCCGAATGCCGTCGAGGCCTACCGCACCGACCACATCGAGTCCATCACCACCATGCCGTCGGCCGCGGGCAACATCTACGGCCAGGACGGTTACTGGAGCTGGTGGTCGGCGGTCCCGGCCGCCGGGGCCTCCTCGTCCGGTTCCTCCGACTCCGGTGGCTCCTCCACCGGGGTGCTCATCGGAGTCGGGATCGCCGTCGTCGTCCTCGCCGGTGGCGGACTGCTGTTCGCCATGCGTCGCCGCTCCACCGCGGAAGACCGTGAATAGTCCATGAGCTCAGAAAGCACTCCCGCCCTGCTGAAGGGCGCGGCGGGCGTGGAGAGCACAGAATCCGGCGGCCCGGCTCCGGCCGGGCCGTCGGCCCGCTCCCCACGCTCCCGCAGTACGGCCGCCTACGCCCGCTACGCGGCGGGCAAACTCGCCGGAGCGGCCGTCTCCCTCTTCGCCGTCCTCGTCACCAGCTTCTTCCTCTTCCGCCTGATCCCCGGCGACCCGGTCAAGCAGATGACCGGCGGCCGTCAGGTGTCGACGGAACAGATCGCGGCGATGCGCCGTGAGTTCGGGCTCGACCTGCCGCTGTGGCAGCAGTTCACGCAGTACTGCGGCAAGGCGCTGACCGGCGACTTCGGTACGTCGTACCAGTTCCGCGCCCCGGTCGTCGACAAGATCGCCGAGGCGCTGCCCGCCACTCTCCTGCTGACCGGCACCGCCTTCGTCATCTACACGCTGCTCGGCATCTGGCTGGGCGCGCGCTCCGCGTGGCGCAACGGCAGTGCCGGGGACCGGGCCAACACGGCGTTCGCGCTGACGCTGTACTCGGTGCCGTCGTTCTGGCTCGGTCTGCTCCTCATCATCACCCTGTCGGTGGGTATCGGCCCGATCCCCGGCCTGTTCCCGACCGGCGGTATGGAGTCCGGCGACACCGAGGGCTTCGACCGGGTGCTGGACATCGCCCACCACCTGGTGCTGCCCGTCGTCACGCTGGTCGCCGTGGAGTACGCGCGCACCCTGCTGGTGATGCGCTCCTCGCTGCTGGACGAGATGGGCAGCGACTATCTGACGACGGCCCGCGCCAAGGGGCTGCGCGACGACCTCGTGCGCCGCAGGCATGCCGTGCCGAACGCGATGCTGCCCACCGTCACCCTGCTCTTCGTGAACCTCGGTACGACGGTGGCGGGGGCGATCCTGGTGGAGACGGTGTTCTCCTGGCCGGGCCTCGGCGGCCTCTTCTACCAGGCGCTGAGCGTGCCCGACCTGCCGTTGGTGCAGGCGCTGTTCTTCGTGTTCGCCGCCGCCGTGATCCTGATGAACACGCTGGCCGATGTGATCTATCCGCTGCTCGATCCTCGGGTGGGCCGATGACGACGTCGATGCGGAAGCCTTCCGAACCGCAGGAGCCGGACGCCCGCAAGCCCTCCCGGCCCCCCGGGGATGCACGGGCACAGAGCCCCCGCGCCCTGACCCGGGCCCGGCGGCGGCAGGCGGTGGCCCGCTTCTGGCGGCAGTACCGCACGCACCGCGCCGGTCTCGTCGGGCTCGCCGTGCTCGCGGTGATCGCTCTGCTGGCGCTGACCGCCCCGCTGCTGGTCGGGGCCGACTCGCAGAGCGTGACGAACGCCCCGGGCGGCCCGCTGGAGGAGCCGAGCGGTGAATTCCCGCTCGGGACCGACCAGTTCGGGCGCAGCCTGCTGGCCCTGATGCTGTGGGGCACACGGGTGTCGCTGACGGTCGGGCTGCTCGCCGCCTTCCTGTCGGTGGCGATCGGCACCCTGATCGGGATCACCGCGGGACACTTCAAGGGCTGGTACGCCACCGTCATCATGCGGGTGACGGACTGGTTCCTGGTGATGCCGACCCTCGTTCTGGCCATCGCCCTGGCCACGGTCCTCTCCCGGTCGATCTGGACGACGATCCTGGCGATCGGCGTGACGACCTGGCCGACGACCGCCCGTCTGGTCCGCGCCCAGACGCTGTCCGTCGAGTCCCGCCCGTACATCGAACGCTCGCGGGCGCTCGGCGGCGGTCACGGGCACATCATGTCGCGTCACGTCCTGCCCAATGTGATGCCGCTGGTGCTGGCGCAGACCACGCTCGTGATCTCCACCGCCATCCTCACCGAGGCGACCCTCGCCTTCCTCGGGCTCAGCGATCCCACGATCGTCTCCTGGGGCGGTCTGCTCCAGGACGCCCGTGAGGCCGGCGCGGTCAGCTCCGGCAACTGGTGGTACCTCGCGCCGCCCGGACTCGCCATCGCCGTGGTCGCCCTCGCCTTCACGCTGTGCGGCCGCGCCATCGAGTCCGTGCTCAACCCCAAGCTGGGGGTGTCCCGTTGACCGCCACCACCACGACCACCACGCCGAACCCGGACCCGTCCGGCTCACCCGGTCTGTCGGAGCCGGTCGGCGATCCCCCGCTCCTGGAGGTGCGGAATCTGACCGTCACGTACGGCGGCGGGGCCGACGCCGTCCCCGCCGTACGGGGGGTCGACCTGCGGGTCGAGGCCGGGCAGAAGCTCGGCATCGCCGGTGAGTCCGGCTGCGGGAAGTCCACCCTGGCCCTGGCCCTGCTCCGCCTCCTGCCCGCGACGGCGAAGCTCACCGGGGAGATCCTGCTCGACGGCGAGGACGTCCTCACCATGAAGTGGGGGCGGCTGCGGGCGGTCCGCTGGGCTGGCGCGTCGATCGTCTTCCAGGGCGCGATGCACTCGCTGAACGCCGTCCACCGGGTCGGGGACCAGATCGCCGAACCGATCCTGCTGCACAGCAAGGCCACCCCGGCCGCCGCCCGCAGGCGCGCCGGCGAACTGCTGGAACAGGTGGGCCTGCCCGCCGCCCGCGCGCAGGCGTATCCGCACGAGCTGTCCGGCGGGCAGCGCCAGCGCGTGATGATCGCGATGGCACTGGCCTGCGATCCGCGGCTGATCGTGGCGGACGAACCGACGACCGCGCTGGACGTGATGATCCAGGCGCAGATCCTGCGCCTGATCGAGCAGCTGGTGTCCGATCAGAACGTCGGCCTGATCATGATCAGCCACGACCTCGCGGTGCTCGCCGACACCTGCGACCGGCTCTCGGTGATGTACGCGGGCCGGGTCGTGGAGGAGGGCCCGGCGCGGCAGGTGTACACGGACGCCCGCCACCCGTACGGCAAGGCCCTCTCCGCCGCGTTCCCGAAAATCGGGGACCCGTCCTCGCGGCACGCCCCGCGCGGGCTGCCGGGCGACCCGCCGGACCCGGCCGCGCTGCCGGGCGGCTGTACGTTCCACCCACGGTGCCCGGTGGCGCTGGACATCTGCGGCACCGAGGACCAGGAGCTGCGGGAGGCAGGGGCGGAGCGCCGGGCGGCCTGCGTCCTGGTGGGCTCGGACGGCGCGCACGCGGACGGCGCACGGCCCGACGCGGACGGCACGCACGCGGACGGCGCACGGCCCGACGCGGACGGCACGCACGCGGACGGCGCACGGCCCGACGCGGACGGCACGCACGCGGACGGCGCACGGCCCGGAGAAACAAGGAGCACCTCTTGAGCACCACGCCCCTCGTCAGCACTGCGCCCCTCCTCAGCGCCGAGGAGCTGAAGGTCGCGTTCCCGGGCCGGAGCGGGGCCGCCACCGCCCGGGCCGTCGACGGCGTCGACCTCGACATCCGGCCCGGTGAGATCGTCGCGCTGGTCGGCGAGTCCGGCTGCGGCAAGACGACGCTCGCCCGGTCCCTGCTGGGCCTGGTCCCGCCCACCTCGGGCCGGGTCACCTTCGGCGGCGCCCCGCTCGACTACACGGGCCGGGCGCTGAAGGCGTACCGAAAGCGCGTGCAGCTGGTCCTCCAGGACCCGAGCGGCTCCCTCAACCCCCGGCACACGGTGTACGACGCGGTGGCGGAGGGGCTGCGCATCCACGGGTACGCGGGGGACGAGCGGGCGGCCGTCTCGGATGCCCTCTCCCGGGCCGGCCTGCGGCCGCCGGAGCGGTTCTTCCTGCGCTTCCCGCACGAGCTGTCGGGCGGTCAGCGCCAGCGCGTCGTGATCGCCGGGGCGCTGGTGCTGGAGCCGGAGCTGATCGTGGCCGACGAGCCGGTGGCCTCGCTGGACGCATCGGTACGGGGCGAGATCCTGGCGCTCCTGCTGCGCCTGCGGGACGAGCTGGGGCTCTCGGCGCTGGTCGTCACCCATGACCTGGGGCTCGCCTGGAACATCGCGGACCGGGTGGCGGTGATGTATCTGGGCCGGATCGTCGAGACGGGCCCCGTCGAGCAACTGCTCACGGCCCCTCAGCACCCGTACACCCGGGCCCTGCTGTCCGTCCTCCCGGAGGCGGAGGGCGAACCGGTGGTGCTGGCCGGGGAGCCGCCGGACCCCTCGAAGGTGCCTTCCGGCTGCCGGTTCCACGTCCGCTGCCAGGTCCTGGCCTCGGGTGAGGCGGAGCGGGCGGGGGTGGCGGAGGCCTGCCGCACGGTGGATCTGCCGGTGCTGAACGGGGGCGGGGACGCCCAGGTGGCGTGCCACTGGGCGGCGGCGTGTGCCGGGGGGAGCGGGGACGCGCCCGCCGACAAACCGACGATCTGAGGCCGGTGGCCTCAGGGGGTCCGGTAGCGGGCGTAGATCAGCCCACCGGAGAAGGCGCGCTCCTCGACCAGTTCGAGGTCGAGGCGCACGCCGTCGGGGAAGAACCGCTTGCCGCCGCCGACCACGCTCGTGGTGATGAAGAGGTGGTACTCGTCCACCAGGCCGGCCGCGATCGCCTGGGCCGCGAGGTTCGGGCCGTCGACGGTGAGGTCGGCCTCCGCCTCGGCCTTGAGCCGGCGCACCGCGTCCGGGTCGAAGGACCGCTCGATCCGGGTCTTCGCGCTGGACACCGAGTCGAGCGTCGTGGAGTACACGACCTTCTCCGCGGCCTGCCAGTCGCGGGCGTACTGCAGGATGTGCGGCGGCTGGTCGGGCTCGGTGTGCGCGGTCTCCCAGTAGACCATCGTCTCGTACATCCGCCGCCCGTAGAGGTAGGTGCCGACCGGCCGGAAGAGGTCGTTGACGAAGGTGTGCACCTCCGGGTCCTCGGCTCCGGTGCCGAGGCCGCCCTCCGTCGCCTCGGCGTAGCCGTCGAGCGAGGTGATCATGGAGTAGATGAGTCTGGCCACGGCGTCTCCTTCGGTACGAACGCACGCGTTCCGGTGGTCCCGCACATGATGACCATCGCGCACCGCGGAATTCATCGGTGGGCATGCGCCGGTACGACCCCCGAGACAAACCGCAAAGAGTTCTTCGCGAAGATGCCTTTGCGAAGAACTCTTTGCGGTCTAGAGTCTGCCGCATGACAGACAACACGCCGCTCCCTTCCGACGGCCCGTCACCGGATGAGGTCGTCCTGGACGCCAAGGGGCTGCGCGCCCTGGCGCATCCGGTCCGTGTGCAACTGGTCGGGCTGCTGCGGAAGTACGGCCCGTCCACGGCCACCCGTCTCGCGGAGCGGCTGGGGGTGAACTCCGGGACGGCCAGCTACCACCTGCGGCAACTCGGCGCGGCCGGCTTCGTCGACGAGGACACGGAACGCGGCAACGCCCGCGAGCGCTGGTGGCGTTCGGTGCACCGGACGACCTGGTTCAACGACCCCGAACTGGCCGAGCGGGAACCCGAGGCCGCCCTCGCCTACCAGCAGTCCGTCGCCTCCATCTACGCCCTGCGCACCCAGCAGGCGCTGAACGGGCTGCAGACGATGCCCCGCGTCTGGCGGGAGAGGTTCGACCTGAGCGACTGGGTTCTGCGGCTCACGCCCGAGGAAACGACCGCGCTCTCCCAGGAGTTGTGGGGCGTCATCGGCCGCTACCGGCGGGACACCCCGGAGAACGCGGCGACCGCTCCGGCGGGCGCGGAGCGGGTCGGCATCATCACCCACTTCCTGCCCGAGCTGGACGCCCCCGCCCCGGAAGCGGAGGCACCGTGAGCGCCGGGGCCCCGGGCGGCACCGGCGTCATACCCGCCAAACGGTCCTTACGTCCGCTGGCCGGAGTGCTGGCGGCCATCGCCGCGTCCGTGACCGGCACACGGATCTCCCTGATCGCCCTGCCCTGGTTCGTCCTCGTCACCACGGGCAGCGCCACCCGAACCGGGCTGGTCGCCTTCTGTGAGATGGCGCCGTACGTCCTGTTCAAGGCGTTGTCCGGTCCGCTGGTGGACCGCACGGGCCCACGGACCGTCTCCTGGACCATGGACCTGGCGAGCGCGGCCGCCGCCGCGGCGATCCCCCTGCTGCACACCCTGGACCTGCTCTCCTTCCCCCTCCTGCTGGGCCTGGTCGCGGTGATCGGGGCCGCTCGCGGTCCGGGCGACCTGGCAAAAGAGGTCATGGTCCCGGAGGCCGCCGAGCGCGCCGGAACACCCCTGGAGCGGGCCATGGGCCTGTCCGGCGTGATCGAGCGGCTCGCCTCCACCGTCGGCCCGGCGGCGGGCGGCGCCCTGGTGGCGCTGCTCGGCCCCATGACAGGTCTGGTCGTCAACGCGGGCTGCTTCGTCCTCGGTTCGGTGATCGTCGCCGTCGCGCTGCCGCGCGGGACGGGACGACCGGCCGTGGACCCGTCCGCGACGGACGACGCGGACGGCGCGGAGGAGGCGGGCTACTGGCGGCGGTTCGGCGAGGGCTTCACCTTCCTGCGCGGCGATCCGTTGCTGCTCGCCGTCATCGTCGTGGTCGGGATCACCAACCTGCTGGACGCGGCGCTGAGCACCCTGATGATCCCCGTCTGGGCCGGGGAGTCCGGGAACGGCCCGGCGGCGATCGGCCTGGTCAGTACGGTGATGGGGGCCGCCGCGGCCGGCGGGAGCCTCATCGCCGCGATGGCCGCCCACCGGCTGCCCCGCAGAGCGGTGTTCCTCCTCGGGTTCCTGCTGGCCGGGGCCCCGAGGTTCCTGGTCCTCGCGGTGGACGCCCCCCTGGGCGTGGTGCTCGCCGTCTTCGCCGTCAGCGGCTTCGGGGCCGGGTTCATCAACCCCGTGCTGGGCGCCGTCTTCATCGAACGGGTGCCGCGCCGGATGCTGGGCCGGGTCAACGCCCTCGGCGACTCGCTGGCCTGGTCCGGCATCCCGCTCGGCGGGTTGCTCGCCGGGGCGGCGGTGACGGCCGCCGGTCTGACGCCGGTGCTGCTCGTCTGCGGGGCCGCGTACTTCCTCACCACGACCCTGGCCGGACTGCGTCCGGAGTGGCGGGCCATGGACCGGTCCCGCGAGGACGTCGTACCGCGGGAGGCGGCTGAGGACCGTGCGCATCGGGACGGTGCGAAGACGGTGCCCTGATCACCGCGCCGCGGCCGGCCCGCCGTGGTGGTGGATCGCTCCCGTCAGCTCACCGAGCGGCCGGCCCGTCCCGCCCCAGCGGTGCTGGATGATCTCGGCCGCGATGGACACCGCCGTCTCCTCCGGCGTACGGGCTCCGAGGTCGAGGCCCACGGGCGAGGCGAGGCGGGCGAGCGCCGCCTCGTCCGCCCCGGCCGCGCGCAGTCGGGCCAGTCGGTCGTCGTGGGTACGGCGGCTGCCCATCACCCCGATGTACGCGGCGGGCGTGCGCAGGGCCGCGAGAAGCAGGGGGACGTCGAACTTGGGGTCGTGGGTGAGCACGCAGATCACCGTGCGGGCGTCGGTCTCGGTGGACTCCAGGTAGTCGTGCGGCCAGGCGCACACCACCGCGTCCGCCGTGGGGAAGCGCTCGCGGGTGGCGAAGGCGGGGCGGGCGTCGCAGACGGTGACCCGGTAGCCGAGGAACGAGCCGATGCGGGCGGTGGCCGCCGCGTGGTCGATCGCGCCGAAGACGAGCATGCGGGGCGGCGGGGCGTACGTCCGGACGAAGACGGCCACCTCCTGCATCCGGCGCCGGCCGTGCGCCCCGTACCACTGGATCGCGGTGTGGCCCTGGGCCAGCAGGCCGCGGGCGTCGTCGGTGACGGCCGCGTCGAGCCCCTCGTCGCCGAGCGTGCCGGTGGTGGGCCCGGCGTCGGAGGGGCGGATCACCAGGCGGGCCCCGGTCTCCGCCGCGCCGGACAGGACCGTGGCCTCGGCCACCGGCCGGTCCGCGGCGATCAGATCCAGCACGGCGGCGAGTTCGGAACGCTCGGCGCCGGTCGCGTACGCGCGCACGAGCACTTCGATCGTGCCGCCGCACGTCAGCCCGACGCCGAACGCCTCGTCGTCGCTGATCCCGTACGACACCACGCGCGGCCCCGCCCCGGCCAGCACCTCGCGGGCGACCTCGTACAGATCGCCCTCCACGCAGCCTCCGGAGACGCTGCCGACCACCGTGCCCGCTTCGTCGACGGCCAGGACCGCGCCCGGGTCGCGGGGCGCGCTGCCGTGCACGGCGACGACGGTCGCCAGGGCGAGGGGGACGCCGTCGGCGCACCGGGCACGGAGGTCGGGCAGGATGTCGCGCACCCTGTCAGCATCCGTCGTCCCGGGGCGGGACGCACGCCCCCGGCGTACGTCAGTGGGTGCGGTCGTACGCGGCGGTCAGCTCGCTGGAGCGCTTGACGTCTGCGGCCATCGCCACCAGCAGCTCGTCGATCGAGTCGAACTTCAGCATGCCGCGTACGTACGCGAGGAAGTCGACGGCCACGTGCAGCCCGTACAGGTCCAGGTCGACCCGGTCGATGGCGTACGCCTCCACCGTGCGCTCGGTGGCGCCGAACTGCGGATTCGTGCCGACCGAGATCGCGGCGGGCATCGACTCGCCGTTCACCTCCAGCCAGCCGGCGTAGACGCCGTCGGCGGGGATCGCGGTGTGCGGCAGGGTCTCGACGTTGGCCGTCGGGAAGCCCAGCTCGCGGCCGCGCTGCGCGCCGCGCACCACGATGCCCTCTACCCGGTGCGGGCGGCCGAGGATCTCGGCGGCCCCGGCGACGTCGCCCTCGGCGATCAGGCGGCGGGTGAGCGTGGAGGAGAACGGCTGTCCGCCGCCCGCCTCGCCGGTGACGTACAGGTCGATGACCTCGACGGTGTAGTCGTAGGTGGCGCCCAGCTCGGTCAGCAGCGCGACGTTCCCCGCGGCCTTGTGGCCGAAGCGGAAGTTGGGGCCCTCGATCACGGCCTTGGCGTGGAGGCGGTCGACGAGGACCTTCGCGGTGAAGTCGGCGGGCGAGAGCTTCGAGAACTCGGCGGTGAACGGCAGGATCAGCACCGCGTCCACGCCCAGCTCCGCCATCAGTTCCGCGCGGCGGTGGTGGGGGGCGAGCAGCGGCGGGTGGCTGCCGGGGCGGACGACCTCGCTGGGGTGCGGGTCGAAGGTGACGACGACCGAGGGGATGCCCAGCTCACGGGCGCGCTCGACGGCGCGGCCGATGATCAGCTGGTGTCCGCGGTGCACGCCGTCGTAGGAGCCGATGGTGACGACGCTGCGTCCCCAGTCCTGGGGGATGTCCTCCAAGCCACGCCAGCGCTGCACTGTGACCGCTCCTCGCCCGAACCTGTGTACGTGTGTATGTCGATTACGCAGGTCTAAGACTGCCATGCTCACGTCCCGCCGCCTGCATCGGCATCGGCATCGGCGGACGTGATGTCTCCAACGCCTCCACCGTGCGCCGGGCGCTCGGGCCCACGACCGCCGCCCACTCCTCGGGGGCGTCGGCCAGCCAGCGGGTGACGAGGGCCGCGAAGCCGGGCACGTCGCGGGCGCACTCGACCAGGCCCCGGTCGAAGCGGGCGGCTCCTTCGGGGGTGCGGACCAGCAGCATCCCGGTGCGGTGGACGAGCGCGCGGGTACGGATCTCGGGGCGGCGCCCGGAGCCCCGGGCGGCGGCCCGGAGCAGGGCTTCCAGCACGTCCGGGTTCCGGCCGGCGGTCTGCTCGAACTCCAGCAGCACCTCCAGCAGCTCGGCCCGCAGCGGCCGGGAATCCGCGCTGCCCGGCCCGGCGAGGACGGCGGCGAGCGCGGCGCGCACCGGGGGCGGTGCGGGGCGGTCCCGGAGCAGCCCGGTGACCAGGGGCAGCAGCAGGGCGCGGGCGGCCGGGCCGTGCTCCAGGCGGAGGTCGACGTACTCGGCGGCGTGTGTGCCGTCCTCGGGGTGGGCGTCGATGTACTCCCGTACGAGCCCGGCGGCGTGCAGCGCGAGCGCGGGCGTGTCGAGGCCGGCCAGGGCCCGCAGCACCGCTCCCCCGCTTTCGCCGGGACGGGCGAGGCGGGCGCGCAGGGCGGCGAGGACCGGCTCCTGGTGGGACGGGAACACCTCCGCGAGCAGTTCGACGGGCAGCCGGGGGTCTCCGGCGGCGAACGCGCGCAGGGCGCCCGCGAGATGGCGGCTGCGGGCCTTCGGGTCGCGGACGAGGAGGGTGTGGGCGGCGGCGTGCAGCTCGGCGTCCTCGGGGCGCTCCAGCAGAATCTCGGCGGCCGAGCGCAGCAGGGCCCGGTCGCCCTCGGCGGTGACGCGCTGTTGGAGGAGTCCGGCGTAGCGGGCGGCGGCGGAGCGGCGGGCCGGGCGGTCCTCGTCGCGGGCCCAGCGCTCGACGGCGCGGCAGAGCGCCGTGGGCTCGTCCTCCGCGAGGGCGGCGAGCAGCTCCCCGGCGCGGGTGTGCGGGGTGGCGATCAGCGCGTCGGTGAGGCCGTCGAGGTCCAGGTCGCGGCGGGCGTAGAGCAGGGCCTGCGCGGCGGCGGCGACGGTGGGGCGCAGGGGTACGTCCGGTGCGTCGGGGCCCACGAGCAGCGGGCGTTCGTCGGTGAACCAGCGGCACAGCAGCGGCTGGACGGCCGGGGCGTCGAGGGCGAGGCGGCGGGCGACCGCGTCCAGATAGCGTTCGTCGCCGTCGGTGCGGGGCTGCCCGTCGGCGGGCACCAGGCGGCGGAGCAGGTCGATCCGGTCCTCCTCGGGCAGCCGGAGCCGCCGCCAGAACCAGGGGCCGAACTCGCCGTACGCCCCGAGGTCCCCGGGTCCTTCGGAACCGGCGGAGCGGCGGGTGATGCGTCCGGCGAGGACCCTCAGGACGCCGAGATACGGGCGGGCGTCGGGCACCCGCAGCAGGCTGCCGCCCAGGAGGTGGGCCGCCCACCAGGCGGCGTCCTCGTCGCGCGGGCCCTCGTCGGTCCAGAGCCGGTCCAGTGCCTCGATGAGGTCGGCCATCCGGTGGGCGAGGGCGGCGGTGCCCTGGCGGCGGCCGAGGAGCACCATCGCCTGGATCACCGGCCCGATGCGGTGCCGGGGCACGGGCAGGCTGCGGGGTTCGCCGGACGCGTGGGGGTGCGGGGTGCGGTCCGGGGTGCCGCTCCCCCGGTGCCAGCGGTGCACGAGGGAGCGCAGGGCCGCGTCCAGATCGAGGTGGGCGCCCTGCACCCAGTCGCCCAGCTCCTCGTGGGCGAAGCGGTAGCCCGCCCCGGCGGGGACGAGGATTCCTTCGGTGAGCACCGCGGAGGCCCAGCCGGTGCGCCAGGGGAAGATCTCCTCGAACGCCGCCCGGTCCAGCTCGCCCTGGCCCGGGCCCAGGCAGCGGCGGGCCGCTTCGTGGACCTGGCCGGCCACCCGCGCTGCCAGCCGGCGCACGGCCGCGCCGCGGGGCTGTTCGTCCGCGGTGGCCGCGATCCGGACGGCGGCGCGCACGCACAGCAGGTCGAGGTGGGCGCCGAAGACGTCCTCGGTGTCGGGTCGGCCCGGCACGCCCGGCGGCAGCGCGGCGCGGACCTCGGCGAGGAGCCGCAGGGTCAGCGGGTGCCGGTCGTGGCCGGGGGCCAGGGCGGTGGGCGGGATGCCGTACGCCTCCTTCGCGCTCTCGGCCTGCTCGGGGGTGAGGTCGGCCAGCCGCAGGGCGGGCGGCAGCCGGCGGGCGGGGCGGCTCGGGCGGTGCAGGGCGTCCGGGGGCCAGAGGGCGCCCGCGGTCTCCCAGTGCTCGGGGCGGCAGGCGACGACGAGCCGGACGGTGTTCTCAAGGAGCCAGCCGAGGGTGCCGCGCGTCCAGTCGGCCAGCTGGTGGGCGAGCAGCGGCGGCATCTCCTCGGGGCCGTCGAGGACCACCAGGAGCGGGTGTCCGGCGTCGGCGGCGAGCCTGGCGACGCGCTCCGGGGTGGCCGTGCTCATGTCGCCGTGGGCGCCCGCCGCCGTGACGATCCGGGCGGAGCGGGTGAGCGTACGGCTCGCGGCGTCCGCGATCGAGACGTCCTCGGCCAGGAGGTCCGCGCCGCGCAGCCAGAGCGTGGGGGCGGGGGCGCCGCCCTCGGCGCGGCGGGCGGCGAGGGCGGCCAGCTCGGTGGTGCGGCCGGTGCCGGGTGCGCCGACGAGACCGAGGACCAGGCCCGTACCGGCGGCGAAGGCGGCCAGCTCGGCGTGGACGTCCGCGCGCTCGACCGGGGCGGTGCGGGCCGTCGGGCCGTCCGCCGAGCCGACGGAGGTGGCGGTGAGCTGGAGGGCCCCGGCGAGGTTGAGGTGGGGGCCGTAGGCGGGGGCGACGGCGGCGTTGCGGCGGAGCAGGGCGTCCAGGGTGTCGTCCGTGCCTCGGGTGATCGGGAGGGCGAGGCCGGCCGCCTCGTGCGGGGCCGTGAGGGTGGTGGAGAGGATACCGAGGACCGCGCCGGTGGCCGGGTCGGTGACCGGTCCGCCGATGGCCGCGCCGCCGGAGCGCAGGGCGTCGCGCCCGTCGGTGCCGAGGGCCAGCTCCAGGGCGGCGGGAACCGGGTGGCCGACCCCGTCCGGTGCGGTGTACGTGGCGGGGGTGGTACCGAGCACGCGGGCCTCGCGCCGTCCGTGGGCGGCGATGTCCACGTAACCGCCGGGCTCGGCGCGGTCGCGTCCGGCGATGGGCAGCGGTTCGGCGTCGAGGGCGTCGGGTCCCCCGGTGCGCAGGAGGGCGAGGCCGAGGGCGGGCAGCGCGGTGATGTCGTCGGGAGCGACGGAGCAGGTGCGCCCGTCGGTGCCGTGGAGGAGGAGCGGACCCGGGGAGAGGACGGCCTGGTGGGCGGTGACGACCGTGCCGCGCTCGTCCGCGACGAATCCCGTCCCTCGCGGCCGGCCGGCCTGATCGCAGATTCTTACCAGCTTCGACCGGTCCCCACTGCCCATGGTCCGACGGTAGGCCGCCGGTGATCGCCCGGAGCGCGCGGACGGGGAAAGCGCCCCCCACGCCCCCGCTGTTCACTCCGAGCGCCCGTCCAATGGGGTGAATAAGCGTGTCCCCCGAGGAGCAGGGATGGTGCCGGGGAGGGGAAAGGGTGGAGCGGGCACCGGTTGGGGGTGGTGCCCGCTCCACGACAGGCGGTCGGCGTGTCGGCCCAGGGCCTGTCCGGTCCTGATCCGCCGGACCCGCCGGGGGTCAGGCGAAGACGGCGAGGCTCTTGGCCTTGCCCTTCTCCTCCTCGACGAGCACGAGGAACGCGCCGTCGGATCCGAAGACCGCGACCGGCCCCGGCGGGTAGGCGGGCATGTCCAGCCGTACGCCGTTGAGGAGCAGCTTGGCGCGCTTCTCGTCGACGTCCCAGCGGGGGAAGGCCGCGTTCGCCGCGTCGGCGACCGGCATCACGGTCAGCTCCTCCTGGTGCTGGTCCAGGGTCCGGGCCGCGTCCAGTCCGTACGGGCCGACCCGGGTGCGGCGCAGCGCGGTCAGGTGGCCGCCGACGCCGAGCCCGGCGCCGAGGTCGCGGGCCAGCGCCCGGATGTACGTCCCCGAGGAGCAGACGACCGAGACGACCAGGTCGAGGACGGGGGTGCCGTCCTCGGCGACGGCCTCGCGGACGTCGTAGACGCGGAAGGAGGAGACGGTCACCGGGCGGGCCGGGATCTCGAACTCCTCGCCGCCGCGCACCCGCGCGTAGGACCGCTTGCCGTCGATCTTGATGGCGCTGACCTTGGACGGCACCTGCATGATCGCGCCGCTCAGCGCGGCCACCCCGGCGTCGATGCCCTCCCGGGTCACCTTGGAGGCGTCGGTGGACGAGGTGATCTCGCCCTCGGCGTCGTCGGTGACGGTGTCCTGGCCGAGTCGGATCGTGCCGAGATACTCCTTCTCGGTCAGGGCGAGGTGGCCCAGGAGCTTGGTGGCCCGCTGGACGCCGAGCACCAGGACCCCGGTCGCCATCGGGTCCAGTGTGCCGGCGTGGCCGACGCGTCGTGTACGGGCGATGCCGCGCATCTTGGCGACGACGTCGTGCGAAGTGAAGCCGGACGGCTTGTCGACGATGACAAGGCCGTCCGGCGTGGTGGTCTGCTCGGTCATACGGAGGCGGGGCCCTCGTTCTTGTCGGTCGAGCCGGGGGTGTCCGCCTCGTCGTCCTCGTCCTCGGGCTTGCGGTACGGGTCGGCCTCACCGGCGTACGTCGCTCCGGTGGAGACCTGGCGCACCTCCGCGTCCTTGGCCCGCGCCTTGTCGAGGAGGTCCTCGATGGTGCGGGCGTTGTCCGGGAGGGCGTCCGGCACGAAGGCCAGGGTCGGCGTGAACCGGACCCCGGTCTGCCGGCCCACCTCGGAGCGCAGAACACCCTTGGCGCTCTCCAGCGCGGCCGCGGAGGCCGCACGCTCCTCGTCGTCGCCGTAGACCGTGTAGAAGACCGTGGCCTCCCGCAGGTCGCCGGTGACCCGGGCGTCCGTGATCGTCACGAATCCCAGCCGCGGATCCTTGATTCGCCGGTCCAGGGTCTCCGCGACCACGACCTGGATGCGATCGGCCAGCTTGCGGGCCCGCGCGTTGTCGGTCACCGGTCCGTCACTCTTCCTTCTGATTTCGCTCGACTGTCAGTCTTCGTCACTGTGCAGCCGCCGTCTGACCGACAGCAGCTCCACCTCGGGGCGTCCCGCGACCAGCCGCTCGCAGCGGTCCAGCACGTCCGTGAGGTGTCCGGTGTCACCGGAGACCACGGCAAGGCCGATCTCGGCCCTGCGGTGGAGATTCTGCCCGCCGGTCTCGGCCGCACTCACCGCGAACTTGCGCTGGAGTTCGGCGACGATCGGGCGGACGACGGAACGCTTCTCCTTCAACGACCGTACGTCGCCGAGGAGCAGATCGAAGGACAGGGTCCCCACATACATGTGTGTCCGGATGTCCCGCCGGTTCGGGTTCGTGCCCCGCCAGAGCTTGCCGGGGACATCCGAACCGTACCGGAACGGCCGGAGCCGATCGACGGAAATACGACCCGTCGACCGGCTCCGACCTCGGTGGAGGGGTTCCGGGAGCGGACTCCCGGAACCCTTCCGAATTCCCTGCGGATCCTCGCGGATCCGAGGTGGATCAGCCTCGCGGCTTCTCGCGCATCTCGTACGTCGCGATGACGTCGTCGATCTTGATGTCGTTGAAGTTTCCGAGGTTGATACCGCCCTCGAAGCCTTCGCGGATCTCGGTGACGTCGTCCTTGAAACGACGCAGACCGGAGATGTTGAGGTTCTCCGCGATGACCTTGCCATCGCGCAGCAGGCGCGCCTTGGTGTTGCGCTTGACCTCGCCGGAGCGGACCAGCACACCGGCGATGTTGCCCAGCTTGGACGAGCGGAAGATCTCGCGGATCTCCGCCGTGCCGAGCTCGACCTCTTCGTACTCCGGCTTGAGCATGCCCTTGAGGGCCGCTTCGATCTCTTCGATCGCCTGGTAGATGACCGAGTAGTACCGGACGTCCACACCTTCGCGCTCGGCCATCTGCTCGGCACGCCCTGCGGCGCGCACGTTGAAGCCGATCACGATGGCGTCGGAACCCGTCGCCAGGTTGATGTCCGACTCGGTGACCGCACCCACACCGCGGTGCAGGACCCGGATGTCGACCTCTTCACCGACGTCGAGCTGGAGCAGCGAGGACTCGAGAGCCTCCACCGAACCGGACGCGTCGCCCTTGATGATGAGGTTGAGCTCCTGGACCAGACCGGCCTTGAGCGCCTCGTCCAGGTTCTCCAGGGAGAACCGGACGCCCTTGCGGGCGAAGTTGGCGTTGCGCTCGCGGGCGGCACGCTTCTCGGCGATCTGACGGGCCGTACGGTCCTCGTCGACGACCAGGAAGTTGTCGCCGGCGCCCGGGACGTTGGTGAGACCGAGCACCAGGACGGGGGTCGAGGGACCCGCTTCCTGCACGTTCTGACCGTTGTCGTCGAGCATGGCGCGCACCCGGCCGTAGGCGTCGCCCACGACCATCGTGTCGCCGATGCGCAGCGTTCCGCGCTGGACCAGGACGGTCGAGACGGCACCGCGACCGCGGTCGAGGTGGGACTCGATCGCAATACCCTGCGCGTCCTGGTCGGGGTTGGCCCGCAGGTCGAGCGAGGCGTCGGCGGTGAGGACGACGGCCTCCAGGAGCGCCTCGATGTTGAGGCCCTGCTTGGCGGAGATGTCGACGAACATGGTGTCGCCGCCGTACTCCTCGGCCACCAGACCGAACTCGGTGAGCTGACCGCGCACCTTGGTCGGGTCGGCGCCCTCGACGTCGATCTTGTTGACCGCGACCACGATCGGCACGTCGGCCGCCTTGGCGTGGTTCAGCGCCTCGATCGTCTGGGGCATCACACCGTCGTTGGCCGCCACCACGAGGATCGCGATGTCGGTCGACTTCGCACCACGGGCACGCATGGCGGTGAACGCCTCGTGACCCGGGGTGTCGATGAAGGTGATCTTGCGCTCTTCGTCGTTGACGTCGGTCGTGACCTGGTAGGCACCGATGTGCTGGGTGATGCCACCGGCCTCGCCCGCGACCACGTTGGTCTTGCGGATCGCGTCGAGGAGTCGGGTCTTACCGTGGTCGACGTGACCCATGACGGTCACGACCGGCGGACGGGAGACCAGAGCCTCTTCGCCGCCCTCGTCCTCGCCGAACTCGATGTCGAAGGACTCGAGCAGCTCGCGGTCCTCCTCCTCGGGGCTGACGATCTCCAGGACGTAGTTCATCTCCTCGGCGAGAAGCCGGAGCGTCTCGTCGGAAACGGACTGCGTGGCGGTGACCATCTCGCCGAGGTTCATCATCACGGCGACGAGCGACGCCGGGTTGGCGTTGATCTTCTCCGCGAAGTCGGTGAGCGAGGCGCCGCGCGACAGCCGGACGGCCTGTCCGTTGCCGCGGGGCAGCATGACGCCGCCGACCGACGGGGCCTGCATGGCCTCGTACTCCTGGCGCCTCTGCCGCTTCGACTTGCGGCCTCGTCGCGCCGGACCGCCGGGACGGCCGAACGCACCCTGCGTGCCACCGCGGCCACCGGGACCACCCGGACGGCCACCGAAACCGGGACGACCGCCGAAGCCGCCGCCACCACCGGGACGACCGGCACCGCCGCCGCCACCGGGACCGGCCGGACGGCCGGCGAAGCCGCCGCCACCGCCGCCACCCGGACGGCCGGCGAAGCCGCCGCCACCGGGACGACCGCCACCGGCACCGCCGGGACGACCGCCACCGCCGGGACCGCGGCCGCCGCCGCCACCGGGACCGGGGCGCGGGCCGGCAGCGGGACGCTGCGGCATCATGCCCGGGTTCGGGCGGTTGCCGGCGGGACCGCCGCCGGGACGCGGAGCCTGCGGACGGGGCATGCCGCCCGGAGAGGGACGGGCACCGCCCTGGCCCTGACCGCCCTGGGGGCGCGGGGCGCCGCCGGGGCCGCCCTGCGGACGCGGGGCGCCGGGGCGCTCCTGGCCGCCACCGGGGCGCGGGGCACCGCCGGGACGGGGCGCGCCGGGGCGCGCCATGCCGGTGGAGCCGCCGGAGGTGAAGGGGTTGTTGCCCGGACGGGGACCGGCCGGACGGGCGCCGCCGGGGCGCGGGGCGCCCTGGCCCGCGGGACGCGCGGGGCGGTCGCCGCCACGCTCGCCACCACGGCCGCCGTCACGCTGGCCGCCGTCACGCTGGCCGCCGGCCGGAGCCGGACGGGCGGGCGTGGGACGGGGACCGGGGGTGGCGCCGGTGGGACGCGAGGGCTGCGGGGCAGCCGGACGCTCGGGCGCCGGAGCCGAGAACTCGGCGGCCGGGACCGGGGTCACCGGGGCCGCCTTCGGCGCGGGCTTCGGACCCGGACGGGGGCCCGCCGACGGCGCGGAGGGCGCTGCCGGGGTGCTGCTCGGGGCCTCGGCGGCGGCCGGCTTGGGGGCCGGGGCGCCGGGCTTCGGGGCAGCGGGACGTGCCGCAGCGGCCGGGGAGGGCGCTGC
Source organism: Streptomyces parvus (assembly GCF_032121415.1). Classification (NCBI taxonomy): domain Bacteria; kingdom Bacillati; phylum Actinomycetota; class Actinomycetes; order Kitasatosporales; family Streptomycetaceae; genus Streptomyces; species Streptomyces parvus. The sequence goes on along the minus strand of NZ_CP135079.1, from coordinate 5,264,777 downwards.
GGGCTTCGCGGGCGTCGCCTTACGGGGCGCGCCAGGCTTGGCAGCGGGCTTGCCGGCGTTGCCGCCGGGCCCCTGCAGTGCGTCGGTCAACTTGCGTACAACCGGCGCCTCGATCGTCGAGGACGCCGAACGGACGAATTCACCGAGTTCTTGGAGCTTGGCCATGACGACCTTGCTCTCGACGCCGAACTCCTTGGCGAGTTCGTATACCCGGACCTTAGCCACTTCGCTCCTTTTAGGTCCGGGTTACCGCCGGACCGTCGCTACTTCATGGGCGTACTCATCGCGTACTCATCGAGTGCTCATCGCAATCTCGACCTACTTCCAACTCGCGAGGTACCTGACCGCACGGGGTCCCGTGCCGTTCACTTTCTTACGGTGTCACCCGTTCGACGAACCGCGTGAGTGCCGCGGTGTCGAACGGCCCCTTGGCCTTGAAGGCCCGGGGGAACGCCCGGCGGCGAACCGCCAGGTCGAGACAGACAGAGGTGGGGTGCACATACGCACCCCGGCCGGGCAGCGTACCGCGTGGATCAGGGGCGCAGGCGCCCTCGTCCACCACGATGCGCAGCAGCTCGCTCTTGGTCACTCGCTCCCGGCATCCCACACAGGTTCGCTCGGGGCAAGCGCGGGCTTGCGTCCGGCCAGACACGGTTAAGTCTACCTCCCCGTACCGACCTCACCCCTTTGGGGCAAAAATCGAACGGATGTTGTCGTGATCTCAGCGGCGTACGTCCAAGATCTATTCCCTGGAGCCGCTCCGGGTCAACGCCTTTCCGAGCGCTCCCGGGCCCGCTCGGCCCGCTCGCGGTCGGCGTTCTCCCGCTCCTCGTCCGTCTCGGTGTCCGGCCGGATATCGATCCGCCAGCCGGTGAGGCGGGCGGCGAGGCGGGCGTTCTGGCCCTCCTTGCCGATCGCCAGCGAGAGCTGGTAGTCCGGCACGGTGACGCGGGCGGAGCGGGCGCCGAGGTCGACGACCTCGACCTTGCTCACCCGGGCGGGCGAGAGGGCGTTGGCGACCATCTCGGCCGGGTCGTCGGACCAGTCCACGATGTCGATCTTCTCGCCGTGCAGCTCGGCCATGACGTTGCGCACCCGGCTGCCCATCGGGCCGATGCAGGCGCCCTTGGGGTTCAGGCCGGCGCGGGTGGAGCGTACGGCGATCTTGGTGCGGTGACCGGCCTCGCGGGCGATGGCCTCGATGACCACCGAGCCGTCGGCGATCTCCGGGACCTCCAGTGCGAAGAGCTTCTTCACCAGGTTGGGGTGGGTGCGCGAGAGCGTCACCGAGGGGCCGCGGACGCCCTTGGCGACCCGGACGACATACGTACGCAGGCGCAGGCCGTGGGTGTACTCCTCGCCCGGGACCTGCTCCTGCACCGGAAGGATGGCTTCCAGCTTGCCGATGTCGACCAGGACGTTCTTGGGGTCCTTGCCCTGCTGGACGACGCCGGTGACGACATCGCCCTCGTGGCCGGCGTACTCGCCGAAGGTCCTGTCGTCCTCGGCGTCGCGCAGCCGCTGCAGGATGACCTGCTTGGCGGTGGTGGCGGCGATCCGGCCGAATCCGGAGGGGGTGTCGTCGAACTCCTTGGGCTCCTGGCCCTCTTCGAGGTCGGCCGGGTCCTCCTTGGCCCACACGGTGACGTGGCCGTTCTCGTCGAGCTTCACACGCGCCCGGCGGTAGCTGCCGTCGGTGCGGTGGTACGCGATGAGGAGGGCCGACTCGATCGCCCCGACGAGCACGTCGAAGGGGATCTCCTTGTCCTGCGCCAAGCCCTTCAGAAGCTTCACATCGATGTCCACGGCTACGCCTCCTCTTCCTTCTTGTCCTTGCGGTTGAATTCGATCTCCACGCGCGCCTTGGCGATCTCGTCGAAGGCGAGGCGGCGGGCGGTGGGCTTGCGGCCCTTGACACCGGGAACTTCGAGGTCGAGCCCGTCCTCGTCGACGGCGAGGATGCGGGCGACCAGCTCACCGGAGCCGTCGCCGGCCAGGTGGAATCTGGCCAGCCGGCCGGTGGCGCGTACGTAGTGGCGGTGCTCGGTCAGCGGGCGGTCCGCACCGGGGGAGCTGACTTCGAGGACGTACTCGCCCTCGCCCATCGCGTCGGTCTCGTCCAGCTTCTGGGAGATCGCGCGGCTCAGCTCCGCACAGGCGTCCAGCTCGACGCCCTCGTCGGAGTCCACGATGACCCGCAGCACTCCTCGACGGCCGGCCCGGGACACCTCGATCTCCTCGAGGTCCAGCTGCTGCGCGCTGACGAGCGGTTCCAGCAGCCCGCGCAGCCTCTCGCTCTGGGTGGTGCTCATCCGGGTGACTCCTCGGCCGCGTGTGCTGTTGTGGGGATCGTCGTGCGTCAGGTCAAAGGGTATCCGGTCGCCAGGGGTGTTGCCGTCCGCCTGCCGCTCGGCCGCGGGTACGCTCGCCTGCGGTGATCACAACAGGACAGATCCTGTCAGGACCGGTCCAGGCCCGAAGGAGAAACGTGCGGCGCACGGGGACGACGCGCAGGGGGGCGCTCACCGCGACGGGAGCCCTCGCCCTGGGCGCGGTGCTGACCGGCTGCGGGGGCGACGACGAAGGCACCGGGGGGAAGAGGCCCGCGCACTCCGGCGCGCGGGCCACCACCGCGAAGGCCGAGAAGGCGCTGCGCGAGAAGGCGGTCCGCGACGGCGCCCTCCTGCTCGCCCAGTACGACCTGGTGGCCGAGGCGCATCCGGCCGCGGCGGCGGGCCTCGTACCGCTGCGGGCGGCCGTGGCCGAGCACGGGAGGGCGCTGGCGCCGCCGCGCGCGAAGGACGCGCCGAAGAAGGACGCGCCGAAGGGCGACGAGGCCCCTCCGGCACCCCCCGGTCCGGTCTCGGCCGACCCCAAGGCCGCGGTGCGGGAGCTGGCCGCCGCCGAGCGCCGCCGGGCCGACGGGTACGGCGAGGCCCTGCTCGCGGCCGGACCGGAGCTGGCCCGGCTGCTGGCCTCGGTGGCGGCGGCCGCTGCGGCGCACGCGTATCTGCTGACCGAACTGGCCGAGGAGGCAGCCGTATGAGCACCCGTTCCGTCCGGCCGGCCGAAGACGACGCCGACTCCCCCGAGCTGACCGCAGTCCAGGCCGCCCTGGCCGCCGAGCACGCCGCGGTGTACGGGTACGGCGTGCTCGGCGGCCGTCTCGACGGGAGGCAGGGTGCCGAGGCCCGAGCGGCGCACGACGCCCACCGGGCCCGCCGGGACGCGCTGGCGCGCACCGCCCGCGATCTGGGCGGGCGCCCGGTCGCCTCCAACGCCGCGTACGCCCTGCCGTTCGCCGTGCCGGACGGCCCCTCCGCTGTGCGGCTCGCCGCGGTCCTGGAGGACCGGATCGCGGGCGCCTACGCCGATCTCGTACGGGCCACCGAGGGTGCGCGGCGCAAGGGCGCCGCGGGCGCGCTCCGGGAGGCCGCGGTGCGGTCGGCCCGGTGGCGGGGCGGCAACGTAGCCTTTCCGGGGCTCGCCGAGCGGGCCGCCGGTGCGGATCCGGCCGCGACGGGGCCGGTGGAGGCCGCGGGTGCGGACGGGACGCGCTGATCCGAAGGATCCGGAAAGGGAACACACGACGTATGGGTTTCGAACCGCCGCAGCGCCTGGTGCGCGCGCTCGGTGAGATGTACGGGGACGCCGCGGCGGCCGACTGGCCGGCCGGGCTTCCCGCGCTGACCGAGCGGGCGCTCGCCGCCGAGGACGGCCTCACCGTGGAGCGGGTGGCCGCCCCCGGCGGGCGCAGCTCCCTGGTGGTCCTGGTGCGGCGGGCCGACGGGACCCCGGCCGCGCTGAAGCTCGCCCCGCCTGTCGCCGGGCCTGAGCTGGAGCGGGCGGCGCTGGAGCACTGGAACGGCTGGGGCGCGGTGAAGCCGCTGGGCACCTCGGATCCGGTCGGCGAGGAGCTCGACGCGTCCGGGGCGCTGCTGCTGGAGCGGCTGCACCCCGAGGTGTCGCTGCGCTCGCTGCCGGAGGCGAAGGCCCTGCTGGAGGCGGCGGGCACGCTGCGCCGGCTGTGGGTGGAGCCGCCCGCCGGGCACGCGTTCGAGACGGTTGCCGGGCGGACCGAACGGCAGAGCTCCGGGATGCGGGCGGCCGCCGACGCCGACCCGGAGCTGGCGCCCCTGGTGGACGCGGCGCTCGCGGCCCGGGCGGAGCTGGTCGAGGGCGAGCCCGAACTCCTGCTGCTGCACGGCAACTTCCGGCAGAGCAAGGTGCTGTCCGGGGAGCGGGCGCCGTGGCTGACGGTGGGCCCCGAGCCGCTGGTGGGCGAGCGCGCCTATGACCTGGCGCGGCTGGTGCGGGACCGGGCGGAGGATCTGGTCGCCTCCCCCGGCGGCCCGGCGACGGCGCGGCGGCGGGTCAAGAAGCTGGCGGAGTCGCTGGAGGTGGATCAGGCGCGGCTGCACGGCTGGACGCTGTTCCGGGCGGTGGAGTCTGGCACCCGCGCGCTGGCCGAGGGGCGGCGTCAGATGGGCGAAGTGAACCTGGAGTTCGCGGGCTGGCTGTAGCCCTGCCCCGTACGGCGAAGGCCCCCGCGCACGCGTGAGCGGGGGCCTTTCCCATCAGCCGATCAGGCCAGGTCGGCCGCGAGGCGGGCGATCGCCTCGTCGACGGTCAGCTCCTCGCGCTCGCCGGTGCGGCGGTCCTTCAGCTCCAGGACGCCATCGGCGGAGCGGCGCCCGGCGACCAGGATCTTGGGCACGCCGATCAGCTCGGAGTCGGTGAACTTCACGCCGGGCGAGACGCCGGGGCGGTCGTCGACCAGGACGCGCAGGCCCGCCGCGTTGAGCTTCTCCGAGACGTCGAGGGCCAGCTCGGTCTGGAGGGCCTTGCCCGCGGCGACGACGTGGACGTCGGCCGGGGCGATCTCGCGGGGCCAGCACAGGCCCTTGTCGTCGGCGGTCTGCTCGGCGAGGGCCGCCACGGCGCGGGAGACGCCGATGCCGTACGAGCCCATCGTGACGCGGACGGGCTTGCCCTGCTGGCCGAGGACGTCGAGCTGGAAGGTGTCGGCGTACTTGCGGCCGAGCTGGAAGATGTGGCCGATCTCGATCGCGCGGTCCAGCACGAGGCCGGTGCCGCACTCGGGGCAGGGGTCGCCCTCCTCGACGACGACGACGTCCAGGTACTCGTCGACCTCGAAGTCGCGGCCCGCGACGACGTTCTTCGCGTGCTTGCCCTCCTTGTTGGCGCCGGTGATCCAGGAGGTGCCGGGGGCGACGCGGGGGTCGGCGAGGTAGCGGACCTTCTCCAGGCCCTGGGGGCCGACGTAACCGCGTACGAGGTCGTCGCGGCCGACGAAGTCCTCGGCGGTGACCAGCTCGACGACGGCGGGGGCCAGGTGCTCGCCCAGCTTGCCGAGGTCGACCTCGCGGTGGCCGGGGACGCCGACGGCGACGATCTCGCCGTCCACCTTGACCAGCAGGTTCTTCAGGGTGGCGGAAGCGGGGACGCCCAGGTGCGCGGCGAGGGTCTCGATGGTCGGGGTGTCGGGGGTGTCCAGCTCCTCGACCGCGCCGTGCGCCGAGCCGTCGACCGGGGCGAGCGCGAAGGTCACGGCCTCGGTGTTGGCGGCGTAGTCGCAGTTCGGGCAGTCGGCGAAGGTGTCCTCACCGGCGGCCGCGGGGGCGAGGAACTCCTCGGAGGCGGAGCCGCCCATCGCGCCGGAGACGGCGGAGACGATGCGGTGGTCCAGGCCCAGGCGCTCGAAGATCTTGATGTACGCGGCCCGGTGCAGGGCGTAGGAGTGCGCGAGGCCCTCGTCGGTGGTGTCGAAGCTGTACGAGTCCTTCATCTGGAACTCGCGGCCGCGGAGCACGCCCGAGCGGGGGCGGGCCTCGTCGCGGTACTTCGTCTGGATCTGGTAGAGCATCACCGGCAGGTCCTTGTAGGACGTGCACTGGTCCTTGACCGTCTGGGTGAAGATCTCCTCGTGGGTCGGGCCGAGGAGGTAGTCGCCGCCCTTGCGGTCCTTGAGACGGAAGAGCAGGTCGCCGTACTCCTCCCAGCGGCCGGACGCCTCGTAGGGCTCCTTGGGCAGCAGGGCGGGGAGCAGGACCTCCTGGGCGCCGATGGCGTCCATCTCCTCGCGGACGACGCCTGAGATGTTGTCCAGGACCTTCTTGCCGAGCGGCAGCCAGGACCAGATGCCGGCCGCGTTGCGGCGGACGTACCCGGCGCGGACCAGCAGCTTGTGACTGAGCGTCTCGGCGTCCGCCGGGTCGTCGCGCAGTGTCTTGACCATCAATCGGGACATGCGCTGGACCTGGGCCATGGTGAACTCCTGCTCGCGAAAGTGGTGAGCCCGAGGTTAACCGGGCGGCGCGGGCGGGCGGAAATCCATTCAGCTGGGACGCCGCAGCGGGAGGGGCGCTCCCATGACCGCGTACGGCTGCGGGGCGCTCGGGAAGACGACCTGGCGGGCCAGGTCGCGGTAGCCGAGCGAGCGGTACAGGGTGCGGGCCGGGCTGTCCTTGTCGATCGCCGAGAGGATCGAGCGGGGGTGGTCGACGGCGTCGGTGATGGTGGTGATCAGGGTGCGGCCGATGCCGCGCTGCTGGTGGTCGGGGTGGACGTGGAGCTCGGTGATGACGAAGGAGTCGTCGAGCCAGCCGTCGGCCCCGGTGGCCCGCAGATAGGGCTCGACGACGGTGGACCACCACTGGGCGCGGTCGTTGGGCAGCCCGTAGACGAAGCCGACGAGCCGTCCGTCGGGGGCGGTGGCGCCGAGTGCCCGGGCACGGGGGTGCTCCAGGTGCCGGAGGACGATGTGGCGGCGTACGTCGATCTCGTCCTGGCTGAGTCCGAAGGCGGCCGCCTGGACGTGCAGGGCTTCGTCGACGCGGGCGGCGAGGTCGACGGGGCCGATCTCGGCGTCGGGAGCTGCGGGGCCTTCTGCGGGGGCTGCCATGCCGGAACCCTACTGGCCGGGGCGGGCGCCTGGGTAAGCGCGGTGGTTCAGAACAGGACGCTCATGAACGCCCCGACCTCGCGGAAGCCGACGCGGTGGTAGGCCTTGCGGGCGGGGGTGTTGTAGTCGTTCACGTACAGGCTGACGACGGGGGCGACGTCGGCCAGGGCGTAGCGCAGGACCGCGGCCATGCCCGTTTCCGAGAGGCCCTTGCCCCGGTGTTCGGGGGCGACCCAGACGCCCTGGATCTGGCATGCCTGCGGCGTGGCCGCGCCGATCTCCGCCTTGAAGACGACCTTTCCGTCGTCGATGCGGGCGAAGGAGCGGCCGGTGCTGATGAGTTCGGCGACGCGGGCCTGGTAGAGGAGGCCGCCGTCGCCGGCGAGCGGGGAGATGCCGACCTCCTCGGTGAACATCGCGACGCAGGCCGGCATCAGGACCTCCACCTCGTCCTTGCGGATGCGGCGGACGAGCGGGTCGGGCGTGACGTCGGCGGCCGGGCTCTCGGTGACCATGAGGGGCTGGTTGGCGCGGACCTCGCGGGCGGGTCCCCAGCTGGGTTCGAGGAGCCGCCAGAGCTGGGTGGTGGGTTCGGCGGGGCCGACGATGGAGGAGCAGCGGCGGCCGGCTCTGCGGGCCCGGTCGGCGAAGGCGCGGACGGCTTCGGGTCCGGCGCAGATGGGGACGAGGTTGGCGCCGGAGTAGCACAGGGAGCGGAGCCTGCCGTCGGCGTACCAGCCCCACATCTCGCCGCCGAGACGCCAGGGGTCGAGCCCCGCGACCTGCACGCGGGACGTCACAAAGGCGTTGGCCACGGGCTCGCTCTCCAGGATGGCGAGTGCGGCGCCGAGGTCGCTGGGTTCGAGGACCCGGGTGGTGGTCTGCGTCAACACGAGGGGGCCTCACCATACGGTCTGCTGATTTCCGCACTGTAACCGACAAACCCCTCGAACACCGCTCGAGTCCGGGAGACGGTCTCCGCGGACGCCGCCGCCCCGCCGGGCACGGGGCTCGGCGGGGCGGTGATGGTGTGGAGGGGCGCAGGTCAGGCGGAGATGGAGACCTGCGGTTCGCCGGACGCGATGCCGTCCTTCTCCATCTGCTCGGCGATCTTCAGGGCCTCTTCGATGAGGGTCTCGACGATCTTCGACTCGGGGACGGTCTTGATGACCTCGCCCTTCACGAAGATCTGCCCCTTGCCGTTGCCGGAGGCGACCCCGAGGTCGGCCTCGCGGGCCTCACCGGGGCCGTTGACGACGCAGCCCATGACCGCGACGCGCAGCGGGACCTCCATGCCCTCCAGGCCGGCGCTGACCTGGTCGGCGAGCTTGTAGACGTCGACCTGGGCGCGGCCGCAGGACGGGCAGGAGACGATCTCCAGGCGGCGCTGCTTGAGGTTCAGCGCCTCCAGGATCTGCAGGCCGACCTTGACCTCCTCGGCCGGCGGGGCCGAGAGGGAGACGCGGATGGTGTCGCCGATACCCTCGGAGAGCAGGGCGCCGAAGGCGACGGCCGACTTGATGGTGCCCTGGAACGCCGGTCCGGCCTCGGTGACGCCGAGGTGGAGCGGGTAGTCGCTCTGGGCGGCGAGCTGGCGGTAGGCGTTGACCATGACGACCGGGTCGTTGTGCTTGACCGAGATCTTGATGTCGCCGAAGCCGTGCTCCTCGAAGAGGGACGCCTCCCACAGGGCGGACTCGACGAGGGCCTCGGGGGTGGCCTTGCCGTACTTCTTCAGCAGCCGCGCGTCCAGGGAGCCGGCGTTGACGCCGATCCGGATCGGGGTGCGGGTCTCGGAGGCCGCCTTGGCGATCTCCTTGACCTTGTCGTCGAACTGCTTGATGTTGCCCGGGTTGACCCGGACGGCCGCGCAGCCGGCGTCGATCGCGGCGAAGACGTACTTCGGCTGGAAGTGGATGTCGGCGATCACCGGGATCTGCGACTTCTTCGCGATGGTGGCGAGCGCGTCGGCGTCGTCCTGCGTCGGGCACGCGACCCGGACGATCTGGCAGCCGGACGCCGTCAGCTCGGCGATCTGCTGGAGCGTGGCGCCGATGTCCGACGTACGCGTCGTCGTCATCGACTGCACGGAAACGGGCGCGTCGCCGCCGACCGCGACCGTGCCGACCTGGATCTGTCGGCTGACCCTTCGGTCGGCGAGCTTGGTCGGAACGGCCGGCATTCCGAGAGAAATCGCAGTCATGCGCTGTGCATCCCCAAGGTGTGGATCAAGGTCCCGAGATCGGCGGGCTCCAGGCTTCGAGGTTACGGCACCGGAGCCCGGGCGGACGCACCCGTGTCGACATGTCCACCCCTCGGTGACCGGCCGGGCACGACCTGTGTGCCCGGCCGACACCGGTGAGGCGGGAGGGGTGCGGGGGGGGCGGTCAGCTGATTTTCACCGGGTTCACGATGTCGGCCACCAGGACCAGCAGCGTGAAGCAGATGAAGAGTCCGGCGACCACATAGGCGACCGGCATCAGCCGGGCCACGTCGAACGGGCCCGGGTCGGGGCGCCGGAAGACCCTGGCCACATTGCGCCGCAGCGACTCCCAGAGCGCGCCCGCGATGTGTCCGCCGTCCAGCGGTAGCAGGGGGAGCATGTTGAACAGGAACAGCGAGAGGTTGAAGCCGGCGAGCAGGAACAGCATCATCGCGACCTGGTTCTGCGCCGGGATGTCGAGGTTCATCACCTCGCCGCCGATCCGGGCCGCGCCGACCACGCCGACCGGCGAGTCGTCGGCCCGTTCGCCGTCGCTGAAGGCGGCGTCCCAGAGGGCCGGGATCTTGGAGGGCAGCGCGATGATGGAGTCGACGCCGTTCTCGATCATGTCACCCATGCGGACGACGGAGTCGCCGAAGGAGAGCGGCACGATCTCGGTCCGGGCGGCGAAGCCCAGGTAGCCCGCCTTGACGAACTCTTTCGGGATGACCTCGCCGTCGCTGTCCTTCTTGGCGACCTCGTTCTCACGCAGGACCGCGTTGAGCGTGACTTCCTTGCCGTCGCGTTCGACGACGATGGTGGCGGGGCCGATCGTCTCGCGGATGCGGTCCGAGAGCGTCGCCCAGTCGTCGACCTTCGTCCCGGCGAAGGCGACGATCTTGTCGCCCTCCCGGAGCCCGGCGACCTTGGCCGGCGAGGGGTCGTCGTCGGGCGTGCACTTCTGGCGGTTCTCGCTCTGCTTGATCACGCACTGCTGGACCCCGCCGACCTCGGTGGTCTGGGTCTGGAAGCCGAAGGTCATCGCGACGCCCATGAAGATGGCGACGGCGAGGACCAGGTTCATGAAGGGGCCGGCGAACATGACGATGACGCGCTTCCACGGCTTGCGCGTGTAGAAGAGCCGCTTCTCGTCGCCCGGCTGCAGCTCCTCGAACGCGGCGGAGCGGGCGTCCTCGATCATGCCGCGCCACGGGGAGGTGGAGCGGGCTTCGAGACGGCCGTCGGGGCCCGGCGGGAACATCCCGATCATGCGGATGTAGCCGCCGGCCGGGATGGCCTTGATGCCGTACTCCGTGTCGCCCTTCTTCTTCGACCAGAGCGTCGGGCCGAATCCGACCATGTACTGCGGGACCCGGATGCCGAACATCTTGGCCGTGGAGAGGTGGCCCAGCTCGTGCCAGGCGATGGAGAAGAGCAGGCCCACGACGAAGACGGCGATCCCCAGGACCGTCAGCAGGATCGAGGTCAGACTCATGCGTGCGCCTCCGCTGTCGCTTTCGCCGAGAGTTCCCGGGCCCGTGCACGGGCCCACGTTTCCGCTTCGAGGACGTCCGCGACGCTGAGCGAGGTTCCCGGGGCGGGGGTGCCGTGTTCAAACACCACAGCCGTGACCGTATCCATGATTCCGTTGAAGGGCAGCTGTCCGGCGAGGAACGCGTCGACGCATTCCTCGTTGGCCGCGTTGAACACGGCGGGTGCGGTGCCGCCGAGGCCGCCGACGTGCCGGGCGAGACCCACGGACGGGAAGGCGTCCGTGTCCAGCGGGAAGAACTCCCACGTGGAGGCCTTCGACCAGTCGAAGGCGGGGGCGGCGTCCGGGACCCGCTCGGGCCAGCCGAGGCCGATGGCGATGGGGCCGCGCATGTCCGGCGGGGTGGCCTGGGCCAGCGTGGAGCCGTCGCTGAACTCGACCATGGAGTGCACGTACGACTGCGGGTGGACCACGACCTCGATGCGGTCGAACGGAATGTCGTAGAGGAGGTGTGCCTCGATGACCTCCAGCCCCTTGTTGACCAGGGTCGCGGAGTTGATCGTGATGACCGGCCCCATAGCCCAGGTCGGGTGGGCGAGCGCCTGCTCGCGGGTGACGTCGGCCAGCTCCTCGCGGGTACGGCCCCGGAAGGGTCCGCCGGAGGCGGTGACGACGAGTTTGCGGACGTCGGCGCGGGTGCCCGCGGCCAGCGCCTGGAAGAGAGCGGCGTGCTCGGAGTCGACCGGGATGATCTGGCCGGGGGCGGCGAGCGCCTTCACCAGCGGGCCGCCGACGATCAGCGACTCCTTGTTGGCGAGGGCGAGCGTGCGGCCCGCCCTCAGCGCGGCGAGGGTCGGGGCGAGGCCGATGGAGCCGGTGATGCCGTTGAGCACGGTGTGGCAGGCGCTCGCGGCGAGGGTGGTGGCCGCGTCGGGTCCGGCGAGGATCTCGGGGAGCGGCTCACCGGCCCCGTACTGGTCCCGCAGCGCCTCGCGCAGGGCGGGGACCGCGTCCTCGGCGGCGACCGCGACCGTGTTCACACGCAGCCGCCGGGCCTGCTCGGCCAGCAGGGCGACCCGGCCGCCGGCGGCCGAGAGCGCCGTGACCCGGAAGCGGTCGGGGTTGCGCAGGACCAGGTCGATGGCCTGGGTGCCGATGGACCCGGTGGAGCCGAGGATCACGAGATCCCGGCGGCCGTCCGCGGCGTCGAAGAGGAGATGCGGATCGGCGAGGGGGGCGGGGCTGTCGCTCATGCCCCCCATTGTTGCCGCTCCGGCTGTGTGCGGGGACAGCGCGTCCCGCGTGAGCCGGTCCCGCGACCCCGTTCAGCGCCCCTGGAGGTCGTGCGCGAACTCCGCGAACGCCTCGTGGAAGCGCGGGAAGGTCTTGCGTACGCAGCCGGGGTCGTCGTACGTCAGTCCCGGGGTGCGCAGTCCGGCGACGGCGAAGGACATCACGATGCGGTGGTCGCCGCGGGTGGCGATCTCGGTGGGCTTCGGCGTGCCGGGGTGGATCTCGATCCGGTCCGGGCCGGTGTGGACGGTGATGCCCATGGCGCGCAGGTTCTCGGCGCACGCCTCCAGCCGGTCGCACTCCTTGACCCGGGTGTTGGCGACGTCCTCGATGATGACGGGCCCGTCCGCGTACGGCGCGATGGCGGCGAGGGTCGGCATGGTGTCGGAGATGTCGCGCATGTTGACGGTGATCCCGCGCAGCCGGCCGGTGGAGCGGACGGTGGTGGCGTCGGCGCCGAGGCTGACCTCGGCGCCCATCTCCCGCAGGACGTCGACGAAGCGCAGGTCGCCCTGGAGCGCGCCGGTGCCGAGGCCGGGGACGGTGACCTCTCGGCCGGTGAGCGCGGCGGCGGCGAAGAAGTAGCCGGCGGTGGAGGCGTCGGGCTCGACGGCGTAGGCGGTGGCCCGGTAGCCGCCGGGAGGGACGGTGAAGGTGTTCCCCTCCCGCTCCACCTCCACGCCGAAATCGCGCATCATCGCGAGGGTGATCTCGACGTACGGCGCGGAGACCAGCTCGGTGACCTCGATGCGCAGCCCCTTCGCGGTGAGCGGCCCGAGCATCAGCAGCGCGGTGAGGTACTGGGACGACTCCCTCGCGTCCAGGGTGAGTTCACCGCCCTCGATCCCGGCGGCGCGCACGGTCAGCGGGTGGTGCCCCTCCGCTCCCCCGTGGCGCAGGTCGACGCCGAGGGCGGTGAGGGCCCGGGTGAGCGGGGCGAGCGGGCGGCGGCGCATCTGGGCGGAGGCGTCGAAGCGGTACGTGCCGGAGGCGGCGGCCGCGACGAGGGTGGGCAGGAAGCGGGCGGTGGTCGCGCCGTCGCGGCAGTAGACGTCGGCGTCGGTGGCGGCGGGCCCGGCCGGGCGCCCCTGGACGCGCCAGCGGTCGGCCTCCTGCTCGACCACGTAACCGAGGCTCTTCAGACCTTCGGCGAAGCCCTCGGTGTCGTCCGAGCGCAGCGGCCTCAGCAGGGTGGTGGTGCCGTCGGCGGCGGCGGCCAGGAAGAGGGCGCGGGCGGTGACGGACTTGGAGCCGGGTATGTCGATGACGGTCACGGCCCTCATCCTGCCCTGCGGCGCGCGGGGCCGGCAGGGTGCGTCCGGTGCGTGGACGCGGTGGACGCACCCGTACGGTGGCGCGCCTGGGGCCTGTCGTCGAACTGCCGCCGTCACGCGGCAGGCGGCAGTTCGACGACAGGACCTAGCGCACCGGCCGGTGCTGGTTCTCCTCGACGGAGGGGCCCGGGGTGGCGTCGGCGATCCAGGGGCCCTCACCGCTCGGGTCGATGACGCCCTCCTCCAGCCAGGTGTACGTCCCGGACAGGACGCCGTCGACCACGCGCCGGTCGAGGTCGTCGGTGTTGGACCACAGGCGGGTGAACAGCTCCTCGACCCGGATGCGGGCCTGCTCGCAGAAGGCGTCCGCGAGCTGGTAGGCCTCGCGGCCGTGCTCCCCCGCCCCGCGCAGATGTTCGGCGCGGACGCAGGCGGCGCTCATGGCGAAGAGTTCGGCGCCGATGTCGACGATCCGGCCGAGGAAGCCCTGTTTGGTCTCCATCCGGCCCTGCCAGCGGGACATGGCGTAGAAGGTGGACCGGGCGAGCTTGCGCGAGCACCGCTCGACGTACCGGAGGTGCCCGGAGAGGTCGCGATGACCGACCGGGTGGAACTCGGCGTACGTACGCGGCAGTTGCCCCGGCCCGGCGACGAGTTTGGGCAGCCAGCGGGCGTAGAACCCGGCGGCGTTGGCTCCCGCTTTCGCCTTGGCCGAGAGCGGCTTGTCGGGATCGATGAGGTCGCCGGCGACCTTGAGGTGGGCGTCGACGGCCTCGCGGGCGATCAGCAGGTGCATGATCTCGGTGGAGCCCTCGAAGATCCGGTTGATCCGCATGTCCCGGAGCATCTGCTCGGCCGGCACGGGCCGCTCCCCGCGGGCGGCCAGCGACGCGGCGGTCTCGAAGCCGCGGCCGCCGCGGATCTGGACCAGTTCGTCGGCGATCAGCCAGCCCATCTCGGAGCCGTACAGCTTGGCGAGGGCGGCCTCGATGCGGATGTCGTTGCGGTCCTCGTCGGCCATCTGCGAGGAGAGGTCGACGATGGCCTCCAGGGCGAAGGTGGTGGCCGCGATGAACGAGATCTTGGAGCCGACCGCCTCGTGCCGGGCGACGGGCCGGCCCCACTGCTCGCGTACGGCGGACCATTCCCGGGCGATCTTCAGCGACCACTTGCCGACGCCGACGCACATCGCGGGCAGCGAGAGGCGGCCGGTGTTGAGGGTGGTCAGGGCGATCTTCAGCCCGGCCCCCTCGGGCCCGATCCGGCAGGCTCCGGGCACCCGCACCTGGTGGAAGCGGGTGACGCCGTTCTCGATGCCGCGCAGGCCCATGAAGGCGTTGCGGTGCTCCACGGTCACGCCGGGGGCGTCGGCCTCGACGACGAAGGCGGTGATGCCGCCCGGGTGCCCCTCGGAGGCGGGAACCCGGGCCATGACCACGAGCAGATCGGCGACGACGCCGTTGGTGGTCCAGAGCTTCACGCCGTCGAGGAGGTAGTCAGGACCGTCGGGCACCGCGGTGGTGGCGAGGCGGGCCGGGTCGGAGCCGACGTCCGGCTCGGTCAGCAGGAAGGCGGAGATGTCGGTGGTGGCCAGCCGGGGCAGGTAGACGTCCTTCTGCTCCTGGGTGCCGAAGGTCTTCAGGGGCTGCGGTACGCCGATCGACTGATGCGCGGAGAGCAGCGCGCCGATCGCGGGGCTGGCGGAGCCGACGAGAGCGAGCGCCTTGTTGTAGTACACCTGGGTGAGTCCGAGCCCGCCGTACTTGGTCTCGATCTTCATCCCGAGGGCGCCGAGCTCCTTGAGCCCGCTGATCACCTCGTCGGGGATCTTCGCCTCGCGCTCGATGCGCGCGCCGTCGATGCGCCTCTCGCAGAACGCCCGCAGCCGCGCCAGGAACTCCTCGCCGCGCCGTATGTCGTCGGGCGGCGGCAGGGGGTGCGGATGGATCAGGTCGAGCCGGAAGCGCCCCAGGAACAGCTCCTTGGCGAAGCTGGGCTTGCGCCAGTCCTGCTCACGGGCGGCCTCGGCGACCCGTCGCGCTTCGCGTTCGGTGACCTTCGGGGCCTTGGGGACCTGGGGGGTGTTGTGTGGTGCGGACATGCGGGACCTCACCTCGCCGCGCGCGACCAGGAGGGATGGGCCGCCCGGGACGCACGGACTGCTAGTCGCTGCTTTCTGGTCCGTATGTAACCCGTGTACTCGTGGTTCGGCACCCGCACCAGATCCCGCGCGCCGACACCCGGACGGCCCGAACCCCCGCACAGTGGGTTCGGGCCGTCCGTGTCGCGCCCCCGCCCGCACCCGCTGTCCAGGCGGGGGCGCGGGCGGGGGCGTCCGGGGTGTTACAGGGCGAGGCCCGTGAGGACCAGGACGCGCTCGTAGGTGTAGTCGTCCATGGCGTAGCGGACGCCCTCGCGGCCGACGCCGGACTGCTTGGCGCCGCCGTACGGCATCTGGTCGGCGCGGTACGAGGGGACGTCGCCGATGATCACGCCGCCGACCTCCAGGGCCCGGTGGGCGCGGAAGGCGGTCTGGAGGTCGTGGGTGAAGACCCCTGCCTGGAGGCCGTACTTGGAGGAGTTGACCGCGGCGAACGCCTCGGCCTCGCCGTCGACCTTCTGGAGCGACATGACCGGGCCGAAGACCTCTTCGCAGGAGAGCGTGACGTCGTCGGGGAGGGAGGCGAGGACGGTCGGGGCGTAGGTGGCGCCGTCGCGCTTGCCGCCGGTGAGCAGCTCCGCGCCGCCCCGGACGGCCTCGTCGACCCAGGACTCGACGCGCTTAGCCGCGTCCTCGCTGACCAGGGGGCCGACATCCGTGGTGGCGTCGGCCGGGTCGCCGGTGACCAGGGCCTCGACGGCGGCGACGATCTTCGGGACGAGGCGGTCGTAGACCGAGGCGTCGGCGATGACGCGCTGCACGGAGATGCAGGACTGGCCGCCCTGGTAGTTGGAGAAGGTGGCGATCCGGGTGGCCGCCCAGTCCAGGTCCTCGTCGGAGGCGTAGTCGCCGAGGACGACCGCGGCGCCGTTGCCGCCGAGCTCCAGGGTGCAGTGCTTGCGGGGCACCGATTCCATGATCGCGTAGCCGACCGGGCCCGAGCCGGTGAAGGAGATGACCGGCAGCCGCTCGTCCTGGACCAGGGCGGGCATCTTGTCGTTCGGGACCGTCAGGACCGACCAGGAGCCGGCCGGGAGGTCGGTCTCGGCCAGCAGCTCGCCCAGGATCAGGGAGGAGATGGGGGTGGCCGGGGCCGGCTTGAGGATGATCGGGGCGCCGACGGCGATGGCCGGGGCGACCTTGTGGGCGCTGAGGTTCAGCGGGAAGTTGAAGGGCGCGATACCGAGGACGGCCCCGCGCGGGAAGCGCCGGGTCAGCCCGAGGCGGCCGGTGCCGCCGAGGTCGGTGTCGAGCCGCTGTGCCTCTCCGCCGTTGAAGCGGCGGGCCTCCTCGGCGGCGAACCGGAACACGGACACGGCCCGGCCGACCTCGCCGCGGGCCCACTTGATCGGTTTGCCGTTCTCCGCCGAGATCAGCTGGGCGATCTCCTCGGTGCGCTCCGTCAGCCGCCGGACGACGTGGTCGAGGGCCGCGGCCCTCACGTGCGCCGGGGTGGCGGCGAACTCGTCGCGTACGGCGTGGGCTGCGGCGACGGCCTCCTCGACCTGGGCGTCGGTCGGCACGCTGACGGTGCCGACGAGGCGCCCGTCGTACGGGTTGGTGACGTCGAAGCTGTCGGCACCGGTGGCCCGGCGGCCGGCCACCCAGAAGGCGTGGGGCGAAGTCATGGAGGTTCCGGCCCTTCGGAGGTCGTGAGTTCGGAGGTCGTGAGGAGGTCGTGACGTACGTCGTGGGCGCCCGTAAGGCTCCCCTCTGTGGTCCCACGGTAGGGCGGGAAGACGCTCAGGGCGTTTGTCCGGCGTGGAGCGGAGCCGGGGCCGGGTGCGCCGAATCGGCGGAAGGGACGTCCGTGGAGCGCGAGCTGCCCGCCCGCCGGGCGGCGCTCGGTCCTCGGCGGGCGGCGGTCGACCCTCCGGCGGGTGGCGTTCGCCTTTCGACGGGCGGTGGTCGGTCCTCCGGCGGGTGGCGTTCAGTCCTCGGCGGACGGCGGTCAGCCCTCCGGCGGGTGGCGTTCAGTCGGCGGGCGTGGTCGCCGCCGTCGCCTTGAGGGCGAGCCACAGCTCCATGCGGACGTCCGGGTCGTCCAGCGAGCGGCCCAGGATCTCCTCCACCCGGCGCATCCGGTAGCGCAGGGTGTGCCGGTGCACGCCCAGGTCGGCGGCGGCGGCGTCCCACTGGCCGTGGCGGGAGAGCCAGGCGCGCAGGGAGGCCACGAGGTCGCCGCGGCCCTTGGCGTCGTGCTCGCGCAGGGCGCGGAGCATGCCGTCGGCGAAGGCCCGTACCGCGTCGTCGGCGAGCAGCGGGAGGACCGAACCCGCGGCCAGCTCCTCGTGCTCGACCAGGGCCCTGCCCCGGCGGCGGGCGACGGAGAGAGCCTGTTCGGCCTGCTTGTACGCCGCGGAGACGGCGATCGGGCCGGCGGGGGCGGAGAGCCCCACCACGACGTCGCTGTCCTCGGCGCCGCCCTCGCGCGGGGCGCGGTCGTCCTGGGCCTCGGCGTAGGCCGCGCAGGCGGCCACGGCGGCCCCGCCGTCGGCGGCGAGCACGACGACGCGTTCGCCTTCGCCCTCGGGGACCAGGAGCAGCGCCTCGCCGCTGCGGGCGGCGGCGGCCTCCATCGTCTCGGTCAGCAGCTCGGGCCCGGCGGGCGCGGCGGCCTCGGCGATGAACAGCCGGAACGGGGCGTCGAGCAGCCCGCCGTAGAGGTCTCCGGCGACGGCGCGGGCATGGTCGGGCTGTCCGGCGAGCAGCATCCGCAGGACGGCGGCGCCCAGGCGTTGCTCGGCGCCCTGGAGGGAGCGGGAGCGGGCGGTGGTCAGGGTGAGCAGGGCGACGGCGGAGTGCACGGCGTACCGCTCGGCGGTCCCGAGCGCCGCTCCCGTACCGACGGCCAGGGCGCCGCGTGCCCGGCGGCCGGTGCCCAGCGACTGGAGCTCCACCCGGTCTTCGCTGTCCGCGACGACGATGCTGGCGGGGGCGGGTCTGTCCCGGAGGCGTTCGACGTCGGGGGTGAGGCGGGCGGCGCGGCGGGCGGCCCACTCGGGGGCGGCCGCGAGCACCGCGCCGGAGGTGTCGTAGAGGGCGGCCCAGCCGTCGATGTGGGCGGCGAGCCGGGCGAGGAGGCCCGCGGGCCCGTCCCCGGCGAGCGCGGCCTTCGTCAGCTCGCGCTGGGCCTCGAAGCCGGCGGTGACCGCGCGGTACTGGTCGGCGGCGATGGCGGCGGAGACGGCCTTGCTGATGGCGAGGAAGGGGGTGCGGCGGGGCACTTCGAGGAGCGGCAGGCCCGCTTCCTCGGCGGCTTCGACGAGTGCTTGCGGGACGTCTTCGTAGGTGACCCCGACCGCGAAGCCGACCCCGGCGACTCCGGCCCCGGCCAGCCGTCGCACGTACCGCCGCATGGAGTCGGCGTTCTCCGCGTCGAGGTTGGTGGCGGTCACGAGGAGGAGTTCGCCGCCGTCCATGTACGGGACGGGGTCGGCGAGCTCGCTGGCGTGGGCCCAGCGCACGGGGGTGTCGAGCCGGTCCGCGCCCGCCCGCACGGTGAGCTTGAGCGCCGAGTTCTGGACGAGCGAGGCGAGCGTGGGGGGCATGGACCGGGAACCCTCGGGGTCGGGGATGTGGTCGCGGGCGCCCCCGTACGGACGACCGGTCCCCCGGCCGCGACGGTGGCCCCGCATTTCGCCGTCCCGTATGAACGGCTCCCTCCGATTCTGCCAGGCTGGCAGGGTGCCGGTAACCGCTCTCCGTCGACCGTCGGGTTACTTCCGGGTAGCCGTTGCGGTGCTCTCAGCCGTCGAGGTGAACCAGGAGAGGGGGTGCGTGTTCGCC
The DNA here is from genome assembly GCF_032121415.1 of Streptomyces parvus. Classification (NCBI taxonomy): domain Bacteria; kingdom Bacillati; phylum Actinomycetota; class Actinomycetes; order Kitasatosporales; family Streptomycetaceae; genus Streptomyces; species Streptomyces parvus. The sequence continues at coordinate 5,245,640 of NZ_CP135079.1, read as the reverse complement.
CTCGACGTTGGCCAACCGGATGACCGCATGCCCGGCCGGGACCGCGTACGCCAGCTCCGAGGCCGACCAGCGCTCCCGCTCGACCTGCCGTACGGTCACCGCGTCCGTGGTCACGGCCTTGCCGGTGACGAGCTTGCGCAAGGCGTGCAGGGCGCGGGTGAACGGCTGGTCGGCGAAGACGGTGTGCTGGGCGACCTCGCGGGTCTCCACCCATTCCTTGCCCCAGGCCTCGGCGAAGCGTTTGCCGTCCCAGGTGGTGATGCCGGAGAAGGCCGCCGTGCAGCCGACCGCCCCGAGCAGCGGGGTGTGCAGGGCCTCGGGGACGTCGTCGACGGTACGCAGGGCGAGCACCGCCCCGGCGTTGACCGAGCGCAGTCGGCGGATGCCGCGGACGGTCTCGGCGGTGACCGCGTGGGTGGCGTCGTCCAGGACGAGGCAGACGAAGAGCGAGGTGTCGGTGCGGGCGGCGGTGATCGCGGTGAACTGGGCGAGGAGCAGCCGGGTCAGCAGCCGGGACGCCTCCGCGTGGCCGCGCTCCGGCAGGTCGACGCGGACCCGCAGCGGGTGCTGGCCGAGCGCCCGCAGCTCGAAGGGGCGGGCGTCCGGGCCGGTGGCGAAGAACCCGGCGAACGTGGGCCGGTCGAGCAGGGCCACCCGGTCGGCGAGGGCGGGCGCCGGGTCGCCGGGGCCGCCCGCCTGCCGGGACCGCGCGTCCAGCTCGCGGAGCATCGCGTGGTGACCCGCGGCTTCGAGGCAGGCGCGGAGCCCGGCGAACGCGGCCGGTGTGCCGTCGAGGAGTTCCCGCAGTTCGGGCACGGAGGGGAAGTAGCCGTGGGCGGCGTGGTACGGGCCGAGCAGCTGGGCGAGGACGGTGGCGGCGCGGCGGCTGTCGAGGCTGCCCACATCGCCGACGAGCCCTTCGGCGAGGACGGCTGCCGCCTCGTCGGGGTCGGTGGTGCCGCCGTACAGGTCGATGTCGTGGGCGGAGCCGGGGTGGCCCACACGGACGACGACGTCGAAGGCGTCGTCCGGGCCGAGCGGCTCACCCGCCCCGCCGACGGCGAGGACCGCCGCCTGTCCGGCCAAGGCGCGCAGGGCGAGCGCTTCGACGACCGGCCGGATCAGCCGGGCGGACTTCCCGGCGCCGGGCGGTCCGACGGCGAGCAGGGAGGTGCCGAGCAGCGCGGGGTCCAGGGCGAGGCCCGTGCCCCGGCGGATGTAGGGGTTGTGCGGGTCGTCGGCGCACCGGCCGATCCTGACCTGACCGGTGAGCACGTCGTGGCGGGCGGTGCGCCGGGGGAGGTCGCGGTGGCCGGAGGGGTGCAGGGCGGCGGCCCCGCCGGTCCGCAGGACGGACTCGGCGAGCGGTCCGAGCCGGTCGGGCCGCCGGGTGGCGAGCCGCCAGGCGTGGCGCAGCCGGGCCACGTCCACGTCGTTCATGCGGCCGGTGCGGACCTCGGCGGTGAGCGTGTCCGCGGCGTCGGTCCAGCCCGCGGCGCGCAGTTCGGGCCACTGGTCGGCGGAGGTCGTGGTGGCAGGGGCCGCGTCGGCGTCCGGCGCAGGGACGCCGCTTCCCCGGCGGGCGGCGATCAGTTCACGCCAGCGGCCGAGCCGGGCGAAGGGCCAGAGGACGGCGGCGGCGATCAGCCCGTAGATCACGTTGACGACGGTCTGGCTCTGGTAGATCTCGCCGCCCGCGACGGAGGCGACGAGGACCAGGACCGGGCGGACGACCGGGAGCGCCTCCTTCCAGACGAGCAGCTGGGTCAGGCCCGCCGCGGCGGCCGCCGCGAGCGCGAGGAAGGGCTGCCCGCGCTCCGCGACATGGCGGCGGAAGAGCTCGGAGAAGTTGCCGATCCGGCCGCAGCCGTAGGCCAGCAGGCCGAAGAGGATCGCCTCGTACACCGTGAGCGCGTCGCTGCCCTCGATGGTGCGTGGGCCGCCGGAGGTGCCCGGGTTCCACCACTCCCCCGGCGTGAAGAGCTTCAGCGGGACGAGGCGGTAGGGGAGGTAGCCGTTGCGCCACAGCGACCACAGCAGCAGCGCGGAGAGCAGCGAGATCAGGGCGCCGACCAGCAGCGACCGGTCGGAGACGCGCTCGGACTCCTCGGGCGGGGGCGGGGTGTACCCGTACCGCCAGACGCCCGGTTCCTGTTGCGGGCGGGGAGTGCGCAGCCAGGCGTCGACCGGGGTCCCGGGGGCCGGTCGCTCGACGGACGGGGCCGCCGGGGCGGGACCGGCCGGGCGGCTTTCCCACGGCGGGGCCGAAGCGGACCCCGCGCGCCACCGCTCCGTCGGCGTGCCCGGGTGGCGGTCGCCCGGATTCTGGCCGGCCTGGTTCCGGTCGCCCGGATGCCGGTCGCCCGGATGCGTGCCGGTGGCGGGGTGCGGTACCCGCGGCGGATGCGCGGGCGGTGGCGGAACGGCCGGTTCGGGGGCCCTGTCCGCGCTCGGTCCCCGTACACCCCGCGTGCCGTCGTCGTCCATGAACCACTGCCCCCTTGACCTGCCGGTCCGTCCGCTGCCCCGGTCAATCTAGTGCGCACACACGGTGAGTTCAGCAACGCGCCCGGATAGTGACCGCCCTGCCCACCGTGGACCCGGCCCGCGCCGACATGGCGAGCAGGCCCCCACCCGCCCCCCCACCTGTCCGCCAAGGACAAGGACACACCCCCCACCACTCCCGATCGGAGCATGCCCGCACCCCTCCCCCACCCCTAGCCTGCAGAAAAGAAGAGCGTCCCGAACACCCCCAGGAGCCCCGCATGACCGCAATCCCGCAGGAGCGCCGCGTCGTCACTGCCATCCCCGGCCCGAACTCCGTCGAGCTGCAGGCTCGTCGTATCGCGGCCGTCGCCGCAGGTGTGGGCTCCACCCTGCCGGTGTTCATCTCCCGGGCCGGCGGCGGGATCATCGAGGACGTGGACGGCAACCGGCTGATCGACTTCGGGTCCGGGATCGCCGTGACCTCCGTGGGCGCCTCCGCGGAGGCCGTCGTGCGGCGGGCCTCCGCGCAGCTCGCGGACTTCACCCACACCTGTTTCATGGTCACGCCGTACGAGGGGTACGTCGAGGTCTGTGAGCAGCTCGCCGAGCTGACCCCGGGCGACCACGCGAAGAAGTCCGCGCTGTTCAACTCGGGCGCCGAGGCCGTCGAGAACGCGGTGAAGATCGCCCGCGCCTACACCAAGCGCACCGCCGTCGTCGTCTTCGACCACGGCTACCACGGCCGCACCAACCTCACCATGGGCATGACGGCGAAGAACATGCCGTACAAGCAGGGCTTCGGCCCCTTCGCGCCCGAGGTCTACCGCGTCCCGGTCGCCTACGGCTACCGCTGGCCGACCGGTGCCGAGAACGCCGGGGCCGAGGCGTCCGCGCAGGCCATCGACGCGATCACCAAGCAGATCGGCGCCGACAACGTCGCCGCGATCATCATCGAGCCGGTGCTCGGCGAGGGCGGCTTCATCGAACCGGCCAAGGGCTTCCTCCCGGCGATCGCGCAGTTCGCCAAGGACAACGGCATCGTGTTCGTCGCGGACGAGATCCAGTCCGGCTTCTGCCGTACCGGGCAGTGGTTCGCCTGCGAGGACGAGGGCGTCGTCCCGGACCTGATCACCACCGCCAAGGGCATCGCGGGCGGCCTGCCGCTCTCCGCCGTGACCGGTCGCGCCGAGATCATGGACGCCGCGCACGCGGGCGGCCTGGGCGGGACGTACGGCGGAAACCCGGTCGCGTGCGCCGGTGCGCTGGGGGCGATCGAGACGATGCGTGAGCTGGACCTGAACGGGAAGGCCAAGCGGATCGAGGAGGTCATGAAGGGCCGCCTCGCCGAGATGCGGGCGAAGCTCCCGAACGGCGACATCATCGGTGACATCCGCGGCCGTGGCGCGATGATCGCGATCGAGCTGGTGAAGTCCGGCACGAAGGACCCGCACCCGGAGGCGGCGGGCGCGCTCGCGAAGGCCTGCCACGCCGAGGGTCTGCTCGTGCTGACCTGTGGCACGTACGGCAACGTCCTGCGCTTCCTGCCGCCGCTGGTGATCGGCGAGGACCTGCTGAACGAGGGCCTCGACATCATCGAGCGGGCGTTCGGCACGCTCTGATGCCTCGAACCCGGGAACGAGCGGCGGCGGCCCGTCGCCGCTTCCGTCCGGCATCCGGGTGAGGGCCTGTGAAGAACGTGTGCGGGGGCGATGGCGGGAGTCGGTGGCTACTGTCGGCCGCCCCTCCGCTGCCGTACGGTTTCTGCAGATGAGAGAAACACCTCGGCCGCGGGAAACCGCGGCCGACTCCGGGCCGGGGCTTCCCCAGCACTGTCCGGAGCGTGCGTTCGCGCATGCCGGAGCCGATGGCTCCGGGACTCCTCACCGATCGGACGGCCGCCCGCCCCACACCCCCCGGGGCGCGCGGCGAACCGATCTCGCCGGCCATCCCGGAACAACCCCCCCTGTTCCCGGGTGGCCGGCCCCCCTCGTCTCCGGTGCCCTCGGTCTGCTCGCGGTCCTCTTCGCCCTGGTCACCTGGCAGGTCGCCGTCGAGGGTCCGGTGCTGCGGCTGGACGAACGGGTGGGCGCGAAGCTGTTCGAGCGCGGTCCGGCCGGGCTGACCCAGGTCTTCTCCGACCTCGGCGGGATGCCCGTGGCGCTCCCGGTGCTGACCTGCGCGATCGCGTACGCCCTGTGGCACCGGGCCCTGCGGCTCGCGGTGTACGCGGCCCTCACCATGGCGGCGGTGCCCGCGCTGGTGATCCCGCTGAAGGTGGCCACCGCCCGTCAGGGGCCCCTGACGGAGGCCGTCAACTACTACCCGTCCGGTCATACGGCGACGGCAGCCGTGGCGTACGGGGCCACGGCCCTGGTGCTGCTGGCGCTGCCGCGACCGGCGTGGCTGCGGGAGGCTTCCTGGCCCCGGGCGTGGATGATGCCCGTCGCCGCGATCCTGCTGACCACGGCGACGGGCATCGGTCTGGTGCTGCACGGCTACCACTGGCCGCTGGACGTGCTGGCCAGTTGGTGCCTGGGGCCGTTGGTGCTGGCGCCCCTGTGGTGGGTCAGTTGCCGAAGTAGGCGTCGAAGTTCCGGCTGAACTCCCAGTTGTTGAAGCGGTCCCAGTTGATCGACCAGGTCATCAGGCCGCGTAGGCCGGACCAGGTTCCGCGGGTCTGGTAGGAGCCGCAGTCGGTCTTCTTGATCAGGCAGTTGAGCGCCTTGTCGACCTCGGCCGGGGTGGTGTGGCCGTTGCCCGCCTGGGTGGAGGCCGGGAGCCCGATGGCGACCTGGTCGGGGCGCAGGCCGGGGAAGACCTTGGTGGTGTCGCCCGCCACCGGGAAGCCCGCGAGCAGCATGTCGGTCATCGCGATGTGGAAGTCCGCGCCGCCCATGGTGTGGTACTGGTTGTCGAGCCCCATGATCGGACCCGAGTTGTAGTCCTGGACGTGCAGCAGGGTCAGGTCGTCGCGCAGCGCGTGGATGACCGGCAGATAGGCGCCGGCCCGCGGGTCCTGGCCGCCCCAGGGGCCCGAGCCGTAGAACTGGTAGCCGAGCTGCACGAAGAAGGTCTCGGGCGCCATCGTGAGGACGAAGTCGGAGCCGTACTTCGCCTTGAGGGACTTCACCGCGGAGATCAGGTTCACGATCACCGGTGAGGTCGGGTGGCGGAAGTCGGTGTCTCCCGTGTTGAGGGAGAGCGAGTGGCCTTCGAAGTCGATGTCGAGGCCGTCGAGACCGTAGGTGTCGATGATCTTCGAGACCGAGGTGACGAAGGCGTCCCGGGCGGCGGTGGAGGCGAGCTGCACCTGTCCGTTCTGGCCGCCGATCGAGATCAGCACCTTCTTGCCCGCGGCCTGCTTGGCCTTGATCGCGGCCTTGAACTCCGCCTCGGACTCGACGTTCGGGCACTCGGCGACCGGGCAGAGCGAGAAGCGGATGTCGCCGGAGGTGACGGAGGTGGGCTCGCCGAAGGCGAGGTTGATCACGTCCCAGGAGTCGGGGACGTCCGCCATCCGTGTGTAGCCGGAGCCGTTGGCGAAGCTGGAGTGCAGATAGCCGACGAGTGCGCGGGCGGGGAGCCCGGTGTCGCCGCCTCCGCCGCCCTCGGTGGTGGTCGCGGTGACGGCGGCGGACTTCGCGGATTCCCCGGCCGCGTTGGTGGCGGTGACCTGGAAGCTGTACGCGGTCGAGGGCGTCAGGCCCGTCACGGTGGCGGAAGGGCCGGTGGCCGTGGTCACCTTCGTACCGCCGCGGTAGACGTTGTAGCCGCTCGCGCCGGACACGGCGTTCCAGGAGAGCGCCACGGAGGAGGAGGTGAGCGCGGTGGCCCGCAGGCCCGCGGGGACGGCCGGGATGACGACCGGTTCGCCGCCGGGGCCGACGAGGCTGAGGTCGTCGGCGTAGTAGGCGGGGGTGCCGTACCAGCCGTGGGTGTAGACGCTCACCGAGGTGGTGGAGGGGCCGGTCCTGAAGGTGGTGGTGAGCTGCTTCCACGCGCCGGGGGACTGGGTCCAGGTGGAGACGTCGGTGGTGCCGGTGCCGGACGCGCCGAGGTAGACGTAACTGCCCTGCACCCAGGCGCTCAGCGTGTACGAGGAGTTGGGCTTGACCGTGATGGTCTGGGAGCACTTGGCGTGGTCGCTGCCGGCCGGGGTCGCCTTCAGCGCGGAGGCGCCGGTGCGCTTGGGTGCGGTGACGGCCGCCCCGCTGGAGTTCGCGCAGTTCCAGCCGTCCAGGCCCGCCTCGAAGCCGCCGTTGCGCACCAGGTCCACGTCGGCGGCACCCGCCGCCGGAGCCGTGGCGACCAGGGCTCCGGCGGCGAGCAGGCCGGCCGAGCAGGCGGCCAGAAGTCTGGAAAGTCTGACGATGGGTCCGGTGCGTTCCACAACAGCCTCCGCGCAGGGGGGAATTCGGGGTGTGGCGTGCGCACAACATGGTCCAGACCAATGAGGTTGTCAAGACCTCTGGCGGCCGCTCAGCCCTCCGGGCGCCCTTCACGGCTGTCCCGGGCGTCGCGGGCCTTCCCGGCGGCCGCACCCGCCGCTTCGTGCATCGCGAGTTCGAGGAGCGCGGCGTCGGTGAGGGTCCCCGAACCGTCCGGCGGGATGAGCCAGCGCACTCCCCCGGTGGCGCGCCCCGGATACGGGACGACGATCCAGGTGCCCTGACCGCACCCCCTGATCCCGGTGCCGATCCAGCGGGAGACGGTGCCCGGCGGGACGAAGAACCCCATGCGGGACTCCCCGAAGTCGGCGAGGACGGGGCCCGGGCGGTCGATGAGGCGAGTGAGGACGTCGAGCGTCGGATAGCCCAGCTCACCGGGGAGGATCAGCACATCCCAGCGCCTGCCGGCGGGAAGGAGCGCGATCCCCTGCGGGTTGCGCTCCCATTCCCACCGGCAGGCGCTGGGATCCGGTGCCACCGATGTGAGCCACTCGATCGCGGCTTTCGTCTCCGGTCCCGTCATGACCAGCCTCCCGTTGCCGTGAACACCGGCAGGGTTCTGCCGGCGGGTACACGGGCGAGAGAGCGCTCGACCCCGGCTATGACGCGGGTTGGGGCCGTGAATGCCGTGACGTGAGTCACACTGTCGGACAGGGTGTCAACTGTCGAAGCCGAGGCCCAGCTTGTCCATGGCCTTCAGCCACAGATTGCGGTGGCCGCCGTTGCTGTCGGCGCGCGCCAGGGACCGCTTGGTGATCTCGATCCCGGCCCAGGCGAAGGGCTCCGGCGGGAAGGGCATCGGCTTGGAGCGGACCATCTCCAGCCGGGTCCGTTCGGTCTCCTCGCCGGAGAGCAGATCGAGCATCACATCGGCCCCGAACCGGGTCGACCCGACGCCGAGACCGGTGAATCCGGCGGCGTAGGCGACCCGCCCCCGATGGGCCGTTCCGAAGAATGCCGTGAAGCGGGAACAGGTGTCGATCGCGCCGCCCCAGGCGTGCGAGAAATTCAGCCCGGAAAGCTGCGGGAAGCAGGTGAAGAACTGCTCCGCCAGTTTCAGGAACGTCTCCGGCCGCTGGTCGAGATCGGCGCTGAGCCGACCCCCGTAAGGATAGATCGCGTCGTATCCGCCCCAGAGAATCCGGTTGTCCGCGGAAATCCTGAAGTAGTGGAACTGGTTGGCACTGTCGCCGAGCCCCTGGCGGCCTTTCCAGCCGATGGATTCCAGCTGTTCGGTGGTGAGCGGTTCGGTCATCAGCGCGTAGTCGTAGACCGGCACGGTGTACGGCCGGACCCGCTTGACGAGCGAGGGGAAGATGTTGGTCCCGAGCGCGACCCGGCGGGCGAAGACCCTGCCGTACGGAGTGCGGACCGCCACCCCCGTACCGGAGCGGACGAGGTCGAGGCCGCGGGTGTGCTCGTAGATCCGTACGCCCAGTTCCCGGCAGGCCCGCTTGAGGCCCCAGGCGAGCTTCGCCGGGTGCAGCATCGCGACGCCGCGCCGGTCCCAGAGGCCGCCGAGGAAGGTCGGCGAGTCGACCTCGGCGCGCAGGGCGTCACGGTCCAGGAAATCCACGCCCGTGATGCCGAGCTTCACGATCTCTTCGTGCCATTCCCGCAGCTCTTCGAGCTGGTGGGGCTCGGTGGCGACATCGATCTCGCCGGTCCGCTCGAACTCGCAGTCGATACCGTAGCGGTCGACGGCGGCCTCGATGGCGTCGAGGTTCCGCTCCCCCAGCTCCTCCAGCCGCACGATCTCCTCGGGCCAGCGCTCCACGCCGTTGGCCAGCCCGTGGGTGAGTGAGGCGGCGCAGAAGCCGCCGTTGCGGCCCGAGGCGGCCCAGCCCACCTCGTGCCCCTCGATGAGGACGACGTCCCGCTCCGGATCGCGCTCCTTGGCGATGAGCGCGGTCCACAGCCCGCTGTAGCCGCCGCCGACGACCAGGAGGTCGGTGTGCTCGTCGCCGGTGAGGGCGTCCAGCGCGTCGGGTCTGGCCGGGTCGTCGAGCCAGTAGGAGACCGGCTTGGCGCCGGAGAGGGATTGTGCAGCAGTACGCATGGCAGCTGGGGCCATGGTTTCCAACTCCTTCAGGAATTTCAGTTTCGAGCATTGCTCTTGCGGCGGCTCGCGATGAGCTGGCCGACAAGAACCATCAGTACCGCAATGGCGAACATGGCGGTGCCGATGACATTGATCTGCACGGGCGTGCCGCGCTGGGCCGATCCCCAGACGAACATGGGGAACGTGACGGTGGATCCCGCGTTGAAATTCGTAATGATGAAATCGTCGAACGAGAGGGCGAAGGCGAGCAGCGCTCCCGCCGCGATGCCGGGGGCGGCGATGGGAAGGGTCACCCGTACGAAGGTCTGCACGGGGCCCGCGTAGAGGTCGCGGGCGGCTTCCTCCAGTCTCGGGTCCATCGACATGACGCGCGCCTTGACGGCGGTCACCACGAAGCTGAGGCAGAACATGATGTGCGCGATCAGCACGGTCCAGAAGCCGAGCTCGGCGCCCATGTTCAGGAAGAGGGTGAGCAGGGAAGCGGCCATGACGACCTCGGGCATCGCCATCGGCAGGAAGATCAGCGAGTTGATCGCGCCGCGCGCCCGGAAGCGGTAGCGGACCAGGGCGAAGGCGATCATCGTGCCGAGCGCGGTCGCCCCGAGCGTCGCCCAGAAGGCGATCTGGAGCGAGAGGGAGAGCGAGCCGCACAGGTCGGCGACGCCGCAGGGGTCCTTCCAGGCGTCCAGCGAGAACTGCTGCCAGGCGTAGTTGAAGCGCCCCTTGGGCCTGTTGAACGAGAACACCATGACGACGATGTTCGGCAGGATCATGTACGCGAGGGTCAGCAGACCCGCGATGACGACCAGGTTCCGGCGTATCCAGCGCAGTACGGGCATCAGACCAGGTCCTCCGTCCCGGAGCGGCGGATGTAGAAGGTGACCGCCAGCAGGACGATCGCCATGAGGATGAACGAGAGCGCGGCGGCCGTCGGATAGTCCAGGACCCGCAGGAACTGGCTCTGGATGACGCTGCCGACCATCTTGGTGTCGGTGGAGCCCAGCAGCTCGGCGTTGACGTAGTCGCCGCTGGCCGGGATGAAGGTCAGCAGGGTGCCGGAGACCACGCCCGGCATGGAGAGCGGGAACGTCACCTTGCGGAAGGTGGTGGCGGGGGTGGCGTAGAGGTCGCCCGCCGCCTCGTGCAGCCGGCCGTCGATCCGCTCCAGCGAGGTGTAGAGCGGCAGGATCATGAACGGCAGGAAGTTGTACGTCAGACCGCAGACGACGGCCATCGGGGTGGCCAGGACCCGGTTGGACTCGGTCCAGCCGAGCCAGCTGGTGACGTCCAGGACGTGCAGGGTGCTGAGCACGTCCACGACCGCGCCGCCGTCGGCGAGGATCGTCTTCCACGCCAGCGTACGGATGAGGAAGCTGGTGAAGAACGGGGCGATGACCAGCACCAGCACCAGGTTGCGCCAGCGGCCCGCCTTGAACGCGATGAGGTAGGCGAGCGGGTAGCCCAGCAGCAGGCACAGGATCGTGGCGGTGCCCGCGTAGAGCAGGGACCGGATGAACTGCGGGTAGTACTCGCGCAGCGCGTCCGCATACGTCTGGAAGTGCCAGGTGACCTCGAAGCCCTGCTCCAGCGAGCCGGTCTGTACGGAGGTGGAGGCCTGGTAGACGAGCGGCAGGGCGAAGAAGACGAGCAGCCAGAGGATGCCGGGAAGCAGCAGCCAGTACGGCACGAGCCGTTTGCGGGTGGAGGGCTTGCGGAGCGCCGGGCCCTGCGGCTCCCGGGGTTCGGCGGGCGGCGCGGGCGGCGCCTCGGTGACGCTCATTCCGCGTCCTCCACGCTCGTCGCGCCCGCGTCGATGTCCTGGGCGGCGTCGAGTCCGAAGGTGTGGGCGGGGTTCCAGTGCAGGACGACCTCGGCGCCGGGGACCAGGCGGGTGTCGCGTTCGATGTTCTGCTCGTACACCTGGAGGGCCGTTCCGGCCGGGCTCTCGACCACGTACTGGGTGGAGACGCCGATGAAGCTGGAGTCGGTGATACGGCCGGTGACGCGGTTGCGGCCGGCGGGGATGCCATCGGCGTCGTCGGCGTGGGCCAGGGATATCTTCTCCGGCCGGATGCCGAGGAGGAGACGGCCGCCGGCGGCGGTGGAGGAGGCCGAACATCGCTCGCGGGGCAGCGTGAGCTTTCCGCCGCCCGCGGCCACCACCAGGTTCTCGCCGGTGGAGACGGTCTCGCCCCCGATGAGGTTGGAAGTGCCGAGGAAGTTGGCGACGAAGGTGGTGCGCGGGTTCTCGTAGAGGTCGGCGGGGGCGCCGAGCTGCTCGACGCGGCCGCCGTTCATCACCGCGACGGTGTCGGCCATGGTCATGGCCTCCTCCTGGTCGTGGGTGACGTGCACGAAGGTGATGCCGACCTCGGTCTGGATCCGCTTGAGCTCCAGCTGCATCTGGCGGCGGAGCTTGAGGTCGAGGGCGCCGAGGGGTTCGTCGAGCAGCAGGACCTGCGGGTGGTTGATGAGGGCGCGCGCGACGGCGACGCGCTGCTGCTGGCCGCCGGAGAGCTGGTGCGGCTTGCGGCGGGCGAAGTCGCCGAGCTGGACCAGCTCCAGCATCTCGTCGACCTGCTTCTTGACCGACTTGATGCCGCGCCGGCGCAGCCCGAAGGCGACGTTCTCGGTGATGTCGAGGTGCGGGAAGAGCGCGTAGCTCTGGAAGACGGTGTTGACGGGCCGCTTGTACGGGGGCAGGTCGGTGATGTCCTTGTCCCCGAGGAAGACCGTGCCGGTGGTGGCCTCCTCCAGGCCCGCGATCATCCGCAGGGTGGTGGTCTTGCCGCAGCCGGACGCGCCGAGCAGGGCGAAGAAGGAACCCTCGGGAACGGTCAAGTCGAGCGGGTGCACGGCGGTGAAGGAGCCGTAGGTCTTGCTGATCCCGGCGAGGCGGACATCGCCGCCCGCGGTCTGCTGCTGTGTCATGGGTCGCAGTCCCAGTGTGTTCGGGGGGAGTTCAAAGAGGGCAGGGCCGGTGGGTGCCGGGTCAGGCGCCGATGAGCTTGGCGAACTTCTCTTCGTACGCCGTCTCTTCCTCGGTGCTCAGGGAGCGGAAGGAGCGGGACTTCGCCGCCATCTCCTTGTCGGGGAGGATCAGCGTGTTGGAGGCCATCGACTCGTCGATCTTGGCGAGTTCCTCGCGTACGCCGTCGACCGGGCAGACGTAGTTGATGTACGCGGCGAGCTGGGCGGCGACCGGCGGCTCGTAGTAGTAGTCGATGAGCTTCTCGGCGTTGGTCTTGTGCCGCGCCTGGGCGGGGACCAGGAGGTTGTCGCTGGAGGTGATGTAACCGGCGGCGGGGATCGCGAACTTGATGTCCGGGTTGTCGGCCTGGAGCTGGATGATGTCACCGGCCCAGCCGACGCAGGCGGCCAGGTCGCCCTTGCTGAGGTCGGCGGTGTAGTCGTTGCCGGTGAAGCGGCGGATCTGCTTCTTGTCGACGGCCTTCTGGAGCCGGCCGATCGCGCCGTCGAAGTCGGCGTCGGTGAACTTCCCGGGGTCCTTGCCCTGGTCGAGCAGGGTCATGCCGACGGTGTCGCGCATCTCGGAGAGGAAGGAGACGCGGCCCTTGAGCTTGGGGTCGTCGAGGAGCTGGGTGACGGAGTCGACCTTGCGACCGCCGGTCGCCTTCACGTTGTACGCGATGACGGTCGGGATACCGGTCCAGGGGTAGGAGTAGGCGCGGCCCGGGTCCCAGTCGGGGGTACGGAACTGGGCGGACACGTTGGCGAAGGCGTGCGGAAGGTTCGAGGGGTCGAGCTTCTGCGCCCAGCCGAGCCGGATGATGCGGGCGGCGAGCCAGTCGGTGACGCATATGAGGTCGCGCCCGGTGTTCTGGCCGGCCGCGAGCTGCGGTTTGATCTTCCCGAAGAACTCGACGTTGTCGTTGATGTCCTCGGTGTACTTGACCCTGATCCCGGTGCGCTTGGTGAACGCCTGGAGGGTGGGGCGGCTCTTCTCGTCCTCGCTGACGTCCATGTACTCGGTCCAGTTGGAGAAGGTGACCTCCTTCTCCTTGTCCGAGTGGTCGTCGGATGCCGTACCGGCGTCGGCGCGCTTGGCAGGCGGGATGCCGCACGCGCCGAGGGTGGCTATGCCGCCCAGCGCGAGGGCGCCCATGCCGGAGGCGCGGAGCAGGGAGCGGCGCGTGAGGGCGCCCCTGCCGCTGGTCAGGGACCGCCTCATGGCCGCCAGTTGGACCGGCGTGAGGCGCTCGGGCTCGTAACTCTCCATACGCTGTATGCCCTTTCGGGTGGGAGGCCGCGGGGGCCCGCGGTCGTGGTCGGGCCCCGTGATGCGGCAGCTGCTATCGGTCCCCGAAGATCGTGCGGTGCCAGTCCTTGCGGGCGACCGCGGTGTTGTCGTACATGACGTGCTTGACCTGCGTGTACTCCTCGAAGGAGTACGCCGACATGTCCTTGCCGAAGCCGCTGGCCTTGTATCCGCCGTGCGGCATCTCGGAGAGGATCGGGATGTGGTCGTTCACCCACACACAGCCCGCCTGGATCTCGCGGGTGGCGCGGTTCGCGCGGTACAGGTCGCGGGTCCAGGCGGAGGCGGCCAGTCCGTACGGGGTGTCGTTGGCGAGCGCGATGCCCTCGTCGTCGGTGTCGAAGGGGAGGACGACCAGGACGGGGCCGAAGATCTCCGACTGGACGACCTCGCTGTCCTGGGCGGCGCCGGCGATCAGGGTCGGCCGGTAGTACGCGCCGTCCGCGAGGTCGCCGCCCGGGGCCTCGCCGCCGGTGACCACCTGGGCGTAGCCGCGGGCCCGCTCGACGAAGGCCGCGACGCGGTCGCGCTGGGCGTGGCTGATGAGGGGGCCGAGGTCGGTCGACGCGTCGAAGGGGTCGCCGAGCCGGACGGTCTCCATGAGCGCGGCGACGTCCCGGACGAAGGCGTCGTAGAGGGGGCGCTGGACGTAGGCGCGGGTGGCGGCGGTGCAGTCCTGACCGGTGTTGATGAGCGATCCGGCGACCGCGCCGTGGACGGCGGCCTCCAGGTCGGCGTCGTCGAAGACCACGAAGGGGGCCTTGCCGCCGAGCTCCAGGTGGAGGCGTTTGACGGTGGCGGTGGCGATCTCGGCGACGCGCTTGCCGACGGCGGTGGAGCCGGTGAAGGAGGTCATCACGACGTCGGGGTGGCCGACGAGGTGCTCGCCGGCGTCCTTGCCCGCACCGGTGACGATGTTGATGACACCGTCGGGGATACCGGCCTCGCTGGCGGCCTGGGCGAACATCAGCGAGGTGAGCGGGGTGAGTTCGGCGGGCTTGAGGACGATGGTGTTGCCCGCGGCGACGGCCGGGAGGATCTTCCAGGCGGCCATCTGGAGCGGGTAGTTCCAGGGGGCGATGGAGCCGACGACGCCGATCGCCTCGCGGCGTACGTAGGAGGTGTGGTCGCCGTCGTACTCGGCGGCGGCCTTGCCCTCCAGGTGGCGGGCCGCGCCCGCGAAGAAGGCGGCGTTGTCGACGGTGCCGGGGACGTCGAACTCGGTGGAGAGCTTGACCGGCTTGCCGCACTGGAGGGATTCGGCGTACGCGAAGTCGTCGGCCTGCTCGGCGAGGACGGCGGCGAACCGGTGCAGGGCGTCGGACCGCTCGCCGGGGGTGGCGCCGGACCAGCCGGGGAAGGCGGCGCGGGCGGCGGCGACGGCCGCGTCCACGTCCTCGGTGCCCGCGAGCTCGTAGCGGAGCACGCTCTCGCCGGTCGCGGGGTTCACGATGTCGTGGTGGCGGCCGGACGTGCCGGGAAGCAGCTTGCCGCCGATGTACTGCGCACCTTCCGCGAAGCGGTCCTGAACCTGGAAGCCGTTGCTCATGACGCTCTCCTCCGCCGCTGTACCCGCTGGGCGGGGTCGGCGTAGCTTCTTCGTGAATTGAGTGCCGATCCTGACAGAGGGGTTCAAGCCCAACAAGTGATTCCGTTGTTGCCTTTTGGTTACGCGACGGAATCTGTCGACCATGTGTCGTGTCGGTGCGGAAATCCCCGTACGGAGTGTCAGTGGCGGATGCCACACTCACATGCCATGGGACCGATCGATGAGCTTCTGTCGGACGTGGCGCGGGGCAAGCGGGTGAAGTATCTGGCGTTCTGGGGGCACCGTCCGCGCCCGGACGGACGGCTGGGCCCGAGTTGTCTGAGCCAGTGGTGGCCGTCGCCGTTCACGGTGGACGGGGTGACGTATGCGAGCGCCGAGCACTGGATGATGGCGGGCAAGGCGCGGCTCTTCGGCGATCCGGAGGCCGAGGCGGCGGCGGTGACGGCGAGGAGCCCGGCCGCGGCGAAGAAGGCGGGGCGGCTGGTGCGCGGCTTCGACGAGGACGTGTGGATACGGGAGCGGTTCGCCCTGGTGGTGGCAGGCAGCGTGCACAAGTTCGGGCAGGACCCGGAGCTGGCGGGCTATCTGCTGTCCACCGGGGACCGGGTGCTGGTGGAGGCGTCCCCGCTGGACCGGATCTGGGGCATCGGGCTCGCGGCGGACGACGAGCGGACGGAGCGGCCCCAGGAGTGGCGGGGGCTGAATCTGCTGGGCTTCGCGCTGATGGAGGCCCGGGAGAGGCTGCGGGCGGGCGCGCCGGGCTGAGACGGGGTTGCGCGCTTCTACGACGGCCGGCCGGGCAGGGAGCGGTCCCTGCCCGGCCGGTCATGATCCGCCGGGGCCCCTCAGCGGCGGTCCTCGACGACCAGCGACGTGGCGAACGGGTCGTCGTAGTCGCTGTCGTAGTCCCGGTTCCGGTCGCTGTCGGCGGTCGTGGCGGCCCAGATGATCACGCCGAGGATCGCGGCGCCGACGACGATGCCGACGGAGCCGAGGATGACCCCGGCCAGCGCCATGCCCCGGTTGGTGGCCTCGCCGCGCTTGGCACGGCCGAGGCCGATGATGCCGAAGACCAGCGCGAGGATGCCGAGGATGATGTTGAGGCCGTAGAGGCAGAAGCCGACCACGGAGATGATGCCGATCACCATCGCGGCCGTGCCCAGACCGTTGTTGGGCGCCGGGCCCCAGGCTGCCGGACCGACTCCGTAGGCGCCGTAGCCCGGGTATCCGCCGTACGGCTGCGCGGGCGGGGCCGGGTAGCCGTAGTGCGCGGCGGGCGGCGGGCCCGCGTGGCCGGGGCCGTTCGGTCCGACCGGCGGCGGCGGTACGTCGAAGGGCGCCGGCCCGAAGCCTCCGGCCTGGGGTATCGGGCCGGTGCCGTCCCCCGGTCCGGCGCTCGGCATCGACGTCACGGTCGGCTGGTCGTGGACGGCGGGCGGCGTGTGCCCGGCGGGCGGCGGCGTCTGCGCGCCCTGCTTGCCCAGATCCACCCTGGTGCTGTCCGGCGGTGCCCACGGATCGCGCGGCGCGGCCCCGCCCCCGGGCTGCTCTGTGTTGTCTGACATGGGCCTCCCCCATCGTGGTCCCGTCATGCTACGGCCAGGCCTGACGGGCCCGGACCCCGCCTGCGATGATCGGTGCGGCCGGTACGCCCGGCCGATGTCACGCCGAACCGGGAGATTTCCGATGACCGATCCGCACCCCTTCATCACCGGGCTGCCCAAGGCCGAGCTCCATGTCCACCACGTCGGGTCGGCCTCGCCCCGGATCGTCGCGGAGCTGGCCGCCCGCCACCCGGACTCCAAGGTCCCCACGGATCCGGAGGCGCTGGCCGACTACTTCACCTTCACCGACTTCGCGCACTTCATCGAGGTCTACCTGTCGGTGGTGGACCTGGTCCGCACCCCGGAGGACGTCCGGCTGCTCACCTTCGAGGTGGCGCGGGACATGGCCCGGCAGAACATCCGGTACGCGGAGCTGACCGTGACCCCGTACAGCTCGACCCGCCGGGGCATCCCCGAGGTCGGGTTCATGGAGGCCATCGAGGACGCGCGCAAGGCCGCCGAGGCCGAGCTGGGCGTGGTCCTGCGCTGGTGCTTCGACATCCCGGGCGAGGCCGGGCTCCAGGCGGCCGAGGAGACCGCCCGGCTCGCGGTGGAACGGCGACCCGACGGGCTCGTCTCCTTCGGCCTCGGCGGACCGGAGATCGGGGTGGACCGCCCGCAGTTCAAGCCCTACTTCGACCGGGCCATCGCCGAGGGCCTGCACTCGGTGCCGCACGCCGGGGAGACCACCGGGCCGCAGACGGTCTGGGACGCGCTGACCGCGCTGCGCGCCGAGCGCATCGGGCACGGCACCAGCTCCGTGCAGGACCCGAAGCTGCTGGAGCACCTGGCCGAGCACCGGATCGCCCTGGAGGTCTGTCCGACGTCCAACATCGCCACCCGCGCGGTCACCGACATCGAGCGCCACCCGATCCGGGAGATGGTGCAGGCCGGGGTGGTGGTGACGGTCAACAGCGACGACCCGCCGATGTTCGGCACGGACCTCAACAACGAGTACGCGGTGGCCGCCCGGCTGCTGGAGCTGGACGAGCGCGGTATCGCGGACCTCGCGAAGAACGCCGTTCAGGCCTCGTTCCTGGACCCGGCGGGCAAGCGGATGCTGGCGGAGGAGATCGACACGTACACGGCGAACTGGCTCCGGGCACCCGGCCGCTGACCCCGGTCGTCACAATGGCCTCATGGCCAACACCGTCTCCCGCGTCACCGCCGTGGCCCATCGCGGCGATCCGTACCTCGCCCGTGAGAACACGCTGCCCTCGATCCGCTCGGCCCTCGAACGGGGGGCGGACGCGGTCGAGATCGACGTACGCGTGACCCGCGACGGGGTGCCGGTCCTGCTGCACGACGCGACGCTGGAGCGGCTGTGGGGCCACGACCGGCGGCTGGACCGGATCGACCACGCGGAGCTGAGGGAGCTGACCGGCGGCGGGGTGCCCACGCTCCGCGAGGCGCTGCTCGCCGCCGGGGCGCACCGGGTGATGGTGGACCTGCCCGGTTCCACGGACGCCTCGGTGAAGAAGGTCGTGGGGACGGTCCGGGAGTGCGGGGCGGGCGAGCGGGCGTACTACTGCGCGAGCTCGGACGCGATGCTGCGGGTGCGCGCCGCCGACCCGTCCGCCGAGATCGCCCTGACCTGGACCACGCTGGCCCCGCCGCGCCCGGAGCTGCTGGCCGCGGTGAAGCCGCGCTGGCTGAACTACCGCTTCGGTCTGATCAGCCGGGAGCTGACGGACCGGGCGCACCGGGACGGGCTGCTCGTCTCCGCGTGGACGGCCGACACGAAGCGCACGATGCGGCGGCTGATCGACCGGGGCGTCGACTCGATCACCACCAACCGGATCGACACCCTGCACCGGCTGCTTGCCAACTCGCCCGGGCGCGGCGGCTCTTGATCGGTCCGGCATGATGGAGAGCCCGCACCGCGCGCCGCCGCACCGCCCCACGCGGACCCCCTCCGTCACCGAGGAGCCAGACGTCATGGACCCCCGCCCGCAGACAGCCACCCCCCGGATACGTTCCGACGTCGCGCACAACGCGCGGGTGTGGAACTACTGGCTGGGCGGCAAGGACAACTACCCGGTGGACCGGGCGGTGGGCGACCGGGTCACCGGAATGTACCCGAGCATCGGTGAAGTGGCCCGCGCGGACCGGGCGTTCCTCGGCCGGGTGGTGCGCCATCTGGCGGGCGACGCGGGCGTCGACCAGTTCCTCGACATCGGCACCGGGCTGCCGACCGGGAACAACACCCATGAGATCGCCCAGCACACCGCGCCGCACGCCCGCATCGTCTATGTCGACAACGACCCGATCGTGCTGGCCCACGCCCGCACCCTGCTGACCAGTTCGTTGGAGGGCGCGACCGAGTACATCGACGCGGACGCGCACCACCCGGAGCAGATCCTGCGGGCCGCCGAACCCACCCTGGACCTGGGCAGGCCGGTCGCGGTGATGATGCTCGGCATCCTGAACTTCGTGCTGGACACGGACGAGGCCCGCTCCATCGTGCGGACGCTGATGGCGGCCGTCCCCTCGGGCAGCCACCTGGTACTGACCCACCCGACGCTGGAACTGGGCGGCGAGGGCAACGAGGAGGCGATGCGCTTCTGGAACGAGAACGCCACCCCGCCCATCACCGCCCGCAGCCGCGAGGAGTTCGCCTCGTTCCTGGACGGCCTGGAGATCCTGGCGCCGGGAATCGTCTCCTGCTCCCGCTGGCGGACGAACCCGCGGGAGCCGGAGGTCGCGCAGTTCGGTGCGGTGGCCCGGAAGCCCTGAGCCCCAGGCCCTCGCCGGAACGGACGCCGGGCTCGCCGCCCGGGTCTCCCCGCTTCACGGCGTCCTGTCAGCACTTCACAGGCCGACGATACCGTTCCACTTCTTGGCGAAGTCCATCCGTTCCCCGGAGGTGATGTCGCGGGCGATGGCGAGCCGTTCGCGCATCGCGTCGTCGGGGAAGACCAGGGGGTCCTCGGCGAGCGCGGCCCGCTCCTCGTCCTTGGAGGAGGCGAGGACGTCGCGGGCGGCGGGGACCGGGCAGACGTAGTTGACCCAGGCGGCGAGTTCGGCGGCGACCTCGGGTTCGTAGTAGTGGTCCACCAGACGTTCGGCGTTGCGCTTGTGGCGGGCGAGGTTGGGGATCATCAGGGACTCCGCCCAGAGTTCTGCGCCCTCCTCGGGGACGACGAACTCGATGCCCGGGTTGTCGGCCTGGAGCTGGATGACGTCGCCGGAGTAGGCCTGGCAGGCGAGTACGTCGCCGGTGGCGAGGTCCTTGATGTAGTCGTTGCCGGTGAAGCGGCGGATGTGCTTCGAACGGACGCGCCGCTCCGTCTGCTCGCAGATCTCGTGGAAGTCGTCGGCCGTCCAGCGGGTGATGTCGACGCCGTTGCCCTGCATCAGCAGCGCGAACGACTCGTCGAGCCCGGAGAGCAGGGTGACCCGGCCGCGCAGGTCGTCCGCCCACAGGTCGCCCGTCGACCGGATCTCGCGGCCGAGCTTCTTGCGGTTGTACGCGATGCCGGTGATGCCGGACTGCCAGGGGACGCTGTGGCGGCGCCCCTCGTCGAAGGCGGGGGTGCGCAGTTGGGGGTCGAGGTACTTGGCGACGTTGGGCTGCTTCGCCCGGTCCATCTCCTGGACCCAGCCGAGCCGGACGAAGCGGGCGGCCATCCAGTCGCTGATGACGATCAGGTCCCGGCCGGTCTGCTGGCGGTTCATCAGCGCGGGGCTGATCTTCCCGAAGAACTCGTCGTTGTCGTTGATCTCCTCGGTGTACGTGACGGAGATCCCGGTCCGCCGCGAAAAGGCGTCCAGGGTGGGGCGCTTCGACTCGTCCTCGTCGTCGGTGTCGATGTAGAGCGGCCAGTTGGCGAAGTGCAGGGTGTGGTCGGTGGCCGAACTGTCGTGTCCGGCACGCTCCCCCGGCTCGACGAAGGCCGCGGGCACCCCGCAGCCGGCCAGGGAGGCGCCGGCCGCTCCCGCCCCGAGGGCGCGCAGCAGGGACCGGCGGGACATGGGGTTCTTCCTGATCGCTCGCACCCGCGCAGAATGCCGGTCGGCGGGCGCGCGGACAATGGACCAAGCGTCCAGCCGGGCGGGCGCGCCCCGCACACCTTGTACAGATGCGCGTACGGCCCCGGGCCGGAGCCCGGGGCCGTACGACCGCGACGACGATCCGTGGATCAGTCCTCGATGGACGTCATGACGTGCTTGATGCGGGTGTAGTCCTCGAAGCCGTACGCGGAGAGGTCCTTGCCGTAGCCGGACTTCTTGAACCCGCCGTGCGGCATCTCGGCGACCAGCGGGATGTGGGTGTTGATCCACACGCAGCCGAAGTCGAGGTTCTTGGACATGCGCATGGCGCGGGCGTGGTTCTGCGTCCAGACCGAGGAGGCGAGCGCGTACTCGACACCGTTGGCGTACGTGACGGCCTGGTCCTCGTCGGTGAAGGACTGGACGGTGATGACGGGGCCGAAGACCTCGTTCTGGATGATCTCGTCGTCCTGCTTCAGCCCGGAGACGACGGTCGGGGCGTAGAAGTAGCCCTTGTCGCCGACCCGGTGGCCGCCCGCCTCGACCTTGGCGTGGGCGGGGAGCCGCTCGATGAAGCCGCTGACCTGGCCCAGCTGGTTGGCGTTGTTGAGCGGGCCGTACGCCACGTCCTCGTCGTCCGGCTGCCCGGTCTTCGTGTCGGCGGCGGCCTTGGCGAGCGCGGTGACGAACTCGTCGTGGATCGACTCGTGGACCAGGACGCGGGTGGCGGCCGTACAGTCCTGGCCCGCGTTGAAGAAGCCCGCCTCGGAGACGCCCGAGACCGTCTTGGCGATGTCGGCGTCCTCGAAGACCACGACGGGCGCCTTGCCGCCGAGCTCCAGGTGGACGCGCTTGACGTCCTTGGCGGCGGACTCGGCGACCTGCATCCCGGCCCGTACCGAACCGGTGATGGAGGCCATCGCCGGGATCGGGTGCTCGACCATGGCGCGGCCGGTGTCCCGGTCGCCGCACAGGACGTTGAAGACGCCCTTGGGCAGGATCTGCCCGATGATCTCGGCCATGAGGACCGTCGACGCCGGGGTGGTGTCGGACGGCTTGATGACGACCGTGTTGCCCGCGGCGAGCGCCGGGGCGAACTTCCATACGGCCATCATCATCGGGTAGTTCCACGGCGCGACCTGGGCGCAGACGCCGACCGGCTCGCGGCGGACGATGGAGGTCAGGCCCTCCATGTACTCGCCGGCCGAGCGGCCTTCCAGCAGCCGGGCGGCCCCCGCGAAGAAGCGGATCTGGTCCACCATCGGCGGGATCTCTTCGCTGCGGGTGAGGCCGAGCGGCTTGCCGGTGTTCTCCGACTCGGCGGCGATCAGGTCCTCGGCCCGCTCCTCGAAGGCGTCCGCGATCTTGAGCAGGGCCTTCTGGCGCTCGGCGGGCGTGGTGTCGCGCCAGGCGGGGAAGGCCGCCGCTGCGGCCTCCATGGCGGCATCGACATCGGCCTGGCCCGAGAGCGGCGAGGTTGCGTAGACCTCTTCCGTCACCGGGCTGACCACATCGATGGTCCGCCCGTCCGCGGCGTCCCGGAACTCTCCGTTGATGTAGTTGCGCAGACGGCGCACCTCGGTGGTCACAACCACCCCTCCTGTCGGCTGTCCGATGGGTGAGACATCCACCCTAATCGCTCGGGCGACGCTTTCGACATACCCAACCGCCCCCAACTTCGGATTCAGTCGCCCCTGAGCATTCACTCAACGAATTTCATCGATCTGGGGTTGCGAGACAGACGAGGAGCGGTGCATGGTGGGTGCGTGGCCAGTCGCAGCGCAGACTCCAGGACAGGGAACGGATCACCGTCGGCGGTCGATGCCGTCTCCCTCGCAATCATCGAGCAGCTCCAGGAGGACGGACGGCGTCCGTACGCCGCGATCGGCAAGGCCGTGGGCCTCTCCGAAGCGGCTGTGCGCCAGCGCGTCCAGAAGCTGCTCGACCAGGGCGTGATGCAGATCGTCGCCGTCACGGACCCGCTCACCGTGGGATTCCGGCGCCAGGCGATGGTCGGCATCAATGTCGAGGGCGACCTCGATCCGGTGGCCGAAGCCCTGTCGGCCATGGCCGAGTGCGAGTACGTGGTCATGACCGCGGGCTCCTTCGACCTGATGGTGGAGGTCGTCTGCGAGGACGACGACCACCTGCTGGAGACGATCAACAAACGCATCCGGACCCTTCCCGGCGTGCGCTCCACCGAGAGCTTCGTTTATCTGAAGCTCAAGAAGCAGACCTATATGTGGGGAACCCGATAGCCGTGAGCAAGGACCTCAGCCGAACCGCGTACGACCACCTGTGGATGCACTTCACCCGCATGTCGGACTACGAGAACGCGCCCGTTCCCACCATCGTGCGTGGCGAGGGAACGTACATCTTCGACGACAAGGGCAAGCGCTACCTGGACGGCCTCTCCGGCCTGTTCGTGGTCAACGCCGGTCACGGTCGTCACGAGCTCGCCGAGACGGCGTACAAGCAGGGCCAGGAGCTCGCCTTCTTCCCGGTGTGGTCCTACGCCCACCCGAAGGCCGTCGAGCTGGCCGAGCGGCTCGCCGACTACGCCCCGGGCGACCTCAACAAGGTCTTCTTCACCACCGGTGGCGGCGAGGCCGTCGAGACCGCCTGGAAGCTGGCCAAGCAGTACTTCAAGCTCAAGGGCCAGCCGACCAAGTACAAGGTCATCTCGCGGGCCGTCGCCTACCACGGCACCCCGCAGGGCGCGCTGTCCATCACCGGCCTCCCGGCCCTGAAGGCCCCCTTCGAGCCGCTGGTCCCCGGCGCGCACAAGGTTCCGAACACCAACATCTACCGCGCCCCGCTCTTCGGCGACGACCCGGAGGCCTTCGGCCGCTGGGCCGCCGACCAGATCGAGCAGGAGATCCTCTTCGAGGGCCCCGAGACCGTCGCGGCCGTCTTCCTGGAGCCCGTGCAGAACGCGGGCGGCTGCTTCCCGCCGCCGCCCGGCTACTTCCAGCGGGTCCGCGAGATCTGCGACAAGTACGACGTGCTGCTCGTCTCCGACGAGGTCATCTGCGCCTTCGGCCGGCTCGGCACGATCTTCGCCTGCGACAAGTTCGGCTACGTGCCGGACATGATCACCTGCGCGAAGGGCATGACCTCGGGCTACTCCCCGATCGGCGCCTGCATCGTCTCGGACCGGATCGCGGAACCGTTCTACGAGGGCGGCAACACCTTCCTGCACGGCTACACCTTCGGCGGCCACCCGGTCTCCGCGGCCGTGGGCCTCGCCAACCTCGACATCTTCGAGCGCGAGAACCTCACCCAGCACGTCCTCGACAACGAGAACGCCTTCCTCACCACGCTCCAGAAGCTGCACGACCTGCCGATCGTCGGCGACGTCCGCGGCAACGGGTACTTCTACGGCATCGAGCTGGTGAAGGACAAGGCGACCAAGGAGACGTTCACCGACGAGGAGACCGAGCGCGTCCTGTACGGCTTCCTCTCCAAGGCGCTGTTCGAGAACGGCCTCTACTGCCGGGCCGACGACCGAGGCGACCCGGTCATCCAGCTCGCCCCGCCGCTGATCTCCGACCAGTCCACGTTCGACGAGATCGAGGGCATCCTGCGGACCGTCCTCACGGAGGCGTGGACGAAGCTCTGACCGCCGCCAGATCCCCCGGCCGCTAGCCGCCCAGCGGTCATTTCATCGGTCCACGCGGCCCGGATACGCCCCTTCGAGTGAGAAGGGGGTATCCGGGCCGCGTGCCGTGCTCCCGGACCGGTCCGACTATCTACGGTGCCCAGTGACCGATCGGCCGCGTCTTCGTTCCCCCGTACGGGGGACGGGAAATCTGACCTGAACCGAGGTGTACGCCATGGTGGCCCCGCCGGACAACGACGTGATCTGGGCGCGTTCACTGCACCACTCCCACAACGGATCGCCCGGTCTCGGCGGTGTCTCCATCGGCGTCCGGGACGCGGAGATCCTCGCCGTGACCGGCCCGCGCGGCAGCGGGAAGACGACGCTGCTGCACTGCCTCTCGGGCCGGCTCGTGCCCCAGGAGGGCGAGGTCTGGTTCAACAGCGTCCCCGTCCACACCATGGCCCCCCGGGCCCGCGAACAGCTGCGCCGGGAACGCTTCGGCTGGATCTCCTCCGATCCCGAGCTGGTCCCGGAGCTGACCGTCTGGGAGAACACCGCGCTGCCCCTGCTGCTGCGCGGCGTCTCCCACCGGGCCGCCAGGAAAGCGGCCACCGAGTGGCTGGAGCGCCTGGACATCGCCGCGTTCGCCAGGAAGCGGCCGCACGCCCTGCTCCAGGCGCAGCGCCAGCGGATCTCCGTGGCCCGGGCCCTGTGCGGCGCACCGGCCGTGATCTTCGCGGACGAGCCGACCGCGACCCTGCACCGCGCGGACCGCGCCCAGGTGCTGCGCACCTTCACCACGGCGGCCCGCTCGCACGGCATCACCGTCGTGCTGGCCACCCATGACGCCGAGGTCGCGGCGCTCGCCGACCGGACCGTCCCGATGCTGGACGGCCGCTGCGTCGCCACCGTCACCCTGCCTTCGAAACCGGAAGCGGAGGGCCGCGCGGCGTGCTCGCTCTCCGTCTAGCCCGCGGTTCCCATCCCCTCGTCCTGGTCCGGCGGCTGCTGGTGGCCGCCGCGTCGGCCGGTGTCGGATTCCTCCTCCTGTGCGCCCTCGGGTACGCCGCCGCGCACCCCGCGTCCGCCGGTTCGGTGCTGCGGCTGCTGTGGTGCTTCGTCCCGCTGGCCGCCACCGTGCAGTTCGCCGTGGCGGTGGCCCGGACCGACCCGAGCACCCGGCCGCGGCCGGGCCTCTCGTCGCTGGGCCTCGGCCCGGTCCGGCTGTCCGCCCTGGCCGCGGTCTCCACAGCCGTCTCGACCACGCTCGGCTCGATGGTGGCGCTGCTCTTCTTCCTGCATCTGCGCGGCGATCTGACCGGGATGCCGTTCGACGGGGGCGCGGCGGAGTTCCTCGGCGCGGGCACGCCGCTGCCGCCGGCCGCTGCCCTGATGCTGCTGGCGCTCGTGCCGGTGGCCGCGTCGACGGCGAGCGCGCTGGCGCTGCGGTCGCGGCCCGACCCGGCACGGGACACCTTCGGCTCCGAGGAACTGCCGGAGCCCGCACCGGCCCCGGCGGGGCTCCCCTGGGGCGTGGCGCTGACGGCGGCCGGACTCGCGGTCGAGGCGATCGCCTCACGGGGTGCGTCGGGGAACGCGTTTCCGCTGCCCGGACGGTACGACTCCACCCCGGTGGCGGTGCTGATCGGGTGGACGCTGACCGCGGTCGGCCTGGCGATGGCCGGACCGAGCCTGACGTATCTGTGCGGCCGGGCGCTGCAGGCGGTGCGCCCCGGGGCCGTACGGCTGCTGGCGGGCCGGGTCCTGATGGACGAGGCGCGGCGCATCGGCCGCCCGCTCGGCATCGTCTGCGCCGTGGTGTCCGCCGCGGTCGCCGCTTCGGCGCTGTACGGGGGCGACGAGCGCCCGTACGGTCCGCTCACCGCACTCGGCGCGGTGCTGGTCCTCGGCTGTACGACGGCGACGCTGCTGACCTCGGCGCTGGAGGCCAAGCACGCCCGGGCCCATACGGCGCAGGCGTTGCTCAGGATGGGCGCCCCGGCGGCCACGCTGCGCCGGGCGACGCTGCTGCGTGCGGGCGCGCTGCTGGCCCTGTTCGCCCCGCTGACCTGGGTGATCGCGCAGCTCGCGGCGGTTCCGCTGGCGTAGCGGACCCGCGTCAGGGGTGGGCGGCGAGGCGCTCCGCGAGCGCGTCGAAGAAGGCCTCCCAGCCGTCCTCGGCCGCCGCGTACTGCTCGGGGGTGAGGTTCCCTCCGCGCTGCTGGAAGGCCAGTTCGGTCCGGCCGCCCCCGAGGTCGCTGAAGGTGACGGTCACCGTCTCGCCCTCGGCGTCCTCGGGGGCGGAGCCGTCCTTCAGCGTGAAGACCAGCCCGTCGGGTTCGCTCACCTCGCGGTAGACCCCCTGGAAGGGCATCTCGACCCCCGGCATCACGATGACCAGGCTCCACGAGCCCCCGGGCCGTACGTCCATCGCCACCCGGTCCAGGGGGACGTCCGCCTCTCCCCCGTACCAGGCGGCGAAGTCCTCCGGCGACGTCCAGGCCGCGAAGACCCGCTGCTGCGGGGCGTGGAGGACGCGGGTGAGGTCGATGCCCTCGCGGGTGCCACCGGTCATGGTCACGGTCCTTGTCGCTGTCGGTGCCGCACGGCGTACGGACACGGGGTCCGGACCTCCAGTTTGCCGGGGCAGGGGCGCGCTGTCGCGGCGTACGGCACGCGCCGCGCCCGAGGCGGCGGGACCGGGGGCAGGCGGTGGTCCCGGCGTACGAACGGGGTCCGGTGGTGGCGGGGAACTCAAGATCCTGGCGGCGGCCGGGGCGCCTCGGGCTCCCCGGTGCCGACCGGGTCCCCCGCCAGCACCACCGTCTCCGCCGCGTCGAAGCGGACGCCCACGACCGCGCCCTCGTCCGGGGTGTCCCGCAGGGCGCACTCGGCCTCCAGCACCGGCGCGTTCTCGGGCAGCAGCCGCACGGTCACGTGGTTCCCCCGGAAGGTGCGGACGCCGACCGTGCAGCGCAGGCCGTCCTCGGGAGCGCCGATCCGGACTCCGGCGGGCCGGACCAGCAGGTCGGCCCCGCCCTGCGGGGAGCCCTCGGGCACCGGGACCTTGCCCCAGGCGGTGGCGGCGGCCTGTCCCGTGACCGTGGCGGGTGTGACGTTGTCGAAGCCGAGGAACCGGGCGACGAACGCGGAGGCGGGGCGCTGCCAGACGTCCAGCGGGGCGCCCTCCTGCGCGAGCCGGCCGTCCCGCATCACGACGACCCGGTCGGCAAGCGCGAACGCCTCGCCCTGGTCGTGTGTGACGGCCAGCACGGTCGTCCCCAACTCCTGGAAGAGGGTGCGGAGTTCCACGACGAGCCGTTCGCGCAGGCTCCGGTCGAGCTGACCGAGGGGCTCGTCGAGCATCAGGAGTTTCGGGCGCGGGGCGAGCGCGCGGGCCAAGGCGACCCGCTGCTGTTCGCCGCCGGAGAGGGAGGCGACCGCCCGGCGTTCCGCGCCCGGCAGACCGACGAGCTCCAGGAGTTCACGGACCCGGCGCTCGGCCTCGGCCCGCCCGGTGCCGTGCATCCGCAGCCCGAAGGCGATGTTGGAGCCGACGTCCCGGTGCGGGAAGAGCTGGTGGTCCTGGAACATCAGGCCGAGCCCGCGCCGGTGCACCGGGACGCCCGCCTGGTCCTGTCCGGCCAGGAGAACCCGGCCGCCGTCCATGGGCTGGAGCCCCGCGACGGCCCGCAGCAGGGTGGACTTCCCGCTGCCGCTGGGCCCGAGGACGCAGACGATCCGGTGGTCGGCGACCTCCAGGTCCACGGCGTCGAGCGCGGCCCGCTTCCCGAACCGTACGGTGGCGGCCTGCAAGCTCAGCATGTCGTTCAGAACTCCCCGGATCGGTCGGTGCGGATGCGCTCCAACAGCAGCAGCGACACCGCGCACACCAGCATCAGAATCGTGCTCAGGGCCATCGCCTGCCCGTAGTTGAGCTCCCCCGACCGGCCCAGCAGCCGGGCCACGGCCACCGGCAGGGTCGGCGTGTCGGGCCGTGCGATGAAGACCGTCGCGCCGAACTCCCCGAGGGAGACGGCGAAGGCGAAGCCCGCCGCGACCAGCACCGCCCGTCGCACCAGCGGCAGATCGACCTCCCGCCACGCCCGCAGCGGGGATGCCCCGAGCACGGCGGCGGCCTCCCGCAACCGGTCGTCGACGGCCCGCAGGACGGGCAGCATGGTCCGTACGACAAAGGGGACGCCGACCAGTGCCTGGGCCAGCGGGACCAGGATCCAGGAGGTCCGCAGGTCGAGCGGCGGCTTGTCCAGGGTGATCAGGAAGCCGAAGCCGACCGTCACGGCGGACACCCCGAGCGGCAGCATCAGCAGCGCGTCGAAGCCCCGGACCAGTCGCCCGGCCCGCCGGGTCAGGGCCGCTGCCGCGAGCCCGCCGATGACAAGGGCGATGAGGGTCGCGACGAGCGCGTAGCGCAGGGAGTTGCCGACGGCCTCCAGCGGCGGCACCAGGAAGGTGGAGGAGCCGCCCGCCCCGACCGACTGGAGGGCCTCGTAGTAGCCGAAGCCATAACCTCCGGGGCCGTCGAAGGACCGTTCCACCAGGACGCCCAGGGGCAGCAGGATCAGCAGCAGCGCCGTGAGCAGTACGCCGCCGAGCAACGCCCACTGCCCGGCCCCGCGCGGCCGGCGGGAGGTCTGGGCCGGGTCGACCAGCCTCAGCGCCCGTTCCCGGCGGCGTACGGTCGCGGCGTGCACGGCGAGGATTCCGCCGACCGCGGCGAACTGCACGAGGGTCAGCACGGCGGCGGTCGGCAGGTCCAGCAGTTGCGCGGTCTGCCGGTAGATCTCCACCTCCAGGGTGGAGTACGCCGGTCCGCCGAGGATCTGTACGACGCCGAAGGAGGTGAACGTGAAGAGGAAGACCATCAGGGCGGCGGCGGCCACGGCGGGGGCGAGCGCAGGCAGCGTCACCCGGCGGAACGCGGCGAACCGCCCGGCCCCCAGCACCCGGGCGGCCTCCTCCTGGCGCGGGTCGAGCTGGGACCAGAGCCCGCCCACCGTGCGGACCACGACGGCGTAGTTGAAGAAGACATGGGCCAGCAGGATCGCCCACACGGTGGTGTCGAGGCGGACGCCCCACAGCTCGTCGAGGAGCCCGCCGCGCCCGAGCAGCGCCAGGAACGCGGTGCCGACGACGACGGTGGGCAGCACGAACGGGACCGTGACGACGGCCCGCAGCACCTGTTTGCCCGGGAAGTCGAAGCGGGCGAAGACATACGCCCCGGGCAGGGCGATCAGCAGGGTGAGGGCGGTCGAGGCGAGGGCCTGCCAGGTGGTGAACCAGAGGACGTCGAGGATGTCCGGACGGCCCAGCACCTCGCCGATCCGCCCGAACTGCCAGTCGCCCCCCGCCTTGAGCCCGCGGCCGACGATGGCGGTGACGGGATAGGCGAAGAACAGCGCGAAGAACGCGACGGGCACGGCCATCAGGCCGAGCCGCACCGCGGCTCCGCGCCGCCCGGACCCGCCGCCGGCGGGCCGGGCGGCCTTCTTCTCGATGCCTACTTCAGGACCAGCGACTGCCACGACTGGATCCACTGCTCACGGTTGGCGGCGATCTTCTCGGGCGTGACGGTGGGAGGCGTGTCGACCTTCTCGCCGTGTTCCGTGAACAGCTCCGGCAACTCGGCGTCCTCCACGACCGGGTTGACGAACATGTTCAGCGGCATGTCCTCCTGGAACGTCTTGCTGATCAGGAAGTCGAGCAGCGCCTTGCCGCCCGCCTCGTTCTTCGCCCCGGTCAGCAGCCCGGCGTACTCGGTCTGCCTGAAGCAGGTGCCGGTGGCGACCCCGGTGGGAGCCTCCTTCGGCTGCGGGTCGGCGTAGAGCACCTCGACGGGCGGGCTGGAGGCGTAGGAGACGACGAGCGGCCGGTCGGCCTTGGCCTTCCTGCCGCCGGCGGAGCCGGAGAACTCCTCGTTGTACGCCTGCTCCCAGCCGTCGACGACCTTCACGCCGTTGGCCTTCAGCTTCTTCCAGTAGGCCTCGTAGCCGTCCTCGCCCTCGGCCGCGATGGTGCCGAGGAGGAAGCCGAGACCGGGCGAGGAACTGGCCGCGTTCTCCGTGACGAGGAGGTTCTTGTACGCGGGCTTCAGCAGGTCCGCGAAGGTCTTCGGCGGCGCGAGCTTCTTGTCGGCGAAGTACTTCTTGTCGTAGTTGACGCAGATGTCACCGGTGTCGACGGGCGTGACGCGGTGCTTCTCGTCGGTCTGCGTGTCCGGCGCGACGCGGTCCAGCCCCTTGGCCTCGTACGCGGTGAACAGGCCGTTGTCGAGGGCGCGGGAGAGCAGGGTGTTGTCGACGCCGAAGAAGACGTCGCCGCGCGGGGAGCCCTTGGTCAGGATCTCCTGGTTGAGCGCGGCCCCGGCGTCGCCGCTCTTGAGGGTCCTGACCGTGTAGCCGGTCTCCTTCGTGAACGCCTTCAGCACCTTGTCCGAGACGTTGAAGGAGTCGTGGCTGACCAGGGTCACGGTCTTGGAACCGCTGCCTTTGGACGCCCCGGAGCCCGCCGAGCCGTCGTCGCTGCCGCAGCCGGCGAGCACGGTGACGCCGAGCGCCGCCGCGAGCGCGGTCGCCGCGTACTTCGTGGTGGTGTTCATGTGATTCCTCCTGGAGGTGACCAGGAAGAGACGCGGCCCCGCCCGCTGTCCGGCGAACCGGAAGCGGGCAGGGCGCAACAGCTTGAGTAAGGTCCGAACTTCCTACCCGGAATGACCCGGGCGAGGTTCAGAGGGTCTGCGGCCAACCTGTCCTTGGTGCCGCACTCTCAGCGCTGTGGCGCTCCCCTGTCGGAATATGAAGTTGATTTCGGCCCAGGCTACACCGGCGGTTTCCGGCCGGACCGGAGAGCCCGCGCGAGGGGCCGTCCACCCGGGAGTGGCCGGCGCCCGGGGGCCGAGCGCCCCGGACACTCCCTAGCGCTCGGAGGCCGCCAGCTGACCGCAGGCCCCGTCGATCTCCTGACCGCGGGTGTCCCGGACGGTGACGGGCACGCCGTGGGCCGCGATGGCCTCGACGAACGCCTTCTCGTCCTCGGGGCGCGAGGCGGTCCACTTGGAGCCGGGCGTGGGGTTCAGCGGGATCAGGTTGACATGCACCCGCTTGCCCTTGAGGAGCCGGCCGAGCAGGTCGCCGCGCCAGGCCTGGTCGTTGATGTCGCGGATCAGGGCGTACTCGATGGAGATCCGGCGGCCGGACTTCTCCGCGTACTCCCATGCGGCGTCCAGGACCTCGCGGACCTTCCACCGGGTGTTGACGGGGACCAGGGTGTCGCGCAGTTCGTCGTCCGGGGCGTGCAGCGAGACGGCGAGGCGGCACTTGAAGCCCTCGTCGGCGAAGCGGAGCATGGCCGGGACGAGGCCCACGGTGGAGACGGTGATCCCGCGCTGCGAGAGACCGAGGCCGTCCGGCTCGGGGTCGGTGAGCCGGCGGATGGCACCGACGACGCGCTTGTAGTTGGCGAGCGGCTCGCCCATGCCCATGAAGACGATGTTGGACAGTCGGGCGGGACCGCCGGGCACCTCGCCGTCGCGCAGGGCGCGCATGCCGTCGACGATCTGGTGCACGATCTCTGCGGTCGACAGGTTGCGGTCGAGGCCGGCCTGCCCGGTGGCGCAGAACGGGCAGTTCATTCCGCAGCCGGCCTGCGAGGAGATGCACATCGTGACGCGCTCCGGATAGCGCATCAGGACGGACTCGACGAGCGTCCCGTCGTGCAGCTTCCACAGGGTCTTGCGGGTGGTGTCGTCGTCGCAGCTGATGTGCCGGATCACGGACATCAGCTCGGGGAACAGCGCCTCGGCGAGCCTCTCCCGCGACGCGGCCGGGATGTTGGTCCACTCGGCCGGGTCGTGCGCGTACCGCGCGAAGTAGTGCTGCGACAGCTGCTGGGCGCGGAACGGCTTCTCGCCGGTCGCGGCGACCGCTTCCTTGCGCTCGGCGGGCGTGAGGTCGGCGAGGTGCCGCGGCGGCTTCTTGGCTCCGCGGGGCGCGACGAAAGTGAGTTCTCCGGGCTTAGGCATGGTTCATCCAGTGTCGCAGACATACGAGTGAGGGCCCGCCGCCCTGTGGACGACGGACCCTCACCCGTGGAACGTGCAGGTGGGACGGGGTCCCGGGGTGCCGTGGAGGTCAGCCGGAGCCCACGAACAGCACCAGCAGCAGCCACACCACCGGTGCGGTCGGCAGGAGCGAGTCCAGCCGGTCCATGATGCCGCCGTGGCCGGGGAGCAGGGTGCCCATGTCCTTGATCCCGAGGTCCCGCTTGATCATGGACTCGCCCAGGTCGCCCAGGGTGGCGCTGGCGGCGACCGCGAGGCCGAGCAGCAGACCCTGCCACCAGGCGCCGCCGTCGATCAGGAACTCCATGCAGAGCGCGCCGGCCACCATGGCGAAGGCGACCGCGCCGAGCAGGCCCTCGCGGGTCTTGCCGGGGCTGATGCGCGGGGCGAGCTTGTGCTTGCCGAAGCGCCAGCCGACCGCGTACGCCCCGGTGTCGCTGACCACCGTGAGGACGAGGAAGGTCAGCACCCGCCACGGCCCGTCGTCCGCCGTCAGCAGCAGGGCGACGAAGGTGGCCAGGAAGGGGACGTAGAACGCCGCGAAGACCCCGGCGGTGACGTCCTTGAGATACCCCTCCGGTGGCTCGGTCATCCGCCAGACCAGCACCGCGAGGGCGGTCAGGGCCATGGCGACCCAGGCGCCCTCGGGGCCCCGGGCGTAACCGGCGACGACCATCGCGGCCCCGCCGACGGCCAGCGGGATCAGGGGCGCCTTGATGGCCTTGCGTTCCTGGAGGCGGGAGGTGAGCTCCCAGAGGCCGACCACGACGGCGATCACTATGACGCCGATGAAGACGGCCTTCACGATGAACAGCGAGACGCCGATGACGGCGCCGAGACCCACGCCGACCCCTATGGCGGCGCGCAGATCACGCCCCGCGCGCTTCTTCTGCGGCGGGGACGGCAGCGGGGTGGACATGGGCTCCTGCGGCATCTCGTCACGGAACAGGGGGCCGCTGATGAGCGCGGCGTCCCCGTCCCGGTCGTCGCGGCTCTGCGGCTCTCTGTCTGCGTCTCTACCTGCGTCGGGAACGTCCGGCACGATGGGCATGGGCCGAGTCTGCTGGGCGCCGTGCACATCGTGGGCAGGACCCGCCGGGGCAGCCCTCATCTCGGGCGTGCCCCAGTAACCGGCTCCTTGCGGGGCACCCCAGGAAGAGTCGTTCATCAGACTTCGAGCAGCTCGGCTTCCTTGTGCTTGAGCAGCTCGTCCACCTGCGCGACGTACTTCGCGGTGGTGTCGTCGAGCTCCTTCTCCGCGCGGCGCACCTCGTCCTCGCCGGACTCCTTGTCCTTGACGAGCTTGTCGAGGTTCTCCTTAGCCTTGCGGCGGATGGAGCGGATCGAGATCTTGGAGTCCTCGGCCTTGGTCTTGGCGACCTTGATGTACTCCTTGCGGCGGTCCTGGGTGAGCTCGGGGAAGGTCACCCGGATGATATTGCCGTCGTTGCTCGGGTTGACGCCGAGGTCGGAGTCGCGGATCGCCTGCTCGATGTTGCGCAGGGCGGTCTTGTCGAACGGCGTCACGACGGCCATCCGCGGCTCGGGAACCGAGAACGAGGCCAGTTGGTTGATCGGGGTCAGTGCGCCGTAGTAGTCGGCGACGATCTTGTTGAACATCGCCGGGTGCGCACGGCCGGTACGGATCGCGGCGAAGTCCTCTTTCGCGACGACAACGGCCTTCTCCATCTTCTCCTCGGCCTCGAGGAGGATTTCTTCGATCACCACGTGCTCCTGCGTTTCTTGGGCGGGCCCGGCGTCGTCATCGCCGTGCCCTGCGGGTCCTGCGTCGCGTCCTCACCTGCACGGTGTCCGACCGGCAGGCCGTTGTCCATCCTGGGGGGCCGTCAGGCCCGGGTGCTCTCGTCGCTCACGAGCGTGCCGATCTTCTCACCCTTGACCGCGCGAGCGATATTGCCCAGGGCGGTCAGCTCGAAGACGAGGATCGGCAGCTTGTTGTCGCGGCAGAGCGTGATGGCGGTGGCGTCGGCGACCTTCAGGTCGCGGGCGATCACCTCGCCGTACTCCAGTGCGTCGAACTTCACCGCGCCGGGGTTGGTCTTCGGGTCGGAGTCGTAGACCCCGTCCACACCGTTCTTCCCCATGAGCAACGCCTCGGCGTCGATCTCCAGGGCGCGCTGCGCGGCGGTGGTGTCGGTGGAGAAGTACGGCATGCCCATACCGGCGCCGAAGATCACCACGCGCCCCTTCTCCAGGTGCCGTACGGCACGGAGCGGGATGTACGGCTCGGCGACCTGGCCCATGGTGATGGCGGTCTGGACGCGCGAGTCGATGCCCTCCTTCTCCAGGAAGTCCTGGAGCGCCAGGCAGTTCATGACGGTGCCGAGCATGCCCATGTAGTCGGACCGGGCCCGGTCCATGCCGCGCTGCTGGAGCTCGGCACCACGGAAGAAGTTGCCTCCTCCGATGACCACCGCGATCTGGGCGCCGTCGCGGACGACGGCGGCGATCTCGCGGGCGATGGTGTGCACGACGTCGGGGTCGACGCCGAGACCGCCGCCGCCGGCGAATGCCTCACCGGAGAGCTTCAGCATGAAGCGCCCGGAACCCTTGTCGTCGTCGCGCTTGTCGTCGGCCTGAATGGCGTCCGCGCCCTTGTCCATGGAAATTCTCCTCGTGCACATACGAAGAAGGCCATTGCCGGTGGGTCTGGTGTCCCTACAGCGGCAATGGCCTCCTCGTCAGATCTGCGGTCGTCCGGCGTGGGTGCGGCCGTCGACTGCACCAGACCCTATCGGGTCCGGTGCTGTTCGCCCGGACGGACTCAGATGCCGACCTTGATGCGCGAGAAGCGCTTCAGGGTCACACCGGCCTCGTCCAGGACCTTCTGGACGGACTTCTTGGCGTCCAGCGCGTACGGCTGGCCCAGGAGGGTGGCCTCCTTGAAGAAGCCGTTGACCCGACCCTCGACGATCTTCGGGAGGGCGGCCTCGGGCTTGCCCTCGGCGCGGGTGGTCTCCTCGGCGACGCGGCGCTCGGCCTCGACGACCTCGGCCGGAACGTCCTCGCGGGACAGGTACTTCGGGGCGAAGGCGGCGATGTGCTGCGCGATACCCTTGGCCAGCTCGGCGTCGGCCTTGTCCAGCTCGACCAGAACACCGATCTGCGGGGGCAGGTCGGGCATGGTGCGGTGCATGTACACGGAGACGTACGCGCCGGTGAACTGCGCGAAGCGGTCCAGGACGATCTTCTCGCCGAGGTTGGCGTTGGCCTCGTCGACGTACGCCTGGACAGTCTTGCCGGGCTCGATCTCGGAGGCGAGGAGCGCGGCGATGTCGGCCGGGGAGGTCGCGGCGACGTGCGCGGCGAGCGTGTTGGCGACGGCCTGGAACTTGTCACCCTTGGCGACGAAGTCCGTCTCGCACTTCAGCTCCAGCAGAACGCCGGACGTCTTGTCCTCGGAGACGAGGGAGACGACGGCGCCGTTCTCGGCGGAACGGCCCTCGCGCTTGGCGACGCCCTTCTGGCCCTTGATACGGAGCGCCTCGACGGCCTTGTCGACGTTGCCGTCGGCCTCGTCGAGCGCCTTCTTGCAGTCCATCATGCCGGCGCCGGTGAGCTCACGGAGCTTCTTGACGTCAGCGGCGGTGTAGTTCGCCATGAGTCTGTATGTCTCTCTCGAAGTCTGAAAGATCTACGGGTGAACGGCGGGGGCGACGCTTGTGGCGTCGGCCCCCGCCGTCAGCAGCCGTGACGGGTGTCAGGCCTGCTCGGCGTCCGCGTCGGCGGCCGGAGCCTCGGCCTCGGCGACGGCCTCGGCCGGCTTCTCGGCGTCGGCGACCTTCTCGGTCTCGGCGGAGGACTGGACCTCGGCGGCAGCCGCGGTCTCGTCCTTCTTGTCGCCCTCGAGCAGGTCGCGCTCCCACTCGGCGAGGGGCTCACCGGCGGCCTTCTCGCCCGGCTTCGAGTCACCGGTGGCGGCACCGGAGCGGGCGATGAGGCCCTCGGCGACGGCGTCGGCGATCACGCGGGTGAGCAGGGTGACGGAGCGGATCGCGTCGTCGTTGCCCGGGATCTTGTAGTCGACCTCGTCGGGGTCGCAGTTGGTGTCGAGGATCGCGACGACCGGGATGTGGAGCTTGCGCGCCTCACCGACGGCGATGTGCTCCTTCTTGGTGTCGACGATCCAGACGGCGCTGGGCACCTTCTGCATCTCGCGGATACCACCGAGGGTCTTCTCCAGCTTGGCCTTCTCGCGCGAGAGGACCAGGAGCTCCTTCTTGGTGAGGCCGGAGGCGGCCACGTCCTCGAAGTCGATGAGCTCCAGCTCCTTCAGGCGCTGGAGGCGCTTGTAGACGGTGGAGAAGTTGGTGAGCATGCCACCGAGCCAACGCTGGTTGACGTACGGCATGCCGACGCGCGTCGCCTGCTCGGCGATGGCCTCCTGGGCCTGCTTCTTGGTACCCACGAACATGATGGAGCCGCCGTGGGCGACGGTCTCCTTGACGAACTCGTAGGCGCGGTCGATGTACGACAGCGACTGGAGCAGGTCGATGATGTAGATGCCGTTGCGCTCGGTGAAGATGAAGCGCTTCATCTTCGGGTTCCAGCGACGGGTCTGGTGACCGAAGTGGACGCCGCTTTCCAGCAGCTCCCGCATCGTGACGACGGCCATGGCCGTACTCCTTGAGGTACTCGGTTATCGCGACCGCAGGTTTGCGCTCGCGCCTGACGCCCCGACGCGCCGTGCCACGAGGGACCGAGGAGCGCGGCCACCTCCGAGAAGAGGGGGGTGGCGGGGCGTGCGAAGTCGACCCGGTGACCCGGATCGCCGTAAGAAGTGTACGGGACCGGCTGAGTGCCGGGTGACGGCGATGTCCACGGTCGGGTGACGGCGTTGTCCACAACCGGCGAGTAGTCCACAGGAGCGGTCCATGATCCCCGGAATCCCGGCCTCCGGGACATCGTGGCGGACATGCTCCACCGCCCCGGCCCACGCCGCCTCCGCTCCCACCGCCCCCTGCTGCCGCTCCTGCTCCTGGCGCTCCTGCCGCACGTGCTGCTTCCGGCCGGGCTGCCCGGGGCGACGGGGGTGACCGGGCCGGGCACGGCCGTCGTACAGGCCGTGGCCCCGGACTCCCTCCCGGGCGCGGACGCCGGTGTGGACACGGACGGCCTGGACCCGGGTGGCGGAGCCCGGAGCTGGCCGCTGGCGGGAAGGCCCGCGCTGTTACGGGGATGGGAGCCGCCCGCCGGTCCGTACGGGCCCGGCCACCGCGGCGTGGATCTCGCGGCGGGGCCGGGCACCCGCGTGCTGGCGGCCGCCGACGGCCGGGTGTCGTTCGCGGGGCGGGTGGCGGGGCGCGGGGTACTCGCCGTCGACGTGGCCGGGAGCGGTTCGCCGCCGCTGCGCACCACGTACGAGCCGGTGCGGTCGCTGGTCGAGGAGGGCGCGAGCGTGCGCGCGGGCCAGCCGGTCGGGGTGCTGGAGGAGGGGCCGTTCCACTGCGCGGCGGGCTGCCTGCACTGGGGGCTGCGACGCGGGGACGCCTATCTGGACCCGCTCTCGCTGCTGCCGCCGGAGCTGCTGCGGAGAGGGCCTTCGCGGTTGCTGCCGGTGTTCGGGGTGGCGGAGCCGGGCCCGCAGGCGCAGGTGGGGGCGCAGGCGGGGGCGAACCTCAGGCGGTGGGGACGGGTCAGCCGCTCACACCGCGCAGGACCATAGCTACGGCGGTGTCCGCGATGACGCCCGGCTCCTCGGCGACGCCCAGTTCGATCCGGCGTACGGCGGCGTCGACCGACCCCTGCAGGAGCATGGCGGCCAGCCTCGGCTGGGTGTGGCCCAGGTCGCCGAGCGCTTCGACGATCATGGCGATCAGCCCGCCGTGCGCGGCCCTGATCTTCTCGCGGGCCCCGGCGTCCAGCTCGCTCGCGGAGATCGCGACGACCGCGCGGTGGCGGCGGTCGCCGACGAGGTCGAGCTGGCGGCGCACATACGCCTCGATCTTCGCCTCCGGCGTCTCGGCTCGCTGCATGGCGTTCTCGACCTCGGCCGCCCAGACGGGGAAGTCGACGGCGCACAGCTCCTCGACGACGGCGGCACGGGAGCGGAAGTACTCGTACACGGAGGACCGCGCGAGGCCCGTGCGCTCGGCGAGTGCGGGGAAGGTCAACGCTTCCGTACCGCCCTCGGACAGCAGGGATCGCGCGGCGTCCAGGAGGGCGCCGCGCTGCATGGTCCGGTGCTCGGCCACGGAGGCCGCTCGAATCCTGGGCACGCATCCACTCTACGGCGGCAGGCGCGAGGAGGAAGGGCACAGCCACCGATCGGATGGCCGACGAGGGCGGAGAGGGGCCGACGGGCACGGTGCGGGATGGCGACGTCCCGGAGACCGCGGGGCGGGACGGGGAAGGGGATACCGGCGGGACGTCAGCGACCCGCGTCGGCCAGCTTCGCCCGGAGCTGGAGCACGGACTTGGTGTGGATCTGGCTGACCCGGCTCTCGGTCACCCCGAGGACGTTGCCGATCTCCGCCAGGGTGAGGCCCTCGTAGTAGTAGAGGGTGACCACGGTCTTCTCGCGGTCGGGCAGGGTGTTGATGGCCCGCGCGAGCAGTCTTCGCAGCTCGCGGTCCTCGGCGACCTCCACCGGATTGTCGGCGGCGGTGTCCTCCAGGGTGTCCATCAGGCTCAGCCGGTCGCCGCCCTCGCCGCCGACGTGCAGCAGCTCTTCCAGGGCGACCACGTTCGCCAGCGACAACTGGCTGAAAACGGCGTGCAGTTCCTCCAGCGCGATGCCCATCTCCGAGGCGACCTCGGCCTCCGAGGGCGTACGCCGGAACTGTGCCTCCAGCGTGGCGTACGCGCGCTCCACGTTCCGTGCCTTCTGCCGGACGGACCGGGGGATCCAGTCCAGGGCCCGGAGTTCGTCGATCATCGCGCCGCGGATCCGGGTGATCGCGTATGTCTCGAACTTGATGGCCCGCTCGATGTCGAACTTCTCGATGGCGTCGATCAGCCCGAAGACCCCGGAGGAGACGAAGTCGGCCTGCTCGACGTTGGAGGGCAGCCCCACACTCACCCGGCCCGCGACGTACTTCACGAGCGGCGAGTAGTGCAGGATCAGCTGCTCCCGCAGCCGCTCGTCGCCCGAGGTCTTGTAGGAACGCCACAACTCATCGAGGGAGGAGGGAGCGGGAGGGCGCACAGTGCCACGCGCAACCGGTGGTTTCGCCGCGCGGTCCGACCCGGAGGTGTGCTGGGGCATGTGGTGCCTTGAGCCGTTCTGCCGTGAAGTGCTGGGGGACGTACGTCTGAAGCGGAATCCTTGTGAGCGTAGCGTGACTGCGGCGTCGCAGTCCGCGCAGGACGGGAGTTCCCTGCCGCGCGATTGTCTGTCGCCCCATACGCGGTCGGCGCCCGCCCGGGACCGAGGCCGTCGCCGTTGGCGCGGGTCCCGGACAGGTCACCGATCGATCGTGCGAGGTCATCGGCCTTACCTTTTCACCCGAATGCTCCAGGTCAAGTACCGCCTCGCCGCGCGTCGTCGTTGCGCGCCGAAGGAAGCGTCAACCGCCAGGTGTCGCCTTCTCGTTCGACGAACCCCAGTGAGTGGAGTTCGTACAGTCGACCGAGCGTTTCGTCGACCGAGGTCCCTGCTGC
This sequence comes from Streptomyces parvus, assembly GCF_032121415.1. Classification (NCBI taxonomy): domain Bacteria; kingdom Bacillati; phylum Actinomycetota; class Actinomycetes; order Kitasatosporales; family Streptomycetaceae; genus Streptomyces; species Streptomyces parvus. The sequence continues at coordinate 5,205,911 of NZ_CP135079.1, read as the reverse complement.
GCGCGCGACGTCACGGGGGTGGGTGGCCCCGTGGTAGGGGAGAGCGTCCAAGACCCGTGCGGTGACCGCGTCCAGGTGGTCCCTGGGCAGCACCGGACCGCGGCGGACCGGCGTCAGATCGCCGATGTCCCCGACCAGCTCGACGACTTCGTCCGCGTCGGTGACGAGTACGCCCTCGCCGCGCAACAGTTCGTGCACCCCTGCTGACAGCCCACTGGTGGCCGGCCCGGGCACTCCCATCGAGAAGCGGCCGAGCCGTTGCGCCTGGCGGGCGGTGACCAGCGAACCGCTACGGTATTCGGCCTCGACCACCACCGTGCCCCTCGTCAGCGCGGCGATGACGCGGTTGCGCAGGAGGAACCGGCTGCGGGTGGGGTGGGCGGACGGCGGCAACTCGGCGACGACGAGTCCCTGTTGGGCCATGCGCCCGAGCAACTCGGCGTGCCCGCGCGGGTAGGGCACGTCGACCCCGCAGGCCAGCACCGCCGTCGTCGCCCCGCCCGCGGCCAGTGCGCCCCGGTGGGCGGCCCCGTCCACCCCGAACGCCGCCCCCGACACCACCACCCAGCCGCGCTCCGCGAGCCCGGAGCCGAGGGTGGCCGCCATGTGCGCCCCGTAAGGGGTGCAGGCCCTCGCGCCGACCACCGCGACCGAGCGCAGGGACCACAGCCGCAGGTCGGGCCGTCCCCGCACCCAGAGCCCGACGGGCCGGGCGTCGCCGAGGTCGTCCAGCTGGCTCGGCCACTCCCGGTCGCCCGGGCAGACGAAGCGCCCGCCCACCGCGGCGACCGCGGCCAGGTCCCGCCTCGGCTCCGCGGCGGCTGCCCGCAGCCGGTAGCCCCCGAGCCGTGCGGCGGTCATGCCCGGCAGCTTCTCGGCGGAGCCGTCCTCGACGGTGAGCCTCCGCATCAGCTCGACCGGCCCGGTGAGCCGCAGCCACCGTCCGGCACGCTCGTCCCCCGGCTCCAGCACCCGGGTCAACGCAGCCCTGGCCAACCGCTGAGCTTCGCGCTCCTGGTCCCGCGACGCTGTTCCGAGATCCCGGCCCCCGGCACGGTCCCGGCCGGGGAAGTGCCCACGGTCGAGCCCGTGCCCGGTGTCCGGGCCGCGCTCCGGCTCCGGCCCGTGCCCGGGGCCGAGGCTGTGCCCGGCACCCGACTCCCGCCCCCGCTCCCCCGTCACCCCGGTCACCGCGCCCCCGCCCCCATCTGAACTCCGCGGTGGATACCCGTCCGTAGCTCCAGGGCGACCGCCACGTCCGAGGCGTCCGGGCGGTCGGCGCCGCGTAGGTCCGCCACCGTCCAGGCCACCCTCAGCACCCGGTCCAGGCCGCGGGCCGTGAGGATTCCGCGTTCCAGGTCCCGTTCCGCCGCCGCCAGTGCCCCCGGGGCCACCAGCAGGCGGGTCCGCAGCTCGTGGCCCGAGACCTCGCTGTTCGTGGTCCACGGGGTGCCGGCCAGCCGTTCGGCCGCCCGGGCCCTGGCGTCCCGTACCCGTGCGGCGACGACCTCCGTCGACTCGCCCCGGCCGCCCTGGCCCAGGAGGTCCGCACGGCCGACCGGTTCCACCTCGACCCGCAGGTCCACCCGGTCGAGCAGAGGGCCGGACAGCCGTGCCTGGTAGCGGCGGACCACCGAGGGCGGGCACTCGCAGCCCGCGCCGGTGAGCGTGTGGCGGCCACAGGGGCACGGATTGGCCGCCAGCACCATCAGGAACCGGGCGGGCAGCCGCACCACCCCCGCCGCCCGCGCGACCACCACATGGCCCGACTCCAGCGGCTGGCGCAGCGCGTCCAGGGCCTTGCCCGAGAATTCGGGGGCCTCGTCGAGGAAGAGCACGCCTCGGTGGGCCAGCGAGACCGCGCCCGGCCTCGGGATTCCGTTGCCCCCGCCCACCAGGGACTGCATGGTCGCCGAGTGGTGCGGAGCGCAGTAGGGCGCCCGGGAGACGAGCGGTTCACCCGGGGGGAGGATGCCCGCCACGGAGTGGACCGCCGTCACTTCGAGGGATTCCTGCCGGGTCAGCGGGGGCAGGACCGCCGACAGCCGCTCGGCCAGCATGGTCTTGCCCGCGCCCGGCGGACCCGAGAGAAGCAGGTGGTGTCCGCCGGCTGCGGCCACCTCCAGAGCCTGGCGCGGGCGCAGCTGCCCCGCGACGTCCGCCAGGTCCGGCCGGTGCCCGTCACCCCGCGCGGCGGCCGGTGCGAGCCCCGTACCGAGGCCGGTGCCGGGGATCATGAGCCCGGCCAGCATGGCGTCGGGGCGCCCCTGGCCGTCGGCGGGCTCCTCGGGCACCGGTTCGTCGCACAGGACGGCAATGAGCTGGCGCAGGCTCCGGACGCCGAGGACCGAGACCCCCGGCACCAGGGCCGCCTCCCCGGCCGTCTGCTCGGGGACGACGACCTGCTCGTACCCCGCTTCGGCCGCCGCCAGGACCGCGGGCAGCACGCCCCGTACCGGACGCACCCGGCCGTCCAGACCCAGTTCGCCGATCATCACCACGTCGGCGATCATCGCGGGGTCGATCCGCTCGGCCGCGCCGAGCACCGCGCACGCCACGGCGAGATCGAAACCCGACCCACTTTTCGGCACGGAGGCCGGGGAGAGCCCGACCGTGAGCTTCTTCTGCGGCCACTCGGCCCCGGAGTTCACGACGGCCGCCCGCACCCGGTCCCGGCTCTCCACCAGGCTCTTGTCCGGCAGCCCGACGAGGGTGAAGGCCGCCACCCCGGGCTCCAGGTCCGCCTGGACCTCCACCACCACACCCTCGACGCCGACCAGCGCCACGGAGCACGCGCGTGCGAAGCCCATCAGGACACCCCCCGGGCATGCTCCGTCACCGGGGCCCCGCGCCGGGGCACGATCACCCCGACCAGATCGATGCGGACCCCGCCGGGCGGTGGCCCGCCGTGCCGCTCCAGCCAGATCTCGGCGAGTCGTCTCAACCGGTCCGCCTTGACCGGGCCGACCGCGGCCATGGGGTGTTCGAACCCGTCCGACCTGCGCGTCTTCACCTCGCAGAAGACCAGCGCGTCCCCGTCCCTGGCCACGATGTCGATCTCTCCGGCGCGACAGCGCCAGTTCCGTCCGACCACCGTCATCCCGGCGTCGGTCAACAGCCGCGCCGCCAGATCCTCGCCGTACCGCCCGAGTGCCCCCCGTGCGTTCATTCGGCACCACCTCCGGCACCGACTGTGACCCGGCCCGCCGAAAGGTGTGGATCTTGGTGGACAACTCCGCGGATGTGGAAAACCCGGCCACCCTCACGGGTGACCGGGTTTCTCCTTGCAGCGCGCGTGTCGGCGGCCCCGGCTCCATGGGGCAGCGCGGGGTCAGCCTCCCGGAAGTTCCAGATCGCTCTTGTTGAGCTCTTCGATGTTGACGTCCTTGAAGGTCAGCACGCGGACCTGCTTGACGAACCTGGCAGGCCGGTACATGTCCCAGACCCAGGCGTCCGCCATGGACACCTCGAAGAAAACCTCACCCTGGACGGAGTGCACCTGCATCTCGTAGTCGTTGGTGAGGTAGAAGCGCCGTTCGGTCTCGATCACATATTTGAACAGACCGACGACATCGCGGTACTCCCGGTAGAGCTTCAGCTCCATCTCGGTCTCGTACTTCTCGAGGTCCTCGGCGCTCATGGCATGTTTCCCCTTCAGCCGTGCGTGCCCCCATTGTGCGTCAGCCTTCGGCGTCCCTGGACGATTGGACGATTTCGGGGGCCAGAACCAGCGGATCGCGCGGGGGACCCTCGTCGAGGAGCGTGCGCAGCAGCTCGGCGAGTCTGGTCGGGTACACCGTCTCACGCGTCGCGAGCAGTTCGGCGGAAGTCCACCACCTCAGACCGGCGACGCTGCGCAGTTCCAGGTCGGTGAGGCCCTGCGGGGCGGTGGCCGTCTGCGTCGTACGGGCCAGGTAGTACCACTCGTCCTGGTCCCAGCGGCGCCCGTCGAACGGGAAGGAGCAGATCCGGGTCCAGAGCAGCGGGCCCAGCTCGATGTCCGTGATCCCGGTCTCCTCGGCGAGCTCCCGGCGGGCCGCCTGCTCCCGGGTCTCGTCGCCTTCCAGGCCGCCCCCCGGGGTGAACCACCAGGTGTCGGCCACATCGTCCGGCTCATGGCCGTGCAGCAGCAGGATGCGGTCGTCGGGGTCCAGCAGGACCACCCGGGCGACCTTGCGGGCTCCGGAGGTCACCGGGCCCCTCCGGCAGGTGCCCTCCGGCGGCCCAGGCGCGCCGCCACGGGCCCGTACACCGCGCCGCCGAGGATCAGGGCGGCCCCCACCAGGATCGCGCCGAGCTGGAGCGGCAGGGGTCCGGCGGCGGACACCCCGCCGGGCAGCGCGGTGAACGAGGAGGGCCGGTCGATCATGCCGTCCATCGGCCAGGCCACCGCGTCCACCCGGGCCTGGACGGCGCTCAGCGGTACGGAGCCCTGGCCGGCGTCCTGGAGGTGGACCCGGGAGTCCAGGGAGGTGGCCCGTTCGTCGCCGAGGAGGAAGATCTTGCCCTGCGGCACGGTGGCGGAGAATTCCTGGGGCGAGGCGGGGGCCTTGCCGCCGGCGGCCGGGCCCTGGTCGACGTACGGCTCGTCGACGGGGGTCCCGTTGACGGTGAGGCGGCCGTCCTTGTGGCAGCAGGCCACCTTGTCGCCGCCGACCCCGACGACGCGCTTCACCATCGGTGTGGCGGCCCAGACCTCGTCGGTGAAGACCACCACGTCACCGCGCCGGACGTCGGCGCCGTCTATCCGCTCCGCGAGCACCCGGTCGCCGGGGTTCACCGTCGGGGCCATGGAGTCGGTCGGGATCGTGTACGGCTGGTAGACCACCGCCGCCCAGGCGAAGCCGCCGAGGAAGAGTACACAGCCGACGGCCACGGCGAGGCCCGACACCATGGCGCCGAGCCGGCCGCGGCCGTCTTTCCCGTTTCCTGTACCGCTCATCCCAGCGCTCCCCCGTCGGAGATCGACAATCGCTGATCCGAGTCGGCACCCTACCCGGCGGTACGCCGGGCGGTCAGCCTCCGGCGGCGCCACAACACGAGGGGCACCGCTCCGGCTACACCCAGTGCCCCCGGAGCCATCGCGGCGGCCGCGTTCAGACCGGGCTGGTCGAAGGTGTCGGGGACCGGAAGGGTCGCCCAGCGGCTCAGCGGCCAGGCGACGACGACGGCGCGGCCGACGACCTCGTCGTTGGAGACCGTGCCCTGGCCCGGGAGCTCCTGGTGGTAGCGCGAGTCCAGGGAGTTCTGCCGGTGGTCGCCCATGACGAAGATCCGGCCCTCGGGCACCTTGATCGGGCCGAAGGGCTTGTCGTTGCACGGGGTGTTCCCCGGGAAGATGAACGACTTCTCGTCCAGGCTCTTCCCATTGACCGTGACGGGGCCGTTCTCCTTGCACTCCACGGTGTCGCCGCCGACCGCGATGACCCGCTTGATCAGGTCCTTCTCCTCTGAGGACGGCATCAGGCCGATGAAGCTCAGGAACTTCTGCACCGCGTTGGGCTCCGGGGTCACGGTGTCCTCCAGCCAGCCGCCCGGGTCGTGGAACACCACGACCTCGCCGCGCTCCGGCTCCGAGCCGAACCACGGGGTCAGCTTGTCGACCAGCACCCGGTCGCCCCGCTGCAGCGTGTTCTGCATGGAGTCCGAGGGGATCGAGAACGCCTGGACCAGGAACGTCTTGATCAGCAGCGCCAGGATCAGGGCGATACCGACGAGCAGCGGCAGCTCCACCCAGAAGGAGCGCTGCTTCTTGCCCTTCGGGGGCGTGCCGCCCGCAGCGTCGCCCTCACCCTCCGGCGGGACCGCCGCCCCGCCCGCGGGAGACTCGTCGCGCTCCGGCCGGTCCTCGGGTTCGTCGTGTCCGGATCGTGCGCCGACCGCCAAATCCCCCACATCCACTCCTCAGTACGTGCCACTGCCCGCGCCTCATCAGACGCAGGCCCACCACTCCCATAACGAGCGGGAGTTCCGCAGGGGTCGGGAGCCGGACCATTCCATCGCGATCCGGAGGTGCCACACTATTCGACCGGGCCGGAACCGCCGCCTCCGATGCGCGCGAGTCCGGGACGGCACGGAAGGCGTCGCGCTCCTCCAGCGTGGTCCAGTGGCCGAACGGCCAGGCGATCACGACGGCCCGCCCCACGACCTCCTCCTCGGCGACCGTGCCCCGGTCGGGTTCGTCGAGGTGGAAGCGGGAGTCGGCGGAGTCGGACCGGTGGTCCCCCATCACGAAGAGCCGTCCCTCGGGGACCTTCACCTCGAACGAGATGGCCGAGGGCCGGTCGTCGGGGTGGAGGTACGTCTCGGCCAGCGGTACGCCGTTGACGGTGACCCGGCCGTCCTCGCCGCAGCACTTCACGGTGTCGCCGCCCACCGCGATGACCCGCTTGATCAGGTCCTGCTCGTCGTCGGACGGCAGCAGCCCGATGAAGGTCAGCAGCTCGGTGGCCTGCTTGACGCCGATCGGCGGGTCCTTCTTCTGCCCGGGGTTCTCCTGCTGGAGCCAGCCGCCGGGGTCCTTGAAGACCACGACGTCGCCGCGCTGCGGCCTCGATCCGAACCACGGGGTCAGCTTGTCCACGAGCACCCGGTCGCCGATCCGGATGGTCTGTTCCATCGACCCGGACGGGATGACGAACGCCTGGACCAGGAACGTCTTCAGGACGAGCGCGATCAGCAGCGCCACGACGACGAGGACGGGTATCTCCTTCACCGCGGACCTGCGGCGCTTGCGCCGGACCTTCCTGGCGAGCTTGCGGCGCTCCGCCCGGGTGGGCAGCGGGCGCGGCGCGGTCGGCCTGGTCCCGGTCGGCAGGGACGCACGGGGGTCGGATGCGCCGCGCGGGCGTCCGCGGTTACCCATGCGCCGCGCCAGGCGCCCGTACGTCACCGAAGGCGCCGGTCCCGGTCAGCGAGCCGACCCGGGCGGGCGGCCAGCCCAGCCAGTCCACCCGGCCGGTCACCCGCTCGACGGGCACCATCCCGCCGCCGGGCGATCCGAGGTGGTCCCGGGAGTCGCTGGAGCGGCTGCGGTGGTCGCCCATCATCCACAGAGCGCCGGCGGACACCACGATGTCGAAGGGCGCCCGGGAAGCGGTGTCCCCGGGGTACAGATACGGCTCGTCCACCACGGTGCCGTTGACCGCGAGCCTCCCGCGCCTGTCGCAGCACACGACGCGGTCTCCGGCCACGCCCACCACCCGCTTCACGAAGTCGGTGTCGGCGGGCTCCGCGAGCCCCAGGGAAGCCGCCGCCCCGCGCACCAGCCCGGTCAGGGGGTTCGCGTCGAGGTCCTCCCGTACGAACGATCCTGTCCCGTCGAAGACCACCACGTCGCCGCGCTCGGGCTCGGCACCGAAACGGTACGCCAGCTTGTTCACGAGCACCCGGTCGCCGACCTGCAGCGTGGGCTCCATCGAGCGGCTGGGGATCAGGAAGGGCTGGACCACGTAAGCACTGAACAGCAGCAGGGCGACGGTGGCCAGGATCGCCCCGGCGAACACCCGCCGCCACGACAGCGCGGAGGCGACGCGGGCCCGCGTACGCGAAAAGCGCGACCTCTCCCCGGACCCCGCATCGGGTTCCGAGGAGCGGTCGCGCTCCGAGTGCTGTGCTTGCGTGTCCATCGCGGCCGAAGCTTATCCGGCCAGGCTGTGGACGGGTCACCCGCAGGGGGATGACCGGGCGACAGCTCAGTTGTCGCGCTTCTCCTTGATCTTCGCGGCCTTGCCGCGCAGCTCACGGAGGAAGTACAGCTTGGCGCGACGGACGTCACCGCGGGTGACGAGCTCGATCTTCTCGAAGATCGGGCTGTGCACCGGGAAGGTGCGCTCGACGCCGACGGAGAAGGAGACCTTGCGGACCGTGAAGGTCTCGCTGACGCCCGCGCCCTGGCGGCGGATGACAACACCCTTGAACTGCTGGATACGGGAGCGGTTGCCCTCGATCACGCGCACGTGGACGTTGACGGTGTCACCGGGGCGGAACGCCGGGACGTCCGAACGGAGGGTGGCGGCATTGACGCCATCGAGCAGGGAAGCCATGGTTTCTGCTTTCTTCGCCGATGCCACAGGTCATCGACGGGAAGGTTGTTGAAGAGTTCGGAGTGCTGATCGCCTCGGGCGGGCGTCTTTCCCCCTGTGGCAGGGGCGCACGCCGGACGGACAGCAGCGGCCTATTCTTCCACGGCGGTGGGCCTGCGCCAAAATCGGCCGCCGGGCTCCGGCGCGAAGCCGAGGATGGAGAGGATCTCGCGGTCCTTCTTGTCGAAGGCGCTCGCCTCGCACCGCTCGATCAGATCGGGGCGGTTGAGGGCGGTACGGGCGAAGGCCTGGTCGCGCCGCCAGCGCGCGATCTTCCCGTGGTGGCCGCTGAGCAGGACGTCCGGGATGGACCGGCCGCGCCACTCGGGCGGCTTGGTGTAGACGGGCCCCTCCAGGAGGTTGGCCATCGCGCCCGGGGCGAAGGAGTCGTCCCGGTGGGATTCGGCGTTGCCGAGGACACCGGGCAGCAGCCGGGCCACCGCCTCCGTGATCACCAGGACGGCCGCTTCCCCGCCGGCCAGCACATAGTCCCCGATGGAGACCTCGACGACCCGCAGCCGGGTGGCGTACTCGTCGATCACCCGGCGGTCGATGCCCTCGTAGCGGGCCGGGGTGAAGAGCAGCCAGGGTGCGGCGGAGAGCTCGACGGCGAGTTCCTGGGTGAACGGCCGGCCGCTGGGCGTGGGCACGACGAGGACCGGGGAGTGCGCCCCGGCCTCGTAGCCGTCGGCCAGGGACTCGTCCAGGGCGTCGCCCCAGGGCTCGGTCTTCATGACCATGCCGGGTCCGCCGCCGTAGGGGGTGTCGTCGACCGTGTTGTGCCGGTCGTACGTCCACTCCCGCAGGTCGTGGACGTGGACGTCCAGCACGCCGCGGGCGCGGGCCTTGCCGACGAGGGAGACGTTCAGCGGTTCCAGGTACTCCGGGAAGATCGTGACGACGTCGAGCCGCATCAGGCGTCGCCCTTCGGCGCCTCGGCCGCGTCCCCGGAGGCCGCATCGCCGGATGCCGCTTCGCCGGTCCCCTCGTCGCGGGAGGAGGCGATCACGGCCTCGCTCTCGTCGATCAGACCCGGCGGCGGGGTGATGACCGCGCGCTGTTCCTCCAGGTCGATCTCGCTGACGATCTCCTCGACGAAGGGGATCATCACCTCGCTGCCGTCGGGGCGCTCCACGATGAACAGGTCCTGCGAGGGCAGGTGGGAGATCTCGGTGATCCGGCCGATCCCGGTGCCGTCGGCGAGCACCACGTCGAGATCGATCAGCTGGTGGTCGTAGAACTCGTCCTCCTCCTCGGGCAGTTCGTCCGGGTCCACCTCGGCGATCAGGAGGGTGTTGCGGAGGGCCTCGGCGGCGGTGCGGTCGCGTACGCCCTCGAAGCGCAGCAGCAGCCGGCCGCTGTGGACCCGGCCCGCCTCGACCGTCAGCGGACCCGTCGCCGCCGGTTCGGTGGCCAGGACGGCGCCGGGGCCGAGCCGCAGCTCCGGCTCGTCCGTTCGTACCTCGACGGTGACCTCGCCCTTGATGCCGTGGGCGCGGCCGATCCGCGCGACTACCAACTGCACGCTGTTCTCCGATTGATGGGGTGCGGACGGGAAGGGGGAGACGTCCGGGTGGCCGACGACAAAGGCCGGGGACGGCCCGAAGGCCCTCCCCGGCCCTGGCCGGTGTTCAACTCGCTGATCAGCGAACCTGGTCCACATCGACGAGGTCGACACGGATCCCACGGCCGCCGATGGCACCCACGACCGTACGCAGGGCGCGAGCGGTGCGGCCGTTACGGCCGATCACCTTGCCGAGGTCGTCGGGGTGGACCCGGACCTCCAGCACGCGCCCGCGACGCAGGGTGCGCTCGGCAACCTGCACGTCGTCGGGGTTGTCGACGATGCCCTTCACGAGGTGCTCGAGAGCCTCCTCGAGCATGCTCAGGCCTCGGTCGACTCGGTGGACTCGGCAGCGTCAGCCGCCTCGTCCGCCTTCTTGTCGGCCTTCTTGGCCTTGGGGGTGATGGCCTCACCCTTGGCCTCGTCGCCGTCCGCGGACAGCGCCTCGAACAGCGCGCGCTTGTCAGCCTTGGGCTCCGGCTGCAGCAGCGGCGCGGGGGCCGGGAGACCCTTGTGGGCCTGCCAGTCACCGGTGAGCTTCAGGATCGCGAGAACCGGCTCGGTCGGCTGGGCGCCGACGGACAGCCAGTACTGCGCACGCTCCGAGTTGACCTCGATGCGCGAGGGGTTCTGCACCGGGTGGTACAGGCCGATCTCCTCGATGGCCCGGCCGTCACGGCGGGTACGGGAGTCGGCGACGACGATGCGGTAGTGAGGCGAACGGATCTTGCCCAGACGCTTCAGCTTGATCTTGACTGCCACGGAAGTGGTGTCTCCTGGTCTCTGACGTGGTTGGGCACAACGAAGATGCCACGTGGGGTTGCGGTACTCGGAGTGCCCGATGGACGCGTCAGCCGGAGGAGAGAGGGGTCCTGTGCGACTGTCGAGTACAGCTAGCCATTGTGCCACACCACATCGGCTCACCCCACCGCGACCGCTTCCGGGATCCGGAACGGCTTGCCGCAGCCGCCGCAGACGATCGGCGCCTGCGCCAGAACCGACGGGACGACGCGGACATTGCGTCCGCAGTCGCAGACTGCCTTGACCCGCACACCGCCCCCGGAGGAACCGTGCCGGGCGGCAGGTCCGCGGAAGGAGCGCTTGGTGTCGGCGGCGGTGGCGACGGTGTGCGCCTTGAGGGCGCGCTGCAGCCGTTCGGTGGTCGGACGGTACCGGCGCTTGGCTTCCGGATTCAGCGTGACCAGGGAGAATCCGCTGCTGGGGTGGGGTTCCTCGGCATGGTCGAGGCCCAGCTCCTCGGCGATCGCGAGGAAGCGTCGGTTGTGGTAGCGGCCGGCGCGGGAGGTGTCTCGGACTCCTCTCGCGGCGGCGATGCCGTGGACTGCCTCGTGGAGCAGTCGCTCGAAGGAGAGCTCGGCGCCACAGGCGGACGAGGACTCTCCGATCAGGGACTCGGGCGCGGCTAGATCGGGCAGCTCGGGGTGGTACCGCTGAATGTCGGCCCACGCCTGTGCCAGCTCTGCGGCAAGTACAGGTGGTGTCGTGCTCACGTCGTGACAACGAGCCCGAGTGCCCCGGTGTTCCTATTCCGGGGCATCCCAAATAATTTGCACGTACCAGTCAGTTGCCCTTGATGCGTCCGGACGAGGGCGGGTACGCAGAACTGCGGAGAAGACGCACAGCTCGCACCAAGGTGGTGCACAGCGTGCGGTACGTCCGGCGGCCGCTGATGTGAGGAGCGCGGGCGGCCCGCGGCCCTGACGAACCCGCCCGGAAGACTACCCTCCCCTCCGCTCGACGTGCCCGGCGCGGGGTGTCGGGTAAGACTGGTCGGAGAGCAGACGTGGGACGGGGCGCACGACCGGGGCACGCAAGCACTGTTCCACAACCCCTGGACGGAACGGCGGATGCGCAGTTCTCTGGCTACGGGGGTGCGGAACACTCGCACACGGGGGACGTCCACTCGGGCACGACCGACCTCTTGGCGGATTGGGGCACTTTCCATGACACCAACGCTCGTCCGGAACCAGCTGGGCGCGGACGCCTCCGCGCCGGCGGACGCCGGTACCCGCGCACGCGACTGGGCCGAGATCCAGGAACGCATGCTCGCGCCGCTCTACGAGGCGGTGTACGACCGGATGGAGATCGGGGCCGCCACCCGGATGCTGTCCCTCGGCTGCGGTTCGGGCCTCGCGATGCTCGTCGCGGCGGCCCGGGGGGCGCACGTCACGGGTGTGGACTCCGACCGGGAGCGTCTTGCGCTGGCCCGCGCGCGGCTGCTGCCCGACGCGGGCTGGGACGACGCGCCCGCGCACTCCCCGCACCCGGCCCGCCGCCGGGCCCGGGTGCTGGAGGACGGGGGTCCCGCGCCCGTCTGCGCGGACGGCGCTCCGTACAACCTGATCACGGTCTTCGAGCCGATCGGCTGCGCGGCCGGGGACTCCGAGGGGCTGGTGCCGGCGCTGCGCTCGGCGGTGCCGCTGGCCGTCCGGGGCGCGGCGGTGGTGCTGACCGGCTGGGGTCCGCCGGAGCGCTGCGCCACGGCCGCGGTGCTCCAAGTGGCCGCACGCCTTGCGGACACCGCGCGTCCGCCGCGTACGGGGCCGGGCCGGTGGCGGCCGACCCTCCGGGACGATCTGGAGGACGTGGCGGCGCGGGCCGGGCTGAAGCCGGACGGTTCGGGGCGGGTGTCCTGCCCGTTCGGTTACGCGGACGTGGGCAGCGCGGTGCGCGGCCTGCTGTCCACCGGGCTCTTCGACGCCGCCGTACGGGCCACGGACCGCTCCCAGGTGGAGAAGGAGGTCGCGGAGGCCCTGCACCCGCACCGGCGGGAGGACGGCACGGTGTGGATGCCGAACGTCTTCCGCTATCTGGTCTGCGTGACCTGAGGGGCAGGAGTGCCGAGCGCGTAAGGGGCGCCCTTGAGAGAGGGCGCCCCTTACCTGTGCCGTGCTTGCTTACATGAACTTCTTGAACTCGTCCGGCAGCTCGAAGTTCTTGTCGTCCTGGGCGGGCAGACCGAACGCGCCGCCCTGGGCCGCCGCCTGCTCACGGCGGGCCGCCGCGGCCTGCTCCTCGGCCTTGCGCTTCATCGGGTTGCCGCTCTTGCGCTTGCCCTTGGCCTGCTTGACCTGCTTCTTCTGCCGGCCGGGGCCGCCGCCCATGCCCGGCATCCCCGGCATCCCGGGCATGCCGCCGCCCTGGGCCATCTTCGACATCATCTTGCGCGCCTCGAAGAACCGCTCGACCAGGCTCTTGACCGCGGAGACCTCGACGCCCGAACCCTTGGCGATACGGGCCCGGCGCGAACCGTTGATGATCGTCGGCTCGGCGCGTTCCTTGGGCGTCATCGACTTGATGATCGCGGCGGTGCGGTCGATGTCGCGCTCGTCGATGTTGTTGATCTGGTCCTTGATCTGCCCCATGCCGGGCAGCATGCCGAGCAGCTTGGAGATGGAGCCCATCTTGCGGACCTGCTCCATCTGGGCCAGGAAGTCGTCGAGGGTGAAGTCCTTCCCACCCTTGCTCGACTGGAGCTTCGAGGCCATTTTGGCGGCCTCTTCCTGACTGAACGTCTTCTCCGCCTGCTCGATCAGGGTGAGCAGGTCACCCATGTCGAGGATGCGGGAGGCCATCCGGTCCGGGTGGAACGCGTCGAAGTCCTCAAGCTTCTCGCCGTTCGAGGCGAACATGATCTGCTTGCCCGTGACATGGGCGATCGACAGGGCCGCGCCACCGCGGGCGTCGCCGTCGAGCTTGGAGAGGACCACGCCGTCGAAGCCGACGCCGTCGCGGAAGGCCTCGGCGGTGTTGACCGCGTCCTGACCGATCATCGCGTCGACGACGAAGAGGATCTCGTCGGGGCTGACGGCGTCGCGGATGTCCGCGGCCTGCTGCATCAGCTCCTGGTCGATGCCGAGGCGGCCGGCGGTGTCGACGATGACGATGTCGTGGACCTTGGCCTTGGCGAACTCGATGGAGTCCTTGGCGACCCGCACCGGATCGCCGACGCCGTTGCCCGGCTCGGGGGCGTACACCGCGACGCCGGCGCGCTCGGCGACGACGCTCAGCTGGTTGACGGCGTTGGGGCGCTGGAGGTCACAGGCGACGAGCAGCGGGGAGTGGCCCTGGCCCTTGAGCCAGAGGCCGAGCTTTCCGGCCAGCGTCGTCTTACCGGCACCCTGGAGACCGGCGAGCATGATCACGGTGGGCGCGGTCTTGGCGAACCGCAGCCGCCGGGTCTCGCCGCCGAGGATGGCGACGAGCTCCTCGTTGACGATCTTGACGACCTGCTGGGCGGGGTTCAGCGCCTGGGAGACCTCGACGCCGCGCGCCCGCTCCTTGACGTTGGCGATGAAGGCCCGGACCACAGGCAGGGCGACGTCGGCTTCCAGCAGGGCGATACGGATCTCGCGTGCCGTGGCGTCGATGTCGGCCTCGGACAAGCGGCCCTTGCCCCTGAGGTTCTTGAAAGTCGCGCTAAGGCGGTCGGAGAGAGTATCGAACACGGCGCTCGTCGGTCCTCAGGGTCGGGGGCGGGGCAGGTCAATCGCCCTCCAGGGTATCCGCCTCCCGGAGAACACCAAGCCCTCGCCCGGAACCTGCCGGGCGAGGGCTGGTCGTACGCGGTCAGCCGAGGGCCTTCTCGACCTCCCGGGCGACCTCGGAGGCCCGGGCCGGGGGGAGGGGTTCGCCGTCGGCCCCGGTGACGTAGAAGGCGTCCACGGCGTTGGCGCCGAGGGTGGAGACATGGGCGCTCCGTACCCGTACGGCGCTCCCTTCCAGGGCGTTGCCGATGCGGTGCAGCAGTCCCGGGGCGTCCTGGGCGCGGACCTCGATCACGGTGGCGCGCCGGGAGCCCGCGGCGGCCACGGTGACGCGGGGCGGCGGGGCCTTGACGCCCCGCCTGCGCGGATAGGCGGCTTCCCGTTCCGCGAGGCGGGCCCGGATGTCCAGGGAGCCGTCCAGGGCGCGTACGAGGTCGGCGCGGAGGCGGGCGGCCTGCGGGAGGGACCCGTACGCGGCGGCGACCCGCCAGTTGAGCAGCAGCAGGTCCGCCCGCTCCCCCACCTCGTTGGGCAGCTCCACCGCGCGCAGGTCGGCGGCGCGCACGGTGAGGCGGTGCAGGGCGAGGACTCCGGCGGCGGCGGGCAGGACGCCTGGGCGATCGGGCAGGGCGATGAGGAGTTCGACGCCGACGGGTTCCACTTCGCCGTCCCCGGCGGGCTCCCCGGGCCGGGTGTGCAGGGCCAGCACGGGTTCGCCGGTGCGCAGGGCCTCGATGGCGAGGCGTTCGTGTTCGGCGCTGGGGGCCTCGTCGTCGGGCTCATCGGGGAACTCCCCGGCGAGGACGGCTCCGACCCGTTTGACCAGGTCGGCGACGAGGGAGGCGCGCCAGGCGGACCAGGCGGCGGGGCCGGTGGCGAGCGCGTCGGCCTGGGTGAGGGCGTGCAGCAGCTCCAGGGTGGAGGCGTTGGCGACGGCCCCGGCGACGGCCTGGACGGTGGCGGGGTCGTCGAGGTCACGCCGGGTGGCGGTGTCGACGAGCAGCAGATGGTGGCGTACGAGGGTGGCGATGACGCCCACGTCGTGCTGGTCGAAGCCGATCCGGGTGGCCATGTCCCGGGCGATGACCTCACCGGCCACCGAATGGTCGCCCGGCCAGCCCTTGCCGATGTCGTGCAGGAGGGCGGCGACCAGGAGGAGGTCGGGGCGGTGGACGCGGCGGGTGAGGGAGGCGGCGCGGACGGCGGTCTCCACGAGGTGCCGGTCGACGGTCCAGGTGTGGACGGGGTTGCGTTGGGGGCGGCAGTGGACGCGTTCCCAGTCGGGCAGCAGCCGGGTGACGATCCCTTCCGCTTCGAGCGCCTCCCAGACGCCGACGGTGGCCTCCCCCGCGCCGAGCAGGGTGACCAGTTCCTCGCGCGCCTCGGGGGGCCACGGGACCGGCAGCGGCTGGGCGGTGGTCGCCAGGTGGCGTACGAGGTGGCGGGAGAGCGGGAGTCCGGCCTCGGCTGCGGCCGCGGCGGCGCGCAGGGTGAGGACCGGGTCGCGTTCGGGGCGGGCGGCGCGGGCGAGGACCACTTCGCCGTCCGCGTCCACCACGCCGTCGGCGAGCGGGGTGCGCTCGGGGGTGGGTTTGGTGCCGAGGCCGCCGCTGAGCAGGGCGCGGAGCCGGGGGCGGGCGGAGCGGGCGCGCAGCACCCGGTTGACCTCGCGCCAGGTGACGTCGGTGGCGTACGAGACCGTCCGCGCGGCCTCGTAGACCTGGCGCAGCAGGGTGTCGGCGTCGAGGAGGCCGAGGGCGGCGGCGACCTGGTCCTGTTCCTGGAGGGCGAGGCGGTCGGTGGCGCGCCCGGTGGTGAGGTGGAGGGCGTCACGGGCGTCGAGGAGGGTGCGGCGGGCCTGGTCGAGCCCTTCGCGCGGGGCGTCGGCGACCCAGGAGGCGGCGACCGCGCGCAGGGCGGTGGCGTCGCGGAGGCCGCCGCGGGCCTCCTTGAGATCGGGTTCCAGGAGGAACTGGAGCTCGCCGGTCCGCTCCGCGCGTTCCTGGCAGAGCTCGTGAAGGGCGGGGAGCCGTTTGGGGGCCTGGTTGCGCCAGTCGGCGAGGATCGCGGTGCGCAGGCCGGCGACGAGGCCGAGGTCTCCGGCGACCGGCCGGGCGTCCAGCAGGCCGAGCTGGACCTTGAGGTCCTCGCTCGCCGTCTTCCGGGCTTCGCCGGGGGTCCGTACGGAGTGGTCGAGGGCCAGGCCCAGGTCCCAGACCGGGTACCAGAGGGAGTCCGCGAGGGCGGCGACGGCGGGTGCGTCGGCGTTGCCGTCGTGCAGGAGGAGCAGGTCGAGGTCGCTGCGCGGGGAGAGCTCGCCGCGGCCGTAGCCGCCGACGGCGACGAGTGCGGCGCCGCGCACCCCGGTCCGGTCGGCGGCTGCGGTGAACAGGCCGGTGAGCCATGCGTCGGTGAGGCGGGCGAGGGCCGCACGGCGCGGCGGCCCGGACCGCGCCTCCCGCTGGAGGAGGCGCAGCCGGGCCGCCGCGTAGCCGCTGGGCCCCGAGCCTTCGGTTTCGGTGGTCACTTCGGTACTCGTCACCCAGCTGCCTTCCGTTCGTGGGCCGTCGGTCAGAGGGCGTCCGGGCCGCGTTCGCCGGTCCGTACCCGGACGGCGGTGTCGACCGGAACGCTCCAGACCTTGCCGTCCCCGATCTTGCCGGTTCGGGCGGCCTTGACGACGACCTCGATGAGCTGTTCGGCGTCCTCGTCCTCGACGAGGACCTCGATGCGGATCTTGGGGACCAGGTCGACGGTGTACTCGGCGCCCCGGTAGACCTCGGTGTGGCCGCGCTGCCGCCCGTAACCGCTGGCCTCGGTGACGGTGAGCCCCTGGACGCCGAATGCCTGGAGGGCCTCCTTGATCTCGTCCAGCCGGTGGGGCTTCACGACCGCGGTGATGAGCTTCATGCGTCCACCTTCTTTGCCTTCGGTGCTGCCGTCGTGCCGGGGGCGGTGGTGCGGGCGACCGAGCCGCCACCGGTGCCGCTGAAGTCGTATGCCGTCTCGGCGTGCTCGACCTGGTCGATGCCGGAGACCTCGTCGTCCTCGGAGACCCGCATCCCGATCGTCTTGTGGATCGCCAGGGCGATGACGGCGGAGACGACGAGAGAGTACGCGAGGACCGCGACGACGCCGACGACCTGCTTGCCGAGCTGGTCCACACCGCCGCCGTAGAAGAGGCCGGCGGCGTCGGACTGGACGCCTCCGGTGGCGAAGAAGCCGACCAGGATGGAGCCGATGACGCCGCCGACGAGGTGGACGCCGACGACGTCCAGGGAGTCGTCGTAGCCGAACCTGTACTTCAGGCCGACCGCCATGGCGCACAGGACACCGGCGATGACGCCGATCGCGATCGCGCCGAGCGGGCTGACGGAGCCGCCCGCCGGGGTGATGGCGACGAGGCCGGCGACCGCGCCGGAGGCGGCGCCCAGGGTGGTGAAGGAGCCGTGGCGCAGCTTCTCGTAGATCAGCCAGCCGAGGACCGCGGCGGCGGTGGCGACCTGGGTGTTCAGGAACATGACCGCGCCGACGCCGTCGTCGTTGCCGAGCCAGGATCCGGCGTTGAAGCCGAACCAGCCGAACCACAGAAGGGCCGCGCCGAGCATGACGAGCGGCAGGCTGTGCGGCCGCATCGGGTCCTTCTTGAAGCCGATGCGCTTGCCGATGACCAGGATGACGCCGAGGGCCGCGGCACCGGCGTTGATGTGGACGGCCGTACCGCCGGCGAAGTCGATGACGCCCATCTCGAAGAGCCAGCCGCCGGTGCCCCAGACCCAGTGGGCGACGGGGAAGTAGACGACGGTGACCCACAGGACGATGAACAGCGCCCACGCGGTGAACTTCACGCGGTCGGCGAGCGCACCGCTGATCAGGGCCGGGGTGAGGACGGCGAACATCAGCTGGAAGGCGGCGAAGACGTACACCGGGATGGTGTAGCCGTCCCAGAGCTCGGTGACGCCGATCCCGCTGAGGCCGACGTAATCGGAGCTCCAGCCGATGACCGAGCCGACATCGGAGCCGAAGGCCAGGCTGAATCCGTAGAGCACCCACAGGACCGTGACGATCCCGAGGCTGATGAAACTCATCATCAGCATGTTCAGGGTGCTCTTGACGCGGACCATGCCTCCGTAGAAGAAGGCCAGGCCAGGGGTCATGAGCATCACCAGGGCCGAGCAGATGAGCATGAACCCGGTGTTGGCGGCAGACAGCTCAGGGGCGTCTGCGGCAAGCGTCGTGATGCCTGGGGGCATCGGCGTCTCCTCGTCGTCGGTGCGGCCGCGGCGTGCGGGGGAATGCTGCGGGACCACTGGGGAACAGGTGCGGGCCGGTTATGAGCCACGAGGTTGACGGAGGGCCGTTTCATGGGATGCCGCACGATGTTTCGCGAGCGTGACGAAGAGGGATCGCGTGTTACGGCCGAATGAATCCGGGGTGGCGCGTCCGGTGCCCTGCCTACCATGCAGCGCACGCCGCATACGGTGCGGTTGAAACGCCTACGGGGCAGTCCTTCGGGCCGGAAAGCACGAAACCGGCCACGGCGACCCTCCGTGTGACCAGGCGATGGGGGAGCCGGGTCGGGGTGTACGGAAGGGGCGCCGCGGCCGGGGCCGGGGTGCCGGTCAGACCGCTTCGGCGGTCTCCGGCAGCTGTTCGTGGAGCAGTTCGGTGAGCCGGGCGACGTCGGCGACATCACCGAAGTCCCTGGCAGCGGTGTCGACGGTCTTGCGCAGGCGGGTGTTCACCCGCTCGGAGCGGACCTTCTTGGCGATCTTCAGGGCCTGCCCGGCGAGCACGGTGGACTGCTCCGGCTCGCGCTGGAGGAGATGGACGGTGGCCATGCCGATGAGGTTGAGCGCGTAGGACCGCTGATGCTCGTCGTCCTCGCCGAACAGTTCGACGGCCTTCTCCATGACGGGCTCGGCGAGCGAGGCGTAGGTGGGGCTGCGGCCGGCGACATAGGCCAGGTCGCGGTAGGAGTGGGCGTTCTCGCCGTTCAGCTCGGCCTCGGAGAAGAAGCGGATCCAGTCGGGCTCGGGCTCGCCGTCGAGACCGGCGTCCAGGAAGGTGTCCTCGGCCATCCGGACGGCCCGCTTGCACTTGCTGGGCTGGCCCATGTTGGCGTAGGCGCGGGCCTCCATCGCATACAGCATGGCCTGAGTTCGGGAGGTGGCGCAGTCGCGGCTGCCGTACTGCGCGAGGTGGATCAGCTCCAGGGCGTCGTCGGGGCGGCCCAGGTGGATCATCTGGCGGCTCATGCTGGAGAGGATGTAGCTGCCGAGGGGTTTGTCCCCGGCCTCCTTGGCGGCGTGCAGGGCGAGGACGAAGTACTTCTGGGCGGTGGGCTGGAGGCCGACGTCGTAGCTCATCCAGCCCGCCAGCTCGGCCAGTTCGGCGGCGCAGCGGAAG
This sequence comes from Streptomyces parvus, assembly GCF_032121415.1. Taxonomy (NCBI): domain Bacteria; kingdom Bacillati; phylum Actinomycetota; class Actinomycetes; order Kitasatosporales; family Streptomycetaceae; genus Streptomyces; species Streptomyces parvus. Next base: position 5,186,346 of record NZ_CP135079.1, on the reverse strand, counting down.
AGCCGCTGGGCGGTGGGGCCCGGCTGGGGTTCCTGGAGCAGGTCGGTGACCTCGTGCAGCTGTCCGACGACGGCCTTGCGGCGCAGTCCGCCGCCGCACTGGGCATCCCACTGCCGGAACATCGCGGTGGTCGACTCCAGCAGGTCCAGCTCGGGCCGGGAGAGCCGGGAGGGGCGGTGGTCGGCATCCGGAGCCTCCGGTTCGCCGGCCCCCTGCCCGGGAACGGGCACCAGCCAGCGCTGCATCGGCTCGATGAGCGCGGGCCCCGCGGCCAGCGCCAGCGAGCTGCCGAGGAAGCCGCGCCGGGCGAGCATCAGGTCGCTGCGGGAGAACTCGCTGAGCAGGGCGACGGTCTGCGGGCCGGCCCAGGGGAGGTCCACCCCGGCCACGGAGGGCGACTGGTGGGCGGTGCGCAGCCCGAGCTGCTCGACGGCGACGACGGCGCCGAAGCGCTCCGAGAACAGCTCGGAGAGGATGCGTGGGATCGGCTCCCGCGGCTGCTCACCGTCGAGCCAGCGCCGCACCCGGGAGGTGTCGGTGCTGATGTGGGAGGCACCCATCTGCCGTGCCCGTCGGTTGACCTGGCGCGCCAGCTCGCCCTTGGACCAGCCACTGCGCACGAACCACGAGCCCAACTGCTCGTTGGGACGCTTTCCGGCATCCGTGTCGCCTGCGCCGCTGCCACTCACTGGAACGCCCCCATCCCGCTGAAACCTCATCGCGCGAACCATTATCAGAATGCCGTGCATCGGTGCTGTCCGTACGGGAGTTGGATGCCCTCGAACAGGAAATCGGGTTGCCTGCGGCATACCCGTGGGTGCACATACTCCCAGAGTCCGCGTACCGACGGTAATCCTACGATCACCCCTCTCGCGAGGGGAATTGAGGAAACGCCACCATTCGCCACCCCTTCGAATGAACCCGACTGCCCCTGGGCGCGCTTGACTTGAGGGATCAGAACCGAGGGCGAGCGCACCGAAGCACTCGGGGGCGCGTGCTCCGTGTCGCACTCCCTTTCGCACCACCGCGCACGCCACTCGATCGAGTAGCAGCGACGGAGGGTTACCCGAGCGACGCGGGTCGTAACCACCGGCGAGCCGTACCCGTTGGAGGGGGCATGGGCTTCACGATCGGCGGCATCCGGGAGATGCGATCCGGTGCGCGGCGACGCCACCGCGGCACCGAGGGCACGGCGGTGGCCGAGTACACAGGACTGTGGGGCTGGGCGGTGGCGCCCGGAGCACGGGCCGAGGGCGGCTCCTGCTCGTGCGGAGATCCGGTGTGCCCCTCCCCCGGAGCCCACCCGCTGGGCTTCGCCGGGGAGGTCCCGGCGGGCACCGGCCTGGACCGCGCGGCGGACGCCTGGGCCCGGACCCCGGGCGCCGCGATGCTGCTGCCGGTGGGGCGATCCTTCGACGTCCTGGACGTCGCGGAGCAGGCCGGGCGGCGGGCGCTGGTGCGGATGGAGCGGATGGGGTTGCCGCTGGGCCCGGTCACGGTGACGCCGACCGGGCGGGCGCAGTTCTTCGTCGCCCCCGGGGCCGCCGCCGAGCTGCCCGAGCTGCTCTACCGGATGGGCTGGGACGACACCGGCCTGGATCTGCGCGCCCTGGGCCCGGGGACGCACATCACCGCCCCGCCGTCCGACCTCGGCGGCCTCGGCCCGGTCCGCTGGCTGCGGCCCCCGGTGCTGGACACGGCGGCCGCTCCCCCGCAGGCGCGGCTGCTGCTGGGCACCCTGGCGTACGTCTGCCACCGCTCGTAGGAAGCCCTGGAAACGGCGGACGGGCGGCGGGCTCCTCGCCGGAGCCGCCGCCCGTCCGCCGTACCGGATCGCGGGGTGGGTCAGTCGCCGATCAGGGCGTCCACGAAGGCGCCCGGCTCGAACGGGGCGAGGTCGTCCGGACCCTCGCCGAGGCCGATCAGCTTCACCGGTACGCCCAGCTCGCGCTGGACCGCGATGACGATGCCGCCCTTGGCGGTGCCGTCGAGCTTGGTCAGGACGATGCCGGTGATGTCCACGACCTCCGCGAACACCCGGGCCTGGACGAGACCGTTCTGCCCGGTGGTGGCGTCGAGGACGAGCAGCACCTCGTCCAGCGGGCCGTGCTTCTCCACGACGCGCTTGACCTTGCCCAGCTCGTCCATGAGCCCGGTCTTGGTGTGCAGCCGGCCCGCGGTGTCGATGAGGACGACGTCCGCGCCCTCGGCGATGCCTTCCTTGACCGCGTCGTAGGCGATCGACGCCGGGTCGCCTCCCTCGGGACCCCGGACCGTACGGGCTCCGACGCGCTCGCCCCAGGTCTGGAGCTGGTCGGCGGCGGCGGCGCGGAAGGTGTCGGCCGCGCCGAGCACCACGCTGCGGCCGTCGGCGACGAGCACCCGGGCCAGCTTGCCGGTGGTGGTGGTCTTGCCGGTGCCGTTGACGCCGACGACCATGACGACGCCGGGGGTCTCCGCGCCGCCCTCGGTCTTGACCTCGCGGTCGAAGTCCGGGCCGAGCAGGGTGATCAGCTCCTCGCGGAGCAGGGTGCGCAGCTCTTCCGGGGTGCGGGTGCCGAGCACACGGACGCGCTCGCGGAGCCGCTCGACCAGTTCCTGGGTGGGGGCGACGCCGACGTCGGCGGTGAGGAGGGTGTCCTCGATCTCCTCCCAGGTGTCCTCGTCGAGGTTGTCCCGGGAGAGCAGGGTGAGAAGCCCCTTGCCGAGCGAGTTCTGCGAGCGGGCGAGGCGGGCCCGCAGGCGGACGAGCCGGCCGGCGGTGGGCTCGGGGACCTCCAGCGCGGGGGCCTCGGCGACCGGGACCTCCTCCACGGGCGCGGTGGCGTCCGGGAGGGCGACTTCGTCGATGGTGCGCCGCGCTTCGTCGCGCGGCGTCTCGGCCTCCTCGCCGACCTGCGGTTCGGCGGGAGGGGTGATGGTCGGCGTGCTCGGCGGCGGGGGCGGCAGCTTCTTCTTCTTGCGGCTGCCGACCACGAGCCCGCCGACCAGGCCGACAGCGACCAGGGCGATGACTACAGCGAGGATGACGATTTCGACGAGTTCCATAACCCGTCCAGTATCGGCCACGGCCGTCCCGCGAGCGGCGCCCCGGCAGGCCCCCGGCGATCCGCCTGCCCCCCTATACACCTTTTGGCCGCAATGCAGAGGCGGACCCCTACATTTCTGACGCTCCGTCAGGTACGGTGCGGCCGCCCGCCCGCCACTACAGCCGCCCGTCTGCCCGCTCCGGCGAAGGGACCCTCGATGGCCTTCACAGTGGTCCGGTTCAATCGGGGGTCGGCTCCCGCCCGGAGGAGTACGAGCGGGCCGGGGCCGAGTGGGGCCGGCGCGGCAGGCTCCAGGACGAGCTGCTGGAGACGCTGCTGGCGGCGTGGAGCGGGGAGCCGTTCCCGTACCGGGGCCGTACGGTACGCGTCACCCTTCGCCCGTACACGCGACCGCACCCGGTGCTGCTGGTCGGCGGCAGCTCGCGGGCGGCGGCGCGGCGGGCGGCCCGGCTGGGGCTGCCGCTGTGGGTGGCGGAGTCTGCGGCTGTTCTGCGGGGCGATCGCCCGAAAACGGCACCGCCCCGGCTCGGGTGAGCCGGGGCGGTGCCGCGAGGAGGAGGCAGCGGGGATCAGCCCATCTCCTCAAGCGTTTTGCCCTTGGTCTCCTTCACGAACTTGAGCACGAAGGGGATCGAGAGCACGGCGAAGCAGGCGTAGATGATGTACGTCCCCGAGAGGTTCCAGTCGGCCAGGCTCGGGAAGCTGGCGGTGATCGCCCAGTTGGCCATCCACTGCGCGAAGACGGCGACACCGAGGGCGGCGGCGCGCAGGCGGTTCGGGAACATCTCGCCCAGGAAGACCCAGACGACCACACCCCACGACAGGGCGAAGAAGAGCACGAAGACGTGGGCGGCGACCAGCGCCGTGGCGCCCTGGGCGGTGGGGAGCTTGCCGTCGACCAGGTCGGCGGAGAAGGCCCAGGCCTCGACGGCGAGCGCGACCGCCATACCGATGGAGCCGACGAGGGCGAGCGGCCTGCGGCCCACCCGGTCGACCAGCACCATCGCGATCACCGTGCCGATGATGTTGATGATCGAGGTGGTGAACGAGTAGAAGAACGAGTCGGTCGGGTCGATGCCGACGGACTGCCACAGCGTCGCCGAGTAGTAGAACGCCACGTTGATGCCGACGAGCTGCTGGAACATCGAGAGGCCGATGCCGACCCAGACGATCGGCAGGAAGAAGAAGCGGTTGCCGAGCAGGTCCTTGAAGGAGGACTTGTGCTCGCGGTGCATGGCCGTCTCGATCTCGGTCACGCGCGCGTCGAGATCGATCTTGTCGCCCTCGACCTCTTCGAGGATCTTGCGGGCCTCGGCCTTCTTGCCGACCGAGATGAGGAAGCGCGGGGACTCGGGGATGGCGAAGGAGAGAAGCCCGTACAGGATGGCCGGGACGACCATCACGCCGAGCATCCACTGCCACGCCTCCAGGCCCAGGATCTCGCCGCGCTGGTCGCCGTCGGCGATCTGCAGGACGGCGTAGTTGACCAGCTGGGAGATGGCGATGCCGACGACGATGGCGGCCTGCTGGAAGGAGCCGAGCCGGCCGCGGTAGGCGGGCGGGGAGACCTCGGCGATGTAGGCCGGGCCGATCACGGAGGCCATGCCGATGGCGAAGCCGCCGATGATGCGCCACATCGCCAGGTCCCAGAGCGCGAACGGCAGTGCGGAGCCGATCGCGCTGGCGGTGAAGAGCACCGAGGCGATCTGCATGCAGCGGATGCGGCCGATCCGGTCCGCGATCCGGCCCGCGGTGGCGGCGCCGATCGCACAGCCGATCAGCGCGATGGCGATGACCTGGGCGAGCGTTCCGGAACCGATGTCGTACCGGTCGCGGATCGCCTCGACGGCGCCGTTGATGACGGAGCTGTCGTACCCGAAGAGGAAGCCGCCCATCGCCGCGGCCGCGGTGATGAAGATGACATGGCCGAGGTGGTCGGGGTGGGCCGCCCTCGCCCCGGACTCGGGTCCGTTCGCTGTGCTGCTGGTCACGTGAACTCCTGATGCCTGGCCGGGGGCAGACGTGGGTGTGAGCCTTCCCAGTGGCGCACAACATCCGTCCCGCCACCACTTGAAGACCAAATCAACTTCGCAGAGGGTATGCGTTCAAGAAGCGAAGTCAAACAGCGGGTCTGATGCCGTGTACCCCGGGGTGCACAAAAGGTGCGTTGAACCTCTGACAATTCGGTGAAGAGTCAGCGCAGCCGCTGGCTGATGACCTTCGACACCCCGTCGCCCTGCATGGACACGCCGTACAGCGCGTCGGCGACCTCCATCGTCCGCTTCTGGTGGGTGATCACAATCAGCTGCGAGCTCTCCTGGAGCTCCTCCATGATCCGGATCAGCCGCTGCAGATTGGTGTCGTCGAGCGCGGCCTCGACCTCGTCCATCACGTAGAACGGACTGGGCCGGGCCTTGAAGATGGAGACCAGCAACGCCACCGCCGTCAGGGACCGCTCGCCGCCCGACAGCAGGGAGAGCCGCTTCACCTTCTTGCCCGGCGGACGGGCCTCGACGTCCACGCCGGTGGTGAGCATGTTGTCCGGGTCGGTGAGGACGAGCCGGCCCTCGCCGCCGGGAAAGAGACGTGAGAAGACACCCTCGAACTGCCGGGCGGTGTCGTGGTAGGCCTCGGTGAATACCTGCTCGACCCGCTCGTCGACCTCCTTGATCACCTGGAGCAGATCAGCCCGGGTCTTCTTCAGGTCTTCAAGCTGCTCGGACAGGAACTTGTGCCGTTCCTCCAGCGCCGAGAACTCCTCCAGCGCGAGCGGATTCACCTTCCCGAGTTGCTGGTACGCCCGTTCGGCCGACCGCAGCCGCTTCTCCTGCTCGGGCCGCCGGTACGGCTTCGGCTGGTTGCGCGGGTGCTCCGGGTCCTCCGGCAGCTCCTCGCCCTCGGCTGCGGGCGACGGCGGTACGAGCTGGTCGGGCCCGTACTCGGAGACCAGCCCCGCGGGCTCCACGCCCAGCTCCTCCAAGGCCTTCGTCTCCAGCTGCTCGATCCGCAGCCGCTTCTCGGCCCCCAGCACCTCGCCCCGGTGGACCGAGTCGGTGAGCTTGTCCAGCTCGCCCTTCAGCTCCCGGCCCCGGTCGCGCTCGACGGCCAGCTCGCGCTCGCGTTCACCCTTCGCCGCCTCGGCCGATGTCCGCTCCTCGTCGGCCCGTACGAGGGAGACCTCGACGTGCGCCAGCAGCTGACGGGCGCCCGAGGCGACGGCGGAGGCGACCTCGGCCTCGTACCGCAGCCGGGCGCGGCGCTGTTCGGCGCGGGCGCGGGCCTCACGTTCGGTCCGGGCGGCCCGGTCCAGCGAATCGGCCCGCCCGGCCAGCGCCTTGACCCGCTCCTCATGCGTACGGGCCTGGAGCCGGGCCTCCATCTCGGTCTGGCGGGCGTTGGCACCGTCGGCCGCGAGCCGGTCCCGCACGGAGGTGTCGGGCTCCTCCTCGGCCGGCGTCTCCTCGGCGACGAGCAGCCGCTCGGCCAGCTCCTCGGCCTCCTCGGTCGCGCGTTCCAGGGCCTCCTGGGCGCGGGCGGCGGAGGCGGTCATGCGCTCGGCCTCGCCCGCCGCGCTCCGGGCCGTCCCGGCGAGCCGCCCGAGCTGCTGGGCGAAGCCGGACTTCTCCCGCTCGGCCGCCCGTCGGCGCTCCCCCAGCTCCTCGACGAGCGCGGCCTGCTCCGTGCGCCGCTCCCCCGCCAGGCGCTGGGCCTCGGCCAGTTCCTCGCACCGTACGGCCAGTTCGGCCAGTTCGGCGGCGGCCTCGTCGACGGATGCCCGCACCTCCAGCAGACTGGGCGCCCCGGCCGACCCGCCGTGCGCGAAGTGGGCGGAGAGCACGTCCCCTTCCCCGGTCACCGCGGTCAGCCCGGGCTGCGCGGCGACCAGCGCCTCGGCGTCCTCCAGCGTCGCGACGACCACCATGCCCGCGACGAGACGCCGGACGGCCCCGACGAGCGCGGCGGGCCCGCGCACGAGATCGGCGACGGCGGGCGCGGTGGTCGTGGCCGCCTCCGCGTGGCCGTCGCGGAGAACGGCGCTGGAGGGGCCGACGAGGGCGGAGGCGGGCGCGGTTCCACCGGTCCCTGCCGGGGCGAGGCCCGAGGCCGCGCCGGGGCCGACGACGGCCGCGGGCTCACCGGGAACCCCGCCCTGGCCGGGCAGTACAGCGGGTGCGGCGCGCGGGGCCTCACCCCGCACGGGCGCCTGCTCGCCGGACTGACCCGTTACGGGGGCCTGCTCGCCGGATGGTCCGGGTACGGGCGCCTGCCCGCCGGGCCGCTCGGGCGTGGGCACCTGCTCACCGGCCCGCCCCGCCCCAGGCCCCTGGCCACCCGGCTCTTGCCACACGGCCGCCGACTCACGGGGCTGACCCGGCGCGGGGGCCGACTCGCCGGCCTGCCCCGGTACGGGAACCGGCTCACCGGCCTCGCCCCGCACCGTCGCCTGCTCACCCGCCTGCCCCGGTACGTGATGCCGCCGGGCCTCTGTGACAGCCGGGGCCCCCGTGGCGTCGGCCGGGGCCGGCGCCGGCTCCCCGCCCAGCAGCATCGCCGCGCGCCCCGCGTCCCTCTCGCGCAGGAGCCGGATCGCGGCGGCCGCCGTGGCCGGGTCCGTGACGGCCACCGCGTCCGCCGCCGTGCCCAGGGCGGCCGCGACCGGGACCTCGTACCCGGGTTCGACGGTCAGCAGTTCGGCGGCGGGGCCGAGGAGTCCGGCCAGCCGGTCGCGGGCGCCGAGCAGCGCGCCCGTGCCGTCCTTGCGGCGGAGTCCCAGGGCCAGCGCCTCGTGCCGGGCCGCGACCGCCGCCCGTCTGCGCTCGGCGGCGGTGGCTTCGTCGCGGGCCGTGCTGTGGGCGGTCTGGGCCCCGGCCAGGGCCCGCTTGGCCTCCTCGTGGCGGGCGGTCAACTCCTCGTCGACGCCGTCCAGCCCTTCGACCTCGGCCTTGAGCTGCTCGTACTCCTCCTGGGCGGCGACCGCGCGCTCCTGGGCCTCGTCGCGGGAGGCTGCCAGCCGGTCGATCTCGGCCTGGGCCGAACCAGCCCGGCTGCGGGCCGCGTTGACCTGGCCGTTCAGCCGGGCGAGCCCTTCGCGCCGGTCGGCGATGGCGCGGGCCGCGTCCTTGAGCCGGCGCTCCTCGGCGGCCAGCTCGCGTTCCAGGTCGGCGCGGTGGGCGACGGTGTCCTCCAGCGCGTGTTCGGCCGCCTCCAGGGCCGCCGTCAGCTCCGCCTCCTGCTCGCGGATCCGGGCCGCCTCGCGCTCCAGGTCCTCGGGCTCGCGGCCGCGACGCTCCTCAGCCGGCGCCTCGGAGGCGCTGCGGACCCGGGCATCGGCCAGCGAGATCGTGCCGCGGACCCGCTCGGCGAGCTGCGAGAGCCCGTACCAGCTCTGCTGCGCGCGCTGGAGCCTGGGCGCGAGCCGGCGCACCTCACCCTCCAGTTCGGCCTCGCGGGCGAGCGCCGTCCTCAGCTCGGCCTCGGCCGCGTCCTTGCGCTTCTTCAGCTCCGCCTCGTCGGCGATCTCGTCGCGCAGCGCGTCCCGCAGGGTCACCAGGTCGTCGGCGAGGAGCCGGAGCCGGGCGTCGCGCAGGTCGGCCTGGATGACGGCGGCCCGGCGGGCGACGGCGGCCTGGCGGCCGAGCGGCTTGAGCTGGCGGCGCAGTTCGTCGGTGAGGTCCTGGACCCGCGCCAGGTTGGCACCCATCGCGTCGAGCTTCCGCAGCGCCTTCTCTTTCCGCTTGCGGTGCTTGAGCACGCCCGCCGCCTCCTCGATGAAGGCGCGGCGGCCCATCGGGTCGGCGTGCAGGACGGAGTCCAACTGGCCCTGCCCGACGATGACGTGCATCTCGCGGCCGATACCGGAGTCGGAGAGGAGTTCCTGGATGTCGAGCAGCCGGCAGGTGTCGCCGTTGATCTGGTATTCGCTGCCGCCATTGCGGAACATGATCCGAGTGATCGTCACTTCGGCGTACTCGATGGGCAATGCGCCGTCGGAATTGTCGATGGTCAGCGATACTTCGGCGCGGCCGAGCGGCGGCCGCCCGGTCGTCCCGGCGAAGATCACGTCTTCCATCTTGCCGCCGCGCAGGGATTTGGCCCCTTGTTCCCCCATGACCCAGGAGAGCGCGTCCACCACATTGGATTTCCCGGATCCATTGGGTCCGACGACGCAGGTGATCCCCGGTTCGAACCGCAGGGTGGTGGCGGACGCGAACGATTTGAAACCACGCAGGGTCAGGGCCTTGAGGTGCACGCCGCCGGACTCTACCTTTCGCTCTCGGTTTCGCTGATGAAGGTGCAGGGCACATCAGACGGTAAGCGAAGGCGGGTAGGTCCGGGGCGGGAGGGCGGGCAAAGAAAAAGGGACGCCGAAGCGTCCCTGTGAATCTTGTCGGCGTCGCTGTACAGCCTGCGTCGCCGTTCATGCAGCTGTGGCCCGCGCGAGGCATCGTCGTACGACCGGACATCAGCATTCCCGGCGCTGCGGGAACCCCGGTGCTCGGGGACGGCGATCCGTGACGCAGGACGGATCAGAGAGATTCCGAGGCTACTGAGCGTGCCCGGCCCGACCGGCCCGGAGGGGCCGTGACGGTCAGGTCAGTGCAGGCTCGCCCTGGGGTACGTCGATGTCGATGCTGTCGAGCAGCGACTCCTGGTGCTGGGCGGCGGCGTTGAGCGCGTCGTTCTCGTCCTGGATCCGGGTGAGCTCGGATTCCAGGTCCTGGACGCGCTGCTGAAGCCGTCGCATCTCGGCGAGGAGTCGCGGGTCGGAACCGCCGACGTAACCGAGAAGCGCCTTTGCCATGATGGATGGTCCTCCACAATGAGTGACCGACCGATGCGGTGTGGGTCGTCAGGGGATGGCACCCGCGGTGCTCGGCAGGGCTCTGTCACCACTGCGGTTCTGCTGCTAATCAGCTCTACCGAACAGCTAAGGTGCGCGGGGTTTTCAGCGTCTCACCAAAAAGTTTGACGGTCAACACGATCACACCCTGTGTACCCGGGTGTCCCGGGGGCGCGCGGCTGAACGATCATGCGGCGCGACTCTCCTGCGGGACCCCGAGGGGTGCGCGGATCTTCGTCAATGCCGCAGCCTTGCACGACATTCCGCTTCTGGCAACCATCGGTCGCTGCCAGGTCCCGTCGCAGGTCATTTCGGGTGCGGGGACCGAGCGAGCGTTCCGGTGACCGTTCGGCGCCCGGTGTTCACGGAGCGGATCGGAAGCGGCCGCTCCCGGCGGGATCAGCGGATCGCGAATCCGTCGTATCCACCGCGCGGCGTGTCCCAGATCTCAGTGACTCCGTCCACGCGCCCGGGTGTGTCGTCGGACCGCAGCCACTCCAGCAGACGGTGGCAATTCTCACGCCGGCCCTCGGCCACGATCTGCACCCTGCCGTCGTCCAGATTGAGGGCGAACCCGATGAGGCCGCCGATCTCCAAAGCGTTTGCCCTGGTGAACCAGCGGAAGCCTACTTGCTGTACTCGGCCGCGTACCCAGACGACGAGGCGTGCTTCTTCGTTCATGCCCGAACGCTAACCGGCCAATTGCGCAAGAAGCACGCCGCCCCCTTTCGCCCATGGGCTACAGTCCCGTCGCAACAGCCTCACTCGATCGGGTGAGTATCGGACGAGTGTCGACGGAAAGTCGATCAAAGGGCATTCCCGCGTGCGACCGAATTCGATCATCGGGGCGGTTCAGCAACGGGGCAGTCGCGTGACGTCGTAGGCGACGTCCGGAGTATCAGGAAGGCACAGCGCATGGGACGCCACCGACGATCCGCCGCAGGCCCCGCCGCTGAACAGCCTGCGGCCGGGGCCGCTTCCCGGCGCCGGGGCACGCGCCGGAAGAAGTCCGCCGTGCCGATCCGGACCGGGCTCCTCGGCGTCTCGGCGGCCGTGGCCGTCGGCGCGGTCGCCGTCGCCTCGGGTCTGATCCCGGGCGACGAGACGTACACCACCGGCTCCCCCACCGCCTCCGACCAGGTGCGCACCGGCGGCGCTCCCGATCTGCTGACGCAGGGCGGCAGCTCCACCGCGCCGGCCGACCGGTCCTCCTCCCCCGCCGGCCGGGGCGGCGAGCGTCCCGGAGCGTCGAGCGGGTCGCCGTCGAAGACGCCTTCCGGGACCCCGTCCAAGACGCCTTCCGCCTCGCCCTCGAAGACGCCGTCGAAGTCGGCCGCGCCCTCCACGTCGAAGAAGCCGGCCGCCGTCCCGTCGAAGAAGCCGAAGGCCCCCACCTCGGCCCCGAAGAAGAGCTCCGCCCCGGCGAGCAAGGCTCCGACGCCGCCGAAGACCTCCGCCGCCCCGCCGCCCGGCAAGAAGCCGAGCCCCTCCCCGACCGACGCCTCCGCACGCAGCGAGGTGCTGGCCCTGGTGAACCAGGAGCGCGCGAAGGCCGGCTGCTCCCCGCTGTCCACCAGCGCCCCGCTGACCTCGCTGGCCCAGAACTTCAGCGAGGACATGGCGGCCCGCGGTTTCTTCGACCACACGGACCCGGACGGCGACAGCCCCTGGGACCGCGCCGCGCAGGCGGGCGTCCAGGGACTGGCGGCGGAGAACATCGCTCGCGGCCAGGCGGATGCCCAGGCCGTGATGGAGGGCTGGATGAACAGCGAAGGCCACCGGGCGAACATTCTCAACTGCGACTACAAGACCATCGGTATCGGTGTCCACGAGGGCTCCGGCGGACCGTGGTGGGTCCAGAACTTCGGCTTCTGACCGACTCCTCGGGTCTCCTTGCTCCCGTACAGCGCTCCCTCGGGGTGAGCGCTGTACGGGAGTAAGCTTTTGGTATGGCCAGCGATACGGGTACGGACAACTTCGACAGCCTCGCGTTCGACGTCTTCTCGCGTGCGTGCCCCTCGCGCTCGACGCTGGAGCACGTCACCGGGCGCTGGGGCGGTCTGACGATCGGCGCGCTGTACGAGGAGAGCCTCCGGTTCAACGAGCTGCGCCGCCGGGTCGACGGGGTCAGCGAGAAGATGCTCTCCCAGACCCTGCACGCCCTGGAGCGGGACGGGCTCGTCCTGCGGGAGGCCCAGCCGGTGAACCCGCCCCGGGTGGACTACGAGCTCACCCCGTTCGGCCGCGAGGTCGCGGAGAAGCTGCTCGGCCTCATCCACTGCGTCGAGGGGCGGATGGGCGAGGTCCTGGCCTCCCGGGCGCGTTACGACGAGGCGCGCGGCGGCCGCTGACAGCGCGGGCAGTAGTAGCTGGAGCGGTTCATCCAGGCGCGGCGGCGCATCGGCGTGCCGCACCGGTTGCAGGGCTCGCCCTCCCGGCCGTACGCGTCGAGCGACCGGTCGAAGTAGCCGGACTCGCCGTTCACGTTGACGTACAGGCTGTCGAAGCTGGTGCCGCCCTGGGCGAGGGCGGCGTTCATGACGTCGCGGGCGTGGCCGAGCAGTTCGGCGGACTTGGGGCGGGTCAGGGTCGCGGTCGGCCGGTCGTAGTGCAGCCTGGCCCGCCAGAGCGCCTCGTCGGCGTAGATGTTGCCGACGCCGCTGATCAGCGACTGGTCGAGCAGGGCGCGCTTGACGGTGGTGCGGCGCAGACGCAGCGCGGTGTGGAACGCGGCGTCGTCGAAGAGCGGGTCGAGCGGGTCACGGGCGATGTGCGCGATGGTGTCGGGCAGTCCGTCGGGGGTGTTGCCGTGCAGCGAGAGCCCGCCGAAGGTGCGCTGGTCGACGAAGCGCAGTTCGGTGCCGAGCGCGTCGTCGAACCGCATCCGGATCCGCAGGTGCTTCTCGTCGGGCGCGTCCGCGGGCTGCACCAGGAGCTGTCCGCTCATCCCGAGGTGGCCGAGCAGCGAGGCGGATGCCTCCTCGATCGGCACCCAGAGGTACTTGCCGCGCCGCATCGCCGCCCCGAAGCGGGCCCCGCGGAGCCGGGCGGCGAAGTCGACGCCGCCCGCGAGGTGCCGACGGACCGAGCGCGGGTGCAGGACCTCGACCTCGGTGACGGTGCGGCCGCTGACCCAGCGCTCAAGTCCCCTGCGGACGACTTCGACCTCGGGCAGCTCGGGCACGGTGCACCACTCCAGACACATCGACGGTAGTACGGGGGGGACGGGGCGGGTGGAGGCGCGGAGACTCCGGGAAGCGCGCGAACCGCACCCTGGACAGGGAAAACCCCCCGGTGCGCAGGGGCACCGAGGGGTTCTCGTACAGCTTCAGGCCGGAGCGGCGTCCGTGCTCGGCGACGGGTCGGCAGGGGTGTCGGCGGCCCCTCCGTCGGCCGCGGACTTCTCCGCGGCCTGCCGTGCCTCTGCGGCGGCGCTGATCTCGCGCCAGGCGGACTCGGCCGCCTGCTGCTCCGCTTCCTTCTTGCTACGGCCGGTGCCGGTGCCGTACGAGACACCACCGACGCGGGCGGCAGCAGTGAAGGTCTTCTCGTGATCCGGGCCGGTCTCCGTGACGAGGTACTCGGGGACTCCGAGGCTCTCGCTCGCGGTGAGTTCCTGGAGGCTGGTCTTCCAGTCCAGGCCGGCGCCGAGGTTCGAGGACCTGTCGATCAGCGGGTCGAAGAGCCGGTGGACCAGCTCCGAGGCCGCGCTGAGGCCCTGGTCGAGATAGACCGCGCCGATCACTGCTTCCAGTGTGTCGGCGAGGATGGAAGCCTTGTCCCGGCCCCCCGTGCCCTCTTCACCGCGGCCGAGCCGGATGAAGGAGCCGAGTTCGAGGCCGCGGCCCACTTCCGCCAGCGCACGCGAGTTGACCACCGCGGCCCGCAACTTGGCCAGCTGGCCTTCGGGCAGGTCGGGGTGGGTGCGGTACAGCGTGTCCGTGACCACCAGTCCGAGCACCGAATCCCCGAGGAATTCGAGCCGCTCGTTGGTGGGCAGACCGCCGTTCTCGTATGCGTAGGAGCGGTGGGTCAGCGCACGCACCAGAAGGGCGGACTCGAGGTGATACCCGAGCCGCCCTTCCAGAAGCGTGTGGGACGAGGCTGTGTTGACGTTGTCTGCCTGCTTCTTGGCGCTGGACAACTCAGACATCGGGCCTCTCACCAGCCGCTCAGACCTCGAGGACCTGGCGCTTGTTGTAGGTGCCGCAGCTCGGGCACGCAATGTGCTGGAGCTTGGGCTCCTGGCAACGCTCGCACGAAACCAGGGTGGGGACCGCAGCCTTCCACTGCGACCGGCGGTGGCGCGTGTTGCTGCGCGACATCTTCCGCTTCGGAACAGCCACGGCTACTTCTCCTGCTTCTCGTCGACGCCCGGTTCGGCGCCGCCCATGTTGTCCTTCTCGCCGTCCTGAACGGTCTCGGCGAGTCCTTGCAGTGCCGCCCAACGGATGTCGACGGCGTCGTGGTGGTGGCCCGGATTCTCGTCCAGCCTGATTCCGCATTCGGAACACAGACCGGCGCAGTCCTCCGCGCACACCGGCTGCATGGGCAGTGCGAGCACTACCGCGTCACGCAGCATGGGTTCGAGGTCGAACAAGCCGTCCTCGAGAAAGAACCTGTCCTCGTCGTCCTCGGCGTCGTCGGCCGGTTCCGCCGCACTGCTGCGGCCCCGGTCATCGGCGTCAGGGTACGAGAACATTTCCTGGAAGTCCGCGTCGACCTCTACGGTCAGCGGCTCCAGACACCTTACGCACTCCCCCTCGGCGGTCGCACGGGCGGTGCCTGTGACAAGCACCCCTTCCATGACCGATTCGAGGCGGAGGTCCAGCTCCACGGGTGCGCCTTCCGGCACGCCGATGACGCCGTCGATGCCCAGGACCGGTGAACCGGGTGCTTTCACCGAGCGGGACAGCCGCTTCATGGCACCGGGACGCCGACCCAGCTCGTGCGTATCGAACACGAGAGGGTTGCGGTGGTCGAGGTGGCCGTTCAGGGCTTTTCCTGCTTTCGAATCATGGGTGTCGTACTGCGAAGGAGGGGGTCGTCTCCCGGTCCGGGACGAACCGTCCGGATTCGTGGACGAAAACGGGCAGCAGTGATCGCGGACCTATGTGCGACCGAGGATTCAGGATACTGGACGGACCGCTCAGCACCCAATCGGGGCAACCCCGCCGGGGTCAGCGACCCTGTTCGTACCGGCGCAGCTGCTCCAGGTCGATCATGCTGGTGTCGAAGAGGCTGGTCTCGTCCAGCGCGCCGCCGCCGTGCTGGTCGGGCGTCTGCCCCTGTCCCTGCCCGTGCTGCTGGGGCTGCTGGGACTGCTGGGACTGCTGCTGCCACCCGTAGTCGGGCCGGCCGGTGGGCTGGGGCGGGTAGCCGTTGGGGTCGTAGCCCCCCTGCTGCTGGTACGCCGCGTACGGGTCGGGCTGCTGGTAGCCGTAGGCGTCCTGGACGCCCTGCTGGAGCGGCTGCTCCTGGTAGCCGTACGCCGCCTGCGCGTAGCTCGGCTCGGTCGGCGGCTGCACCGGGTAGGCGGGCTGCTGGGGCGCCTGCTGCGGTGCCTGCTGGGGTTCGGGGGCGACCAGTTCGGCGAGACCGGCCAGATAGTCGGCGTCGCTGGTGTGGCCCTGGCCGCCCGCGGCGTCCTGGGCGGCGATGTGCGCGCCGAGGTCGTCGGTGGCGACCCGGCCGTGCAGCTTCTGCCGGCCTCGGCCGACCGCCTCCAGGGTCTTGGCGAGCACGGCCTCGAAGGCGCCGAACTTGGCGTCCACGTACGCGTCGGCCCGCTGCTTCAGCGTCTCCGGGTCGGCGCTGCGCTCGGGAGCCTCGGTGAAGTCGGGGTCCTCGTAGCCCTGCTCGTCCAGGCCCTGGCCGCGGCCGAGGAGCTTCTCACGGCCGCGGTCCACGGAGCCGATGGTCTTGGTGAGGACGACCTCGAAGTTGGCGAGCTTGCTGTCGACGTAGTCGTCGGCCTCGGCCCGGACCTCCTCGGCCTCGCGGCGGGCCTCGGACAGGATCCGGTCGGCCTCGCTCTGCGACTGCCGGGCGATCTCGGTCTCGGAGATCAGCGAGGCGCGCTGGGCGTGGGCCGACTCGATGATCCGCTCGGCCTCCTGGCGGGCCTGCTCGGCGATCTGCTCCTGGCCGCCGATCAGCTCCTGGGCCTGGGCGAGGGAGCCGGGCAGTGCCTGGCGCACCTCTTCGAGCATGGCGAGGAGTTCGGCGCGGTTGACCACGCACGAGGCCGACATGGGCATGGATCGGGCGCTCCCGACCGCTTCGACGATCTCGTCGAGCTTCTTCTGCACGTCCACCGTGTGCTCGCCACTCTCTGCTGCTCTGTTGAAGCTGCTGCTCCGTTGGAGACGGACGGGACGACTGTAAGGCCAGTCGGCCGCCGCCCGACACCGGGTGACGGCCCGTCAGTGGCTCAGCGTTCGCCGAGCCGCTTCACGAGCGCCTCGTGGACGGTCGGCGGCAGCAGGTGGGAGACATCGCCGCCCCAGGTCGCCACCTCCTTGACCAGCGAGGACGACAGGAAGCTGTACGTCGGGTTGGTCGGCACGAAGAGCGTCTCGACGCCGGAGAGGCCGTTGTTCATCTGGGCCATCTGCAGCTCGTAGTCGAAGTCGCTGACGGCCCGCAGGCCCTTCACGATCGCCGGGATCTCCCGCTGCTTGCAGAAGTCGACCAGCAGGCCGTGGAAGGACTCCACCTCGACGTTGCCGAAGTCGGCGGTGACCTCGCGGATCAGCTCGATCCGCTCGTCCACGGTGAACAGCCCCTTCTTGGACTGGTTGATCATCACCGCCACGTGCACCACGTCGTACAGCTTCGAGGCTCGGCCAATGATGTCGAGATGTCCGTTGGTGATGGGGTCGAACGACCCCGGACAGACGGCGCGGCGCACTGTGGTTCCCTCGCTCTCCGGTCCGGTCATCGTGCGTCTTCGCACGTAGCGGCGGCGCGACCGTACCAAAGCGTTCCCTCGCCGTAGCGACGGGACCGCAGTGGCTCGAATCCGGCGGGCCAGCCGAATTCTCCGCCCCGGGTGCTGCGTTCCACGGTGACGAGCGCATCGCCGGCGAGCCACCCCTGAGCACGGAGTGTGAGCAGGATCTCGCGGAGATCGTCGTCGGTGACGGCGTACGGCGGATCGAGGAAGACGATGTCGTACGGGTCGGCTGGCGCCGGTCCTGTCACGATCTGTTCGGCTCTGCCGGTACGCACGTCGGCGCCCGGGAGGCCCAGGGTGCGGACGTTGTCGCGGACGGTGCGGACGGCTTTCGGGTCGGCCTCCACGAGCAGGGCGTGGACCGCGCCACGGGAGAGCGCTTCGAGGCCGACGGCGCCGGAGCCGGCGTAAAGATCGGCGACCCGGGTCCCCTCCAGGGTGCCGAGGAGCGCCTGCCAGGTGGAGAAGAGGCCCTCGCGCGCACGGTCGGAGGTGGGGCGGGTGCCGGTGCCGGGCGGGACGGCCAGGCGGCGTCCGCCGGCCGAGCCGGCGATCACGCGGGTCATGGGTGTCGGGTCCTCGGGGTCGGGGGTGTCCATCGGGGGCGCGCGTACGGGCGCGGGCCGTGCGTCCACGATATGGCGTACGGCCCGCACCAGCAGGACGGCCCCGGGGCTCATGCGCCGAGCAGGACGGCCCCGGGGGTTCACCCCTTGTCGAGATACTCCTCGCGGTCCTTGTCCAGGAGGGCGGCCAGCACCGTGCGCAGCTCCGGCAGGTGCTCCAGCTCCGGGTCGGCGGCGACGATCGCCACGGCCTCCTCGCGGGCGGCGGCGATGACCTCCTCGTCGTCGATGACGGTGAGCATCCGCAGCGAGGAGCGCACCCCGGACTGGGCCTGGCCCAGCACATCGCCCTCGCGGCGCTGCTCCAGGTCGATCCGGGAGAGCTCGAAGCCGTCGAGCGTGGCGGCGACGGCGGAGAGGCGGGCGCGCGCGGGGCTCGCCTCGTGGGCCTCGCTGACCAGCAGGCAGAGCCCGGGGGCGGAGCCCCGGCCGACGCGGCCGCGCAGCTGGTGGAGCTGGGAGACGCCGAAGCGGTCGGCGTCCATGATCACCATGGCGGTGGCGTTGGGGACGTTGACCCCGACCTCGATGACGGTGGTGGCGACCAGGACGTCGACGTCCCCGGCGGCGAACCGGCGCATGACGTCGTCCTTCTCGTCGGGGTGCATACGGCCGTGCAGCACCTCGACGGCCAGCCCGGCGAGGGCCCCCTTGCGCAGCTCGTCGGCGATCTCCAGGACGGCGAGCGGCGGGCGCTTGTCGCCCTCCTCCTCGGGAGCCGCCTTCTTGGCCTTCGCCTTCTTGCCGCCCTTCCCCTCGGCCTCGTCCGTGTCGTCGCCGATGCGGGGGCAGACCACATACGCCTGGTGGCCGTTCTCGACCTCCTCGCGGACGCGTTCCCAGGCACGGGCGAGAAAGTGGGGCTTGTCCTTGGCGGGGACGACATGGCTGGCGATCGGGGAGCGTCCGGCCGGGAGCTGGTCCAGGACGGAGGTCTCCAGGTCGCCGAAGACCGTCATCGCGACCGTACGGGGAATGGGGGTGGCGGTCATGACGAGCAGATGGGGCGGTTGCTTCCCCTTCGAGCGCAGGGCGTCGCGCTGTTCCACGCCGAAGCGGTGCTGTTCGTCCACGACGACCAGGCCCAGGTCGTGGAACTGGACCTTGTCCTCGATGAGGGCGTGGGTGCCGATGACGATCCCGGCCTCCCCGGTGACCAGGTCGAGCAGGGCCTGACGCCGGGCCGCCGTGCCCATGGAGCCGGTGAGCAGCACGACCTTCGTCCCCCGGTCCGAGCCGCCCAGCATGCCGCCCTCGGCCAGCTCGCCCATCATCTCGGTGATCGAGCGGTGGTGCTGCTGGGCGAGGACCTCGGTGGGGGCGAGCATCGCGGCCTGGCCGCCCGCGTCGACCACGGCGAGCATGGCGCGCAGGGCCACCATGGTCTTCCCGGAGCCGACCTCGCCCTGGAGGAGGCGGTGCATCGGGTGCTCGGTGGCGAGGTCGTCGAAGATCTCCTTGCTGACCTTCCGCTGGCCCTCGGTGAGGGTGAAGGGCAGCTTGGCGTCGAACGCGTCCAGCAGGCCGTCCGCGACGGGGCGGCGGGCGGCGGCGGGCAGCTGGGTGTCGGCGTACCGGCGGCGGGCCAGGGCGACCTGGAGGACGAACGCCTCGTCCCATTTGAGCCGGGCCTTGGCGTCCTCGATGTCCGCCTTGGTCTGCGGGCGGTGCACCTTGAGCAGGGCCTCGGGCAGCGGGGTGAAGCCGCGCCCCTCGCGCAGGGCGGCCGGCAGCGGGTCCACCGCGTCCTGGGCGCTGGGCAGCACGGCGTCGACGGCCTTGGCGATCCGCCAGGAGTCGAGCTGTTTGCAGGCGGGGTAGATCGGCAGCAGCCGCCCGGCGAAGGCGTCCACGGCCTCGGTGGCCTCGTCGGCGTCGGAGGCGTCGAGGAGTTGGTACGTGGGGTGGGCCAGCTGCATCTTGCGGTTGAAGAGGGAGACCTTGCCCGCGAACATCGCCTGGCGGCCCGGCAGCAGCTCCTTGTGCGGCTTGTGGACGCCGTGGCCGAAGAAGACCAGCTGGAGGCGGCCGCTGCCGTCGGTGAGGGTGACCTCCAGGCGTTTGCCCCGGCCGTTGTTGAACATCAGGATCCGGGCGTCGGCGACCTGGGCGACGACCGTGACGTGCTCGTCCAGCGGGAGGTCGGCCAGCGCGGTCAGCTTGCCGCGCTCCTCGTACCGCCGCGGGTAGTGGTGGAGCAGATCACCGACCGTGTGCAGGTCGAGGTGTTCGGCCATCACCTTCGCGGTGGCTCCGCCGAGCAGCTTCTTGAGAGGTTCATCGAACGAGGACACGCGATCCATTGCACACCACGGCACTGACAGCTGTCCGCCGGGCGCGGCGGCTACTCGACGCCGATGAGCAGCGGCGCGCGCTGGTGGCCGCCCCGGTAGACCACCGTGTCCACGGCGAGGTGGCCCTCCCGTACGTGCTCCTCCAGCGCCTCGGCCAGCGAGTCGGGAACGTCCTCGCCGAGGACGAGGGTGACCAGTTCGCCGCCCGCCGCCAGCATCCGGTCGAGCACGGTGCGGGCGGTGCCCGGGACGTCGGCGCCGATCACGGCCACGTCGCCGTCGATCAGGCCGAGGATGTCGCCGGCCTGGCAGATGCCCGCCATGGTCCACGACTGGCGCTCGGCGACGGCCAGTTCGGCGTAGCGGGTGGCCCCGGCGGCGGCGGTCATGGCGACCACGTCCTCGTCGAAGCCCCGGTCGGGCTCGTGGACGGCGAGCGCGGCGATGCCCTGGACGGCGGCGCGGGTGGGGACGAGGGCGACCCGGACCCCCTCGGTCCTGGCCTGTTCGGCGGCGGCGGCCGCGGTGTGGCGCAGGGCCGCGTCGTTGGGCAGCAGGACCACCTCGCGGGCGTGGGCGCGGCGGATCGCGTCCACCAGTTCGCCGCTGGCGGGGGGTTCGCCGGGGCGGGCGATCACGGTGGTGGCGCCGGCCTCGGTGCAGAGCCCGGCCAGGCCGTCGCCGGGGACCACCACGACGACGGCGCGCTGGGCGGGTTCGGCCTGGACGCGGACGTCGTGGCCGCTCTCGGTGGCGAAGTGGGTGATCCGGATCCGGTACGGCCGCCCGGCCTCGACGCCCGCCTCCACGGCCGCCCCGGCGTCGTCGACATGGACGTGGACGTGCCAGAGCCCGTCACCGCCGACCACGACCAGGGAGTCGCCGAGAGCGTCGAGCCGGGTGCGCAGCCGGGCCACCTGCTCGTCGCGGGCCTCCAGGAGGTAGATCACCTCGAACGCCGGCCCCGCGCCCCCGTCCTCGGGGCAGTCGAGCGGCCCCTGACCCGGAGCGCCCACCGGAAGGTCTCCCTCCGTGACGCCCTCCACCGGTGTGCCGCCCACCGGCAGACCCAGCACGGACCCCCCGTCCACGGTCACGGGGGCCTTCGCGGCGTTCCCGGAGGCGGTACGGGGTCCCCGTGCGGGGGCCTGCCCGGTCACCGTCTCCACCAGCGCGCCCAGCACCGCCACCAGGCCCCGGCCCCCGGCGTCGACCACGCCGGCCCGGCCGAGGACGGCGAGCTGCTCGGGGGTGCGCGCGAGGGCGGCGCGCGCCCCCTCGTAGGCGGCGGTGACGACGGTGCGCAGGTCGGGGTCCTCGCCCCGGGCGGCCTGGGCGGCCTCGGCGGCGACGGTGAGCACGGTGCCCTCGACGGGGTGGGCGACGGCCTGCCGGGCCGCGTCGGCGGCGCTCGTGAGGGCGAGGCGCAGATGGGCGGCGTCGCCGCCGTCGGCCAGTACCCCGGCCATGCCGCGCAGCAGCTGGGCCAGGATCGTGCCGGAGTTCCCGCGGGCGCCGATCAGGGCGCCGTGCGCCATGGCGCGTACGGCGTCGGCGGTGGCGGGTGCGGTGGTGCCGGTCTCATGGGCGGCGAACACGGCTTCGACGGCCGCGGCCGCGGACTCAAGGGTCAGATAGAGGTTGGTGCCGGTGTCCCCGTCGGCGATGGGATAGACGTTGATCGCGTCGATCTCCGCGCGCTCCCGGCCCAGCGCCTCCAGGGCCAGTGAGCACCACCTGCGTACCGCGACGGCGTCCAGGTCGTCGGGGAGCTGCGGCACCGATGGTCCTCCTTGAAGCGGCCGTGGCAACGGGCTGCACCGCAGGTTAGCCCGCCTGCCGGGGTCCCGGCAGGGACAGGGGGGCGGGAGGGCGGGCGGGCGAGCCGTGGTAGTTTCGTATCTCCGAAGCAGGCGTTGTATGCTGCTCCGGTTGCCCGATGAGAGTCGGGCCATTCCTCCGGTACCGCCACTTCAGTCGAACTGATTCCGGCGCGCCGGAATTCACTGTAAGTGCATCTGAAGTCTTTGGAGTGACCCGTGGCTGCCAACTGCGACGTTTGCGGCAAGGGGCCGAGCTTCGGCAACAGCGTTTCGTTCTCGCACCGCCGTACGTCTCGTCGCTGGAATCCCAACATCCAGCGCGTGCGTGCCGTGGTCGGTCGGACGCCGAAGCGGCTCAACGTCTGCACCTCGTGCATCAAGGCCGGCAAGGTCGCGCGCTGACGTCCCCGTCGTAGCGCAGCCCTCCGGTTGCCCAAAAAGCCGGTCCACCTCGGTGGACCGGCTTTTTGCTGTGCTCAGGAGCCGGTGTGCCCGGAAGCCGGTCGTCAGGCGGCCGGGCGGCGGGTCAGCCAGCCGTGGTCGACCGGGCCGATGCCGCCGCCGAGCGGGAAGCCGGCCTCGATCGCGCCGGTGACGTACGTCTTCGCGCCCCGGACCGCCGTGGGTACGTCCATCCCGAGCGCGAGCCCGGAGGCGATGGCGGAGGCCAGCGTGCATCCGGTGCCGTGGGTGTGGCGGTTGTCGTGCCGGGGGGCGCGCAGCCAGTGTTCCGCGCTCCCGTCGGTGAGCAGGTCCGCGGCCTCTCCGGGCAGATGGCCGCCCTTGATGACGACCCAGCGCGGTCCGAAGCCGAGGATCTCCTCGGCGGCCCGGCGCATCCCGCTCTCGTCGCTGACCCGGACGCCGGTGAGCTGGGCCACTTCGTCGAGGTTCGGGGTGGCGACGGTGGCGGTGGGGAGCAGCCTGGTCCGTACGGAGTCGAGGGCCTCGGCGGCGAGCAGCGCGTCCCCGTGCTTGGAGACGCCGACCGGGTCGACGACGACGGGGGCGTCGGTTCCGGCGAGGAGTTCGGCGACGGTCTCCACGACGGCGGCGGAGGCGAGCATGCCGGTCTTCACGGCCTGGACGCCGATGTCGTCGACGACGCTGCGGTACTGGGCGCGTACGGCCTCCACCGGAAGCTCCCACGCGCCCTGGACGCCGAGGGAGTTCTGTGCGGTGACGGCGGTGAGCACGCTCATGCCGTGCACACCGAGGGCGAGCATCGTCTTCAGATCGGCCTGGATCCCCGCACCGCCGCCGGAGTCGGATCCGGCGACGGTGAGCACACGGGGCGGTACAGCGGAACGTATGGGCATACGCAGCAATCTAACGGTCACCGGGGCGGGTGGGCGTCCTCGATCGAGCCGAAGTGGTCCCAGCCGCCCTTGCTGGTCCAGGGGGCGCCGTCGACGGTGACCTGGGGCAGGGCGGAGGGGTTGAGGACCTCGCCGATCACCTTCCAGCGAGCGGGGAGCTTCACGTCGGGCGGGAAGGTCGCCACGATCGCGTGGTCCTCTCCCCCGGTCAGCACCCACTGGAGCGGGTCGACGCCGACGGCCTGGCCGATGTCGGACATCTGCGAGGGGATGTCGATGAGCCCGGAGCGCAGATCGATACGGCACTTGCTGGCCTCCGCGATGTGTCCGAGGTCGGCGACGAGGCCGTCGCTGACGTCGGTCATGGCGGTGGCGCCGAGCCCGGCGGCAGCGGGGCCCGCGTGGTACGGCGGTTCGGGGCGGCGGTGGGCCTCGACGAAGGCGCGGGGCGAGCGGAAGCCGCGGGAGAGCACCGCGTAACCGGCCGCCGACCAGCCGAGCCAGCCGGTGACCGCGACGACGTCGCCGGGACGGGCGCCGCCCCGGGTGACCGGTTCGTGGTTGCGCAGGTCGCCGAGGGCGGTGATGGAGACGGTGATCGTGTCGCCGCCCACCACATCGCCGCCGACCACGGCCGCGCCCGCCACCTGGCATTCGTCGCGGAGCCCGTCCATCAGCTCGGCGGCCCAGGTGACGGGGAGGTCGGCGGGGACGACGAGGCCGAGGAGCAGCGCGGTGGGCACGGCGCCCATCGCCGCGATGTCGGCGAGGTTCTGGGCGGCTGCCTTGCGACCGACGTCGTACGCCGTCGACCAGTCACGGCGGAAGTGCCGCCCTTCCAGCAGGATGTCCGTACTGGCCACGACCCTGCGGTCGGGGGCGGCCACGACCGCGGCGTCGTCGCCGGGGCCCAGCCGTACCGCCGGAGTGGTGGTGAGCCGGGACGTGAGCTCTCTGATGAGCCCGAACTCCCCCAACTCGCCCACGGTTCCCTTCACCGAGTCTCACCTCTCCTTTATCGCCCCGGACACCCGTCCGGGCCCCCGGTCGCGAGCCGTCTGTGCTGTCGGTACCGTCAAGAGATACGTCAACTTCTGCGCCCTGTACGCCACGCTGTGGACGTCATCCGGCCCGTAGGTCTCCCCGCGGCCCACGGCAACGCGATAACGTGGCGTCCCTTTCCCCCACATGATCCTCGTGGCCGCCCTGGAGGTTCCGTGGTACAGGCGTACATCCTCATCCAGACCGAGGTGGGCAAGGCGTCGATCGTCGCCGAGACCATCTCCAAGATTCCGGGAGTCATCCAGGCAGAGGACGTCACCGGTCCGTACGACGTGATCGTGCGGGCCCAGGCAGACACGGTCGACGAACTCGGCCGCATCGTGGTCGCCAAGGTGCAGCAGGTGGACGGCATCACACGGACTCTGACCTGCCCGGTCGTCCACCTCTGACCCCCGTCTAGGCTGGGCCGGTGACGTCATCCGCCCGCCGTTCCCCCCGCTCGATATTCCTCGGTCCGTCCGCTGCCGTGCTCGTGCTGGCCGCGGCGGGCTGTTCCCTGAGCGACGTCCAGCCCTCGGTCCCGGTTCCCACACCGTCCGCGGAGGCCGCCGCGTACTGCGAGGCCCTCCACGAGGAACTGCCCGGGACCGTCCTCGGACTGGAACGCAGTGACCCGTCCCCCGATTCGGAGCTGACCGCCGGGTGGGGGGACGGGGCGATCGTACTGCGCTGCGGGGTCCCCCGGCCCGCGAAGATGGACGACCCCCAGTCGGAGGGCGTCGAGGCGGACGGGGTGCAGTGGCTGCTGGAGGAGCCCGAGGGCTCCGGTCCGCGGTTCACCACCACGTACCGCAAGGCGTACGTCGAGGTCACGCTGGATTCGACGTACGCCCACGACATCACGCCGCTGGCCTCGTTCGCCGGCCCGGTCGCGGAGACGGTCCCGAGCCGGTTCTGAGTTCCCCCGCCCCTCGTCTCAGCGCAGTCCGGTGGAGCGGGTCAACGCGGCCTGGATCAGCCGGTCGACCAGCTCCGGGTAGTCGACGCCGCTCTCCTGCCACATGCGCGGGTACATGGAGATCGGGGTGAAGCCCGGCAGGGTGTTGATCTCGTTGATGACGAAGGTGCCGTCCTCGGTGAGGAAGAAGTCGGCGCGTACCAGGCCCTCGCAGGAGACCGCGTCGAAGGCGGCGACGGCGAGCCGCTGCACCTCGGCGGTCTGCTCCTCGGTGAGCGGCGCCGGCACCAGACCCGTGGCCGAGTCGATGTACTTGGCCTCGAAGTCGTAGAAGTCGTGCGCGGTGACCGGCGGGATCTCGGCGGGCACGCTGGCGCGCGGGCCGTCCTCGAACTCCAGCACCCCGCACTCGATCTCACGGCCGCGCAGCAGCGACTCGACGAGGAACTTCGGGTCGTGTCGGCGGGCCTCCTCGATCGCCTCGTCGAGCCCTTCGAGGCCGTCGACCTTGGTGATGCCCACCGAGGAGCCGCCGCGGGCGGGCTTGATGAACAGCGGCCAGCCGTGCTCGCCGGCGAAGTCGACAATCCGCTTGCGGGCGGCGGCGGGGTCGTTGTCCCACTCGCGGGGCCGGACGACCTCGTAGGGTCCGACGGGCAGCCCGAAGGAGATGAAGACGCGCTTCATGTACTCCTTGTCCTGGCCGACGGCGGAGGCGAGGACGCCCGCACCGACGTAGGGCACACCGGAGAGTTCGAGAAGGCCCTGGAGGGTGCCGTCCTCCCCGTACGGGCCGTGCAGCACGGGGAAGACGACGTCGACCTCGCCCAGCGCCTTGGGCACCGCGCCGGGCTCGGTGTAGACGACCTCGCGGCTGCCCGGGTCCACGGAGAGCACGACGCTGCCCTCGGCGGATCCGGTGAGCCGGTCCACGTCGGGGACCTTGCGGTCGGTGATGGCCATGCGTTCGGGCTCGTCGGCGGTGAGCGCCCAGCGGCCGTCCGTCGTGATGCCGATCGGCAGGACGTCGTACTTCGTCCGGTCGATGGCCTTCATGACGGCGCCGGCCGTGACGACCGAGATGCCGTGTTCGGAGCTGCGACCGCCGAACACGACGGCCACACGGGGTTTACGGCCGTGCGGCTCAGGGCTCTCGGCGCGCTCAGGGCTCTGGGGGAGGTTCTCGCTGCTCATATCGCGATGAGCGTACCTGCTGGTAAGGGCGGCGTCAGCGTCGCTCGGCCTTGGCGCTCCGCGACATCAGCTCCTTGACGGCGACCACCGGCGACTTGCCCTCGTGGACGATCGAGACGACGGTCTCGGTGATGGGCATGTCGACCCCGTGCCTGCGGGCCAGGTCGAGGACCGATTCGCAGGACTTGACGCCCTCGGCGGTCTGCTTGGTGACGGCGATCGTCTCCTGGAGCGTCATGCCGCGGCCGAGGTTGGTGCCGAAGGTGTGGTTCCGCGAGAGCGGCGAGGAGCAGGTGGCCACCAGGTCGCCCAGGCCGGCGAGGCCGGAGAACGTCAACGGGTCCGCGCCCATGGCCAGGCCCAGTCGGGTGGTCTCGGCGAGGCCCCGGGTGATGAGGGAGCCCTTGGTGTTGTCGCCGAGGCCCATGCCGTCAGCGATGCCGACGGCGAGACCGATGACGTTCTTCACGGCGCCGCCGAGCTCGCAGCCGACCACGTCGGTGTTGGTGTACGGGCGGAAGTACGCGGTGTGGCAGGCGGCCTGGAGGCGCTGGGCGACGGACTCGTCGGAGCAGGCGACGACGGCCGCGGCGGGGCGGCGCTCCGCGATCTCCTTGGCGAGGTTGGGGCCCGAGACGACGGCGATGCGGTCGGCGGAGACCTTGGTGACGTCCGCGATCACCTCGCTCATCAACTCGGCGGTGCCCAGTTCGACGCCCTTCATCAGGGAGACCAGGACGGTGTCCGGCCCCAGGTGCGGGGCCCAGTCGGCGAGGTTGGCGCGCAGCGTCTGGGAGGGCACGACCAGGAAGGCGAACTCCGCGCCGCGCAGGGCCTCGGCGGCGTCGGTGGTGGCGCGGATGGAGTCGGGGAGCACGATGCCCGGGAGGTAGTCCGGGTTGGTGTGCGTGGTGTTGACGGCCTCGGCGACCTCGGCGCGGCGGCCCCAGAGGGTGACGTCGCAGCCCGCGTCGGCGAGGATCACGGCGAAGGCCGTACCCCATGAGCCGGTTCCGAAGACGGCTGCTTTTACGGGGTGCGTCACGTGGGTCCCTTTCCCTGGGCCCTGCGCCGTTGTTCAGCACGGGCTTTGCGGTGATCGTAGAGCTCGGCGGGCGCCTTCTCGCCGCGCAGGTCCTCCAGCTGGCGGGTGACCGCCGCCATGATGACCTCGGTCGCCTCGCGCAGCACCTCCGGCGTGGGCTCCAGGCCGTGGAAGCGACTGAGGTCGACAGGCGGTCCGGCCTGCACCTGGAGCGTCTTGCGGGGGAAGAGCCGGAACTTGTGCTCCTTGGCGTACGGCGGCATCGCGAGGTTCGCGCCCCACTGGGCGACCGGGATGACGGGCGCCTTGGTCATCAGGGCGACCCGGGCGGCCCCGGTCTTCCCGGCCATCGGCCACATGTCGGGGTCCCGGGTGAGGGTGCCCTCGGGGTAGAAGGCGACGCACTCGCCGCGCTCGATGGCGTCCACGGCGGCCCGGAAGGCGTCCAGGGCGTTGGTGGTCTCGCGGTAGACGGGGATCTGGCCGGTGCCGCGCAGCATCATCCCGACGAACGGGGTGCGGAAGAGGGCGGCCTTCGCCAGGAGTCGGGGCACCCGCCCGGTGTTGTACTGGAAGTGGCCGTAGGAGAGCGGGTCCAGATAGGAGTTGTGATTGACGGCGGTGATGAATCCGCCGTCGGCCGGAATGTGCTCCATCCCCCGCCAGTCGCGCTTGAACAGGACCACCAGTGGCGGCTTGGCGATGACCGCCGCCAGGCGGTACCAGAAGCCGATTCTGCGGCGGGACACTCGGATACCTTCCTTAGGATTTCAACCTGCGGCCTGGCTACTGACGGTCAAGTCTCGACCCAGGGCCCTGCTCTGTCGAGAACACCGTACGCCTCACCTTCGGCAGCGGGCCTCCGGGTTGTCGTACCGGCAGGCGAGAATAGGTCCTGACGCGTACGGAGGGGGAGATCGCCACGAACACCGATCCGGCCGGGGCCTGGTCCCTGGTCGTTCCGCTGAAGCCGCTCGCCCGGGCCAAGAGCCGCCTGGGACGGGCGGCGGGCGAGGATGCGCGGCCGCTGCTGGCCCTGGCGTTCGCCCAGGACACGGTGGCCGCGGCGCTGGCCTGTCCCCGGGTGCGGGATGTGGTGGTCGTCACGGACGACGCGGTGGCCGCGGCGGCCCTCTCCGCGCTCGGGGCCCGGATCGTGCCGGACGCTCCGGGGGCCGGGCTCAACGCGGCGCTCGCGCACGGCGCGCGCTCGGCGCGGGCCCTGCGGCCCGCTGCCGCGGTGGCCGCGCTCAACGCGGATCTGCCGGCGCTGCGCAGCGGTGAATTGGCGCGGGTGCTCGATTTTGCCTCCGCTTTTCCCAGCGCTTTTCTCCGGGACGCGGCGGGAATCGGAACGACATTTCTGGCCGCTACGAGCGGCGCGGAATTCCGTCCGGCTTTCGGTGGGCCGTCCGGGCCCCGGCATCTGGCGTCGGGGGCGGTGGAAATAGCGCTGTCCGGAGTCGAGTCGGTGCGCCGGGACGTGGATACGGGCGAGGACCTGCGGGTCGCCCTGGCCCTGGGGGTGGGGCCGCACACGGCGCGGCTCGCGGCCGTGCCCGCCTTCGCCCGCGACCGATAGGCTGCCGCCCATGCAGGCGACCTCGTACACGTACGACCCCGAGACCCGTGGCGGCAGTGTGCTGCTGGACGACGGCACCCCGGTGGAGTTCGACGCCGCGGCTTTCGACGCGGGCGGCCTGCTGCTGCTGCGCCCGGGTCAGCGCGTGCGCATCGAGGGCGAGGGCGAGGGGGCGGCCCTGCGGATCACGCTGGTGACACTGCAGACGTTCTGATCCGGCGCCCGGTGTTCCGGTCCGGTGTTCCGGCCGGACTCCGCTGGGCCGAACGAGGGCCGGACAGCCCGCGGGCCGGGCTCCCCCGGAGGGGAGCCCGGCCCGGCGCGTCGTGAGGAGCGAGCGGGTGCCCGGGGCTCACTTCTTGCGTGCGGTGGCCTTCTTGGCCGTGGTCGTGCGCGCCGTGGTCTTCTTCGCGGGCGCCTTCTTCGCCGTGGCCTTCTTGGCGGGCGCGGTCTTCTTGGCGGTGGCCGTGACCTTCTTGGCCGGGGTCGCCTTCTTCGCGGCCGCGGACGTCTTCTTCGCCGTCCCGGTCGTCTTCTTGGCCGTGGTCTTCTTCGCGGCGGTGGTCTTCGCCGGAGTCGCCTTCTTGGCGGTGGCCTTCTTCGCGGTGGCCTTCTTGGCGGCCGACTTCTTGGCGGCGGCGGCCTTCACCGTCGTGCGGGCGGCGGAAGATCCGCCCGAGAGGCTGCCCTTGGGGGCCTTCTTGACGGCCACGTCGTTCTTGGGGAGCTTCTTCGAGCCGCTCACCAGGTCCTTGAAGCCCTGGCCCGCACGGAAACGGGGCACCGAGGTCTTCTTGACCCGGACGCGCTCACCCGTCTGCGGGTTGCGGGCGTACCGGGCGGGGCGGTCGACCTTCTCGAACGAGCCGAAGCCGGTGACCGAGACACGGTCCCCGGCGACAACGGCACGGACGATCGCGTCGAGTACCGCGTCGACGGCGTCCGCGGCCTGCTGGCGGCCGCCGACCTTGTCGGCAATCGCTTCTACGAGCTGCGCCTTGTTCACGTCTTCCCCTTCGGAGACATTGCCAGAACGAAAGTGTTCAAGCTTTTTCGCACGTTAGGCAGATATATACCGCAAATCAAACACGAAACGGGCTAATCACCCTAGTGCCGCAACGAAGTCGACCGATGCGCAGTTCCACGTGTCAGTCACCTTCGGGGAATCGGCCCTCATCGAGGTCCTTCATCAACCGGTCCAGACGCCTTGCCGCGTCCGGGAGATCGTGCTTCGCCGCGGCCGTGACGACCAACAGCTTCCGGGTCAGCGCCATCCGTACGCCATCCGGGACTTGCAGTGCACGCACCTTCGCGTGCGCTTCCTTCAATCGGTCGGCGACTTGGCCATAGAGCTTGAGTTGGCTGTCGCGTTCCATGCACCGATTGTGCCATCTGGGGCGAGTTGTCGCCCGACGGGGTCTCAACAAGCGACTGCGCCCCCTGCCGGGAGGCAGGGGGCGCAGTCCTGGAAAAGCGCTGCTCAGGCGGCAATGGTACGCGGCTTGAAGGCGGGCCTGGACGCCTCGTACGCGGCGATGTCCGCTTCGTTCTGAAGGGTGAGGCTGATGTCGTCGAGGCCGTTCAGCAGCCGCCAGCGGGCGTTCTCGTCCAGCTCGAAGTCGGCGGTGATGCCCTCGGCGCGGACCTGACGCGCCTCCAGGTCGACGGTCACCTCGGCGGTCGGGTCGGCCTCCGTCAGCTCCCAGAGGGCGTCGACGACCTTCTGCTCCAGCACCACCGTGAGCAGGCCGTTCTTCAGCGAGTTGCCGCGGAAGATGTCGGCGAAGCGGGAGGAGATGACCGTCTTGAAGCCGTAGTTCTGCAGGGCCCAGACCGCGTGTTCGCGGGAGGAGCCCGTACCGAAGTCGGGACCGGCGACCAGGACCGAGGCGCCCTGGCGTTCGGGGCGGTTGAGGACGAAGTTCTCGTCCTTGCGCCAGGCTTCGAAGAGGCCGTCCTCGAACCCGTCGCGAGTGACCTTCTTCAGCCAGTGGGCGGGGATGATCTGGTCGGTGTCGACGTTGCTGCGGCGCAGCGGGACGACCCGGCCGGTGTGCGTGGTGAAGGCTTCCATGGCTATCGGACTCCGGCGGGGGTACGGGCGTCGGACAGGTCGGCGGGCGAGGCCAGATGGCCCAGCACCGCGGTGGCGGCGGCGACCTGGGGCGAGACCAGGTGGGTGCGGCCGCCCTTGCCCTGCCTGCCCTCGAAGTTGCGGTTCGAGGTGGAGGCGGAGCGCTCGCCGGGGGCCAGCTGGTCGGGGTTCATGCCGAGGCACATCGAGCAACCCGCGTGCCGCCATTCGGCGCCGGCCTCGGTGAAGACCTTGTCCAGGCCCTCCGAGACGGCCTGGAGGGCGACCCGCACCGAGCCGGGGACGACCAGCATCCGTACGCCGCTCGCGACTTTGCGGCCGTCCAGGATCGAGGCCGCGTTGCGCAGGTCCTCGATCCGGCCGTTGGTGCAGGAACCTACGAAGACGGTGTCGACGCTGATCTCGCGCAGCGGCTGTCCCGCGGACAACCCCATGTACTCCAGGGCCTTTTCGGCGGCGTGGCGCTCCGAGGCGTCCTCGTACGAAGCCGGGTCGGGGACGTTGGCCGACAGAGGCGCGCCCTGGCCGGGGTTGGTGCCCCAGGTGACGAACGGGGCCAGTTCGGTGGCGTCGATGACGACCTCGGCGTCGAACACGGCGTCGTCGTCGGAGCGCAGGGTGTTCCAGTACGCGACGGCGGCGTCCCACTCCTCGCCCTGCGGGGCGTGGTCGCGGCCCTTGAGGTAGTCGAAGGTGGTGGCGTCGGGGGCGATCATGCCGGCGCGGGCGCCCGCCTCGATCGACATGTTGCAGATGGTCATCCGGGCCTCCATCGAGAGCTTCTCGATGGCGGAGCCGCGGTATTCGAGGATGTAGCCCTGGCCGCCGCCGGTGCCGATCCGGGCGATGATCGCCAGGATCAGGTCCTTCGCGGTGACCTCGTCGGGCAGTTCGCCCTCGACCGTGATGGCCATGGTCTTCGGGCGGGCCAGGGGCAGCGTCTGGGTGGCCAGGACGTGCTCGACCTGGCTGGTGCCGATGCCGAACGCCAGCGCCCCGAACGCGCCGTGCGTGGACGTGTGGGAGTCGCCGCAGACCACGGTGGTGCCGGGCTGGGTCAGCCCCAGCTGCGGGCCGACCACGTGCACGACGCCCTGCTCGACGTCGCCCAGCGGGTGCAGCCGGACGCCGAAGTCCGCGCAGTTCTTGCGCAGCGTCTCCAACTGGGCGCGGGAGACGGGGTCCGCGATCGGCTTGTCGATGTCGAGGGTCGGGGTGTTGTGGTCCTCGGTGGCGATGGTGAGGTCGAGGCGCCGCACGGGACGTCCGGCCTGCCGCAGCCCGTCGAAGGCCTGCGGGCTGGTCACCTCGTGCAGCAGGTGCAGATCGATGAAGAGAAGGTCGGGCTCGCCCTCCGCGCGCCGGACGACATGGTCGTCCCAGACCTTCTCCGCGAGTGTCCTACCCATCGCTTTCCCTCCGGCCGGCGTCTTCGCCGGCCCAACTAGAGATCGGTGCGCCTCCGTCCGGACCCCCGTGCGGGGCGGTGGCTGCGAGCCGTTGTGCGGCCGCTCCTACAGGTTCGCAACTTCCGCAGAAAATTGAACTTGCGTTTCACAGAGTGAGACGGGAGTATCGTCGTATGGACAACTCTAGCGGCGTCGGCGTTCTCGACAAGGCAGCTCTGGTATTGAGCGCCCTGGAGTCCGGTCCGGCCACCCTCGCCGGGCTGGTCGCGGCGACCGGGCTCGCACGGCCCACGGCCCACCGTCTGGCCGTGGCACTGGAACACCACCGGATGGTGGCGAGGGATATGCAGGGCCGGTTCATTCTCGGCCCCCGGCTGTCGGAACTGGCAGCCGCGGCGGGCGAGGACCGCCTGCTGGCCACGGCCGGTCCGGTACTCACCCACCTGCGCGACATCACCGGCGAGAGCGCGCAGCTCTACCGCCGGCAGGGCGACATGCGGATCTGCGTGGCGGCGGCGGAACGGCTGTCCGGACTCCGGGACACGGTGCCGGTCGGCTCCACGCTCACGATGAAGGCGGGCTCCTCCGCCCAGATCCTGATGGCCTGGGAGGAGCCGGAGCGCCTGCACCGGGGCCTCCAGGGCGCCCGCTTCACGGCGACGGCGCTCTCCGGCGTACGCAGGCGGGGCTGGGCCCAGTCGATCGGCGAGCGGGAGCCGGGCGTCGCCTCGGTCTCGGCTCCGGTGCGCGGCCCCTCGAACCGGGTGGTCGCCGCAGTCTCGATCTCCGGACCGATCGAGCGGCTGACCCGCCACCCGGGCCGGATGCACGCTCAGGCGGTCATCGACTCGGCGGCACGGCTGACCGAGGCCCTGCGCCGCAGCGGCTGATCCGGCCCGCCACTCCCCTCCCCCTCTCCGGCAGGCCGCCCCAGCGTCGTGGCGGCCGTTCTCTTGGGGCTCGGATATCCGTGCGGCATCGGCCAGTTGACCCGGCAGGCCCGGATCATCGAGCAGGCCGCGGTGCGCGATGGGGGCGAGTTGGAGGCGTACGACTCGGTGGCGTCGGCCCACCGGTAGGGCCCGATAAAGGAAAAAGGCCCTCCACCGAGGTGAAGGGCCTTTCCGCACTGCTGTGTTGTACCCCCGACCGGATTCGAACCGGCGCTACTGCCGTGAGAGGGCAGCGTGCTAGGCCGCTACACAACGGGGGCGTGGTTACTGCTGACTTGCGCTGGGCTACCAGGACTCGAACCTAGAATGACGGTACCAGAAACCGTAGTGTTGCCAATTACACCATAGCCCATGGTGAGACAAGTACCCCCGACCGGATTCGAACCGGCGCTACTGCCGTGAGAGGGCAGCGTGCTAGGCCGCTACACAACGGGGGCCCTAGCGATCCTGCATCGAGAGCGATGGGTGCGACCCATGATGTTCTCGCGGGAAGGATCTGTACCCCCGACCGGATTCGAACCGGCGCTACTGCCGTGAGAGGGCAGCGTGCTAGGCCGCTACACAACGGGGGCTTGTCCTGCTGGTCGTACTGTACTGCGCTGGGCTACCAGGACTCGAACCTAGAATGACGGTACCAGAAACCGTAGTGTTGCCAATTACACCATAGCCCACTGAAATGCAACCCCTGGCGGGGGCTTCACTTCTGTCTGCGCCTTCCGGCCGGATCTCTCGGCCCGCTCGGGCGGCGCAGAAAGAACATTACCCGAAGGTGTCCGGCGCTCCAAAACGGGTATCGCCTGCCAGCAGGCCCGGCAGTTGGTCGAGCCCGGTGATCCGCACGAGATCGGAGCGTCCGCCCCTGCCCCGCCGGTCGAGCCAGATGCCGGTGAGTCCGGCGGCGACGGCTCCGCTCGCGTCGATGTCCGGCTCGTCGCCCACGTACGCCACTTCGTGCGGCTCCAGCGCGAGCGCCTCGCAGGCCGCGTGGAAGGCGCCGGCCTCCGGTTTGGAGATGCCGAGCTCCACGGCGCAGACCATCGCCTCGAAGCGGTCCCGGACGCCGAGCGCGGTGAGCTTGCGGTGCTGGTGGTCGGTGCTGGAGTTGGACAGGATCGCGTGACGGTAGTCGGGCACCAGGCGGTCCAGGGCCGGCAGCACGTCCGGGAAGAGCGCCCAGGCGGCCTCGTAGTGGGTCACATGGCCGGCGAACCAGTCGTCGGCCTCGGCGTCCGTCATGGCCCGCGAGAGGAACTCCCGCACCCGGTCCCGGCGCTGCCCGAGGAAGTCCGTCTGCCCGGCGGCGACGCGCGCCCAGTGCCGGACGGTGATCGCCTTCCAGGCGTCGAGGGCCTCGTCGACCGATGCGTACGCCTCGGGAAGCCCCGCGAGCCCCAGATGCTGCCGCATGCCCGTGCGGTCGGCACCCGCGTAGTCGAAGATCGTGTCGTCGATGTCCCAGAGCACGGCGCGGATCGGCATGGATCTCACGGTAGCCGTCGGCGGGCCACCGCGGAGGAGGAAACGGGGAGGGCCGCAGCCGGTCGGCTGCGGCCCTCCCCGGAGGCGTCCGGTCCGGTTACCCGGCCAGCTTCGCCAGCGCGGCGTCCACGCGGGCCAGGCTCTTCTCGCGGCCCAGGATCTCCAGGGACTCGAAGAGCGGCAGGCCCACCGTGCGGCCGGTGACGGCGACGCGGACCGGGGCCTGGGCCTTGCCGAGCTTGAGGCCGTGGGCCTCGCCGGCGGCCAGGACGGCGTTCTTCAGCGACTCCGGGTCGCTCCAGTCGGCCGCCTCCAGGTTGGCGCGGGCCGTGGTGAGCAGGGCCACCGGGTCGCCCTTCATCGCCTTGGTCCAGGAGGCCTCGTCGTCCACCGGCTCGTCGAGGAAGAGGAAGTCGACGTTGTCGGTGATGTCGGAGAGCACCGTGACCCGGGTCTGGGCGTACGGGGCGATCCTGGTCCACTTCTCCGCGTCGAAGGCCTCGGGGGCCCAGGGTGCGAAGGGGGCCTTCAGCCAGGGGCCGC
This sequence comes from Streptomyces parvus, assembly GCF_032121415.1. NCBI lineage: Bacteria > Bacillati > Actinomycetota > Actinomycetes > Kitasatosporales > Streptomycetaceae > Streptomyces > Streptomyces parvus. The sequence goes on along the minus strand of NZ_CP135079.1, from coordinate 5,151,175 downwards.
AGGCCTCGGTGAAGGTCTTCACATCGAGCATGCGGATGTGCTCGGCGTTGATGTGCTCGCACTTCTTGAGGTCGAAGCGGGCCGGGTTCGCGTTGACGTCCTTGATGTCGAACGCGGCGACCAGTTCGTCCATCGAGAAGATGTCGCGGTCCTCGGCGATCGACCAGCCGAGCAGCGAGAGGTAGTTCAGCAGGCCCTCGGGAAGGAAGCCGCGCTCCCGGTAGAGGTTGAGGGATGCCTGCGGGTCGCGCTTGGAGAGCTTCTTGTTGCCCTCGCCCATGACGTACGGCAGGTGGCCGAAGGCGGGGGTGTCCTTCGCGATGCCCAGCTCGATGAGCGCCCGGTACAGGGCGATCTGGCGCGGGGTGGAGGAGAGCAGGTCCTCGCCGCGCAGGACGTGGGTGATCTCCATCAGGGCGTCGTCGACCGGGTTGACCAGGGTGTAGAGCGGGGCCCCGTTGGCGCGGACGATGCCGTAGTCGGGGACGTTCTCCGGCTGGACGGTGATCTCGCCGCGGACCAGGTCGGTGAAGGTGATCGCCTCGTCGGGCATCCGGAAGCGGACGATCGAGGTGCGGCCCTCGGCCTCGTACGCCGCCTTCTGCTCGGCGGTGAGGTCACGGCAGTGGCCGTCGTAGCCGGACGGCTTCCCGGCGGCGCGGGCGGCGTCGCGGCGGGTGTCCAGCTCCTCGGTGGTGCAGTAGCAGGGGTAGGCGTACCCGGCGGCGAGGAGCTTCTCGGCGACGTCCTTGTACAGGTCCATCCGCTGCGACTGGCGGTAGGGGGCGTGCGGGCCGCCGATCTCGGGGCCCTCGTCCCAGTCCAGGCCGAGCCAGCGCATCGAGTCGAGCAGCTGCTGGTAGGACTCCTCGGAGTCGCGCGCCGCGTCGGTGTCCTCGATCCGGAAGACCAGGGTGCCCTGGTGGTGCCGGGCGAAGGCCCAGTTGAAAAGGGCCGTCCGGACCAGGCCCACGTGGGGGTTTCCGGTCGGGGAGGGACAGAAACGTACACGGACGGGTGCGTTAGCCACGCTTGATCACCTTGTTGGTGAGAGTGCCGATGCCTTCGATGGTGACGGCGACCTCGTCGCCGACGTGCAGGGGTCCGACCCCTGCGGGGGTGCCCGTGAGGATGACGTCGCCCGGGAGGAGGGTCATGGCCTCCGTGATGTGGACGACCAGGTCCTCGATGGAGCGGACCATGTCGCTCGTGCGGCCGAGCTGCCGCTGCTCGCCGTTGACCGTCGCCTGGATGGTGAGGTCGTGGGGGTCGACGTCGGTCTCCACCCAGGGGCCCAGCGGGCAGGAGGTGTCGAAGCCCTTGGCGCGGGCCCACTGCTTCTCGCGCTTCTGCACATCGCGGGCGGTGACGTCGTTCGCGCAGGTGTAGCCGAAGACGACGTCCTTGACGCGCTCGCGGGGGACCTCGCGGCACATGCGGCCGATGACCACGGCCAGCTCGGCCTCGTGGTGCAGCTCTTCGGAGAAGGAGGGGTACTCGATCGCGTCGCCGGAGCCGATCACCGAGGTGGTGGGCTTGAAGAAGGTGATCGGCGCTTCGGGGAGCTCGTGGCCGAGTTCGGCGGCGTGCTCCGCGTAGTTGCGGCCGATGGCCACGACCTTGTTGGGGAGCACGGGGGGCAGCAGCCGGACCTTGTTCAGCGGGACTTTGGTGCCCGAGAGCTCGAAGTCGGCATACGGAATGCCCTTGATGATGTCGAGGACGAGGTCACCGGATTCCACGGTGCCCTGTCCCTCGACGGCGCCGAAGGCGACATTGCCGTCGATGGAGAACCTGGCGATGCGCACGGGATGCTGTCGCCCCTCACTTGCTGGCTTGCTGAAGACTGACGCTCCAGGCTAACGCCGCGGGAGGGGCACAGCTCGCGGATGCCGGGGGTGGCTACCGGGCGACCGCGACCGGGGCTTCCATGAGGATGGTGCGGCGCGGGTTGGCGGTGACGTTGGGCAGGTCGGCAGCGTGCTCCGGCACCGGGGGCGTCTGCAGCGCTTCGGCGTCCTTGAGGTGCGCCAGCGTGGTGCGCCGGGGGTTGGCAATGTTGCGGAACATCGTCGTCGTCTTCATCTGCCGTCAGGACCCTGTCGGTGAGGGCGTCGCTCGTCGCGGCGCCGGCTTGTCGGATTCGCCATCCCTGTAAAGCGTCAGGCTAAACATCCGATTCCCCGCCGGAGCCGGGATGAGGCGACGATCATCATGTGAGTTTGCTCACGAACTAATCGACAATTGACTCATTCCGGGCGACTGGCCGTGATCCAGAAAACGGACATTGCATCACTGAATCCACCATTCCGCTCCTGATCATCGCGACTGGGACACCCCCCACCCCTAGGTAAGTCCTCCGTAAAAGTCCGCTTTACCCACGATCACTCTCCACTGCATGTCACTCGTTCATCACAACGTGTCACGCAGGTCACAGCCCGGTACATGGGCCTTGTTGGAGATCCTGCACTGTGCTGGAATTCCACGCACCGCCGCGGGTTTCAGACCGGCGCGCCGGGGCGCAACGCAGCGCCGAGTGGCGGCGGGAGGGGGAAGTACGCCGGTCGCTCACACGACCACCATGGGGCGCGTCCAGCGCCCCACGACGCCGACACCGCCCTGTCCGCACACGCGGGCGGGACGCCTGGTCCAGAGGTTGCGACGCTAGTGCAGGGACGTTTCAAGAGGGATGGCAGCGCTCCGGCGGAACAGGAGCCGCGCGGCGGGACCGACCGCGGTTCCTCGCCCCAGCACGCCCAGAACCCCGGGCCGGCCGCTGCCGGCGACAACAGCGACCGTGCGCAGCGCCCGGGCTCCACGACGAGCGGTGCGGAGCCGGACACGGCCGCACAGCCGCGCGGACCGGTCGACACCGGCTCGCGAATAGCGCTCCGTAACTGGCGCATCAGCACGCGACTGGTCTCGCTCCTCGCCCTCCCCGTGGTCGCCGCGACCAGCCTGGGCGGTCTGAGGATCAACGAGTCCATGACCGACATGCAGCAGCTGGAGCACATGCAGCTGCTGACGAAGATGACCAAGCAGGCGACCTCGCTCGCCCAGGCTCTCCAGGTGGAGCGCGACCAGTCGGCCGGTCCGCTGTCGAACAAGTCCAAGCCCACCGACTACAAGGTCACCGGGCCCCGGGACAAGACCGACCGGGCCAAGAACGCCTTCCTCGACGAGACCGACTCCATCGGCGACACCCAGGGCAACGAGTCGCTGGAGAGCATCCACGCGAGCATCGGGGCGATCGCCTCCCAGCTCGGCAACATCCGCACGATCCGCAAGACGGCGTACGAAGAGGGCACGCCGAGTCTCAACACGATCGACCAGTACAGCCAGCTGATCACCTCGCTGCTGAGCCTCTCGCAGGACATGGCGCAGGCGACCAGCAACCCGGACATGATCAAGCGGACCCGGGCCCTGGCGGCGTTCTCCTCCGCCAAGGAGTACGCCTCCGTCCAGCGCGCGATCATCGCCGCGGCGCTGCCCGGCGGGTCGGTCAAGGAGCCGCACCTCAACCCGAACGACCGGCAGTTCGGTAAGAACGCGCAGGAGAAGGAGGGCCGCGCCCTCCTGTCGTTCAAGCAGATCTACGCGGCGACCGGGCAGAGCGCCGAAGAGCTCATGGCGCCCCTGGACAACGGCAACCCGGAGATCAACGCCGGGAACATGTACGCCAAGCGGATCCTGACCACCACGAACGGGATCGAGGGCAAGCAGGTCCGGTCGTACCTGGACTGGTACGACCAGAGCACCATCAAGATCAAGGCCATGGAGACGATCGAGGCCACCCTCCTCAGCGACATGGAGGCCAAGGCCCGCGAGCTGCGCCAGGCCTCCCAGCGCGACGCGATCGTCAACGGTGCGGTCATCTTCATCGTGCTCGGCGTCTCGCTCGTCGGCGCCTTCGTGGTGGCCCGCTCCATGATCCGGTCCCTGCGCCGCCTCCAGGACACCGCCACCCGCGTCGCCCAGGACCGGCTGCCCGAGCTCGTCAAGCAGCTCTCCGAGACCGACCCGCAGGACGTCGACACCTCCGTCGAGTCGGTCGGTGTGCACTCCCGGGACGAGATCGGCCAGGTGGCCGCGGCCTTCGACGACGTGCACCGTGAGGCCGTCCGCCTCGCCGCCGAGCAGGCCCTCCTCCGGGGCAACGTCAACGCGATGTTCACCAACCTCTCGCGCCGCTCCCAGGGCCTCATCCAGCGCCAGCTCTCGCTCATCTCCGAGCTGGAGTCGCGCGAGGCCGACCCGGACCAGCTGTCCTCGCTCTTCAAGCTCGACCACCTCGCGACCCGTATGCGCCGGAACGGCGAGAACCTCCTCGTCCTCGCGGGCGAGGAGCCGGGCCGCCGGTGGACCCGCCCCGTCCCGCTGGTCGACGTGCTCCGCGCCGCCGCGTCCGAGGTGGAGCAGTACGAGCGCATCGAGCTGTCGGCGGTGCCCGCCACCGAGGTCGCGGGCCGCGTCGTCAACGACCTCGTGCACCTGCTCGCCGAGCTGCTGGAGAACGCCACGTCGTTCTCCTCGCCGCAGACGAAGGTCAAGGTCACCGGTCACGCGCTGCCCGACGGCCGCGTCCTGGTCGAGATCCACGACACCGGTATCGGCCTCTCCCCCGAGGACCTCGCCGCGATCAACGAGCGGCTCGCGCAGCCGCCGACGGTGGACGTCTCCGTCTCCCGCCGCATGGGTCTGTTCGTGGTCGGCCGGCTGTCGCTGCGTCACGGCATCCGGATCCAGCTGCGCCCCTCCGACTCCGGCGGTACGACCGCGCTGGTCATGCTGCCCGTCGACGTCGCGCACGGCGGCAAGCAGCCCCCGTCCAAGCAGGGCCCCGGCCAGCAGCCCGGCGCCCCGGGCGGTCTGCTCGCGGGCAACGGGAACGGTGCGGGCAACGCCCAGCGCACCGGCCTCGGCAGCGGTCCGGGCGGTCCGGGCGCCAAGAGCCTCGGCGGCGCCCAGCGCGGCCAGGTCGGCGCGGGCGCGGGTCCCCGGGCGGCACTGCCGGCCCGGGACGGGTCAGCGGGCCGGCCGCAGGGCCCGCAGGGCGGCGGCCAGCCGAACAACGGCGGCCCCGGCCAGGACTTCCCGGGCCAGGGCCCGGCCCCGCAGCGCCAGGGCGGCGGTCTCTCCGGCGCCTTCGGCAACAGCGCCCGGCTCGGCGCCCGCGGCCCCCAGGGCGATGCGCCCGGCCGCGGCGACGGCGGCTCACAGCCCAACCTGTTCGGCCACGGCGCTCCGGCGTCCTCCGGGCAGAACGGCCGCCCGGGCCAGTTCGCCCCGCAGAACCAGCAGGCCCCGTCCGGCTGGCAGAACCAGCAGGGCCAGAACGGGCAGCAGAACCAGTCGAACCAGCAGGGCCCCGGGGGGCAGCAGCCCCAGAGCCGCCAGGAGCAGGGCGGTTTCCCGCAGCCCGGCGGCCCCGGCCGTCAGCTTCCGCCGCCCGGTGGGCCGCGCGCCGAGCTGCCCGGGGGCGACCCGCAGCCGCAGCGTCCCGCCGCCACCAGCTGGGGCGCCGACGCCCCACGCGGTCACGAGGAGCACGACGCGACCGGGCAGTTCGCCCGTCCGGCGGGCCCCGGCCAGGACCCGTCCTTCAACGGCCCGCCGAACCAGCGGCCCTCGGGCGACTTCCAGGGTCCCGGCGCGACCTCCGAGTTCGCCCGGCCGGACTTCTCGGGCCAGGGCGCTCCGCAGGACCGCTCGTACCCGCAGCAGGCTCCGCAGGGCCAGGACCCGGCGAGCACGGCGCAGTTCGCCCGGCCGGACTTCGGTGGCCCGCACCAGCCCCAGCAGGGCCAGGGCCAGGACCACCAGCTGCCCGCGCCGCGAGGCAACGACTTCGGTGCGCCGCGTCCGTCCGCCTCCCCGGCGGGCGAGGCTCCGTACCGTCCGGCGCTCCCCCAGCAGCCGGAGGCCCTGCCTCCGGCCGGTCCCGGGGACGGGCGTACGCCGCTGTACGACACGCTGGAGACGAACTGGTTCCACGGTCCGGGCCAGGGCGGTCAGCAGCCGCCCGCCGAGCCGCAGGCGCCGGCCGCTCCGGAGCCCACCGGTGTGCCGGTTCCGCCGCTGCCTCAGCGCGGTGCGGCCGACGCCCCGGTCACCAGTTCGTGGCGGGCCTCGCCCAACGACGAACTCGTACGCCAGGCCGAGCGGGTCAAGAAGCCCGCCGCCGGCGGTGTCACCACCTCCGGGCTGCCTCGCCGTGTTCCCCGCGCCAATTTGGTTCCGGGGACCGCACAGCAGCAGAATCACCAGTCCGGACCTCAGGTTTCGCGCGCGCCCGATGACGTGCGCGGTCGTCTGACCAATCTCCGCCGGGGCATCCAGCAGGGTCGGCAGGCCAACAACGGCTCGCAGACCGGCAGTTTCCATCTCGGCCCCACTCACCAGCAGGAGCGTTAGTTGAGCCCCATGAGTCAGGCCGCGCAGAATCTGAACTGGCTGATCACCAACTTCGTGGACAACACCCCAGGGGTGTCCCACACGGTGGTGGTCTCCGCGGATGGCCTGCTGCTGGCGATGTCCGAAGGATTTCCGCGCGACCGCGCCGACCAGCTCGCCGCCGTCGCGTCCGGTCTCACCTCGCTGACCGCGGGTGCGTCCCGGATCTTCGAGGGCGGCGCCGTCAGTCAGACGGTTGTGGAGATGGAGCGGGGATTCCTCTTCCTCATGTCCATCTCCGACGGCTCGTCCCTGGCCGTTCTGGCCCACCCGGACGCCGACATCGGTCTGGTCGGGTACGAAATGGCCCTCCTGGTCGACCGTGCCGGCACCGTCCTCACGCCCGACCTCCGCGCCGAACTCCAAGGCAGTCTGCTCCACTAGACGGCCATCCAGCGGATTCACGACACGATCCCCCCAGGTAATGCCCACAACCCTCACCCGACAGGCCGCTTTAGTCCCCTCACCGGCCCCTTGCAGACGGCAAGCCGAGAACCTGCTGTCACGCCCGGAGGATTCATGACCCCGCCACCCGCCTCACCCGATCCGTACGGCGCACTGCACCACGCGTCGTACGACGGGGAAGGCGACCAGCCGCTGGTTCGTCCTTACGCCATGACCGGCGGCCGGACCCGGCCGCGCTACCAGCTCGCCATAGAGGCGCTGGTCAGCACGACGGCAGACCCCGCGCATCTGGGGACCCTGCTCCCCGAGCACCAGCGGATCTGCCACCTCTGCCGTGAGGTCAAATCGGTGGCGGAGGTGTCGGCGCTGCTGTCGATGCCGCTCGGCGTCGCCCGGATCCTGGTGGCGGACCTGGCGGAAGCCGGCATGGTGGCCATCCACCAGCCGGGCAACGGAGAGGCCGGCGGCGCGCCGGATGTGACACTGCTCGAAAGGGTGCTCAGTGGACTTCGCAAGCTCTAGCGGCGGTACGGGCCGCGCCACCACCTCGGCGAAGATCGTGGTGGCGGGCGGCTTCGGCGTGGGCAAGACCACGTTCGTCGGGGCCGTCTCGGAGATCAACCCCCTGCGCACCGAGGCCGTCATGACGTCCGCGTCCGCGGGCATCGACGACCTGACGCACACCGGGGACAAGACCACCACGACGGTGGCCATGGACTTCGGACGTATCACGCTCGACCAGGACCTGATCCTGTACCTGTTCGGTACGCCCGGGCAGGACCGCTTCTGGTTCATGTGGGACGACCTGGTCCGCGGCGCCATCGGCGCCGTCGTCCTCGTCGACACCCGCCGTCTCGCCGACTGCTTCCCCGCCGTCGACTACTTCGAGAACAGCGGCCTCCCCTTCGTCATCGCCCTCAACGGCTTCGACGGACACCAGCCCTACACCCCCGACGAGGTCCGCGAAGCGCTCCAGATCGGGCCCGACGCGCCCATCATCACGACGGACGCCCGCCACCGCGCGGACGCCAAGAGCGGCCTGATCACCCTGGTCGAGCACGCGCTCATGGCACGCCTGAAGTAGTTCTCCCACCAGGAACAAGTCGATATCGGTATACGGAAGTTGCAGTAGTCACGCGGGGGCGGCCTGTGTCGTTTGACACGATCCGCCCCCGTGTTCATAACGTTTCGACAGAGAATTGACTCCACGCCGCCACCCGATGCATCCATTCGGTGCCACTGCGCTCACATGAGCCCCGCCTTTTGGCGGGGCTCGCTCTTTATGCCCGATTTATCTGAGGTCTGGGCCACTCGGAATGCGTGATTCCGAGTGTTTGGAACGGGACCGGTCCCCGTGCTGCAATTCGACGAACTCCCCAGTAGTACGGGCCCTGAACGAAATAATCCGGCACAGCGTAGGTGCCGACGCCGAGAGGTTGTTGGTCGAGTGAGGCGAAGCAACGAGGGCTCCGCGGCGCAGCCCGAGCGGGGCAACTTCACCCCGCCGCCGCGCGCTGTGGCGTCCCCTGCGAATGCGTCCGGCACCGAGTCCGCGGGTGGTGGCAGCACCAGTCGGCTGTCCCCGCGCAACTGGCGGGTGGCCACCCGGCTCAACGCCATCCTCCTGATCCCGGTCCTGGTCGGCCTGGTCATGGGCGGTTTCCAGGTGAAGGGCTCCATCGACACGTGGGGCGAGGCACAGGAGGCCGAGAAGATCGCCGTCGTCGTGCGCGCCGCGTCCGACTACGGGCAGGCGCTGCTGAACGAGCGGGACCTCACCGCCCAGCCGCTGCTCTCGGGCGACCGTGACGCCGATGTGGTCGAGCAGACCCGGGCGACCACGGACGACGCCGCGCGGAAGTTCGACGCCGCGGTGAAGGACATGCCGTCCAAGCCCGGCCTGGAGCGCCGCCTGAAGCTGTTCAAGGGGGAGGAGCCCAAGCTTCCCGAGCTGCGCAAGGCCGCCTATTCGCAGGCCCTGGACCCGGTGAAGACCGAAGAGGGCTACGTACAGGTCCAGCACTCGCTGATGGAGTTCTCCAACGAGCTCGGCCTCGGCACCGGCAACATCACCAGTTACGGCCGTACGGTCTACGCGATCGAGCTGTCCAAGGCTGCAGAATCGCTTCAGCGCTCGATCGGCATGCACCTTCTGGTGCGCCCGAGCAAGAAGCCCGGCACCTACGACGCCCAGGTCAAGGCCTTCGGCTCGTACAACTACCTGGAACAGATCGCGCTCGGCGAGTTCAACTCCGGTGGTACCCAGGCCGACGTCGACCGCCTCAAGCAGGTCATGACCGGCAAGGCCGCCGAGGGTGCCAAGCAGCTGAAGGCCGCCAAGGAGCAGGCCGAGGCCGCCGGCAAGCCCTTCGTGGCGCCGCCGAGCATCGACGGCTCGGTCTTCGACGGCATGGCCCAGGAGATCGGCAAGGGGCAGGACCCCGCGGAGCTGGCCAAGAAGGGCATCACGCCCGAGACCTGGATGGCCGCCGCGACCGCGAAGTTCGAGGGGTACTCCACCGTCGAGGACGAGCTGGTCACCAAGGCGGTGGACGAGGCCGCGAGCATCTCCTCCGACGCCAAGACCGACGCCATCGTCAACGGCCTCATCGTCGTCATCGCGCTGCTGGCCGCGTTCATCCTGGCCGGGCTCATGGCCCGCCAGATGAGCCGCTCGATGCGCCAGCTGCGTACCGCCGCCTTCTCCATCGCCGAGCAGCGCCTGCCCTCCCTCGTCGACCAGCTCTCGCGTACCGACCCGGGCCGGGTCGACACCCGGGTGCAGCCGATCCCGATCACCACGCAGGACGAGATCGGCGAGGTCGCCCGCGCCTTCGACCAGGTGCACCGCGAGGCCGTCCGGCTCGCCGCCGAGCAGGCCATGCTGCGGGGCAACGTCAATGCGATCTTCACGAACCTCTCGCGCCGCAACCAGTCGCTCATCGAGGGCCAGCTGACCCTGATCACCAGCCTGGAGAACAACGAGGCCGACCCGGACCAGCTGGAGAGCCTCTTCAAGCTGGACCACCTGGCGACCCGTATGCGCCGCAACGGCGAGAACCTCCTCGTCCTCGCGGGCGAGGAACCGGGCCGCCGCTGGAACCAGCCGGTGCCGCTGGTGGACGTCCTACGTGCCGCCTCCTCCGAGGTGGAGTCCTACGAGCGCATCCAGCTGACCGGTGTGCCGGAGAGCGAGATCCACGGCCAGGCCGTGACCGACCTCGTGCATCTGCTTGCCGAGCTGCTGGAGAACGCCACCACGTTCTCCTCGCCGCAGACCAAGGTCAGGGTCACCGCGACCCGGCTGCCCGACGGCCGGGTCATGGTCGAGATCCACGACAAGGGCATCGGCCTCACCGCCGAGGACTTCGCCGACATCAACCACAAGCTGGCCAACCCGCCGACCGTGGACGCCGCGGTGTCCCAGCGCATGGGCCTGTTCGTGGTCGGCCGGCTGGCCGACCGGCACGGGATCCGGGTCCAGCTGCGCCCCTCGGGCGAGCAGGCCGGGACCACCTCGCTGGTCATGCTGCCGGACGCCATCACCCACGGTGGCGGTGGCGGTCCGCAGGGCGGCCAGGACGACTTCACCGTCTCCTCGATCATCCCCGAGCAGCAGCAGTCGGCCTTCGATCCGGCTCCGCAGCAGGCCCCGATGCGCACGGCGGCGGAGCTCGGCTTCGACGACTCGCGCTACGAGCCCCCGGCGGACCCGGGTCAGCTGGACCCGGTCAACCGTTCGTTGATGCGTGAGGAGCGCAGGGCGGCCCTGGAGGCCCAGACCGGCGTCGGCGGCCCCTACGCGGACAACACCCGGGAACAGCAGGGCTACGCACCGGAGCCGTACGCGGGCGCCCCGTACGGCGACCAGCAGCAGCCGCAGCAGGGCTACGCCGAAGAGCAGTACGGCCAGGACGAGTACGGGCAGCAGCCGCAGCAGCAGTACCAGGGGTCGTACGAGCAGGAGCAGTACGGCGCCGGGGACGGCTACCCGCAGGACCAGCAGGCGCAGCAGCACCCGCAGGACGGCTACACGGAATCGGCATATGCCGTTCCGGACGCCGGGCAGGGTCAGTACTCCGACGCGTACGCGGCCTCGGCGGACCAGTCCCACCAGGATGATTGGCCTGTCCAGAACGGTTTCCGGAGTGGTTATGAGCCGATCGCTCCGGCCGAACCGGAATCTGTTCCGAGCACGCCCGCGGAGCCTTCGGAGCGCGTAGGCTTCGACCGTCCGGGACCCACCCCGAACGTCGGCCACGAGCTGACCGAAGCCGGTCTGCCGCGCCGCGGCGGTCAGCAGCACTGGCAGCCCGGCCCCGGCGGCCGCGGCGACGACCAGCCCGCTGCGGCCCAGCGGCCCCGCCCGCAGCAGGAACAGCGGCAGGACCCGCAGACGGACGGGGACGGCTCCGACGACTGGCGCTCGACGAACGACGAGCGCTGGGAGCGGGCCGAGAAGCTCCGTGAGCCGAAGGCGGGCGGAATCACCCCCTCCGGTCTCCCCCGGCGCGTGCCCAAGGCCAACCTGGTCGAGGGCACGGCGGAGCAGACCCAGCAGGGCGGCCCACAGGTCTCCCGCGCCCCCGAGGACGTCCGCGGCAGGTTGAGCAACCTGCGGCGAGGGGTCCAGCGAGGACGCAGCGCGGGGTCGGACACCAGTACCACCTACAACCAGGAGCGTTAGTGTGAGCCCGATGAGCCAGGCGGCGCAGAATCTCAACTGGTTGATCACCAACTTCGTGGACAACACCCCCGGGGTGTCGCACACGGTGGTGGTCTCCGCCGACGGACTCCTGCTGGCGATGTCCGAAGGCTTCCCGCGCGACCGCGCCGACCAGCTGGCGGCCGTCGCCTCCGGTCTGACGTCGCTGACCGCGGGCGCCTCGCGGATCTTCGAGGGCGGCGCCGTGAATCAGACCGTTGTGGAGATGGAGCGGGGATTCCTCTTCATCATGTCCATCTCCGACGGATCCTCGCTCGCCGTCCTGGCCCACCCGGACGCCGATATCGGTCTGGTTGGGTACGAAATGGCCCTTCTGGTGGACCGCGCGGGCAGTGTCCTGACTCCTGACCTCCGCGCCGAACTTCAGGGAAGTCTTCTTAACTAGTAGACAGACAGTGCGTTTCTCGCCACCGCGCCATAAAGTGCGGTGGCGCGGCCCCACTGGGATCGGCGACCGGCAGTCGGAGGAGGAAGCGTGGCAGCACCCACAGGCGGGCACCCATACAACGGTGACCAGAGGGTTCCGGGTGAGCACGGTGACAACCGTTTCGGCTTCCCTGCCGCACCCGGCGGTCAAGGACCCGGGCAGTATCAGCCATATCAGCAGCAGGAGCACCAGCAGCAGGGTGCTCCTGGCGGCCCGGAGCCCGAGTGGCCCCAGCAGCAGCCGTGGCCGGGGTGGCCGCAGCAACCGCAGCAGCGGTACGACACGTCCCAGCAGCCGCGCATCCAGCCGGTGCAGCAGCGACGGGCCCCCGAGCCCGACCAGCCCGCCGCGCACAACCCGCTGGTCCGTCCGTACGCCATGACCGGCGGCCGGACCCGACCGCGTTACCAGCTCGCCATCGAGGCACTGGTCAGCACGACGGCCGATCCGGCCCGGCTGCAAGGGCAGTTGCCCGAGCATCAGCGGATCTGCCGGCTCTGCATCGAGATCAAGTCGGTCGCCGAGATCTCGGCCCTTCTCTCGATCCCCCTCGGCGTTGCCCGGATCCTCGTCGCCGACCTGGCCGAGGCCGGACTCGTCGCTATCCATCAGCCCGGCGGCGACGAGGCCGCCGGCGGCCAGCCAGATGTGACACTGCTCGAAAGGGTGCTCAGTGGACTTCGCAAGCTCTAGCGGCGGAGCGGCCCGCTCCACTACCTCGGCGAAGATCGTGGTGGCAGGGGGCTTCGGCGTGGGTAAGACCACGTTTGTCGGTGCCGTCTCGGAGATCAACCCGCTGCGCACCGAAGCCGTGATGACGTCCGCCTCGGCGGGCATCGACGATCTGACCCACACCGGGGACAAGACGACGACCACCGTCGCCATGGACTTCGGCCGCATCACGCTCGACCAGGACCTGATCCTGTACCTGTTCGGTACGCCCGGGCAGGACCGCTTCTGGTTCATGTGGGACGACCTGGTCCGCGGCGCCATCGGCGCCGTCGTCCTCGTCGACACCCGCCGTCTCGCCGACTGCTTCCCCGCCGTCGACTACTTCGAGAACAGCGGCCTCCCCTTCGTCATCGCCCTCAACGGCTTCGACGGACACCAGCCCTACACCCCCGACGAGGTCCGCGAAGCGCTCCAGATCGGGCCGGACACCCCGATCCTGACGACGGACGCCCGCCACCGCGCGGACGCCAAGAGCGCGCTCATCACCCTGGTCGAGCACGCCCTGATGGCGCGCCTGCGCTAGGACACCCGCCGGTCGTACGAGAAGGGCCCCGCACTCCTGAAGGAGTGCGGGGCCCTTCTCGTAGAGCCTGAGGCGCGATGGCGGGGTGGTCAGCCCTGCCAGCTGTGCGGGGCGCGGAAGCCCGGCGTGCGCTCCAGGCGGCGCCAGCCGGCGGTGTCACGGCCCCGGTGGGCGGGGACGGCCGGCTGGGCCGCGGCACGGGCCATCAGGACGGCGGTGATGGCCGCCAGCTCCTCGGGGGCCGCGTGGCCCTTCTCGACGCGCAGGACGGACTCGGCGGGGGTGGGGCTCATGGCGGGTGTCTCCGTCTTCTCGGCAGGATGTCGTGGACCGTGCGGCGGATCGCGCCGCTGCCGGGCGACTACTGCGGGGGGTTGCCGTGCTTGCGGGACGGCAGGTCGGCGTGCTTGTTGCGGAGCATGGCGAGCGAGGCGATGAGCACCTCGCGGGTCTCGGCGGGGTCGATCACGTCGTCGACCAGGCCGCGCTCGGCCGCGTAGTAGGGGTGCATCAGCTCGGCCTTGTACTCCTTGACCATGCGGGCGCGCATGGCCTCGGGGTCCTCGGCGTCCGCGATCTGGCGGCGGAAGATGACGTTGGCCGCGCCCTCGGCGCCCATCACCGCGATCTCGTTGGTGGGCCAGGCGTAGGTGAGGTCGGCCCCGATGGACTGGCTGTCCATGACGATGTACGCGCCTCCGTAGGCCTTCCGCAGGATCAGCGAGATCCGCGGCACGGTGGCGTTGCAGTAGGCGTACAGGAGCTTCGCGCCGTGGCGGATGATCCCACCGTGCTCCTGGTCGACACCCGGCAGGAAGCCGGGAACGTCCAGAAGGGTGATGATCGGGATGTTGAAAGCGTCGCACATCTGGACGAAGCGCGCGGCCTTCTCGGACGCCTCGATGTCCAGGACCCCGGCCAGCGACTGCGGCTGGTTGGCGACGATGCCGACGACCTGGCCGTCCATGCGGGCCAGGGCGCAGACGATGTTGCGGGCCCAGCGCTCGTGGATCTCCAGGTAGTCGCCGTCGTCGACGAGCTCCTCGATCACCTTGTGCATGTCGTACGGGCGGTTGCCGTCGGCCGGGACCAGGTCGAGCAGCACGTCGCCGCGCCGGTCGGCGGGGTCGTCGCTCTCCACGGTCGGCGGGTTCTCGCGGTTGTTGGAGGGGAGCATCCCGATGAGGTAGCGGACCTCGGCGATGCAGGTCTCCTCGTCGTCGTACGCGAAGTGGGCGACGCCCGAGGTCTCGGCGTGCACGTCCGCGCCGCCGAGGCCGTTCTGGGTGATCTCCTCGCCGGTGACCGCCTTCACGACGTCCGGTCCGGTGATGAACATCTGCGAGGTCTCACGGACCATGAAGACGAAGTCGGTGAGCGCCGGGCTGTACGCCGCGCCGCCCGCGCACGGGCCGAGCATCACGCTGATCTGCGGGATGACACCGGAGGCGCGCGTGTTGCGCTGGAAGATGCCGCCGTAGCCGGCGAGCGCCGAGACGCCCTCCTGGATACGGGCGCCGGCGCCGTCGTTCAGCGACACCAGCGGGGCGCCGGCCGAGATGGCCATGTCCATGATCTTGTGGATCTTCGTGGCGTGGGCCTCGCCCAGCGCCCCGCCGAAGATGCGGAAGTCGTGCGCGTAGACGAAGACCGTGCGGCCCTCGACCGTGCCCCAGCCGGTGATGACACCGTCGGTGTAGGGCTTCTTGGCCTCCAGGCCGAACCCGGTGGCCCGGTGCCGGCGGAGCTGCTCGACCTCCTTGAACGAACCCGCGTCCAGCAGCAGCTCGATCCGCTCCCGGGCGGTCAGCTTGCCCTTGGCGTGCTGCGCCTCGGTCGCCCGCTCGCTCGGTCCGCGCCGCGCCTGCTCGCGCAGGGCCAGCAGTTCGGCCACCCGGCCTCGGGCGTCGGTCGGCTCACCCTGGGTTTCGTCCACAACGGTCATGCATCGACCCTACGAACCCCGACCCAGAAATGGCGCCGTCGACTCCGTACAGTCTCCTGCCCTGTTTCGTGGTGGGAGTGAACAGAACCATGCCGCCGCGCACGCGATCCCCCAGCGAAACGCCGACTCCGGTTGTGGAGACTCCACAAGTGAAGCGTGTGCGGTGGACCACACGCCCCTGAGGGGGCCCGAAGGCCCCCACAGTATGGCGCAGGGCGGCCCCCCGCCGTCCACCGCGCCCCGGGCGGCCGTCCTGCCGGGGTCAACCTCCGCAGTGGAAGCGGGCGTTGCCCCAGTCGGCGTGGTCGTTGCCGTTGCCGTCGCCGCCGTCCTGGACGACCAGCTCGACGTACTTGGCGCCGGTGACGTCGGCGGTGAGCTTCCAAGCCGGGTCCGCCGCCCCCCGGACGGGCGACGCCACTTTCTCCGTCCCGTCGGCGGTGACCGAGAACCGGACACTCCCCCGGGTCGTCTGCACGTCGTCCACCCCCACCTCGGCGGTGAAGGAAGTGCACTTCCCGCCCAGGTAGTAGCGGATCGTCGCCGGGGCGTGTGTGCCCAGGCCCTTGTCGTAGACGACGCCGCCGATCTTCAGCGGCCCGCCGTCCCCGGCCCCGGCCTCCCCGTTGGACCGGTCGCGCTCGACCGGCCCCCAGCCGTTCTGCGCGGCGGTCCAGTCCAGGTCGCCGGCCCAGCCGTCCTTCGTGGGCGGCGGCGGGAGCGTACGGACGGAGGTACCCGCGCCCAGCGTGCGACCGGCTCCCTGGACGGCGTACGTGGCCTTCGCCTCCAGCGCGTACGTGTCGTAGGGGGCGTCCACCGGCGGGGTGACCCGCCAGCTGCCGGTGACCTTCGCGCCCGGCGCGACCGAGTCGAAGGCGACCGGGCCCGCCGGCTCGGCCTGCCAGCCCTCGGGCACGGTCAGCGCGAGCTTCACACCGGTGGCGGCACTCGCCTCGTCGTTGCCGAAGGTCGCCCGCACGGTGTTCGGGGCTCCGGGCTCCAGGGTCTCGGCGTCGGCGGCCACGGCGAGGGTGCCGCAGACGGCCTCCTCGCCCGCCGGGGCGGGGCCGAGGTCGGTGACGGTGAAGCCGTCGAGCACGAAGTCCGCGCCCTCGGGTGCTCCGGGGAGCTTGCGCAGCCCGGTCCAGGTGTCGCCGCAGCCCGCGGTGAGGGTCCGGCTGAACTGTCCCGTGGTGCGCTGCTGCCCGATCGGGGTGGCCCGGGTCTCGGTCGAGGCGGCCTTGCCGTCGGCGATCCGGTCGTAGCCCTCGGCCCAGCTGTAGGCGCCGGCGTGGCTGGACTGGTAGGCGAACTCGATCCTGTACCGATGGCCGTCCTTCATCGGGACGGTCCAGGGGGCGGTGCGGTAGACGAGCCCGGTGTTCTCCTCGTGGGACTTCAGGGACTCCCTCCCGCCGAGCACGTCGTCGATCAGCTTCCCGTTCCAGCCGGACTGGGTGTACGGGGCGTTCAGCTGGGAGATGTGGGTGCGGGGGTCGGTGGAGCCGCCCGCGTCGCCCTTGAGGAAGGGGCCCCAGCCCTGGTCGACGGCCTCGAAGTCCTCGTACGCCTCGGCGCCGGTGCGGGTGGCGGGGGCGTTCTCGACGATCCGTACGTCATCGGCGCGGACCTTCGCCGCGCTGCCCGCCGCCGCCTCGATGCGCAGCGTGGTGCGGCCGTTCGCGGGCGCGGTGAAGGTGGCCTTGGCGCGCTGGAAGAAGGTGCCGTGCCAGTCGGAGGCGGCGACGTGGTCCTTCACCGTGGAGCGTTCGACGGCGACCGACGTCCCGCCGGCGCTCACGGTGGTGCGGCGGCTCCTGCCCGGTTCGACCTCGATCAGGGCGGAGGCGGTGTAGCGCTTGCCGGGCTTGAGGCCGGTGACGGCCTGGGAGAGCGCGGCCGTGGCCGTCCCCGAGAGTTCGGCGCTGTTGCGTCCCTGGTCGTCGGTGTCGCGGACGGCCGTGCCGGTCCTGGCCCAGCCCTTCAGCTCCCGGTCGTTGAAGCCGGGGTCCGTGAGCCCTGTGCCCTTGCCCCAGTCGGCGGTGCTCTCCTTCGGCGCCCGGTCGGGGTAGAGGACGTAGGCCTGTCCGGCGGTGGCGGTCAACGTGAGCTTCCCGCCCGAGGGGCGGACGGTGGAGACCTTCTCGCGTCCGTTGTCGGTCAGCTTGTAGAGGGTGTACGCGCCCTTGCCGGGCACTTCCCAGGTGCTGGTGCCGCCGGTCCCGCTGTAGTGGTAGAGCTTCTTGCCGCCGTCCCACGGGAGCAGGTAGTCGGTGCCGCTGAGCACCTTGCGGCCCCGGTCGTAGAAGGTTCGCCTGCCGTCCTCGACCGTGCCGCGCACCCCGCCGGTGAAGGTGATGTCGTTGCCGTCCCAGCGGATGATCCTCTGCTGCTGGAGGTACTTGGCGGGGAGGTTCTTCTGCCAGATGTTGGCGGTGAAGGCGTTCCAGTCGGTCTCGCCGGTCCAGCCCTCGAAGTCCTCCAGGGCGCTCTGGCCGAGGACCGGGTGGTTGTTCCAGATGTCCTTCTCGCCGTTGCGGATGAACCGGATGATCTGCGAGTTGAGGCCCTTGTTGGTGGCCCCGCCGTAGTCGAGGTCGTTGGCCCAGTGCGACCAGAGCGAGGCGCGTTCGAACTTGTCGGCCCACTCGGTGCCGACGGTCCAGCCCTGCTTCTGCACGGTCTGGATCGTCTTGTCGGCGATCCAGCCGTGGCTGTAGTAGACGTCGATGTAGAGGAAGTCGAGGTTCTCGTCGGTTTCCTCGCGCAGTTGCCGGAAGCGCTTGGCCAGGTCGCCGCTGTTGATGTCGCGGCGCTGGTCGATGTAGTAGCTCTGGTTGAGCCAGTTCCAGCCGGGCTTGGTCTTGTCGACGAGCTGCTCGGAGAAGGCCTTGGCCTCCGGGTAGGACTCGGTGGCGTTGACGTGGACGCCGAAGTCGGCGCCCCACTTCCCGCCTTCCTTCAGCAGGGTGTTGAGGTCCTTCAACCCGCCGGCCCGCTTGTTGTAGTTGCCGCCGTAGTCCGGGTGGGCGGAGTCGTGGCCCTCGGAGCCGTACCCCTTGAGGACGGCGAGCTGGCCGAGGCCGTCGGTGGCCTTCGAGATCCGCTTGACGTCGTCCAGGGTGCGCAGGAAGGGGTGGGTGGCCTGGCTGGCGAAGTTGAACGGGATGTGGGTCACGACCCGCTTGGCGGTGTCCTCGCTTCCGGGCGCGGTGACGCCGATGGAGCGGAAGGCGATCGCCCCGTCCTGCCAGTCGACGGCCCGGTCGCCGTTGGCGTCGGGGGTGACGACGACCTTGGCCCAGGGCAGGTTCTCGCCGCTCTCGGGGGCCGGGGCGCCCTCGCCGCGGTAGGTCCACTGGCCGGACCGGACGCCGACCCGGACGGTGCCGTCCTCCTCGGTGCGCGCCTGGTGCCAGAAGCGGGCGTCGTCGCCGCCGGTGGCCCCGGAGGGCTTGTCGTACGAGGAGTTGGACTCGATCGCCGCGGCGAGCGAGCCGGTGTTGAGGATCGCGTAACTGGCCCCGACGGGCGCGGAGTCGGGCCTCGTCTCCCCGGTGACCTTCGCGAAGACGTCGGCTGTGCGGGTGGAGTCCGGGTCGAGCTGGGTGAACGCGGTGGCGGCCCCGGACTCGGTGGACCCGACGGAGATCAGGTCGTGCCCGGGGATGTCGATGGTCCCGACCCGGAAGGCGGACGTGTCGCGGACGGCGGTCACCTTGAACGTGGTGGCCCGCCCCGAGACGGTGAGCGAGGCGTCGATCTCGACGCCCGGCAGGGAGTCGAAGACGAGGGTGTAGCGGGCGGCGGAGCCGGTGATCTTCGGCGCACCCTTGAGCTTCACCGGGTGGGCGGTGCCGTTGAGGGTGACGGCGGTGACCGGCCGGGTGGAGCCGAGCAGCTGTTTGCCGCTCGCCCGGTCGGTGTACGACAGGACGCGCGGGAAGTCGTCGGCGACGGCGACGCCGAGGCGGTCGGACCGGATCACGGCGGACCCGGTGGCGGCCGGCCCGTCGGCCTTGGCCTCTCCGGCCGGGGCGGAGGGCGACGGGGCGTTGGCCGCGGCGGGGAGGGCGGCCCCCACGAGCGCCAGGACGGCTGCGGAGGCCGCGGCGAGCAGGCCGGGGCGAGGGAATCTTGGCGACATGGCCCCTGAGTAGTCGTCGTGTCCGGACACCGTCAACGAACTTCGGGGCCGGGGGGCGACTCCGTCCAACAACCCCGGTGCGTTAGTCCAAGTCGGCAGTACGGGGGCCGACTCGCGGCCCCGTTCACCTCTTGGCCGGGAATACCCCCTTCCGGTCACAGTTCGCACCCACTCGGTTCCGGCAAGTACCGCTTCGGGGCGTCGAGTTGTGAAGACTCGGAGTTTTTGAGAGCGCTCTCAGTCGCAAGTATTGACGGTCGTGCCGGGCCTCGCGAGAGTGGTGCGCACCGCAGGCACCCCCCACGGTTCCTGACCTCCCCCGCGCCACCCCCCACCCCCCGCCTGCGGCCCCCCCACCACCTCGGGAGTCCCCCTCGTGATTTCACGCCGAATGTTCCTGACCGGCGCCGCCGCATCGGCCGCGGCGCTCACGTACCCCGCCTGGGGCACCGCTCTGAGCCCTCGTGCGTCGGCGGCCCCCGCGACCTGCGAACTGGCCCTGGAGAACAAGTCGTTGCCGGGCACGGTGCACGCGTATGTGACCGGCCATGAGCTGGGCACCGACCGCTGGGTGCTGCTGAAGCCGGACGGCGGCGTCTACCGCCCCGACTCCCCCGGCGCGCCGCAGACCCCGCTGCCCGTCGACTGCGCCATCCCGCTCAAGGGCGCGGGCGCGGGACCGGTCGTGCTGACCCTGCCGCAGATGTACGGGGCGCGGGTCTACTTCGTCCGCGACGACAAGCTGGACTTCTTCCTCAACCCGGGCCCGTCCCTGGTGGAGCCGGCCTTCGCGACGCCGACGGACCCGAACTACGGTCGGACCTGGGCGTTCGCCGAGTTCACCTTCAACACCGAGCAGCTGTACTCCAACATCAGCTACGTGGACCTGATCACCGCGCTCCCGATCGGCATCACGCTGGAGGGGGACGCCACCCACGTCGTCGCCCCGCACCCGGAGGGCGCGGTGGAGCGGATCGCGGAGGACCTCACCGCCCAGGCAGCGGCCGACGGGCAGCCCTGGGACAACCTGATCACGCGGGGCGACGACGGCAAGGTGCTACGGGTCGTCTCGCCGCAGAACATCATGGCGCCGTACTTCGACCGGCCGGACGAGATGCCGTTCCGGGGCCTGTTCGAGGCGCAGATCGACGAGGTGTGGGAGAAGTACCGCTCCGAGGACCTGCGCATCGACCTCCAGGGCGGCCGGGGCACGCTGGCGGGCCGGGTCAGCGGTGACGTCCTCACCTTCGAGGGCGGCCACACCTTCACCAAGCCGGCGACGAAGGACATCTTCACCTGCAACCACGGGCCGTTCACGAACAACCCGGACGACTCCGACGACAAGAAGGCGATCCTGGCCCGGCTGGCGGCGGGCTTCAACCGCTCGATCATGCTGAGCCACCCGAGCCAGCCGAACGGCACGTCCACGGCGGACTACTACACGACCGCGGTCACCAACCACTGGTCCCGGGTGGTCCACGCGAACAGCCCGATCGGATACGCGTTCCCGTACGACGACGTCCGACCGGACGGGGAGCCGGACGTCTCGGGCGCGGCGCACGACGGGAACCCGCGCCGCTTCACGGTGAGCGTGGGCTCCTGACGCCCGCCCGGTAGGCCCGTGTGTGCCCCCGCCCGACGGGCGGGGGCACACCCATGTCCGGGACACTCCCTGCCGCCGCCCCCGACGACCCGATACCTCATCAATTGACACGATGTGTGGCGTTCTTGACTTCGTCGCCTCGCCCCGGGACGGTGCCGTATGCGAATGAACCGACTCCCCCACCGGCTGCTCACGGCCGTCGCCGCCGGACTGCTGCTGACCGCCGCGGCCCCGGCCCACGCGGACCCCGCCCCGCCGTCACCCGCCCCGCAGGCCTCCGGCGCCCACGGCCTGCGCGCCTTCCAGCAGAGCTACGGCCTCCCCGCGACCGGCCGGGTGGACACCACCACCGCGCAGCTGCTCAAGACCGCCCCGGACAGCGAGCTGCGGACGTTCTTCGCCGCCCCGTCCGACCTCGGCCCGGAGCAGCTCGCCCACGCCCGGACGGTCATCGGCGTCGGGAAGGGGGCGGAGCTCCCCGAGGAGGCCCAGGTCATCGCCCTGATGACGGCGATGCAGGAGTCGAAGTTCGTCAACTACACCTCGCCGGCCGACCATGACTCGCTCGGCGTCTTCCAGCAGCGCCCGAGCATGGGCTGGGGCACGCCGGCGCAGATCACGCACGTGCCGACCGCGTCCAAGTCCTTCTACGGACTGCCCTCGCCCAGCGCCAATCCGGGCCTGCTCCAGATCGACGGCTGGGAGTCGATGGAGCCGGGCGATGTGTGCCAGGCGGTCCAGCGGTCCGCGTATCCGGACCGGTACGCGCAGTGGGAGGACTTCGCCCGGGACCTGCTGGAGCGGGAGGGCCCGGACGCCGACCCGATCCCGTAGGCGTGCGAGGGGCCGCCCCGGTGCGGGACGGCCCCCGGCGAAGCTCCCCTGTCAGCAGCCGCCGCAGTTGTAGTAGGTCACGTCCCAGTGGTTGCCCTCGTCCGCGTAGATGTTGCCGGATCCGGACTGGTACTGGCGGGCGCCGTCGCCGCGGGTGCCGATGTAGGTGAAGGTGCCGGTGACGTAGTTGTTCACGCAGGTGCTCTTGGCGAAGTCGAGCTTGTAGCCGTTCCAGTGCGAGTACGTTCCGCCGGCGTGCCCGGTCTCCGTGCCTCCGGTGATCCTGAGCGCGCAGCCGGTGGCGCTCTTGAGGGTCTGCGCGCCCTGGGCGCTGGCCAGGTTGAGCTGGTCGAACGACGTGCAGGTGGGGTTGTTCCGGTCGGAGCAGCCACCGGAGGACGACCAGGTGATCCCGGACGAGCTGAACCGGGAGGTCGCCTGCGCGTGGGTCAGCTTGGTCACGGCGTGCGCCTCGGTGGCGCCGCCTCCGAGGACGCCGATCCCGGGCGCGAAGAGCGCGCCCAGCACGAGTGCCAGGGCGGTGAGGGCGGAGCGGAGTCGTGGACGGGTGACCATGGGGGGATTCCTCCTGCTCATGACAAAACAGTGGGCGTACGGGAACGGGTCCGCGTACACCGGGGCAGGGAGATAGTGCCCGAGATCTACGCGCGTCCGCCAGAGGGCGAGAGGCTCCGGAGCACCCCCGCATCCACCCGCGCCACGCTCGCGCAGCGCTGAAGGTTGAAACTTGAACAAGACAGAGCTACAGTCAATCTCGTTGAAGGTTAAACAACCTCCACGTACACGTCCCCCGAGGAGGAGCCATGGCTCTGTTCAACCGCAAGTCGACCGCCACCGCCGAAGCCCCCGCGGTGGACCCGGCACTCGCCGCCCTCACCGGCACCTACGCCCTCGACCCGGCGCACAGCAGCATCGGCTTCACGGTGCGCCACGCGATGGTCACCAACGTGCGCGGCTCCTTCGGCGAGCACGAGGGCACCCTGGTGCTCGACGGCACGGATCCGGCGAACTCCTCCGCCTCCATCGACGTGAAGATCGCCAGCGTGGACACCGGTATCGCCGACCGCGACGGCCACCTGGTCAGCGGTGACTTCTTCGACGCCGAGAAGTTCCCGCTCATGACGTTCCGCTCGACCAAGGCCGAGCAGCTGGGCGGCGATGCGTACCGGATCACCGGCGACCTCACCATCAAGGACGTCACGCGCCCGCTCTCCATCGACCTGGAGTTCAACGGCTCCGCCACCGACGTCTACGGCAACGAGCGCGTCGGCTTCGAGGGCAGCGCCGACATCCTGCGCTCCGACTGGGGCCTGACCTGGAACGCGGCGCTGGAGACCGGCGGCGTGATGGTCAGCGACAAGGTGAAGCTGACCTTCGACATCTCCGCGATCAAGGCGGCCCCGGCAGCCTGACACCCTGACCTGCACACGCGCAGCGCCCCGCACCCGGATCTCCCGGGGACGGGGCGCTGCGCGTGTGCAGGTCGGCCGGCTACTTCGCGACCTTCTCCGCGAAGAGCGGGACGACCTTCTCCAGCGCGTACGAGACGGACAGGATGGAGTCCGTCGCGAACGCCTGGGAGATGTCCTTGTCGTCGAAGACGATGGCGTTGCCCGCCTTCACCGACGGGACCGCCTTGTACAGCGGGTCGCCGCTGATGTCCGTGGCCGGGATGCCGATCGGGGTCATGACCGTCAGATCGGCGTCGAGCAGGTCCAGATTCTCCTTGGAGACGGACACGGAGAAGCCCTCGCCGGCCCGGGCCTCGGCCTTCGGGTTGTTCTTGAAGCCGAGCCGCTCGACGAAGTCGATCCGCCCGGTGCCACCGACGTAGACGCCGAAGCCCTCGGACGTACGCGAACCGACCGTGATGGTCTTGCCCTTGAACTCGGGGTGGGCCTTCGCGGCGGCCTCGAACTTCTCCTCCGTCTCCGCGATCAGCTCCTCGCCCTTCTCCGGTACGCCCATGGCGGCGGCGATCATCATGGTCTGCTGCTCCCACGAGATCTTGTACTGATCCCCGCCCTTCGGCACGCCCACGGTCGGGGCGATCTTCTTCAGGGTGTCGTAGCGGGTCCGGTCGCCGCTGGACTTGGTGTCCAGGATCAGGTCCGGCTGAAGGGAGGCGATCTTCTCGAACTCCGGCTCCATCGTGCCGATGAGCTCGGGCTTCTTGTCGTACATGCCCTTGGCCCACGGGCCGACGCCCTCGCCGCCGAACGGCAGCCAGTCGCTGGCCCCGACCGGCTGGCCGCCGAGCGCGAGCACGGTCTCGGCGTCGCCCCAGCCGAGCGCGACGATGCGCTTGGGCTGCTTGTCGACGGTGACCTCGCCGAACTTGGTCGCGACCTCGGCGGGGAAGGCGCCTGCGGAGGCTTTCCCGGAGGCGGAGGAGGACGCGGAGCTGTCGGAGTCGTCCGACGAACCACAGGCCGAGAGGCCGACGAGCAGGGCGGCCACGGCACCGGCCACCAGGACGGGGGTACGGCGGGCGCGCCGGGCGCGGGAAGCGGAAGCGTTCATACCCTTAGGCTAGCCTCACCTAATGACAACGGTGCCATCGGGTCGACCTCAGTGCCCTGCTCCCCCGTACGCCCCAGAGTCCGCGCCCGTACGTGCGAAGCTCAGGCGGCCGGGTCCTTGACGTGGTGGCGGCCCAGCGGCACGACCATCGGGGTGGCCGACGCCGGGTCCTCGATCACCGAGCAGCGCATCCCGAAGACCTCTCCGACCAGCTCCGCCGTGACGATGTCGACCGGCCGGCCCTCGGCGACGATCCGCCCCGCCTTCATCGCGATCATGTGGTCGGCGTACCGGCAGGCAAGGTTCAGGTCGTGCAGCACGGCCACCATGGTGACGCCCTGCTCGCGGTTGAGGTCGGTGAGCAGGTCGAGGACGTCGAGCTGGTGGCTGGCGTCGAGGTAGGTCGTCGGTTCGTCGAGCAGGAGGATGTCGGTGTGCTGGGCGAGCGCCATCGCTATCCACACCCGCTGGCGCTGGCCGCCGGACAGCTCGTCCACCGACCGGTCGGCGAGTTCGAGGACATCGGTCGACAGCAGCGCCTGTGCGACCGCCCGGTCGTCCTCCGCGCTCCAGCGGCGGAACCAGCCCTGGTGCGGGTAGCGGCCGCGCCCGACCAGGTCGGAGACGGTGATGCCTTCCGGGGCCGTGGGGCTCTGCGGCAGGATGCCGAGCACGGAGGCGACCTCCTTGGTCGGCATCTCCTGGAGGGACCGGCCGTCCAGGAGCACCGCCCCGGCGGAGGGGGCCAGCAGCCGGGCCATCGCCCGCAACAGGGTCGACTTGCCGCAGGCGTTGGGGCCGACGATGACCGTGATCTTCCCGGGCGGCACGGCGACGCTCAGACCGGGGACGATCTCGCGTTCGCCGTAGCCGAGCCGGACGTCCCGGGCTTCCAGAGTGTGTTCGGCCACGACAGGGCCACACCTTTCGTCGTCCTTGTCCTTCTGGACTGTCTGCTTCGCCATCTCAACCCCCGCTGCCGACGCGGTTGGCGCGGGCCAGGAGCAGCAGCAGGTACGGGGCCCCGATGATGCTGGTGACCACGCCCACCGGCAGCTGCACCGGAAACAGGTGCTGCGCCGCGAAGTCCGCGACCAGGACGATCAACGCCCCGGTCAGGGCGGCCTGCGGCAGGGCCGCGCCCCGGCCCGGGACCAGCCGGCGGGCGATCGGGGCGGCGACGAACGCCACGAACCCGACGGGCCCGGCGGCGGCGGTCGCGACCCCGGCGAGCGCCGTCGCGCAGGCCAGCAGCGCGAGCCGGCCGCTCTCGACCTGCGCGCCGAGCCCGGCCGCGGCGTCGTCCCCGAGCTGGAGGGGGCGCAGCGCGTGGGCGGCGAGGACGGTCAGCGGTACGAGGAGGCCGAGGGCGATGAGGAGCGGCCACATCTGGCCCCAGGAACGGCCGTTGAGGCTGCCCGCGAGCCAGCGGAACGCCTCCTGCGCGTCAGTGGTCTCGGAGCGGGCCATCACGTACCAGACGATGCTGGAGAGCCCCATGCCGACGCCGATGCCGACGAGGACCAGGCGCTGTCCTGCGGTGCCCTGCCGCCACGCGAGCAGATAGATGGCGGCTCCGGCGACCAGGGAGCCGGTGAGGGCGCTCGCGGACAGGGCGAGTCCGCTGACCTGGAAGAGCAGGGCTGCGGTGACGGCGACCGCACTGGCCCCGGCGCTGATGCCGATGAGGTCGGGGCTGGCGAGCGGGTTGCGCAGCACGGTCTGGAAGACGGCTCCGGAGAGTCCGAAGGCGATGCCGACGAGGATCGCGAGGAGGGCGCGGGGCAGCCGCAGGTCCAGCACGACGAACCGTGATCCGCCGTCGCCACCGCCGAACAGGGTGGCCACGACCTTCCCCAGGGGCATCACCATGTCGCCGAAACTGAGCGAGACGCCGAACACGACCACCACGGCGGCGAACAGGCCCGAGCCGACGAGGACGGAGCGGCGCAGGCCCCGGCCGCGTACGGCGGAGACCTGGCGTACGGCGTCGGTGAGGCGCTCGTCGTCGGCGGTGGCGTTCCTGGCGACGACCGGGGTCCGGCTCACAGTTCCACCAGCTTCCTGCGGCGGACCAGCCAGATGAAGGGGATGCAGCCGATCGCGGCCGTGACCACGCCGACCTGCACCTCGCCCGGGCGGGCGATGACCCGGCCGACGATGTCGGCGACGAGCAGCATGACCGGGGCGAGCACCATGCTGTACGGGAGCACCCAGCGGTAGTCGGGCCCGGTGATGAGCCGGGCGGCGTGCGGTACGGCGAGGCCGACGAAGCCGATGGGCCCGGCGACGACGGTGGCCGCGCCGCAGAGGATCACCACGGCGAGGGCGGACACCATGCGGATGGCCCCGACGCGCTGGCCGAGGCCGCGGGCGAGGTCGTCGCCGAGGGAGAGGGCGTTGAGCTGCGGCCCGAGGGCCAGGGCGAGGACGGTGCCGACCAGGATGAACGGCGAGACCTGCCACAGCACCTCGGAGCCGCGGGCGGTCAGCGCACCGAGCTGCCAGAAGCGGAACTGGTCGTAGCTGCCTCGGTCCTGGAGCAGGATCGCGCTGGTGATCGAGGTGAGGACGGCGGCGGTCGCGGCCCCGGCCAGGGCCAGCTTCACCGGTGTCGCGCCTTCCCGCCCGAGCGAGCCGACCCCGTACACGAGGAGGGCGGCGAGCAGCGCGCCGAGGAAGCCGAACCAGATGAACTGGGTGGCGACGGTGAACCCGAGCAGGGTGATCGAGCAGACGACGGCCACGGAGGCACCGGCGTTGATGCCGAGGAGCTGGGGGTCGGCGAGGGGGTTGCGGGCGACGCCCTGCATCACCGTGCCCGCGAGGCCGAGCGCCGCACCGGCCAGCAGCCCGGCGACGGTGCGCGGGATGCGGACCTCCTGGACGATGAGCTGCCCCTTGACGGCCGTGTCCGGATCGAGCACCCCGTCGACGACGTCGCGGAAGGGCACATCTCCGGAGCCGATGGCCAGACTGGCGACGGCGGTGAGGAACAGCACGGCCAGGGCGGCGAGCAGCCCGAGGGCGAGCACGGGCCGGCTGCGCTTGCGCCGCGCTTCCTTGCCGCCGTCGGCCGACGCCTCCCTCCCCTTCTCCAGGAAGGCCGAGCCGCTCACGACCCGGCCGCCGGAATGCGGTGGTGCACTGTTGTTCGTTCCTCACGCTGGTTCGTCGGCGCCGGGGAGCGCCCCCGGCGCACGGGAGACGCCCTCATCGGCCGGTCCACCCCGGACGGGAAACATAAGGGGGCCCAAAGTAAGGTCACCCTAACAGCGCCTGTCAGTGCGGCGCGCTGCCGCACCCCCACGAGCTCCGGAGCACCGCCTTGTCGTACGCCGCAGACCCCACCGCACCCGCCGCCGGCCCGCTGGCCGGGGCCGTACCCCTGGGCTCGGCGGACGAACTGCGCGAGCTTCTGGGCACCCCGCACCCGATCGTCATCGACAAGGTCCACGACCGGCTCACCGACGACGACCTGGCCCTGCTGGCCCGCTCGCCGTTCTGCACCCTGGCCACGTCCGACGCGGACGGCAACTGCGACGCGACCCCGCGCGGCGACACCCCCGGCTTCACCCATGTCCTGGACCGGGGCACGATCGCCCTCCCCGACCGCCCGGGAAACCGCCGCGCGGACAGCTTCCACAACATCCTGTCGAACCCGCACGTGGGCCTGCTCTACCTGATACCGGGCGCGATGGACGTCCTGCGTGTCAACGGCCGCGCCCGCATCCTCACGGACGCGCCGTTCTTCGACGCGATGACCCTGAAGGGCCAGCGGCCGAAACTGGCGCTGGTCGTCGAGATCGACGAGATCTTCCGCCACTGCCCGGCCTCGCTGAAGCGGTCGGGGGTGTGGGCGCCTCGGACGTGGGCGGGGGCGGAAGCGACGGGGTGACCGGCCGGCGATCCGCTGCCACCGGTACGTGAAGCGCGCCTCGGTGCCTCCCGCACGCTCACCCGATTGCCGCGTCCCCTCGGCCGGGCCCTGTCGTTGTCGGGATGTGACAGCTGAAGTCTCGCAGAGAGATGTGCCGACCCCATGACTGAAGAAACCATCCTGCTGAGGGACTTCCTCGCCACGATGAACCGCCTCCAGGCGGAGTTCGAACGGCGACTCGACGGCATCGAACGCGAGGCCCCGCCGGGGGCGCCACCGCACGGCGTCTCCGGTGCGACGGCAGATCCCTGGCAGCCCTGGAGCAGTCACGACCTGGGCCGCCCCCTCGGGCTGGAGGCCATCTGGGCCGACACCCGCAGTTCACCGGTCGGGCGAGCGGACGCGCCGGGGACGCGGCCCCTGGCGGAGAAAGCGCTCTTCACCGCGTACCCCGACTGACCTCGCCCCCTGGTCGGCGACGCTCCCCGCTCAGCCGGAGTTCCGGAGAAACGTTCCCGCGCGGCGGGAACGTCCCTCCACCCGTCCGGTCAGACGGCGCGCGGCGCGCGCCGCATCACCCACAGCGCCGGGCCGCCGCCCGGCAGCCGCGCCTCGCCGAGCACCGCGAAGCCGAAGTGCTCGTAGAACGGCAGGTTGTCCGGCTTGGAGGACTCCAGGTAGACCGGCAGGCCCGCCGCGTCGGCCTTGGCCAGCCCGGAACGCAGCAGCGCCGCCCCGTGCCCCTGGCCCCGGGCTGCCGGGTCGGCGCCGACGACCGCCAGATACCAGTGCGGCTCCTCGGGACCCTGCTCGGCGGCCGCCACGACCGCCTTCCGGAACAGCGGCGCCCGGTCGCCGAGGATCTCCTCCAGCTCCGCGACCGTCTCGGCGTCGGGAACGGACTTCTCCTGGCCTTCCGGCGTCACCCAGAACGCGGCAGCCGACGCGGTGCGCTCGCACACCCCGTGGCGGCCGTACTGCCGGGTGAAGATCGTCGTGAAGTACCGGACCAGGTCGGGCTCGCGCGAAGCCCCGCCGGGGAAGAACCACCCCATCATCGGGTCGTCGGCGAAGGCGCGGGCCAGGGCGCGGCTGATCTCCGGGGCGTCGTCGAGCGTGGCCGCCCGCGGAGTGTTCGTTATCGACATACGGGTCATTCTGCACGCTGATGATCTTGAGCGGGGAGGGGGGTCGGGGTCCCCAGCCCCGGACACCGGCCCCCGGATACCGGATACCGGAGATAGCCTCGCGCAATGGACCGACGCCTGGCCGCGTACGCGGTGTGCATCGAGAACGGCCGTGTGCTCCTCGCGCTGGCCGTGAGCCGGGACGGCGACCGCGTCTGGACCCTCCCGGGCGGCGGGGTCGA
Source organism: Streptomyces parvus (assembly GCF_032121415.1). Taxonomy (NCBI): domain Bacteria; kingdom Bacillati; phylum Actinomycetota; class Actinomycetes; order Kitasatosporales; family Streptomycetaceae; genus Streptomyces; species Streptomyces parvus. The sequence continues at coordinate 5,121,584 of NZ_CP135079.1, read as the reverse complement.
GCACGCGGAGGACCCGTTCGACACGGTGATCAGGGAGATCACCGAGGAGACCGGCCTGGAGGCCGTGGTCGAGCGCCTGCTCGGCGTGGACTCGCGGGTGATCCCGGCGGACGAGCGCCGCCTGCCCGGCGCGCCGGAGCTGCAGAACGTCGGCGTCTTCTACGGTGTCCGCGTCACCGGCGGCACGCTCCGTCCCGAGCCGAACGGCGACACCGCCGAGGCCGTGTGGACTCCGCTGTCCCAGGTCGCCCGCGTGCGCCGGTCGTCGCTGGTGGATGTCGGGATCGCCCTGGCGCAGAGCCTCCCGCCCACCGGGCACGTGCCCGGTGTCCCGGTCGGCGGGCTCGTCCAGCACTGAGAACGAACCCGGCCGCCGGCCCCCCTGACGGGAGACCGGCGGCCGGACCTCAGGGCCTCGCGCCCTTTACGCCTTGCGCTGCATCGACGAGCGGGCCGGGTTGCCCTGCTCGGCCGCCTTCGGGTCCTTCTCGCCCGCCTTCGCGCGGACGCCCTCCTGGATGCGCTTGCCGATGGTCGCGTCGATGTTCGACCAGTACTGGAACGCCCGCTGGAGCACCGGCTCGGTCACGCCGTTCAGCAGGTGGCCGACCACGTTGTCCACCAGCCGGTCCCGCGCCGCGTCGTCCAGGACCTCGCGGACCATCGTGCCCGCCTGGCCCCAGTCGTCGTCCTCGGCGTGGTCGACGTAGGCCGCCCGGGTGATGTCCCCGTCGGCGTACCAGCTCGGCGGGGTGCCGTAGCGTGCCGTGTCGGCCTCCGGGCCGCCCTTGGAGTTCGGGGCGTAGACCGGGTCCGTGGTCTTCCGGTACGCCATGGCCCCGTCCTTGGAGTACGTGTTCACCGGGACGACGGGGGCGTTGACCGGCAGCTGCTGGTAGTTGCCGCCGATGCGGTGGCGGTGCGCGTCCGCGTAACTGAACAGCCGTGCCAGGAGCATCCGGTCCGGGCTCGGGCCGATGCCCGGGACCAGGTTGTTCGGCTGGAAGGCCGCCTGCTCGATCTCGGCATGGTTGTCCGTGGGGTTGCGGTCCAGCGTCATCCGGCCGACCTCGATCAGCGGGTAGTCGCCGTGCGGCCACACCTTGGTCAGGTCGAACGGGTTGAACCGGTAGTCCTTCGCGTCCTCGTACGGCATGATCTGGACCTTGAGGGTCCAGCTCGGGAAGTCGCCGTCGCGGATGTGCTCGAACAGATCACGCGTGTGGTAGTCCGTGTCCGCCGCCGCCATCTGGTCGGCCTCGTGCTGCGTGAACGTCTCGATGCCCTGGTCGGTCTTGAAGTGGTACTTCACCCAGAACCGCTCACCGTCGGCGTTGATCCACATGTACGTGTGCGAGGTGTAGCCGTTCATGTGACGCCAGGTGCGCGGGATGCCCCGGTCCCCCATCAGCCAGGTGACCTGGTGGGCCGACTCCGGCGAGAGGGTCCAGAAGTCCCACTGCATGTCGTGGTCGCGGAGGTTGTTGTCCGCCCGGCGTTTCTGCGACCGGATGAAGTGCTGGAACTTCATCGGGTCCTTCACGAAGAACACGGGGGTGTTGTTGCCCACCATGTCGTAGTTGCCTTCGCTGGTGTAGAACTTCACCGCGAAGCCGCGCGGGTCGCGCCAGGTGTCCGGGCTGCCCCGCTCGCCCGCGACGGTGGAGAACCTGACGACCAGATCGGTCGTGGCACCGGGCTGGAAGAGCGCGGCCTTCGTGTACGCGGAGACGTCCGCGGTCACCTCGAACTTGCCGAAGGCGCCGCTGCCCTTGGCGTGCGGCTGCCGTTCGGGGATGCGTTCGCGGTTGAACTGAGCCATCTGCTCGATCAGGTAGGAGTCCTGGAGCAGGATCGGCCCGCCCGGGCCGACGGTGAGCGAATGCTCGTCGCTCTCCACCGGGGCACCGGAGTCGGAGGTAGTCGGCTTACGGGTCGTGTCCGTCATGTCCTCGTGTCCTCTTGTCGGTCGTGCGCGGGAGTGGAGCCTCGGCTCGGCTCTGCTCCACGGCTACCCTGTCGCGCCTCTGCCAATGTAGGCATATGCGGACGAATCGTCCCGTCGAGAAGTCCGCCGCGGTCGCCCGGCTCAGCGGGCCCTGTTCCCCGCGACCAAGCGGTAGAGAGCGAGCACGATCACCGAACCGACGACTGCGGCGATCCACGTCGACAGACTGAAGAATCCGTCGATCGAGTCGACCCCGAAGATCACCTTGCCGAGCCAGCCGCCGAGCAGCCCGCCCACGATCCCGATCAGCATCGTGATCAGGCAGCCTCCCGGATCCTTGCCCGGCATCAGCGCCTTGGCGATGGCGCCCGCGAGCAGGCCGATGAGGATCCACGCGATGATGCCCACGGACATCTCCCTTTACGTTGCCGAGGCCCGGCGCCCTCGTGGCACCGGGGACCCTTCGCGTATCCCCGTAACCGGAACTCACACATCCGCCAGACCCCTGCTGTCACCCCGGGGACCCGTATTCGCCTCTCGCGTTACGCCGGACGGGGCCGGGCGGCGGGCGGCGGGCGGCGGCGCGTTCGGCACGTGAGGAGGTTCCGGCATCACGCGGGCGACCCGAGCGGTGGGTGTTCCAGCACGCGGGGCTTGTACTCGACCAGTTGCGTGCGGCCGTCGAAGGTGCGGTGCCCGATCATGTCGAGGGCGACGTCCGGGTAGCCGTCGTAGATGCGCTCCGCGCCCGTGGCCCCGGTGATCACCGGGAACATCACGACCCGGAAGCGGTCGACGAGCCCGGCCCGCAGCAGGGACCGGCACAGGCTGAGGCTGCCGATCGTGCTGAGGAGCCCCGAGCCGTTCTCCTTCATCGCCCGGACCGTCTCGACGGCGTCGTCGCGGACGAGCGTGGCGTTGGCCCACGTCAGCGGCGACTCCAGCGAGGAGGAGAACACCACCTTGGGCGCGCGCGTGAGCTCGTCGACGGACGCCTCCTCTTCGGGCCGGAAGTCGTCCTGGCCGCTCGGAACCTCGCCGGCGGCGAAGCCGGACATCAGGCGGTAGGTTTTCGCCCCCATGAGGTAGGTGGCCTGGGGCTGCTCACCGAGCCAGGCAAGGTACTCCGGGCCTTCCAGGCCCCAGTACCCGGGCCAGCCCTCTCCCGATGCGCAGCCGTCGAGGGAGGTGATGAAATCGACGAGAAGCTCCGACATGGCGGGGGTCCTTTCCTTGGGTGTCATGAACCTCGGGTGGTGAACCTCGGGCGTCATGAACCTGGGTGTCATGAACTTGGACCGGCCGCGCGCCGTGAACTCATCGGACCGTTCGGTTCTCGACGGCGAAGAGCCGCTAAGCCCGCCGGGCCGCCACCGCCAGCCGGGTGTCCTCGGTGATCAGGTCGCCGTTGAGTGCGCCCGCCGCCATGAGCCCGGCCGCAGCGGCACCGATCACCTGCTCGGTGAGGCGGGTGACGTTGCCCGCCGCCCAGACTCCGGGGACCTCCGTCGCGCCGGTCGGGTCGGTCGGGACGTACGAACCGATCACCACCCCGCCCATCTCCTGCGCCGCGGGCTCCAGCCCCAGCGACTCCAGGACCGCCGAGCGGGCGGTGAACCGGGCCTGCACCACCAGCGCCTCGCGCGGGACCACCCGTCCGGACGCCAGCGTCACGCCGGTGAACCGGTCGTCCGTGACCTCCAGCCCCGCCACCTCGCCGTCCACGACCGCGACGCCGCGGGCCGCCAGCTGCTCGTACTCCTCCTCCGTGGGCTCCGGGCCCGTGTGGAGGAAGAGGGTCACGTCGTCGCTCCACTGCCGCCACATCAGCGCCTGGTGCACGGCGAGCGGGCCGGTGGCGAGCACGCCGATCGGGCGGTCCGCCACCTCGTGGCCGTGGCAGTAGGGGCAGTGCAGCACCTCGCGCCCCCACCGCTCGGCCAGCCCCGGCACGGGCGGCAGCTCGTCGACGAGCCCCGTCGTCACCAGCAGCCGCCGCGCCTCGAAGCTCCGGCCGTCCTCCGTCACCACCCGGAAGCCCCGCTCCCCGTCCCCGGGCAGCCGCTCGGCCGAGGCCACCCGGCCCTCGACGATCTCCGCCCCGTACCCGGCCGCCTCGCCCCGGCCGATCGCCAGCAGTTCGCCGGGCGGGGTCGACTCGCGGCCCAGGTAGTTGTGCACATGGGAGGCGGGGGCGTTACGGGGCTCCCCCGCGTCGATCACCAGCACCGAGCGCCGGGCCCGCCCCAGGGCCAGCGCCCCGCTCAGGCCGGCGGCCCCGCCACCCACGATCACCACGTCGTACCGCTGCTGCTTCATGTCGCTCCTCCTTCGTCACGCGGCATCACCACCGCTCGACGACGAGAGTGCGCCCGTACCGCCGAAACGACAAACATCCTTGCCGAAACAGCAACTCATACGATGCTGAACTCGCACCACACGATCTTGCCGGGGTTCCGCTCGGCCACGTCCCACTTGTCGGTCAGCGCCGCGACGAGCAGCAGCCCGCGCCCGCCACCTGGAGCGCCTTCGTCCACGGCAGCGGCACCGCCCCTCTGAGCGCCCGGCAGTGAACCGCCCCGGCCGCGGCGGCGGCCGGGGCGGTTCGCTGTCCGCCCGCTACCTCAGTAGCGCACCCACAGCTCGTACACACCCGGCTTGCCCGCGAACGGGTTGCAGATGAAGACGCGGCTCCAGAGGGCGTTGTCAGCGCCGGCGTTCCCGACCGCCTGGCACTCCGCCAGGCTGCCGTGGTGGCTGCGGAGGTAGAAGCCGGGGCCTGTCGCGGAGGCGGTCGAAGCGGTGCCGAGGAGCATCGCGCCGGCCGTCGCCACCGTCACCGCGAGTGCGGCAATACGTCTGTGCATGTCGGTAACTCCCTTTTCAGTCAGCACACATGACTGTGCATCAGTGAATGGTCAGAGCCGAACCGAACAGCGCGCGCCGCCAGGAGAAAGCTAGCGAGCGGAGCACGCCCGCACAATAGGTCTGGACCATTAAGGCGTCGCATATGCCCCATGGCCGTAAACCTCTGTCGTGCCGCATATTTCGCGCGGCGCGGTCAGCTCTCGGCCGACCGCTCCACCGGGATCCACAGCTCCGCCTCCGCCCGCTTCCCGTCCTCCGTCAGCCGCACCCGCAGGATCTCCGGGCCGGGCCGGGAGGCGTACGGGTTCGACGGGAACCACTGGGTGAACACATCCCGCCAGAGGTACTGGAGGGCCTGCGGGAACTCGCCTTCGCTCTCGAAGACCGCCCAGGTGCCTGCCGGTACGTCCAGGGCGTCCAGGCCAACCGGAGGCTCCGCGGTGGTCGCCACCCCGTGGTAGTAGTCGAGTTCGGTGCCCTCCGCGCGGCTCGGGTCGAGCTGGTCGCTCACCCCGACGATGCCCGCCGGCTCCTGGTCCGAGAGGGTCGCGATGCGCTCCAGCTCCTCCCGGCCGATGCCCCGGATGAACTCCGCGATGGCCGGATTCGGTCCTTCGTGAATGAGCGGGACGCGGGCCTTCTTCCCGACCACCCGGAACGCGTTCTTCTCCACCAAGCCGTAGCGCATGGCGCTACTCCCTTCGACGACGAGTCGGAAGGTCAGGCGTTGCTGGGACCGCAGAACCGCGCCCGTTCGCCGCGCCTCACCCGGTCCGATGCCGTGCACGGCCCGGAACGCGCGGGCGAAGCCCTCCCCCGTGTCGTAGCCGTACCGCATCGCCACGTCCAGCAGCGAACGGTCACGGTCACCGAGCACCTCCGCTCCGGCCACCGTCATGCGGCGACGGCGGATGTACTCGGACAGCGGGAGCCCCGCCAGTGCGGAGAACATCCGGCGGAAGTGGTACTCCGACGTCATCGCGATCCGGGCGAGGTCCGCCGCCTCGATGCGCTCACCGAGGTGGGCCTCGATGTGCCCCATCGCGTCGTTCAGCCGTTCCAGCACGCCCTGACTCCTTCCCTTGCCCGTTCACCGTAGGGAGGAGCCACTCTGCCCGACCCGACCGTCCGTGCCCGGATCGGTCGGGCAGCCGGGGGCCGTCGGCGCCCCGCCCCGTCAGCGCTTCGAGCAGCGCCCGGTGCCGGTCGAACGCCTCGCGCGGCCCGCTGCAGAGGTGGGCGAGCCGGGCTGGCCGATCCCCGTGGGCGACGAGTTGCCCGACCACGGCGTACGAGCGAAGGTGGCCCGGTGACCCTGCTGCTGACCCGTTCCCGCATCACCGACCTGCTCGACCCCGACACCGTGCTGGCCGGGCTCCGTGCGGGATTCACCGCACCCGCTCCCAAGACCCGGCCGTTGCGGATCCGTACGGACCTGCCCGGTCCGGGTACGGCGACAGCGCTTCTGCCCGGGGCGATCGACGGAATCCCGGCCTACACGGTGAAGGTCAACGCGAAGTTTCCCGATGCGGTTCCCGCCCTGCGGGGCCTCGTCTGCCTGCACGACCTGGCGGACGGAGAGCTGCTGGCCGTACTGGACTCGGCCTCGGTCACCGCTTGGCGTACCGGGCTCGCCGCGGCTCTGGCCACCCACGTACTCGCCGACGAGCACACCGACTCGGTGAGCGTCGTAGGTGCGGGCGCGCAGGCCCGGATGGTGCTGCGGGGTCTCGTCCGCCTGCGCACGGTCTCCAGGCTGACCGTGTGCGACACCGACCCCGTGCGGGCGGCCACGTTCGCCGAGGAGCACGAAAGGCTCCTCGGCATTCCGGTGGAGACGGTCGGCGAGCCACGGAGCGCCGCCGCGCGCGCGGACATCGTCGTCCTCGCGACCTGGTCACGCAGCCCGCTGCTGACTGCCGCCGATCTGCGCCCGGGAATGCACGTCACCACGCTCGGCGCGGATGAGCCCGGCAAGATCGAACTCGCCGCCGACGCACTGCGACGCGCCCGCACCGTGGTCGACGATCGTGAGCTCGCCGTCTCCATGGGGGCTCTCGGCAACACCGGGCTGAGCGCCGACGCCGCCCACGCGTCTCTCGGGCAGGTGCTCGGCGGTGAGCGGGCGGGCCGCGAAACGAGCGACCAGATCACCGTCTACGCCCCCGTCGGGCTGCCCTGGCAGGACCTCGCCCTGGCCTGGCCCCTCTACCGGGCCGCCGCCGAAGAGGGCTCCTGCCCGCAGGTCGACTTCCTGGCCTGACCCCGGGGCGCACGCTCGGCCGGGCGCGCCCGCGGAACGCCGGGAACGGAGAAACGGGGAGGGGGACGGCCTTGCGGCCGTCCCCCTCCCCGTTCCCAGCCGGTTCAGCTGAGCTTGGCGCCTTCCACGGTGCTGGTGACGGTGCCCGCCGTGGAGGTGGTCGCCCCGGCCGCGCCGTCGACCAGCTTGCCGAGGTCGCCGACATCGTCCAGAGCGCCCAGGGAGACGGCCGGTTCGGCCGCGTGCGCGGCGTCCCCGCCTCCCGGGTGCGGGGCGATGGCGGCGATGACCGCTCCGGTGGCGAGGGTGACGGCGGCGAGTACGCTTCGCTTCTTCATGCCCCGTTCAACGGCCGAGACCCCGCAAAGGGCACGCCCCGATTCCGTGACGGCTCCCGCCCCTGGCCGCCCCGGTCCCACCTCGCCGTCAACGGCGGCCGGGGCGCTGCCTACTCTGTGCTCATGGTGGTCTACGCCCCCGCGGCGCTCCTCTTCCTCGTCTTCTGTGTGAGCGTGCTGCGCGAGCGCCGGAAGTTCAGCAACGCCGTCGTCCTGGGACTCGCCGTGCTCTGTGCCCTGGCGGCCTCGCTCTACCGGCTGGCCGCGTCCGATTCCGCCGCGGCTCCGGTCGTGCTGTGGTCGCTGCTCGTGCTGGGCGCGGTGGCCGTGCTCGTGCTGACGTGTTTCCTGTTCCTCAACGGCGTACGCATGGTGCGCAAAGAAGGCCGGAGCCCGTCCAACCTGCTCTCCCTGCTGGCCGCCCTGGCCGTTCTCGCCGTCGTCGCCCTGCTGGCCACCGCCGCCGCCCTGCGGACTCCGGTGCTGATCGGGGCGGCGACGGCGGCGGGTGGGCTGGCGGTCTACTTCTCGTTCCTGTTCCTGTGCTTCGTCTGTTACGCGTTCCTCTACGGGCGGCTCCGCGTGCGCCGCAAGGCCGACTTCGTGGTGGTACTGGGCTCGGGCCTGGTCGGCGGCTCCACCGTGCCGCCGCTGCTCGCGAGCCGGCTGAAGCGAGGGCAGGCGGTCCACGCGCGGCTCGCCAAGCGCGGCGGGTCCCCCGTCCTCATCACCTCGGGCGGGCAGGGGCCCGACGAGGATCTGCCGGAGTCCCACGCCATGGCCGACCACCTGGTGGCCCAGGGGTTTCCCGCGCACCTCATCGAGCGGGAGGACCGGTCGACGAACACCGAGGAGAACCTGCGGTTCAGCAAGGCGATCATGGAGCAGGCGAAGCCGGACTACCGGTGCGTCGTCGTCACGAACAACTACCACGCCTTCCGCGCGGCGCTCACCGCCCGCCGGGTCCGGATCCGGGGACAGGTGGTGGGCTCACCGACCGCCGCGTACTTCTGGCCCAACGCGACGCTCCGCGAGTTCGCCGCGATCCTCGCGGACTACCGGCGGAGCAACGCGGTGATGTGCGTGCTGATCGTCCTCGGCGGGGTGGCCGCGTGGTGGACGAGCTGGAGGTAGGGGCCCTCGCGTCACCAGTTGCACATATTCAGCGCACAACTCCCCCACACATGAATAAGGTTGATCACGTTCGCATCGCAGATGCGCACCATCGGTCAACTGACAAGGGGGGGTCAGGTGTCCCGACACCTGTACACGAACAGCCGCAGCCGACGTACCGGCCGGACCGCGGGAGCGGCGGCCGTTGCGGTGGTGCTGGCGGCAGGGCTCGCCACGGCACTGCCGACCACGGCACACGCCGCGGGGGCGGCGGAGGCGGCCGAAGTCCTGATACCCGCGCCGGACGCCTTCGGCGAGGGGCCGGAGAAGATCCTGGCGACCGGCAGGTACGGCGTACTGCACCGCGAGGGCGACGACTACCTCTGGACGAACTCGTACAACAGCCGGACCAGGGTCGTCACCGAGCTGGCGGGCGTCCCGGAGGAGCTGCTCGTGGGGGGCCACGACGAGCACAACCGGGCGATCTACACCCAGCAGCGCGCCGACGGCGGGACGGACATCGTACGGATCGGCATCGAGGACCCGGCCTTCACCCACACCTCCACGGTCCCCGCCCAGTACCTCAACCTCCGCTTCGCGGGCGGCTGGACGGTGGCGACCGTCGACAAAGGCGACGGAACGTACGAGATGCGGGTGCCCCGGGGCGGGGATCCGTCGGCGGATCCCCTCGTACGGCTGCCCCCCGGGGCCACCACCGGCGCCGAGCCCGTGGTGCTCGGCGCGCAGGGCAGCGAGGTCCTCATCGGCTACCGGCTGGCGGACGGCTCGCCGGGCTACGGCATCCTCACCGCGTACGACGGCCGGGTGAAGCCGTTGCCGGTGACCGGTGACGCGAGCAGCTTCCGCATCACCCAGATGAACGTCAGCTGGTTCTCGCGGAACGGCAGCGGGGGGCAGGGCGTCCGGATTCTCCCGCGCAGCGGCACGGGCACGCCCAAGGTCGTCCCGCTGGACACCCGGTCGCCCGACAGCGGGGTCACCGCGTTCGTGGTGGAGGACAGCATCGTCTGGCACGAGGGCACCGGCGGTCCGCTGCGGCTCACCCCCCACGCCGGCGTGGACACCGAGCGCACGCTCCTGCCCACTGTGGAGTTCGCCCAGCTACGGGCCGAGGGGTACGGGGATGTGCTGGCACTCGGGAAGGACGCCGACGGCAAGCGGGCCATCCACGTGTTCACCCAGGACGGCAGCGGAACCGTCTTCGACCTGGTGATGCGGGAGGTGCCCGGGGTCAAGACGGCGGACGGCGAGATCGGGGCGCTGAGCCTCGCCGGAGGCCGGCTGCGCTACGTCAACTCGCTGGCCGGGAAGGACACGTTGCACGGCAAGGCCGTCGGGACCGGCCTCGACCCGGCGGAGGGGGCGCGGCTCGCCGATTTCCCCGGTCTCGCGGCCGGCCGGTTCGCCGACGGTACGGACGAGGGCCTGGCCCGGCTGGTCACCGACCCGGCCACCGGCAAGGACGCGCTGGTCACCGGCGACGACCCGGAGCAGCCGTCCGAGGGCCTGGTTCTGCCCGGCACGGGTGGCCGCATCGTCGACGCCTCACCGGAGTTCGTGCTGTACGAGTCGGGCGGACGGCAGTACGTCGTCGACATCGCCCGCGACCTCGTCGTCCGCGACCAGCGGGCGCAGGGCGCGGCGCTGGCCGAGGACCGGCTGTACAAGTCGGCGCCCGGCAAGCCCGGCACGGTGAACGTGGTCGACCCGCGCTCCGGGCGGGCGACCGCGAGCCACGACCTCGGCGTCGACTGTGTGCCGAGCGAGCTCCAGCGCAGCGGCACCCTGCTGTACTGGAGCTGCGCTTCCCAGGACGCGGCGGGCGTGTACGACACGGCGACCCACCGCGACTACCCCGCCCCGGTGTCCCGGGTCCTGCTCGGCGACCGGTTCCTGGCCGCGCGCGAGGCCTCCGGCGACCTGCGCCTGACCGCACTGCGGCCCGACGGCTCCACCGCCGACCTGGGCACCGTCACGGGCGTGAAGCCGCCCGCGGACGACGACGGCCGCGGCACCACGTGGACCCTGGACCCGGCGGCGGGCAAGCTCGCCTGGGTCGGGACCGACGACACCGTCCACGTGACCGCCCCGCAGCAGGCCGTCTCCCCGCTGGGCGTCACCCACTCCGCCGTGCCCGCCACGGCGGCGGGCGCGTGGAAGGCCGCCTGGTGGCTGTCCAAGCCCGCCGCGTCCTGGAAGGTGACCCTGGTGCGCCGCTCGAACGGCGAGACCGTCCGCACCTGGACGGGCGAGGACACGCGCGCCACGGTACGGGTCGACTGGGACGGTACGTCCGCCTCCGGCGACCCGGTCCCGGCGGGCGGCTACACCTGGCGGCTGAGCGCCGCGCCGGCGGACGGCTCGGGCGACGACGTCACGGCGTCGGGCACCTTGCGCGTGACGGCAGGCTGATCGCGTACGGCCCGGGGCGCGGTCCGCCGCTCCCCGGGCCGCGTGAGCGCCGGACCCCGGGTCCCGGCTGAGGGGATCCACCGGAACCCGGGGCGCTGAGGAAGCCGTGGCGCCGGGGCGGCTGAGGAAGACCCCGGCGTCGGGGGCCTCAGAGGCCGCCGCAGACCTCAGAAGCCGCCACCGTCGAACCCTCCCCCGAAGCCTCCGCCGTCGCCGAAGCCGCCCCCGCCGAAGCCGGAGGAGTCGAAGTCGGAGCCGGAGAAGTCGCCGCCGCCCCAGTCGCCGCCCGCGCCACCGTCGCCGAAGTCACCGCCGCCGTATTCGGAGGCGTACGCCGGGGTGGCGAGCATCGAGCCGAGCATGGTGCCGACGAGGAGGCCGGGGAGCAGACCGCCGCCGAAGTAGCCGCCCGCCCAGGGGCCGTACGCCGGGCCCGCTTCCCAGTACGGGCGGCGGTTGCCGTCGCCGGCGTCGACCGTACGGCTCATGGGGTCCTCGCCCCGGCTCAGCCGGACCTCGTCCGCGCCGCAGACCGGGACCTCCCGGGCCGCCCCGCCGGACGGGGTCCAGACCACGTCGGCGACCGACGGGCCGTGGCGGGGGTCGAAGAAGCACGGCGGGCGGCGGGCGGGTATCTTCCCGCCCGTGCGGCGGGCCTCCAGGACCGCGAGGGAGTAGCGGCCGTCCTCCAGGGACTGGGTGACCTTGCGGACGTCCGAGGGGTGCGTGGCCCGGTCCATCGCGGTCTTGGCGCACTCGTAGGAGTCCAGGGCCCGTTCGTAGTCGGCGCGCATGGTGTCGTCCGCGCCCTTCTCGGCGGGGTGGAAGTCCAGGCGTTCCAGGGTTTCGCCGTACGCGGTGATGTCCTCGTCGACGACGACCCGGAGCTTTTCGAGGGCGGCGCGCTCCTCTTCCTCCTTGCGGCGCTTGTTCCGGCGGGAGATCGCGTACACACCGGCGCCGCCCGCCGCCGCGAGTGCGCCGAGCGTGATCAGGCCGGCGACCGGGGCCCCGGACTCGTCGGACGCGCCTGAGCCGCCGGACCAGGAGGCGGGGGCGGAGCCCCGGGCCTGCTCGACGGCGCGGTCGACGAAGGCGTTGAGCTGGGCGTCGGCGCTGCCGGCGGTGGTGGGGTTCTCCACGGCTGCGGTGAGGTTCTCGACGGCGCGGACCGGCATGACCTGCGGGTCCGCGCCCGCGTCGAAGCCGCCGCCGAGGCGGATCGCGTAGACGCCCGTGATGCCGGTGTCGCTGCGCAGGGTCTGGAGGAGGCCTTCCTCGGGGAAGGCCGAGGTATCGGGGAGGACGGCCACGAAGACCGGCTTGTCGGCTTCCGTGATCTTGTTCTCCAGGGCCTTCTCGTCAGCGACGGAGAGCTGATCGCGGGCGCCCGGGTCCACGTACACCGGGTCGTCGCGCAGGGCCTGGGCGGCGTCCTGGATGGTGGCGGCCGGGGCCGCCGACGCGGGAGAGGTCAGGGCGAGAGCCGCCGCTGCGAAGAAGAGCAGCAGGCCCGCCAGCAACGCGGGGAAAAGCCTTTTCCTCATACTTAACGCTACTCCAGGCGGGCGACGAACGCGGCCGCCCGCCCGGAGCACCGCAGGGCTACGCGGCTCGGTAGGCCGTGCGCAGCTTGGCCACCGCGCCCGTCAGGTCGCCCTTGAGCAGCAGGTGGTCCGCCTCCGCGAAGGGTTTCGCGACCGCCTGGCCGAACGTCCCGCCGATCTTCTGCTGGACCAGCAGCCGGGCCTGGTCCACGATCGCCCTGCCCGCCGGGGTCTTCCCCAGCTTCGCCTTCTCGGCGACCTGGGCGGCGACGGCGAGAGCCGTGAGGGTCAGCTCACCGCCGGCCGGGGGCCTCTTCAAGGTGGTCAGCCCCCAGCCGTAGGGGAACTGCGGGTCGTAGGCCGCGTCCCCGACGTTGATCGGGAGCTGGGCATCCGACTTCGGCCAGGTCACCGGCAGCTGTCCGGTGAAGGCGCGCCTGCCGTAGAGGACATCGGCGACGCCGTCGCCCTCGGAGCCCGGCAGCCAGGAGGCCACCAGCGCGTTGATCCTGCCGAGCTGGTCGCCGATGAGCTGGGGGCGGCCGGAGACGATGAGGACGGCGCACTTCATGGCCGCGCAGACCTTGTCCACGGCTGCCTTGTCGGCCGCCGTCAGCTCCAGGTCGTGGCCGTTGCCGACGTCCCCGATGCCCTCGGCGTACGGGGTCTCGCCGACGACCACCACACCGACGTCGTAGCCGGCCGTGGCGGCGGAGGCGTCGCGGGAGTAGGTGACGGACTCCGGGCTCTTCGCCGCCTTCTTCATCCCCTCCAGGATCGTCGTGCCGGCGGTGGTCTTCCCGGAGGAGCCCTGCCAGCTGATCGTCCAGCCGCCTGCCTGGTTGCCGAGGTCGTCGGCGTTGGACCCGGCGACGTACACCTTCTGGTCCGGCTTGAGCGGAAGGACGGCCCCGTCGTTCTTCAGGAGCACCTGCGACTTCGCCACCGCCTCCCGCGCCACCGCACGGTGTCCGGCCGAGCCGACCTTGTCGAGGTGGGTGGTGTCCGCGTACGGCTTCTCGAAGAGGCCGAGGCGGAACTTCTGGGTGAGGATGCGGGCGACCGCGTCGTCGACGCGGGCCTCGCTGATCCGGCCCGCGGCGACCTCGTCCTTCAGGGTCTTGGTGAAGTCCTGGTACGCGGTCGGGACCATGATCATGTCGAGTCCGGCGTTGACGGACGTACGGACGTCGCTCGGGTAGTCGCCGGGGATCTGGTCGATGGCCTGCCAGTCACTGATGACGAAGCCCTCGAAGCCCATGCGGTCCTTGAGGACACCGTTGATCATCTCGGCGTTGGCGTGCATCTTCACCGGGCCCTGGTCGTCGCCCAGGATGTCGAGGGAGGAGTACGAGGGCATGATCGTGCCGACGCCCCGCTTCACCGACTCCTCGAACGGCGACAGGTGCACCGCCTCCAGCTCCTCGCGGGTGACCTCGGTGATGCCCTGGTCGGTCGTGTACGAGCCGGTGGTGGAGGAGCCGTACGCGGTGCCTCCGTCGCCCACGAAGTGCTTCGCGCTGCCGAGCACCTTGTCGTTGCGGTGCAGGTCCTTGCCGGACGGGCTGCCCTGCATGCCCTGGATGACCGTCTCCATGGCCTCGACGAGGGCCGGGTCCTCGCCGAACGCCTCGTAGCTGCGGCCCCAGCGCTCGTCGCGGGTGACGCAGACGCAGGGGGCGAAGTCCCACGGGACGCCGGTGGAGCGGACTTCCCTGGCGGTGATCGCGCCGGTCCTCTCGGCGCTCTTGGGGTCGCGGCCCGCGCCGATGCCGATGTTGTGCGGCATGATCGTCGCGCCGACGACGTTGTTGTGGCCGTGCACCGCGTCCACGCCGTAGATCAGCGGGATCTGGAAGCGGGTGGCCTGGGCGCGCAGTTGGTAGGCGTCGACCATCTTGGCCCAGGCCGCCGCCGTGTTCGGGGTGGGGACCGAGCCGCCGCCCGAGAGCAGCGAGCCGAGGTCGTAGGCGGCGATGTCACCGGGGGCGCGGAGCGCGTTGCGCTCGGCCTGCGTCATCTGGCCGGCCTTCTCGGCGAGCGAGAGGCGTCCCAGCAGGTCCGCCACGCGCTGCTTCACCGGCAGCTCGGCGTTCTGGTACGGGAGTCCGTGGGCGTCGATGACGACCTGCGGGTTCTCCCGGGGGGCCTTCGCGCCGGTGACGGTCAGCTCCAGCGGGATCGTCTTCGCCTCGGCGGGCTCGGACGCCTTCGCCGTGCGGACGGTCACCTTGTGGGTGGTGCCGGCGGCGGTGCCGGCGGGAAAGGTGTGGCTGCCGGTGACCGGGGTGTAGTCCTTCCCGGGCTCGGCCGTACCGCCCTTGGTGGCGTACGCGACGGTTACCGGCTCCTCGGTGGGGACGGAGCCGGTGGTGGCGACGGACAGCGTCAGCTCCGCGCTCGCACCGTTCCTCACCGGGCGTACGGCCGTGTCGGTGACGACGCTCGCGGTGAGCGCGGGCTCCGCCTTTCCGTACAACTCAACCGCGTCCAGAGCGAATTCGCCGGGTGCTCCGCCGGGAAGGGTGAGGGCGTAGCCCCACATCTCGTTCAGGCCGAGGATCTGGTCGATGCCTCCGACGGGCTGGTAGTCGGCCCGGTAGACGAAGTCCGCGAAGGGGATCTCGACGAGGTGCCAGCCCTCCCAGTCGTCGGTGAAGGAGGTGGTCCACAGCTCGGACGCGCCGCCGTTGGCGCCGCCGTCCTTGATCTCGAAGTTGATGCGCTTGCCCGAACCGGGCGGCAGGGGTGCGGTGTTCCGGCCGTACCACCAGAAGCGGATGCCCTTGTGGGCGGTCCAGTTCTGCGGCGGGGTGTCCACGGCGAACTCGTGGCTGAAGCCGCCGTACGCGCTGATGTCGTAGGAGCCTTCGAGGACCTGCTCGCCCTCGGGAGCGTCGGCGCGTTCGGCCAGCTCGAGCCGCGGGTGGTCGTCCGCGTCGCCGCCCCAGGTGAAGATCGCGTCGGCCGGCGGGTTGTTGCCGAGCGGCACCTCGCCCTCGAAGCGGTCGATGAGGACGGGGGCGGGTTCGTCTGCGGCGGCCGCGGGGCCGGTGGCCGACCCGGCGAGCAGGGTGGCCAGGAC
This sequence comes from Streptomyces parvus, assembly GCF_032121415.1. NCBI lineage: Bacteria > Bacillati > Actinomycetota > Actinomycetes > Kitasatosporales > Streptomycetaceae > Streptomyces > Streptomyces parvus. The sequence continues at coordinate 5,105,989 of NZ_CP135079.1, read as the reverse complement.
GGCCGCGGCGGCGAAGGCGGCCGTCGCGGGTCTGCTTCTGCCCTTGCGGGGGCGGAGGTGCGGGGTACGGGACATGTGTGGGAGCGCTCTCTTTCAGGGTCCGAGGTGCCGGACGTCGTCGGGATCAGAGGTGTTGGTGCGCTACGCGGTGTGGTCGCGGGTGAGGCGGATCGTGTCGCGGTACCACTTGGCGCTGTCCTTGAGCGTGCGGGTCTGGGTGTCGTAGTCGACGCGGACGATGCCGAACCGTTTGGCGTAGCCGTACGCCCACTCGAAGTTGTCCATCAGCGACCAGGCGAAGTAGCCCCGGACGTCGGCCCCTTGGGCGCGGGCGGCGACGACGGCGTCGATGTGGTCGGCGAGGTAGGCCGTGCGGTCGGCGTCGGGGACGGAGCCGTCGGCGGCGACCGTGTCGTCGAAGGCAGCGCCGTTCTCCGTGATGACGGTCGGCAGCCCGTAGTCGCGCTCCAACCGCACCAGCAGGTCGGTGAGTTCGGTCGGGGTGATCTCCCAGTCCATCGCGGTGCGCGGCAGATCGCGTTCCACGGCCCGGGTGACCGGCAGGCCCTCGGCGTCGAGCGGTGAGCCGTCCTCGGTGACGCCGGAGAACTGCATGCCCCGGTAGAAGTTGACGCCGAGCACGTCGAGCGGGGTGGCGATGGCGGCCGGATCGCCTTCGCGGACCGGGAGTTCGATGTGCTGGGCGGCCAGGTCCTCGACGATGTCCTCGGGGTAGCGGCCGTGCACGAGCGGGTCGAGGTAGAGCCGGGTGCCCAGGCCGTCGGCGCGGCGGCACGCCTCACGGTCGGCCTCGCTGTCGGTCTCGGGGGTGGCGGTGCCGAGGTTGAGGGTGATGCCCAGCTCCAGCGGGTCGCCCCCGGCCGCCTCGCGCAGTGCGCGGGCGGCGAGGCCGTGGCCCAGGAGCAGATGGTGGACGGCGGCCATGGCGTCGCCCAGGTCGCGGCGGCCGGGAGCATGCAGCCCGTAGGCGTAACCGAGCATCGCAGAGCACCAGGGCTCGTTGAGCGTGGTCCAGTGTTCGACCCGGTCGCCGAGGGCCTCGTACGCGAGGGAGGCGTACTCCGCGAAGCGCAGGGCGGTGTCGCGCGCGGGCCAGCCGCCCGCGTCCTCCAGCTCCTGCGGCAGGTCCCAGTGGTACAGGGTGATCCAGGGGGTGACACCGCGCTCCTGGACCTCGTCGACCAGCCGCTTGTAGAAGTCGAGGCCCTTGGCGTTGGCGGGGCCCCGGCCGCCCGGCTGGATGCGGGGCCAGGCGAGGGAGAAGCGGTACGTGTCGACGCCGAGGCCCGCGATCAGCTCCACGTCCTCGGGCATCCGGTGGTAGTGGTCGCAGGCCACGTCGCCGTGCTCGCCTCCCTCCACCGCCCCGGGCACCCGGCAGAAGGTGTCCCAGATGGACGGGGTGCGGCCGTCCTCGGCGGCAGCCCCCTCGATCTGGTACGAGGAGGTGGCGACGCCCCAGCGGAAGTCGGCCGGGAGTCCGCGTACCGGGGCCGGAGAGAGGATCCGCTGCGGGGTGGTGGCGAGGTTCATCGGTCTCCGTACGTAGGAGGGGTGGGGCCTGGTCAGGCGTGCAGATGGCAGGCGACCGCGCGGCCCGGTCCGTCGGCGGGCGCGGCGAGCGGCGGGACCTGCCCGGCGCACGGGGCGAAGGCCTTGGCGCAGCGCGGGTGGAAGGCGCAGCCGGTGGGCATCGCGGAGAGGTGCGGCGGGGAGCCGGGGATGCCGGTCAGTTCGCGGCGCGGGCCGTGGAGCGCGGGGAAGGAGTGGAGCAGCCCGTCACTGTAGGGGTGGCGGGGGTCGCGGTAGATCTCCGCCGCACCCGCCTGCTCCACGATGCGGCCCCCGTACATGATCGCGATCCGGTCCGAGAATTCGATCAGGAGGGAGATGTCGTGGGTGATGAACACGACCGAGAAGTTCAGCTGTTCCCTCAACTGGACGAGCCGTCGCAGGATCTGCCGCTGCATGACGACGTCGAGCGCGGTGGTCGGCTCGTCCATGATGACGATCTCGGGTTCCAGGGCGAGCGCCATGGCGATCATCACGCGCTGGCGCATACCGCCGGAGAGCTGGTGCGGGTAGGCGGCGAGCCGGTCGGCGGAGATACCGACGAGCTCCAGCAACTCCCGCGCTCGCTCGGTGCGTCGGCGCTTCTTCAGCTCGGGGCGGTGGGCGGCGAGGACGTCGGTGAGCTGGCTGTGGACGGTGTGCACGGGGTTGAGGGAGTTCATCGCCCCCTGGAAGACGATGGACAGCTCCTGCCAGCGGAAGGCGCGCAGTTGCTGGGGAGCGAGGGAGAGGATGTCGACACGGTCGCCGCCGGGCCGGTGGTAGTGGACCTCTCCCCCGGTGATGACGCCGGGCGGGGACAGCAGCCGGGTCACGGCGTAGGCGAGCGTCGACTTGCCCGAGCCCGACTCCCCTGCCAGGCCCAGGACTTCGCCCCGGTGGAGGGTGAGGTCGATGTCGCGCAGGGCGTGGACGGCGCCCGCGTCGGTGCCGTAGTCGACGTTGAGTCCGCTGATGGTCAGGACCGGCTCGGCGCTCATGTGCGCGGCTCCTTGCTGCTGCTCTGCCCGGGGAGGCCCGTACCGGGGGTCTTCCGGGCCACGGGGGTGAAGCCGACGCGCATCTTCACCTTCCGGGAGGATCCGGTGGCGGTGCGCAGGCGGGGGTTGACGAACTCGTCGATGCCGAAGTTGATGAGGGCGAGCGCGGTGCCCAGCAGGGCGATGCACAGGCCGGCCGGGACGAACCACCACCAGGCTCCCTGGGCGAGCGCCTGGTTGGACTGGGCCCAGAAGAGGACGGTGCCCCAGTTCCAGTGGGAGATGTCGGCGACGCCGATGAAGGCGAGGGTGATCTCGGTGAGGACGGCGAAGATGACCGTGCCGACGAAGCCGGAGGCGATGACGGCGGTGAGGTTCGGCAGGATCTCGAAGAGGATGATGCGCGGGGTCGACTCGCCGGTGGCGCGGGCGGCCTCCACGTAGTCGCGGCGGCGCAGCGACAGGGTCTGGGCGCGCAGGATCCTCGATCCCCAGGCCCAGGAGGTCAGAGCGATGGCGACGGCGATGACGAGGTCGCCGGTGTCGGGGACGAAGCTCGCGACGATGATGATCAGCGGGAGTCCGGGCAGCACCAGGAAGATGTTGGAGAGCGCGGAGAGGATCTCGTCGACGGCCCCGCCGAGGAACCCTGCGCTGACCCCGATCAGGACGGACAGGGCGGTGGCGATGGCGGCGGCCAGCAGTCCGACGACGAGGACGCCCCGGGTGCCGACGAGGATCTGCGAGAAGACGTCCTGCCCGGTGTGCGTGGTGCCGAACCAGTGGTCGCCGGAGGGTGGTTGGAGCAGCTGGTCACTCATGGCGTCGGGGTCGTAGGGGGCGAGCCAGGGTCCGGCGACGGCCAGCAGGACGAAGACCGCCAGGATGATCAGGCCGGTGCGGGTCTTCCCGCCGCGCAGGAACCGGAGCCGGGCCCGGCGGGTGGGGGCCGTGGGCGGGGGCGTGCCGTCGAGGACGGCGGCGTCGGTGGCGGTGATGGACATGAGACCAGGGCCTTTCGTTCGGATCAGGCCGGATCAGGGAGCGGGGTCCGGTACGTGCGGCTGCAGGGCGGAGGATTGAGGCGACGCGATGGGGCCTCCCCTGCTCGAGCGGAGCCGAGGGCTCGGGGAAGTCGTGGATGGACGACAACGCCGCAGATGCGCGTGCCGGACCCCGCGAGCCCGGCATGATCCGGACAAGGCCCTTATGCCTCCTTCCGGGTGCGGGGGTCGAGGGCGGCGTAGACGAGGTCGGCGAGCAGGTTCGCGGCGAGGACGGAGAGCGTGATGATGAGGAAGACGCCCTGCATCAGGGGGTAGTCCTTGGCGCCGACCGCCTGGAGCAGCTGGAAGCCGATGCCCGGGTAGGTGAAGACCATCTCGACGAGCAGGGTGCCGCCGACGATGAAGCCGAGGGAGAGGGCGAAGCCGGAGATGTTGGGGAGGACCGCGTTGCGGGCGGCGTAGCCGAACATCACGCGTCGTTCGGACAGCCCCTTGGCCTGGGCGACCATCACGTAGTCCTCGGAGGAGACGGTGACCATCATGTTCCGCATGCCGAGGATCCAGCCGGCGACCGCGCTGAGGACGATCGTCACGCCGGGCAGGACCGCGTGGTAGAGGGCGCTGGAGATGAACGGCCAGTCGAAGGCCGGGACCAGCGCGTTGTCGTAGCCGCCGGAGTTCGGGAACAGCGTCCACTTCTCGGCGAACACGGCGATGGCGACGAGGCCCAGCCAGAAGTACGGGATGGAGGAGATGAAGGTGGTGACGGGCAGCAGCCCGTCCAGCCAGGAGCCGCGCTTCCAGCCGCTGTAGACGCCGATGCCGGTGCCGAGGACGAAGCTGATGAGCGTGGTCGTGCCGACCAGGGCCAGCGTCCAGGGCAGGGACTGGCCGATGACCTCGCTGACCGGGGTGGGGAAGAAGGTGAAGGAGAGGCCGAGGTCACCGTCGAGCAGGTGGGCCCAGTAGTCGGTGTACTGCTGCCACATCGACTGCTGCTCGTCGAGGCCGAAGAGGGCCTTGAGCGAGTCGATGGCCTTGGTGTCGAGCTGCCCCTGATAGCGGCTGAGCAGGGCCTGGATGGGGTCGCCCGGCATGAGCCGGGGGATGAGGAAGTTGATGGTGATCGCGGCCCACGCGGTGACGGCGTAGAAGGCGAGGCGCTGGAGGAGGTACTTCACCGGGTGGCCTCCTTCGCGGCCGGGTGGCCCCCGGTCGGATGGCCTGTGGCCGTCGCGGCGGCGACTGCGGGGGCCCCCGCTCCCCCGCCCTCGTACAGCCAGCAGGCCGCCCACTGCCCCTCGGGCAGGTCGAAGCGCGGCGGCAGTTCGGTGCGGCAGCGCTCCATCGCCTGCGGGCAGCGGGGATGGAAGCGGCAGCCGGCGGGCGGGGTGATCAGGGAGGGCGGTTCGCCGGTGCCGGTCTCCTCCGGTCCGCCGTCGGCGACGGACCGGTCCGGGTCCGGGGCGGAGGCGATCAGGAGCTGGGTGTAGGGGTGGGCGGGGTGCTGGGTGACGCGTTCGCTGTCGCCGCCCTCGACGATCCGGCCCGCGTACATGACGAGGGTGGTGTCGGCGAAGTAGCGGGCGGAGGCGATGTCGTGGGTGATGTAGAGGATCGCCAGGTGGAGGCGTTCCTTGAGGTCGCGCAGGAGATTGAGGACGCCGAGCCGGATCGACACGTCGAGCATCGAGACGGGTTCGTCGGCGAGGAGGACCTGCGGGTCGGCGCCGAGCGCCCGGGCGATGGCGACGCGCTGGCGCTGCCCGCCCGACAGCTCGTGCGGGAACTTGTCCAGGAACTGCTGCGGCGGGGTCAGCTGGACCCGGTTCAGCAGGGCGGCCAGGTTCTCCTCCAGCTCCTTGTCCCCGCTGCCCGCCCGGCCGTGGATCTTCAGGGCGCGGGTCAGGTGGTAGCGCACGGTGTGCACCGGGTTCAGCGAGGCGAAGGGGTCCTGGAAGATCAGCTGGACCCGGCGTACGTAACGGCGGAAGGACCGGCCGCGACCGGCCACCACCGGCTCGCCGCCCAGCCGTATCTCGCCCGAGGTGAGCGGATACAGCTGGGCCAGCAGGCGGGCGACGGTGGACTTGCCCGAGCCGGACTCCCCCACCAGAGCCGTGACGGTGCCGCGTCTCAGCCGGAGCGAGACGTCGTCGACGGCGTGGACGCTGCGGCGCTCGCGGGCGAACAGGTCGCGGGCGGTGCGGCGCAGGGGAAAGTGCTTGGTGACTCCGCGCGCTTCCAGCACCACATCGGTGCCGGTGGGCGCGGCATCGGAGCCGGTCCGCATGGTCTCGGACCCGGTCCGTGCGTGCTCGGGCTGATCGCTGGTCATGGCCGGTTTCCCGTCTCCCGTCCGGTCTTCCCCGTGCCTACTTGGAGGAGGGCTTGAGGTTGAGCACGATCTCCAGCGCGGTCCGCTGGGTGTGCTGCGGCGGGGCGTAGGGGTTGGCCTCGGAGGGCCAGCCGATCCAGTTCTTCGTGGAGAACTCGGCTCCGACGGGCGCGGCGGCCGTCGGGATCATGGGGGCCTGCTCGACGAAGATCTTCTGGAGGGTGTTGAGGGCCTTGGTGCGGGCGGCGTCGGTGGTGGCGCCGGCGTACTCCTTGAGCGCGGCCGTCGCCTCGGGGTTCTTGAAGCGGCCGAAGTTGCCCGCCTGGGAGCTCTTGCCGATGGGCTGGACGATCGCCCCGTCCATGATGTTCTGGTACATGTCGTAGGGGGTGGCGCCGCTGTTGGTCCAGTGCAGGGTGGCGTCGAAGTTGCCGTTGGCCACGTCGGTGCCCCAGGCCTCGGCGGTCTGGGTCTTGACCTTGGCCTCGATGCCGATCTCCTTGATGTTGTCCTTGATGATCGCGAGGCCGGTGATGTAGTCGTTCCATCCGGCCGGGTCGGTGAGGGTGAGCGTCACCGGCTTGCCGCCCGGGTCCTTGAGCACGCCGCCGCTGAGCTTGAACCCGGCCTCGGCGAGCACCTTCTTGGCGCCCGCGACATCGGGCTTGGTGGTGGCGTTCTCGTACTCGGGGGCGAGGAAGGGCTCACCGGCGGGGAGCGGGATGCCGGTGGGGTTGGTGATCTCCGGGTAGAGCGTGGCCTGCGCCTGGACGTGGATGGCCTTGCGGTCGACGACCATCGCCATCGCCCTGCGCAGGGCCGGGTTGTCGAAGGGCTTGCGCGTGGTGTTGAACCACAGTCCGTGGACGCCGAGGCCGGAGGGGAACCAGAGCTGGTGGTGCTCGGGGTCCTTGTCGATGAACAGCTGCTTGTGGTTCGGCATGAAGACGAAGGACCACTCCATCTTCCCGGTGGCCAGGGCGGTGGTGGCGGCGCTGTTGTCGTTGTAGGCGGTGTAGCGCAGCTCCTTGACCTTGGTGTCGCCGTTCCAGTAGGTCGGCGTGGCGGTCAGGGTGGTGGTCTGCGGGGTGAACGTCTTGAGCTTGTACGGTCCGGAACCGACCGGGTTGCGGTTGGGCCAGGTCTCCGGGTTGTCGACCTTCTCCCAGATGTGCTTGGGCACGATGAAGGTCTGGATGATCTTGTTCTGGTTGACGAACTGGCTCTCCTGGAAGGTCAGCACGACCTGCTTGCCCTTGACGGCGATCCCGTCGAAGGGGATCCCGTCCCCGTTGAGCGCCGGGTGCTTCTTGAGCAGGTTGAAGGTGAACTCCACGTCGGCGGCGGTCAGGGGCTTGCCGTCGGCCCACTTGGCCCGGCCGTCGAGGGTGAAGGTGACCTTGGTGAAGTTGTCCTCCCAGGCCCACTCGGTGGCGAGCCAGGGGTCGGCCTTCTCGGTGGGCCTGATCATGTTCGTCATCGCGAGCGGCTCGTAGATCATGTGGCGGTAGCCGAGGACCGCTCCGGCCGACGTCGTGAGGAAGGGGTTGCTGTTGTTCGTCTGCGGCCCGTCCGGCTTGCCGAGGGTCAGTACACCGGCGGCCCCGCCGCCCTTGTCGGCACCCGAGTTGGCGTTCGAGCAACCGGCGGCGAGCGCCACCGCGACGGTGGCTGCGGCGACCGCTCTGAGGGTGGTGCGACGGCGTACGGACATGGCGACTCCAGGAAGGGGCTGCCGGGTCGGGAGACCCCGGCGGGCGGAAGGTGCGAGGCGGGGCGCGGCCGGGCGGCCGGGTCCGTTACGGCGCCGAGTGGCGCACGACCAGTTCGGTGGGCAGCACGACCGGTCCGTCGGGTACGGGCGTGCCGCCGAGGTGGGAGAGCAGCATCCGGGCCGCCGTCTCGCCCATGCGGCGGGTGGGCTGGCGCACGGTGGTCAGCGGTGGTTCGGTGTGCTCGGCCATCGGGATGTCGTCGAAGCCGACGACGGCGATGTCGTCCGGGACCCGGCGTCCGGCGGCCCGCAGGGCGCGGAGCACGCCCGCGGCACTGATGTCGTTGTGCGCGAAGACGGAGTCGAACGTGACGCCCCGTGCCAGGAGCCCCTCGACGGCGAGCCGGCCGCCGCGTTCGGTGAAGTCTCCCTCGACGACCAGATCGGTGGGCAGGACGGAGCGGAAGCCGTCTCGCCGGTCCCGTACGCAGCCGAAGTGCTGGGGTCCGGTCAGGACCAGGGGCCGGGTGCGTCCGGCGGCGTGCAGGTGGCGGGCCGCGGACGCGCCTCCCTCGTGGTTGGTGGTCACGACGGAGGGGAACTCGGGGTGGTGGCCGCGGTCGTCGATGAGCACGATCGGCAGGCCGTCGCGGTGCAGTTCGGTGAGGTGGCCGAGGGTGTTCTCGGGTTCCACGACGACGAGACCGTCGAAGGCGCGTGCGGACACCTGGCCGGTGAACCGCTGGACGGACTCGGCCCCGCGGTTGCAGGTGAACAGCAGCAGCCCGTAGTCGGCGGCCTCGACGGTGTCGACGACGCCCTGGAGCAGTTCGCCCATCCACGGCCAGGTCAGCGAGGGCACGAGCATGCCGACCGTCCGGCTGGAGCCGCGGGCGAGACCGACGGCTCCTGAGCTGGGTACGTAGCCGAGCTGTGCGATCACTTCACGAACACGGGCCGCCGTGATCCGGTCCACCTCGCCCTTGGTGTTGATGACCCGGGACACGGTCGTCTTGCTGACGCCGGCCTCACGGGCGACATCGGCGATGGTGACGCGCATCCGGTCCTCCAGGGGGCCAGGCGGGGCGGAAGAGGGCAGGCGGGGGTAGGGCGCGGGCATGCGGTGGAGAGGCGCTTCGGTACCGGTTCCGGAACCGGTACCGGCGTTGCGGCGTGAGTTAACCGCGCCGATACAGGGCCGTCAATACTTCACGTCGAGATTGAACGGGTCTCATCTTCCGTGCAGGCGGGCGGGGTTGTGTGTTCACTCCTTGAATGCTCGTGGAACACACGAGAGCCGCCGCCCGGCGATGGGCGACGGCTCTTCGACGAAGGGGGTGCGGCGGGCTACTCCGTGGGCTCGACCCCCGCGCGCAGCAGCCCGTACGTGTACGCGTCCTCCAGTGCCTGCCAGGAGGCGGCGATGACGTTCTCGGCGACCCCCACGGTCGCCCAGTCGCCGGTGCCGTCGCCCGTGGTGATGAGGACGCGGGTGGTGGACTCGGTGCCGGTGCGGCCCTCCAGGATGCGGACCTTGTAGTCGATCAGCTCCAACTTGGCGAGCTGCGGGTAGATCCGCTCCAGGGCGACCCGCAGCGCCCGGTCCAGGGCGTTGACCGGGCCGTTGCCCTCGGCGGTGGCGACGATGCGCTCGCCCTTGGCCCGGAGCTTGACCGTGGCCTCGTTGGCGTGGGTGCCGTCGGGGCGGTCCTCGACGATCGCCCGCCAGGACTCGGTGCGGAAGTAGCGGCGGGCCCGGCCCTCGACCTCGCCGCGCAGCAGCAGTTCGAAGGAGGCGTCGGCGGCCTCGTAGGTGTAGCCCTTCAGTTCGCGTTCCTTGACCCGCTCCACGACCCGGCCGACCAGGGCGCGGTCGTCGCCGAGGTCGACGCCGAGCTCCTTGCCCTTCAGCTCGATGGAGGCACGGCCCGCCATGTCGGAGACCAGCATCCGCATGGTGTTGCCGACCAGTTCGGGGGCGATGTGCTGGTACAGGTCGGGGTCGACCTTGATCGCGGATGCGTGCAGCCCGGCCTTGTGGGCGAAGGCCGAGACGCCCACGTACGGCTGGTGGGTGGAGGGGGTGAGGTTGACGACCTCGGCGATGGCGTGCGAGATCCGGGTCATCTCGGCGAGCGCGCCCTCGGGCAGCACCTTCATGCCGTACTTGAGTTCCAGGGCGGCGACGACGGGGAAGAGGTTGGCGTTGCCGACCCGTTCGCCGTAGCCGTTGGCCGTGCACTGGACGTGGGTGGCGCCCGCGTCGACGGCGGCCAGGGTGTTGGCGACGGCGCAGCCGGTGTCGTCCTGGGCGTGGATGCCGAGCCGGGCGCCGGTGTCGGCGATGACGGTGGAGACGACGGCCTGGACCTGGGCGGGGAGCATGCCGCCGTTGGTGTCGCAGAGGATGACGACCTCGGCCCCCGCCTCGTGGGCGGTACGGACCACGGATTTGGCGTACTCGGCGTCGGCCCGGTAGCCGTCGAAGAAGTGCTCGCAGTCCACGAAGACCCGGCGACCCTGTTCGCGCAGGTGGGAAACGGTGTCCCGGACCATCTCCAGGTTCTCCTCCAGGGTGGTGCGCAGGGCCAGTTCCACATGGCGGTCGTGGGACTTGGCCACCAGCGTGATCACCGGGGCGCCGGAGTTCAGGAGCGCCTTGACCTGCGGGTCGTCGGCGGCGCTGCCACCGGCCCTGCGGGTCGCGCCGAACGCCACGAGTTGGGCGTTCTCGAAGGTGATCTCCTTCTGGGCGCGGGCGAAGAACTCCGTGTCGCGGGGGTTGGCCCCCGGCCAGCCGCCCTCGATGTACCCCACACCGAAGGTGTCCAGATGACGGGCGATGGTCAGCTTGTCGGCGACCGTCAGGTTGATGCCCTCACGCTGAGCACCGTCGCGCAGTGTGGTGTCGAAGACATGGAAACTGTCGTCGGTGGCGTTGGCCTTGGTGGTCATGCTGATCTGGCTCCTGTCGGATGAGTGGATCCGGACGATCGGGTTCCACTTGCCCCCATCATCCCGCTTGCCTCGTTCCGATCCGGGTGCGGGCCGGAAAACGAAAAAACCCCTCGCGGGTGCGAGAGGTCTGCGCGCGGGTCTGGGGCACGGTGGCCGTGCCGTACGGGGTGGTACGGGACGGTCACTGCGGACCGGCGCGCCTGCTGCCAATAATCATGACGAACGAGGACACGGCAGAAGTCTCGCACAGTGACGCGCCCGTGACGCCGTCGTCTCAGGATGCGGTCGTGACGCTGGTCGCATCTCCCCCGGACCGTGCGGGCGCGAGCGTCTCGTCCAGGAACTCCGCCGTCTGGGCGAGCACCAGCTCCCGGCCCGTTCCCGGGATCCCGACCGTGACGTGGATGCTGAAACCGTCCAGGAGCGCCCGCAGCCGGGCGGCGAACCGGTCGGCGTCCACCGGCCGGAACTCAGCGCGCGAGATCCCCTCGGCGAGCAGCGCCACCAGGTCGCGGTGCCAGGCCCCCTCGATGGCGGCCTGCCGGGCGCGGGCGTCGTCGTCGGCGTTCTGCGAGCGGCCCCAGACCTCCAGCCAGAGCGTCCAGTGGGGGTCGCGGTGCCCGGCGGGGAGGTAGAGGCCGATGTACGCCTCCAGCCGTTCGCGGGCGCTCCCGGGCCGGGCGAGCAGGGCACGGCGCTCGGCCCCGAGGCGGTTCTCGCTCCACTCCAGGGTCCGGAGCAGCAGTTCGTCCTTGGTGCGGAAGTAGTAGAGCAGATGCCCACTGCTCATCCCCACGTCCCGCCCGAGCCCGGCCATGGTCAGCCCGTCGAGCCCGCGCTCGGCGATGGTGGCCATGGCGGCGGCGAGGACGTCCTCGCGGGGCGGGGCGGCCTGGTGGGTGCGTCGGGGGGCGGGGGTCATGGGTTCGCTCGCACCTTCGGCTGCTGCTGGGTGATGCAGTGGATGCCTCCACCACCGGCGAAGATCGTACGTGCGTCGACGAGGGTCACCGTACGGTCCGGGAAGAGGCCCCGGAAGATCGCGGCGGCCTCCTCGTCGCGCGGGTCGTCGAAGGCGCAGAGGACCACGCCGTCGTTGCAGAGGTAGTGGTTGATGTAGGAGTAGTCGGCCCATTCGCCGTCCTCGTCACGCAGCACGGTCGGCGCGGGCACCTCGACCACCTCCAGGGCGCGGCCCCTGGCGTCCGTGGCGGCGCGCAGGACGGCCGGCAGTTCGCGGGTGACCTCGTGGTCGGGGTGGGCCGGGTCGGGCTGGACGTGGACGAGGACGGTGCCCGGGCGGGCGAAGGCGGCGACGATGTCGACATGGCCGAGCGTGCCGTACGTTCCGTAGTCGCCGGTCAGCCCGCGGGGCAGCCAGATGGCCTTCTCGGTGCCGAGGCGGGCGTGGATCTCCGCCTCCACCTGCCGGCGGCTCCAGCCGGGGTTGCGCTCCTGGCCGAGCTGGACGGTCTCGGTGAGCAGGACGGTGCCCTCGCCGTCCACATGGATCGCGCCGCCCTCGTTGACGAGCGGCGAGCTGTGGACGGGTACGCCGGTGAGCTCGGCGACGGCCCGGGCGATGTGCTGGTCGCTCTCCCAGCGGGCCCAGCCCTGGGCGCCCCAGCCGTTGAACGTCCAGTCGACGGCGGCGAGCGTGCGGCCGTCGGTGACGAAGGTGGGGCCGATGTCCCGCATCCACGCGTCGTCGAGCGGGCGCACGACCAGTTCGACGTCGGGCCCGAGCAGCGCCGCCGCCCCCTCCTCCTGCCCCGGCCCGACCACCATCGTGACCGGCTCGAAACGGCGTACGGCCCGGGCGACGGCGGCCCAGGCGCGGCGGGCCTCGGCCAGCTCGGCGGCGGAGGCGAAGGTGGGGTTGGGCCCCGGCCAGGCCATCCAGGTGCGCTCGTGCGGGGCCCACTCGGGAGGCATACGGAAGGGGGTGGGGGCGGTGGGCATGGAGACTCCTGGGACAAAGGTTTAGAGCGCCACTCTAACCGTCCGACCACCTCGATCAAAAGGCTGCCTGCCCCATCTCTTCGAGAAGCCAGTCTCCTCTGTTCGAGCAGCGTTCAATGCGCCGGGTACGGAAAAGGCCGCACCGGTCGCGGAGCCGGTGCGGCCTTCCTGGGCCGGGAGACCGCTTAGCCGAGCGGGTGCATCCAGCCGTGGGTGTCCTCGACGACACCGCGCTGGATGTCGAGAAGGCGCTCCCGCAGCTTCATGGTGACCTCGCCGGGCTCGCCGCCGCTCTGGGTCCACTCGCCGCGCTCGGACTTCACCAGGCCGACGGGGGTGATGACGGCGGCGGTGCCGCAGGCGAAGACCTCGACGAGGGTGCCCTTCGCGGTGTCGTCGCGCCACTGGTCGATGGAGATGCGCCCCTCCTCGGAGCCGTAACCGAGGTCGCGGGCGACCTTGAGGAGGGAGTCGCGGGTGACGCCGGCGAGCAGCGAGCCGGTGAGGGACGGGGTGACGATCTTCTTCGAGCCGTCCTCCTGGGCGTACACGAAGTAGAGGTTCATGCCGCCGAGCTCCTCGACCCACTTGTGCTCGACCGCGTCGAGGTAGGCGACCTGGGCGCAGCCGTGCTCGGCGGCCTCGGCCTGGGCGAGGAGGGAGGCGGCGTAGTTGCCGCCGGTCTTGGCGTCGCCCATACCGCCGGGGACGGCGCGGACGCGGTTCTCGGAGAGCCAGATGGAGACGGGCTTCACGCCGCCGGGGAAGTAGGCGCCGGCGGGCGAGGCGATGACCAGGAAGAGGTACTCGTTGGCCGGCTTCACGCCCAGGCCGACCTCGGTGGCGATCATGAACGGGCGCAGGTAGAGGGACTCCTCGCCGCCGTGGGCCGGGACCCACGCCTTGTCCTGCTGGACCAGCGCGTCGCACGCCGCGATGAACGTCTCGACGGGCAGCTCGGGCATGGCGAGCCGGGCGGCCGAGCGCTGGAAGCGGCGGGCGTTGGCGTCGGGGCGGAAGGAGGCGACCGTGCCGTCGGGCTGGCGGTATGCCTTGAGCCCCTCGAAGATCTCCTGCGCGTAGTGCAGGGTCATGTTGGCCGGGTCCAGCGACAGCGGCCCGTACGGGACCAGCTGGGCGTCGTGCCAGCCGCGGCCCTCGGTCCAGCGGATGGTCACCATGTGATCGGTGAAGTGCCGGCCGAATCCGGGGTTGGCCAGGATCGCCTCGCGCTCCGCGTCGGACAGCGGGTTCGAGGAGGGCTTGAGCTCGATCGTGGGCGTCGTCATGAGTGCGTGTCCTTCACCGGTCTTGTGTGTGATGGACCGCGCCCCAGCCCGCCTCGGACCGACGCTTTCCGGTCAGGTCCTAGGACGTCCGAGCTTCACCGCGAGCCACGGCCCCGCGTTCGATTATCACTTGCGGGGGGCCGTGCACGAAATGGTGGGAATGCGGTCCAGGGGTCGATGGTGGCACCCGGGGGCCGCACAGGTGAAGCCGCCGGGCGCTGATGCGACCCGGCGGCTTCGAAGGGGAGTCGTCGGGTCAGCTCGCTACGCGTACCGCGAGCGCGTCACCGATCTCGTCGGTCGTACGCGTGGCAGCCCCGTCGCGCTCCGCGAGATCGGCGGAGACGGCGTCCTCGATGCGCGTGGCCTCGGCCTCGTAACCGAGGTGACGCAGCAGGAGGGCGACGGAGAGGATCGTGGCGGTCGGGTCGGCCTTGCCCTGCCCGGCGATGTCGGGGGCGGAGCCGTGGACCGGCTCGAACATCGACGGGAACGCGCCCGTCGGGTTGATGTTGCCGGAGGCGGCCAGGCCGATTCCGCCGGTGACGGCGGCGGCCAGGTCGGTGAGGATGTCGCCGAAGAGGTTGTCGGTGACGATGACGTCGAAGCGCTCCGGCTGGGTGACGAAGAAGATCGTCGCGGCGTCGACGTGCAGGTAGTCGGTGCTGACCTGCGGGTATTCGGCGGCGACCCGGTCGAAGGTGTTCTTCCACAGGTGGCCGGCGTAGACGAGGACGTTGTTCTTGTGGACCAGCGTCAGCTTCTTGCGCGGGCGGGCCGCCGCGCGCTCGAAGGCGTCCCGGACCACACGCTCGACACCGTACGCCGTGTTGACGCTGACCTCGGTGGCGACCTCGGCGGGGGTGCCGGTGCGCAGCGAGCCGCCGTTGCCGGTGTACGGGCCCTCGGTGCCCTCGCGGACGACGACGAAGTCGATGTCGGGGCGGCCGGCGAGCGGGGTCGCGGTGTTCGGGAAGAGCTTGGAGGGGCGCAGGTTGATGAAGTGGTCGAACGCGAAACGCAGCTTCAGCAGCAGCCCGCGCTCCAGGACGCCCGACGGCACGGACGGGTCGCCGATCGCGCCGAGGAGGATGGCGTCGTGGTTCCTGAGGGCTTCCAGCTCCGCGTCCGGGAGGGTGTCGCCGGTGCGGTGCCAGCGCTGGGCGCCGAGGTCGTACTCCTTGGTCTCCAGCTTCACATCCTGCGGGAGGACAGCGTTGAGGACCTTGAGGCCCTGGGCCACGACTTCCTGGCCGATTCCGTCACCGGGGATCACTGCGAGATCGATGCTGCGAGACATGCCGGGAGCCTAACGGTGCGTCCCACCCCATGACATCCGACGTCCACCATACGGACGGACGCAAGGGTGTTCGGGGTGGGGTGGGTGGTGCGGCGGGACGGGCGGAGTACGGCTGCGGGAGCGGCTCAGTGGCCGGTCTCGCCGCCGTTGTCGCGGCGGTCCAGGGCGCGCTGGAGGGCGGCGGCGGCGTTGCGGCGCTCGGCCTCGGCCTGGCGGGAGGTGTGACGGACGCGGCGGACAGTGGTCTCGGCCATGATGGATCGACTCCTTGAGATTCCTGAGATCGCGTGGCACCGGCGCGGGCGGCTGGGCGCCGCGCGGTGGTGGGGAACGGGATCGGATTTCGAGGTGCCGGAAGGGGCGGGGAGCGTACGCGGCAGGGGTTGCCTGCTTCGGGCGTACGCCGCCATCCGCCGGTCGCTCGATGGAGCGATGCGTTCGGCTTCTACCAAGTTAGGACAGTCGGGCCGTCCTGTCTCCACAGTTAGTCGGACTTCCTACTATCTGAGACGGCCTTTTGGATCGGCGCAGGTCACAGCCGTGGAGGCACTCCGTCGGCTCAGAGGAGGTCGCCGTTCCGCCAGTCGAAGGCCAACGGGTGGGCGGGGCCGGGCAGGGGCTGTCCGGCTGCCGGGCGGACATAGGTGCCGCCCTCCTCCTCCGGGAGCGGGAGCGGGCCGTCCGGGCCGAGGGCGGTGAGCCGGCCCGGCCAGATCTGCCAGCCGCGCGCGGCGTACAGGGCCGCGCCCGCGTCGGAGGCGGAGAGGGCACCGAAGTCGTGGGCCGCGTCGATGACGTGCTCCAGGGCGGCCATGACGCGGTGGCCGAGGCCGCCGCGGCGGCGGTCGGCGCGGACGGCGACGCCTTCGACGTAACCGGCGCGGTAGGAGCGGTCCGCGTGCAGGACGCGGCGCTGGACGACGGAGCCGTGGGCGATCAGGAGGCCGTCCTCGTCCCGGATGAGGACGTGGACGCCGCCGAGGGTGTGCTCCCAGTCCTCGTCGGCGAAGTCGCCGTCGAAGGCGGTGTCGAGCAGGTCGCGGATCTCCGCGCGCTCGGCGGCGGTCAGTTCGTAGGTGGGGGCGATACGCACGGCGGGCTCGGTCATGGGCCCCATCCTCGCGCGCGGGCGGGGCCGCCCGCACACGGATAACCCGCCCGGACCGGGGGCACGGCGGTCCGGGCGGGCATCGGTTCGCTGCGACAGGGAAGAGGCAGCGGCTCAGTACACCGTCACGCCGTACGCGGAGAGCGCCTCGGTGACCGGCTGGTGGATGGCCGAGCCCGCGGTGCCCGAGCAGCCGGAGCTGCCGGAGTGGATCCCGAGGGCGACGGACCCGGCGAAGTGCGCGCCGCCGCTGTCGCCGCCGGCCGAGCAGGCGGTGGTGCGGACCATGTTGTAGACGGGCCCGTCGCCGTAGTTGACGGTGACGTTGACGGCGGTGACCGTGCCGGAGGTCACCTTGGTCGTGGAGCCGCTCTTCTGGATCGCCTGGCCGACGACGGCGTTGGCGGCGGAGGTGATGTCGCGGGTGGAGCCGTTGTAGAGGTCGACGGTTCCGGCGGGCGAGGACCCGTCGGTGTAGCGGACGATGCCGTAGTCGTTGGTCGGGAAGCTGGTGCCCTCGCGGACGCCGATGACCGAACCGCCCGAGCTGGCCGACCAGTTGGCGGAGATGTTGGTGCAGTGTCCGGCGGTCACGAAGTAACGGGCCCCGCCCTTGGTGACGTTGAAGGCGGCCGAGCAGCGGCTGCCGCCGCCGTAGATCGCGCCGCCGCCCAGCACCTCGCGGCGGAACTCACCGGGGACACGCTTGATGGCCACCGCGCCGTCGAGCCGTTCGGCGACGGCTTCGAGGCGGGCCATGTCCCGGGCGGAGACGGAGGAGTCGGCCTCGACTGCGACCCGGTTGGTGCGCGGGTCGATGCCCCAGGAGGTGCCGGTGATCTTGGCCTCGGCCTCCAGGGCCTCCATGGCGGCATCGAGCTGGGCGGCGCTGCGGGCCACCCGGCGGACGGTGGCCCCGGCGGCGCGGGCCCGCTCCTCGGCCCGGTCGGTGGTGACGGTGACGACCAGCTTTCCGGTCTTCGCGTCGAGGTAGGTTCCGGCGGTGGCGGTGCCGAGCGCGCGTTCGACCTTGGCGTCGAGGGCGTACGCGGACGGGGCGGGGATCGCCGAGAACGCGGCGGAGGGGGTGCCGGCGGCGGTGGAGGGGGTGGCTCCGAGGCCGAGGGCGCCGGCGACGAGCAGCAGGGAAACGCCGAGGCGCGCGCGGGAGTTGCGTCTCATGGGGGAACTCCTTCTCGGGTGACGTGTGGGGACGTACCGAGAAGGAATTTGACATGCCCATTACCTAAACCACAAGACCGCGTGCCCCGGGGGCCGTTGGGACCCGCACGAGCGGGCCCCGGGTGACCGCCGCACAGGGAAACCGCCCCCCGGCCGGCAGGGGGGCCGGTCGGGGGGCGGTGCTCTGAGCGGGGTCCTGGGGAAGACCCCGGGTCCGGGGCGTCGTGCTGCGGCGCCCCGAAAGGGCGTCAGCCCTGGTGGGGGTAGGTGTAGTCGGTCGGCGGGACCAGCGTCTCCTTGATGGCCCGGGTCAGGGTCCAGCGCTGGAGGTTCTGCGGGGCGCCCGCCTTGTCGTTGGTGCCGGAGGCACGGCCGCCGCCGAAGGGCTGCTGGCCGACGACGGCGCCGGTCGACTTGTCGTTGATGTAGAAGTTGCCCGCGGCGTAGCGGAGCTTGTCCATCGTGTACGCGGCGGCCGCGCGGTCGCCCGCGATGACCGAGCCGGTCAGCGCGTAGTCGGAGACCGACTCCATCTGCTCCAGCATGGCGTCGTAGTCCTCGTCCTCGTAGACGTGGACCGCGAGGATCGGGCCGAAGTACTCGGTCGTGAAGACCTCGTTCTCGGGGTCGGTGCAGACGATGACGGTCGGGCGGACGAAGTAGCCCACCGAGTCGTCGTAGGTGCCGCCCGCGATGATCGTGCAGGTCGGGTCGGACTTGGCGCGGTCGATCGCGGCCTTGTTCTTGGCGAACGAGCGGTCGTCGATGACGGCCCCGATGAAGTTGCTCAGGTCGGTGACGTCACCCATCGTGATGGAGTCGACCTCGGCCGCGAACTCCTCCTGGAAACCGGAGTTCCAGATGGAGGCGGGGATGTACGCCCGGGAGGACGCGGAGCACTTCTGGCCCTGGAACTCGAAGGAGCCGCGGGTCAGCGCGGTCTTCAGGATGGCCCGGTCGGCGCTGGGGTGGGCGACGACGAAGTCCTTGCCGCCGGTCTCGCCGACGAGCCGCGGGTAGGTGCGGTAGTTGGCGATGTTGTTGCCGACCGTCTTCCACAGGTGCTGGAAGGTGGGGGTCGAGCCGGTGAAGTGGATGCCGGCCAGATCGCGGTGGTTCAACGCCACCTCGGAGACGGCCTTGCCGTCGCCGGTGACCAGGTTGATGACGCCCTTGGGCAGACCGGCCTCCTCCAGGAGCTGCATCAGCAGCACGGCGGCGTGGGTCTGGGTCGGGGACGGCTTCCAGACCACGACGTTGCCCATGAGGGCGGGTGCGGTGGGGAGGTTGCCCGCGATGGCCGTGAAGTTGAACGGCGTGATCGCGTAGACGAAGCCCTCCAGCGGGCGGTGGTCCATGCGGTTCCACACGCCCGGCGAGTTGGCCGGGGGCTGCTCGGCGAGGATCTGGCGCGCGTAGTGCACGTTGAAGCGCCAGAAGTCGATGAGCTCGCAGGGGGTGTCGATCTCGGCCTGCTGGGCGGTCTTGGACTGGCCGAGCATGGTGGAGGCGGCCAGCGTCTCGCGCCAGGGGCCCGACAGCAGCTCGGCGGCGCGCAGGATGATCGCGGCGCGGTCGTCGAAGGACATCGCGCGCCAGGCCGGAGCGGCGGCGAGGGCCGCGTCGATGGCGTCCTGGGCGTCCTGCTCGGTGGCCCCGGCGAAGGTGCCGATGACGGCCTTGTGGTTGTGCGGCTGTACGACGTTGACCCGCTCGCCGCCGCCCATCCGCTTCTCGCCGCCGATGGTCATCGGCAGGTCGATCGGGTTCTGGCTAAGCTCCTTGAGCTTCACCTCCAGGCGGGCGCGCTCCGGGGAGCCGGGCGCGTAGGAGTGGACCGGCTCGTTGACCGGCGCGGGGACCTGGGTGACGGCGTCCATGAGTGCCTTGTCTCCTTGATGTCGGCGGGGGTGTGGGTCAGCCCGGGGGCTGCTCAGCCCTTGGTGAGGATCGAGCGGCCGAAGAACAGCAGGTTGGCCGGCTTCTCCGCGAGGCGGCGCATGAAGTATCCGTACCAGTCGGTGCCGTACGCCGTGTAGACGCGCATCCGGTGGCCCTCGGCCGCGAGCCGGACGTGCTCGTCGCTGCGGATGCCGTACAGCATCTGGAACTCGTACTCGTCCAGTTTGCGCCCGGCCTGGCGGCCGAGCTCCTGGGCGATGGCGATGAGACGGGGATCGTGCGAGCCGATCATCGGGTAGCCCGCGCCCTCCATCAGGATCCGGGTGATGCGGACGTACGCCTTGTCGATCTCGGCCTTGTCCTGGTACGCGACGGAGGCGGGCTCCTTGTAGGCGCCCTTCACGATGCGTACGCGGCTGCCGGCCTCGGCCAGGCGGCGGGCGTCGTCCTCGGTGCGGAAGAGGTAGGACTGGATCACGCAGCCGGTCTGCGGGAAGTCCTTCCGCAGCTCCTCGTGGATGGCGAACATCGAGTCGAGGGTGGTGTGGTCCTCGGCGTCCAGGGTGACCGTGGTGCCGATGGCGGCGGCCGCCTCGACGACCGGCCGGACGTTCGCGAGAGCCAGCTCGTGGCCGTTCTCCAGCGCCTGCCCGAACATCGACAGCTTCACGGACATCTCGGCGCGGGTGCCCAGGTCGAGGGCGCGCAGGCGCTCGATGAGCTCCAGGTAGGCGTCGCGGGCGGCCTCGGCCTGCGCGGGGGTGGTGATGTCCTCGCCGACGACGTCGAGCGTGACCTCCAGGCCCTTGTCCGCGGCGTCCTCGACGACCGGGACGACCTGGTCGACGGTCTCGCCGGCGATGAAGCGGTCGACGACCTGCTTGGTGCCGGGCGCGGCCGAGACGAACCGGCGCATCTTGTCGCTGCGCGATGCGGCGAGAATCACGGGACCCAGCACGGGGCACCTCCACGAATGTACGGACGAGGGGCCGTAACGGCACGAACGTGAACGAACCGGTACGGCACGGATAACCACTGTGAAATCTAGGTACCCCGTGCGGGCCGTGCCATCGACACCTGTCACGCATCCGTGGCCGCCATCTCAGACATCTGTATGAGGAAGGCCCCGAGGAGGTGCAGAATGGCGGAGTGACAGGCGATTACCAGGAACTGGTCGACGAGATCTCGGCCCTCCTCGACGCCCCGGCCACCCTGGAGAACCGGGACTTCGGCCTGGTCGCCTTCGGAGCCCACGACAGCGACGACGACAGCGCGATGGACCCGGTCCGCACCCGCTCGATCCTGACCCGCCGCTCCACCCCCGCCGTCCGCGCCTGGTTCGAGGGGTTCGGCATCACCCGGGCCACCGGGCCCGTACGGATCCCCGCCGCGCCCGAGGCCGGGGTGTTCCGGGACCGCATCTGCCTACCGGTACGCCATCGGGGTGTCGTCCTCGGTTACGTCTGGCTGCTCGACACGGACCCGGGCCCGGCCGAGGAGCAGCTGGCCGCCGCGATGGAGGTGGCCGCCCGGATCGGGGCGCTGCTCTTCGACGAGGCGCGGGCGGGCGCGGACCTGTCGCGGGAGTTCGGCGCGGTGCTCACGGCGGGCCCCGGCCGGCAGCACGACACCGCCGTCGCCGCGCTGGCCGAGGCCCTGGGCCGGGACGCGGAGGGGCTGCACACGGTGGTGTGCGTGACCCCGTGGGCCGACGGCACGCCGTCGGTACGGGGCGTGGCGTCGGCGGCCGCGCTGGCGACGGTCCCCGCGCCGGGGGCCGCGGGGCCCCTGACGCTGGCCGCGCTCGTCCGGCTGCGCTCGCCGGACCGCCTGGACCCGGCCCTGAGCGCGGCGGACCGGTTGCGCGCGGGCGCGGACCCGGCCGTCACCGGGGGGATCGCCACACCTCGCCGGGGCCTGGACCAGCTGACGGTCTCGTGGCGCGAGGCAACGGCGGCGGCCCGCGCGGCCCGGGCCGAGCCCCGTCTCGGCCCGGTCGCCCGGTGGTCGGCGATCGGCCCGTACCGCCTGCTCACCGCCCTCCCGGGCACCGGGAACGACCCCGGGGACCCGGCGGTCGCCTCGCTGCTGACCCCACTGCACCGGGAGCTGGCGCACACCGCCGAGGTGTTCCTGGACTGCGCGGGCCAGGCGAGCCGGACGGCCGCCGCCCTGGGGATCCACCGGCAGACGCTGTACTACCGGCTCTCCCGGATCCAGCAGATCACCGGCCTCGACCTGAACGACGGGGAGGACCGGCTGCTGCTGCACATGGCGGTGAAGCGGGCCCGGCTGTGACACCGGCGGGCCCATCCCCCGACGGGTTCAGGCCGTCCTGTGCGGTCCGCTGCGGCGGTACCCCTCCCAGACCGGGCCGCCCGCCGCGTCGAGGACCTCCGTGACCAGCGAGGTCAGGCCCTCCGGCGCGCCGCGCAGCGCGGCCTGCGCCGCCTCGTCGAGGCGCGCCGCCAGGTCCGGCGCGACCGGTTCGAGGCGCCGTGCCAGCCACTTGCCGCCGCCGAGCCACGTGCCGTGGGTCAGCAGCGCCAGCTCACCGCTGCGCCGGACGAGTTCGGCCACGACGAACAGCCGCTCCCCCGCATCCGTGAGGACGGCGAAGTCGTCGAGCAGGTCCGTCAGCGCGTACCGGGCGTCTTCCAGCGCCGTGTCGGTGACCGGGGGCGGCCCTGCCGCCGCGAGACGTTTGGCCTGCTCCGCCATCCGCGCTCCTGTCCCGTCGGCGTCGAGCAGCAGCGCCCCATCGGCGCACATCCACAACAGGGGCGACTTCCGCTGCGCGATCTCCGGGGTCACGAAGCTGTGCCAGGAGTCCTCGGTGTGCGCGAACAGCTCCACCGGCCAGCCCCCGTACCGCAGGCTCTCGCGGTACGGGGCGGGCGGGCCGTCGAGCAGGACCACGACGTCCAGGTCGGACCGGGCGGTGCGGCGGCTCGTCAGGACACTGCCGCCGAGGAACGCGGCGCGGGCGTCGGGGTGACGCTCCAGGACAAAGGCACGGGCAACATCGAGTACGTCCATGTCCCCACTCTGCCGTGCCTCCACGGGCGAGGCCGGGCGGGCCTCACAACGGCCCGCAGCCGTCCGCCGGTTCGGGGACCGGGCGGTCGGCGACCAGGGCGGCGAGCACGAACGGCGCGTCCCCGTCGCTGTGGCCGACGATCAGGGCGATCCACCGGCCGCCGGGTTCGAGGGGCCCCCAGACCTCCAGGTCGCCGTACAGATCCTGCGAGAACAGCGCCTCGAACAGCGGCTCCACCGGCAGGCCGCCCTGCCGGCGCAGCAGCGGCCCGTCCAGCCGCACCCTGCGGTGCGGCCCCCAGCGCGCGTCCAACGCCCGGGCCAGCTCGGCGAGATGGGCCGCGGCGGCCTCCTCGGCATCGTTCCACTCGGGGGCGTACACCCCGGTGAGCGGGTCGCCCTCCCAGAGCGGCACGATCCGGAAGCCCGCCCCGGCGGTGACCGTCCACTCGCCGGTGACCGGGTCGCCCTCGGCAGTGACGGGGCCGTCGGTCGGTACGGGAGCGGTGAGCAGCTCGGCCACCTCGGCCGCCGCACGGTCCGTGTCGAAGGGCTCGTCCGGCCGGGAGGTCACAGCACCGCCCGGTCCATCGGGCGGGGCAGCGGCGCCAGAGCGCCCGCCTCGCGGAGCCGTTCGTACACCCGCACCACGGTCGCGCTGTCGCCCGGGGCCGCGATGCTCAGCAACTCCCCGCCGCCGGGCAGGGGTTCGCGGACGGTCTCCAGGTCGTCGGGGACGAGGGCGGCGCGGGCCGGGGAGAGATAGCCGGTGCGGCCGACGACGGGGTCGCCGACGGAGTAGTCGGCGTCGTCCTCCAGCGCGTCCAGCACGTCGTCGTCGCTCACATCGCCGAAGTCCGGCTCCCACACCCGGGCGATGAGGATGAGCAGCGCCTCCTCGGGGACCACGTCCTCGTCCGGGGCGTGCAGGACGATCGCGAGCGACTGGAGCAGGAACTCCGGCGCGCCCCCGGCCAGTCCGCTGACCTCGGCCTGCCAGCCGGGCGCGCCGGTGCCGACGAGCCGCAGCCCGGTTCCGGTGAGGTCCGACCAGTCGGTCGCGCTCTGGGCGGTGCGGAGCGCCCCGAGGAGGGCCTCCCGGTCGGCGGTGAAGGCGGTGGCGGGCCCGTTCCCGTGGACCTGGCTCCAGACGTCGGCCGCCCGCGGGACCAGCTCGGCGAGCCCGTCGAGGGTCCGCAGCCATCTGTCGGCCACCGCCTCGACCGGCTCCGGCCGGGGACCCCAGAAGCCCCGCACTACACGTCGCATGCTCGTCTCTCCTCCGTCGTCCTGCCCGCTCCACGCGGCTCTCCGGCCGGTCGGCGGCCGGGGAGCACCACGCGTTGCAGGCTACTCGGCCCGACGTCTTCGGGCGGGGTAAGGACTACTCGTCGAAGGCTCCCGGTTTCCTGGTGCTGTCGCCCGGGTGGGGCTTGGTGTGCACCACCTTGATCGGCAGCCCCTCGTCCCGGAACGCCTTGCGGGCGGCCTTGGCCACGTCCGGGTCGGAGAAGTGCCACTCCACACTCCGGCCGCCGGACGCCTCGACCTGGGCGCGGGCCTCGGTGACGAACTTGTCCTTGCCGGACGGGGTGAGGGTGCCGCTGTCGGTCCTGGACAGATAACTGCCGTACCCGTTCTTGGCCTCCAGGAACGTCTGCCGCGAGGAGTCCCAACCGTCGTACTCCACCGCAGGCTTGCCCTCCCGCGGATGCGGAACGACGTACTCCTGACCGCGGTTGGTGCCGGTCACCTGCTCCTGGTAGCGGAGCCACGACTCGTTCTTCCAGTTCGGCGCCGGGTTGCGGTCCCGGCTGGCCCAGTAGCCGTCGCCCGCGTCGGCGTCGCCGAGCGTGCGGTCCTTGAGATCGTCGGCCCAGGACGGCGGGTTGTAGTTGCGCGGGTCGGAGGTGTCGTTGCGCTGCGGCTCCGGGTACTTCTTCTTGTCCGCCTCCGCCTTGCGCGCCCGCTCCGGCTCCTCCAGCCGCTTCTGCTCCAGGTGCGCCTGGCGTTCCGCAGCCCGCGCCTCCTCGGCCGACTTCTTGGCCGCTTCGTCGCAGCCGCCCTCCGCGAGGACGACCCGGCCCGGCGAACCGCCCGCCAGCACCCCGGTGCCGGCGCCCGGCACACCACCGAACCCGCCGCCGTACGGCACCCCGGGCGGCCCGCCGGCGATCGCGCAGCCGGTCCGGCGCGCCGCGTCCTCGGCGCTGTCCGCCGCCTCGTCGGCCTCCTTCGCCGCCTTGCGTACGCCGTCGAGATCGCCCGCGTCCGCGGCCTTCCGGGCCCGGCGGGCGGCGGCGCTCGCATCGCCCGCCGCCTCCGCGACCTCGGAGGCGACCTTGCCGACCTTGCCGAGCTTCCCGGCCTTGCCGACCACCTTCGCGGCGTTGTAGCCGGGGATGAACAGCGAGCCGACGTTCCAGATCACATCCGTGACGGCCCGGGTCTTCTCGCCGTTGTTCCAGCGTTCGCGGACCTCGTCGCCGACGAAGATGTCGTCGCCGACCGTGATCACCGTGTTGACGGAGGCCCCGCCCCAGTCCCAGAGGGCGCCCAGGTAGTCGCCGTCGGCCCACTTGTCGCCCGCGCCCGAGGAGTCGTTGGCCCACTGGTCGCCGAGCTGCTTGCCGTAGTCGACCAGACCCGACCAGGTCTCGGGCTTGAACAGGTCGATGATCCCGGAGATGTCACCCCAGATCCCGTCGACCACGATGCCCTTGAAGACCTGGGTCGTCCGGTCCCAGGCACAGCCGAAGAAGCCCCAGCCGCCACAGTCCTCCTGCTCCTCGGCCTGCTCGCTGCCCTCGCCGTCGCCGTCGTCGGACGCCTGTACGTCGTGGGCGGCCTCGGGCTCCTCGCTGTCCTCGGGGAAGGTGTCCTCGCCGGTGCCGGGGCGCCCGTCGTCGGGGCCTCCGGTGCCGCCACTGGAGGAGTCGGCGCCTTGGGTGCCACCGGTGCCCTCCGTGCCGCCGGAGCCCTGCGTTCCGCCCGTCCCCTCCGTGCCGCCGGAGCCTTCCGTTCCGCCCGTCGCGTCGCCACCGGTCGTGCCACCTGTGGTCGTGCCCCCCGTGATGGTCGAACCCCCGTCGGCCCCGCCGTCCGCGCCGCCGTCCGCGCCCCCGCCGTCCGCGCCGCCGTCCGCGCTCCCCGACGTACCGCCGTCCGTTCCGCCCGGGTCGTCTCCCGCGACGGTGTCGCCGCCGCCGGGCGACACCGGGCACGAGCTGCCCGTCAGCGAGCAGATCGCCGACTGGAGCCCCTCCGTGATCCGGCCCCCGAGGCCGCCCACCGTCAGCGCCCCGATCAGCGCGACGACGATCAGAACCAGGCCCAGGTACTCCAGCGCGGACTGCCCGCGGTCCCGGCGCCAGGTGATCATGTGCGGGAGCGAGAACTTCGGCGGCTCCCCGCGCTCGCGGGGCGGCAGCAGGAACCAGGCGCGGCTCTGCGGACGGCGCAGCAGCACCAGGATCAGGACGGGCAGCACCAGCTGGGTGAACCCGTCCGGCGACCCGTCCGACAGATTGCCGAGGCCGCCGATGATCAGCCAGATCTGAACGGCGACGATCCCCCACAGCACGCGCCTGCCGCCCGTACGCAGATGCCGGGCCAGCAGCGCACAGAGCACCCCGGGCGCGGAGGCGTACAGCAGGATGCCGAACACCTGGGCGCCCATGGCGTCGGCGGCGATCGCGGAGCCGGAGAGGCCGACCGCGCCGAGGAGCGTCGCGCCGAGCAGGACGAGGAGGGCCACGCGGACCACGGCGAGCGGGCCCGGGAGGTCACGCCGGGGGGCGGCGGCCGGAGCCGGGCCTCCCGCTACGGGTATGCCACCGACAGCAGACATACGTGATCCGACCCCCGGTGCCCATGAGTGACATGACAACCGGTCACCCTAGGGTCGGGGTGCCTCGCGCGTCGTGGGCCCCAGGGCCCAACCCCGGGCCCATAGAGGTGGATCGGCCCGCTCGGCCTGTTGGAAAAAGCGGCTGCCGGGCACCCCGAGAGAGGGGCGCCCGGCAGCCGGGGTCGTACAGATGGGTCAGTCGGTGAGGTTCACCGAGCGGGCCGAGGACGCGCCGATCTCCTCGGCGATCTCGGTCAGCACCGGCTGCGGGACCGTCTCGTCGACGGTGAGGACGACCAGCGCCTCGCCGCCCTCCGCGGCCCGCGAGACCTGCATGCCCGCGATGTTCAGCCCGGCCTCGCCGAGGATCTTGCCGACCGCGCCGACGACACCGGGACGGTCCTGGTAGCGCAGGACGACCATGTGGTCGGCGAGCGCCAGGTCCACGTCGTGCTCGCCGATGGCCACGATCTTCTGGAGGTGCTTCGGGCCGGCCAGCGTGCCGGAGACCGCGACCTCCTCGCCGCTGCCGAGCGTGCCGCGCACGGTGACCACGTTGCGGTGGTCGGGCGACTCGGAGCTGGTGGTGAGGCGGACCTCGACACCGCGCTCCTGCGCGAACAGCGGGGCGTTGACGTAGGAGACGGTCTCGTCGACGACGTCCTCGAAGACGCCCTTGAGCGCGGAGAGCTCCAGCACCTTGACGTCGTGCTGGGTGATCTCGCCGTACACCTCGACGTCGAGTCGGGCCGCGACCTCGCCCGCGAGCGCGGTGAAGATCCGGCCGAGCTTCTCGGCGAGCGGCAGACCGGGGCGTACGTCCTCGGCGATGACGCCGCCCTGCACGTTGACCGCGTCCGGGACCAGCTCACCGGCGAGGGCGAGGCGCACGGACTTGGCGACCGCGATGCCCGCCTTCTCCTGCGCCTCGTCGGTGGAGGCGCCGAGGTGCGGGGTGCAGACGACCTGGTCGAACTGGAACAGCGGGGAGTCCGTGCAGGGCTCCTTGGCGTACACATCGAGGCCGGCGCCGGCGACGCGGCCCTCCTTGAGAGCGGAGTGCAGCGCCTCCTCGTCGACGATCCCGCCGCGCGCGGCGTTGACGATGCGCACCGACGGCTTCACCTTGTGCAGCGCCTCGTCACCGATGAGACCGAGGGTCTCGGGGGTCTTCGGCAGGTGCACGGTGATGAAGTCGGCGACCTCCAGGAGCTCGTCCAGGCTGAGGAGCTTGACGCCCATCTGCGCGGCGCGGGCCGGCTGGACGTAGGGGTCGTAGGCGACGATCTTCATACCGAAGGCCGACATGCGCTGGGCGACCAGGACGCCGATGCGGCCGAGGCCGACGACACCGAGGACCTTCTCGCTGAGCTCGACCCCGGTGTACTTGGAGCGCTTCCACTCGCCGTTCTTGAGCGCGGTGTTGGCCTGCGGGATGTTGCGCGCGGTGGCCACCAGCAGACCGCAGGCCAGCTCGGCGGCGGTGACGATGTTGGAGGTCGGAGCGTTGACGACCATCACGCCGGCCTTGGTGGCGGCGGAGACGTCCACGTTGTCCAGGCCGACGCCCGCGCGGGCCACGACCCGGAGCTT
This sequence comes from Streptomyces parvus, assembly GCF_032121415.1. Taxonomy (NCBI): domain Bacteria; kingdom Bacillati; phylum Actinomycetota; class Actinomycetes; order Kitasatosporales; family Streptomycetaceae; genus Streptomyces; species Streptomyces parvus. The sequence continues at coordinate 5,078,174 of NZ_CP135079.1, read as the reverse complement.
CCTGGCGGCGGCGAGCGCCTCGGCGTCGACCTTGGTGGCGGAGCGCACCAGGATCGCGTCGACGTCGGCGATCGCGGGGAGCAGCTCGGCGCGGTCCGCGCCGTTGCAGTGCCGGATCTCGAAATCCGGACCCAGGGCGTCGACCGTGGCGGGCGACAGCTCTTCAGCGATGAGTACGACAGGTTTCGAGCTCACGTGAGTCCTCACAAGTCCAGTGCGGACGGCCGTCCCGACGGCCGCAGGCGGTGGAGGGGCTAGCCGCGTGGTAGACGCACGACACTGTGGGCCCTGACGCGTGTATGTGTTGAGAAGTGTAGTCATGCGTCGGGCCGTGTACCGCGCCCCCGTGGCAGGATCACCCGCACGAGGGTGGTCGTGGTGTACACGCGTACGGAACACCCCTGGGGTACTGCGGAGCGGGGCGGGTCCGTGACGGACCCGCCCCGCTCCCCCGAGGCCTAGGCCTCTTCGTCGTTCACCCAGCTCATGAGCTTGCGCAGCTCGCGGCCCGTGGTCTCCAGCAGGTGGTCGCTGTCGGCCTTCTTGTACTCGTTGTACTTGGGCAGACCGTTGTGGTACTCGGCCATCCAGTTCTTGGCGAAGGTGCCGTCCTGGATCTCGGCGAGGACCTTCTTCATCTCGGCCTTGGTGGCGTCGGTGATGATCCGGGGGCCGGTGACGTAGTCGCCCCACTCGGCGGTCTCCGAGATGGACCAGCGCATCTTCTCCAGGCCGCCCTCGTACATGAGGTCGACGATGAGCTTCAGCTCGTGCAGGCACTCGAAGTACGCGATCTCGGGCTGGTAGCCGGCCTCGGTCAGCGTCTCGAAACCGGCCTTGACCAGGGCGGCGGTGCCACCGCAGAGGACGGCCTGCTCACCGAACAGGTCGGTCTCGGTCTCCTCGGTGAAGGTGGTCTTGATGACGCCGGCGCGGGTGCCGCCGATGCCCTTGGCGTACGACAGGGCGAGCTCCAGGCCCTTGCCCGTGGAGTCCTGCTCGACGGCCACGATGCAGGGGACGCCGCGGCCCTCCTCGTACTGGCGGCGGACCAGGTGGCCGGGGCCCTTGGGGGCGACCATGCAGACGTCGACGTCGGCCGGGGGCTTGATGAAGCCGAAGCGGATGTTCAGGCCGTGGCCGAAGAACAGCGCGTCGCCCGCCTTGAGGTTGTCCTTGACGGACTCCTCGTAGACCTGGGCCTGGATCGGGTCCGGGACGAGGATCATGATGACGTCGGCCTCGGCGGCCGCCTCGGCGGGGGTCACCACGCGCAGACCCTGCTCCTCGGCCTTGGCCTTGGACTTCGAGCCCTCGTGCAGACCGACGCGGACGTCGACGCCGGAGTCACGGAGCGACAGCGCGTGGGCGTGGCCCTGGCTGCCGTAACCGAGAACCGCGACCTTGCGGCCCTGGATGATGGACAGGTCGGCATCGTCGTCGTAGAACAGCTCGGCCACTGGGTCTTCTCCTTGGTGTGCAGGTGTTGCGTCCCACCGTACGGCGGGGTGCGTCGTATGCGTTGTCGGGTCTCGCCATGCGAGCGGAGCGTGTGGCTCCGCCCGGGTCCGTCCGCTCAGGCCGAGCGGTCGAGGGCGCGCAGGGACCGGTCGGTGATCGAGCGCGCGCCGCGCCCTATGGCGATGGTGCCGGACTGGACGAGCTCCTTGATGCCGTACTGCTCCAGCATCTTGAGCATCGCCTCCAGCTTGTCGGCCCCTCCGGTCGCCTCGATCGTGACGGCCTCCGGGGAGACGTCGACGGTCTTGGCGCGGAACAGCTGGACGATCTCGACGATCTGGGAGCGGGTCTCGCTGTCGGCGCGGACCTTCACCAGGACGAGCTCCCGCTGGATCGCAGCGGACGGCTCGAGTTCGACGATCTTCAGGACGTTGACCAGCTTGTTGAGCTGCTTGGTCACCTGCTCCAGGGGCAGGCCCTCGACATTCACGACGATGGTGATGCGGGAGATGTCGGGGTGCTCGGTCGTACCGACCGCGAGCGAGTCGATGTTGAAGCCGCGTCGGGAGAACAGGGCGGTGATCCGGGCGAGGACACCGGGCTTGTTCTCGACCAGGACGGAGAGCGTGTGCTTTTCGGACATGGGAGTCGTTCTCTCTCTGTCTCTCAGTCGTCTTCGTTGTCGCCGAAGTCGGGGCGGACGCCGCGCGCGGCCTGGACCTCGTCGTTGGAGGTGCCAGCGGCGACCATCGGCCAGACCATGGCGTCCTCGTGGACGATGAAGTCGATCACGACGGGGCGGTCGTTGATGGAGTTGGCCTCTTCGATGACCTTGTCCAGGTCGGCCGGGTCCTCGCAGCGGATGGCGTAACAGCCCATGGCCTCGGACAGCTTGACGAAGTCGGGGACGCGGGTGCCCTTGGCGGCGTTGCCCTCCGTGTCCGCGCCGGAGTGCAGCACGGTGTTGGAGTAGCGCTGGTTGTAGAAGAGGGTCTGCCACTGGCGGACCATCCCGAGGGCGCCGTTGTTGATGACGGCGACCTTGATCGGGATGTTGTTGAGCGCGCAGGTGGTCAGTTCCTGGTTGGTCATCTGGAAGCAGCCGTCGCCGTCGATGGCCCAGACCGTGCGGTCGGGCATGCCGGCCTTGGCGCCCATCGCGGCGGGGACCGCGTACCCCATCGTTCCGGCGCCGCCGCTGTTGAGCCAGGTGGCGGGCTGCTCGTAGTCGATGAAGTGGGAGGCCCACATCTGGTGCTGTCCGACCCCGGCCGCGAAGATCGTGCCCTCGGGGGCGAGCTTGCCGATGCGCTGGATGACCTGCTGCGGGGAGAGGCTGCCGTCCTCGGGCAGGTCGTAGCCCAGCGGATAGGTGTCGCGCCAGCGGTTGAGGTCCTTCCACCAGGCGGCGTAGTCGCCGGTGTTGCCCTCCGTGTGCTCCACCTGGACGGCCTGGACCAGGTCGGCCAGGACCTCGCGGGCGTCGCCGACGATCGGCACGTCGGCGGTGCGGTTCTTGCCGATCTCGGCCGGGTCGATGTCGGCGTGGACGATCTTGGCGTACGGGGCGAAGCTGTCCAGCTTGCCGGTGACGCGGTCGTCGAAGCGGGCTCCGAGGGCGACGATCAGGTCGGCCTTCTGCAGCGCGGTGACGGCGGTGACCGCACCGTGCATGCCCGGCATTCCCACGTGCAGCGGGTGGCTGTCGGGGAAGGCGCCGAGCGCCATCAGGGTGGTGGTGACGGGCGCTCCGGTCAGCTCCGCGAGGACCTTCAGCTCGGCGGTGGCCCCGGCCTTCAGGACGCCGCCGCCGACGTAGAGCACGGGGCGCTTGGACTGGGTGATCAGCTTGGCGGCCTCGCGGATCTGCTTGGCGTGCGGCTTGGTCACCGGGCGGTAGCCGGGCAGGTCCTGGGTGGGCGGCCAGCTGAAGGTGGTCCTGGCCTGGAGGGCGTCCTTGGCGATGTCGACGAGGACCGGTCCGGGGCGGCCGGTGGAGGCGATGTGGAAGGCCTCGGCGATGGTGTGCGGGATGTCCTCGGCCTTGGTGACCAGGAAGTTGTGCTTGGTGATCGGCATCGTGATGCCGCAGATGTCGGCTTCCTGGAAGGCGTCGGTGCCGATGGCCTTGGAGGCGACCTGGCCGGTGATCGCGACGAGCGGCACGGAGTCCATGTGCGCGTCGGCGATCGGGGTGACCAGGTTGGTGGCGCCGGGTCCCGAGGTGGCCATGCAGACGCCGACCTTGCCGGTGGCCTGCGCGTATCCGGTGGCCGCGTGGCCGGCGCCCTGCTCGTGGCGGACCAGGACGTGGCGGACCCGGGTGGAGTCCATCATCGGGTCGTAGGCGGGGAGGATCGCACCGCCGGGGATACCGAATACCGTGTCGGCGCCGACTTCCTCGAGAGAGCGGATGAGGGACTGCGCGCCCGTGAGGTGCTCAACGGTGACGGACGGCTGTCCGCCGGTACGGGCGCGCGGCTGCGGGTGGTGGGCCCCGGTGGCCTGCTCGGTCATCGGCATTCTCTTCTCGAAGCTGAGGGTTTTCGCGGGTGTTTTGCAGCGTTTTGAGAGGCGTCAGTGCAACAAAAAACCCCTCGTGCCGTGAGGCAAGCGAGGGGAGCGCGCCGGGTGCGGTCCGCAGAGTGTCGTGGAGTGACTCTGCTTCAGCCGACGCGCTTTCCAAGTACGAGAATTCGGGTGCGCATGGCATTGACCCTCTCTCCGGCACGCATGACGTGTCAAGTGGGTGGGACAGGCGTCTCAGTATGTGATCCGGTGAGCAGCGGGATCGAGCCGCCCGCCATCACCGGCCGGGGGCTGGGAACGCCCGGTACGGGGAACTCCCCGCGGACCAGGGCGCGTCGCAGCCGGTACTCGTCGAGCGGGCCGGAGAAGGCCATCCCCTGGCCGTGGGTGCACCCCATGGCCCGCAGGGCGAGGACCTGCTCGGGGACGTCGACGCCGTCGGCGACGGACTGGAGGCCGAGGTCGCAGGCGATCCGCAGGAGGCCGCTGGTGATCTTGTGCAGCCTGGCCGATTCGACCACCCCCTCCACCAGGTTCCGGTCGAGCTTCAGTACGTCGATGGGGAGTCGGCGCAGCGCGTTGATCGCCGCGAAGCCGCTGCCGAAGCCGTCGAGCGCGATCCGTACGCCGAGCCGGCGCAGGGCCACGAGGCGCTGCTCCAGGGCGTCGAAGGAGACGCGCGGGTCGCTGTCGGCGACCTCGATCATCAGGGCGCCGGAGGGCAGCCCGTGGCGGGTCAGCAGCGCCTCGATGGAGCCGGGCGGCGGGGCCGTGTCCAGCAGCCGGGCGGCGGAGAGCCGGACGGAGACGGCGACGGGGTGCCCGGCCCTGGCCCGGTCGGCGGCCTGGGCCACGGCCTCCTCCAGGAGCCAGCGGCCGAGCTCGGCGGTGCGGTCGTCGTCGCCGGAGACCCGCAGGAACTCGGCGGGGGTGAACAGGATGCCCTGGGCCGAGCGCCAGCGGGCCTGGGCGGCGACGGCGGCGACGGAGCCGCTGGCGAGGTGGACGACGGGCTGGTGGAGCAGGGCGAACTCACCGTCGCGCAGGGCGGTCCGCAGCCGGGTGGCCAGCTCGGAGCGGCGTACGACGTCGGCCTGCATCTGCGGGGCGTACAGCTCGACCCGGTCCTTGCCGCCGGCCTTGGCGCGGTACATCGCGAGGTCGGCGTTGCGCATGAGGTCGGTGGGGCTGATGGCGGGCTCGGCGAAGGCCACCCCGATGGACGCGGCCACCCTGACCTCGCTGGCGCCGATCCGGTAGGGCTGGGAGAGGGTGAGGCGCAGCCGGTCGGCGATCTCGTGGACCTGGTACTCGCGGGCGCCCTGGTCGCGGGTGCCGTCGCCCATGATGAGCGCGGCGAACTCGTCGCCGCCGAGCCGGGCGGCGGTGTCGCCGGCCCGGACGGAGTCCTGGAGGCGGCGGCCGGCCTGGATGAGCAGTTCGTCGCCCGCCTGGTGGCCGATGGTGTCGTTGACCTGTTTGAAGCCGTCGAGATCGATGAAGAGGACGGCGGTGCCGGGGTCGCCGGCCCGGCGGCCGCTGAGCGCCTGGCGGACCCGAGCGGTGAACAGGGCCCGGTTGGGCAGGTCGGTGAGCGGGTCGTGCTCGGCGTTGTGCTGCAACTGGGCCTGGAGCCTGACCCGTTCGGTGACGTCCCGGCTGTTGAGGAGGAGGCCGCCCTGGTGGCGGTTGACGGTGGACTCGACGTTGAGCCAGTCGCCGGTGCCCGAGCGGAAGCGGCATTCGATGCGGGTGGTGGGCTCCTCCTGGGGCGGCGCGGCGAGGAAGCGCCGCACCTCGTGGACGAACCGGCCCAGATCCTCGGGGTGGATGATCGAGGACAGCTCGGCGCCGACCAGGTCCTCCGCCTCGCGCCCGTAGACCCCGGCGGCGGCGGGGCTGACGTAGCGCAGGGTGCCGTTGGGCGCGGCGATCATGATGACGTCGCTGGAGCCCTGCACCAGGGAGCGGAAGTGGTTCTCCTTCTGGGCCAGCTCCTGGGTGAGGGAGATGTTGTCGAGGAGCATGATGCCCTGCCGGACGACCAGCGCCAGGACCACGGTGCAGCCGGTGAAGATGACGACCCTGTCCACCCGGCGGCCGTCGACCACGTTGTACAGGATGCCCAGGGTGCAGACGGCTGCGGCGAGATACGGGGTGAGGGCCGCGAGGGAGCCGGCGATCGGGCGGCTGGCGGTGGCGCGCGGCGGGGCGGGGCGGGCGGGCCGGCGGGCTCCGCGCCGGGCGCCCCAGGGGGCGTAGGCGAGGAGCAGCGATCCGGCGAACCAGCCGGCGTCGAGGAGCTGGCCCGAGTGGTAGGTGGAGCGCAGCAGCGGCGAGGTGAAGACCGCGTCGCTCAGCACGGTGAGCGCCAGCGCGGCGATGGCGGTGTTCACCGCGGAGCGGTTCACCCCGGCCCGCCGGAAATGCAGGGCGAGCACCATCGAGACGAGCACGATGTCGAGCAGGGGATAGGCCAGCGAGAGGGCCGCGGGCGCGACGCTGGCGTCCTGGACGCCCGCCATGTGCGCGGTATGCGCGAGGGCGAGGCTCCAGGCGAGCGTCAGCAGGGAGCCGCCGATCAGCCAGGCGTCCAGGGCGAGGCAGACCCAGCCGGCCCGGGTGACGGGCCGTTTGGCGAGCACGAGCAGCCCGACGATGGCGGGCGGCGCGAAGCAGAGGAAGAAGACGTCGGCGAGGGAGGGGGTGGGCACGGGGACGCCGAGGAGCACCTCGTACCACCCCCAGACGGCGTTTCCGCAGGCGGCCATGAGGGAGGAGAGCGAGAACAGCAGCCAGGCGGGCCGCAGCCGGCCCGCGCCCGTCCGCGCGTAGAGGAAGCAGGAGACCGCGGCGACCAGTGCGGCTGCGGCGAGTCCGAAGTCCCCCATGAAGACGGCGACTTGCGGTGACCCCCAGCCGAAGGCGGCGCCCACCGAATACCCGGCGCAGACGAGGCCGAGCAGGATCCGGGACCGCATCCCGGTGGAGCCGGACTCGGACCGCGGGGCGAGCAAGGCACCCAGCGCGCTCACCGGAGGGCACCCCGCCCCGGGTCCGCCGGGCACGTGCCGGCCGGCGCCTGGCTCCTCGCGGAACCCTTTCGGCGTCGCTCGCTCGGCGACGGCCGCCGCTCCGGGGAGACCGCTCCGGGGCATGGATCCGGCCACCGCCGGCTGGTGCGCGCCGTCGACGCGGACGGCCGCGACCGTCCGCGCGTCCGCTTCGGCTCGTCTCTCCATGGCCAGCACATCGCCCGTCGCCCCCTCGCGTTCCGATGCTCCCCCCGCGCCGTCCCTTTCACGGCGCGGCGCCCCGGGTCGGACGATACACCAGATCCGTCACTCAGGGCCATAGCTTCTCTACGCTCCGTGACGAAATGCGAGGTGAGCGGCACTGCGTGCATCCGGACCACCCCGTAGCGTTGCCGCCCGAGGGGGGTCAGCCGGTGGTGGAGACGACGTTCCGCAGCGGCTCTCCTGCGGCGAACCGGGTCAGCTGTGCGGCCAGCAGCCGCTTGGCGCGGGGTTCGAACGCCGAGGTGCTGCCGCCCACATGAGGCGTGATCAAGACATTCGGAGCATGCCAGAGGGGATGGCCCTGGGGCAGGGGTTCGGGGTCGGTCACGTCGAGAGCGGCCCGCAGCCGTCCGGATTCCAGTTCGGACAACAGGGCCTTGGTGTCGACGACTCCGCCGCGGGCGACGTTGACGAGGAGGGCGCCGTCGGGCATCGCGGCGAGGAAGTCGGCGCCCACCAGCCCCTGCGTGGACGGGTTGAGCGGGGTGGAGAGGATCACCACGTCGGCCTCGGGCAGCAGGGCGGGCAGATCGTCGAGCGTGTGTACGGGGCCGCGCGCGGAGGTCCGTGCGGAGCGCGCGACGCGCGCCACCCTCGCGCACTCGAAGGGGGCGAGCCGGTCCTCGATCGCCGAGCCGATGGAGCCGTACCCCACGATGAGGACGGACTTGTCGGCGAGCGCCGGGTAGAAGCCGGAGCGCCACTCCTCCTTGTCCTGGCCGTGGACGAACCCCGGGAAGCCGCGCAGGGAGGCCAGGACCAGCGCGAGGGTCAGCTCGGCGGTGGACGCCTCGTGCACCCCCTTGGCGTTGCAGAGCCGAACCCCGGCGGGCAGCAGGCCGAGCCCCGGCTCGACGTGGTCGATGCCGGCGGAGAGCGTCTGCACCACCTGGACGCCGCTCATGGCGGCGAGCGGGCGCTGCGCGATCTCGGGGCCCTTCATGTAAGGAACGACGTAGTAGGCGCAGTCGGCCGGGTTGCCGGGGTAGTCCGTCCCGCCGTCCCAGAAGAGGTAGTCGAGGTTCTCGGGGAGCCCGTCGATCTCCTCGGCCGGGAAGGGCAGCCATACGTCGGCAGTCGTCGCAGTCATGGTCGGGAGGCTATGCGACGGATGGGCGAGCGCTCCAGGGCGGCTGCGCGAAGACCCGGGGGCGCCAGAGGTTACTTTTGGGTGCGGTACGGCCCCGTGGCGACGGGACGGAAGGTCCTAGGGAGGGTTCGGGGAGTTGGAGTGCAGGACTATCGGGGCGGCGGGGCTTGCCGTGGGTGCGGTCGGGCTGGGCTGTATGCCGATGAGCTGGGGTTACAGCGCGTCGCAGCAGCTCGGCGACCGTTCGGTGCGGACGGTGCACGCGGCCCTGGACGCGGGCGTCCGGCTGCTCGACACCGCGGACATGTACGGCCCGTTCACCAATGAGCTGCTGGTGGGGCGTGCGCTCAAGGGCCGGCGCGAGGAGGCGTTCGTCTCCACCAAGTGCGGGCTGCTGGTGGGCGATCAGCACATCGTCGCGAACGGCCGGCCGGGGTATGTCCGGCGGGCCTGTGACGCCTCGCTGCGGCGGCTCCAGACCGATGTGATCGACCTGTACCAGCTGCACCGGGCCGATCCCGAGGTGCCGGTGGAGGAGACCTGGGGCGCGATGGCGGAGCTGGTCACCGTGGGCAAGGTGCGCTCGCTGGGGCTGTGCGCCGTGGGGGCGCGGGCACCGCGCCGGTCGGGCGAGGGCCCGTTCGAGGGAACGATCCGGCAGCTGGAGCGGATCCAGCAGGTCTTTCCGGTCAGCGCCGTCGAGGCGGAGCTGTCGGTGTGGTCGCGGGAGGCGCTGACGGAACTGCTGCCGTGGTGCGTGGCGCGCGGGGTCGGGCTGCTGGCCGCGATGCCGTTGGGCAGCGGCTACCTGACCGGGACGCTGAAGCCGGGGCAGGGGTTCGAGCCGGAGGATCTGCGGGCCAGGCATCCGCGGTTCACGGCCGAGGTGATGGCGGCGAACCAGCCGGTGGTGGCCGGTCTGCGGCGGATCGCGGAGCGCCGGGGCGCGACCGTGGCGCAGGTGGCGCTGGCGTGGGTGCTGCGCCAGGGCCCGCACGTGGTGCCGGTGCCGGGGGCGAAGCGGGAGCAGTGGGCGGTGGAGAACGCCGGGGCGGGGCGGGTGGTCCTGGACGAGTGGGACCTGGCGGAGATCGACGCGCTGCCCGCCGCCCGCGAGTCCTGGGACTGAGCGTCGCGGCCCGTGCGGCGGGAGAATGGGCGGATCGGGAACTTCCTGCCCCGGGATGGAGGAACACTGTGGGGGAAACGCGGTGTGGGGGCGGGTAGTCGGGCAAACGTCGAAAGGAATCGGTTCCGTGCGTGGTGCTCTGTTCGGACGTGTGCAGTCCCCGGCCGTGCGCAGGGGGGTGCTGGCCGCGGCGGCGTCGGCCGCTCTGCTGCTGTCCGCCGCTTGTTCCGGCGGCGGGGGCGGGGACGGTGGCGCGTCCGGCCGGCCGGCCGGTTCCCCGACCGCCGCGGGCTCCGCTTCCCCGGCCTCGCCGAGCCGGTCGGCGGACCTGCCGCCCGAGAAGGGCTCGGCGAAGGTCGTCTCGACGCTGACGGAGAACCTGAAGTCGCCGTGGGGTCTGGCCGCGTTGCCGGGCGGTGATCTGCTGGTGTCCTCGCGGGACGAGGGGACGGTCCACCGGATCGACGGCGGAAGCGGGAAGCAGACGCTGCTGGGCTCGGTGCCCGGGGTGTCCCCGGCCGGCGAGGGCGGACTGCTCGGGCTCGCCGTCTCGTCCACGTTCGGCGCGGACCAGCTGGTGTACGCCTACTTCACGACCACGTCCGACAACCGGATCGTCCGGATGAGTTACGACGAGAAGCGCCCGGCGGGACAGCAGCTCGGCGCCCCGGACACCGTGCTGCGCGGTATCCCCAAGGGCAGCATCCACAACGGCGGCCGGATCGCCTTCGGTCCGGACAAGATGCTGTACGCGGGCACGGGCGAGACCGGGGACACCGGGCTGTCCCAGGACAAGGAGTCGCTGGCGGGCAAGATCCTGCGGATGACCCCCGACGGCGAGCCCGTGCACGGCAACCCGGAGGCGGACTCGGTGGTGTATTCGTACGGCCACCGCAATGTGCAGGGGCTCGCCTGGGACGCGGAGAAGCGGCTGTGGGCCGCCGAGTTCGGGCAGAACACCTGGGACGAGCTGAATCTGATCGAGCCCGGCGGGAACTACGGCTGGCCCGAGGTCGAGGGTGAGGAGGGCGAGGACGGGTTCATCGACCCGGTGGCGCAGTGGAAGACCTCGGAGGCCTCCCCCAGCGGGATCGCGTACGCGCAGGGATCGATCTGGATGGCCGGGCTGCGCGGTGAGCGGCTGTGGCGGATTCCGCTCTCCGGCGAGAAGGCCGGGGAGCCTCTCGCGGACCCCCAGGCGTTCCTGGAGGGGGAGCACGGCCGCCTGCGCACGGTGGTGGGCGCGGGGAGCGACCGCCTGTGGCTGGTCACCAGCAACACGGACGGGCGCGGCACGAAGAAGCCCGGGGACGACAGGGTCCTCCAGGTCGAGGTGGAGTAGCGGGCCGCCGCCGGGGAGCCGGCGGCGTCAAGGGGCCCGAAAGGCCCTACGCCACCGGGTAGAGCCTCAGGCGGTGGGCGAGGGCGGCTGCCTCGCCTCGGCTGGAGACGCCCAGCTTGGCCAGGATGTTGGAGACGTGGACGCTCGCGGTCTTCGGGGAGATGAACAGCTCCTCGGCGATCCGCCGGTTGGTGTGTCCGGCCGCGACCAGCCGGTGCACGTCCTGCTCGCGCGGGGTCAGCCCGAAGGACGCCACTGCGGCGATGGCGGGGTCCTCCTCCTCGGCCGGCGGCCGGTCGGTGCCGTCGGCGGCGGATACGGGGGCCAGGACGGCCGGATGGATCCCGGCGTCGGGGCCGGGTTCCGTGCCGGAGCCGTCGAGGGTGATGCGGGCTCGGGCGGCGAGCTGTTCGACCGCCTCGGCGAGCGGGCGCGCGCCGAGCCTTCCGGCGGCCGTGTGGGCGCGGTGCAGCAGGGCGGTGGCGGTGGACCGCTCGCCGGGGGCGATGAGCAGGGACTCAGCCCAGCGGCGGTGGATCTGGGCCAGTTGGTAGGGGCGGTACAGCGGGCCGAAGGCCTCGGCGGCGCGGGCCCAGTGGTCGGGGGTGTCCGTGCCCTCCGCACGGGCCAGCTCCGCCTCGATGAAGACGCCGTAGGCCTGCCATACGGGAACGAGCATCGGGAGGCCCTTCACGCACCGACGGATCAGGGCGAGCAGCTCCGGACGGTCCGGTTCGGCGGCGGGCAGTCCGCGGGCGTCCGCCTCGATCATGGCGGCGGCCTGGAGCAGCGGCAGGGCGTAGCGCTGGGTGCCGGGCGGGAAGCCGCCCCTGGCCAGCTCCTCGAACGCGGTCCGCGCCTCGGCGAGCCTGCCCTGGGAGGCGGCCAGCACCATGCCGTGCCGCCCGGGGTCGATCACGTGCTGGTGCTGCGGGTCGCGGTGCCCGAAGTGCCTGCGGACCAGGGCGAGCTGCTCCTCCGCCTCGGCCGACTCCCCTCGGGCGACGGCCAGTTCGGTACGGCGCAGCGCGGCGAGGCCCTTGGCCCGGGGGCCCAGCGCCAGGCGGGCGGCGGAAGCGGCGGCACTCTCGCTCTGGGCCCAGTGCCCGAGGGAGAACAGGGACTGGGACTGGTTGGCGTACACCCAGGCCCCGGAGTCGGCCAGACCGTGGCTGTGGCAGATCTCGATGCCGTGGTCGGCGGCGGCGACGGCCTCCAGCGAACGGCCCATCGCCTCCAGCGAGGAGGGCAGGTTGACGCTGACCCGGCCGAGGAGGTTCATCAGGTGCAGCTGTTCGGCGCGGTCCCGGACCGCGTACATCTCGGCGAGGCCCTCCTCGACGCCGCCCGCGTCCGCGACGAGCCAGCCGCGGGTGAGGCGGGCGTGCAGCTCGATGTACTCGTCGCCGACGAGCCGGGCGTACTCCACGGCGCGGTCGCTGTCCGCGAGCGCCTGCGGTCCCGGCTGGTGGAGCGCCTTCCAACTGGCCACGTTCGTCAGGACATCGGCCTGCACCGACGACGGCGGCAGTCCGCGCACCAGCTCCTGGGCGGCGGCCAGCTCCTCCCAGCCGTCCCCCTTGTCGAGCCCCTGCACGAGGCGGCTGCGCTGCACGAGGAACCATGCCTCGCGCAGCGGGTCGGCCTCGGCGGCCAGGACCCGCATGGCCTTCTTGGAGATGGCCAGGGCGCGCTTGCGGTCGCCGCCGAAGTGGGCGGCGACGGTAGCCTCGGCCATCACGTCGAGGTAGCGCAGCGGCGTGTTCTCCGGGTCGCAGGCGGAGGCCGGGTAGACCTCGGCGTAGTCGAAGGGGCGCAGGGTGGCGAGGACTTCACCGGGGACGTCGTCCCAGAGCTCCATCGCCCGCTCCAGGAGCCGCAGTTGCTCGGAGTAGGCGTAGCGCCGGCGGGCCTCGACGGCGGCCCGGAGTACGGCGGGCAGGGCTTTGGCCGCGTCGTGGGCGTAGTACCAGTAGCTGGCGAGGCGGGTGGCCCGTTCGTCGTCGCGGACGAGCGAGGGGTCGGCCTCCAGGGCTTCGGCGTACCGGCGGTTGACGCGGGTGCGTTCGCCGGGCAGCAGGTCGTCGCTGACGGCCTCGCGGACCAGGGAGTGCCGGAAGCGGTAGCCGTCGTTGTCGGGCGCGGGCTGCAGCAGGTTGGCGCCGACGGCCGCGCGCAGGGCCTCGTCGAGTTCGTCCTCGCCGAGCCCGGCGACGGCGGCCAGCAGTTCGTGTTCGACGAAGGAGCCGCCCTCGGCGACGATCCTGGCGATCCGCTGAGCGTGTTCGGGGAGTGCCTCCACGCGGACGAGGAGGAGGTCGCGGAGCGATTCGGAGAGCCCGGAGCCGTCGCCGCAGCACGCCAGGGAGCCTGCCAGCTCCTCGACGAAGAAGGCGTTGCCGTCGGAGCGTTCGAAGATCTCGTCGACGAGTGCGGCCTCGGGGATCTCGGCGAGGATGCCGGCGAGCTGGCGGCCGACCTCGTCGTGGCTGAACCGGTCGAGTTCGACGCGGGCGACGGTGCGCAGCCGGTCCAGTTCGGCGAGGAGGGGGCGCAGGGGGTGGCGGCGGTGGATGTCGTCGGCACGGTAGGTGCCGACGACCATCAGGCGGCCGCTGCTGAGGGTGCGGAAGAGATAGGCGAGCAGATGCCGGGTGGAGGCGTCGGCCCAGTGCAGGTCCTCCAGGACGAGGACGACCGGGCGGTCGGCGGAGATCTGCTCCAGCAGGCGTGCGGTGAGTTCGAAGAGGCGGGCGATGCTGTGCTCGTCGGTGGCGTCCCGGCGGGCCTCGCCCAGTTCGGGCAGGAGGCGGGCCAGCTCGCCCTCCTTTCCGGCGCAGGCGGCGGCCATCTCCTCGGGCAGGGCCCGGCGCAGGGCCCGCAGGGCGGTCGGGAAGGGGGCGAACGGCAGCCCGTCGGCCCCGATCTCGACGCAGGACCCGACGGCGACCACGGCGTCCCGCCGCTCGGCCGCCGAGACGAACTGCTCGACCAGACGGGTCTTGCCGACGCCCGCCTCGCCGCCGATCAGCAGCGCCTGCGGATCGCCGGAAGCGGCCCGCGCGAGCGCCCCGGTGAGCGAGGCGAGCTCCTCGGCGCGCCCGACGAACACGGGGCTGACTGACCTGGTCTCCACGCCGCTGAGCATCGCATACGCGTACGAGACGGCGGGAGTCTTTTCGCGCGAGGTGATCACGCTCGCCGTACGGCCCCCGCCCGCCGCGCCCGGTGGGGAAGGTGCGGCGGCGGGACCGGAGTCCGGCACGGGAGTCGTCCCGGGCCGGTCCACCGTCAGGCGGCCGGGGCGAAGCGGCCGCGGTCGCCCTGCCTCACCTTCCCCTCCGGATCCTGGCGTCCGGTACGGCGGGCGGCCCGGCGGGCACGGCGGACCCGGCCGAGCTCGCGCTCGGCGGCGGCCCGGCGGATCAGCTCGGCGGAGGTGGAGCGGTAGATCTCGTACTCGTACACGGCGTTCCCCTGATTCCTGGTCGTGGCAGCGGACCGGAGGGGCCCGACCGGTCGGCCGGAGCCCCGTGTCCGCTGTGTGTCCACTGTCGTCGGCCAGGTGGGGGTGGGGCATCGGGCGAGTTCCGCATCTTCGCGGCGGTGGGGGCCTTAGGCGGGCTCGCCCCGTGCCCGAGGGGTGGGCGGGGGCCTTAGGAGGTGGGCCCGTCCGCCTTACGCGGGTGGTCGGCCCGGTCAGCCGCCGGCCGGGGTGCCCGCGCTGGGCAGGGAGGCGAAGAGGTCGACGTACATGGCCGCGGAGATCAGCACACCGAGGACGCCGAGGGCGACACCGGCCAGGGCGACCGCGCGGACCCAGGCGGGCTGCGGCCGGTCGGCGGGGGCGCCGAAGGCGGGGCGGACCAGGACGACGACGCCGACGAGCAGGGCCAGCACGGCGAAGACGCCGTTGACCAGGGCGGTGGTGTGCCAGGCGTCCCCGTAGATCTCCGAGATCTGCTGGGCCGCGCTGCCGCCGCCGGAGGTCTTGATCTGGCCGATGAGCGTCTCGCGCTCGGCGGCGACCCGGCCGGTCCACGCGCCGGTCAGGGCGACGACGCCGAGGGCGGCGGAGACGACGGCCGCCGCGCCCGCGCCGACGCCGTGCCGGGCCGTCTCGAAGGGGTCGGGCTCCAGCTCCTCGTCCTGGACGGCGTCGTCCGCGTCGTCCTCGGGCTGCCCGGCGAGGCCGTCGGGGGCCCCGGTGGAGCCGTCCGCCTCGGACGGCGTACCGGTGGTGTCCTTCGCCAGGACGTCCTTGGCCGCCGCGTCCTCCGCGGCGGCCGTCTCGTCGGGGTTGGTCGTCTTGGAGGGGGTGGTGTTCATGCGCGCACGCTAGGGGGCCCGGATGAGAGCCCCCTTAACGCCGGGCGTGCGCCGGGGCTCAGCGCCCCGTACGGGCCTTCCACTCCGGGGCGAGGACCGACCAGATCTCGGAGTCGTGGCGTACGCCCCGGTAGAGGTAGTTCTGCCGGATCACCCCGTCGCGGGTCATGCCCAGCCGCTTCGCGACCGCGATCGACTTGGTGTTCGCGGCGGAGGCGTCCCACTCGACGCGGTGCATGCCGCGCTCGTACACCGCCCAGTCGATCAGACGCTCTGCGGCGCGGGTGATCAGGCCGCGGCCCTGGGCGGCGGGCTCCAGCCAGACGCCGATCTCGCAGTTGCCGGACGCCGTGTCGAAGATCCGGAAGAGCACGCCGCCGACGAGGGTGCCGTCCAGCCAGATCCCGTACAGCCGCCCGGTGTCCGCCGCCTGCTTCTCCGCGTACCGCTGGAGCAGGGCGCGAGCCGAGTCCCGGTCCGTGGCGAAGGAGGCGAAGGGGATCCAGGGGTCGACCAGCTCGCGGGCCCGGTCCATGTGGGCGAGGAACTCCTCGTCCTGCCAGACCTCCAGCGGGCGCAGTTCCGCCTTGTCGTCACCCAGGGATATGGCGAACATCGTGTTCCTCCTCCGTCTGCGCGACACCCTCCTCGGTGGCGCGCGCCCCCGGGATCTTCGCATGGAGCGGTACGCAGTCGGGCGGCTCGATGGAGATCCGGGGCAGCCGCTTCTCCAGCCAGCCGGGCAGCCACCAGTTCGCCCCGCCGAGCATGTGCATGAGGGCGGGCACCAGCAGGGTGCGCAGGACGAAGGCGTCCAGAGCGACGGCGGTGGCGAGCGCGATGCCGAACATGGCGATGACCCGGTCGCCGCTGAGCACGAAGGCGAGGAAGACGGAGATCATGATCACGGCGGCGGAGTTGATCACCCGGCCGGTCTCGGCGAGGCCGACCCGTACGGAACGCCGGTTGTCGCCGGTCTCCAGCCACTCCTCGTACATCCGGCCCACCAGGAAGACCTGGTAGTCCATGGAGAGGCCGAAGAGGACCGAGACCATGATCACGGGGAGGAAGGGTTCGACGGGCCCCGCGCTGCCGAGGCCCAGCAGTTCGCTTCCCCAGCCCCACTGGAAGACGGCCACGACGACGCCGAAGGAGGAGGCGACGGCGGCCACGTTCATCACGGCGGCCTTGATCGGGATGCCGATGGACCGGAAGGCCAGGAGCAGGAGCAGGCAGCCGAGCCCGATGACGACCCCGACGAACAGCGGCAGCTTCCCGACGATGATCTCGGCGAAGTCGTCGTAGCTCGCCGTCACCCCGCCGACATGGGCCTCCAGCGAGGTGTTGTCCTGGACCGGCGGCAGCACGTCGCCCCGGATCCGGTCGACCAGTTCGCTGGTCTCCTGCGACTGGGGCGAGGAGGCGGGGACGACGGTGAGGAAGGCGGTGTCGCCGCCGCTGTTGTACGTGACCGGGCTGACGGACGCGACGCCTTCGGTGGTGCGCAGCTTCTCGGGCAGCGAGTCCAGGGCGAGCCGGTCGTCCGCGCCGTCGAGCTGGGCGGCGATGGTGAGGGGGCCGTTGACGCCGGGCCCGAAGCCGTCGGCGAGAAGGTCGTAGGCCTGCCGGGTGGTGGCGGTGGCCGGGTTGTTGCCCTGGTCCGATGTGCCCAGGTGGAGGCCGAGGGCGGGCAGGGCGAGCACGAGCATGACGACGGCCGCGACCCCGCCGAGGAGCTTGGGGTGGCGCTCGACGAAGGCGGACCAGCGGGCGGCGAAGCCGGTGGGCAGTTCGGGGCGCGGTCCGTGTTCGGCGAGCTGCCGGCGTTCGCGGCGGCTGAGCGCGCGCATCCCGATGAGGGAGAGCAGGGCGGGCAGCAGGGTCACGGAGGCCAGCACGGTGAGGACGACCGTGAGCGAGGCGGCGATGGCGACGCCGTTGAGGAAGTCGAGCCGCAGGATCAGCATGCCGAGCAGGGCGATGCAGACGGTGACCCCGGCGAAGACGACGGCGCGGCCGGTGGTCGCGACGGCGTTCTGGGCCGCTTCGGGCACGGACATGCCGCGCCGGAGTCCTCTGCGGTGCCGGGTGACGATGAACAGGGCGTAGTCGATGCCCACGCCGAGCCCGATGAGCATGCCGAGCATCGGGGCGAAGTCGGCCACGGTCATCAGGTGGCCGAGCAGGACGGTGCCCGCGTAGGCGGTGCCCACGGAGACCAGGGCCGTGGCGATGGGCAGCAGGCTGGCGGCCAGCGAGCCGAAGGCGAGGAAGAGCACGACGGCCGCGACGATCACGCCGATGCCCTCGGCGAAGTGGACGGCGGGCGCTTCGGTGAGGGCGACCGCGGTGCCGCCCAGCTCGACCTGGAGTCCGTCGGCCTCGGCGGCCTTCGCGGTGTCGACGAGGGCCTGCGCCTGGGAGGCGGGGATCTCGTCGGCGGGGCGGTCGAAGGTGACCGTGGCGTAGGCGGTGTGGCCGTCCTGGCTGATCTGGCCGGGGCCCGCGGCGCCGTAGGGGCCGGTGACCGCGCCGACGCCCGGCAGGTCCTCGATCGCGTGGAGCGTGCGGGTCATGGTCTGTTCGACGTCGGCGGCTTGGACCGTGGAGTCGGTGGTGTGCCAGACGACGGTGTCGGTGTCGCCGCCGAGGTCGGTGAAGCCGCGGGAGAGCAGCTCGGTGGCCCGGCCGGATTCGGTGCCGGGGACCTCGTAGTCGTTGGAGTACGCCGAACCGGCGATGCCCGCCGCCGCGGCGGTGCCGCCGAGGGCGGCGAGCCAGATGAGAACGGCGACGAGACGGTGCCTGATGCACCAGCGGGCGATGGCAGCCAACGGACGAGCTCCCTGCGGGTTCGTGGACCTTTACCCGCAGATAACGTGATCTACCCGTAAACGTCTCATGACCTTGAGACCGCCAACTCTGGCAGCAGATCGTGATCGTTTGTCCGTTTCGTGGCCATGGTCACAGGGCCTGATCTGCCCCTTATACGGGACAGATCAGGCCCTGCCGCCTCAGCCGGAGACGCTCGCCCGGCCGTTCTCGATGTGCCCCATGAGCCGCCGCCGGAAGCCGTCCTCCCCGTCGACGGTGACGTCGAGGTCGTACCAGCCGTGGGCGTCGGCCGCCGAGTGCACCAGCGACCGGCTGCGGCCCGGCTTGACCGTGACACGGCGAGTCCACTCCCGTACGTCGTCCTCGTCGACGTAACCGAGCGGCCGCACCAGGAAGGTCAGGGTCCTGCGGCCGGTGTTGCGCAGGGTGAGGTGGATGTCGCGGTCGCGGTGGTCGATGCGGCTGGCGACCTCCGCTCCCCCGTCGGCCGGTCCGGCGAACTCGCGCC
This sequence comes from Streptomyces parvus, assembly GCF_032121415.1. Lineage (NCBI taxonomy): Bacteria > Bacillati > Actinomycetota > Actinomycetes > Kitasatosporales > Streptomycetaceae > Streptomyces > Streptomyces parvus. The sequence continues at coordinate 5,059,652 of NZ_CP135079.1, read as the reverse complement.
GGAACCCGTTCGGCCCGGTGACCGTGAAGCGGTACGCCTCCCCCGCCACCGGCACCGTCCAGTGCGCGCGGCCCCGGACGTCCTTGTGCTGCGGGGCCGGGAACTCGTCCGCGTACGGGTAGAGCGCGAAGTGCGCCGATGACCGGCCGCTGTTGTCCAGCTCCACCCGCAGCCCGCCGTCGGCCCGCCGCGCCTGGGCATCCGGCCGGTAGGGCAGCGGGCGCGCCGGGCGTACGCCGGGCTCCTGCTCGGGGAGGTGCTGGACGGCGGGCGGCTTCGGCTGCCAGCGGCCCTCGAACGGCGGGATCCCCCCGGGCGTCTGCACGGCGGGCTGCCGGCGGGCCCGGGTGAAGTCGAAGGCCGAGGTGAGGTCGCCGGTGACGCGGCGCCGCCAGTCGCCGATGTTGGGCTCCTCCACGCCGGTCCAGCGCTCCAGGAAGCGGATGACGGAGGTGTGGTCGAAGACCTCGGAGCAGACGTAACCGCCGACGGTCCACGGCGAGACGACCAGCAGCGGCACCCGGATCCCGAGGCCGGTCGGGCGGCCCTCCCAGCGCTCCTCGGTCACCTCGGGAGGTGCGACGGGCGGCGGGACGTGGTCGAAGAAGCCGTCGTTCTCGTCGTAGTTGATCAGCACGGCTGTGTGCCGCCAGACGTCGGGGTGCTTGCCGAGCGCGTCCAGGATCTTGTAGACGATGGTGGCGCTGTGCACCGGCGAGGAGGTGCTCGGGTGCTCGGAGTCGATCGCCGAGGGGACCAGATAGGAGACCTCCGGCAGCGTCCCGGCGGCCACGTCCTTGGCGAACTCGTCGGCGAGCGTGCCGGTGGGGACCCGGCGCAGCCCCCGCTCGAACAGGCTGCGCTCGTGCTTCGTGAGCGTGGCGACGCCCTCGTCCAGCAGACCGATCAGCCGGGTGCGCTCGGTCTCGGACGCGCCGCGGACCTTGGCGTAGAAGGCTTCCATGTACGTATGGCCGCCGGTTTCGGCCAGTGCCTTGCGGGCGATCGCCTTGAAGGTGGCGTAGAACTCGATCTGGTTGTCGGTGAAGTTCTCCCACTCGGTGTACGTCCGCCAGCTGCGCCCGGCCTTCTCCAGCCGCTCGGCGTAGGTGGACCAGTCGTAGCCGGGGTGGGTGCCCTCGTTGTACGCGTCGTTGCCGACGGCCCGTTTCCCGTTCGCCTCGAAGCCGGTCTTCCCGCTCCAGAGGTGGTTGCGGTTGGGGCTGGTGGAGGTGTGGATGGAGGAGTGGTAGGCGTCGCAGACGGTGAAGGTGTCGGCCAGCTCGTAGTGGAGCGGGATGTCACGGCGGTCGTAGTACGCCATCGTGGCCGCGGTCTTCGCGCTGATCCAGCCGTTCATCCAGCCGCCGCCCCAGGCCTTCGCACCGCCGCTCCAGGAGTGGTCCAGGGCGCCGATGTACTGGAGGTCCTTCTTCTGCTCCTCGGCCGCGCCGCGCACCGGGAAGGGCAGCACGGTGGAGCCGGCCGCCCCGGGCTGCTCGAACACGGTGCCGCCGGTGGGCAGCTCGACGGCGTTGCGGTCGCCGAAGCCGCGTACGCCCCGCAGGGTGCCGAAGTAGTGGTCGAAGGAACGGTTCTCCTGCATCAGGATCACCACATGCTTGATCGACCCGAGGCCGCCGGACCCCGCGTGGGCGGGCTGCGCGGCGATGGCGGCCTGGAGCGACGGCGGCAGGAACGATCCGGCCGCAGCGGCGCCGAGTGCGCCGCCGCCCAGCGCGAAGAGCCGCCGCCGTGACATGTCCGTGGTCAAGAGAGCCTCCTGGTTGCGGTGGTTACAGCCGGGAAGCTAGTCAGACCGGGTGGCGTCGGGAAGGACTGTGCACGGCCCGGTGGTGAACGTCCAAGAGGTCCGGCCCGAAAGTCCAACCCGAAGTGACGGCTCCCTCACACCCCGATGAGGTGCAGGGCCCCCCAGAGCGCGAGGGTCGAGGCCAGCAGCGTCGCCGGTACGGTCGCGATCCCCAGCCGGGTGAAGTGGCCCAGCTCGGGGGCGTCTCCGTGTCCATGCAGGATGCGCCGCCACAGGAGCGTGGCCAGCGATCCGACGTACGTGAGGTTCGGCCCGAGGTTCACCCCGATCAGGGCGGCGAGCAGCGGTCCGGGCCCCGCCGCGGCGGCGACGATCGGCAGCAGGGCGAGGATCGCGGGCAGGTTGTTGATCAGGTTGGCGAGCAGGGCCGCGACCACAGCGACGCCGAGGAGGGCGGGCAGGGTGTCGCCGTCCGGCAGCAGGGCGGCGATCCCGTCGCCGAGGCCGTGGTCGACGACCGCCTTGACGACGACGCCGAGCGCGAGGACGAAGAGGCAGAACAGCGGGTTGGCCGAGCGGACTACGGCGAGCGGCGTGGTCTCCCGCTTGGCGAGCGCCCGTACAGCCAGCACCAGGGCCCCCGCCAGCGCCGCCCACAGCGGCTCTGCCCCCGCGAAGGAGGTCACGACGAATCCGGCCAGGGTCAGCGCCAGCACGACGAGCGTGAAGACGGGGACCGGCGTGCGCTCCGCCTCGGGATCCGGCGCGTGCGCCCCGGCGGCCAGGTCGTCCCGGAAGGCCCGGCGGAAGACGGCGTACTCGACGGCGATGGCGGCGAGCCACGGCAGCGCCATCAGCGCGGCGAACCGGGTGAAGGAGAGACCGCTCGCGGTGAACGCCAGCAGGTTGGTGAGGTTGGAGACGGGGAGCAGGAGGGAGGCGGAGTTGGCGAGGTGCGCGCAGGCGTAGACGTACGGGCGGGGCCGCGCACCGACCCGGGCGGCGGTGGCGAGGACGACCGGGGTGAGCAGGACGACGGTGGCGTCCAGGCTGAGGACGGCGGTGATGAGCGAGGCGACGACGAAGACCCCGCCGAGCAGGGGCCGGGTCTGCCCGTGACAGGCGCGGGCGACCCAGTCGCCGGCGGCCCGGAACAGCCCTTCGTCCGCACAGAGCTGGGCCAGCACGAGGATCGCCGCGAGGAAGCCGACGACGGGCAGCAGCTCGCCGGCCTGCTCCCGCGCCTCGGGCCAGGACACCGCGCCCACGGCCACCACGAGCACGGCGGCGGGCACGGCGACGGTCGCCTCCGGCAGGCCCCGGGGGCGCAGGACGGCGAAGGCGAGGACGCCCAGGAGCAGGGCGAAGGAGACGATCTCGGCGGTGACGGTGTTCAGGGGGGTCTCTCAGGGGCTTTCAAGGTTCTGCGGTACAGGGGCGCTCACCGACGGCGTACGGATCACGGCCGAAGGGGCGGTGCACCCGTTCGTGAGTACGGGTGCACCGCCCCTTCGGGGACGATCGGGTGATCAACCCTCGACGCCGAGCTTCTCCAGGATCAACTCGCGCACGCGCGCCGCGTCCGCCTGGCCGCGGGTGGCCTTCATGACCGCGCCGACGAGCGCGCCCGCCGCCGCGACCTTGCCGCCGCGGATCTTGTCCGCGATGGCCGCGTTGCCCGCGATGGCCTCGTCCACGGCCGTGGACAGCGCGCCCTCGTCCGAGACGACCTTCAGGCCGCGCTTCTCGACGACGGTGTCCGGGTCGCCCTCGCCCGCGAGGACGCCCTCGATGACCTGGCGGGCCAGCTTGTCGTTGAGGTCGCCCCGGGCGACGAGCTCCGCCACCCGGGCGACCTGCTCCGGGGTGATCGGGAGCTCGTCCAGGCCGCGGCCGGTCTCGTTGGCGTTACGGGCCAGCTCGCCCATCCACCACTTGCGGGCCTGGTCCGCGGGGGCGCCCGCCTCGATCGTGGCGACGATCAGGTCGACCGCGCCCGCGTTGAGGATGGACTGCATGTCGTGCTCGGAGACGCCCCACTCCTCCTTGAGCCGCGCCCGGCGCAGCCGGGGCAGTTCGGGGAGGCCCTTGCGCAGTTCCTCGACCCAGTCGCGCGCGGGCGCGACGGGGACCAGGTCCGGCTCGGGGAAGTAGCGGTAGTCCTCGGCGTTGTCCTTGATGCGGCCCGCCGTGGTGGAGCCGTCCTCCTCGTGGAAGTGCCGGGTCTCCTGCATGATGGTGCCGCCCGAGGACAGCACGGCGGCGTGCCGCTGGATCTCGAAGCGGGCGGCCCGCTCGACGGAACGCAGCGAGTTGACGTTCTTCGTCTCGGAGCGCGTACCGAAGGTGGTGGTGCCGTTGGGGCGCAGCGACAGGTTGACGTCGCAGCGCATCTGGCCCATCTCCATGCGGGCCTCGGAGACCCCGAGGGCCCTGATCAGCTCGCGCAGCTCGGCGACGTACGCCTTGGCGACCTCGGGGGCGCGGGCCCCGGCTCCCTCGATCGGCTTGGTGACGATCTCGATGAGCGGGATACCGGCCCGGTTGTAGTCGAGCAGGGAGTGGGACGCGCCGTGGATACGGCCGGTGGCGCCGCCGACGTGCGTCGACTTGCCGGTGTCCTCCTCCATGTGGGCGCGCTCGATCTCCACGCGGAAGATCTCGCCGTCCTCCAGCTGGACGTCCAGATAGCCGTTGAAGGCGATCGGCTCGTCGTACTGCGAAGTCTGGAAGTTCTTCGGCATGTCCGGATAGAAGTAGTTCTTCCGGGCGAAACGGCACCACTCGGCGATCTCGCAGTGGAGCGCGAGACCGATCTTGATGGCCGACTCCACACCGATCTCGTTCACGACCGGCAGCGCGCCGGGCAGTCCGAGGCAGACCGGGCAGGTCTGGGAGTTGGCGCCCTGCTTCAGCTCCGTGGAGCAGCCGCAGAACATCTTCGTCTTCGTGCCGAGCTCGACATGGACTTCGAGGCCCATGACGGGGTCGTAGGACGCGAGCGCGTCCTCGTACGACACCAGGTCAGTGACAGTCACGGTGAAACTTTTCCCTCTCAGCCCAGCAGAACGTCGTCGTCGCCGAGACGCTTCAGTTCGCGATAGAGGATCGCGAGTCCGGTGACGATGGCGGCCGCGGAGACAGCCGCGTCGACGAGCCGCAGCACGTCGTTGTCGTTGCGGGCGAGCTTCGCCTGCTTGACGACACTGATCGCGCCGAACGCGGTACTGCCGATCGCGATGTACGCGCCCGTCTTGGACTTCTGGAAGTTCTTGGCCTTCTTTGCCATGGCACTCACAGCGACGGAGCCTCCTCAAGCAGCGGGTGCCCCCACTTTTCCACGAAAGCGGCCTCGACGGCGGATCCGACCTTGTACAGCCGGTCGTCCTTCATGGCGGGGGCGATGATCTGCAGTCCGACCGGCAGGCCGTCCTCGGGGGCCAGGCCGCAGGGCAGCGACATGGCGGAGTTGCCGGCCAGGTTGGTGGGGATGGTGCACAGGTCCGCGAGGTACATCGCCATCGGGTCGTCGGCGCGCTCGCCGATCGGGAAGGCGGTGGTCGGGGTCGTCGGGGAGACGATCACGTCGACCTGCTCGAATGCCTTCTCGAAGTCCTGGGTGATGAGGGTGCGGACCTTCTGGGCCGAGCCGTAGTACGCGTCGTAGTAGCCGGAGCTGAGCGCGTACGTTCCCAGGATGATGCGGCGCTTGACCTCGTCGCCGAAGCCCGCCTCGCGGGTGAGGGCGGTGACCTCCTCGGCCGACTTCGTGCCGTCGTCGCCGACCCGCAGGCCGTAGCGCATGGCGTCGAAGCGGGCCAGGTTGGAGGAGCACTCGGACGGGGCGATCAGGTAGTACGCGGAGAGCGCCAGGTCGAAGGACGGGCAGTCCAGCTCGACGATCGTGGCGCCCAGCGACTTCAGCAGCTCGACCGACTCGTCGAAGCGCTGGAGGACACCGGCCTGGTAGCCCTCGCCGCGGAACTGCTTGACGACGCCGACGCGCATGCCCTGGACGGAGCCGTTGCGCGCGGCCTCGACGACCGGCGGGACCGGGGCGTCGATGGACGTGGAGTCCAGCGGGTCGTGCCCGGCGATGGCCTCGTGGAGCAGCGCCGCGTCCAGGACCGTGCGGGCGCAGGGCCCGCCCTGGTCGAGGGAGGACGAGAAGGCGACCATGCCGTAGCGGGAGACGCCGCCGTAGGTGGGCTTGACGCCGACGGTGCCGGTGACGGCGGCGGGCTGGCGGATGGAGCCGCCGGTGTCCGTGCCGATGGCGAGCGGGGCCTCGTAGGAGGCGAGGGCGGCGGAGGAGCCGCCGCCGGAGCCGCCGGGGATCCGGGTGAGGTCCCAGGGGTTGCCGGTGGGGCCGTAGGCGCTGTTCTCGGTGGAGGACCCCATGGCGAACTCGTCCATGTTGGTCTTGCCGAGGATGACGACGTCGGCGTCGCGCAGCTTCTGCGTGAGCGTGGCGTCGTACGGCGGTACCCAGCCTTCGAGGATCCTGGAACCGACGGTAGTCGGCATGTCCTTGGTGGTGAAGATGTCCTTCAGCGCGAGCGGGACGCCGGCCAGCGGGCCGAGCTTCTCGCCCGCCTCGCGCTTGGCGTCCACGGCACGGGCCTGGGCGAGCGCGCCTTCGCGGTCGATGTGCAGGAAGGCGTGGACCTTCTCGTCGACGGCGTCGATCCGGGCGAGGTGCGCCTCGGTGACCTCGACGGCGGTCAGCTCGCCGGAGGCGATCTTCGCGGCGATCTCGGCCGCGGTGAGCTTGATGATGTCCGTCATGGCGGTTAGTCCTCCCCCAGGATCTGCGGCACCTTGAAACGCTGCTGCTCCTGGGCCGGGGCGCCGGAGAGCGCCTGCGCGGGGGTGAGCGACGGACGGACCTCGTCCGCGCGCATGACGTTGGTCAGCGGCAGCGGGTGGGAGGTCGGCGGTACGTCTTGGTCGGCGACCTCGGAGACGCGGGCGACCGCGCCGATGATGTCGTCGAGCTGACCGGCGAAGTGATCGAGCTCTTCGCCCTTCAGCTCCAGACGCGCCAGCCGGGCGAGGTGGGCGACCTCCTCGCGCGTGATGCCAGGCATGCAGCGATCCTCAGGGGTTGGTGTGTGGTTGTGGCAGGTGGAAATGTGCCACCGGCCCCCTAATCCTATGGGGTCTCGGGGGGACGGGTGCCCCGGCCCGAGCGGGCTGCGCCCGTGCGGGCTCCACTCCCCGGGATCTTCAGGGGGTGTCGGTCTCCGCGGTGCTGTTCACCGCGCCGTTCACCGCGCCGTTGAGCGACCCGTTCATCGAGCCGGTCGCCGATGCGGTGGCCGACCCCGCGGCGGCGGCCGCCTGGGCCTTCAGCTCGGCGGGCCTGCGCCAGCCGTGCTCGCCGCGCGCCCGCAGCCAGGCCGTGGTCTCCTGCGGCGGCATCGCGGCCGCCACCAGCCAGCCCTGCACCGCGTCGCACCGCAGATCCCGCAGCCGCTCCCAGGTCGTGTCGTCCTCGACGCCCTCGGCGACGACCACCAGGCCGAGCGAGTGGGCCAGGTCGATGGTGCAGCGGACGATCTCCGCGTCCTCGTGGTCGACGGCCAGCCGGGCCACGAAGGAACGGTCGATCTTCAGCTCGCTGACCGGGAGCCGGCGCAGGTGGACCAGCGATGAGTAGCCGGTGCCGAAGTCGTCCAGCGACATCTTCACGCCGTGCGCGGTGAGCCCGGCCAGGGTGTCGGCGGCGCGCTGCGGGTCCTCCAGCAGCACATGCTCGGTGATCTCCAGTTGGAGCGCTCCCGCGGGCACGCCGTGGCGGGCGAGGCGGGCCGCGACGCCTCCGGCGAAGCCGGGGGTGTGGACGTCGCGCGGGGAGACGTTGACCGCGACGGGCACGCACAGGCCCTGGGCCCGCCAGCGGGCGACCTGGGCGAGCGCCGTCTCCAGGACGTACTCCGTGAGGTGCGGCATCAGCCCGGAGGACTCGGCGATGGCGATGAACTCGTCCGGGGGGACCCGGCCGCGCTCCGGGTGCACCCAGCGCACCAGCGCCTCCAGGCCCGCGACCTGTCCGTCGAAGCGGACCTTGGGCTGGTAGTGCAGCTCGACCTCGCCGGCGTCCAGCGCCCGGCGCAGATCGCCGAGGAGACCGAGCCGGTCGGGGGTGTTGCTGTCCCGCTTGGACTCGTAGACCTCCACGCCCGTGCGGTCCCGCTTGGCCTGGTACATCGCGACGTCCGCCCGGCGCAGCAGCCCCTCGGCGTCCAGGGCGTGGTCGGGGTAGACGGCGACCCCGGCACTGGCCTCCAGCACGAGGGTCAGCCCGTCGAGGTCGAGCGGCGAGGACAGCTCGGCGACGAGACGGCGGGCGACCTGCTGGGCGCTGGTGGTGGAGTCGGTGTGCGGAAGCAGGACGGCGAACTCGTCGCCGCCGAGCCGGGCCGCCTCCGCCCCGCGCGGCAGGGCGAGCCGCAGGCGCTCCGCTATCTGGAGCAGCAGCCGGTCCCCGGCCAGGTGGCCGAGGGTGTCGTTGACCGCGCGGAAGCGGTCCAGGTCGATGAGGACCAGTGCGGAGCGGGTGCCGATGGACTCCGCGTCCTCCAGCGCCGACCAGGTCCGCTCCAGCAGCCACTGGCGGTTGGGCAGCCCGGTCAGCGGGTCGCGCAGCTGCTCCTCGGCGCGGGCGCGGGCGATCCAGAGGGTGGAGTCCAGGGCGATCAGCGGCACCGCGAAGAGCGGCAGCAGTATGGGCATGGACATCGCGACGGCGCAGATCAGCGGGGCGAGCCCGAGGAGCGCGACGGCGACGAGTCCCTGTCGCAGCATCGCCGTCCGGGCGATGGTGGGCAGCCCGCCGTTGTGCGGGGCCTGGGCGTACCACAGGAGGACCCGGGTGACGAGCAGGTATGTCGACGCGGTGAGGAGCAGTTCCGGGACGGCCGCGATGCCCCAGTCGAGTGGCCGCCAGGGCTCCTCGACGGTGGGGGCCACGCCGAACGCGGCCAGCACCAGCGCCGCCGCGCCGATGCCGAGCATGTCGACCCCGCCGTGCAGCAGCCCCTGCCACCAGCGGTGCCGGCGGGCGGTCCCGACGAGCACGACGACGGCGAGGCTGACCAGGACGGCGGGCAGCCAGCCGTACAGCAGGAGCACGGCGAGGGTGAGGGCGGCGCCGGAGCCGGTGCCGCCCCACCACCGGTCGCGGCCGAGAGCCACCAGATGGCCGACGATGATCCCGGTGAGCACGGCGAGGGACCAGCCCACCACGCCGTCCGGGAAGAGCGCGTGGCCCTGCTGGACGGTCCGGTAGGACCCGACCGCCAGCAGTAACGCGGCGATCCCCACGACGGCGGCGCCCACCGGGGGCGTAAGGCCGACGAAACCTTGCAGCCGCGACACCGGGGCGGCGCTCTCGGTCGGTTTCATTCCGTCCCTCTCACAGCCGGCGGTGCCGATGACCCTCGGTGGCGCCCGCTTCCGTGGCACCACGGCCCGGTCGAGGGCCGTGCACGGCGGGCGCGCCTCTCAACAGTAGGCCGCGAAAGGCTTCCAGGGGCAGCGCTCTACAGCTCTTGCCCGAATGCGAACCGACCACCCGTCACCATCTGCTATTGACCCGAACGGGTGTTACGGCAGGGCCATTCGGGGAGCGACCGGCCCTTCTTCACCCCTCTGCCCCGTTTCCTTCCCCGCACGGAGCGCGCCACGCCGGGGCATCGTCTCGAAGGCGTCTCGATCCGGGAAACGGGAAGCGAACGGCGCCCCGGCGGACGGTCACTCCCCGTTTATGAGCCGCTCTCCTCCGAGGCGGCCCCGGGCGCGGCTTCCGGGACGGACAGGGCGGCCTCCCTGGCGCGTTCGGGTCCGCCTTCGAGCAGGATCGCGAATCCGTCCTCGTCGAGCACGGGGACCTTGAGCTGCATCGCCTTGTCGTACTTGGAGCCGGGGTTGTCGCCGACGACCACGAACGCGGTCTTCTTGGAGACCGAGCCGGTGACCTTGGCGCCGCGGGCCTGGAGTGCTTCCTTGGCGCCGTCGCGGGTGTGGCCCGCGAGGGTGCCGGTGACGACGACGGTGAGTCCTTCGAGGGGACGGGGGCCCTCGTCCTCGTCGGAGCCCTCGTCGGCCATCCGCACCCCGGCCTCGCGCCACTTGCGCAGGATCTCGCGGTGCCAGTCCTCGGCGAACCACTGCTTGACCGAGGCGGCGATGGTCGGCCCGACGCCGTCGGCGGCGGCCAGCTCCTCCTCGGTCGCCTCGTCGATCCGGTCGACGGAGCGGAACTGACGGGCCAGCTCCTGGGCGGCGACCGGGCCGACATGGCGGATGGAGAGCCCGGTGAGGATCCGGGCGAGGGGGGCCTCCTTGGCGGCGGCGATGCCCTCCAGCATGGCCACCGCGTTCTTCTTCGGTTCGCCCTGCTGGTTGGCGAAGACCGTCGCGATCTTCTCCTCGCCGGTCTTCGGGTCGCGCTTGGGCAGCCCGCTGTCCTGGTCCAGGACGTACGCCCGAATCGGCAGCAGTTGCTCGATGGTGAGCGAGAACAGATCGCTCTCGTCCTTCAGGACGGGCTCGGCGGGCTCCAGCGGGCGGGTCAGAGCGGCGGCGGCCACATAGCCGAAGTGGTCGATGTCGAGGCTCTTGCGCCCGGCGAGGTAGAAGACACGCTCGCGCAACTGGGCGGGGCAGGTGCGGGCGTTGGGGCAGCGGAGGTCGATGTCGCCCTCCTTCATCGGGCGCAGCTCCGTCCCGCACTCGGGGCAGTGGGTCGGCATCTCGAAGGGCTTCTCGGTGCCGTCGCGCAGATCGACGACGGGGCCGAGGATCTCCGGGATGACGTCGCCCGCCTTCCGCAGGACCACGGTGTCCCCGATGAGGACGCCCTTGGCCTTGACCACGTTCTGGTTGTGCAGGGTGGCGAACTCGACCTCGGAACCCGCCACTTCGACGGGGTCGACCTGGGCGTACGGGGTGACGCGGCCGGTGCGGCCGACGCCGACGCGGATGTTGACCAGCTTGGTGTTGACCTCTTCCGGGGCGTACTTCCAGGCGATGGCCCAGCGGGGAGCGCGCGAGGTGGAGCCCAGGCGGCCCTGGAGCGGGATCTCGTCGAGCTTGACGACGACGCCGTCGATCTCGTGCTCCACGGAGTGCCGGTGCTCGCCGAAGTACGCGATGAACTCCCGCACGCCGGCGAGGGAGTCGACGACCTTGTTGTGCTGGGCGGTGGGCAGGCCCCAGGCGTGCAGGAGGTCGTAGGCCTGGGAGAGGCGGTCGATGCTCAGGCCCTCGTGGGCGCCGATGCCGTGCACCACCATGTGCAGCGGGCGGGTGGCGGTGACCTTGGGGTCCTTCTGGCGCAGCGATCCGGCGGCCGCGTTGCGCGGGTTGGCGAAGGGCTTGTCGTCGGCGGCGACCAGCCGGGCGTTCAGCTCCTCGAAGCCTTCCATGGGGAAGAAGACCTCGCCGCGGATCTCGACGAGCGCCGGAATGTCCTCGCCCTTCAGACGGTGCGGGATCTCGGCGATCGTCCGGACGTTGGGGGTGATGTCCTCGCCGGTGCGGCCGTCGCCACGGGTGGCCGCCCGGGTGAGGCGGCCGTGCTCGTAGGTGAGGTTGACGGCGAGGCCGTCGACCTTCAGCTCGCAGAGGAAGTGGTGGTCGGGGGTGCCGGTCTCCTTGGCGACGCGGTCGGCCCAGGCGGCCAGCTCCTCGTCGTCGAAGGCGTTGTCCAGGGAGAGCATCCGCTCGCGGTGCTCGACGGAGGTGAACTCCGTGATGTAGGGCCCGGCGACCTTCTGGGTCGGGGAGTCGGGGGTGCGCAGCGCCGGGTGCTCCTCCTCCAGTGCCTCCAAGGAGCGCAGCAGCCGGTCGAACTCGGCGTCGCTGACGACCGGCTGGTCCTTCACGTAATACCGGAAGCGGTGCTCCTCGATCTGCTCGGCCAGCAGCGCGTGCTCCTCGCGCGCGTCCGCCGGGACCGAACTGTCCTGCTCCACCCGCTCTTCGCCCGCCATCGTCCCGTCCTCCTGTGTACCCGTCGTCCCCGTCACTCAGGGTTGTCCGCGAGCGACCTCGCCGCCCGGGCGCTGTGGGCGAGCGCGGTACGGGCGTAGGCGGGCGACGCGCCCGCGAGGCCGCACGACGGGGTGATCGTGACGGACTCGGCGAGCGTCCCCGGATTCAGCCCCAGCCTGCTCCACAGCGTCCTGACTCCCATGACGCTACCGCCCGGGTCCGACAATGCCCCCGTTGCCGCGTCGGTGGAGGGCACCACGCCCAGGAACAGCTGGGTGCCGCCTTCGACCGCTTCCCCGATCGTCTCCTCCTCACGCTCCGTGAGCAAGGAGAAGTCGAACGAGATGCCGTCGGCACCGGCCCGGCGCAGCAGCGCGACGGGCACCTCGGGGGCGCAGGAGTGGACGAGCGTCGCCCCGTCCTCGCCGGCCGCCGCGAGGACGTCGCGCAGGGCGCTCTCGACGACCTGGCGGTCGACGGCGCGGTAGGTGCGGTAGCCGCTGGCGGAGCGGACCCGGCCCAGCAGGACGGCGGTCAGGGAGGGTTCGTCGAGCTGGAGGACGACGCTCGCCCCGGGCATCCGGCGGCGGACCTCCGCGAGGTGGGCGCGGAGCCCCTCGGCCAGGGATCCGGCCAGGTCGCGGCAGGCGCCCGCGTCGCCCAGCATGGCTTCGCCGCCGCGCAGTTCGAGGGCGGCGGCGAGCGTCCAGGGCCCGACGGCCTGGACCTTGAGCAACCCCTCGTACCCCTGGGTGAACTCCTCCAGGGCGTCCAGGTCCTCCCCCAGCCAGGAGCGGGCCCGCCGGGTGTCGCGCCCGGGCCGGTCGCCGATCCGCCAGCCGCTCGGCTGGAGGTGCCCGTACATCTCGACGAGCAGGCCGACGCTCCGGCCGATCATGTCGGCGCCCGGCCCGCGCGCCGGCAGTTCGGCCAGATACGGCATCCCCTGGCCGTCGGCGAAGGAGCCGGTGACGGTCTTCGCCGCCTCCCTCGCGTCTTCCCCGGGCATCGACCCGATGCCGGTCGCCGGGCACCCGCTGAACTTGCTCTTCTCGCTCACCCGGGAAGCCTACGGTCCCCGGCTCGCCCCGCGCGTACGCGGGGCGTCAGCGACCGGGGCGGACCGTGAGGTCGTTGACCTCGGCGTCGCGCGGCAGGTCGATCGCCATGAGGATCGTGGTGGCCACCGACTCGGGGTCGATCCAACGCTCCGCGTCGTACTCCTTGCCCTCCTGCTGGTGCACCTTGGCCTGCATGGGGCTGGCGGTGCGGCCCGGATAGACGGAGGTGACGCGCACCCCGTTGCCGTGTTCCTCGTGGCGCAGCGAGTCGGCGAGCGCCTTGAGGCCGTGCTTGCTCGCGGCGTAGGCGCTCCACCCGGCGTGGGCGTTGAGTCCGGCGCCGGAGTTCACGAAGAGGACGTGGCCCCGGGCGACGCGGAGCTGCGGGAGGAGGAGGCGGGTGATCTCGGCGGGGGCGACCAGGTTGGCGTTGAGCTGGAAGTGCCAGGCCTTGGGGGTGAGCTCCCCGACTTCGCCGAGTTCGACGACGCCCGCGATGTGCAGCAGGGTGTCGATCCGCTCGGGCACGGACTGCTGGCCGAACGCCCAGGACAGCCGGTCGGGGTTGCCGAGGTCGCCGACGAGCGTGCGCGCGCCCGGGTGGCGCTCGGCGAACTCCTTGGCGCGGCCGGCGTCGCGGGCGAGCAGGACGAGGTCGTCGCCGCGCTCCTGGAGACGGCGGGCGACAGCCGCGCCGATGCCGGAACCGGCGCCGGTGATGAGGTGGGTAGCCATGGGGCGATCCTAGATCCGGGCTTCCTGCCGGAGGTGGGCGGTCTCCTCCGGGTGGGCGAGCGCCGCTCCCGGATCCGGGCCGCCTACTGGAGTCCGGCGGCCTCCTCCAGGTAGGCCAGCGCGCCGACGCCGTCCTTGGCGAAGAAGACGAGGTCGGTCAGGGGCAGCGGCAGGAAGCCCTCGTCCTCCATGCGCTGGAACTGCTGGCGCAGCCCGTCGTAGAAGCCCGCCGTGTTCAGCAGGACGACGGGCTTGGTGTGCTTGCCGTGCTTCTTCAGCTCCAGGATCTCGGTGGCCTCGTCGAGCGTCCCCGTACCGCCGACCATGATCACCACGGCGTCGGCCTTCTCCAGGAGGAGCGCCTTGCGCTCGGCGAGGTCGCGGGCGATGACCATCTCGTCGGCGTTCGGACGGGCGCTCGCGGCGAGGAATTCGACCGACACCCCGACGAGCCGGCCTCCCGCCGCCTGCACACCGTCCGCGACGACCTTCATCAGCCCCTTGTCCGATCCGCCCCAGACGAGGGTGTGACCGCCTCGGCCGAGCAGCTCGGCGAACTCGCGGGCGGGCACGGTGTAGCGGTCGTCGAGGTCGGCGGCGGAGAGGAAGACGCAGATGTTCATGGGGCAACCGTACGACCCTCCTCCGGCGCTCCCCCCTTCCGGGGAAGGTTCGGCGTACCGGGAAGAAGCCGCCCCCGTACGCCGCTGAAAGAGGCATGACTGCCACCCGAGGACACCGCATCACCGTCGAGCAGGGCACCGAGCACGTGCGGGCCGTGCACGACGGACAGGTGCTGGCCGAGAGCCGCCGCCCGCTCGTGCTCCGCGAGACCGGCTGTCCGGTCCGCTACTACCTGCCGCCCGAGGACGTCCGCGCCGAACTGCTCACCCCGTCGGAGACCTCCACCCACTGCCCGTTCAAGGGCGACGCCTCCTACTGGTCGCGGCCGGGGGCCGCCGATCTCGTCTGGGCCTACCCGGACCCGAAGCCCGAAGTCGCCGCGATCAAGGACCACTTCTGCTTCTACGCCACGGAGACGGTGGCGGACTGACCCCGATCCGCCCGCCCGGGAAGTTTTTTCCGGGCGGGCGATGAGTTTCCCGGCCCGCCCCGGTCTCCTCTCCCATGGACAGGATTCTCTCCGCCGACGGCACGCCGATCGCCTACCGCCGCCAGGGCGAAGGGCCGCCGCTGGTGCTGGTCGGCGGGGCGCTGGGCGTGGCTGCGAGCGACGCGGCGCTGGCCGCTCTGCTCGCACCGCGTTTCACGGTGATCAGCTACGACCGGCGGGGCCGGGGCGCCAGCGGTGAGACCGGGCGCTGGACCGTGGCGCGGGAGGTCGAGGACCTGGCCGCCGTGGTCGGTGCGGCCGGGGCGGGCACGTCGGTCTTCGGGATGTCCTCCGGCGGTGCGCTGGCCCTGGAGGCGGCCGCCGCCGGGCTCCCGGTGGAACTGCTCGCCGTGTACGAGCCGCCCTACACGCCGGGGACGACCGGCCTGCGGTTCAAGGCCCGCTGCACGGCCCGGTTGCAGCGACTGCTGGCGGCCGGGGACCGGGGCGGGGCGGTGGAGCTGTTCCTGTCCATGACGGGCGTCGCCGAGGAGACGGCCGCCCGGATGCGGCGGGCCCCGGTGTGGCCGGAGCTGGAGGCGATGGCGCACACCCTGGCGTACGACGACGCGCTGCTGGGCGACGGGGCGATCCCCGCCGAGCGGTTCTCGGCCGTCGCCGCCCGGACCCTGGTGATCTGCGGCGGCTTCAGCAGCGCCCCGGCACGGGCGGCGACCCGGACGCTGGCCGAGGCCCTGCCGCGCGGCCGGCACCGCACGCTGACCGGCCAGATGCGCGAGGTGGCGCCCCAGGTGCTCGCGCCGGTGCTGACGGATTTCTTCGCGAGGGGCGTGTACGCGTACCGCCAGGCGTCCTAGGCCTGGCCGCAGACTGTTGTCGTCGCCCGAAGGGCGGCCGGTCTCAGCCGCCCGCCGCCACCCGCTCGCGGCGGACCGTCGTGGCGATGGTGGCCGAGCCGACCACGCGCGTGCCGTCGTAGAGGACGACCGCCTGCCCGGGGGCGACGCCCCGGACCGGCTCGGTGAAGGTGACGTTCAGCTCGGAGCCGTCGACGAGCTCGGCGGTGACCTCGGTCTCGCCGCCGTGGGCGCGGAGCTGGGCGGTGTACGTACCCGGGCCGGACGGGGGCGTTCCGCACCAGCGGGGCTTGATCGCGGTCAGGGCGGTGACGTCCAGGGCCTCGACGGGTCCGACGGTGACGGTGTTGTTCACCGGGGAGATGTCGAGGACGTAGCGCGGCTTGCCGTCGGGGGCCGGGTGGCCGATCTTCAGGCCCTTGCGCTGGCCGATGGTGAAGCCGAACGCGCCCTCATGGGTGCCCAGCTTCGCACCCGACTCGTCGAGGATGTCGCCCTCGGCCGGGCCGCCGAGGCGGTTCGCCAGGAAGCCCTGGGTGTCGCCGTCGGCGATGAAGCAGATGTCGTGGCTGTCGGGCTTCTTGGCGACGGCCAGGCCCCGGCGCTCGGCCTCGGCGCGGATCTCGTCCTTGGTGGTGAGGGTGTCGCCGAGCGGGAACATGGCGTGGGCGAGCTGCTTCTCGTCCAGGACGCCGAGTACATAGCTCTGGTCCTTGGCCATGTCGGATGCGCGGTGCAGCTCGCGGCTGCCGTCCTCGGTGAGCACGACCGTGGCGTAGTGGCCGGTGCAGACGGCGTCGAAGCCGAGGGCGAGGGCCTTGTCGAGCAGGGCGGCGAACTTGATCTTCTCGTTGCAGCGCAGACAGGGGTTGGGCGTGCGCCCGGCCTCGTACTCCGCGACGAAGTCCTCCACCACGTCCTCGCGGAAGCGTTCCGCCAGGTCCCAGACGTAGAACGGGATACCGATGACGTCGGCCGCGCGGCGGGCGTCCCGCGAGTCCTCGATGGTGCAACAGCCGCGCGCCCCGGTCCGGAAGGACTGGGGGTTCGCGGACAGGGCGAGGTGGACACCGGTCACGTCGTGGCCCGCCTCGACGGCGCGGGCGGCGGCGACGGCGGAGTCCACGCCGCCCGACATCGCGGCGAGGACACGCAGAGGGCGCTGGGAAGTCTGAGTCATAGCCCCTCCAGGGTACGGGTCGCCGGGAACCGAACGCTCGCGGATAAGCGTTGACGATCACATGGGGAACAACGGGAGCACCCGGGCTGCGCGAAAGCCATCGGGAAAGCCTTCGCGGAAGAAGCCGGCGGACGGCGTCAGCCGCCGCGCACTGCTGATCGGCGGGGGCGCGGTGGCGGCCGCCGGCACCGCCGCCGTGCTCGCGCGCGACCGGGTGAAGCGCCTGTGGTGGCAGGTCCCCGGCGTCGAGAAGCCCCGGAAGCCGGGCGAGCTGGACTACGCGGGGGCGACCTGGGTGGCCGCGTCGGAGGCGAACTGGCGGCGCGCGGACCGGCCCGACGACTTCCCCATCGACCGGGTGATCATCCATGTCACCCAGGGCAGCTTCGCCAGCGCGGTGAAGGTGTTCCAGGACCCCGCCCACCAGGCCGCGACGCACTACATCGTGGGACAGGACGGGCGGGTGGTGCAGATGATCCGCGAGCTGGACGTGGCGTACCAGGCGGGCAACCGCTCCTACAACGAGCGGGCCGTCGGCATCGAGCACGAGGGGTTCGTGGACCGGCCCAAGGACCTCACGAAGGCGATGTACGTCTCGTCGGCGCGGCTCACGGCGTCGATCTGCGCGCGGCACGGCATACCCATCGACCGGGAGCACATCATCGGGCATGTGGAGGTGCCGGGCACCGACCACACCGATCCGGGCCCGCACTGGGACTGGGAGCGGTACATGGAGCTGGTGCGGCGGGCCGCGGCGGCGCCGCCGAGCCCGACGCCCTCGCCGTCGGCGAAGGCGTAGCGGAGCCGGCGGCGGGCCTCGTCGGCTGCCCCCGGCCGTCCTCCACGCCCGTCTCAGCCGACCCCGGCCGTCCGCACCCGTCTCAGCCGACCCCGGCCGTCCGCGCCCGTCTCAGCTGAGTCCGGCCGTCCGCGCCCGCTCGACCGCCGGGCCGATCGCCTCGGCGAGCGCCTTCACGTCGTCCTCGGTCGAGGTGTGGCCGAGCGAGAAGCGCAGGGTGCCCCGGGCCAGGTCCGGATCGGTCCCGGTGGCCAGGAGTACGTGGCTGGGCTGGGCGATCCCGGCGGTGCAGGCGGAGCCGGTGGAGCATTCGATGCCCTGCGCGTCCAGCAGCAGGAGCAGGGAGTCGCCCTCGCAGCCGGGGAAGCTGAAGTGGGCGTTGGCGGGCAGGCGTCCGGCCGGGTCCGGGTCGCCGCCGAGCACGGCGTCCGGCACGGCCAGACGCACGGCGGTCACGAGCTCGTCGCGCAGGGCGCCCACGCGCCGGGCGAACTCCTCGCGCCGTTCGGCCGCCAGCCGTCCGGCGATCGCGAACGAGGCGACGGCGGGCACGTCCAGGGTGCCGGAGCGTACGTGTCGCTCCTGGCCGCCGCCGTGCAGGACGGGCACGGGGGTGTGGTCGCGGCCCAGCAGCAGCGCGCCGATGCCGAACGGGCCGCCGATCTTGTGCCCGCTGACCGTCATCGCGGCCAGTCCGGAGCGGGCGAAGTCGACCTCCAGCTGACCGAAGGCCTGGACCGCGTCGGCGTGCATCGGGATCCCGAACTCCGCTGCCACCGCCGCCAGTTCACGTACCGGCATGATCGTGCCGATCTCGTTGTTGGCCCACATCACGGTGATCATCGCGATGTCGTCGGGGTTCCGGAGGATCGCCTCGCGCAGGTCCTCGGGGTGGACCCGGCCATGGCGGTCGACGGGGAGGTAGTCGACGTTCGCGCCCTCGTGTTCGGCGAGCCAGTCGACCGCGTCGAGGACGGCGTGGTGTTCGACGGGGCCGGCGAGGACCCGGGTGCGGCGGGGGTCGGCGTCGCGGCGGGACCAGTAGAGGCCCTTGACGGCGAGGTTGTCCGCCTCCGTGCCGCCGGAGGTGAACACCACCTCGCTGGGGCGGGCACCGAGGGAGTCGGCGAGGGCTTCTCTGGACTCCTCGACGGTGCGGCGGGCCCGGCGTCCGGCGGCGTGCAGCGAGGACGCGTTGCCGGTGACGGAGAGCTGGGCGGTCATCGCCCCGATCGCTTCGGGAAGCATCGGGGTGGTCGCGGCGTGGTCGAGGTAAGCCATGGTGGGGCCGATTCTACGAGCCCGGGGCGGGGCGCACGCCGGGCGCGTCACGGCCTGGACCCAGAGCACACCCGCGCGGGGTGCGGCGGACCGGTCCACCGGCCGGTCGGAGCCCCGGCCCCAAGCCCGATCCGGAACGGGGAGAGCGGCTCGCGGGACCGCTTCGGGGGGTGCGTCAGCCGCCGATGCTCCAGGCGACGGTGCCGTTGGCGGTGACCAGGGCGGCCAGCACGGCGAGGTCGGCGGCGCCCAGGGCGAGGCCGAGGAAGGCGCGTCCCCGGCGGCGGGTGTGGCGGGTCAGGGCCAGCAGCGCCATCACGATCGCCATGGGACCGAGCACGATGTTGAAGACCAGCAGCCCGACGAGGCCGAGGACGAACGAGGCGACGGCGAGACCGTCCGCCTCACGGCCGAGGGCCCGGCGCGGAGCGGCGTCGGCGGTCTTCTCCGGCGCCGCACCCGCGTCGACGTCATCCTTGCCGGGGGCGGCGTCCGTGCGGCGGGTGCGGTCGATGAGGGTGAGGGTCATGGTGCGAGCTCCTTCGGATCGGTCCGGGAAACGGCAGGCTCGGCGGGTGCGGGTGCGGTGAGTCGGTACGTACGGCGGGTCAGCGGGTACGGCGCGATGCGCGCTCGCGTACGGCGAAGATCAGCAGCCAGCAGCCGATCACGGCCGCCGCGGCCAGCGTCAGCGGCAGCGGGATGTGGGCGACCGCCCCGAGGAGGATTCCCAGCAGGAGCAGCGCGGCGACGAGGACGAGCACGGCGGAACCTCTCTGTGCGACGACGAAAGCCGTTCGGAGTACGAGTGTTCACTGACTCCAAAGTCTAAACCCGGCACTCTTCCCTCATCTCGGAGAACGGTTGTTTACTGAATGGCATGAGTCACACTCCCGCCGGAATCCGCCAGACCCAGAAGCTCAGGACGCGCCGGGCCCTCCTGGACGCGGCGCTCGCCCTCCTGGAGCACCAGAGTCTGAGCAGCCTGGGGCTGCGGGAGGTGACCCGGGCCGCCGGGGTCACGCCGACGGCCTTCTACCGGCACTTCGAGGACACCGCCGCGCTCGGCGTCGCCCTGGTGGAGGAGACGCTGGGCAGCCTGCACGGGCTGATCGCCGCGGTGCTCGCGGAGACGGGCGACAGCGAGGAGCGGCTGGACCGCAGTGTGGCGGTGATAGCGCGCCATGTCGGCGCGCAGCCCGCCCACTTCCGGTTCATCGCGCGTGAGCAGCACGGCGGGGTCGGCGCGGTGCGCGCGGCGATCGCGGCGCAGCTGCGGCGGTTCGCCGAGGAGGTGGCGTGCGCGCTCGGCCAGGAGCCGGGGTCCGCGGGCTGGAGCGAGGAGGATCTGCTGATGCTCGGCGGCCTCTATGTGGACCACATGGTGATCACCGCGTCGACCCTGCTGGAGGCCGGGCCGGAGGGCGAGGCTGAGGCCGTCCGGGTGGCCCGGCGACGCCTGCGGCTGGTCACCATCGGCCGGGCGCACTGGCTGGACGAGGCGGCGCCGGACGGCATCGCCCGCACCTGACCCGCTTCCGGCTCACGACGTCCGGCCCCAGGAGGACCGGCTGATCGCCCTGTTCACCGGAAGGCCCCACGGGCAGGGGCCGACTTCACCCTCCCCCGACGCTTCTTGACATGAGTTGCCGGTGCCCAAAGCTCTCCCGTATCGACCACAGAGTTGGGCCGGCAGAAGGCTCATCGGGGCCCCCGCACCGGCCGCAACGTTCCGTTGCCGCACGCCGGGCATCTCGCGGCCACGGCGCTCCGCTCGACCGCACCGCACCGTCATCCACCGAGGAGCCGCCCGGACCCACCGGCCGACCGGCCGGCGCCCTGCACACCGGAAGGGACACGTACATGACCACCACCGCACCCGACCTCGCGGACACCGGACAGCCGAAAGCGCCCCGACGCCCCGGCAGATGATGCGTACGGGAACGTCGAGGCGCTCGGCAGGTCCGAAGGTGGGGCGGCACCCCCGGGGCGGCTACGCGGTGCGCGGGGCCTTGGCGAGCTGGCGGGACTGGGCGACGAGGCGGTCGGCACTGTCCCAGACCTCGGCGTCCTCCTCCAGGAAGCCGCCCGCGAGGTTCCGGGTGGTGATGGCGACGCGCAGCGGGCCGGGCGCGGGGCGGCAGCGGATATGGGTGGTCAGCTCGACGGTGGGGGTCCAGCCGGTCAGGCCCAGCTCGAACGAGGTCGGCGGCAGGGCGTCCACGGTGAGCAGCAGCGACAGCGGGTCCGGGTCACGGCCGTCGGCCAGGCCGAACCAGCCGCGCATCTCGCCCTTGCCGGAAGGGGCGCCGATCGCCCAGCCGACGGTGGCCGGGTCGAGCTTGATGTCGAGGCGCTCGGTGATGGCGGAGCTGCCGGGGATCGGGGCGTCGCCGTCGGCCGCGCCGAGGCAGTGGTCCCGGCCGGGCATGGCGGGCGGCAGGGCCGTGGTGCGGACGTCGTCGGGGAGCGTGTCCAGGTCGCCGTAGGTGGCCAGGACCCGGATGCGCTCGACCTCGCTGCCGTCCTCCGCGTACTGGAAGAGGGAGGCCTGACCCGTGGAGAGGGTGCGGCCGGTCCGGACGGCCTGGGTGCGGATCACCGCGGGGCCGGGCACGGAGGCGGTGAGGTAGTGCGCCGAGACGGAGAACGGGTCGGGGTGCGGCAGGGCCTCGCCCAGCGCCCGGCCGAGCAGGGCCAGCAGATAGCCGCCGTTGACGGCGTGGATGATCGTCCAGCCCGCGGAGAGCTCGGCGTCGTAGACGCCCTCCTCGCGCAGGGTGACCGCCGTGTCCCGGTCGAACTCGCTGTCGCCGATGGTCGCCGGTGCGGTCCGCGCCGCTCCGGTCACTGCCTCAGTCGCTGCCTGTGCCATGGCATGCACGGTACATCCATTGCATTACTGAGCGGTAGCTTTTTCGTTGCCGAATCATGGCGGGCGCACCGCCGGGCTAGGTCGCCGCCGAGCCCTCCTCGGCCCGCGCGGAGGACCGGTTGTAGGCGCGGGGCGCCCGCCAGTGGAAGCGCAGCGCCAGCAGCCGCAGGACGAACGCGGCGATCACCGCCATCCCGCTGGTCAGCGCGTTCAGGGTGTCGAAGCGGATGCACAGGACCACCATGGTCGCGCCGACGATCGCGGGCACCGCGTACAGGTCGCGGTCCCAGCGCAGCAGCGAGGGGACCTCGTTGGCGAGGACGTCGCGCAGCACACCGCCGCCGACCGCCGTGGCCAGGCCGAGCGCGGCGGACGCGGTGAGCCCGAGGCCGTACTCGTACGCCTTGACCGTGCCGGTCACACAGAACAGGCCGAGCCCCGCCGCGTCGAAGACGTTGACGCCGACCTGGATGCGCTCCACGTGCGGGTGGAGGAAGAAGACCAGGCCGGCGGCGAACAGCGGGGTGATGAAGTAGCCGAGGTCGGTGAAGGCGGCGGGCGGGATCGCGCCGATCATGACATCACGGAACAGCCCTCCGCCGAGCGCTGTCACCTCCGCGAGAACCGCGATGCCGAAGACATCGAAGTTCTTGCGGACGGCGAGCAGGGCGCCCGAGATCGCGAAGACGAAGATCCCGACGAGGTCGAGCGCATGCTGGACGGAGGGCGTGAACAGTTCGGTGAGCACCGGGCAATTGTGCCGGTCCCGGACGCCCCCTAGGCCTTGGGGCTGCCCTCCGCCTTCTTGGCGGCGTCCGCCGTCCCCTTCTCGGCGTCCTCGGCCTCCGCGTCGGCCTGGGCCGGTACGGTCGCGGGCTCCTTCCCGGGGGCGTCGGCCGGGGCCTCGGCCGCGGTCTCGCCCTCCGAGACCTCGACGGCCTCGGCCGCGAGGGTCTCCGTCCCCGTGACCGCCTCGATGCCGGTCGCCAGGGTCTGCTGCACCGTGCCGGCCTCGATCTCGGCCGTGAAGTGGCAGGCCACCTTGTGCCCGTCGCCGGTGTCCAGCAGCGGCGGGCGCTCCGTGGCGCACTTGGTCTCCTGCACCCACGGGCAGCGGGTGTGGAAGCGGCAGCCGGCCGGCGGGTTCGCCGGGGAGGGCAGGTCGCCGTGGAGGAGGATGCGCTCGCGGCGGTCCTCGACCTCGGGATCGGGCACCGGGACGGCCGACATCAGCGCCTTGGTGTACGGGTGCCGGGGCCCCGCGTACAGCGCGTCGCTCGGGGCCTCCTCGACGAGCCCGCCGAGGTACATCACCCCGATGACGTCCGAGATGTGCCGGACGACCGCGAGGTCGTGCGCGATCACCAGGTAGGTCAGGCCGAGGGACTCCTGGAGCTCCTCCAGCAGGTTGATGACCTGCGCCTGGACCGAGACGTCGAGCGCGGAGACCGGCTCGTCGCAGATGATCACGTCCGGCTCCAGGACCAGCGCGCGGGCGATGCCGATGCGCTGGCGCTGGCCGCCGGAGAACTCGTGCGGGTAGCGGGAGAGCGCGTTGGACGGCAGGCCCACCTTGGCCAGGATGTCCTTGATCTTCTCCCGGCGCTCCGTCTGGTCCTTGCCGATGCCGTGGGCGGCCATGCCCTCGGACAGGATCGACTCGATGTTCTGCCGGGGGTTGAGGCTGCCCAGCGGGTCCTGGAAGACCATCTGGAGGCGGCGGCGGAAGGCCCGCATCTCCTCGGAGGGCAGCTTCGCCAGGTCGGTGCCGTCGAAGACGACCCCGCCGTCGGTGATGTCGTTCAGCCGCAGGACCGCCCGGCCGAGCGTCGTCTTGCCGCAGCCCGACTCGCCGACCAGTCCGTACGTCTGACCGGCCTCGATGGACAGCGAGACGCCGTCGACCGCGTAGACGTGGCCCACCGTCCGGTCGAAGAAGAGTCCCTTCTTGACCGGGAAGTGGACTTTGACGTCGTCCAGTTCGAGAAGGCTCATGCCGGGACCTCCGCCTTGGGCAGGACCGGGTTGACGCAGCGCACCTGGTGTCCGGCCGTGCGTGGTTCGGTCAGTTCGGGGGTGCCGGTGAGGCACTCCATCGTGTAGTGGTCGCACCGGGGTGCGAACGCGCAGCCGTCGGCCCAGGCGATCTTGTCGTTGATGGAGCCGCGGATCGGGTTGAGCGGCTCGCCGCGCGGTGCGTCCAGACGCGGGATGGAGCCGAGCAGCCCGTGCGCGTACGGGTGGGTGGGGTGGGCGAACAGCTCGCGGCGGCCCGCCGACTCCACCGCCCGGCCGGCGTACAGGACGTTGACCTCGTCGCAGAGGCCGGCGACGACGCCGAGGTCGTGCGTGATCATCAGCAGGGCGGTGCCCTCCTGGTCGACCAGTTCCTTCAGGAGCTCCAGGATCTGCGCCTGGATGGTGACGTCCAGGGCGGTCGTCGGCTCGTCGGCGATCAGCAGCCGGGGGGCGCAGGCGACCGCCATGGCGATCAGCGCCCGCTGGCGCATACCGCCGGAGAGCTGGTGCGGGTACTCCTTGAGCCGCCGCGCCGGGTCGGGGATGCCGACCCGGTCGAGCAGCGAGGCGGCTTCCTTGCGGGCCTTCTCGCCCTTCAGGCCGCGGTGGCGCTGGAGGATCTCGGTGACCTGGATGCCGATCGGGACGACCGGGTTCAGCGAGGACAGCGGGTCCTGGAAGATCATCGCGAGCTGGCTGCCGCGCATGTCGCGGAGCCTGCGCTCGTTCATGGTCAGCAGGTTCTGGCCGTCGAACTCGGCGCGGCCGCCGATCCGCACGCCCTTGCGGGGCAGCAGCCCCATCAGGGCGAGCGAGGTGACGGACTTGCCGCAGCCCGACTCGCCGACCAGGCCCACGACCTGGCCCTGGTCGACGGCGAAGGAGACACCGTCCACGGCCGTGGCGTCCTTGCGGCCGCGGGCGGTGAAGGTGACGCTGAGTTCCTCAACGGAGAGCAGTGACATGGGACTTCAGCCTCGCAACTTCGGGTCGAGGGCTTCGCGCATGGCCTCGCCGAGCAGGGTGAAGCCGAGGGCGGTGATGATGATCCCGATGGCCGGATAGGCGGCCATCATCGGCTCGTTGTCGAAGAAGCGCTGCGCCTGGGAGAGCATCACGCCCCACTCGGGAACGGCCGGATCGGGGTTGCCGAGCCCCAGGTAGGACAGGGCCGCGGCCTCGATGATCGCGGTGGCCAGGCTCAGGGTGGCCTGGACGATCACGGGGCTCAGCGAGTTCGGCAGGATCTGCGTGAGCACGATCCGCTTGCGCCGGATGCCGACCGCCTTCGCGGCGAGCACGTAGTCCGAGCCGCCCTGCACCAGCATCGAACCGCGCAGCAGGCGGGCGAAGATGGGGATCTGGACGACACCCACGGCGATCATCACGGTGGTCAGCGACTGGCCGAGCACGGCGGCGATGGAGACCGCGAGCAGCAGCGAGGGCAGCGACAGCATGATGTCGGTGAAGCGCATGATCACGGTGTCGACGCGCTGCCCGGCCTTGCCGCCGAGGGTGGCGGCGGCTCCGGAGAGCACACCGACGAGCGCGCCGACGATCAGGCCGATGAGCATGGAGACCACACCGACGAGCAGCGTCTGCCGGGCGCCGACGAGCCAGCGGGAGAACATGTCGCGGCCCAGGTGGTCCAGGCCGAACCAGTTCTCGCCGCGCATGCCGACGAACTTGCCCTGGTTGGGGAAGACCTCGCTGCGCCAGTTCTGCGCGGTCGCCCCGTGCGGGGCCAGCATCGGCCCGACGACGGCGACCAGGATGAACGCGGCGATGATGGCCGCGCCGATGATCGCCATCTTGCTGGAGCGCATGCGCCGGAACGCCTCGCGCCACAGGCTGCTGCCGCTGACGCTCTCGTTGCTCTGGGTCAGCTCGGCAAGACGGTCGATCTTGTCTGCTGTGTTGGTCAGGATCGTCACGTCAGTGCACCCGCACTCTCGGGTCGATGATGCTGTACGCGAGGTCGACCAGCAGGTTGATCAGCACGTACACCATCGCGATGAAGAGAATGAACCCGACGAGGACCGGGTAGTCGCGGCCGTCGATCGCGGTACGGATGAAGGAGCCGATGCCGCCGAAGTCGAAGACGGACTCGGTGAGGACCGCACCGGAGAGCAGGCTGCCGGTCAGCAGGCCGACCGCGGTGATCACCGGGAGCAGCGCGTTGCGCAGCACGTGCCGGCCGCGCACGGTGCGCTTGTCGAGGCCCTTGGACTCGGCGGTACGGATGTAGTCCTCGCCGAGCACCTCCAGGACGCTGGCCCGGGTCATCCGGACGATCACGGCGAGCGGGATGGAGGCGAGGGCGACGGCGGGCAGGATCAAGTGCGTGATCGCGTCCCAGCTGGCGTCGAGCTCACCGGTCAGCAACCCGTCCAGCACCGCGAATCCGGTGACGTCGGTGGCGTTGATACCGGTGGTGAGGCGCCCCTGGCTCGGGAACCAGCCCAGCTCCACGGAGAAGATCCCGCGCAGCAGCATGGCCAGGAAGAAGACCGGGATGCAGATGCCGAGCAGCGATCCGGAGACCGAGGCGACGTCGAGCCAGCCGCCGCGGTGCTTGGCCGCCAGGTAGCCCATCGGAATGCCGACTACCACGGCGATCAGGATCGCGGCGACGCTGAGCTCCACGGTGGCCGGGAAGCGCAGGGCGAACTCGTCCCACACCGGCTGGCCGGTCTGGGTGGAGGTTCCGAGGTCGAGCTCGAAGATGCGCTTGAGGAAGCGCCAGTACTGGACGTGCACCGGCTCGTCGAGCCCGAGTGCACGGTTGATTCTCGCCACTTCGGCTTCGGTGGCCCGCTCGCCCAGGATCGCTGAGGCGGGTCCGCCGGGCAGTCGGTTCAGCCAGAGGAACAGCAGGACCGACAGGCCGAGCAGGGTGGGAATGAGCTGGAGAAGTCTTCTTACGACGAGTCGCAGCACCCCGCATGCCCCTTTCTCACGTGCGTCGATGCGGGTCCGCCCGGCCACCTGGTTGCTGTGGCCGGGCGGACCCGCTGGTGTGCGATTACTTGAAGGAGACCTCGGCGAAGTTCTCCTGCGTCAGCGGGGAGACCTTCGGCGGGTTGACGTTCTTGGCGAACGCGATGGCCGGCGGCGACGAGGAGATCGGCACGCCCGGGACGTACTCCATGATGGCCTCGTTGGCCTTCTTGTACGCCTCGGTGCGGCCGGCCGGGTCGGTGACCTCGGAAGCGGCGTTCACGGCGTCGAAGACCTTCTGGTCCTTGAAGCCCCACTGCTTGTCCGGTCCGGCGAACCAGGTGCCGATGAAGTTGTAGCCGTCGTTGAAGTCACCGGTCCAGCCGAGCATGTGCAGGGCACAGGAGCCGGCCTCGGTGGCGTCCAGGTAGTCCGGGGCCCACTTCATGGCCTTCGGCTTGATGGTGATGCCGGCCTTCTCCAGGTCGGCCTTCATCAGCTCGAACATGTCCTGCGGGGCAGGCATGTACGGGCGGGTGACCTCGGTCGGGTAGCAGAAGTCGATGCTGAGCTTCTCCTCGCCGGCCTGCTTGAGGAGGTCCTTCGCCTTGGCGGTGTCGAACGGGTAGGTCTTCACCTTGTCCGAGTAGCCGGCAACCGTGTCGGGCATGAACTGGGTCGCGACCTTGCCGCCCTCGGGCAGCTGGGTGTTGACGAGGTTCTCGCGGTCGATGGCGTGGGTGATCGCCTGACGGACCTCGGGCTTCTTCAGCGCCGGGTTCGCCGACTGGCTCATGCCGAGGTAGAAGATGTTGAAGACGTCACGGGTCGGGACCTCGTAACCCTCCTTCTCCAGCGTCGTCACATCGGCCGGCGCGACCAGGTCGTAGCCGTCGATGTCACCCGCCTGGAGCGCCTGGCGGCGGGTCTCCTCGGTGGAGATGGTGCGGAAGACCAGGTTCTTCACCTTGGCCTTGGCGCCCCAGTAGTCGTCGAAGCGCTCCAGGGAGACTTCCTTGTTCCCCTTGTTCCACTTGACGATCTTGTACGGGCCGGTACCGGCGACCGTGCCGGCCTCCTGGCTGTACTTGGGGTACGTGATCGCGTCGCCCTTGGCGGTCGCGTCCTGCTTCTCGTACTCCTTGATGGCCTTCGGGGAGTGGATCGCGAGCGCCTGGAGGGAGAATCCGCCCGGCAGGTTCGCCGAGGGCTCGTTCACCTCGATGACGGCCGTGTTCTCGTCCTTGGCGGTGCAGGACTTGTAGTTGGGCTTGGGCGCCTCGGCGTCCTCGTTCTTCGCGAACCCGCCCATGATGGTCTGCCAGTAGTAGGAGACCGCGCTGGACTGGTACGTGCCCTTCCAGTTGAACCAGTGGTCGTAGTTCGCGCAGACCGCGGCGGCGTTGAACGCCTCGCCGTCGTGGAACTTGACGTTCTGGCGGAGGTTGAACGTCCAGACCTTGCCGGCCTCGTCGCTCGACCACTTCTCGGCGAGACCGCCGACGAGCTTGCTGCCGCCGGGCTCGTGCTCCAGCAGCGCCTCGAAGGCCTGACGGGTGACGCGGAACGTCTCGCCGTCGCTCGCGAGGGCCGGGTCGAGGGAACCGGGGTCACCGGCTCCGGCGAAGACGAAGGTGTCCTTGTCGCCCCCCTTGGCGTCACCCCCGTCCCGATCGCTGGAACAGCCCGTGGCGATCAGACCGACAGCGACCGCTGTCGTGATCGCCCGGACAGCCCGGGACTTGAATATTCGCATGGGTCCACCCCTGGTTCGCCATGTGGTGAGGTTTGATGGCCGCACACTACAGACGGTGCCCACCGCAAGAGAACAGTCCGGATAGCGGTGAGACCTAGTCGAGACCCGGACAGTTAACAAACCGTCCAGTTCCGGGACATCCTCCCGGGGGAAGTTAACAAGCCGGACATCGAGGGGTGTTCGACGGAGGGTGACCGAGGGCGGAGCTCTCCCCCGCGACGGGGGTCTTCGGGTCGGCGAGGCCTGCGGGGGCCTTCGATGGGCCCTTCGAGTCAGCGAGGGAGCGGCGGGTAGCCGTAGCCCGGGGCGGCGGCAGACCGGGGGCCCGCCGGGGCGTGGGCCTCGCGGTCGTAGAACGGGCGGGTGTTGGCGCGCAGCCACATGCCGACCGGGTCGTACTCGTCGGAGAGCGCGACGGTGGAGACCGGCAGCCCCTCGGGGACAGCGCCGACCGACTGCCGCATCATCTCGCGCACCGATTCGACGGCGGCGCGGCCGGTGTCGTAGAGGTCGAGGCCGATCGCGAGATACGGGACGCCGACCGCGGGGTGCACCCAGGCGCGGCGCAGGGAGCGGATCGCGGGGGTGCGGTGGGCGTTCTGGGTGAGCAGGGCGTAGAACTGCGGGAGTTCGATGGCCGGTTCGCTCAGCCGGAGCGGTCCGGCGGGCAGCCGGTCCAGACCGGTCGCGATACGGCGCAGATCGAGCCAGGGGATGCCGACGCCGCCCCCGGGGCCGTGCGGGTTGAGCCAGATGCCCCAGCGGTCGGGGAAGAGGGCGCGGGCGATCTCACGTCCGGTGACCAGCTCGTGGGCCCGGTTCCAGCCACTGGCGGAGAGCTCCTGGGCGGAGGTGACGCAGGGGGCGTACCCCAGGCCGTCGATCTCCATGTTTCCGTACTGGGCGTCCGGCGAGCCGGCCGTGCCGTGCCAGAGCAGCATCCAGATCCGGCCCTCGGCGACAGCGGAGAGCAGTTCCTCGTAGGCGTCGTAACGCCCGGGGGTCACCTGGCGGAGCAGCCGCTCCACCTTTCCGCCCGCCGCGGTGCCTGACGCACTCACCCTGGGTTCCGCCCCTCGTCGATCCGTCGCCTTCACGCCATCGCTCCCGGGCACACGGGAGCCACCACGCCATCAAACCAGCTTATGCGCCCCTTCAGACACCGACTTGACGCCACGGACCCGCAGCGCCCGGTCCTCAGGGCCTCACCGGCCCTCGCGCCGGTGAACCGGTGGCCCTCAGTGGCCCTCGCGGCGGTAGAACGGGCGGACCTTCTCCCGCATCCAGTCGCCCACGAGGTCCTGGGCCACATCGAGCAGGACCAGGTTGACCGGCCACGGCACCTGGACCCGGCCGAGGGCCCGGCCGATGGCGTCCATGGGGGCGCTCTGCCCCGCGCCGTCCCAGGTGGCGAACTCGACGCCGACGAAGAGGACCGGGTCGCCGCCCTCGATGCTGGCCAGCGTCCGGCGGGCGGTGCTCACGACTCCGGTGGCCTCGAACTCCTCGGACACGGCGGTGAGGAAATCGACCGGGTCGTGCTGCCAGTCCGGCTCGAACAGCCGGACCCGGCCGCCGGTGGCGGGCCCGTCCAGGGCGGTGCGGCCCGCCCGGCAGAGCTCGGCGACGGCGGGCGGCGGCAGCGGTATGCCGACGACGCCGCCCGGGTTCACGGCGATCCCGACCTGCGGGGGCAGGCCCCGCGCGAAGTCGCGGGCGGGCGCGACGGTGAAGGACATATGGCTGCCGACGCAGCTGAGGAACTGGGCCTCCGAGCTGAAGACGGGGACGAAGGCCGCGCCCTCGATCTCCATCATCGGCAGGTCGAGGTCCGCGCTCGCGGGGGTGCCGCCGTTCGGCAGGGGCACCCAGAGGGAGCTGCGGCCGAGCACCTCGACGAGGCGGCCGCCCGCGTCCGGGACGCCGAGCGAGGCCGTCAGCACCTCTTCGAGCTCGTTGGCGGGCCACCCCTGCTGGGGGTGGGCCGGTGCGGGTGCCGGAATGTCCACTGGCTC
Organism: Streptomyces parvus; assembly: GCF_032121415.1. Classification (NCBI taxonomy): domain Bacteria; kingdom Bacillati; phylum Actinomycetota; class Actinomycetes; order Kitasatosporales; family Streptomycetaceae; genus Streptomyces; species Streptomyces parvus. The sequence continues at coordinate 5,029,283 of NZ_CP135079.1, read as the reverse complement.
TGTGCCCTCTCTCAACCGCCCGGGCCGCGCCGCGGCGGCCCTCTGCTCCGGCCAGCACCCTAACCTCAGCGGGCGGCGGAAGCTCCGGCGTCCGTGAAGGAGATCCGGCCGAGCGCCCCCGCGGCCTCGCGGTCGAGCAGCACCGCGGAGGTGCAGCCGGCGGGCAGCAGCCCCTGTTCGGTGTCCCGGAGCAGCCGGGCCACCGCGTGCCGGTGGCGGGCGAAGGCGTAGCCGGAGACCCCGCGCCCGCGCTCGCGCTGCCCCTGCCGCGCCACGTCGGGCGTCACGTCGAGCAGGATCAGATGGAAGGTGCGGCCCCGGGCCGCCGCGTGCCGGGCGAGCCAGCGGCGTACCCAGGTCTGGGTGCCGCAGTCGTGCACGACGACGGATTCACCGGACCGCAGGGCCTTCCGCAGGCCGAGGTAGTGCGCGGCCCGGACGAGGGGGCGGTAGAGGGCGTAGGGCACTAACCCGGGCACGGCGGCGGCCCAGCTGTCGCGGGTGTTCTGGGAGTCGACGGCACGCCCCTGCACGGCCCGCCTGATGAGGGTGGACTTGCCGCTGCCGGGGAGCCCCGAGACCACGACGATGTCACCGGCGGTGAGGTCGAGGCTGTACGGGCCGTAGCCGGTGCGCCCGCGCAGGTCACGTACCACCGGCGCACGGGTCTCCAGCAGCTCCCGCACGGGAGCGCCGCGCCGAGCGGGCACCGCGCCGTGCGCGACCCCCGCGGCCGGTACCGACCGCTGCAACGCCATCGCCCATCCCCCTGCTGTCGGGTCTCGCACGTCTGCTCCTGAAGTGTAAAGAAAAGGCAATGCGACACAACCGACCTCCGGCCCGTCGCCCGGATCATGCCCCGATCCGCGGGGCTTCACGTCCCCGGGGACCGGAGGGGAGACCGGGCCCCCACTCCCGCCCGATGCATGCGATGATGACCCCGCCAACTGCATACCGGCCGTTCGAATCCGCGCGGGAGAGTTCCGGCCACAGTGTGAGCCGGGCGCCGAAGGAGCAAGATCCTCCCTTGAATCTCTCAGGCCCCGTACCGCGTGGATGAGGCAGATCTGAAAAGCGAGTCGCCCTGCGGCTCCACCCAAGGTGCAAGCCGAGCCCCCTGAACAGGGGCGCCCTCCGGGGGCATACCCCGTCAGGGGCTATCGGCGAACCTCTCAGGTTCCGATGACAGATGGGGAGGATTTTCCGTCCTGACGTCGTCATGCCCTGGAGCCGTATCCATGAGCACTGCCCCCCGTCTCACCGCCCTCGACGCACTGCACCGCTCGCTCGGCGCCACCATGACCGACTTCGCGGGCTGGGACATGCCCCTGCGGTACGCCAGCGAGCGCGACGAGCACAACGCCGTACGCACCCGGGCGGGCCTCTTCGACCTCTCCCACATGGGCGAGATCACCGTCACCGGGCCCGAGGCCGCCGCCTTCCTGAGCTACGCGCTGGTGGGCAACATCGCCACCGTCGGCAACGGCCGGGCCCGCTACACGATGATCGTCCAGGACGACGGCGGGATCGTCGACGACCTGATCGTCTACCGCCTGGGCGAGACCGAGTACATGGTCGTCGCCAACGCGGGCAACGCCCAGATCGTGCTGGACGCGCTGACCGAGCGCGTCGGCGGCTTCGACGCCGCGGTGCGCGACGACCGGGACGCCTACGCGCTGCTCGCCGTCCAGGGCCCGGAGTCCCCGGCGATCATGAAGGCCGTCACCGACGCCGATCTGGACGGGCTGAAGTACTACGCGGGCCTGCCGGGCACGGTCGCCGGGGTCCCCGCGCTCATCGCCCGTACCGGCTACACCGGCGAGGACGGCTTCGAGCTGTTCGTCGCGCCCGAGCACGCCGAGCAGCTGTGGCAGGCGCTGACCGACGCCGGCGCGCCGCACGGCCTGATCCCGTGCGGGCTCTCCTGCCGGGACACGCTGCGCCTGGAGGCGGGCATGCCGCTGTACGGGCACGAGCTGACGACCGCCCTGACCCCGTTCGACGCGGGTCTGGGCCGGGTCGTGAAGTTCGAGAAGGAGGGCGACTTCATCGGCCGCGAGGCGTTGAAGGCCGCCGCCGAGCGCGCCGAGACCGCTCCGCCGCGCAAGCTGGTCGGCCTGATCGCCGAGGGCCGCCGGGTCCCGCGCGCCGGATTCCCGGTCGTCGCGGACGGCAAGGTGATCGGCGAGGTCACCTCCGGCGCCCCCTCCCCCACCCTGGGCAGGCCGATCGCCATGGCGTACGTGGACGCGGCCTTCGCCGCGCCGGGCACCGCGGGCGTGGGCGTGGACATCCGGGGCACGCACGAGCCGTACGAGGTCGTCGCGCTGCCGTTCTACAAGCGCCAGAAGTGATATCCCGGAGGGAACGGCGCATTCCGGGCCCTCCTCACCGGCACGCAGGCGTCACGGAAGTGACGTACCTCCGTCTCACACCGCAAGACCACCGTTCATCAGCACTCCCCCGCGTACAGGAGAATTCAGGTCATGAGCAACCCCCAGCAGCTGCGGTACAGCAAGGAGCACGAGTGGCTGTCGGCCCTCGAGGACGGCGTGGCCACCATCGGCATCACGGAGTACGCGGCCAACGCGCTCGGTGACGTCGTCTACGCCCAGCTCCCGGAGGTCGGTGACACGGTGACCGCGGGCGAGACCTGCGGCGAGCTGGAGTCGACCAAGTCCGTCAGCGATCTGTACTCGCCGGTGACCGGTGAGGTGACGGCGGCCAACCAGGACGTCGTGGACGACCCCTCGCTGGTGAACTCCGCTCCCTTCGAGGGCGGCTGGCTGTTCAAGGTGCGCGTCGCGGAGGAGCCGGCCGATCTGCTCTCCGCCGACGAGTACACCGCGTTCTCCGGCAACTGAGACCTTAAGGGACCCCCTGATGTCGCTTCTGAACTCCTCCCTCCACGAGCTGGACCCGGACGTCGCCGCCGCCGTCGACGCCGAGCTCCACCGTCAGCAGTCCACCCTCGAAATGATCGCCTCGGAGAACTTCGCTCCGGTCGCCGTCATGGAGGCACAGGGCTCCGTCCTCACCAACAAGTACGCCGAGGGCTACCCCGGCCGCCGCTACTACGGCGGTTGTGAGCACGTCGACGTCGTCGAGCAGATCGCGATCGACCGGATCAAGGCCCTGTTCGGCGCCGAGGCCGCGAACGTGCAGCCGCACTCCGGTGCGCAGGCGAACGCCGCCGCGATGTTCGCGCTGCTGAAGCCGGGCGACACGATCATGGGCCTGAACCTGGCCCACGGCGGTCACCTGACCCACGGCATGAAGATCAACTTCTCCGGCAAGCTCTACAACGTGGTCCCGTACCACGTCGACGAGACCGGTGTCGTGGACATGGAGGAGGTCGAGCGCCTCGCCAAGGAGTCCCAGCCGAAGCTGATCGTGGCCGGCTGGTCCGCCTACCCGCGCCAGCTGGACTTCGCGGCCTTCCGCCGGATCGCGGACGAGGTCGGCGCGTACCTGATGGTCGACATGGCGCACTTCGCGGGCCTGGTGGCGGCCGGGCTGCACCCCAACCCGGTGCCGCACGCCCATGTCGTCACCACCACCACGCACAAGACCCTCGGCGGTCCGCGCGGTGGCGTGATCCTCTCCACCCAGGAGCTCGCCAAGAAGATCAACTCGGCGGTCTTCCCGGGTCAGCAGGGCGGTCCGCTGGAGCACGTGATCGCGGCGAAGGCGGTCTCGTTCAAGGTCGCGGCGGGCGAGGAGTTCAAGGAGCGCCAGCAGCGCACTCTGGACGGCGCCCGGATCCTGGCCGAGCGCCTGGTCCAGCCGGACGTCACCGAGGTGGGCGTCTCCGTCCTCTCCGGCGGCACCGACGTGCACCTGGTCCTCGTCGACCTGCGCAACTCCGAGCTGGACGGCCAGCAGGCCGAGGACCGGCTCCACGAGCTGGGCATCACGGTCAACCGGAACGCCATCCCGAACGACCCGCGTCCCCCGATGGTCACCTCGGGCCTGCGGATCGGCACCCCGGCGCTGGCCACCCGCGGCTTCGGCGCCGAGGACTTCACGGAGGTCGCGGAGATCATCGCGGCCGCCCTCAAGCCGTCGTACGACGCGGACGACCTCAAGGCCCGCGTCGCCGCGCTGGCCGAGAAGTTCCCGCTGTACCCCGGCCTGAAGTAGTACCTGGCCTGCGGTTCCGCGCATCCGGACGGGGCACCGCGCACACTGGAGAAAAGTGAGCGCGGTGCCCCGTTCCTTGCCCCCGCCGGTCCTTCTCATCCCGCTTGCCCCGCTTGTCCCGCACCACCCAGGCAGACAACGGCGTCTTCCCACCCCCCAAGGAGTCCTCCCGTGGCCATCTCGGTCTTCGACCTCTTCTCGGTCGGTATCGGCCCCTCCAGCTCCCACACGGTGGGCCCGATGCGCGCCGCCCGGATGTTCGCGCGCCGCCTGAAGAACGAGGGCCTGCTCGCGCACACCGCCTCGATACGCGCCGAGCTGTACGGCTCCCTCGGCGCGACCGGCCACGGGCACGGGACGCCCAAGGCGGTCCTGCTCGGCCTGGAGGGCGAGTCGCCGCAGACGGTCGACGTGGAGAGCGCCGACACCCGCGTGGAGGAGATCCGCTCCACCGGCCGGATCAACCTGCTGGGCATGCACGAGATCCCGTTCGCCTTCGACGACGACCTGGTCCTGCACCGCCGCAAGGCGCTCCCGTACCACGCCAACGGCATGACGGTCTTCGCGTACGACACCGAGGGCGCCCCGGTCCTGGAGAAGACGTACTACTCGGTCGGCGGCGGCTTCGTGGTCGACGAGGACGCGGTGGCCGGGGAGAACCCGATCGTCCCCGACGACACGGTCCTCAAACACCCCTTCCGCACCGGCGACGAACTGCTGCGGCTCTCCCGCGAGACCGGGCTGTCCATCTCCTCGATGATGCTGGAGAACGAGCTGGCCTGGCGCACCGAGGCGGAGATCCGCTCCGGTCTGCTGGAGGTCTGGCGCGTCATGCAGGCCTGTGTCTCGCGCGGCATGTCGCGCGAGGGCATCCTCCCCGGCGGCCTCAAGGTCCGCCGCCGCGCCGCGAACTCGGCCCGCCAGCTGCGCGCCGAGGGCGACCCGCAGGCCCGCGCGATGGAGTGGATCACCCTCTACGCGATGGCGGTCAACGAGGAGAACGCGGCGGGCGGCCGCGTCGTCACCGCCCCCACGAACGGCGCGGCGGGCATCATCCCGGCCGTCCTGCACTACTACATGAACTTCGCTTCCCACGGCTGCACCGAGGCGGAGAAGGAGGACAGCGTCGTCCGCTTCCTCCTCGCGGCCGGCGCGATCGGCCTCCTCTTCAAGGAGAACGCCTCGATCTCCGGCGCCGAGGTCGGCTGCCAGGGCGAGGTCGGCTCGGCCTGCTCGATGGCGGCCGGCGCCCTGGCCGAGGTCCTCGGCGGCTCCCCCGAGCAGGTGGAGAACGCCGCCGAGATCGGCATGGAACACAACCTGGGCCTGACCTGCGACCCGGTCGGCGGCCTCGTCCAGATCCCCTGCATCGAGCGCAACGGCATGGCGGCGGTGAAGGCGGTCACGGCGGCCCGGATGGCGCTGCGGGGCGACGGCAGCCACAAGGTCTCCCTCGACAAGGTCATCAAGACGATGAAGGAGACCGGGGCCGACATGAGCGTGAAGTACAAGGAGACGGCGCGGGGCGGGCTCGCGGTGAACATCATCGAGTGCTGAGACGGCGGGCCCTGTGGGACGGCTGCGTCTCAGGTGACACGTCCGTACCTCTGGTGACATTGATTGCGTATCCGTGGATCCGCCTCCTCGGATATCCGTGAGTACCGCCGTGGCATAGCTTCGGGCCGCGGTGACCGGGCTTGCGGAAGGAACCTGCGCGCGTCGTCCTTCGGGGTCCCAGCCGGAAGGGCCCTGCGCCCTGCGGGCAGCAGTCGGCCGGGCGTGCTCCGCTGCACGCCGTTTCGCCGAAGGGCCTTCCGTACGCCCGGGCATCCGCATCCCCCAGCGTGCGCGGACCGTTGCCGCGGGCGACTGCCGGTGAAGAGGTACGTCCGTTGCCGTTCGCCGAGAATGGGCCTGGGCATCACTGTGGTGCGCCCGGCCACGGGACGACGGAGAGCGAGGGTGGCGACGTGATCGCGACGTGTGGTTCTGCCCGACGGTCCCTCGCCCGCGCCTTCGCCGCCCCCGACGCCGGGCCGGTGCTGTTGTTCGTCGAAGGCGCGGCCGGGCTGGGCAAGACTCACCTGCTGCGCGAACTGGCCGACCTGCCCGATACACCCGATGTGGCCCGCCTGTGGTGGCGGTGCGGAGCGGAGGGCGGGCGGCCGGACGAGGGCGAGGTCTGGCGGGAGCCGACGCTGCTGCTGGTGGACGACGTCCACCGGGCGGACGAGGACGAACTGCGGCGGCTGCGCCGGGTGCTGGAGGGGATGGGGCCCGGGTCGGCGGCCGCGGTGACCTACCGCCCCGAGGAACTCCCCGTCCCCGGTATGCCGTTGGGCGGCTCCGCCATGACGTACCCCTTCAGGCTGACGGTGCTCGGGGACCGCCTGGCGCCCTGGGACGAGGACCGCGTCCGCCGGGCCGCCGCGGAGGTGCTGGGCGAGAGCTGTACGGCCGAGGCCGTGGGCGCGCTGTGCGAGCGCACCGGTGGAGTTCCCCGGGCGGTCGTCGATCTGCTGGCCATGCTGCGGGAGCAGTGGCCGGCCTTCACCGGCACGGCTGCCGAGGTGGCCGCGGCCGGGGTGCCGGCCCGGCTGGCGGAGCTGGTGCTCAGCCGTACGTACGCGGTGTCCCCGGAGCAGCGGCCGGTGGTATGGGCGGCCGCAGTCCTGGACGGGCCCGCCGCCCGGGACGAGCTGATCGCGGTGTCGGGACTCGGGGCCGTGCCGGGGGACGACGCGCTGCTGCGGGCCCTGGAGCGTGCGGCCCTGGCGGAGCTGGGCGAGGGCCGTTACGGCTTCGCCGTCCCGCTGGCCGCCGCTGCCGTACGGGACGCCGTGCCCGGTCCCGTACGGCAGGAACTGCACCGTCGGGCGGCCGGCGTGCTCAGCCGCAGGCAGCCCGTGCCGTGGGCCGCCGTGGGCGCACACCACCGGGCGGCCGGAGAGGGCCACAGATGGCTCAGGGCGGTGGAGAAGGCGGCCGCGTCGGCGGCGGCGTCCGGCCGCCACCAGCAGGCGATCACCCTCCTGGAGCAGACGCTCGCCACCCCCGGCATCCCCCCGCAGGCCCGGGCCCGGCTGGCGCCCCTGCTGGCCCGTAACGCGGTGACCGGGCTGCGCTCGGACCAGACCGTGGAGGTGCTCGCGCAGATCGTGCAGGACGCGGATCTTCCCCCGGCCGTACGCGGGGAGCTGCGGCTGGACCTGGGGCTGATGCTGTGCAACCAGATGGGCCGGTTCGCCGAGGGCTGGCGGGTCCTGGAGGTCGCCGCCGCCGAACTGCGCGAGGTGCGGTCCGCGTTGGCCGCCCGCGCCATGGCGGCCCTGGTCACCCCCTACTGGCCGGGCGCTTCCCTCGACGTCCACCGGGGGTGGCTGATCAAGGCAGCGGCCGCCGCGGACGACAGGGGGGACGACGCCATGCGTACGGCCGTTCTCGCCAACCACGTCGGTCTCGCGATGAGTTGCGCCGACCCCGAGGCCTGGGACCTGGTGGAGCGGCTGCCCGTGCAGAGCACGGACCCCGCCTGCGCCCGGCAGGCGACGCGCGGTCTGTGCAACGCCGCGGACTCCGCCGTCTGGCTCGGCTTCTACGAGCGCGGGGCGGAGCTGTTGGCCGACGGACGCGACCTGTCCGCGCGGAGCGGCGCACCGTACACCGAGCACAGCGCGTCGGGGACGCGGCTGCTCCAGGAGTGGTGGACCGGCCAGTGGCTGGGTCTGGCCAAGCGGTGCGAGGACTTCGTCGCCGACACGGCGGACATGCCGTTCCTCGCCTCCGACGCCTACGTCGTACGCGGCCTGCTCGCCGTCGCCCAGGGCGACTGGGCAGAGGCCCGGGCGTGGCTCTCCCAGCGCGGAACGTTCGGTACGGAGGACCTGCCTGTGCCCCTGGGCGCGACGGCGGCCGGGGCGGTGATCCGCCTGACGCTGGCCCGCCAGGAGGTGGCCGACGCGGCGGAACAGGCGCGGGCGGCGTGGACGGTGGTGGCCGAGAAGGGGGTGTGGCCCTGGGCCGCGGAGCTCACGCCGTGGGCTGTGGAGGCCTTGGCGCGGGCGGGCGACACGGCCACGGCGCACGCCATGGTCCGGGATTTCGCCCGGGGCCTCGGAGAGGCGGACGCGCCCGCCGCCAGGGCCGCGCTGGTCTGGAGCCGGGCCGTACTCGCCGAGAACGAGGCGCTGGCCGAGGGGCGGCCGGAGGGTCTGCTGGCAGCAGCGGAGGCGTACCGGAAGGCAGCAGCGGCCTATGCGGAGCTTCCGCGCCCCTACAGCCAGGCACTGACCACGGAGTGCGCGGGCCGCTGCGTACTCGCGGCGGACGCGGTGGGCGGGGCGGCGGAGGCCGGGGGCGGGGAGGCGAGCGCGGGCTGCGTGAGCGACGCGGAGAGCGGGGCGGGCGGCACCGGAGCTTCAGCAACGGCCGGCGCGGGTAAGGTCCGGACCGGCCTGGCGGCCTCGGCCGGCCCGAAGAGCCCCCCGAGCCCCGCCGCCACCGCCTGCGACCCCGCCGCAACCGCTTCGGCCATCGCCGAACTGGAGTCCTGCGCACAGCACTTCACCGACCTCGGCGCCGTCTGGGACGCTACGCGGGTCCGTGCCCTGCTGCGTACCCGGCAGCCGGCCAAGAAGGGCCGGCCGCCCGGACGGCCGTCGCACTCCGACCAGCTGTCCCCCCGGGAGGCGGAGGTCGCCCAGCTCGCGTCCTCCGGGCTGACCAACCGGGAGATCGCCGCGACCCTGCATCTCTCGCCGCGGACCGTGGAGCAGCACATCGCCGGTGCCATGCGCAAGACCGGCGCGCTCTCCCGCCGCGACCTCGCTCACCGGCTCTGAGGGCACCGGCTTCGAGGGCGCCGGCCCTGAGGTCACCGGCTCCGAGGGGTGCCCGGGGGCGGACAGGACCGGGCGGCCCAGAAGCTCCGGTCGTGCTCCCAGAGGGCCACGGTCGCGGCCGCCCAGTCGAACTCCCAGCCGGAACGCACCCCGCGCGCTCCCCAGCCGTCCGGGCGCCGGCGCGGGATGGCGAAGCCCGCCTGCTGTGCGGCGACCGCCGCGTCGCACGCCTCGCGCGCGATGCGCAGCGCATCCGACTCGGTCTCCGCGCACCCGGTGAAGACGTGCAGGCCGCACCGCTCGGGCTGCACGGCGTTCCGGGTGGGGACATTGACCTGGAAGTAGAGCTCGGCCATGACGCCATCTCCTCGGTGTCGCGGTAACCCCAACGTACGAGGCGCGTCCGGCCCGCAATATCCGGAATGACCCGATCACCTATACGTATCTCGTCCGCGCCCCGTACGTATCCCGGCACCCCCGGGCAGTCCCGGCCGCGCTCGCCCCGCATCCGCCGCCGGGACCCGGCGATGGCGGACGAGCGGCGGGCCCGTCGCCGCGGCCCCGCCGCGACGCGCACCGGAGCGGGCCGGTCCGTGCGCACAACGCCGTATCCGTGATCCACGTCCACGTCCACGTCCACGTCCACGTCCACGGATAGAAATGCGCACGCTCTGTCACTAGGTTCCACCCACCGACGCACCATCGACCGCTACCCGGAGGCGGATGCCGCGTACGCGGCCCAACGCCTGCGGTCCGTCGGCATCACCACTCCGGTACGCATCAGACTCGGCCACCAGAACGGCATCGTCGCGGTCGAGGCGCGCGCGCTGAAGGAGCAGTGGGAGAGGGACGGCCTGTTCCGGGTCGAGCTGGTCGAGGAGCGCGACTTCACCACGTACCAGAAGCGCAGTTTGAAGGGTGAGTTCGACGTCCATCTCTACCAGTGGGTACCGGACTTCCCCGACGCGGACACGTTCGTCCAGCCCTTGGTGGACCGGCAATGACCTCGGCAACGGCTACACATCGGCCGAGGTCGACCACGCCATCAGGGACACCCAGCGGTTCACCGATCGCAGCAGGGCCATGCAGCGGTTCCGGGCGGTCCAGGACACGATCGCGAAGGACGCTCCCCTGATTCCCGTCCGGCACAAACAGCGCCACGTCGTGACGCGCTCCACCGTCCTGGGCGGACATCTCCTCGCCGAGGACGCCGTCTGGCGGCTGTGGGAACCGCGCCGGCTCTGAGGCGCTTCGGGCCTCCAAGGCTCTCCCCGCGTTATCTGCGTATCCGTGAATGCGCCGATCCGGGTATCGCGGCGAACGCCGGGCCTCAATAGTTCGGCTCGCGGCGGGTTCTGAACTCGCCGTCGGCCGGGGCCCGGCGCTTCACCCCCCATACGGGTCTCCGGCTGTCATCCGGAAGGAATCAGCGTGCGCAACATTCGTAAGTACAGCCTTGCCGCCGCGGGCGTCCTGCTCTCGGCCGCCACGGTTCTGGGTACCCAGAGCATGGCCCAGGCACAGGACGCGGCGACCACGCCCCGCTACCAGCCCGAGATGGTCCGGGCGTTGGCCGCTTCGCTCGGTGTGAGCGAGAAGGCCGCGGTCGACCGGCTGGACCGGCAGGACGCCCAGCAGGCCAAGCTCGCCGGTCTGCAGAAGCGCGGCATATCCGGCGACGGGGCGTTCTTCGACGCCTCGGGCCGGCTGACCGTCAACGCCGACGACCAGGCCGAGGCGGCCCGGATCGAGAAGGCCGGCCTCGATGCCCGCGTGCCCGCCAGAGGCCGGGCCGCACTCGACAGGATCAAGGCCGAGCTGGACCGCCTCGCCGCCGGGAAGACTCCTTCCGGCGTGGTCGCCTGGTCCGTGGACCTGCCCGCCGACCAGGTGACCGTGAAGGTCAACAACGAGCGGGGAGCCGCCGCCAAGGCGTTCCTCGCCAAGGCCGCCGAGCACGGCTCCGCCGTCCGGATCATGCGCGGCCAGGAGAAACTGGAGGCCAAGGCCGCGATCTACCCCGGCAGCAAGATGACGTTCAACAACACCACCCAGTGGTGTTCCGTCGGCTACGGCGCCCGTGACAGCTCCGGCAGGCAGTATCTGGTGACCGCCGGTCACTGCGTCACGAACACCCTGCGCTACGACGGGGCGGCCTTCGGCCAGGGCTACAGGACCCGGTACGCGCTCGGCACCCGCAGCGTCGACATGGGCCTCCTGACCATCAACTCCGGCCACTCGATCACCACCAGCGTCGGCACCTGGGGGAACAGCAACCCGGTCGCCGTCCGCGGCGGCGCCCGCGCCTCGTCCGGCGCCGCGGTCTGCAAGTCCGGCGCCACCACCGGCTGGACCTGCGGCACGATCGGCTCGTACAACAACACCGTCACCTACGTCGACCGCAACGGCGGCCCCGACACGGTCGTCAGCGGCCTGGCCACCTCCAGCGTCTGCGTCGAGGGCGGCGACAGCGGCGGCGCGTACATCTCCGGCAACCAGGCCCAGGGCATGACCTCCGGCGGCCCGACCGACCAGCAGTGCACGGGCGGGGTCAATGCGCGCGGCTCCTCCTACTTCCAGCCGCTCGACGACGCCCTCCGCTACTACGGGCTGACGCTCAACACCAACTAGGCACCAACGGGGCGTCAACGGGGGCACCCGTCACGGAACCGGCCGGGGGCCGCTCGCGCGACCAGCGGGCGGCCCCCTCGCGACAGAAGATTCCCCAGTCGCCCATTCGGGGACAAACCGCCCGATATGTTGCTAGCTTTCCCTGGTTGGCCGATGACCGCATCGACGAGGGAAACCATGAGCCATCCCGAGGCCCCGCCCCGACCGGCCGCCACACTGACGCTCCCGACCCTGACCGCGATGGTGGTCGGCTCGATGGTCGGGGCGGGAGTCTTCTCGCTGCCGCGGCGGTTCGCGCAGGAGACCGGGGTCGCGGGGGCCCTGATCGCCTGGGCGGTCGCCGGGACGGGCATGCTGATGCTCGCCTTCGTCTTCCAGGCCCTCGCCGTGCGGCGGCCGGACCTGGACGCCGGTGTCTACGCGTACGCGAAGGCCGGGTTCGGGGAGTATCTCGGCTTCTTCTCCGCCTTCGGCTACTGGGCCAGCGCCTGCGTCGGCAACGTCACCTACTGGGTGCTCATCATGTCGACGGTCGGCGCGGTGGCGCCCGTGCTGGGCGACGGCGACACGGTGACGGCGGTGGTCCTCTCGTCGCTGGGGCTGTGGGGATTCTTCCTGCTGATCCGGCGGGGCGTGAAGGAGGCGGCGGCGATCAACCGGATCGTCACCGTCGCGAAGATCGTGCCGATCCTCTTCTTCGTCGTGCTGGCGCTCTTCTACCTCGAACCGTCCGTCTTCGCCGACAACTTCAGCGGGACCGACGAGGCCGGCACCCTCTTCGACCAGGTCCGCGGAACGATGCTCGCGACCGTGTTCGTCTTCCTCGGCGTCGAGGGCGCCAGCGTGTACTCGCGGCACGCCGAGCGCCGTGAGGACGTCGGCCGGGCCACCGTCCTGGGCTTCCTCAGCGTGTTCGCCGTCTTCGCCTCCGTCACGATCGTCAGTTACGGGTTGCTGCCGATGGCCGAGATCGCCGAGCTGCGGCAGCCGTCGATGGCCGGGGTACTGGAATCGGCGGTCGGGACGTGGGGGAAGGTCTTCATCAGCGTCGGCCTCGTCGTCTCCGTGCTCGGCGCCTATCTGGCCTGGACCCTGATGGCCGCCGAGGTCCTCTTCGTGGCTGCCAAGGACAAGGACATGCCTCGCTTCCTCGGGCGGTCGACCGCGGCGGACGTACCCGAGAACGCGCTGCTCCTGACCACGTGTCTGAGCCAGATCGTGCTCGTCGTGACGCTCTTCTCGGACGACGCGTTCACCTTCGCCCTCGATCTGACCAGCGCGCTGAGCCTGATCCCGTTCCTGCTGGCCGCCGGCTTCGCGGTGAAGGTCGCGGCCCGGCCGGAGCGCTGGGGCGCGGCGGGGCGCCCCACGCGGCGCGAGCTGGTCATCGCCGTCGTGGCGACGCTCTACACCGCGTTCCTGCTGTACGCGGCCGGGCCGAAGTTCGTCCTCGTCTCCTTCATCCTCTACGCCCCGGCGACCTTCCTCTTCGTCAAGTCCCGCAGAGAACAGGGGCGCAGGCTCTTCTCTCCCGGCGAGGCGGCCATCTGCGCGGTGACGGTGGCCGGTGCCGCCGTGGGCGTCGCGGCGCTGGCCGTCGGCTGGATCGAGCTGTGAGCGCCGGGCCCGTACGGACAGAACCCCCGTGTCATCGAGTGAAAGGCCCATCGTGAGCAGCACCGACCCCGCCTCCACCCTCGGCGTCCACTCCGAAGTGGGACGGCTGCACAAGGTCCTGGTCTGCGCCCCCGGCATGGCCCACCGCCGGCTGACCCCGACCAACTCCGACGATCTGCTCTTCGACGACGTGATGTGGGTGGAGAACGCCCAGCGGGACCACGCCGACTTCGTCGCCCAGCTCACCGAACGGGGAGTGGAGGTCGTCGAACTGCACGCGCTGCTGGCCGCCACCATGGCGCTCCCGGAGGCCAGGTCCTGGCTGCTCGACCGGAAGATCGACGCGAACGAAGTGGGTCTCGGGCTGGTCGACGACACCCGGGCCTTCCTCGACTCCCTGACGCCGCGCCAGCTGTCCGACCACCTCATCGGTGGCCTGGCCATCGCCGACCTGCCGGAGGAGTTCCGTTCGGCGTACGTGGGGCTGGCCCGGGAGGGCACGGGGGCGCGGGAGTACCTGATGCCGCCGCTGCCCAACACCCTCTACACCCGGGACACCACCTGCTGGCTCTACGGCGGAGTGACGCTCAACCCCCTCTACTGGCCGGCCCGGCACGACGAGACCTTGCTGATGAAGGCGGTCTACACCTTCCACCCCGACTTCCGGGGCTCCACGATCTGGTGGGGCGACCCCGAGAAGGACTGGGGCCGGGCCACGTTCGAGGGCGGCGACATCATGCCGGTCGGCAACGGCGTCGTCCTCATGGGCATGAGTGAACGGACCTCCCGCCAGGCGATCACCCAGGTCGCGGCGGCGCTCTTCGCGCAGGGGGCGGCCGAGCACGTCATCGTCGCCGGAATGCCGAAGCTGCGCTCGGCGATGCACCTGGACACGGTGTTCACCTTCGCGGACCGGGACATCGTCACGCTGTACCCGCGCATCATGGACGGCGTCCACACGTTCTCGCTGCGGCCCGCCGACCGGGCGCCCGGCATCGAGATCACCGACGAGGGGTCGACTCCGTTCACCGAGGTCGTGGCCCGCGCCCTGGGCCTGCCCCGACTGCGGGTGATCGAGACGGGCGGCGACGTCTACGCCTCGGAGCGCCAGCAGTGGGACAGCGGCAACAACGCGGTGGCCCTGGAGCCCGGTGTGGTCTTCACGTACGACCGCAACACCCAGACCAACGCCCTGCTGCGGCGGGCCGGGGTGGAGGTCATCACGATCGTCGGCGCGGAGCTGGGGCGGGGCCGGGGCGGCGGGCACTGCATGACCTGCCCCCTGATCCGCGACGCGGTGGCGTTCTGACGGCGTACGGGCACGGGCCCCGTATCCGTGCCGTACGAGCTACCGCCCGGCGCGTGCCCGTTCCTTCGCCAGCCACGGGCCGAACTCGCTCTCCAGCACCAGCCGCCCCAGCTTGCGGTACTCCTGGAGCACCGCCGTGACGAGTTGGTCCATCGTCAGCGGAGCCCCCGACTCCGCAGCGAGGTAGGCGGCGGTCACCGCACAGGCCCGGATCGAACCGCCCGCGAGCTCGAAACGGTCCGCGCAGAACTCCAGGTCGAGCGTGGCGCCACGCGGGATCGCCGGGCCCAGGCAGCGGTCCCACAGGGCAAGGCGCTGGCGGGCGTCGGGCATCGGGAACTCCGCGACCACGTCGAGGCGGCGGGTGAACGCCTCGTCGAGGTTGGCCCGGAGGTTGGTGGTGAGCACGGCGATGCCGTCGAAGGACTCCATGCGCTGGAGGAGGTAGGCCGACTCCATGTTGGCGTGCTTGTCGCGGGAGTCGTTCACCTGGGAGCGCTTGCCGAAGATCGCGTCGGCCTCGTCGAACAGCAGGATGCCGTTGACGTCGGACGCCTCGACGAAGATGCGCTCCAGGTTCTTCTCGGTCTCCCCGATGTACTTGTCGACCACCGCGGACAGGTCCACGACGTAGAGTTCCATGCCCAGTTCGGCGGCGACCACCTCGGCGGACATGGTCTTTCCGGTGCCGGACTCCCCGGCGAACAGGGCGATGACGCCTCTCCCCCGGCCGCCGCCCGGCCGCATCCGCCACTGCCCGAGGACCGTCTCGCGGTGCCGGGCGCGCAGGGCGAGTTCGGAGAGCTGGGTACGGGTGGCCGGGGGCAGCACCAGGTCGTCCCAGCCGACGCCGGGCTCGATGCGGCGGGCGAGCCGCTCCAGGCCCGCGCCGTTCTGGGCGCGGACCGCCGCCCGCAGGTCCTCTGGGGTGACCGGGCGGGGCCCGAGTACGGCCAGCCGGGAGGCGACGGTCGCGGCCCGCCGCAGCTGGCCGGAGTCGAGCCGGTAGGCGGCGGCCGCCTCGATGAGCGTCTCGTCGGCGGTGGCGTGCGCGGCGGACAGGCCGACCGAACGGCCCGCGTCGGCGAGCGCCCGCCGCCACTGCCGCGCCATGCCGTCCGGGCCCGGCGGCGGGACGGTGACGGGCACCGGGCTCTCCGGGGCCCACAGCGGATCCCAGTTCTTCTTCCCGTACGCGATCAGGGGCGTGGAACCGAGCGCCGCGCACAGGGACCCGAGCAGCCGGGCCCCCTCGGGGCGTTCGGGGGCGAGTGTTTCGAGCGGGCCGAGGACCACCCCGGCCCGGCCGAGGCGGGCTTCCATTGCCAACGCCCGGATGAGAGGCGCTGGTTCGGGCGCGGCGGCGAGCGCGGCGATGTCGACGACGAGCGGGCGGCGGTCCGCGGCGCGCAGGGCGTCTACCGCGAGGCCGTGCGGGTCGCCGCCCCGGTCGAGCAGGTGGACCAGTCCGCTGCCGGTGCCGAGGGCGGCCGCGACCCGGGGGACCTCGGGCTGCTCGTCCGGCCCCGACGGGCGGGTGTCCGCCCGGACGGTCCCGCGTAGCCGGCCGTCGGTCTCGTCGTCGCCCAGGAGATACGCGGCGACCCGGTCGGGTACGCACAGCAGACGGGAGAGCAGGGGCCGTTCGGTGTCGGCGATCTCCATCAGGCCGCCCGCGACGAGTGGGGAGGACGGTGAGAACCGGAAGCGGCCGGAGCCGGCGGCGGGGAGCCCGCAGAGTTCCAGGGCCAGGCCGACGGTGGGCCGGCGGCGGGTGAGGTCGTCGTTGAGATAGCCGTACAACCGCTCGAACCGGGTGTCGATGTCCGGGGCCAGGGCGACCAGCAGGAGATCGACGTCCGGCGGGGCGAGGCCGAAGCGTACGGCCAGCTCCCCTAGCCGGCCGCCGTCTTCCGCGCCGGACGGCGCCCCGACTCCGCAAGCCGGTACGGGCGTGAACGCGTCGCGGGTCTCCAGGATCCGGGCCGCGCCCTCGGGAGTGAGGTACTGCCCCCGGTAGGGGTCGTCGGGGTCCGGGTCGACGGCCCGGCGGGCGGCGACGGCTTCCCGGACCCGCTGTTCGACGCGGCCGAGCCGCTCCCAGAGCGCCTCGACGTCGGTCGCCTCACGTGTCCGCTCTGCCTGTCGTACGGACGGAGTCATCGTGCGGCGTTCCCCCGCCTGCGTCGTCCGGGCGGCAGCCGCCGTTCCCGGGGTGCGGCGAAACCCTGTCCGCCGGGGTCGGTCGCCCCGTCGTAGCGCAGCCGGCGGCCGGGGTCGCCGCCTGCGCCGTCCACATGGGGCGCGGCCTTCATGACGAGGCCCTCGGTGACCGGCGGTCCGGCGGCGGTGCGTTCGCCGGCCAGCGGGGCGAGGACGCGGAGGTCGATGGCGGCCTTCAGCTCACCGCCGAGCGCGGACCAGACGTCGGAGGCGGACGGGCCGCCGGCCCCCGGGCCCGCCGCCTCCATCTCGACAGTCAGGCCGAGTTCGGCGAGGCTGCCGGTGTGCAGCCGGGCGGGCAACGTGTCCGTACAAACGAGGGTGCGCAACACCTCGGAGAGCAGGCGGTGTTCGTCCTGCGGGCGGTTGGTCCAGGCGGTGACCAGATAGGTCAGCTCGAACCAGCGCGGCGGGGTCCGCCACCCGGTGACGACGCCCTCCTCGTCGTGCGTCTGCGCTGCGCCGGTGCGCCGACGGCCCGCGTCCTCGCGGATGCCGTGCAGGAAGACGCTGATGGTCGGGGCGTTGCGGCGGGCGGACCAGTCCTTCGTCGGGGCGTCGAAGACCAGGTCGACGCCGCTGCCCTCCAGTCCGGCCTCGGCGAGCAACAGCCGCAGCCCTTCGTCGACTTCGTGGATCATCGGCGGATCACCGAGTCGGGTGGAGTGACGGTGCCGAGCACCACGAGGAAGTCCGTCTTCACCGGGCTGAAGCCGGGGCCCTTGGCGATGATGTCGCGCGGCCCGGTCTCGTCCTTGGCCAGGATGAGGAGCTGGGCGATGAACGTGCCGTCGCCCAGCGGCCGGGCCGGGGCGGCCGCGGCGGTGATGCCGGGCTTCCAGCTGAGGGCGACGGGCGCGCCGGGCGGGAAGTCCTTGCCGCGTACGGAGGTGACGAACCCGGGCTTGCCGACCTCGGGCACCGCGATGATCCGGGGTTGCAGGATGCGCAGCGGGATCCGGGAGACGTTGTCGCGGAGGTTGGCGTCGGTGCCGGTGGTGGTGAGCGACGCGGTGACCGTCGTACGGAGCGCCTTGTCGGGCGAGAGGACGACGCTGATGACGGTGGAGGCGCGGGGTGCGAGGTCGGGGAGCGCGCACGCACCCCGGGTGCAGCCTGCCGGGAGCGCTCCGGCGGGGATGCCCCGGGGCAGTCCGAGGTCCAGCCGGAGACCGGTGGCCAGGGCGTTCCTGCCGTTGCGCACGGTGTACGTGACGACCACCTTGCCGCCGACGTAGCCGGGGCTGGGCTGGGCCCGCACGGTGACGGCGGGCCCGGCCTCGGGCGCGGGCGGCGGCGGTACGGGGGCCGGCGGCGGGGGCGGCGTGGTCGCGGGCGGCGGGGCGGGCGCCGGGGTCGTCGGCGTGGGGGCCGGTGAGGGCGGGGGTGTGGTCGGCGGGGGTGTGGTGGGCGGCGGGGCGTCCTCGACCGGGACGATCGTGCCGGTGGCGTTGTCCGTGGGGTTGGGGTCGATGACGGCCCCCGTGACGGACCAGTCGACGCGCTGGATGCCGGTGGTGACGCCGGTCAGCCGGGCGGTGATCTCCACGTCGGCGCCGGGCGGGACGAGGCCGAGGGCGCACTGGGGGGTGCCGGGGGCGCAGGTCCCTGCGTCGGTGGTCAGTTCCTCCAGCCGTACGCCGGGCGGGGCGTCGACGGTGAGGGTGGTGCCGGGCGAGGGGGCGGGGCCCCGGTTGGCGACGGTGATGGTCACCTCGGTGTCGGAGCCGATTTCCACGGGGGGCCGGTTGGGCGGCGCGGTCAGCGACAGGTCGACGGATTGCTGGAGGGCGGGCTCCTTCTGCCGTCCGGCGTGCGGGTTGTCGACGGGGGTCAGGCCGCCGGAGGCGATGTCGAGGACGGAGAGCCGCTCCATGGAGTTCGGGGCGAGCTCCCGGCGCGCGGTGAACACGAGCCGGTCGCCGCCGGGCGTCCAGGCCACGTCGCGGGGCTGGTGGGGGCCCGTCGCGGTGGTGTCGGGGATCGGCAGGTCGCAGCCGTCGGGGTTGTCCTTCTGGACGGAGGGCAGCACGACACGGCAGCCGCCGCCGCGCAGGGGCTTGATGAGGACGCCGGCCTGCTGGTTGACCCGGCCGCCGCCGTCCTTGCGGTTGAACGCCACCTTCAGGCCGTCCGGGGAGAACGCGGGGCTGTCGTCGATGACGT
Organism: Streptomyces parvus; assembly: GCF_032121415.1. NCBI lineage: Bacteria > Bacillati > Actinomycetota > Actinomycetes > Kitasatosporales > Streptomycetaceae > Streptomyces > Streptomyces parvus. The sequence goes on along the minus strand of NZ_CP135079.1, from coordinate 5,010,353 downwards.
CGCAGTCGCCCGGGCAGATGGTGGCGCTGAGGTCCCGCTGGCGGCCGAGGTCGGCCACCGGTACGACCCAGATGTGCTTGTTGCCGCCGTTGCCGTTGATGACGTGGTTACGGGTGAAGGCGAGGTTGACACCGTCGGAGGACCAGGTCGGCTGGGCGTCGCCGCCCGCCTGCTGGCCCTCGGGCGGCAGGATCTCGTCGAGGATCGCGCCCGAGGCGACATCGGCGACGAGGATCCGGCTCGGGCCCGCCGCGTCGCCGGTGCCGCCGGGCGAGGTACGGGTGAAGGCGAGCTTGGTGCCGTCGGGCGAGAAGGCGGGGTCGGTGTCCCAGTCGTTCGGGCCGCGCCCGGCGAGCGGCAGCGCCGCCGCGTTCCTCCCGTCGGCGTCGGCCATCCAGATCCGCTCGACGCGCCCGGCGTCGGTGTCCTCGAACCGGGTGACGACGATGCGGCGGCCGTCGGGGGTGTAGCTCTGCCGCTCGGTCCAGGGGTCGAAGCCCGGGCGCGGGTCGAACAGGCGGTCCACGGCGGCGTCCTGGTCGGTACGCGCCTCCGGGTCCTCCTTGAGGATCGTGAGGCCCAGGTCGCGGGGGTCGGAGCCGTCCTGGCGTACGTCCTGGAGCGTCACGATCTGTGTGGCGGCCAGCAGTTCGTCCGGCTTCCTGACGGCCTCGGGGTCCGGGGTGATGCGGGGGACGACCACGGTCCCGGCCGGGGGGAACCAGGTGGGCGGCCCCACCTCGCGGTTCTCGTCGACCAGTTGGTCCGTCGGCTCCGTGCCGTCGAAGGCGGTCGCCCGGTAGACATGGTCGAAGTCGTCGCAGCCGCAGGTGTGGTACGGGCTGAGGAAGACGACGTCCTTGCCGTCGGGCAGCCAGGAGGCCGACCGGGTGCCCCACTCGGCGTGCCCGCCGGCCAGGAGCGGACGGTCGGTGCCGAGACCTTCGGTGGCACGTAGCTCGGTGCCGTCGTCGGCGTCCGGGTCCGGGTCGGTGGTGAGGGTGTAGGCGACGATGTTCCGGTCGGCGGGGTCGGTGCCCGGGTTCCAGGACGGCTCGGTGGCGTCACCGGCCCCGGCGTCGCTGATCCGGGTCTGCGGGCCGCCGGCGACGTCCCGTACGTATATCTGCCGGCCGAGCACGGTGTCGCCGTCGCCGGCGTACGCGATCCTCGTGCCGTCCGGGGACCAGGTCGGGGACTCCTCGTTGTCGGCGGTGTCGGTGAGCCGCCGCAGATTCGAGCCGTCGACGCCGACCGCCCACAGGTCGCGCTGAACGGTTCCGCCGGGTCCGGGCTCCGCCGAGTCGAAGACGACGGTCCGTCCGTCCGGGGAGAGTTCGGGGTGGGCCGCGTCCCGGTCGGCGGTGAGCCGGCGCACCGATCCGTCCGCGCCGCGCACGTACACCTGGGGCCTGGCGCTGTCCCGCAGGCTGGTGAAGACCAGGACGTCACCGCGGGCGGAGGGGTCCTGGTCGTAGTGGGCGGGCCCGCCGCCGAACAGCGGGTCGGTGGTGTCCTGGCCGTTGGCCCGCCCGAGGCTGCGGTGTTCGGTACCGGCGAAGGCGATGCGCCCCGCCCGGCCCGGGTCGGCGGCCGCCGCGGCGGCGACGGCCTGGCCCACCCCGTCCGGGACGGCGGCCGAGCTGACCAGCAGCAGCGGCGCCAACAGCACCACCGCGCCGGTCAGTCGGCCCAGCCGGGAATGCTCCGCCGGGCCAGCAGTGCCGGTCACGGCCCACCTCGCAGTCTGTCGATGACTCTCCACCGGCCAGCTTCGCGCTCGCGCGGGGGCGGAGAACAGGCCGCGAGTACCCGGACCGGGGGAAGGGACCGCTGCCCTTTGCGGCGGTCCCCCGGCCCTCAGATCAGGCCGTGGCGCATCGCGTAGCCCACCGCGTGGGCCCGGTTGCGCAGTTCGAGGCGGGTCGCCACCTCGTGCAGCACGTTCTTGACGGTGCGTTCCGAGTACGAGGTCTTCTGCGCGATCTCCGCGGTGTCGCAGCCTTCCGAGACCAGCCGGATCATCTCCGCCTCGCGCGCGGTGAGCGTGGACAGGGTGAGCCCCCGGGGGTCGAGGACCGTGCGCTGGAGGGAGCTGACGTGGTCGAGGAGCTTGCCGAGCAGATCTCCCGGCAGGACGCCCTCGCCGTTGGCCATCGCGCGCACCAGGTGGACGAGCCGGTCCTGATCGGCCTCGGCGCGGCGGAGGACGGCGGCGACCCCGCACTCGATCATGGTCTGGAGGGCGCCCGACTCGAAGTACCCGACGACCAGTCCGGTCCGGGTGGAGGTGTTGCGCTGGAGGCGGTGGAGAAGCTGGACGGTGGGCTCGCCCACCGTGTCCACCACGACCAGGGACACCTGCGCCCGGTCCGCCTCGGCCTCCGGCAGCAGTTCTATCTCGGGGCGCACCCGCAGTTGGTGGACCATGCCGGTCTGCAGGATCAGGTCCTCCGCGTACACCGCGACGGAGACCCTGCCCCCGGCGGCGGGCGTGCGGCGGTCGGCGGCGTCGGGCCTGCGGTACTGCCCGCGTGCCGCCGTGCTGTTCGTCGTTTCCGTGATCGTCATCGTTCTGTGCCCGTCTTCCTCAGGTACTTCAGCCCGATATGCCTGCTGTGCTCGCGATCGTCCTCGTCGGCCGGGGCAGGGCGAGCGGGCCCGGCGCGGGGGCGCGGGGACACCGTGGCGGTGGGCCCGCGGGGCACCACCCCTGCCCGCTTCCTGCCCTTGCGTCTCTGCTGCCGAGCCGCGCCGGCTGCCTACCGTCGCAGAGTGACCACATCTGCCGAACTCGCAAGCCCCACGGTGACGGTGTCGCCGGGCGGTACCGCGACGACCACCCTGACCGTGCGCAACGACGGCGACATCGTCGAGGCCTACACCCTCGAAGTGGTCGGCGACTGTGCCGCCTGGACCACCGTCGAGCCGGCGCGTGTGTCGCTGTACCCGGGCACCTTTGAGACGGTGGGCCTCACCTTCGCCCCGCCCCGCTCCCACGAGGTCCGGGCGGGCGAAACACCCCTGGCCGTACGGGTGCTGCCCGCCGAGCGCCCCGAGTCGGTGGTGGTCCCGGAGTCGACGGTGACCGTGGAGCCCTTCCACGAGCTGCGCACGGAACTGGAGCCGCGCCGCCGCCGGGGCTGGCTGGGCGCCCGGTTCCGTACCGCCGCGCAGAACAGGGGGAACACCCCGGTCGACGTGGTCCTCGCGGGCCGGCAGGACGGGGAGGACCTGGCTCTCGCCTTCACCCCGGACAAGAAGCGGCTGGAGCCGGGCGAGTCGGCGGAGGTCGGGCTGAAGGTCCGCGCCCGGAAGCTGATCTGGTTCGGCGAGCCCGTGACCTGGCCGTTCGAGGTCCTGGTGACCGAGGGCGCTGAGGTGGACACCGAGCCCGGGGCCGTGGCCACGGCCCCGGTCGACGACGGGCAGCCCGGGGGAGCCGAGCCGCTGCCCGGGGAGTTCGCCCAGATGCCCGTACTGCCCAAGTGGCTGCTGATCGTGCTGGCGGCGCTGCTGGCGCTGCTGCTCGCATGGTTCGCCCTGGTGCGGCCCGCGGTGCAGAGCACGGCGAAGCAGGCCGGGGCGAAGGCCGCGCAGGAGGAGACCGAGCGGGGCAAGCAGCAGGGGTCGGCGCCGCCCGGCGGTGCGGAGGACCCGGCAGGCGGCCAGGGCGAGGGGACCGGTCCGGACGGCACGGGACCCGGCGGGACCGGTTCCGGCCCGGGAGGCTCCGGCGGGGGCGGTGGCACCGGCGGAAGCGGTGGCGGGGGCGAGCAGGCCTCCAGGACCATCGACGTGAAGACCCGGGCGGGGGCCACGGAGGAAGGGGCCTACAAGGTCCCGGCCGGAAAGGTGTTCCGCGTCACGGACGTCGTGGTGGCGAACTTCCAGGGCGACGAGGGCCTCGTGACGATCTCCTTCGGCGAGAACAAGATCACGACGATCGCGCTGGAGACCTTCCGCAACCAGGACTACCACTGGGTCACCCCCATTCAGGTTCCGGAGAACGCCACCGTCACCGCTTCCGTCACCTGCGCCAATCCCGGCACTCCGGCTACCGGACAACAGGCTTCCGGGTGCCATCAGGTTCTGAATGTCAGCGGCGTACTGAGCGATCTCGCACGGTAGAAGAACGACAGAAGGAACGATAGAAGGGCACCGGAAGGCGGAGCGGAAGGACGGCGGAAACAGCGACGCCGAGCCTTCCGCTCCGCCTTCCGACGAGACAACAGCAGAAATCCGGCCGAGAGGAAACCCGGCGTGCCGGACAGTGGCGGATTCGCCCTCCCGGATACGCCGACGACCTCTACCGGTTCGGTCGCCCGCGGCGTCGACAGCACAGGAAGAATATCCGCTTCAGGCGGCAAGGGACACGAACGAGCCTGCTCAGGGCCGGTTCTGACGGTGCGACGGTAGGTAACGGGTGCCCGTTCGGAGCGCCTTCGTGCCCGTTTCCCGCTTTCGCACCCGGCCGAATCCCTTCGCCTTCTCGGCCCATTCTGGCCGAATCGCATCACCTCGGAGTGTTTCCCCCGGCGCCCCGGACGGTCCTCGGCCGCCCATGGTTTACCGGGGAGAAAGAGATACCAAACACATGGGCTCCCCGGCGCGCCGCCCGGCTTTTCCCCCAATCCCCGCAACGGGGCGGCGCGTTCGGCTCCGGCGTAACACGGTGTTCTCGTTCCCGTCATGTGGGCGGCCGAATGCGCCTGGGCGACCCGGATTCGCGTCGGCGACCGGGAATAAGGGCGAGCGGTTCCGACCGGACCGCCAAGGGCAGGGCTACCCGGCGTACGAGAGCCCGGAAAGGGCAGTCTCCTTGCCCCGTGTCCAGGACTCCGGGACCTATTCCCGCCCGCGCGGCCGGTCGAGACTGGGCGGTGATCGAGTGACCGTCCAGAAGGAGCGAGCATGCCGTCGTACCTCACCCCCGGTGTTTACGTGGAGGAGGTGCAGTCCGGAGCACGGCCCATCGAAGGGGTCGGCACCGCGGTCGCAGCCTTCGTCGGCTTCGCGGGGACGGGGCCCTTCCACCAGCCGACGCTGGTGACCAACTGGGACCAGTACGTGCAGACGTTCGGCGCCTTCACCCCCGACACCTATCTGGCCCACGCCGTCCACGGCTTCTTCGCCAACGGCGGCGGCGCGGCCTACATCGTGCGCATCGGCGGCCCCGCGCAGGGTGCCGAACCCGCCGGCCAGGGATCCGTCGCCCAGGCCCCCGCGCCCGTCGCGCTCGGCGGGTTCCTGGTCGCCGCCAAGCCCGGCACGGGCGACGGCCTCTCCGTGGAGATCACCGACGCCGAGGGCGAGAACCCGCCGGAGGACCGCTTCCGGCTGCTGGTGCGCCAGGGCGGCAAGGCCGTGGAGACGTACGACGTCTCCACCCGCAAGAACGTCAAGGGCTACCTGGTCACCCAGGCCCGCGACTCCCAGCTGATCCAGGTCACCGAGCAGCCCGGCACGGCGCAGAGCCGGCCCGAGAAGCAGACCGTGGCACTCGCCCCCGCGCCGACGGCCGCGCCCGGCAACGGAGTGGCCCGGCTCGACGCCTCCGAGTACGTGGGCGACGCCTCCGCGCGCACCGGGTTCGCCGGTCTCGAAGCGATCGACGAGATCACGATGGTCGCCGTCCCTGACCTGATGAGCGCCTTCCAGCGCGGCGACATCGACGCCGAGGGGGTCAAGACCGTGCAGCTCGCGGTCATCTCGCACTGCGAGCAGATGGGCGACCGCGTCGCCGTCCTCGACACCCCGCCCGGCATGAACGCCCAGCGCGTCCGCACCTGGCGCAACGAGGACGCCGGCTACGACTCCCGCTACGCCGCCCTCTACTACCCGTGGGTCAAGGTCTTCGACCCGGCGAGCGGCCGCAACTCCCTGGTCCCGCCGAGCGGTCACGTGGCCGGCGTCTGGGCGCGCAGTGACAACGAGCGCGGAGTGCACAAGGCCCCCGCCAACGAGGTCATCCGAGGAGCGGTCGACCTGGAGATCCGGCTCTCCAAGGGCGAGCAGGACCTCCTCAACCCGATCGGCGTGAACTGCGTGCGCGCCTTCCCCGGCCGCGGCATCCGCATCTGGGGCGCCCGCACCCTCTCCTCCGACCCGGCCTGGCGCTATCTCAACGTCCGCCGCCTCTTCAACTACCTGGAGGAGTCCATCCTGCTGGGCACCCAGTGGGTGGTGTTCGAGCCGAACGACGACCGCCTCTGGTCGAGCATCCGGCGCAACGTCACCGCGTTCCTCACCGAGGAGTGGCGACGCGGCGCACTGTTCGGCCGCACCGCCGAGGAGGCGTTCTACGTGCGGTGCGACCGGAGCAACAACCCGCAGGAGTCGATCGACCTCGGTCAGGTCGTCTGCGAGATCGGGGTGGCGCCGGTGAAGCCCGCGGAGTTCGTGATCTTCCGGCTCTCGCAGTTCTCGGACAGCACCAGCCTCGTCGACGAATGACCCTCGCGGCCCCTTTCCCCCACCCGCAGCACGACCGCAACCGGAACAGGTGACACACAGTCATGGCAGAGGGCGACGCTCTTTCCACACACGTCTTCGGCGTTCAGCTCGGCGGCTATCTCGTGGAGTCCATCCAGGAGATCAGCGGCATGACCGTCGAGGAAGAAGTCGTCGAGGTCCGTCAGGTGACCGCCGAGGGCAAGCAGATCATCCGCAAGCAGCCGGGCGCCCGCCAGGCGGGTGAGGTGACGATCACCCGCGGGCTCGACAAGAGCAGCGAGTTCACCACCTGGATCAAGGAGACCCTCAACAACGGGGCCGTCGACACCGCCCGGCAGAACCTCACGATCGAGATCAAGGACTCGACCGGTGAGACCGTCCGCCGCATCCAGCTGATGCAGGGCTGGGCCTCCAAGTGGGAGGGCCCCTCACTCAAGGCCGGGGAGTCCAGCGCGGCGACGGAGACGGTGACCATCACCTTCGAGGAGATCGTGGTCGAATGAGGCGCCGGACCGTTACGCCGGGCGCCGGGCTGGAGGAGACCCTCGACAACCTGGCCGCCGCGACCGCCACCCGCCAGGAGGCTCCTGCCGCCCCGTCTCCCGCCCCCGCGCCCCGGCGCGAAGGGGAGTCGCTGCGGACGGAGTTCGGCTTCGAGCTGCCGCGCGGGTACGTCGACGACGAGGGCCAGGTGCACCGGCAGGGCACCATGCGGCTCGCGACGGCCCGGGACGAGCTGCGGCCCCAGATCGACCTGCGGGTGAAGGAGAACCCGGCGTACCTGTCCGTGGTGCTGCTGAGCCAGGTGATCACCCGGCTCGGCCCGATCACCGACGTCCACACCGGGATCGTCGAGCGGATGTACGCGACCGACGTGGCGTTCCTCCAGGACTTCTACCGCCGGATCAACAGCGAGGGCCACACGCATGCCGCGGTGACCTGCCCGCTGTGCCAGGGGTCGTTCGAGGTGGACCTCTCGGGTGGGCGCCTGGGGGAATCGTGACGTACGCGCTTCCCCGGCTGCGGGAGGAGATCGCGTACGTCGCCTACCACTTCCATTGGCAGCGTGAGGACATTCTCGACCTCACCCACGGCGAGCGTCAGCAGTGGGTGCGGGAGATAGCGCGGATCAACACCCGCGTCAACGAAGGCGGGTGATCGTGTGGGGGTCGGGGACTGGCTGCGTCGGACGGACCGTCGGCGGTCCGTGACGCCGTCGCGGGAGGGCGGGGGCGGGCGCGACGACCTGTCAGCCGGGCCGGCAGTGACCGCCGGGCCCATCGTGTCCGGCGATGCCGGGGACGGTGGCGCCGATGACGGTGGCTGGGACGGCGGATGGCGGCGGGTGGCCCCGCCGTCGGTGACCGTCGCCCGGTCCTCGATCGGTGTGAGCGACGGCCTGCGGTTCCGCTCGCGCCTGGCCTCCTGGCAGAACCCGTCCCTCGGCGGCGAACTCGGCCACGCCGTCCTGCCCTCGGCCCCGGTCGGCCTCATCCACGGAGTCGCCCGCCCCGGCTCCGCGCGCCCCTCGACCTCTCCCGGGGGCCCGCTGCTGCTCCGCGCGGTCCGGCCCGCCGACGATCCCGGCGGGCCCTCCGGGCCCGCTCCGGACCTGCCGTCCGCCTCGGCGGGGAGGGCATCGGCGCGCGGTACGGGTACGGGGGCGAGCGCGGGTACGGGGCCGGGGAAGCCGAGGCTGGAGTCGCCGCCGGTCCAGCGGGCGGCGGCTTCCGGCGGGAGCCGGTCGTCGTCGGGCGCGGTGGGGCCCGAGCATCGGTCGTCGTCGGGAGCTTCGGGGGCCGTGAACCGGTCGTCGTCGGGCGCTTCGGGCGCTACGTCGCGGTCGTCGTCGGGCGCTTCGGGGTTGACGTCCGGATCGTCGTCGCGTGCCCCGAGGCCCGGGGACCCGTCGTCCCCGGATGCTCCGGGGTCCGGGAACCAGTCGTCGTCGGGTGCCTCCGGGTCTGCGAACCGGCCGTCGTCAGCGGATACGCCGGGGACGGTGTACGTGTCGCGCTCGGCATCCTCGACGGGCCCGGCGAGCGCGTCGGGTACGGCGGGGTCGACGGGGCCCGCTCACGCGGCCCGGTCCGGGGCGGTATCCGGGCGCTCGAACGCGGCGCGGTCCAGAGCGGTATCCGGGCCCTCTGACGCGGCCAGGTCCGGATCGGCGACCTCGTCCAACTCCTCGACCCCGTCGGGCTCGTCGGGCTCGTCGGGCTCGGGCGGCTCGCCCGGCTCATCCGGCTCGGGAGCCCTTCCCGCTCCCGGGCGGCCCACGCTCGGGCCCGGGAACAACGCTGCGGCTGCCGCCCGCCCGCCGTCGCAGCCCGCTGCCGTGCGCCCGCAACGGATCGCGCCGCCGCTGACCGCGGCCCGGCGCCCGGCCATGCCTCTGCGGCAGCTCACCGGGCTCGCGCCTGCCACACCCGCCGCCCCGCCCGCTACCGCCCCGTTTCCGGCCGCGCCTCCGACAGCCGCACCCGGCACCGTCCAGCGAGCCGCGTCCGAGCAGCGGAGCGGTCCGGACCATAGGGGACCGGTCGCCCCGGACCGCCAGGATCCCCCGCCCTCCGACCTCGGCTCGGCCCCCGGCCGGCCCGCCCCCGAGGCGGTCCGCCCGGCCCTGGGCAAGCCGCTGCGCGCCATGCCTGCCGGGGCCGGGCCGGCCGTTGCCGGTGGACCGGTGGGCGTCGTCCCGTCCGCTCCCGGGGCCGTGCCTCCGGCGGCAGCGGCCATGCCGGCGCTCCAGCGCCCGACGTCAAAGCCGCCGAACCCGCAGAGCCCGCTGAGCCCTTCGGCCGCGACACCCACGGCCCCCGCGAAGCCCACCTCTTCGTCCTCCGGTCCGGCCGAGGCCGCGGCACGGCGTCAGCCGTCGTCGAGGCCCTCCGAGCCCTCCCCCTCGGTGCAGCGCTCAAGGGCCCCGGGACCGAACGCTCCCGCCCGGGTGCGCGGCGGGATCGGCGCGCCGCTCCCCTCGCTGCCGCCGACCGCCCGGATCGGCGGCGGCGCTCCGCTGCTCGGTGACCTTCCGTCCACCGTGACACGCCCGAACGCCAACCGGACTCCGGGCCCCGGACCGGCCGCGACTCCCACGGCTCCGGCCCCCGCCCCGGCACCGCCGCCCGCGCCCGCGCCCGCAGCGATGCCCGTGAGGTCGGCCCCCGCCGTTCCCAGCGGCCCGACCGGGCCCTCGTCCGGACCCGGCCCCGCTCCCGTCCAACGCTCGGCCGCCGCCGCTCCCCCGCCCCCGGTACGTATCCGGCCCCTCCCCCGGGACCGTACGGCGACGGCACACGGCTCCGCCGGTACGGCACCCACGTCCACGTCCTCCCCCAGGGCCCAGCGGGCACGCGCCCTGCTCCCGGACCGTCCGCTGAGCGTCAGCACCGGTTCCGCCGAGGGGTTCTCGGGGCCCCCCGCGACGACGGGCGGCGGCTCGTCCCGCCCTGTCGTGGCAGCCACCTGGCGGCGCGACGCAGCGCGGCCGGGGCCTGTCGACGCACGCGCCGGTGGCGGACCGGGCACCGGCGCCCGGCGCCCGAGCCCCCTTGGCGCGGTGCCGGGAACCACGGTCCGGAGCTCCGCGACGACCGGCCCCGGGCGCGGGCTGTCCGCCGGTGGCGTGCTCCAGCGGCTCGTACAGCGCTCCGGGCCGGCCGCGATCCCCTCGCTCATGCCTTCGCTCGCGCCGCCGCGTCAGGCCTCCGGACCGGCGGCCCGCCAGACCCCGCACCCGGGCCCCGCGCGGCCCCCCGTCGTCCGCCCCCGTCCGCCCGCAGCGCCATCGTCGGCGGACGCCGTCCCCGTACCCGTACAGCGGCAGGCGATGCCGCTCGTGCCCGACAGCGCCGGTCCGCCGGTCACCGGGCCGGCCCCTGTGGGCGGTACCGCTCCCGGCGGGCCGCCGCCTTGCTCCGTACGGGTGCCGTCCCGCCCGCCCGCGCAGAGCGCCGGACCCGGCCGCCCGGAGACCCGGGCCCAGGCGGTCCAGCGTGCGGCGGCGAACGCCGGGATCACCGGGGTGCCCGTGCAGGCGGCCCCGGCGAAGCCCGCGGCCGGGGCGGCGGGGGCGGCCACCGGACCCGCCGACGCTTCCGACGCGCCCCCGGCGAACCGGCTGAGCGGAACGGAGATCGAGGAGCTGGCCCGGCGGCTTCTCGACCCGGTGAGCCGGCTCATCCGCGCCGATCTGCGCCGGGGCCGGGAACGCAGCGGGCGGCTGCACGACGGCCGCCGCTGACGGCCCCGGCCCCCCGGCCCCCGCCCCGTACGACAGACCGCAGAGAAGACGAGAGACGTATGACCGACAACATCTTCGCGACGAGCGTGTTCTTCAAGCTCGCGATCGGCGGCAGCGACCTGGGCGCGTTCCACACCTGCTCGGGCCTGGGCGCCGAGGTGGAGATGGAGACGTACGCCGAGGGCGGCAACAACGGGTTCACCTGGCAGCTGCCGGGGCGGATCACCTGGACGAACATCACGCTGACCCGCCCGGTGACCACCGACACCCTCAAGATCGCGCGCTGGCTGAACGAGACGATCCGGCGGGTCGAGCCCAAGGACGGCGAGATCGTGGCGCTGCGCCCCGACCTCAGCCGGATCATCAGCTGGCAGGTCCACGGCATCGTGCCCGTGCGCTGGCAGGGGCCGTCCTTCGATCCGGCCAACTCACAGGCGGCGACAGAGACGTTGGAGATCGCCCACGAGGGTCTGGAGCCCTCCTGACCGGAAGACGCGCATCCGCCAGGAGCAGGACCAGGACACAGGAAGGAGGAACGCGATGTCACCCGCTCTCCGTGCGAGCCGTGCACGTGCCCAACTCACCATCATGGAGCCGCCGTCGGCCGTCGGCGCCAAGCCCGGCGGCACGCTCGCCCGCCTCACGTTGCAGTTCAACCCCGCGAAGCTGTCGCTCAGCAAGAGCACCGAGTGGCGGCGTACCCCGTCCCGGATGGCCGGGCAGTCCGCGCTGCCCGAGTTCGTCGGCAGCGGGCCACGGGCCCTGTCGCTGGAGGTGTTCCTGGACGCGACCGCGACCCACGACAACTCCGTGGAGAAGGCGGTCGAGCAGTTGATGACCGCCTGTGTCCCCACCCCCAGCAGTCTGGCCCGCAAGACGCCCGCCAGCCCCTGGGTACGGTTCGACTGGGGGACGTCGAAGACGACCTCGTTCGACGGGGTGCTCTCCAACCTCTCCGTCTCCTACACCCTGTTCGACGTCGACGGGAAGCCGCTGCGCGCCACCTGCTCCCTCTCGATCGAGGAGGCGAGCGTCGACCCGGCGGGCCAGAACCCCACCTCGGGTTCGAAGGAGGCGCGGCGCACGCACCGGGTCGTGGCGGGGGACAGTCTTCCGCTGCTGGCCTGGCGGGAGTACGGCGACGCCACCGCGTGGCGCACCATCGCGTACGCCAACGGCATCGACGACCCGATGACGTTGACGCCCGGCCGGGAACTGCTGGTGCCCGGGCGGGAAGACCGGTCGGCGGAGGAGGGCCGATGAGCGGGAAGCAAGCGCCGGGCCGCTCGTTCGCCGCCGACCCGGTCGTCGAGGCGCCCGCCGAGCTGCCCGCGGCCTGGGCCACCCAGCTGGTGAGCTGTGTGGTCGACGAGAACGTGGGCCTGCCGGACACCGCCGTCCTGATGTACCGGGACCCCGACCACACCTTCCTCACCGAGACCGGCATCGGCATGGGCACCCCGCTGAAGATCTCGGTGGTGACCGTGAAGGACCGGGGGCGTGAGCGGCTGTTCACCGGAGAGGTCACCGCGGTCGAGCTGGACACCGACACCACCGGATCGTTCACCGTCGTACGGGCGTTCTCCAAGGCGCACCGGCTCCAGCGCGGCCGGAAGGTGACGGCGTACCGGAACATGAAGACGGCGGACATCGTCCGCAAGGTCGCCGCCGGGGCGGGGCTGGCCTGCGGGAGGATCGAGGCCGCGCCGGTCACGTACAAGCAGCTGACCCAGCCGAACGTCTCGGACTGGGAGTTCCTCCAGCACCTCGCGGCCGAGAGCGGGGCCACCGTACGGGTCGACGACAAGGGCCTGTTGCAGTTCACCAAGCCGGACCCCGCCTCCTCGGCCCCCTCGCCCTCGACGTCCGCCACACGCGACCCGATGGTCCTGGAGTACGGGAACAACCTGCTGGCCCTGCGCGCGGTCCTCACCGGGGCCGACGGGTCGGACAGCGTGGAGGTGCGCGGCTGGAACGTCGACACCAAGACCCGGCTCGTGGCCCGGCAGCAGTCCGTGCGCAGCGACACCGTCGCCCCGGGGATGAGCCCGTCGCAGGCGGCGAGGGTCTTCGGCTCCGGCGGCTCCCGGACGACGGTCGCCGACACCCCGTACCGCACCCAGGCGGAGACCCGGGCCGTGGCCGGGGCCCTCGCCGCGTCCGTCAGCGCCGGGTTCGGCGAGGTCGAGGCGGTGGCGTACGGGAATCCGCAGCTCCGGGCGGGCGCGCCGGTGGCGCTGGGCAACGTGGGGCCCGCGTTCTCCGGCCGCTACACCGCCACCGCCGCGCACCACGTCCTCGAACCGGACACCGGCTACCGCACGACGGTGATCGTCAGCGCCTCTCCGGACCGGTCGCTCTCGGGGCTGACCGCGGGTGCGAACGCTCCCTCGCGCGGCCCGCGCATGCCGGGTCTGGCGATCGGGGTGGTCACCGACATCCGCGAGGAGGGAAGGGGGCAACGCGGCTGGGTGCGGCTGAAGTTCCCCTGGCTCGACGACACGTACGTCACCGACTGGGTGCGCACCGTGCAGTGGGGCGGCCAGGGCGGCGGCGGGGTGTTCAGCCCCGAGGTCAACGACGAGGTGCTCGTCGGGTTCGAACAGGGGCTGCTGGACAGCCCGTACGTACTCGGCGGGCTCTACAACGGGGTCGACAAGCCATCCCCGCACGACGTCCCGCTCGTCGACCCGACCAGCGGGAAGGTCAACCGCCGTTCCCTGGTGTCCCGTTCGGGGAACAGACTGGAGCTCCTCGATGCCCCGCGCGGTCCTGCCGGGGTGCGGATCGCCACCGGCGACAAACGGCTCGACGTGGTCCTCGACGAGAAGAAGGGCGAGATCACGCTCACCGTCAAAGCGCGCGGCCGAACCCGGGAGTTGAGTTCCGTGACGCTGTCCGCTTCGGGCATCACCCTCGACGCGGGCGCCACGGGCGACGTGAACATCACGGGCCGCTCGGTGACCGTCAACGGCAAGACGGGGGTCACGGTCGAAGGCGGTCTGCTCGCGGTCCTCAAGGCCAAGCTCATCAGGATCAACTGACCCCCTGCCCCTCCCCTCCCCTTCCCCGAAGTCCCTCTCACAGCAAGGAGAAACCCGGCCATGCCTCCCGCAGCCCGCACGGGCGACAGCACCGCCCACGGCGGTCTCATCGGCACCCCGCCCCCGGGCGCGGTGGCCGTGGCCACCGTGCTCATCGGCGGCCGGCCCGCGGCCGTCACCGGGAGCCTGCACGGGTGCGTCGTCCCCCCGCACGCGGCGCTCGGTCCCGGCAACGTGATCATGCCCAACCCGGCCGCAGCGATCGGCGGTGCGGTGCTGATCGGCGGACTGCCCGCGGCCCGGATGGGCGACAGGACCACCTGCGGCGCACCCATCGTCAGCGGTGCGTTCGACGTCCTGATCGGGGGTCCGATGTGAGCGGCGGAGGATTCATCGGACGCGGCTGGGGCTTCCCGCTGCGGACCGGGCCGACGGGCGGCATCGCGCTGGTCGGACGGGACAAGGAGATCGAGGAAGCGATCGGGCTGATCCTCGGCACCGCGCCGGGCGAGCGGCCGATGCGCCCGGAGTTCGGCTGCGGCATCCACGAGTACGTCTTCGCGCCCGGCGACGGGGCGACCGCCGGGCGGATCGCGCAGGAGGTCCGCACCTCGCTGGAGCGGTGGGAGCCGCGCATCGAGGTCACGGACGTGGTGGTCGCCTTCGACGCCGTCGAGGAGGGCACGCTCTACATCGACGTGCACTACACCGTGCGGGCCACCAACGACCTGCGCAACCTGGTCTTTCCCTTCTACACGATCCCGTCGTCCGAGGGCTCGGCGGCAAGGACCGCTCAGGAAGCGGGGAGGCTCTGATGGCCCTGCCCTCCCCCAACCTGGACGACCGGCGCTTCCAGCAACTCGTCGACGAGGCCAAGCGGTTCGTCCAGCAGCGCTCCCCCGAGTGGACCGACCACAATGTGTCCGACCCCGGCGTCACGCTGATCGAGACCTTCGCGTACATGGTCGACCAGTTGCTGTACCGGCTGAACCGGGTGCCCGACAAGAACTACGCGGCCTTCCTCGATCTGCTCGGTGTGACGCTGTTCCCGCCGACCGTGGCGCGGGCCGAGATCGACTTCTGGCTCTCCGCGCCGCAGCCGGAGACCGTGCACCTGCCCGCCGGTACGGAGGTGGCCACCGCGCGCGGCGAGGCCGAGGAGCCGGTGGTGTTCTCCACCTCCGAGGACCTGCCGATCGTGCCGAGTTCGCTGGAACGGCTGGTGACCGCGCCGGTGTCGGGCGACCAGACGGACCGGACGGCGCCGCTGGGCGCGGGCAAGGACATTCCGTGCTTCCAGGCCCGGCCGGAGCCCGGCGACGCCCTGCTGTTCGGGCTGCCGACGGCCGTGCCCCGGTGCATCGTCGCCGTCCGCCTCGACAGCCGGGTGGAGGGCGTGGGCGTCGACCCGCGGCAGCCGCCGCTGGCGTGGGAGGCGTGGGACGGGGCCCGCTGGGTGGCCTGTGCGACCGGCACCGACTCCACCGGCGGCCTCAACCGGCCCGGTGAGGTGGTGGTGTTCGTCCCGGCCGGGCACACGGCGTCCGTCGTGGCGGGGACCCGGGCGGGGTGGCTGCGCTGCCGGGTGACCGCCCCGGAGCCGGGCCAGCCGTTCTACTCGGAGTCGCCGACGATCCGGGAGGCCGAGGTGTTCACGGTCGGTGGCACGACGGCGGCCGAACACGCGGAGACCGTTCTCGATGTACCCCTCGGGGTGTCGGAGGGCGTCGCCGGGCAGCGGTTCACGGTGGGCCGGGCGCCACTGCTGCTGGACGGGGACCCGCCGGTCGTCCAGGTGTCGACGGACGAGGGCTGGGAGATCTGGACCCCGGTCGAGCACTTCGGCGCGTCCGTCCCCGGTGACCGGCACGTCCGGGTCGACGCCGTCGCCGGGGAGTTCGCGTTCCCGCCGGAGGTACGCGAGGCCGACGGCACGATGCGTGCGTACGGGGCGGTGCCCGAGAAGGGCGCCCGGCTCCGTGTCCCCCGCTACCGCACGGGCGGCGGGTCGGCCGGGAACGTCGCCCGGGGCGCGATCTCGGTGCTGCGCAGCTCGGTGCCGTACGTCGCGGGCGTCGACAACCGCGAGGCGGCGACCGGCGGCGTCGACGGGGAGACCGTCGAGAACGCCAAGGTGCGCGCGCCCAACATCCTGCGGGTGCAGGAGCGGGCGGTCACGGCCGAGGACCACGAGCTGATCGCCCGGGAGGCCGCGCCGTCCCTGCGCCGGGTGCGGTGCCTGCCGGCCGTGCCGGGCGAGGCGGGCGCGGTACGCGTGCTGGTGGTGCCGGACGCGGTGGCCGACGAGGACGGGCAGGTGCGGTTCGAGCAGTTGATCCCCTCGGACGCGGTGCTGGCGGCGGTGACGGACCGGCTCGACGAACGGCGTCTGGTAGGAACCCGGTTGGTCGTCGAACCGCCCGCCTACCAGGGCGTCACGGTGGTCGCCCGGCTGGTGGCCGCGCCCGCTGACGTGGACCGGGTGCGGGCCGAGGCGCTGGAGGCGCTGTTCCGCCACATCGACCCGTTGCGGGGCGGGGCGGACGGCCAGGGGTGGCCGTTCGGCAGGCCCGTGCAGTACGGGGAGGTCTTCGCCGTGCTCCAGAGCGTGGAGGGGGCCGGTCTGGTGGAGGACGTCCGGCTGTTCCCGGCGGACCCGGTCACGGGCAGGCGCGGGGCGGCGGTGGACCGGATCGACGTGGCGCCGGGAGCCCTGGTCTTCTCGCACCAGCACCAGGTGGTGGTCACCGCGAGCGGGGCCGGTGAGGCCGTATGACGCGGGCGGCGATACCCGGGCTGCCCAGCCGCTACCCGATCGGTGAGCTGCTGCCCGCCCTGTACGCGGACGACGACCTGGCCCAGCGGTTCACGGCGGGCCTGGACACGGTGCTGGCCCCGGTCCTGTCCACGCTGGACAACCTTCCCGCGTACGTCGACCCGGCCCTCGCCCCGGCCGACTTCCTGCCGTGGCTGGCGTCCTGGGTGGGCGTGGAGGCCGATCCGGCGTGGCCGGTGGAGCTGCGCCGGGCGGTCGTCGCACGCGCCGTCGAGCTGCACCGGTGGCGCGGCACCCGGCGGGGTCTCGTCGAGCGGCTGCGGCTCTGCTGCGGGGTGCACGCGGAGGTCCGGGACGGCGGGGGCGCCACCTGGTCGGCCGAGCCGGGGGCCGCCCTCCCGCCGCCGCCGACCGGTGAACTCCTCGTCCGCGTCCGGCCGGTGCGCGCGGACGACGCGGTGGACGCCCACCGCGTCCTGGAGGTCGCCTCCGCCGCGTGCCCGGCCCACCTGACCTGCCGGGTGGAGGTCCTGCCGGGCCCGCCCCGAGCATCCGACGCGCCCGATGCGCCTGAACGGACTGGAGGCTGACGTGATGCGTTCGTGCCCGGCGTGCGGAACGCCCAACGGCGAGAGCGACGACTTCTGCGGCAACTGCGGCACCTACCTGGGCTGGTCCTCGGAGCCCGTACGACGAGGACGCACGCCGGAGGCGGAGGTGGTCCCGGAGCCCGCCCACGAGCCGACGGCGAAACCCGAGGCTCCGGCGCCGGTGCCGGAGCGACGGCCCGCCTCCGAGCCCGAGCCTGCGCGGACGGCCGAGCCGGCGCCTGCTCCGGGGCCGGAGGCCGGAGCCGGAGGCCGGTTGCCGGAGGCCGAGCCTGCGCCGCCCGCGACCGCGCGCCCGGAGACCCCCGCTCGCCCCGAACAACCGCCGAAGCCGCCCCGGTCGGCTCCCCCCGCGCCCCCGGTGGGCCCCGCGCCCACCCCCGAACCGGCGACGCCTCCCCCGCCCCCGGCGCGGCCCCCCGCCCCTCCGGCACGCGTCCCCTCGGTGCCTCCCGTACGGCCCGGAGCCCCGGCATCCGCGACGTCGGGCGCGTCCGGGACCGCGTCCGACGCGGACGGGCCGGTGGGGGCCGTGCAGCCCGCGCGGCCCGTGGCCCGGAGGCCCGTCGTGCGGCCGGTGGCGGCGGACGAGGCGCCGGACGGGCCGCCCTGCCCCGCCTGCGGTACGCCGAACCTGGCCGGGCGGAAGTTCTGCCGGCGGTGCGCCGCCCCCCTGCAGGTCCGGGAGCAGCCCGCCGCCCTGCCGTGGTGGCGCACGGTGTGGCCTTTCCGCCGCCGGGTGCGCGGGGGTTCGGGCCGGGCGCTGCGGCGGACTCTGCTGGTGCTGGCCGTGGCCGCACTGGCGCTCGCGGGCTTTCTGTTCTTCCCGCTGGGGCGGTACGCCATCGAGGACGTCCGGGACAAGCTCGGCGGCACGGCGGAGATCAGCCCCACCGGGGTGACCGCGAGCGCGGCGGCACCCGGTCATCCCGGGAGCGCGGCGATCGACGGTCTGACGAACGAGTACTGGGGCGCACCCGCCCTCGGCGCCTCGCTGACCTGCTCGTTCGGGACGCCGTTCCGGCTGGTCGGCATCGTGGTGCACACCGGGGTGTCGAAGGAGCCGCAGGAGTTCCGGCGGGGCGCGCGGCCGACCCGGGCGGACCTGCTCGTGACCACGGAGGACGGCAAGGTCCACAAGAAGGCGGTGACCTTCAACGACAAGCCGGGCAAGCAGACGGTACGGATGGGCATCAGCGACGTCCGTTCCGTCGAGCTGGTGCTGCGGGAGGCCACCGGCCGGGGCGAGGGGCGCCCGGTCGCCGTGGGCGAGGTCGAGTTCTTCCGGCGTACCTGAACCGGCCGCCGCCCCCGGGGTTCACCAACGCCTCAGTAACGATCAGAGAGTTATTGACGACCAAACAATTCCGGTCACACATGGCTTCCCTCGGCGCCCCCACACGGGGTTGACTGGGCATTACCCATGGTGACGTGCTCGCCTGCCGGCTCACCGGCCCTGCCCGGGCGCCGCGGCCCCCGGCGGAGGAAGGAGGACAGCGGTTGGCCAGCCCTCCCGCTTCGCCACGCCGCTCCGGCGCCCGGCCGCCGAGGCTCCCGGCAGCCGCTTCCCGACGGGCCCGTCCCCTGCTCGGTCACCCGGAATGTGGCGTTCACATCGCCCGCCCGAATTCATCAGACGAGGGGCAGCAATGAGCCAGATCACGTTACCGACGTTTCATATGCCGTTCCAGAGTGCTGGGTGCCATCCCGGCTTGGCGAAAACTCGTGAGGCCGCCTGGGAATGGGCTGAATCCGAGGGGCTCGACCTGTCCGTACCGGCCCGGAAGAAGATGATCCGGACCCGACCGGAACTGTGGATATCCCTCATCTTCCCGAAGGCCTCACAGGACCATCTCGACCTGTTCTGCCAATGGCTCTTCTGGGCCTTCCTGGTGGACGACGAGTTCGACGACGGACCCGCCGGACGTGATCCGCTGATGTGCGAGAAGGCGATCACCCGCCTGGTGGACGTCCTCGACGGAGCCGCGCCGAACGGGCCCATGGAGCGGGCGCTCGCCGGGCTGCGGGACCGGACCCGCCCCGGGCGTTCGCCGCAGTGGAACCGGCAGTTCCGGCGGGACACCGCCGCCTGGCTGTGGACGTACTACGCCGAGGCCGTCGAGCGGGCCGCCGGACAGGTCCCGAGCCGGTCCGAATTCGCCAAGCACCGGCGGGATTCGGTCGCCATGCAGCCCTTTCTCTGCCTGCACGAGATCACCGCGGAAATCGATCTCCCGGAATCCGCCCGGAGCCTGCCCGCCTATATCGCCCTGCGGAACGCGGTCACCGATCATTCCGGGCTCTGCAATGACATCTGCTCCTTCGAGAAGGAAGCCGCTCTCGGCTACGAGCACAACGCCGTACGTCTCATTCAGCGCGACCGGGGATGCACCCTCCAGGAAGCCGTGGACGAGGCCGGGATCCAACTGGCCCGGATAGCCGAGCGGGTTCAGCGGGCGGAAAAGGAGCTGGTCCAGGAAATCGAGGCGGCGGGCATCACCGGCCCGACCCGGGCGGCCCTGGAGCGCTGTGTCCAGGACTACCGGGGGCTCGTACGGGGGGACTTCGACTACCACGCGCGTGCCGAGCGCTACACCCGTCCGGATCTGGTGGAGCTGGACGAACGGGACTCGCTGTCCCAGTACTTCGCGGCCTGAGCGGCCGGATCAGCCCGTACCGGGGCCCGAGAATCCCCCGGGCCCCCGGTACGGGCCGGCCGACCTGGACGTTCACCGGCCGATCAGCCGCCCGGGTGGTGTCGCGGGCCACCGCTTCGGGGCAGGCATGTATCCGTGCCGAAGGCCACGGCACGGAGGCCCGCCCGGCGAGAGGGAGCGGCAGGCACCATGACCGACATCGCGGCGGGGGCTTCCCCGCGGGTGACGACCGTGCACGGCACCGTGCGCGGGGCGGTGGAGCGGGGCGTCGCGGTCTTCCGCGGCATCCCGTACGCGGCTGCGCCGGTGGGCGCGCGGAGGTTCTGCGCCCCCGGACCTCCGGAACCGTGGACCGGGGTGCGCGAGGCCGTGGCGTACGGTCCGACCGCCCCGAAGCGGCCGTACGCCCCGCCGCTGGACCGGCTGCTGCCGGACCCGGCGGTGCCGGGCGACGAGTGGCTGAACCTCAATGTGTGGACGCCCTCGCCGCAGCCGGCCGGGGCCGCCGGGCTGCCCGTCCTCGTGTGGATCCACGGTGGCTCGCTGGTGCACGGCTCCTCGGCGGTGCCGGTGTACGACGGGTCCGCGTTCGCCCGGGACGGGGTCGTTCTCGTCTCCGTCAACTACCGCCTGGGCGTCGAGGGCTTCGGCGTCCTCCCGGACGCGCCCGCCAACCGGGGCCTGCTGGACCAGCTGGCCGCCCTGGAGTGGGTGCGCGACAACATCGCGGCGTTCGGCGGCGACCCGGACCGGGTGACGGTGGCCGGGGAGTCGGCGGGCGCGATCTCCATCGCCGGGCTGCTGGCCGCGCCCCGGTCGGCGGGGCTCTTCCGGCGGGCGGTGCTCCAGAGCGGGGCGCCCGCCGCGCTGCCCCCGGACGCGGCGCGCGGGACGACCGAGCTCATCGCGAAGCGGCTCGGGGTCCCCGCGACGGCCGCCGCGCTCGCCGCCGTGGACCCGGAGGCGCTGCTGACCGCCCAGACCGAGGTCACCAGCGGCGGGAACCCGCTGACCGGCCGCCACTCCTTCCAGCTGGTCGTCGACGGGGATCTGCTGCCCCAGGACCCGGTGGCGGCGCTGGGGGCGGGCGCGTCCGCAGAGGTGGACCTGCTGCTGGGGACGAACACCGAGGAGTACCGGCTCTGGTTCGTGCCCGGCGGCCTCACCGAGAAGATCAGCCGGCTGAAGCTGCGGCTGGCGCTGCTGAAGTTCCGGGTGCCGAACGCCACCGCCCGCACCTACCGCGCCAACCGTCCGGAGGCCACGCCGGGTGAGATCCTCGGCGCGCTCGCGACGGACCTGCTGCTGCGGGTCCCGCTCAACCGGCTGGCCGACGCCCGGACGGACGCGCCCGGTGCCACGTACGTGTACGAGTTCGGCTGGTCCACCCCCGTACAGCGGCTCGGCGCCTGCCACGCGCTGGAGCTGGGCTTCGTCTTCGACACGCTCACCCACCCCGACACCCAGGCCCTGGCCGGCCCGGACGCCCCGCAGGAGCTGGCGGACGCGATGCACCGGGCGTGGGTGGACTTCGCGACGGGCGGGGACCCCGGGTGGCCGGCCTGGGACGGGCGGCGGCCGGTGCGGTTCTTCGGCCAGGACGGTCCGGCCGTGGTCCTGGCCCCGCGCGACGACGAGTTGCGGAGCTGGGAGCCGTACCGGAACGCCCCCTAAGGCCTGAGCGAGATCCAGTGCGGGTCGGGGACCACCGTGAGGACCGCCGAGACCACCACGACCAGCCCCAGCACGACCTGTTCGCGGCGGGCCAGCCGGAGCGCGACCGACGGATCGGGGTCCCGGAGCATGCGCCGCCGCGCCGCCAGGGCCAGCACACTGACGACGGCCATCAGCGCCAGCTTGAGCAGCAGGGTGCGTCCGTAGGCGGAGGTGAACACCACGTCCAGCGGCAGCCTGCGCAGGGTCGAGGCGGTACCGGTGGCGGCGAGGGCGGCGTACAGCCAGACCGCCAGGCGCGCGTACCGGCCGAGCAGGGCACGCGCGGCGACGGGTGAGCCGCGCCAGATCCACAGGGTGCGCAGGACGTGCAGCAGGCCGCCGGTCCACAGCGAGGCGGCCGTCAGATGGACGACGGTGAGGGCGGCGCCGAACTCCGGGCTGTACGCCTCCGGGTGGGCGCGCAGTGCCTCCGCACCGATGACGACGGCGAGCGGGGCGAGCGCGAGGGCCGGGCGTCTGCTCGCGGCGCAGAGGGCGGCGACGACCAGGCCGTTGGCGATGAGGAGGAGCAGGCCGCCCTCGCGGGTGCCGTAGGTCTCGGTGATCCCGAGGTCGCTGACGGCGGCGAGACGGACGATCTGCCCGGCCGCGGCGGCGGCCCCGGCGAGCGAGGCGAGCACCGCCCAGCTCCGTACGGCGGTCCGGGGCCGGCCCCGGACGGGCCGGATGAGCTGCGGGGCGAGGAGTTCCCCCAGATGGAGGGCGAGCGCGGCGAACAGGACGGTGCGGAGCACCGTGGTGAGCCCCGCGCCGGGTATCCGGAGTTCGCCGGTGCCGCGGGCCATGAGGGCGGGCCCGAACAGCGCGACGAGGAGGGCGAGGACGCCCGCCGCGCCGAGCAGGAGAGGGGCCGTCCACGAGCGGCGGGCCGGCGTCGTCCCAGCCGCTCCGCCGAATATCTCGTCGAAAAGCGGCACTGCGCTCGGCACGCTGCTTGCCGGCATCGTCGGCGTGGCCGGGTCGGCCGGGGGTCCGGAGAGCATCACGGCTCGATCCTCGTCGGTGGACAAAGCCGCAGCAAGCCGCGCACGGCGGGCATCAGGGGCGCCTCCGGACGTACGCTGCGGCGGCCGGCCCCGACGGCGCGGGACCGGCCGCCGCAGCAGATGAAGCTCTGCCCGGCTCAGGCCTTGTTCTGCGCGGCCCAGAACTCGTCGAAGGTGAGCAGGCCGTCGCCGTTGCCGTCGTGGGCGTTGATGATCGCCTGCGCCACCGTCTCGGTGACGAAGGGGTCGCCCAGCTGGGCCATCGCGCTCTTGTACTCGTTGGCCGTGATGAGGCCGTCGCCGTTCGCGTCGAACCTCTCGAATACCGTGCGCGCCGACTCGATGTCCGCCACTGTTCCGCCCCTTCGTGCTGCCGAATGTCAGGGGTCAGATTATCCGGCCGTCCGGGTGACGTCGGCGGCCGGTCGGTCCAGCAGCTCCGTGGCCGTCACCGCGTGCAGCCCGCGGCGGCCGATCTCGGCGAGGAGCAGCGGCAGCGCCTCGACGGTGACCGGGCGGCCGAGGCTCAGCTCCACCACCGATCCGTTGCGCAGTTCCCCGGTGACCTTCCGGGTGACGGCGGCGACGCGGGTGGCGGCGTGGTCGCGCGACTCCACGTCGCAGGCGAGGACATGGGGGTAACCGGCCCGCCGGGCGAGGCGGTGGACGAGCGGAGAGGTGTACGCGGTGGGCGAGGGCCGGAACCAGGCGCCGATGGACCCGGTGAGCCGGCGCAGCCGCCGGGCGCAGGCGGCGATCTCCTCGTACGCGGTGCGCTCGTCCAGGGCCGCGAGGTCGAGGTGGTGCTCGGTGTGGTTGCCGATCTCGTGGCCCCCGTCGAGGATCCGGCGGGCCAGTCCGGGATGCTCGGCGAGCCACGTGCCCACCGCGAGGACCGTGACGCGCGCCCCCGCCCGCTCGCACCGGGCGAGTGCGGTGCGGGCGAGGTCCGGGTCGCCCCGCCCGTCGAAGGTGAGGGCGACGCGGGGCCGGTCGCGGGGGCCGTGGGCGACGCGGAAGGGCGCCCCGGGGAAGCGGCGCGGGGCGGCGGCCGGGACAGTGGCCGGGGCGGCGGTGCCGGTGGGGCCGGGGCCGGCGACTCTCCCGCTTCCGTCGCTCCGCGCGCAGCCTGCGGCAAGGGCGGCGGCCAGCGCCCCGGCCCCCGCGCCCAGCACGTCGCGGCGGCCCATCGGAGTCCTGCGTCCGTCCATGCCCGACCACCTCACGTTCCACGGGTACGACCGATTCCCGGGACACAGTAGGGGCGGACGGGCCGAAATGGGACGATTGCGCAGTTCAGCAGATGATCAATGAATCATTCAAGCCCTGCCATAAAAATGCATGGAAACCCAGGTGAGTGACCGAGCACACCTACGATTCAACCGAGCGTTGCCCATTTGTTCCTTAAATATTCCGACAAGTCGCTTTGGCGCCGGGGTCGCCCGTCTGCCATAGTCGGAGCCACGACCCCCATTGACCCGGGCCAGGTCGTCCTGAGCGGCCGTGAACACACCCCCCATTTCACGGCCCCCGTCAGAAGCCCCCGCAGCGCCGCACCACGGCCGACCGGGGGCTTCTGCGTTCCGTCGGAAGACTCCCGCCGTATCAGCGGTCGGAGATCCGCATCTCGAACCAGGTGGTCTTGCCGCGCGGCAGCAGATCCACGCCCCAGCGGTCGGAGAGCTTGTCGACGAGGAAGAGCCCGCGGCCACTGACGTCCATCTCGCGCACCGGCATCAGACACGGCAGCCCACGCGAGGGGTCACGCACCTCGACCCGGATCCACCCCCGGCGGCGCACCATGCGTAACCCGAAGACCCGGGCCCCGGTGTGGCGCACCGCGTTGCCGACGAGTTCGGAGACCAGGAGCACCGCGTACTCCGCGGTCTGCGGCGAGAGGGCCCACTGGCGGAGCACGACGCAGGAGGTGAGCCGACGGGCCGTCGCCGCCGACTCCGGGCGGGACGGCAGCCGCACTTCCCCCTCCGTCGGATTTCCGAACAACTCCAGCGCCTTGAACGCCTGTTCGTCATCCATGATCGACGAACTGCGCGCCGCCGTCGCGCTGCTGCGCGGTCGCGGCTGATCCACACCCTCCAGGCCCGCCATGCCCACCATCATGGCCGCCCGGATCGCCTTCCGGGGCCGTTCCTTCGGAATCCGCACCCCGGATCAACGGGGTTCACGGAAGGCTTTTGGCATATGCCTCTGACAATCCAACCTCGCGCACGGCCCGCCTGAGCTGCGACGACGTTCCACCCGAGGCGCACGGCCCGGACGATGACGGTGCCGGGCCTTAAGGTTGCCTTAAGGCCCGGCTAATCCGCCCTGATTGGTGAACCCCTCACGCGAGGCCCACCCGACCCGACTACCCGGGGGCCCCGACCTGACTACGGATCACCGGTCATCTGACTGCGGGTCAGCGGAACGTGGCCTTCCCCGGCCCCTCCTCCACGAAGCTGCGCATCCCCCGCTCGCGGTCCTCGGTGGCGAACAGGCCGGCGAACCAGTTCCGCTCGATGGTGAGTCCCGTGTCGATGTCCGTCTCCAGCCCGGCGTCGATCGACTCCTTGGCCGCGCGCAGCGCCAGCGCGGGGCCCTTGGCCAGCCGGGCGGCCCACGCGTGGGCCTGGTCGTAGACCTCGGCGGCCGGGACCACTCGGTCGACCAGGCCCAGAGCCAGTGCCTCCTCCGCCTTGACCATGCGGCCGGTGAAGATGAGGTCCTTGGCGCGGGAGGGGCCGATCAGGCGGGCCAGGCGCTGGGTGCCGCCCGCGCCGGGGATCAGGCCGAGGAGGATCTCCGGCTGGCCGAGCTTGGCGTTGTCGGCGGCGATCCGGAAGTCGGCGCAGAGAGCCAGCTCGCAGCCGCCGCCCAGCGCGTAGCCGGTGACGGCGGCGACGACCGGCTTCGGGATGCGGGCGACGGCCGTGAAGGCGTCCTGGAGGCCCTTGGAGCGGAGGACCATCGCCGTGTGGTCCATCGCCTGCATCTCCTTGATGTCCGCGCCCGCCGCGAACACCTTCTCGCCGCCGTAGAGGATCACGGCGCGCACGTCCTCGCGCCGGGTCGCCTCCTCGGCCAGCTCCCGCAGCCGGTCCTGGATCGCGACGTCCAGGGCGTTCATGGGCGGCCGGTCGAGCTGGATGGTGCCGACGCCGTCGCGTACTTCGAAGGTCACAGTCATGGCTAGAGGTTAACCAGCGCTAACGACGGCGGGCCCGGTGCCGTTGGTCACAGCACCGGGCCCGCCAGGTCACACGGGAGTGGGAGAGCGTTACTTCTTCCACTCCTCCCAGTCCATGTTCCAGCCGTTGAGGCCGTTGTCCGGCTGGATCTGCTTGTCCTTGGAGTTCTTCACGATGACCACGTCGCCGATCATCGACTTGTTGTAGAACCACGCCGCCGGCGTCTGGTTGTCGTAGCCGCCGCGCACGTCGCGCAGGCCGACACAGCCGTGGCTGGTGTTGGTGTTGCCGAAGATCGAGGACGCGCCCCAGTAGTTGCCGTGCAGGAAGGTGCCCGAGGTGGACAGCCGCATGGCGTGCGGGACGTCCTTGATGTCGTACTCGCCGCCGAAGCCGACGGTGTCGCCGTTCATCCGGGTCACCTTGAGCTTCTCGCTGATGACCATCTGGCCGTTGTACGTGGTCGTCGCCGGGGCGCCCGCGGAGATCGGGATGTCCTTGATCTGCCTGCCGTCGCGGACCACCTTCATCCGCTTGCTGCTCGCGTCGACGGTGGAGACCTGGCTGCGGCCGATGGTGAACGTCACCGTCTTGGCCTGCTTGCCGTAGACGCCCGGCCTGCCCTCCACGCCGTCGAGGTTGAGCTCGACGGTCACCTTGGTGCCCGGCTTCCAGTACTTCTCCGGGCGGAAGTCGAGGCGGTCGTTGCCGAACCAGTGGCCCTCGATCTCGACGGCCGGTTCGGCCGTCACCTTGATGCCCTTCTCCACCGCGGCCGGTTCGGTGATGCCACGGGTGAAGTTGATGGAGACCGGCATGCCGACGCCGACGGTGGAGCCGTCCTCGGGCGTGTAGTGCCCGATGAAGGTGTTCGCCGGGACGAGCGTGGTGAAGGTGGTGTCCTTCGCCGACTCACGGCCCTCGGAGTCCTTGGCGACCGCGTGCACCGTGTACTTGGTGGAGGCGGCGAGATGGCGCTCGGGCGTCCAGCTCGCACCGTCGGCGGAGATCTCGCCCTCGACCTCGTTGCCCTTGGGGTCGGCGACCTTCACCGTGGTCAGCTTGCCCTGCTCGGCGCCGATCTTCAGGGCGCCGCTGGTCGCCACGGACTCCGCCCCGTCCTTGGGCGCGATGGTCACGACCGCCCGCGAAGCGGTCGTGTCCTCCTTCTTCGTGCCGCCCGCCGGTCCCTTCCCGTCCCCCGCGTCGGCGCTGCCGCCGCCTCCGCACGCCGTCACCAGCACCAGCAGTGCCCCCAGAACCAGGGCCAGAAGCCCCGGCCCGCCGCGCCGCTTCCCGCTCGCCCCGGCCGATGCCCCCGATATCGGCTGCCCGTTCACTGTGGTCGTCTCCCCTCGCACGGCCCGGCTCCCGCCATGGCCCGCACCCCCGCGCGCTACACCTGCACGCCCGCCGCAAGATAATCACATCGCGGGCGCGGTGAACTCCCTCCGGAATGTCACCGTTCCGTCCCAACCGGTCCGACGGGATCGCGGGGAGTGTGCAGGTGGCGCGGGGTTCCGGGGGGGAGAGAAGTGGCCGGGGCCGGGCCCTCTGTGCGGAGCGAGCAGCCGGGACCCCGGGGGTTCAGCGCAGGGCGGAGCCCGCCGTCCACTTCTTCCAGGTCATGTTCCAGCCGCTGAGGCCGTTGTCGGGGGCGACCTTCCTGTCCTTGGAGTTGACGACCTCGACCACGTCGCCGATGAGGGTCCGGTCGAAGAACCAGCCGCCGGGGGTGGAGCTGCCGCCGCCCTTGGCGTCGCGCAGCCCGATGCAGCCGTGGCTGACGTTCTCCTCGCCGAAGACGGACTCGTCGGCCCAGTAGTTGCCGTGCAGGAAGGTGCCGGAGGTGGTGAGCCGGATCGCGTGCGGCACGTCCTTGATGTCGTACTCGCCCTTGCCCTCCTTGTCCGTGAAGCCGACGGTCGCCCCGTTCATCCGGGTCACCTCGTGCATCTCGGTGACCACCATCTTCCCGTTGTACGTGGTGGTCTTCGGGGCACCCGCGGTGATCGGGACCGTCACGACGAGCTCACCGTCCCGGCGTACCTCCATGGTCTTGGCCTCGGCGTCGACCCGGGAGATCTGGGAGCGGCCGACGGTGAAGACGACGGTCTTGTCCTGACTGCCGTAGACGCCCGGGGCGCCCTCGACGTCCCGCAGCCCGATGTCGACGGTGACCTCGGTGCCGGGCTTCCAGTAGGTCTTCGGGCGGAAGTCGAGCCGGTCCTTGCCGAACCAGTGGCCGGCGACCTCCACCACCGGATCGGACGTCACCCGGATGGCCTTCTCCACCGCGGCCCGGTCGGCGATCGGGCGGTTGAAGGCGAAGGAAACGATCATGCCGGTGCCCACGGTGGACCGGTTCTCCGGTTTGAAATAGCCGATGAAGCGGTGCTCGGGCACGAGCGTGGTGAACGTGGCGTGCCGGGCGGAACGGCGGCCCTGTCCGTCCACGGCCACCGCGTCGATGCTGTACTTCGCGGCGAGGGCGAGCCGGGCCGCCTCGGGCTCCGGGGCCCAGGAGCGTCCGTCCTCTGCGATGCGCCCCGCGACCGTCTGCTGTCGCGCGTCCTCGATCCGCATGACCTTCACGCTCTCCAGCCGCCCGTCGGGGACCTTCACCGCGATCCGGGTCTCCTCGTCGACATCCTTGGCCCCGTTCTCGGGGAAGACGCTGATCACGTCGCCGGGGGACCGCGCCTTGCCGTTGAGCAGGGCCTCCCGGGTGTCGGTGCAGCCGGTCAGCAGGGCCAGCACGGTCAGCAGTCCTGCCCAGGTCAGCACGGCGGCCGAGCCGGCGCGTGCGCTCTTCGCTGTGTGGTTCACGCTCCCCCAACGACCAGGGCCGGTCGGGGGAAACGTGAGTGAGGGCCGCCCGGTGGGCAGAACAGAGGGGAGGACTGCCTGAAGGGGGCCGCGGCCGGGACGCCGCGCGCCCCCTCGTAGGTGCCCGTCCTATGAGCCGCGGGAGGCTACACGGTGTCGAGCGCAGCCGAGCAGGAGGCAGTACAGGATCCCGAGCGGGAGGCGGTGCGGGATCCGGGGACGGTGGCCGCCGTCCGGGCGGAGATCGTGGAGGTGCAGCGCACCGAGCACGCCGAAGCCGTACGGGCCGCGGCCCCGGCCCCCACCGTGTGGCCCGGGGCCCCGATGCCGCTGGGGGCCCGCTTCCGGGTCGGCCCGGACGGGGTGGCGGGGACGAACTTCGCGCTGTGGGCGGGCGGGGCCGAGGCGGTCGAACTGTGTCTGTTCGACGAGCGGGGCGTCGAGACGCGCTGCCCGCTGACCGAGCTGACCCATGAGATCTGGCACGGCTTCGTCCCCGGCGTACGCCCCGGTCAGCGCTACGGCTACCGGGTGCACGGCCGCTGGGACCCGTGGACGGGGGCCCGCTGGAACGCGGCGAAGCTGCTGCTCGACCCGTACGCCCGTGCGGTGGACGGGACCTTCGCCCTGCCGCCCGAGGTGTACGGGCATGTCCGGGACTGGCCGGACCAGCATGTCGCCGACACCGTGCGCGACGACCGGGACTCGGCCCCGTACGTCCCCAAGGGCGTGGTCGTCCACGATGACGACGACTGGGTGGAGGACCGCCGCCCGAAGACCCCGTGGGCCGACTCCGTCATCTACGAGCTGCACGTCCGCGGATTCACCAGGCTGCACCCGGACATCCCGCCCGAGCTGCGCGGCACGTACGCCGGTCTCGCGCATCCGGCGGCGATCGAGCACCTCACCCGGCTCGGGGTGACCGCCGTCGAACTGCTCCCGGTGCACCAGTTCGCCCACGAGGACCATCTGCTGCGGCGCGGGCTGCACAACCACTGGGGCTACAACTCCATCGG
This sequence comes from Streptomyces parvus, assembly GCF_032121415.1. Lineage (NCBI taxonomy): Bacteria > Bacillati > Actinomycetota > Actinomycetes > Kitasatosporales > Streptomycetaceae > Streptomyces > Streptomyces parvus. The sequence continues at coordinate 4,980,810 of NZ_CP135079.1, read as the reverse complement.
CTACTTCGCCCCGCACGCCGACTACTCCGCATCCGGCACGGCCGGCCAGCAGGTCGGTGAGTTCAAGCGGATGGTGCGCGCGCTGCACGACGCCGGGATCGAGGTGATCCTCGACGTCGTCTACAACCACACCGCGGAGGCGGGCGAGCTGGGGCCGATGCTGTCGCTGCGCGGCATCGACAACCGCGGCTACTACCGTCTGGAGGGCGACCCGCGCCGCTACGCCGACTACACCGGCTGCGGCAACACCCTGCACGTCGTCCAGCCCCAGGTGCTGCGGCTCATCACCGACTCGCTGCGCTACTGGGTCACCGAGATGGGCGTCGACGGCTTCCGCTTCGATCTGGCGGCGGCGCTGGCCCGGTCGATGCACGACGTCGACATGCTCTCCCCGTTCCTCGCGGTCATCGCCCAGGATCCGGTGCTGCGCCGGGTCAAGCTGATCGCCGAGCCGTGGGACGTCGGCAACGGCGGCTACCAGGTGGGAGCCTTCCCGCCCCTGTGGACCGAGTGGAACGACCGCTACCGCGACGCCGTACGGGACTTCTGGCGCGGCGCGCTCCCCGACGTACGGGATCTCGGCTACCGGCTGACCGGCTCCAGCGACCTGTACGCCTGGGGCGGGCGCCGTCCGTACGCCTCGGTCAACTTCGTCACGGCGCACGACGGATTCACCCTGCGCGACCTGGTCTCCTACGAGCAGAAGCACAACGAGGCCAACGGGGAGGGCAACCGGGACGGGACGAACGACAACCGGGCGTGGAACTGCGGAGCGGAGGGCGAGAGCGACGATCCGGAGATCAACGCGCTGCGCCGCCGTCAGCTCCGCAATCTGCTGACCACGCTGCTGCTGTCCACCGGGGTGCCGATGCTGGTGGCCGGAGACGAGATGGGCCGGACGCAGGGCGGCAACAACAACGCCTACTGCCAGGACAACGAGACCGGCTGGGTCGACTGGTCGCTGCTGGACCAGCCGCAGTGGCGGGAGCTGACCGCGTTGACGGCCCGGGTGCTGACGCTGCGCCGGACCCATCCGGTGCTGCGGCGCCGCGCGTTCTTCTCCGGCCGGGCGCAGGCCCCGGACGGGCTGCGGGATCTGGCGTGGTTCGCCCGGGACGGCCGGGAGATGACGGAGGGCGACTGGTACGCGCCCGCCGCCACGATCGGGCTCTACCTCTCCGGGCGGGACATCCCGGGGCGGGACGCCCGGGGGGAGCCGGTGACCGACGACAGCTTCCTGGCCGTCCTGCACGCGGGCGCGGAGCCGACGTCCTTCGCCCTGCCGGGGGCGCCGTGGGGAGACGCGTACGAACTGGTCCTGGACACCTCGCGGGAGGAACAGGCCGAGGCTCCGGGCACGGCCCTGGACGGCGGTACGGAGATGACGGTGCCGGCCCGTTCGGTGCTGCTGCTGCGCGTGGTGGAGTAGCGGAGCGGGAGGAGACAGGTCAGCCGAGGATGCCCCGGTCACAACCGACGGCGGTGACGGCGGAGTACGACCGGGTGCGACCGGACCGGGCGGGCGGGGGGTGAGCGGGCGGCGGGCGGCCGGAAATTGGGAGGACCGATGTCAGTGGTGAAACGTAGGGTCGGCCCTGATGCCCAAAATGCCTGCAGAGCGCACGGACCGGTCCGCCGTGCGCTCCCTCCTGCGCCTGTGGCCCTATGTCCGACCCGTGCGGGTGCGCCTGTTCACGGCCGCCTTCGTGGCGATCCTGGCGTCCTGTCTGGGGCTGGTGATCCCACTGGTCCTGAAATGGATGGTGGACGGCCCGGTCGCCGACCGCGATCCGGGCGGGGTGTGGCTGGGGGCGCTGTACCTGCTGCTGCTCGGCATCGCGGAGGCGCTGCTGTTCGGGTTCCGGCGGTGGCTGGTGGCGCGGCCGCTGGCCGGGGTCGAGGCGGCGATGCGGGCGGACCTCTTCCGCCATCTGCAACGGCTGCCGGTCGCGTTCCACGACCGCTGGGCCTCGGGTCAGCTGCTGTCGCGCGGGACGACGGACCTGATGCTGCTGCGGATGTTCCTGGCGTTCCCGCTGACCTTCCTGGTCGTCAACACGGCGACGATCCTCGTCGGGTTCGTCCTTCTGTTCGCCCAGGACTGGACGCTCGGTCTGGTGCTGCTGGCGCCCGCGGTGCCGCTGATCATCCTGTGCTCGCTGTTCGAGACGAAGTACTCGGTGGTCGCGCGCCGGGCCCAGGACCAGGTCGGCGACCTCACGACGGTCGTCGAGGAGAGCGTGCTGGGCATCCGCATCGTCAAGGGCTTCGGCCGGCATCGCAGCCAGGCGCGGGCGTTCAAGGCGCTCGCGCACCGGTTGCGCGACACGGAGCTGGGCAAGGCCCGGCTGCTCGCCGGGATCTGGGCGCTGATCACGGCCATCCCGGAGCTGGCGATCGGCGCGGCGCTGGTGCTCGGCACGATCCAGGTGGCGGACGGGACGCTGTCGGCGGGCACGCTGGTGGCGTTCCTGTCCACGGCACTCGCACTGCGCTGGCCGGTGGAGTCGATCGGCTTCCTGCTGGCGATGAGCCAGGAGTCGGCGACCGCCACCGACCGGTACTTCGAGGTGATGGACGTGGCGGAGGAGCGGGGCGCCGTCGCCGTACGGGAGGGCACGCCGGCCACCGCGCCGGGGATGGTGTTCGAGGGCGTCGCGTTCCGCTACCCGGACGCGGACCCGGACTCCCCGCCCGTCCTGTCGGGCATCGATCTGCACATCCGGCCCGGCGAGACGCTGGCCCTCGTCGGGGGTACGGGGTCGGGCAAGACGACGCTGACGGCGCTGGTGCCCCGACTGCACGAGGTGACCGGCGGGCGGATCACGCTGGACGGCGAGGACATCGCCACGATGGAGCGCTCACGGCTGCGGGAGCTGGTGTCGGTGGCGTTCGAGGAGCCGACGCTGTTCTCCGCGACGGTCGGCGAGAACGTGACGATGGGCGCGGCGGACGCGGACGAGGAGCAGGTGCGCCGGGCGCTGTCGGTGGCCCAGGCGGACTTCGTGCACGACCTGCCGCAGGGGCTGGACACGGAGGTCGGCGAGCAGGGCCTGAGCCTCTCCGGCGGCCAGCGTCAGCGCCTGGCGCTGGCGCGCGCGGTGGTCGGTGAGCCGCGCTTCCTGGTGCTGGACGATCCGCTCTCCGCGCTGGACGTGCATACGGAGACGCTGGTGGAGGCCGCGCTGCGGGAGGTCCTGGCGCGGACGACGGCGGTGGTCGTGGCGCACCGCCCGTCGACCGTGATGCTGGCGGACCGGGTGGCGCTGCTGTCCGGGGGCCGTATCGCCGCGGTCGGCACGCATCAGGAGCTGCTGCGCGACAACGCGGAGTACGCCTGGCTGATGTCGGGCGCGGGGTCCGGCGGGGCGGACGGCCCGGCAGGGGACGGCCCGGCAGCGGCGCCCAGGGGCGCCGGTGGCGCCGACGCCGCGCCGGAGCGCACGGCGCGGGTGCCTGAGGACGCCGCACCGCCCCCGGCCGCCGCGCCGAAGACCGCCCCCGCCCAGCAGGTTCCCGCCGAGGAGGGCAGTGCCCGATGACCACGACCACCGACGACGCCTCGCTTCCCGCGGCCGAGGACGAAGGCCTGCGGAAACGGAAGAAGAGTCCGACCACTCCCGAACCCCGGCCCTCCGGCGACCCGTTCGACCGGGACGACCTGCCCGCGCCGCCCGGGGCGACCCTGGCGCTGCTGTTCTCGCTGCTGGCCCCGATGCGCGGCCGGGTCGCGATGGCGGCCCTCCTGCTGGTGGTGCAGCAGGTGGCGATGCAGGCGGGCCCGCTGCTCGTGGCGTACGCGATCGACAGCGGGGTTCCGGCGTTCCGGGACCACGACTACGGCCCGCTGGTCGCGGTCGCCGTCGGCTACGCGCTCTGCTCGGCCGGGGCGGGCGTCCTCCAGTACGGCTTCATCCGGGCCGCCGCGCGGATCAACCAGGACGTGCTGCTGGAGCTGCGCGGCCGGATCTTCCGACACGCTCAGGCGCTGAGCATCGACTTCCACGAGCGCTACACCTCGGGGCGGCTGATCTCGCGCTCGACCACGGACGTCGAGTCGCTGCGGGAGCTGCTGAGCGAGGGGCTCCAGGAACTGATCGGCGTGGTCCTCTCGTTCGTGTCGATCGCCGTGGTGCTGCTCTGGCTCGACCTGGGGATCGGCGCGATCGCCACGCTCTCCTTCGTACCGCTGTATCTGATGGTCCGCATGTACCGGCGGCGGGCGTCCGTCGCGTTCACCGTCCGCTCCACGGCGATCGCGGCGGTGATCGTGAAGTTCGCGGAGACGATGAACGGCATCCGCCCGGTCCAGGCGTTCCGCCGGGAGCGGAGCAACGACGCCGCCTTCACGGAGCTGAACACCCGCCACGAGCGGTCGAACGGCGATGCCATGCTGGAGATGGCCCGCTATGTCGTCGGCTCCCGGCTGGTCGCCAACACGGCGGTGGCCGGCATGGTCCTGTGGGGCGCCTACCGGGTGGCGGACGGCACGCTGGCGCTCGGGGTGCTGGCTGCGGCGGTGCTGTATATGCGCCGACTGTACGACCCGATCGACCGGCTGGGGATGTTCCTCAACTCCTACGAGTCGGCGGCCGCTTCACTGGCGAAGATCGCCGGCCTCCTGGCCCAGACGCCGAACGTCCCCGAGACCGACCACCCCACCGAGCTGCCGTCGCGCTCGGGCGGCCTCCCGGGCCGGGAGGTCGTCTTCGACGGCGTGCGGTTCGCCTACCGTACGGGGGGCGAGGTGCTGCCCGCCTTCGACCTGCGCATCCCGGCCGGACGGACCGTGGCGGTCGTCGGTTCCACGGGCGCGGGCAAGTCGACGCTGGCCAAGCTGCTGGCCCGCTTCTACGACCCGACCGAGGGCCGGGTCCTGCTGGACGGCACGGACCTGCGCGACCTGTCCACCGCCGAGCTGCGCCGGGGTGTGGTGATGGTGACGCAGGAGGCGTTCCTGTTCTCCGGCACGGTCGCGGAGAACATCGCGATCGGCCGCCCGGACGCCACCCGCGAGGAGATCGAGCACGCCGCGAAGGCGATCGGCGCGCACGACTTCATCGCGGCCCTGCCGGACGGTTACGACACCGACGTACGGAAGCGGGGCGGCCGGATCTCGGCGGGCCAGCGCCAGTTGGTGGCCTTCGCCCGCGCCCTGCTGGCGAACCCGTCGGTGCTGATCCTGGACGAGGCGACCAGCTCCCTGGACATCCCCGGCGAGCGCGCGGTCCAACGGGCCATGGACACGGTGCTGCACGGCCGCACGGCGGTGGTGATCGCCCACCGGCTCTCCACGGTGGAGATCGCGGACCGGGTGCTGGTGATGGAGCACGGCCGGATCGTGGAGGACGGCGCCCCCTCGGAACTGATCGGCGGTACGGGGCGGTTCGCGGGGCTGCACCGGACGTGGAGGGACAGCTTGAGCTGAGGAGCGGGCGGCGCTCGTAGCGGCCCGCGCTTCCGGGGAGCCTGCGCGCGGCGCCGCCGAGTCCGGCCCGGCCCCGGATGCCGGGCCGGGCGGCGTACGTGAGAATCGGACCGGAGGTGGTACGGGTGAGCGGTCGTCGGCCCTCTCGGGGAGCTCCCCGGTTCCTGGCCCGGTGCGCGCTGGTGGCACTCGCGGCCGTGGTCGCGGTGCTGTGCCTGGCGCTCGTCGACGTCGGGGTGCTGGTCTTCGTCGCCGGGATCGCAGGGCTGGCCCTGTCCGCCGTGGGCCTGTGGTGGCTGCTCTCCCTGCGCGGGCTGCCCCGCCTGCTGGGCGCACTCCTCGCGGTCGCCGCGCCGGTCGCGGTGCTCGCCTACTACATCTGGCGGGGCGTCTGGGTCTGGGCGCTGCTCGCCCTGGTGCTGTACGGCCTGGCCCTGGTCTGCGGCCGGGCGGCGATGCGCGCGCACGGCAAGGCGTACGTGGTGCGCGGCAGCGCCGGACGTCGGCCGCGGCAGCCCTTCCTCATCATGAATCCGCGCTCCGGCGGCGGGAAGGTCGGGCGCTTCGGCCTTGTGGAGAAGGCCGAACGGCTCGGTGCGCGGGTGCACTTGCTCGACACCGAGGGCGGCGGGACCGATGTGGAGGAGCTGGCGCGCGAGGCTGCCGCGAACGGTGCCGACCTGCTCGGAGTGGCCGGCGGGGACGGTACGCAGGCGCTGGTCGCGGGGGTCGCGGCCGAGCACGGGCTGCCTTTCCTGGTGATCCCGGCGGGCACGCGCAACCACTTCGCCATGGACCTCGGCCTCGACCGCACCGACCCGGCCCGCTGCCTGGACGCGCTGACCGACGGCGAGGAACTCCGCGTCGACCTGGGCTTGGTGAACGGGCGGCCCTTCGTCAACACCGTGTCCTTCGGGGCGTACGCGGATATCGTGCAGCAGCCCGAGTACCGCGACGCGAAGGCGGGGACCGCGCTCGCGCTGCTGCCCGACCTGCTCGGGACGGAGGGCAGGCGCCTCGACGCGGCCGCCGGGGAGAAGCTGCTCACCGGACAGCAGGCCGTCCTCGTGACCAACAATCCCTATGCCAGACCCGATCCGCTCGCCGCGGGTCTGCGACCGCGCCTGGACCGCGGCAAGCTCGGGGTGATCGCCGTGCGCGTGGAGAGCGCGGCCCAGGCCGCCGACCTCGCCGTGCGAGGCGCGCACGCGCAGGGCGTCGTCTTCGCCACGGTGCGCGGAGTCGAGGTGACGGCCCCGGAAGACCTGATTCCGGTCGCGGTGGACGGTGAGGCGCTGATGCTGCCGGCTCCGGTCCTCTGCACGGTGCGGCGCCGGGCCCTGCGCGTCCTGGTCCCCCGCACCCGGCCGGGCACCGTGGCCCCGGCGTCACCGCTGAACTGGCGCTGGATCGCGGCGCTGGCCCTTGGGCGTGCGCGATGAGGGCGGCGGACGGGCCCGGTGCCGCCGGCGTTCCCGCCGACGAGACGGGCGGGTCGTGCCGGACCGGGACCGCGGGGGCGACCGTCGCCGCCGCGCTGCGCGACCTGCGCGCCATCGACGGTGCCGTGTACGCGGCAGTGGCCGCCACGCCCACCCCCACGCTGGACACGGCGCTGCGGCGGCTGTCCCGGGCGGCCGACCGCTCCAAGCTCTCGCTGGGCATCGCCGCCGGGCTCGCCGTCTTCCCCGGACGGCCCCGGCAGGCGGCAGGTGCGGGGCTCGGCGCGGTCGCCATGGCCTCCGCCTCCGCGAACCTGCTCGCCAAACGCCTGGTCCACCGGCGTCGCCCCGACCGGGAGGCAGCCCCGGTCACGGTCGCACGCCAGGTTCCCATGCCCGCTTCCGCTTCCTTCCCGTCCGGCCACACCGCCTCGGCCGTCGCCTTCGCCATCGGAGCCGGCGCCGTCCTGCCGGGGGCCCTGCTGCCGCTCTGGAGCCTGGCGAGCGCCATCGCCTGCTCCCGCGTCCACTACCCCGGCGACGTGGCCGCCGGCGCGGTCCTCGGCGTCGCGAGCGCGGTGACGGCACGCCGGCTGAGCAGGGAGCTCCCGGGAAGACGTACAACGTGACCGGGGAGCCGCAGGGCGCCCCTCCGACTCGTATGCCGTGCACCGGCCCGACCGGACCGGACACCCGGTAGGGCGGGTGCGATGCCGACGGGATTCGAACCCGCGGACGAGACGGGACAGGTCCGCCCCTGCCTCATCGAGTCGCCGCAGGGTGGACCTCCCCCGCGGCGATCGCCTTGGACCGCTCGGCCACGGCACCGCACCCTGCGGGACCACGTGACCCCGGTCCGCCGATCGTAGGGGCGCGGCCGTGTCCGGGCGACCGGATTCGCCGTCCTCACCCCGGCAGCAGCCGCACCGCCGCGTTCCGCAGCCGGGTGCGTTCCGTGCTCATGAAGCGGTGCAGGGTCCGCGAGGCGAAGGCGGTCCGCTGGGCGCTGCGGCGGCGTTCGCGGTCGTAGGCGCGCAGGGCGCCGGCGAGGCCCGCCGGGCTCGGGGGCGCCGCGGCGAGCGCGCGGGCCAGGGCGTCCGCGTCGAGGATCGCGGTGCAGGCTCCCTGGCCCAGGTTGGGCGTCATGGCGTGGGCCGCGTCGCCGACCAGGGCCACGGGGGCAGGGCCTGCGGCGGCGGAGACGAAGGACGGCAGCGCCGGGTGCAGGTGGCGCATCTCGTAGCGGATCCAGGTCGCCGGGTCGGTGGCGGCCAGGATGCGCGGGATCGGGTCGTGCCAGCCGGCGAAGAGGCCGCGCAGTTCGTCGGCCGTGGTGGCCTCGGGGGCGGTGGCGTACCAGTTGGTGCGGCCCGGTTCGACCGGGGTCAGTCCGAAGAAGCGGCCGCTCCCCCAGGTCTCGCCGTGCACCGGGCTCTCGATGTCGGCGATGCCGATCCAGGCGACGGTGCCGACCTCGTGCGGGCCGCTGCGGTCGCCGAAGCGGGCGGTGCGGACGGCGCTGCGGATGCCGTCGGCGCCGACCACCAGGTCCTGCCCGGCGGCCAGGGCGTCCACGTCGGTGACCCGCTCGCCGAGTTTGACCGGTACGTCACCGAAGGCGTCCAGGCCCGCGAGCAGGGCGTCGAGCAAGTACGGGCGGGAGATGAGGAGTTCGGGGCGGCCCGCCTTGCGTTCGATGCGTTCCAGCGGGAGGCGGGCGATGGAGGAGCCGTCCGGGGTGCGGATGTGCGCGTCGCGGTAGGGGACGGCGTGCTCACGCAGCGCGTCGCCGACACCCAGGCGGTCGAGCGCGGACTGTGCGGTGGGGTGGATGCCGAAGGCCGCTCCGTACCGCTCCAGTTCCGTGCGGCGTTCCAGCACCGTCACGCTCCAGCCCGCGCGGCGGAGCCCGATCGCGGCCGCCAGGCCGCCGATGCCCGCGCCGACGACGGTCGCTGTCCCTGCCATGCCGCACTCCCGAAGCTCGTAGGGCTCGCACAGAGGAACCACCACATCCGTGGTACCACGGCTGGGGTAATATCAGCAAGGACGGAGAGCGGAGACGAGGGAGCGCGGGTGAATCCGGACCGGCGGGACCGGCTGCGGGACGCGGCGATCGAGGTGCTGGCCCGGGACGGCGGGCGCGGGCTGACGCACCGCGCCGTGGACCAGGCCGCCGAGGTGCCGTCCGGCACCACCAAGAACTACTTCCCGACCCGGGACGCCGTCCTCCGCGCGGTGGCGGAACGCTGCCTGGAGCAGTACCTCGCGCTCACCGGACAGCCGGCCGCCCACCCGGGCCCTGCGGACCGCGAGGGGCTGGTGACCCTCTTCCGCTCACTCCTGGAGAACGCAGCGGGACCGGGGCGCGCCCGTCTCCTCGCGGTGCTGGAGCTCCAGGCCGAGGCGACCCGGCGGCCCTGGCTCTCCGGCATCCTCGACCCGATGGCGAGCGGCGACTTCGCGGGCTTCGAGCTGGCCCAGCGCGCCGCAGGGCTGCCCGTGACCCCGCAGCGGGCCGCTGTCGTCACCCTCGCCCTGCACGCGGCGGTCCCGCACCTCCTGACGGACGGGCCCGGCACCCTCGCGGCGGCGGGACTCGCCGACCCGGACCGCTTCGTGCGCGATCTCCTGGACACGGTGTACCCGCCGGACGCGACCGCCTGAAGCCCGCACCCGATTCCGGAGGGTTCCCCGCACCCTGACGGACCGGCACATTCCGGCGCGCGGATCTGGCCAGAACCCGACGCCGTCTCATCTGGCGGTCATCACACCTCTCCCCGCCCGCGGCGGCGCGGTGGCCTTCGCGCGCGAAACCTGTGACCACCCTGTGAATACCGGACTTCGGAACGCCCGGTAACACTGCGGCAATGATCGGCGAAACGTCCGCTTAACGAACATGACCTTTCCAGCAACGAACGAAAACCGGCCAAGTTATTGACGCGCTCCTGACAGGCACGGTCGTCTGCTGACACTCTTCACCCCGTTCTGCGCACCGCCTGCACCGTCCGGACGGCCCGTCCAGGCCGCCCGGTACCCCCCTCGCAGAAGGAGTCCGCGTGAGATCCACGCCCAGCCGTCGCACCACCGCGACCGGCGCTCTGATAGCCGCAGCAGCCCTCATCGCCGTCGCCGTCCCGTCCGGCGCCGCGACCGCCACCTCCGCTCCCGCCTCGGCCCCGCTCGGCGGCATCACCGCCGGCACGAAGGCCGACCCGGGCGCCCTGCCCGCCAAGCTCTCCCCCGCCCAGCGCGCGGAGCTGCTCAGCGAGGCGAACGCCACGAAGGCGGCCACCGCCAAGGAGCTCGGTCTCGGGTCCACCGAGAAGCTCGTGGTCCGTGACGTGGTCCAGGACCGCGACGGCACCACGCACACCCGCTACGAGCGCACCCTCGACGGGCTCCCCGTCCTCGGCGGCGACCTCGTGGTCAAGGAGTCCGCGGCCGGGAAGACCGAGGGCGTCAGCAAGGCGTCGAAGGCGACCAGCGCGCAGCTGAAGGCGGTCGGCCTGACCGCCGACGTGGCCCCGGCCGCCGCCGAGAAGCAGGCGCTCGGCGCGGCCAAGGCCGAGGGGTCCAAGGCCGAGGAGGCGGAGAGGGCCCCGCGCAAGGTGGTCTGGCTGGGCGGCGGTTCCCCGCAGCTCGCGTACGAGACCGTGGTCGGCGGACTCCAGCACGACGGCACCCCGAACGAGCTGCACGTGCTCACCGACGCCACCTCGGGCGAGAAGCTCTACGAGTGGCAGGCCGTCCACAACGGCACGGGCAACACGCAGTACAACGGCCAGGTCACCCTGGGCACCGCGCCCTCGTACACCCTGACCGACACCACGCGCGGCAACCACAAGACGTACAACCTGAACCGGGGCAGCTCCGGCACCGGCACGCTGTTCTCCGGACCGGACGACATCTGGGGCGACGGCACTCCGCAGAACGCCGAGACGGCGGGCGCGGACGCGCACTACGGCGCGGCCGAGACGTGGGACTACTACAAGAACGTGCACGGCCGCTCCGGCATCCGCGGTGACGGCGTCGGCGCGTACTCCCGCGTCCACTACGGCAACAACTACGTCAACGCGTTCTGGCAGGACAGCTGCTTCTGCATGACGTACGGCGACGGCAGCGGCAACGTCAAGCCGCTGACCTCCCTGGACGTGGCCGCCCACGAGATGACGCACGGCCTGACCTCGGTCACCGCCAAGCTCGTCTACAGCGGCGAGTCCGGCGGCCTGAACGAGGCCACCTCCGACATCTTCGCCGCCGGTGTGGAGTTCTACTCCAACACCGACCAGGACCCGGGCGACTACCTGGTCGGCGAGAAGATCGACATCAACGGCAACGGCACCCCGCTGCGCTACATGGACAAGCCCTCGAAGGACGGCTCGTCCAAGGACTACTGGTACTCGGGCATCGGCAACGTCGACGTCCACTACTCCTCGGGGCCGGCGAACCACTGGTTCTACCTGCTCTCCGAGGGCAGCGGCGCCAAGACCGTCAACGGCGTCAACTACGACTCGCCGACCTCCGACGGGCTCCCGGTGACCGGCATCGGCCGGGACAAGGCGCTGCAGATCTGGTTCAAGGCGCTCACCACCAAGTTCACCTCGACGACCAACTACGCCGCCGCCCGCACCGGCACGCTCGCGGTCGCCAGTGAGCTGTACGGGGCCACCAGCCCCGAGTACGCGGCCGTGGCCCACGCCTGGGCCGGCATCAACGTGGGCGCCCGCCCCGGCGGCGGCGACCCCGACCCGGGCGGCAAGGTGTTCGAGAACACCACCGCGGTGAACATCCCGGACGCCGGTGCGGCCGTCACCAGCGCGGTCACCGTCTCCGGTGTCGCGGGCAACGCGCCGAGCGCCCTCAAGGTGGACGTGAACATCTCGCACACCTGGCGCGGTGACCTGGTCATCGACCTGGTGGCCCCGGACGGCACGGCCTACCGGCTGAAGAACTCCTCCTCCGGCGATTCCGCGGACAACGTGGTGGCGACCTACACGGTCAACGCCTCGTCCGAGGTGGCCAACGGGGTCTGGAAGCTGAAGGTCCAGGACGTCGCCCGTCAGGACACCGGAAAGATCAACAGTTTCAAGCTCACCTTCTGATCCACCGGCAACGGCCGAACGGCCCGGAAGAGGGAGACCTCTTCCGGGCCGTTCGTCATGGCGTGGCCCGCGCGGTCAGGCCGGGTTGTTCGCGTGGGTCAGGGTCTCCCAGGCGACGAACAGGTTGTTCGACCCGGCGGGCCGCTGCCGCTCGGTCAGCGTCCGCGTGTTGGTCATGGCGTGCCCGAGGCGGTTGGCGAGCGCGTTGAAGCCGACCTCGGTGACCGGCCCCAGGCTGTCCTTGAGGGAGCCGCCGCAGAGCGAGGACGGCACGGGGGCGCCCAGCTGGTGCTTGGCGTGCAGCCCCATCGCGTGCCGCAGCCGGTCGGCGGTCTCCGGGTAGAGGTCCTGGCCCTGGATGCGGCTGGTCTCGGCGATGTGGGAGATGGCGGAGAGGCCGTAGCCGGTGTGGGTCAGGTCCCGGCAGGTCTCCTGGGAGAGCCCGTCCATGAAGGTGGACTGCCCCTGCCAGTAGGCGATGACCTCGGCCCGGGTGTCGAGCCCGCTGCCCGGCGCGACCTTAGGCAGCGACCCGTCGGCGGTCACATAGATGTACGCGGGGACACGTCCGCGGAATTTCCCCACGGCCTTGTCGTAGGCGGCGCGGTCCTCCAGGAAGACCGCGATCCCGATCGCCGCCTCGGTCATGGACAGCTCCCAGTTCCCGTTGGAGTGGGAGCCGCCTGCGACCTCGGGAAGGTAGACATCGCGCAGCATCGTGCCGAAGCGGCCGGAGTTGGGCCAGCTGCTGTAGGTGTACTTGATGATCTCGGCGGCGCGCGGCCAGGTGGAGCCGGCCCAGCCGGTCTGGAGCGGCGCGTTGCTGTTGGTGTGGTCCCTGATCACGGCCGACCAGGCGTCCATGATCTGGATCGCCTTCCGGGCGTACCGGCCGTCCTGGGTGATGTACCAGGCGAGCGAGAGCGTGTACGCGGCGATGGCGTCCTCGCGCTCGTCCGTGCAGCCGTTGTCGGGGTTGGAGTACGAGCCGCACTCGACGACCGCGCGCGGCTTGGCGGTCCGGGTCAGGGAGGCGTACTTGCTTTCCGTCATCTGGTCGTAGGCGCCCTTCCACGGCTGGGCGCCCGCCTGCACCCGGCCCCGGACGAAGTCCAGCTGGGGACGGCTGACGAGCACGCCGGGATGGGTGAAGTCCGCGGGGGCGGCGGCCTTGGCGGGTGCGCGGCCGGACGTCGTGGATCTCTCCGCCACGGCGGGTGCGGCGAGGGCCGTGGTGAGCAGCGCGGCCAGGGCGGCGGCCGTGCCGAGGACGCGGGGGATGGTGCCGGTACGCATGGGGGGTGCCTTCCGGTGGGGTGGCGGCTCCATGGCCCGACCCGACGAAGAAGTTCATGGGTGTGAACCGTGGGCCATATGATGAACCGCGCAATGAGTCAGGAACGTAAATCCATTCCATGGACACGTCAAGGTTCTGTGTTCACCGCACGAAGGAACCCCCGGCACACGCGCAGGGGCCCGGCACCGCGTGGATGCCGGGCCCCTCGGGTCCGCGATGACACGCGCTCAGCGCATCAGCACGCCCCCGCCCTCCCCCGTCGCCTCGGTCGGCAGGGCGACCAGGCCCAGTTCGGCGCTGGTGGCCAGCAGCCGGTGGGCCGGCAGGACGCGCACGGTGTAGCCGTACGGTCCCGTCCGGTCCGGGGTGAGCGGGCCTTCGTACAGCCAGCGGTCCTCCAGGTCCTGACCGCCCGCCGGCTTCAGCGGGAAGGTCTGGGCGTCCGCGATGGCGTCGCCGGAGTCGACCCGGCCCGCGACCACCTGGACCTCCACGTCGTCCGGCTCCAGGCCGCCGAGCGTGACCCGCACCCGCAGCGCCAGGGTGGCCCCCAGCTCCGCCGAGCCGCCCGCGGCGCCCCCGGTGACCGTCTCCACATGGTCGACGGAGACCCCGCGCCAGGCCGCCCGGACCCGGGCCTTCCACCCGGCGAGATCCCGCGCCACCGCGGGCTCCAGCGCCCGGCGGGCCTGGGCGGCGGGGGCGTACAGGCGCTCCACGTACTCGCGCACCATCCGCCCCGCGAGCACCTTCGGGCCCAGGTTGACCAGGGTGGAGCGGACCATCTCGATCCAGCGGTCGGGCAGTCCCCCGGCGCCCCGGTCGTAGAAGCGCGGGGCGACCCGGTCCTCGATCAGGGCGTAGAGGGCGTTCGACTCCAGCTCGTCCCGGCGGTCCTCGTCGACCGCGGAGCCGTCGGCGGTGGGGATCTCCCAGCCGAAGTCGGGGTCGAACCACTCGTCCCACCAGCCGTCGCGCACCGACAGGTTGAGGCAGCCGTTGAGCGCCGCCTTCATCCCGCTCGTGCCGCAGGCCTCCAGCGGGCGCAGCGGGTTGTTGAGCCAGACGTCGCAGCCCGGGTAGAGCTTCTGTGCCATGCCCATGCCGTAGTCCGGGAGGAACACGATGCGGTGGCGCACGCGCGGGTCGTCCGCGAACCGCACCAGCTCCTGCACCAGCCGCTTCCCTCCGTCGTCGGCCGGATGGGCCTTGCCCGCGACAACGATCTGGATCGGGTGCGTCGGGTGGAGCAGCAGCTCGCGCAGCCGGTCGCGGTCGCGCAGCATCAGGGTCAGCCGCTTGTACGAGGGGACGCGGCGGGCGAAGCCGATGGTCAGGATGTCCGGGTCGAGGACGCCGTCGATCCAGCCCAGCTCGGCGGTGCCCGCGCCGCGCCTGCGCCAGGAGGCGTAGAGGCGGCGGCGGACCTCGGTGACGAGCTGTCCGCGCAGGTCCCGGCGGAGGTCCCAGATCTCCTGGTCGCCGATGCCGGACACCGCGTCCCAGCGGCGGGGCGTGCCCGTCCGCGCGGATGCCTCGTCGGCCACCGCGTCGCCGGCCAGCACCTGGTGGGCGCGGCCCTCGCCGACCTGGCCCGCCCCGAGCCGGAACACCTCGGGGGCGACCCAGGTCGGGGCGTGGACCCCGTTGGTGACGGAGGTGATCGGCACCTCGGCGGGGTCGAAGCCCGGCCAGAGCCCGGAGAACATCTCCCGGCTGACCGCCCCGTGGAGGGTGGAGACGCCGTTGGCGCGCTGGGCGAGCCGCAGGCCCATCACCGCCATGTTGAACAGCTCCGGCTCGCCGCCGGGGTAGGTCTCGGTCCCGAGCGGCAGGATCTTCTCGACGGGTACGCCGGGCAGTTCGCCCTCGTCGCCGAAGTGGCGGGCGACGAGACCCCGGTCGAAACGGTCTATGCCGGCGGGCACCGGGGTGTGGGTGGTGAAGACGGTCCCGGCGCGGACCACTTCGAGGGCGGCGTCGAAGTCGAGTCCGGTGGGGATGAGTTCGCGGATGCGCTCCAGGCCGAGGAAGCCGGCGTGGCCCTCGTTGGTGTGGAACACCTCCGGCTCCGGGGTGCCGGTCAGCCGGCACCAGGTGCGCACGGCGCGCACGCCGCCGATGCCGAGCAGCATCTCCTGGAGGAGGCGGTGGTCGCTGCCGCCGCCGTAGAGCCGGTCGGTGACGTCGCGTTCGCCGGGGGCGTTCTCCTCGACGTCGGAGTCGAGGAGGAGCAGCGGCACGCGGCCGACCCGGGCCAGCCAGATGCACGCGTGCAGCGAGCGTCCGCCGGGCAGCGCGAGGACGACCCGGGCGGGGGTGCCGTCGTCCTCGCGGACCAGGTCGAGCGGGAGTTCGTTGGGGTCGAGGACGGGATAGTGCTCCTGCTGCCAGCCCTCGCGCGAGAGGGTCTGGCGGAAGTAGCCGTGCCGGTAGAGCAGCCCGACGCCGATGAGCGGGACGCCGAGGTCGCTGGCGGCCTTGAGGTGGTCGCCGGCCAGGATGCCGAGGCCGCCGCTGTACTGGGGCAGGGCGGCGGTGACACCGAATTCGGGTGAGAAGTAGGCGATGGCGGAGGGGAGTTCGGCTCCGGCGGCCCGCTGTTCCTGATACCAGCGCGGGCCGTCCAGATATTCCGCCAGATCGGCGGAGGCCGCGGCGAGGCGGCCGAGGTACTCCGCGTCCCCGGCCAGTTCGGCCAGCCGCCCGGCGGACAGCGAGCCGAGCAGGCGTACGGGGTCGGCGTCCGCGGGCCGCCAGCCCTCGGGGTCGGCGGCCCGGAAGAGCTCGCGGGTCTCGGTCTGCCACGACCAGCGCAGATTGCGCGCGAGGTCGTGCAGGGGTCGAAGGGGTTCGGGGAGGACAGGACGCACGGTGAATCGACGAATGGCCTTCACTGCTCCACCTTTACAGGGGACTTGCGCATCCGAGCGGACGCACCACGGTGTGCGTCCCTTCCGTCACCCCTGACGGTAGCGGCCGTCCGTGGCGGGCTGCCACGGCGCGCGGAGGGCGCGCCCGGCCCGGGGCCCGCACGCCGCGCGCCTCCCCCAGACGCCCCACGCCCCCCGCCCGTGATCCCCCGTCACTCCTCCCACCTGGGGGTTTGGCCGATTTCCCTCCCGTACTCAGCCTTGTGGACCTCTCTGTCACAGGGAAGGCTGCCGTGTGGCGCCGCAGAACGGGTATCCGGAACCCGTGGGGGCGCTTCGGGTCTCCTGCGCCCGGCGGGGCGTACGCGCCGCGTGCGGCGGAGCCCGAGGGGCCCGTTACGACCGAGTAGTTAACACGGCGCCGGATTTCCCACCCTCCGAGGCGGGGAAGGCTTCCCCGGTACACGACACGACCCGGCCCGCACACGTTCTCCCGTGCATCCCGAAACATGCACGAAACCCCCGCGACCCACCCATTCGAGTGCCATTCGAGTGAACGCGGACAGGAGCGGCCATGCCCACAGCCCGTCAGCAGACAGCTGAGCAGCTACAAAGGACAGATTCCCGTCTTCGCGGCACACGCGGTCGGTCCTCCGCGCCCGTGCCGTCCTCCGTGCACGCCGAGCTCCTCCAGCCCTCAGGTGATTCCATGATCGGTCGTATTCCCGTCCTGGACGTCCGTCCTCTCGTCGACTGCGGCAGACGGGCGGCGAAGGCCGTCGTCGGTGAGACCTTCCAGGTCACCGCCACCGTCTTCCGTGAAGGCCATGACGCGGTGGCCGCCAATGTCGTGCTGCGCGATCCGAGCGGGCGCACCGGCCCGTGGACCCCGATGCGCGAGCTGGCGCAGGGCACGGACCGGTGGGGTGCGGACATCACCCCGGACGCCGAGGGCCGCTGGACGTACACGGTGGAGGCCTGGAGCGATCCGGTCACCACCTGGCGGCACCACGCCGCGATCAAGATCCCGGCGGGCATCGACACGGACCTGGTGCTGGCCGAGGGCGCGGCGCTCCTGGAGCGGGCCGCCGCGGGCGTGCCGAAGAAGCACGGCCGCGAGGCGGTGCTGGCCGCGGTGGACGCGCTGCGCGACACCGCCCACCCGGCGGCCGCCCGGCTGGCCGCCGCGCTGACGCCGGCAGCCGACGCGGTGCTCGCCCGCTATCCGCTGCGCGAACTGGTCACCCGCTCCAAGCCGCTGGCGGTCCGGGTGGAGCGCGAGCGGGCTCTGTTCGGGTCCTGGTACGAGCTGTTCCCCCGCTCCGAGGGGGCGAAGCGAGTGCCGGTGGACCCGGCGGACACCTCGCCGCAGGCGCCGACCCGGCTGGTCAGCGGGACCTTCCGGACGGCCGCCGAGCGGCTGCCCGCGGTCGCCGCGATGGGGTTCGACGTGGTGTACCTGCCGCCGATCCACCCGATCGGGACGACCCACCGCAAGGGCCCGGACAACACGCTGACGCCCGGGGAGCACGACCCGGGCGTGCCTTGGGCGATCGGTTCGCCGGACGGCGGGCACGACGCGGTCCACCCGGAGCTGGGCACGCTGGAGGACTTCGA
Organism: Streptomyces parvus; assembly: GCF_032121415.1. Lineage (NCBI taxonomy): Bacteria > Bacillati > Actinomycetota > Actinomycetes > Kitasatosporales > Streptomycetaceae > Streptomyces > Streptomyces parvus. Next base: position 4,963,048 of record NZ_CP135079.1, on the reverse strand, counting down.
CCACTTCGTGGCGACCGCCCGCAATCTGCGGATGGAGATCGCCCTGGACTTCGCGCTCCAGTGCTCGCCGGACCACCCGTGGGTCAAGGAGCACCCGGACTGGTTCCACCACCGCGCCGACGGTTCGATCGCGTACGCCGAGAACCCGCCGAAGAAGTACCAGGACATCTACCCGATCGCCTTCGACAAGGACATGCGCGGCCTGGTGGCGGAGACCGTACGCATTCTGCGCTTCTGGATGGACCACGGGGTGCGTATCTTCCGGGTCGACAACCCGCACACCAAGCCGGTGGTCTTCTGGGAGAAGGTCATCGCGGAGATCAACGGCACCGACCCCGACGTCATCTTCCTGGCGGAGGCGTTCACCCGCCCGGCGATGATGCACACCCTCGGCGCGGTCGGCTTCCAGCAGTCGTACACGTACTTCACCTGGCGCAACACCAAGCACGAACTGACCGAGTACGTCACGGAGCTGGCCGGTGAGGCCGCCTCCTACATGCGGCCCAACTTCTTCGTGAACACCCCCGACATCCTTCCCGGCTACCTCCAGGAAGGCGGCCGCCCGGCCTTCGAGGCGCGGGCGGTGCTGGCCGCGACGCTGGCCCCTTCCTGGGGCGTGTACGCGGGATTCGAGCTGTGCGAGAACACCCCGGTCAAGCCGGGGAGCGAGGAGTACCTGCACTCGGAGAAGTACGAACTGCGCCCGAGGGACTGGGAGTCGGCGGAGCGCGAGGGCCGCACGCTCACCCCTCTGATCACCTCGCTGAACCGGATCCGCCGGCGTAACCCCGCTCTGCGGCAGCTGCGCGACGTCCACTTCCACCACACCGACAACGAAGCGCTGATCGCCTACAGCAAGCGCTCCGGAGCGAACACCGTTCTGGTGGTCGTGAACCTCGACCCGCACCACACCCAGGAGGCCACGGTCTCGTTGGACATGGAGCGGCTCGGCCTCTCCTGGCACGAGCGCGTACCGGTGCGCGACGAGCTCACCGGCGACACCTACCACTGGGGCAGGGCCTTCTATGTGCGCCTAGAGCCGGGCATCACGCCCGCGCACATCGCCGTCCTGCGACCGTCCCCGCCGACCGGAGGGTCACCCACACCATGATCGTCAATGAGCCTGTCCCCGACACGTTCGAGGACACCCCCGCCAAGGATCGCGATCCCGACTGGTTCAAACGAGCCGTCTTCTACGAGGTGCTCGTCCGGTCCTTCCAGGACTCCAACGGCGACGGAATCGGCGACCTCAAGGGCATCACCGCAAAGCTGGACTATCTCCAGTGGCTCGGTGTCGACTGCCTCTGGCTGCCGCCGTTCTTCAAGTCGCCGCTGCGCGACGGGGGCTACGACGTCTCCGACTACACCGCCGTGCTCCCGGAGTTCGGCGATCTCGCCGACTTCGTGGAGTTCGTGGACGCCGCGCACCAGCGCGGCATGCGCGTCATCATCGACTTCGTCATGAACCACACGAGCGATCAGCACGAGTGGTTCCAGCAGTCCCGCACCGACCCCGACGGACCGTACGGCGACTACTACGTCTGGGCGGACGACGACAAGCAGTTCCAGGACGCCCGGATCATCTTCGTCGACACCGAGACGTCGAACTGGACCTTCGACCCGGTGCGCAAGCAGTACTACTGGCACCGCTTCTTCTCGCACCAGCCGGACCTCAACTACGAGAACCCGGCGGTCCAGGAGGAGATCCTGGCGGCCCTGCGGTTCTGGCTGGACCTGGGCATCGACGGCTTCCGGGTCGACGCGGTGCCCTACCTCTACCAGCGCGAGGGCACCAACTGCGAGAACCTCCCCGAGACCCACCACTTCCTCAAGCGGGTCCGCAAGGAGATCGACGCCAACTACCCGGACACCGTGCTCCTCGCCGAGGCCAACCAGTGGCCGGAGGACGTCGTCGACTACTTCGGCGACTACGAGGCGGGCGGCGACGAATGCCATATGGCGTTCCACTTCCCCGTGATGCCGCGGATCTTCATGGCGGTGCGCCGGGAGAGCCGCTACCCGGTCTCCGAAATCCTGGCCAAGACCCCGGAGATCCCGAAGAACTGCCAGTGGGGCATCTTCCTGCGCAACCACGACGAGCTCACGCTCGAAATGGTCACGGACGAAGAGCGCGACTACATGTACGCGGAGTACGCCAAGGACCCGCGGATGCGCGCCAACATCGGCATCCGCAGGCGGCTCGCCCCGCTGCTGGACAACGACCGCAACCAGATCGAGCTGTTCACCGCGCTGCTGCTGTCGCTGCCGGGCTCCCCGATCCTCTACTACGGGGACGAGATCGGGATGGGCGACAACATCTGGCTGGGCGACCGGGACGCGGTGCGCACCCCGATGCAGTGGACGCCCGACCGCAACGCCGGGTTCTCCTCCAGCGACCCGGGGCGGCTCTACCTCCCCACGATCATGGACCCGGTCTACGGCTACCAGGTCACCAACGTCGAGGCCTCGATGGCCTCGCCGTCCTCGCTGCTGCACTGGACCCGCCGGATGATCGAGATCCGGAAGCAGAATCCGGCCTTCGGTCTCGGCGAGTACACCGAACTCCCGTCCTCCAACCCGGCGGTGCTGGCGTTCACCCGCGAGTACAAGGACGACCTCGTCCTGTGCGTGCACAACTTCTCGCGGTTCGCGCAGCCGACGGAACTGGACCTCCGATCGTTCAGCGGACGTCATCCGGTGGAATTGATCGGCGGGGTACGCTTCCCGGCCATCGGTCAGTGGCCCTACCTGCTGACCCTTGCCGGACACGGCTTCTACTGGTTCCGGCTGCGCAAGGACGCGCCGCCGGCCTGAGAAGGCGACTGTTGCGTGCGGGGCGGTTTCCACCGCCCCGCACGGGGCACTCTGAGCGAAACGAAGGCCCTGGGCCTCTTCGGACCCACGCCTCGGGCCTTCGCGGTTCCGCCGTTCGAGTCCGTAAGCACCTTCCTCTCCCGACACGTCCCGCACAGCCGGACAGCCGTTGCCGCAATCCGGGACACTCTTCGCATCCTGTGTGCCCGGGGAAAGGACGCGATGCCATGTCGGAGGCTGCATCCACTCACGTCGCCCTGGCGAAGAGCACGAGGAACAGCGCAACTACCGGCAGTACGACGGACGGGGCCCTGCTCCCGTCCCTCGCTCCACTGCTCCATGAATGGCTGCCCCGGCAGCGCTGGTTCGCCGGCAAGGGCCGACCGGTCACCGGCTTCCGGCTGGTCTCGGCCACCGAGATGGTGCCGCTGGACGGCACGGCGGGCCCCGGGCTCCTGCATCTGCTGCTGCGGGTCGAACAGCCCTCCCGGTCGGTCCGGCCGGCCGACGACTGCTACCAGCTGCTCCTGGGCGTACGGACGTCCCTGCCGCCACTGCTCGCCGGAGCGCTGGTCGGCCGCGTGGAGCGGGGGCCGCTCGCCGGGCGGACCGTGTACGACGCGCTGCACGACCCCCGGCTGGCCGATGTACTGCTGGAACGGTTCCGCCGCCCCGGCAGCCTCGGCTCGCTGCTCTTCGAGCGGACCGCCGAGATCCCGTCCGGCCTCGCGCCCCGGGTGCTGGACGCCGAGCAGTCCAACTCCTCGCTGGTCTACGGGGACGCGTTCATCCTCAAGATCTTCCGGCGGGTCTTCCCGGGCACCAACCCGGACCTGGAGCTGCCTCTCGCCCTCACCGGCGAGGGGTGCGAACGGGTGCCCGCCCCGGTCGCCTGGTTCGAGGTCCCCGGCGCCGAACCGCTCACCCTCGGCGTCCTCCAGCCCTTCCTGCAGGGGGCCCGCGACGGCTGGCAGCTCGCGCTGGCCGCGCTCGCCGCGGGCCGCGACTTCCTGCCCGAGGCACGGGCGCTGGGCCGGGCCACCGCCGAGGTGCACACCGCGCTCGCCGCCGCACTGCCGACCCCGGCGCTGCGCGGCACCCAGACCCGGCAGCTCGTCGCCCGGATGACCCAGCGGCTGGAGGCGGCCGCCCAGGCGGTCCCGGCGCTCGTGCCGTACGTCCCCGGGCTGCGCGCCGCGTTCGACGCGGTGACGGATCTCGGGGTCCGGGGCAGCGGCTGGGCCCAGCAACGGGTGCACGGCGATCTCCACCTCGGGCAGACGCTGCGCTCCGCCGACGGCTTCTGGTCGCTGATCGACTTCGAGGGCGAACCGGCCCGCCCGCTGCCCGAGCGCCGCATGCCCGCACCCCCGGTGCGGGATGTCGCGGGCATGCTGCGGTCCTTCGACTACGCGGCCCGCTCGCACCGCCCGTGGAACCCGGAGTGGGCGGCCCGCTGCCGTGCCGCCTACTGCGAGGGGTACGCGCAGGCCTCGGGCAGCGATCCGCGCGGCGAACCGGAGCTGCTGCGCGCCCACGAGACCGACAAGGCCGTGTACGAAGTGGTGTACGAGGCCCGGCACCGCCCCGACTGGCTGCCGGTCCCGATGGCCGCCATCCAGCGGCTGGCCCGGTCGGCGGCGGCCTGAGCCCGGGCCGCGTCCCCGCTTTCCGGCTCTCTTTGCCGCTCCTGGACTCCCCGCCCCGCGTCTCCCGCGTCGCTCCCTGTGTTCCCCTCCACCCGTGCTTCTCCCCCTTCACTCCCCGAGGAGGCAGTCCCTGTGACCGCCCGCAAGCCGTCCCGCAAGGCATCCCGCAAGTCCACCCAGCTCCCCGCCGAGGTCCCGGCCGAGGCGGCTGTCGAGACCGCCGCCGAACCCGCCGCCACGGCCCCGGCCGAGACCGCGCCCGACGCGCCGGCCGCACCCGCGCCGGCGCCCGGCGCCACCGCCACCAGGGCCGCGCCGGCCAAGCGCGCCCGCCCGGGGCGGGCGGACGCCGGCCCGCCGCGCCCCCGGCAGGCCGGTGACGGCCAGGGGGCCCGTCCCGCACCGGCTCTGGACGGTGCGGACCGGGGCCGCCTGCTGGCCGGCGACCACCACGCGCCCCACGACGTGCTCGGCGCCCACCCGATCCCCGGCGGGGTGCTCGTCCGGGCGCTGCGGCCGTTCGCCCGGGCCGTCACCGTGCTGGCGACGGGGCTGCGGGCCGAACTGCACGACGACGGGGACGGCTTCTTCTCCGGTGTGCTGCCGGTGCCGCAGGTACCCGCGTACCGGCTGGAAGTGGCGTACGACGACAACACCATCGAGGTCGAGGACCCGTACCGCTTCTGGCCCGCGATCGGCGAGCTCGATCTGCATCTGATCGGCGAGGGCCGCCACGAGGAGCTGTGGCGGGCGCTCGGCGCGGAGCCGATGGAGCACCAGGGGGTGGCCGGGACCCGGTTCACCCTGTGGGCGCCGAACGCGCGCGGTGTGCGGATCACCGGTGACTTCAACTACTGGAGCGGCACGGGCTTCCCGATGCGGTCGCTCGGCTCGACCGGGGTGTGGGAGCTGTTCCTGCCGGGGGTCGGCGAAGGCGCGCTGTACAAGTTCGACATCTGCCGACCGGACGGTTCGCACACGGTGCGGGCCGACCCGATGGCCCGGCGCACCGAGGTCCCGCCCGCGACGGCGTCGATCGTCACCGCCCAGCACCACGAGTGGCAGGACGCGGACTGGATGGCCCACCGGGGCGACCGGCCGGTTCACGAGTCCCCGTTCTCGGTGTACGAGGTGCATCTCGCCTCCTGGCGCCCCGGCCTGACCTACCGTCAACTCGCGGAACAGCTGCCCGCGTACGTCAAGGACCTCGGGTTCACGCACGTCGAGCTGATGCCGGTCTCCGAGCATCCCTTCGGCGGCTCCTGGGGCTATCAGGTCACGGGGTTCTACGCGCCGACCTCGCGGCTGGGCACCCCGGACGACTTCCGCTTCCTCGTCGACGCTCTGCACCGGGCGGGCATCGGCGTCATCATGGACTGGGTCCCGGCCCATTTCCCGCGCGACGACTGGGCGTTGGCCGAATTCGACGGGCGTCCGCTGTACGAGCACGCCGACCCGCAGCGCGCGGCGCACCCGGACTGGGGGACGCTGGAGTTCGACTACGGCCGCACCGAGGTCCGGAACTTCCTGGTCGCCAACGCCACGTACTGGTGCGAGGAGTTCCACATCGACGGGCTGCGGGTGGACGCGGTGGCCTCGATGCTCTACCTCGACTACTCCCGCGAGGACGGCCAGTGGTCGCCCAACGAGTTCGGCGGCCGGGAGAACCTGGACGCGGTCGCCTTCCTCCAGGAGATGAACGCGACCGTCTACCGCCGCAACCCGGGCGTCGTCACCATCGCCGAGGAGTCCACCGCCTGGGACGGCGTCACCCGCCCCACCGACAGCGGGGGCCTGGGCTTCGGGCTGAAGTGGAACATGGGCTGGATGCACGACTCGCTCCAGTACATGGCGAAGGAGCCGGTCCACCGCAAGTACCACCACAACGAGATGACGTTCTCGATGGTGTACGCGTACAGCGAGAACTACGTGCTGCCGATCTCGCACGACGAGGTGGTGCACGGCAAGCAGGCGCTGGTCACGAAGATGCCCGGCGACTGGTGGCAGCAGCGCGCCAACCACCGCGCCTATCTGGGCTTCATGTGGGCCCACCCCGGCAAGCAACTCCTCTTCATGGGGCAGGAGTTCGCCCAGGGCGCTGAGTGGTCGGAGGGCCACGGCCCGGACTGGTGGCTGCTGGACCCGTCCTACGAGGCGTCCGGCGACCACCGCGGGGTGCGGACCCTGGTGGGCGATCTGAACGCGGTGTACGGGGCGGTGCCCGCGCTCTGGCAGCGGGACACCTCACCGGATGGGTTCAGCTGGGTGGACGGCGGGGCGGCCGAGGACAACGTGTTCGCGTTCCTGCGCTACGACGCGGACGGCTCGCCGCTGCTCGCGGTCTCGCACTTCTCCCCGGCGGTCCGCAACGACTACCGCCTGGGGGTGCCGGAGACCGGCGCGGAGGGATGGGTGGAGGTCCTCAACACCGATGCGGCCCGGTACGGCGGCGGCGATGTGCGCAACGAGGAGCCGCTGAAGGCGGAGGCGGTGCCCGCGCACGGCCGGCCGGCCAGCATCTCGCTGACGCTGCCGCCGCTGGCGACCGTGTGGTTCCGCCCGGCGTAGCCGTACGGGCCCGTGAACGGCCGGGGCCGGTACCGCGTCCACGCGACGCGGTACCGGCCCCTCCCCGGTTTCCGGCGGCTCAGCGGTCGGCGGCGATCACCTCGATGATGCTCGACCAGGAGGAGGTGCCGTGGCCCTCGGCGATGGCCCGGTCGGTGACGGACTTGAGCCCGGCCAGCTGCGAGACGTCCAGGCGGTGGCCCTTCGCGGTGTGCAGGATGTGGTCGACGCCGGCCGCCATCATGGCGAGGTTGCCGCCGTCGCCCGCGTACGTACGGGTGTCGACGTCGGCCGCGGTGAGCTCGGCGATCGGCGGCAGGATGCCCGCGATCGTGTGGAGGTACGGGGCGAGCGACGCACCGTCGATGCCCTCGGCGCGGGCCAGCGCGAAGGCGTGGACGAGGCCGCCCATGGCACCGTAGAAGAAGTCCAGCATCGCCATGTCGTAGGCGGCGGCCAGGCCGTGGTCCTCGCCGAGGTAGGTGGCGGGCTCGCCGAGTGCCTTGAGGGTGTCCTCGTGCGCGGCGAACGCGGCGCGGTCGCCGGAGTGGAAGACCAGGGCGTCCGCCGAGCCGACCACGTCGACCGGCACCATGATCGCCCCGGCGAGGTAGGCCAGGGAGTGCTTCGCGGCCCAGGCGGCGGCCTGCCGCGAACGGGCCGGGGTGTCCGAGGTCAGGTTGACCAGGACCCGCCCCTCCAGCACTCCGGCCAGCGGCTCCAGGACCGCGTCGGAGGCGTCGTAGTCGACGAGGCAGACGACGACGAGTCCGCTCGCCCGTACGGCCTCCTCGGCGGAGGCGGCCCGTACCGCGCCCAGGGCGACGACGTCCTCGCCCTTCCCGGGCGAACGGTTCCAGACGGTGGTGGGGTGGCCCGCGGCCACGAAGGCGCGGGCCAGGGAGCGGCCCATGTCACCGAGGCCGAGAACGGTGACGGGGGCGGAGGCGGAGGCGGTGGTCGTGTGCGCTTGCGTCATGGGGACCATGCTGGGCGGGCGAACAGGGTCTGGCCAGAACCCACTTGACTGTCAGATACGCACTTTCGGGAAAGGGCGCAGCTCAACGGCCGACCGGGGGGATCCCGTGAGGCCCGCCGGTCGTGTCGGTCCGGTCGTCAGCTGCCGTGGGCCGCCGACCGCCGGCGCACGGCCCACAGGATGCCGCCGCCCGCGGCCACCGCCGCGGCCGCCATGCCGATGAGCGGGCCGGTGGAGTCCGAGCCGGTCGCCGCGAGGTTGCCGCCGGTCTGCGGGGTGGCGCCACCGGTCGTCGAGCCGCCCGTGCCGGCCGAGCCGCCGGAGGAGCCGGTGGTGCCGGTAGTGCCCGTGGAGCCGGTGGTGCCCGTGGAACCGGCGGTGCCGGAGCCGCCGGTGGACGAGGAGCCGCCCGTACCGCCGGAGGAGCCGGAGGTGTCCTCGTCCTTGCCGGTGTCGATCACGATCTGCGCGGTGTCGTTCTCGGCGTTCCGGTCGAAGGGGCGCTCCTGGCCGGTGAAGGAGACCTCGCCGGTGGTGCGGCCGACCGCCTTGTCGACGCGTAGGACGAAGGGGTAGCTCTCGCCGCCGTTCACGTCCACCCAGGACTGGGAGGTCCCGCAGCGGTAGTGGGTCCTGGTGACCGCGTCGCAGAATCCGTGCGGCTTGACGACGGACGTGCCCTCGGGGATGCGGATGTCGACGGTGGTCACGCTCCGGTCGCGGGCTCCCTGGACGCGGGCGGGGCCCTTGTTGGCGAACTTCACCGTCGCGGTGACCTCCGCCCCGACCTTCCCCTTCCGCTCGTCGCCGGTCAGGGCGAAGTCCGCGGTGTTCGCGGCGGTGACGTCGGCCCCGGCGTACGGCTCCGGGTGGTTCGTCCGGTCGGCGTCGGAGGCCGGGCCCTTCTCCACCAGGGTGAGCGGGTCGCCCGTGCCGGGCACCGGCTCGGTGGAGCCGCCGTCGCCCGGGCCGGGCTCGTCGACGCCGACCGTCACCCGCAGGTCGTCGCGGAACGCGGAGTCGAGCGCCTTGAGCGAGACGGGTTTCGCCGTGCCGTAGACGACGCCCGGCTTCAGCGGCTGGCCGATCTTGCAGGAGGCGACGTTCGACGCGGGCATCTCGTCGTGGGAGGTGACGGTGTAGTACGTGCAGTTCTTGTACGTCTCGTCCGCCTTCAGGCCCGGGGACACCGCGTACGTCACCCAGACCTCGGGGACCTCCGCCTCCCCCTTGTTGAGGAAGGTCAGCGGGGTCGAGAAGGAGCTTTCGGGCTGGAGCCCCTTGACCGGCGCGATCGTTCCGACACCGAGGTCGGGCTCCGGGTCGGCGGCGAGCGCCGGTACGGCACCCAGCGCCACCAGCGCTGCGGCGGCCACGGCGGCGGTCCCGCCGCGCAGGATACGGCTGCGGGAAGGGGCGATACGCATGGAAGTCCTTCGGTCGTGGGGCGCACGGGGGCTGACTGCGGTCCTTCACCTCTCAGGACCGGTGCCGGCCGGGCAGGGTTGTCCCGGCCGGACCGGTCGTGACAGAACACGGACACAAGGGACGGGTACCGGCCACCGGCACAGGGCACCGGTACCCGCGGCCGACGCGAGGACACCCGTACCGGGGGATACGGGTGTCCTCGGGGGCCGCAGCGGCCGGGGGGCTGCCGCGGCGGGCCCGGTGGGTGGCGCGGGGCCCGATGAGTGGCGCGGGTCAGACCTTGGCGGGCTGCTCGGCGGGCGCGGCGTCCCGCTGCTCGGGGACCTCGTCGGAGGGGGCCGGTCCGTGGCCGTCGTCGACGAGGGTCTTCTCGTCGAACGGGATCCGCCCGGCCAGCACCTCGCCCACCCGGTCCTTGTCGATCTCCTTGGTCCAGTGGCCGACCAGCACCGTGGCGACCGCGTTGCCCGCGAAGTTGGTCAGGGCGCGGGCCTCGCTCATGAAGCGGTCGATGCCGACGATCAGGCCGACGCCGTCGACGAGTTCGGGGCGGTGCGACTGGAGGCCGCCGGCCAGGGTCGCCAGGCCCGCGCCGGTCACACCGGCCGCGCCCTTCGAGGCGATGACCATGAAGACCAGCAGCGAGATCTGCTCGCCCGCGCTCAGCGGGTCGCCCATCGCGTTGGCGATGAAGAGCGAGGACATCGTGAGGTAGATCGCGGTGCCGTCGAGGTTGAAGGAGTATCCGGTCGGCACGGTGATGCCGACGACGGGCTTGCTGACGCCCATGTGCTCCATCTTCGCGATCAGCCGCGGCAGCGCCGACTCGGAGGAGGAGGTGGAGAGGATCAGCAGGAACTCGCGGCCCAGGTACTTCAGCAGCGCGAACAGGTTCACCCCGGCGATCAGCCGCAGGAGTGCGCCGAGCACCACGAAGACGAACAGCGCACAGGTGACGTAGAAGCCGATCATGATGATCGCCAGGGACTTCAGGGCGTCGAGGCCGGTTTCGCCGACCACCGCGGCGATCGCGCCGAACGCGCCGACCGGGGCGGCCCACATGATCATGGCGAGGATGCGGAAGACGAGTCGCTGGATGTGGGTGATGCCGCGGATGATCGGCTCACCGGTCCTGCCCATCGCCTGGAGCGCGAAGCCCGCGAGGAGCGCGACGAGGAGGGTCTGGAGGACCTCGCCCTCGGTGAAGGCGGAGACGATCGTGGTCGGGATGATGCCCAGCAGGAAGTCCGCGGTGGACTCGCCGGCGCCCCCGGCCTGCTCAGCGCCCGCCTCGCGGGCGGCCTCGGTGATGTGGAGGGTGGAGCCGGGCTCCAGGAAGTTGCCGACCAGCAGGCCGATGGCGAGGGCCACGGTCGACATGACCAGGAAGTAGCCCAGCGCCAGACCGCCGACCGCGCCGACCTTGGCGGCCTTGCGGACCGAGCCGACGCCCAGGACGATCGTGCAGAAGATGATCGGCGAGATCATCATCTTGATCAGGTTCACGAATCCGGCGCCGATGGGTTTCAGCTCGACGGCCACCCCGGGGGCCGCGAAGCCCACCAGGATGCCGAGCGCCACGGCGGCGATCACGGCGATGTACAGGTAGTGGGTGCGGTCCCGTTGTTTGGCTGCCACAGCCATGGTGGGGCTCCTCGGCTCGGTCACAACTCGTGCCCCCGTCCCTGGGGGCTTCGGTGACTATCCACCGGCCTGTGACCCCGGTCACCCTTGCGTTCATATCGTTCACGGTCGCTTTCCGGCCATCCGGGGAAGGTCCGGCCGGGCCAGGCAGACTGTGGGGTATGCGCCTTCCCCGTACCCGCCCCCGCAGCCTGGCGGGCCAGCTCTTCGCGATGCAGGTCGTCCTCATCGCCGCCGTGGTGGCCGGGTGCGCCGTGTTCGCGTACGTCTCCGGCAGCGCGCAGGCCGAGGAGACGGCCGCCCGGCAGGTACGGGTGGCGGCCCTCGCCGTGGCCGATTCCCCTTCCGTACGGGAGGCCATCCGTACCCCGGATCCGTCCGCCGTACTCCAGCCGTACGCGGAGCGGGTGCGCGAGGACACCGGGATCGCCTTCGTCACGATCATGGACACCGAGCGGGTGCGCTGGACGCATCCGGACACCAGCCAGATCGGTGACACCTTCCTCGGGAACACCGCGAAGGCGCTGCGCGGGCAGACCTTCACCGAGACCTACACCGGCACGCTGGGCCCCTCGATACGGGTGGTGACCCCGGTCCGCGACGAGGGCAGGATCGTGGGCCTGGTCAGCGCGGGCATCACCGTGGACCGGGTCTCCTCGCAGGTACGGGAGCAGCTCGGCGCCCTCGCGCTGGCGGCGGGCGGGGCCCTGGCGCTCGGCGGGATCGGCACGTACGTGATCAACGCCCGGCTGCGGCGGCACACGCACGGGATGAACGCGGCCGAGCTGAGCCGGCTGCACGACTACCACCAGGCCACCCTGCACGCGGTGCGCGAGGGGCTGCTGATGCTGGACGGGCGGCGGCGGATCGCGCTGATCAACGACGCCGGGCGGGAGCTGCTGGGCCTGGAGCCGGATACGGAGGCGGTCGGCCGCACGGTCGACGAGCTGGCCCTGCCCGCGCCGCTGACCGGGGCGCTGCTGGCGTCGGAGGCGCGGGTGGACGAGCTGCACCTGACGGCGGACCGGGTGATCGTGGTCAACACCCGTCCGGTGGTGGGCGGCGAGCGGCGGGGCACGGTGGTGACCCTGCGGGACCACACCGAGCTGCAGGCGCTGACCGGGGAGCTGGACTCCGAGCGCGGGTTCACGCAGGCGCTGCGTTCCCAGGCCCACGAGGCGGCGAACCGGCTGCACACCGTGGTGTCGCTGATCGAGCTGGGCCGGGTGGAGGAGGCCGTGGACTTCGCGACGGCGGAACTGGAGCTGGCCCAGGTGCTGACCGACCGGGTGGTGGGGGCGGTGGAGGAACCGGTGCTGGCCGCACTGCTGCTCGGCAAGGCGGCCCAGGCGAACGAGCGGGGCGTGGAGCTGGTGCTCGCGGAGGACAGCCTGATCGACGACGGGGCGCTGCCCCCCTCCCTGGCCCAGCGGGATCTGGTGACGATCCTGGGCAATCTGATCGACAACGCGGTGGACGCCGCGTCGGAGGGCCCCCAAGGTGCGGAGGAGTCCGCAGCCGCGGTGCCCGCACCCCGGGCGGCCGGGGGCCCGGCGGGTCGGGCGCGGGTCACGGTGACGGCGCTCGCGGACGAGCGGGAGCTGCTGCTGCGGGTCGCGGACACGGGGGCGGGCATCGGTCCGGAGGCGGCGGACGAGGTGTTCCGGCGGGGCTGGTCGACGCACGGGGCGGGGCGCGGGCTCGGCCTGGCCCTGGTGCGGCAGGCGGCGCACCGCAACGGGGGCACGGTGGAGCTGGACGCGGGTCCGGACGGCGGCGCGCGGTTCACCGTACGGCTGCCGCTCGCCGACCGTACGGCGAGGCCGGCGGCGGGGGCCCGGGAGACGGAGGTCACGGCATGATCAGAGTCCTGGTGGTGGAGGACGATCCGGTGGCCGCCGACGCCCACCAGATGTACGTGGAGCGGGTGGAGGGCTTCACCGTGACCGCGGTGGCGCACACCCGGGCGGCGGCGGTGCGCGCGCTGGAGCGGACCCCGGTGGACCTGCTGCTGCTCGACCTCTATCTGCCCGACGGGCACGGGCTCGGGCTGCTGCGCTCGCTGCGCGCCTCCGGCCACGGCGCCGATGTGATCGCGGTGACCTCGGCCCGGGATCTCGCGGTGGTGCGGGAGGGGGTGTCGCTCGGCGTCGTGCAGTACGTGCTGAAGCCGTTCACCTACCCCACGCTGCGGGACCGGCTGGTGCGGTACGCGGAGTTCCGGGGCGTCGCCGGGGAGGCGAGCGGCCAGGAGGAGGTGGACCGGGCGCTGGGCGCGCTGCGGGTCGCGCATCCGGCGACTCTGCCCAAGGGACTCAGCGGACCGACGCTGGAGGCGGTCACCCGGGTGCTGAAGGAGTCCCCGGAAGGGGTGACGGCGGCCGCCGCCGGGGAGCGTCTCGGCATCTCCCGGATCACGGCCCGGCGGTATCTGGAGCACCTGGTGACCGTCAACAGCGCCGCGAGGCGTCCACATTATGGGCAGGTCGGCCGACCGGAGTTGCACTACAGCTGGCTGGCCGCGGGGCGCTGACCGGTCGGCGTCCGCCGGGCCGACAAGCGCTTGCCGGTCGGTTTTCGGGACCGGGAGGACCTTCTCGGGGCGGGAAAAGAAAGCGCTGGTGGGGCGGGTTTCCCATACCGCCCGCCCGGTTCGCGGCTGGAGGTTCCTACGAAGCGTGTTCTGTGGGGAACGTACCGTAGCCAGGGCGGACATGGACTTCTACGGTGGGCCCCGTGCACCCCACCCCGCCCTTCAACGCCCCCGCCGCGCGCCGTCTCCGCGAGGCACTGGGGATGGCTCCCGGCCATGTCGCCTACGGGCTCGCCGCCCAGTACGGACTCCGGATCAGCGCAGAGACCGTCGTCGCCTGGGAGCGCGGCATCGCGACCCCCGGGGAACGCGAGCTGACCGCCCTCGCCGGCGTCCTGTGGTGCGCGCCCGGGGAGTTGCTGGCCGCCGCGGCCACCCTGCGCGAGCACCGGATGACCCGGGACCTGACCGTGGACGAGCTGGCCCGGCAGCTGGGGATGACCGGGGCCTCGTATCTGCGGATGGAGGAGTCGGGTCGCTGGCGGGGCAACGAGAAGCAGTCGGCGGCGCTGTGCCGGGCGCTGGGTCTGACGGCGGCGCAGTTCCTGACGGCGACGGGTCGCGACGAGGAGCTGGCGGAGTTGCTGAGCAGCGCGGTCACCACGCGCTGGCAGGCGTACGTCCGGCCGGTGGCGAAGGTCGTCCCGCTGGACCGGGCGCTGATCCAGGACGTGCTGGAGCAACTGCACACCGACTACCAGGCCCTGATGGTCTCGACGCTGAGCTGGAGCAGCACCGGCCGGGAACGCTCCGGGTCGACGGGCGACGCGGGACGGGCGTTCCTGGCCCGGGTGGTGGAGCAGTTCTGGCGGACCGCCCGGGTGTGACTCCGCGCGGGCCGCCCGTGCGGCCCGCGCGGTTCGAGGCGATCGGGAGGTCCTAGAAGACCGACTCGGCCTCGTACATCCGCTCGGCGGGCACCCGCTTCAGCTGGGTGACGGCCTCGGCGAGCGGGACCATGGCGATGTCGTTGCCGCGCAGGGCGGTCATCCGGCCGAAGTCGCCGCGGTGCACGGCCTCCACGGCGTGCCAGCCGAAGCGGGTGGCCAGCACCCGGTCGTACGCGGTCGGCGTGCCGCCGCGCTGGACATGGCCGAGAATGACCGGCCGGGCCTCCTTGCCGAGCCGGGTCTCCAGCTCGATGGCGAGGCGGTTGCCGATGCCCTGGAAACGCTCGTGGCCGTACTGGTCGATCTCGCCCTTGGCGTACGGCATGGAGCCCTCGGCCGGGTGGGCGCCCTCGGCGACGCAGATGACGGCGAACTTCTTGCCGCGCGCGAACCGTTCCTCGACCATCTTGACCAGGTCGTCGACCTGGAAGGGGCGCTCGGGCAGGCAGATGCCGTGGGCGCCGCCGGCCATCCCGGACTCCAGCGCGATCCAGCCGGCGTGCCGGCCCATGACCTCGACGACCATCACCCGCTGGTGGGACTCGGCGGTGGTCTTCAGACGGTCTATGGCCTCGGTCGCGACGCCCACCGCCGTGTCGAACCCGAACGTGCGGTCGGTGGAGGAGATGTCGTTGTCGATGGTCTTCGGGACGCCGACGACCGGCATTCCGGCGTCGGCGAGCATGCGGGCCGCGGTGAGCGTGCCCTCGCCGCCGATCGGGATGAGCGCGTCGATGCCGTAACGGCGGGTCAGCTCCTCGCAGTTCTCCGCGGCCTCGCGCAGCCGGTCGCGCTCCAGGCGGGCCGAGCCGAGGATGGTGCCGCCGCGGGCCAGGATGCCGCTGACCGCGTTGAGGTCGAGGGGGCGGACGTGGCCGTCGAGCAGCCCCTTGAAGCCGTCCTCGAAGCCGATGACCTCGTCGCCGTGGCCGACGACGGCCCGGTGGACGACCGACCGGATCACTGCGTTCAGGCCGGGGCAGTCGCCGCCCGCGGTGAGAATGCCGATGCGCATCGAGGTATGTCTCCTGCTCGCTAGTCGCGCTTTTCCGGGAGGCCGACGGTGGCGGCCTCCCTGCCCTGAACCGCGACGATTGTCCCACGCCGGGCGCGGACCCCGCGCTCTCGGCCGGGCCGGACGGTCCTTTCGTGGGTAGGAGGAATCCGGAGGACGGAACCTCCGGCCGTGGAGGGCCGGGACCTCCGGCGGGCGGTATAGCGGCCCCCGCAGGTATCGTCAAGAGGCAATGCAGGCCAATGCCGCACCCGGCGGAACACCGGGCGGGCACGGGGGCAGCACCGCCCGTCCGGACGCCCCGCGGGTAGCGGCACCGAACATGGACGGGAGAGCACGCGTGGCGCGGAGCGTGTACGTGACCGGGATCGACCGGGGGGACGGCCGCCAGGTCGTCGAGCTGGGAGTCATGGAGCTTCTGACGCGTCAGGTGGACCGGGTCGGGGTCTTCCGCCCCCTGGTCCATGACGGCCCCGACCGGCTCTACGAGCTGCTGCGGGCCCGCTACCGGCTCTCCCAGAGCCCGGCCACCGTCTACGGCCTGGACTACCACGAGGCCTCCGCCGTGCAGGCGGAGAAGGGCACCGACGAGCTGGTCTCGCGGCTCGTCGACCGGTTCCACCAGGTGGCCAGGGAGTACGAGGCGGTCCTCGTGCTGGGCAGCGACTTCGCGGCCACCCAGCTCCCCGACGAGCTGGCGCTGAACGCCCGGTTGGCCAACGAGTTCGGGGCCTCCGTGATCGCGGTGGTCGGCGGCAAGGGGCAGAGCGCGGAGTCCGTGCGCGCCGAGACCCGTAACGCCTACCGCGCCTACGCCGGTCTGGGCTGCGACGTGCTGGCCATGGTGGTGAACCGGGTCGCCGCCGAGGACCGCGCGGCGATAGCGGAGCGGCTGGCGGCCCGGCTGCCCGTCCCCGTCTCCGTACTGCCGGACGACCCGGCGCTCTCGGCCCCCACCGTCGCCCAGATCACCGCGGCGCTGGACGGCACGGTGCTGCTCGGCGACGACTCCGGGCTGGCACGCGACGCGCTGGACTTCGTCTTCGGCGGGGCCATGCTGCCGAACCTCCTGAACGCGCTGACGCCCGGCTGCCTGGTGGTCACCCCCGGGGACCGGGCGGACCTGGTGGTGGGCTCGCTGGCCGCGCACAGCGCGGGCACCCCGCCCATCGCGGGCGTACTGCTGACCCTGGACGAGCGCCCCGGCGAGGAGATACTCACGCTGGCCGCCCGGCTCGCACCGGGGACCCCGGTCGTCTCGGTGGCCGGCGGATCCTTCCCCACCGCCGCCGAACTCTTCACCCTCGAAGGCAAATTGAACGCGGCGACCCCGCGCAAGGCGGAGACCGCCCTCGGTCTGTTCGAGCGCCACGTCGACACCGCCGCGCTGCTGGAGCGGATCTCCGTGGCCCGCAGCGGCCGGGTCACGCCGATGATGTTCGAGCACGAGCTGCTGGAGCAGGCCCGCTCCGACCGCAAGCGCGTGGTGCTGCCGGAGGGCGCCGAGGAGCGGGTGCTGCGCGCCGCCGACGTGCTGCTGCGCCGGGACGTCTGCGACCTCACGCTCCTCGGCGATGTGGACCTGATCCGCAAGAAGGCCGCCGACCTCGGCATCGACCTCGCGGAGACCCAGCTGATCGACCCGCACACCTCGGAGCTGCGGCAGACCTTCGCCGAGCGGTACGCGCTTCTGCGCGCGCACCGCGGGGTGACGGTGGAGCTGGCGTACGACGTGGTGGCGGACGTGAACTACTTCGGCACGCTGATGGTGCAGGAAGGGCTGGCCGACGGGATGGTGTCCGGCTCGGTGCACTCCACGGCGGCCACGATCCGCCCGGCGTTCGAGATCATCAAGACCAAGCCGGACGCGTCGATCGTCTCCTCCGTCTTCTTCATGTGCCTGGCCGACAAGGTCCTCGTGTACGGGGACTGCGCGGTCAACCCGGACCCGAACGCCGAGCAGCTCGCGGACATCGCGGTGCAGTCGGCGGTGACGGCGGCCCGCTTCGGCGTGGAGCCGCGCGTGGCGATGCTGTCGTACTCCACCGGGACCTCCGGCTCCGGCGCGGACGTGGACAAGGTGCGCGAGGCGACCGAGCGGGTGCGGGCGGAGCGGCCCGACCTGCGGGTGGAGGGGCCGATCCAGTACGACGCGGCGGTCGAGCCGTCCGTCGCGGCGACGAAGCTCCCGGGCTCCGACGTGGCGGGCCAGGCGACCGTGCTGATCTTCCCGGACCTGAACACCGGCAACAACACGTACAAGGCCGTGCAGCGCTCGGCGGGCGCGGTGGCGGTCGGCCCGGTCCTCCAGGGGCTGCGCAAGCCCGTCAACGACCTCTCGCGCGGCGCGCTCGTCCAGGACATCGTCAACACGGTGGCGATCACGGCGATCCAGGCGCAGAGCGAGGAGCGCCCCGCATGACGACGACCCCCTCCCCCGATCACGAAAGCACGGCAGCCCCTGTGGAACCGCACCGCGTCCTCGTCCTCA
Organism: Streptomyces parvus; assembly: GCF_032121415.1. NCBI lineage: Bacteria > Bacillati > Actinomycetota > Actinomycetes > Kitasatosporales > Streptomycetaceae > Streptomyces > Streptomyces parvus. Next base: position 4,944,977 of record NZ_CP135079.1, on the reverse strand, counting down.
ACTCCGGCTCCTCGTCGGTGAAGTACCAGCTCCTCGACGCGCGCGACCGCTCGCGGCTCGCCTCGGGCCTGGTCGAGCGGATCGGCGAGGAGACCTCGCGTCTGGTGCACACGCCGCTGACCGGCGGCGCCGAGCCCCGGGAGCGTACGGGCAAGATCGCGGACCACGAAGAGGCGCTGAAGGCGGCGGCCGAGGAGCTGGCGGCGGACGGACTCGGCCTGGACTCCCCCGAACTCGCCGCGATCGGGCACCGGGTGGTGCACGGCGGGCTGCGGTTCAGCGCGCCGACGGTGGTCACCGACGAGGTGCTGAAGGAGATCGAGCGGCTGGTCCCGGTCGCCCCGCTGCACAACCCGGCGAACATCACCGGTATCCGCACCGCGCAGGCGCTGCGGCCCGACCTGCCGCAGGTGGCGGTGTTCGACACGGCGTTCCACACGACGATGCCGGAGGCGGCCGCGCGGTACGCGATCGACGTGGAGACCGCCGACGCGCACCGCATCCGCCGCTACGGCTTCCACGGCACCTCGCACGCGTACGTCTCGCGGAAGACGGCCGAGCTGCTGGGCAAGGCCCCCGAGGAGGTGAACGTCATCGTGCTGCACCTGGGCAACGGGGCGTCGGCCTCGGCGGTCGCGGGCGGGCGGTGCGTGGAGACCTCGATGGGGCTGACGCCTTTGGAAGGGCTCGTGATGGGTACGCGCTCCGGGGACATCGATCCGGCGGTCACCTTCCACCTGAAGCGGGTGGCGGGCATGTCGGCCGACGAGATCGACGTCCTGCTGAACAAGAGGAGCGGGCTGGTCGGCCTGTGCGGCGACAACGACATGCGGGTGATCCGCCGCCGGATCGACGAGGGCGACGAGCGGGCGGCGCTGGCCTTCGACATCTACATCCACCGGCTGAAGAAGTACATCGGCGCCTACACGGCGGTGCTCGGGCGGGTGGACGCGGTGGCGTTCACGGCGGGGATCGGGGAGAACGCGGCTCCGGTGCGGGAAGCTGCCATCGCGGGCCTGGAGGAGCTGGGCATGGCGGTGGACGCCTCGCTCAACTCCGTACGGTCGTCCCAGCCGCGGTTGATCTCGCCGGAGTACGCCCGGGTGGCGGTCGCCGTGGTGCCCACGGACGAGGAGCTGGAGATCGCCGAGCAGACGTTCGCGCTGGTCAGCCGGGGTGGCGCCACTCGCCCGGCACACAGCGACAACTGAGCACCCCCGCGCCCCTTTGTATCTTCCACCAGACGGAATATTCCGCAACGAAACAAACCGATAGGATCCGCCTCATGCGCCGTTCCAAAATCGTCTGTACCCTCGGTCCCGCCGTCGACTCGCACGAGCAGCTCGTCGCTCTGATCGAGGCCGGCATGAGCGTGGCCCGTTTCAACTTCAGCCACGGCTCCCACGAGGAACACCAGGGCCGTTACGACCGTGTCCGCAAGGCGGCCGCCGAGACCGGCCGCGCGGTGGGCGTGCTCGCCGACCTCCAGGGCCCGAAGATCCGGCTGGCGAAGTTCGCCGAGGGCCCGGTCGAGCTGGTCCGCGGGGACGAGTTCACCATCACCTCCGAGGACGTCCCCGGCGACAAGTCGATCTGCGGCACGACCTACAAGGGTCTGCCCGGCGACGTCGTCAAGGGCGACCCGATCCTGATCAACGACGGCAACGTCGAGCTGAAGGTCGTCGCGGTCGAGGGCCCCCGGGTGAAGACCATCGTCATCGAGGGCGGCGTCATCTCCGACCACAAGGGCATCAACCTGCCCGGTGCGGCGGTCAACGTCCCGGCCCTGTCCGAGAAGGACGTCGACGATCTGCGCTTCGCCCTGCGGATGGGCTGCGACCTGGTCGCCCTCTCCTTCGTCCGGGACGCGAACGACGTCAAGGACGTGCACAAGGTGATGGACGAGGAGGGCCGCCGGGTCCCCGTCATCGCCAAGGTGGAGAAGCCGCAGGCGGTCGAGCACATGGAGGGCGTCGTCATGGCGTTCGACGGTGTGATGGTGGCCCGTGGCGACCTGGCGGTCGAGTACCCGCTGGAGAAGGTCCCGATGGTGCAGAAGCGCCTCATCGAGCTGTGCCGCCGCAACGCCAAGCCGGTGATCGTGGCGACCCAGATGATGGAGTCGATGATCACCAACTCGCGGCCGACCCGCGCCGAGGCGTCCGACGTCGCCAACGCGATCCTGGACGGCGCGGACGCGGTCATGCTGTCCGCCGAGTCCTCGGTGGGCGCGTATCCGATCGAGACGGTCAAGACGATGTCGAAGATCGTCTGCGCCGCCGAGGAGGAGCTGCTCGCCAAGGGCCTCCAGCCGCTGGTCCAGGGCAAGAAGCCGCGTACGCAGGGCGGTTCGGTGGCCCGTGCGGCCTGCGAGATCGCGGACTTCCTCGACGGCAAGGCCCTGGTCGCCTTCACCCAGTCCGGCGACACCGCCCGGCGCCTCTCCCGCTATCGCACGGCCCAGCCGATCCTGGCCTTCACCACGGACGAGAACACCCGCAACCAGCTTGCCCTGAGCTGGGGCGTCGAGTCGCACGTCGTCCCGCACGCGGACAACACCGACGCGATGGTCGACCTGGTCGACGCGGAGCTGCTCAAGCTGAACCGCTACAACAACGGCGACACGATGATCATCACGGCCGGTTCGCCCCCCGGCATCCCCGGCACCACCAACATGGTCCGGGTGCACCACCTGGGCGGCGGCGAGCGGGACTGACCCGCACCCCGCACACAACGCCGTGGGCCGTACTCCTGGTGGGGAGTACGGCCCACGGCGTTGTGCGGCTTCCGGACGGGCTCGGGGAGGCGGGCGGGGGCGGCTAGCCCTTGCCGCCCTCCAGGTAGTTCTTCAGTCCGGGAACGGTGAGCGTGCCGCCGAACTGGCCGGCCTGGGTGACCTTCACCTTGGTGAAGAAGGCGAAGGGGACGTTCAGCGGCGGCGGGGTCTGTGGGCTGAAGGTGATCGGGATGAGGCCGAAGAGATTGCCCTTCAGCTCCTCCGTGTACATCGTCACCTCGCCGTCGCGGATCGTCGACGTGGATCCGGGCCGCGACTTCACATGGCCCGTCGTGCCCGCGGGGCCGACGGTCAGCTGGTGCAGGTCCTTGATGTCGATGGAGCCGGCGGTGAACTTCAGCACCTTCTTGATGCTGCCGTCCGCCTTCTTCACCTCGACGATGCCGTGGTAGTCGAGGCCGTTGAGCGTGAGCAGCGTCGACTCCAGCGTCCAGGGGTCGGCCGGGAGCAGCGGGATGCCGGGCTCCAGCTCGGCCGCGGCGAGCGCCTCCGGGTCGGCCTCGGGGCAGGGGAAGCGGGGCTTGGCGCCGTCGGGGATGTCCTCGTCCTTCTTGGGGTCGAGTCCCTTGGCGTCCTCGTCGAGCTCCTCGACGTCCTTGCCGGCCTTCTCGGCCGCCTCGCGGATGGCGTCCGCCGTCTCGTCGGACGTCTCCTCCGCCTGGTCGGCCGCGTCCTCGACCGGGTCCTTCGGCTGCTCCTTCGCCGTGTCCTCCGGCTCGTCGGACGGCCTGGGGGCCTCGGTGGTGGGGCTCGGGGACGGGTCGGCCGGCTCCTCCGCGGCGTCGTCGTCCGGGCCGTCGAAGAGGTCCTTGAGTGCGTCCCCGAGGCCGAGCGGGTCGAGGGGGTTCTTCGACCTGGTGGGCGTCGGGGCCGCGGAGGGCTCCTCGGCGGCGGGCTTCTCGGCGGCGGACTGCGCCGACGTGTCGGCGTCCGGCTTCGCGTCGTCGGCCGCCGGGTCCTTGCCCGGGGCGGATGCGGAACCGCTCGCCGAGGGCTTCGGCGTCGCGGCGTCGTCCTCGCCGGAGGCGTCGTCCTCCTCGGTGGCCGAGGGGGACGGGGTCGGCTTCGGCGACTCGCTCTCGCTCGGCTCGTCGGACCGGGTGACGCACGGTCCCGGCGCGAAGGGGATGTCGCCGTGGTCGTCGGCCAGGGCGAGCTTGGGGGTCAGCCCCATGCCCACGAAGACCGCCGTCGGCATCGCCGCGAGCGCCAGCGCCTTCTTGCCGCTGGGGAGGTGGAGCTTGGTCAGCAGCGACTTCCGGGGGGCCGCGTGACGGGGGCCCCTGCGCTCGGGTAGTCCGTCGTTGAGGCGGGCGTCCGCCCGCTGTCCGTCGTCACCCCGCACGATGCCTCCCGCCCTCGGCCTCCGCCTGCGTGTCGAACGCGGTGACCTGCTGCTGCGGTACGGCAGCCGCGCCCTGGAGCTCCCCCTCGGGGCGCCCCTCGTACGGCTGGTCCGGGCGCGGGGCCTCCTCGACGCTCTTCTGGTCTCCCGGCGCCCAGGAAATGGACAGGGCTCCGCCGATGAGGGAGAAGAGGAATCCGACGATGAAGCCGCCGATGTTGGCGACGGGTATGGAGATCAGCGCGAGCAGAATCGCCGCGACGCCGGCGAACACCCGCACGATGCTGTGGAACCACATCGTCAGGCCCAGCGTGACCAGCAGGACCCCGATGATCAGGGATCCGGCTCCGGCCGTGGTGGACATGGCCAGCGTCACGTTGCCGAGGTGCATGTTGGCGTACGGGAAGTAGGCGATGGGAACGCCACCGACCATGGTGAACAGTCCGGCCCAGAACGGCCGGTCACCCCGCCAGGCGCGGAAGCGTCGCCGATAGACGCGGATGTGGTGCTCGTTCTGCCCTGTGGACTCGGGGCTCATGGAAAACAGCTCCCTGGAACCGGTACTGCTGAAGGAGAAGAAGAAAGGGTGGGCGGCCGGACGCCTTGAAGCCCCGACCGCCCGGGCGAGTGCTAGTAGCACTCCTTGACGCCGGAGACCAGCTTCAGCGACAGGTCGGGGAGCTTGAACGTACCCGCCGTCGTCGCCCATGCCTTCTGCTCGACATTCGTCAGCAGTGCCTTGTCCGCGCGCTGGGAGAAGCCGTTCGGGTTGGCCTGCGTTCCCGGCTGGATGCCGGGCTTGGTGTCGTCCTTGGGCAGCGAGCCCGCCGCGACGCCGATGTCGATGTTCTTGAACGTGGCGTCCGCGCCCAGCTCCGAGACATCCAGGTAGAGGTCCTTGGCGTAGACCTTCTCGTCGCCGGTGCCGGCCGTCAGCTGGAGGGTGACGTTACCCAGCCCGAACGGCAGGTTCGGCGTCACCACCGACTGGCACATGTTGGTGATGTAGGCCTTGCTGAAGCCGGACACCGCGACGGGCGCATGCTGCGCCTTGCCGTCCAGCGTCTTGCCCGACGCCACGCTGCCGTACTGGACGAAGTCCCAGCCCTCCAGCTCCTTGGCCTTGACCTTGAACTCCTGGCCGGAAACGCTGAACGAAGCCGCCAGCGCACCCTGGGCCAGGCCTATGCCCACCGCGGCCGTCGCGGCGACGCTCGGCACCATGACCAGAGCGAACCGCTTCCATCTCGTCCCACCGCGAACCTGGGAACCCATACTTGCTCCTTCTTCTCGGACGTACATCTCCGGCCGGGCATCGTGCCCGTCCTGGGATGGGAGAAGTGCTACGTCCTCGGGAAGGAGAGCGCCCGTATCGGAGACGTGTCCCGCATCCGATCCACCGGCGTTCACCCCCGAGCGACAACCACTGGCCGCGCTGTCCGCGCGGCCGGTCGGACAGGCCCCGCCAGTGAGCGGGAACCCCCCTGTCCACGGTCGGCGCCTCTGCCGCCGACCCACTCGGTGGGGACCAACAGCCCCTCGGGCACCGGCTGGAGACCGGGCTGAAGGTATTGGACCGAGCGTGGCCGATCGTGGTGCATTCACGGCCCCGGCACAAGGGGGATCGTTACTGGCTAGTAACGGGCCGATAACCACAGGACGACAGGGCGGCATCGAGCGGCGACACAGGGTGGCACGAAAGGGACAACGGAATGGCGGGAAACATCCTGGAAACAGGACAGAACAGTCCACCCGGCTTACTGCGAGTAACAGCTCGCATCTTTGTCAAGTTTTGGTAAAGCGAGGGCTTACGGCGCCCTCTCTTCGGCGCCGGAACGGCAAAACGGCCGCTCCGCCCGGTGGGCAGTGCGGCCGCCTTGTCACATCGGCACAATCGGGCGCGTCCGGAGGGGACCGGGGGCCGGGTCAGAACAGAACGCGGGCCAGCGCGGTGCGTGCGGCGGTGACCCTGGGGTCCTCCGGACCGATCACCTCGAACAGCTCCAGCAGCCGCAGCCGCGCGGTGTTCCGCTCGTCGCCGGCCGTACGGCGGACCGCCTCGACGAGCCGGCCGAAGGCGTCCTCGACATGACCGCCGACCAGGTCGAGATCGGCGGCGGCGATCTGGGCGTCCACATCGCCCGGGTTGTCCGCCGCCTCCTTGCGGACCGCCTGCGGGTCCATGCTCTGGACGCGGCCGAGCAGCTCCGCCTGGGCGAGGCCGAGCTTTGCCTCCGGGTTGCCCGGGTCGTCCACGAGGACGTTCTTGTACGCCTGGATCGCGCCGGGGAAGTCATTGGCGTCGAGCGCGGACGCGGCGGCCTCCAGCAGCGCGTCGTACGGACCGGCCGGCACCTCGGCCGGAGCCGCGCCCGGCCCCCCGGCGTCCGGGTCGACGGCGATCCCGGTGAGGCCGAAGCGCTCCTCACCGACCTGGATCAGCTGGTCCAGCGTCTCGCGGATCTGGGCCTCGGGGGCGGCGCCCTGGAAGAGCGGGAGGGCCTGGCCGGCGACGACGGCGAAAACGGCCGGAATGCCCTGGATGCCGAACTGCTGCATCAGCATCTGGTTGGCGTCGACATCGACCTTGGCCAGCAGGAAGCGGCCGTTGTACTCGACGGCCAGGCGCTCCAGCAGGGGCCCCAGCTGCTTGCACGGCTCGCACCATTCGGCCCAGAAGTCGATGACGACGGGGACCTCGGCGGAGCGCTGGAGGACATCGCGCTCGAAACCGGCTTCATCGACGTCGATCACCAGGGCGGCGGGCGGCACGGCGCCGGCGCCCCCGGTGCGGGCGGCCTCCGCGCGGGCCTGCTCCGCCTTGGCCTTGGCCTCTCCGGCCGCCTTGACCGCGGCGAGGTCGACAACGCCGCTCATGGACATGTTCCTAGGCTGCATACGCACATCCTCCCCCGACAGCGCGCCGCTGCGAAAAGCGGGCGCGAGAACCGGCCCGGCCCGGGGCCCCCGCTGGCATGCGAGGGCGGACGGACCGGAACGGTCGCGGGCCCCTGAAAGACCCTGGTGGACCTGCCGGATCCCCATCCGGGCCGGTCCGGGCGGCTCCGGGTCCCCACCCGGCGCCTGGGGCCCGACTGAAGGCCCCGGTGGCTGTCGCTCATGTGTTCCGTGGCGTCCGGGGCGACCTGGCCGCCTTCCTTACGCTACGACCCGTAGCGTAACTGCCGATCGGCCCGCCGGAACAGGTGATCCCGGTGATCTGTCTCACGGGCACCGGGGCGCAACCGTTCTCCCTACCGACCGGTATGGTCGCCGCATCATGAGCGACACCGACCCCAAAGCCACCCGAACAGGACGTCCGCGCAGCGCCGCCGCCGATACCGCGATCCTGGAGGCGACGCGGGCGTCCCTGGTCGATCTCGGCTGGTCGAAGCTGACGATGAGCGATGTGGCCACCCGGGCCGGGGTCGCCAAGACGACCCTCTACCGGCGCTGGGCGGGCAAGAACGAGCTGGTCGTGGACGCGGTCGCGGTCCTCTTCGACGAGCTGGAGCTGCCCGACCGGGGCAGCCTGGCCGCCGATGTGCAGTGCGTCGTGCTCCAGTTCGCCGCGCTGCTGGAGCGGCCGGAGGCCCGTACGGCGCTGATGGCGGTGGTCGCCGAGTCCACCCGCGACGACTCGCTGCGCCACCGGATCCGGACGGCCATCGTGGACCGGCAGAAACGGCTGGTGCTGCTGGGCCGGGAGCGCGCCCAGGCCCGCGGCGAGCTGCGGTACGAGGACGACGCCTCGGCCGCGGCCCGCAACGCGGACCTGATCTTCGACGTGATCGCCGGAGCGGTGGTGCACCGGGCCCTGGTGAGCGCGGAGCCGGTGGACGCCGAGTGGGCGAGCGGCTTCACCTCGCTGCTGCTGCTGGGGCTGGCCGGCGCCCAGGCGGCCTAGGGCCCGCTCAGACCCGGTAGCGCCCCGGTGCGGAGAGGTGCAGATGCTCCGCCGCCCAGGACGAGGCCTGAACAGGGCCTCAGAAGCCCGGCGGTTCCGTGTAGACGCCCCACTCGTCGCGCAGCACGCCGCAGATCTCGCCGAGCGTGGCCTCGGCCCGTACGGCGTCGAGCATCGGCGCGATCATGTTCGAGCCGTCACGGGCGGCGGCGAGCATCGCGTCCAGCGCGGCGGTGACCTTGGCGTCGTCGCGGGCGGCCTTGCGGTCGGCGAGCTGGCTGACCTGGTCGCGCTCGACCTCGTGGCTGACGCGGAGGATCTCCAGGTCGCCGGTGACCGAGCCGTGGTGGACGTTGACGCCGACGACCCGCTTGTCGCCCTTCTCCAGGGCGCGCTGGTACTGGAACGCGGACTCGGCGATCTCGCCGGTGAACCAGCCGTCCTCGATACCGCGCAGGATGCCGGAGGTCATCGGCCCGATGGGGTGCTGCCCGTCGGGGTGGGCCCGGGTGCCGCGCTCCCTGATCTGGTCGAAGATCTTCTCGGCCTCGGCCTCGATCCGGTCGGTGAGCTGCTCCACGTACCAGGAGCCGCCGAGCGGGTCGGCCACGTTGGCGACGCCGGTCTCCTCCATCAGCACCTGCTGGGTGCGCAGGGCGATCTCGGCGGCCTGCTCGGAGGGGAGCGCGAGGGTCTCGTCGAGGGCGTTGGTGTGGAGCGAGTTCGTGCCGCCGAGGACGGCGGAGAGCGCCTCCACGGCGGTGCGGACGACGTTGTTGTACGGCTGCTGCGCGGTGAGGGAGACCCCGGCGGTCTGGGTGTGGAAACGCAGCCACTGGGCCTTGTCGGTCCTGGCTCCGTACGTCTCCTTCATCCAGCGGGCCCAGATGCGGCGGGCGGCGCGGAACTTGGCGATCTCCTCGAAGAAGTCCAGGTGGGCGTCGAAGAAGAAGGAGAGGCCGGGCGCGAAGGTGTCGACGTCGAGACCGCGCGAGAGCCCCAGCTCCACATAGCCGAAGCCGTCGGCCAGCGTGTAGGCCAGCTCCTGTGCGGCCGTGGCTCCGGCCTCGCGGATGTGGTAGCCGGAGACGGAGAGCGGCTTGTAGGCGGGGATGGAGGCGGCGCAGTGCTCCATCAGGTCGCCGATGAGGCGCAGGTGGGGCTCGGGCTGGAAGAGCCACTCCTTCTGCGCGATGTACTCCTTGAAGATGTCGGTCTGGAGCGTGCCGTTGAGCACGCCCGGGTCGACGCCCTGGCGCTCGGCGGCGACCAGGTACATGCAGAAGACGGGGACGGCCGGGCCGCTGATCGTCATGGAGGTGGTGACGTCGCCCAGGGGGATGTCGCCGAAGAGGACCTCCATGTCGGCGGCGGAGTCGATGGCGACCCCGCAGTGTCCGACCTCGCCGAGCGAGCGCGGGTCGTCGGAGTCGCGGCCCATCAGTGTCGGCATGTCGAAGGCGACACTGAGGCCGCCGCCGCCCGCCGCGAGGATCATCTTGTAGCGCTCGTTGGTCTGCCGGGCGTTGCCGAAGCCGGCGAACTGGCGGATCGTCCACGTACGGCCCCGGTAGCCGGTGGGGTGCAGTCCGCGGGTGAAGGGGTACTCCCCCGGCCAGCCGATCCGCTCGAATCCCTCGTACGTGTCACCGGGGCGGGGCCCGTACGCGGGCTCGACCGGGTCACCGGAGAGCGTGGTGAAGTCCGCGTCACGCTTGCGGGCCTTGTCGTAACGGGCCTGCCAGCGGAGGCGGCCTTCCTCGATCGCGTCAGCGTCCATACCCTCGAATTTACTAGGACGTCCTAGTAAATGTCGATGGCAAACCGCCCGGTGCTTTGCGCGCGGGGCGGTTCGCGGGGCGCCGGGGGTGCCGGGTCAGACCTTCGCGGGGGCCGGGGCCGGGTCGGTGACCAGGGCGCGGGCCTCCCGGCTGACCTTCGGTTCGACGAAGAACGAGGCGAAGGGGATGCAGCCCGCGGCCAGCACCCACAGGAGCTTGCCGAAGGGCCACTTCGCCTTGGAGCCGAGATCGAAGGCGAAGACGACGTAGACGATGAACAGCACGCCGTGGATCTGGGAGATCAGCATGGTGTCGCCGGTCTCGAAGCCGTACTTCGCGATGATCGCCACGGTGAAGACGAGCAGCCAGACGGCGGTGACGTAGGCCATCACCCGGTAGCGGGTGAGCACGTTCTGTTTCATGGCATCGAGCCTAACCGGGCGTCGGGGCGATCTTCGCGCGGCCCCTCCGACCGGAGGGCTTCCCCTTCACGGAAGACCCGTGCTCACTTCTCCTCGAAGTCCTTGGCCGCCACCCGCAGCGGGCGCAGCATGGCGAAGATCTCGGCGCACTCCTCGGAGTCGTAGACCCCGAGCCCGAAGTCGACCGCGACCAGGTCCCGGGTGGCCGCCTCGACGACGTCGCGGCCCTGGTCCGTGATGGAGGCGAGGGTGCCGCGGCCGTCGTTGGGGTTGGGCCGCTTGTCGACCAGACCGGACCTCACCAGCCGGTCCACGGTGTTGGTGACCGAGGTGGGGTGCACCATCAGCCGCTCGCCGATCTTGGACATCGGCAGCTCCCCGGCCTTGGAGAAGGTGAGCAGCACCAGCGCCTCGTACCGGGCGAAGGTCAGCCCGTACGGCTTGACGACGGCGTCGACCTCGGCGAGCAGGATCTGCTGGGCCCGCATGATCGAGGTGATCGCCCCCATCGACGGCACGGGTCCCCAGCGCTGCTGCCAGAGCTCGTCGGCGCGGGCGATCGGATCGAAGGGAAGGCTGAGCGGCTTCGGCACGGCACCGACCTTACCGACTGGTCACATGCCGGTCAGCCCCGTCTCGTCCTTCGGTACCGGCCCTCCGCCCGGGGTCCGTCCGGCGGACCTCGGCCACGAGCAGGAGCGCGCAGATGGTACCGATGATTCCGGATCCGGCGACCACCTGGTGGACCGGGAGGAACTCGGCCGCGAGCCCCGCCAGCGCCATCCCGAGGCCCTGGACGGTCATCAGCCCGGCGGTGAGCAGCGTCATGGCCCGGCCGCGCAGCTCCTGGGGCACGGCGTCGACGAACCACTGGTCGAGCCCGATGACGTACGCGGCCCCCGCCCCGGCCAGCGCGAGGGCGGCCAGAGCGAGCGGCAGCCCCGGCCGGACCGCGTACACGAGCAGCGGCAGCAGGCCGGCGGCGGCGACCGGCAGGACGATCCGGGAGCGGTTGCGGGGGCTGAGCGCGGACCCCACGAACAGTTCGGCCCCGATGTGGCCGACGGCCATCGCGCAGAGCAGCAGCCCGAGCGCGGCGGGCGATGCCCCGATCGCGTCGGCGTAGGGGGCGGCGAGCGCCTCGGGGGCCACGACGAACATCGCGGGCAGCCAGAACAGCAGCATCAGGGCGCGGATGCGGCGGTCGCCCAGGACCAGGCGGGCGCCCGAGAGCGACTCCTTGAGGAGCGTCCCGCCCGCGCCGCCGCCGGTGGTGGCGCGGGCGGGGCGGTCGCGGGTTCCGAAGCGCAGGATGGCGGCCGAGCAGAGGAACGTCACCACGGTGACGGTGATCGCGCCGCGCGGGGACAGCACGGTGAGCAGGACCCCGCCGGCGCCGAACCCGATGAGCATCGCGCTCTGCGAGACGATCCGCAGGAGGGAGCGGCCCAGCACATAGAGGTCGCCCTCGCCGAGGATGTCGGTGAGGGCCGCCATCCGGGTTCCGGTGAAGACGGGCGCGATCGCGGCGACCAGGCAGCGCAGCGCGAGGAGCCCGGCGACCGGGGTGGCGGGCACGAGCATCACGGCGACGCAGGCCGCGCAGAGCAGATCGCAGACGACCAGGACGCGGCGGGCCGGGTAGCGGTCGGCGACCCCGGCGAAGAGCGTTCCGCCGACGATGTACGGGAGGAGCCCCAGCGCGAACGTCAGCGCGCTGAGCAGCGGCGAGCCGGTGAGGTCGTAGACGAGGACGGTGAGCGCGAGCTCGCTGACGACGACGCCGAGCAGCGAGAGCAGATGCGCGGCGAAGACGGCCCGGAACTCGGCCACGGCGAAGACCGCGCGGTAGCCGCGCGGGATGGCGGGAGCCGCGCCACCGGGGCCCGGGGCCGGGGCGGGTCGCGGCGCGACGGGGTCCCGGAGCGTGGGCGCGGGGCCCGGGTCGGGGAGGGCGCCACGCTCCGGGAACGGAGCCGGGACGTGCGCCGCCGGGGCGGACGGGGTACGGGGTGTGTCCGCCGGGGCGGGGCTGTCGGTCGGCATGGGACGAGACTGGGGCCCGGACCCCCGCCCTCCGTAGACTTTCGGCTGAGCGCGAATGTTGAGACCCGCGGAGGGGGAGCCGTGCCGTTCCAGCTGCACTTCGGGGAGAGCGACCTGTTGCGCTGCCGGTTCGCCCTGTCGCCGCTCTTCGAGACCCAGGAGGCCGTGCGCACCCTGGCCCGTCGTCACCGGCACGGCTACCACCTGCCCTGGCTCCGGCGGATCCGTACGGCGGCCGCCTCCCTCGACCTCGAACCGCTGTGGCTGCTGATGCCGGACGGCGGCCACAACCCGGACTTCATCTGCCCGCCGCCGATCGGCCCGTTCGCCACCTTCGACGAGGAGATCGCGGGCGTCCGGGCGGTCGACCCGGAGGTGGCGCGGGCGGACATGGCGCTGGCGCTGGCGGAACGGCCCCGCGCCCGGGAATCCGCGACGGGCCGGCGCCTGCTGGCCGATCCGGCACGGGCCGTGCACGAGCTGGCCGATCTGCTGGAGCAGGCCTGGCGGACCCTGATCGAGCCGCACTGGCCCCGGTTGCGGGCTCTGCTGGAGGCCGACATCGCCTACCACTCCCGCCGCCTGGCCGACAGCGGCCTGGAAGGGCTGCTGGGCGAGGTGAGCACCCAGCTGAGCTGGAACGGTTCGACGCTCACCGTGAAGGGGACGCGGGGCGACCACGAACAGGTGCTGGGCGGCCAGGGGCTGGTGCTGATGCCGAGCGTCTTCGTCTGGCCCGAGGTGGTGGGCGGCCACCTGGAACCCTGGCAGCCCGGGCTGATCTACCCGGCGCGCGGGATCGGCGGGCTGTGGAGCGAGGCCGGGGAGCGGACGCCGGAGACCCTCGCCCGGCTGCTGGGCCGGGTCCGGGCCGATGTGCTGTGCGCGCTGGACGAACCGGCCGGGACGAGCACGCTGGCGCACCGGCTGGGCCTGGCCGCCTCGTCCGTGTCGGCCCATCTCTCCGTGCTGCGCGGGGCGGGGCTGCTGACCTCGCGGCGTTACGGGCACCAAGTGCTGTACGAGCGCACGCCGCTGGGGATCGCGCTGGCCGCCTCGGAGTGACGGCGCGCCCGTCGGCGTACGGACAGACGCGTCACGGACGGTGTCGTACCACCACTCGCTGTAACCGCTATGTCACGATTGCCCCTGTTTTCCCGAGTCCGTGAGCCACCGCCGCCCGAGGGGTCTGGATGTCCGGCCGCAGCACCGTCCCGCGCGCTCTCCCCCGTACCGTCCGTGTCCTATCCGTCCTCGCCCTGGCCACCGCCCTCACCGCGGGGTGCTCGGCGGCCCCGGAGCCGCGCGTCACCGGGGCCGCCGAGGAGGGGGACGGACTCGTCCGGGGGGAACCCGCCCCGAGCGCGGCCTCCCCGTTCTGGGTCGACCCGAACAGCGACGCGGCCCGCCAGGTGCGCGCCTGGGAGAAGGAGGGGCGCGACGCGGAGGCGAAGATCCTGCGGCGGATCTCCGAGCGGCCGGTGGCCGACTGGCCCGCGTGGGACGACCCCGCCCCGGGGATCCGGGCCGCCGTGCGGTCCGCCGCCCGCACGAAGAAGACCGTCGTGCTCGTGGCGTACAACATCCCGCACCGCGACTGCGGGCTGTACTCCGCGGGCGGCGCGAAGGACGCGGACGCCTACCGTTCCTGGATCGGGGAGTTCGCCGACGCCGTCGGGGACGCGCCCGCGACCGTGATCCTGGAGCCGGACGCCCTCCCCCACATCGCGGACGGCTGCACCCCGCCCGAGCACCACGCCGAGCGCTACCAGCTCCTCTCCGAGGCGGTGGACACGCTGGGGGCCCTCCCGAACACCAAGGTCTACCTGGACGCGGGCAACCCGGACTGGATCGACGAGCCGGCCAAGATGGCGCAACCGCTGCGGCAGGCGGGCGTCGACCGGGCCGACGGCTTCTCGCTGAACGTCTCCAACTTCCAGTCGAACGCCGGCGTGAAGACGTACGCGGGAGAGCTCTCCGACGCCGTGGGCGGCTCGCACTTCGTGATCGACACCAGTCGCAACGGCAACGGCCCCCTGTCCGGGGGCCGTGAGGAAGCCTGGTGCAATCCGCCGGGCCGGGGGCTCGGCACGCCCCCCACCACCGACACCGGCGACGACCGGCTCGACGCCTACCTGTGGATCAAGCGGCCCGGCGACTCCGACGGCACCTGCCGGGGCGGCCCGCCGGCCGGCGAGTGGTGGCCGGAGTACGCCCTCGGCCTCGCCCGCCGCGCCGCCTCCTGAGCCCGCGGGGTGCTCTCGGCTGCGGGCGGAGACCGGCTCCCCTCTTCCCGGCGGGCCCCCTGCCCTCCCTGACCGTACTGACGCGCACCGGGCGCTCCCCCGCTGTGCCTCCTCAGGCGATCTTGACCCATTTCGCTTCGGAGGGAACGCCGTCGGTGTCGGTGACGAAGAGCATGTACCAGCCGGGCGGCACGAGCGTGGGGTCGTCCGGGACCGTGACGCTCAGCTTGCCGCCGGCCTTCTTCAGGCCCAGCTCGATGGAGCGCTGTTCCACGTCGGTGGTGTGGGTGACGGCGCTCGGCCGCATCAGCCGGGCGGTGGCGACGCGGTCCGCGTCGGCGCTCTCGTAGGTGACCGTCGTGCCGCGCTCGGCGTTCTCGGGGCCGTTGCCGATCACCGGGCGCTTGTCCTTGCCGCGGTGCAGGGCGGGCGGGGTGTAGACCTCCATGCGCTGCTCGAACTTGCCGAGCTTGGTGTTGTCCTTGTCGCCGTAGAGGGAGTCGGAGCCGAAGGTCGCCACCCGGCCGTCGGGCAGCAGCAGCGCCTCGGAGTGGTAGTTGCGGCCCACCGTCGGCTCGGCGGCTTCCTTGAAGGTGTTGGTCTTCGGGTCGTAGGACTGCGCCTTCAGGATGTTGCTGTCCCCGCGGCCCCGGTAGTCCTCGGATCCGCCGCTGGTGAAGACGGTGTCGTCGGGCATGATCACGCTGTTCAGATAGCGCGTGCCCTGCGGCAGGTCGGGGCCCGCCTCGAAGGCCGGGTTGTCCTGTTTGAGGTCGATGACGGCCGTGCGGGCCGTGGACTTCTTGGACTCGCCGACCCCGCCGCCGCCCAGCACCATCACCTTCTGGTCCTGCACGGGCGGCAGCATCAGCGAGGCCGCCGTCTCCAGCTGGTCGGTGTCGGTGAGGCCGGGCACCTTGGTGAAGGTGTTCTTCTTCAGGTCCCAGATCCCGGGCTCGCGCCCCTTGTCCGCCGGGCCGTAACCGGCGTTGGCACCCGGGTAGAAGAGCTTGCCGCCCTTGGTGAGGAACAGCGCCGGGTAGGTCGGGAAGTAGTGGAAGGGGCCCTTGCCCCACTTCTTGGTCTTCGGGTCGTAGATCTCGTTGTCGCCCGGCAGGATCGCGCCGACGTCGTCGAGACCGGAGACGGAGAGCACCCGGCCGTCCTCAAGACCGACGAGCGTCGGGTACCAGCGGGCCTCCTTCATGGGGTCGACCCTGATGTACTTCTCCGCCGTCGGGTCGAACTCGTAGGCGGCCCGGATCCCCTGGAAGTCCTGCTTGTCCATGGTGATCTTCTCGGCGAGGCCGTACGCGTTGTCGGCCTCCTTGCCCTTGAGCCCGACGATCTCGTACTGGGCGGCATCCGTCGCCACCGCGTCCGGCCCTTCGTTCACCGCCTCGACGAAGACCCGCTGCTCGGCGGCGGTCACCTTGGTCTTCCACGGCTTCATCTGGCCGCTCTCGAAGTAGTCGACCTCGAACTCGCGCTTCGCCTTGGGCACGGTGACGTCGAACCTGGCCCGGTACTCGACACCCGACGGCGAGCGGAAGACCGTGCCCTTCTTCAGTTTCAGCGGCTTGTCCGGGTTCTCGTTCTTGACCCGCATGCCGCCGGCGGCCCGCTTCACCTTGTCGTCGAGCACCTCGTAGCGGGCGGTGCCGCCCGCGATCAGGAGGCGGCCGTCGGGGAGCTGGGCGTGGCCGCCGCAGAAGAAGTCCTCCGGGGTGGGGATCTTCTGGAAGGTGTTCTCGGCCGGATCCCACAGCACGGTGTCGAAGGTGCCCTCGTCGAAGTGCTGCTCGTCGTTGCCGGAGCCCGCGACGATCAGCACCTTGCCGGTGTGCAGGAGCGCCGCGTGGATCGCGTTGGTGCGGTACTCCTTCGGGATGTCCACCTGCTCCCAGGAGCCGTACTCCGCCTTGTACGCCGGCTGGTCGATCTTGTACGCGTGGTACCTGTCCTCGGCGAAGGACAGCGCGGCGGGAGCGTTCAGCCCGGCGAGCAGCACCACCGCGCCGCCGCCCAGGAGCGTCTTCCTCGTCTTCTTCGAGGGCCGGTAGGCCATGGCTCAGTTCCCTCCTGCGGTGGTGGTGGCGGTGGTGCCGGCGCTCGCCGCGGTGGTCGCCGACGGGGCGGGGGCCGTCGGCGTGGTGACGTACGCCGGTTCGGCCGGCGGGGGCGCCGGGACGGGGAGGGCGCGTGCGGCCGCGGCGCGCTTGTCCTGCCGGACGGTCCAGGCCCACACGACGACCGGGGAGAGGGATATCGCGAGGCCCAGCGCCGCCCAGGTGCGCATCGCGGCATGGGTGTGGTCGAGGTACACCGAGGCGGCGAGCGAGGACAGCAGGACCGCCGCCCAGAAGAGGTGGATACGGAAGGTGAGCAGCCGGTCCGGGGATGCCTGGCCGCCCTTGGGCGTGACGACGAAGCGGCCGTCGGTGCGCAGCACGGCCGAGCCCAGCGACTTCAGGTAGACCGGCGCGGAGAGCGCGGACATGGCCATGCCCGCCAGGCCGCCGGAGCCCTCGGGCTCGTGGGGTGAGACGTTGTGGCGGCGGTTCCAGAGGTAGAGCCCGATCTGGAGGGCGGCGGCGTCGCTGTAGAGCATCAGCCAGATGGAGGCGGCGACCTGGGTGCCGGACGCGCCGAACCAGAGGAACAGCACACAACTGAGAACCCCGAGCAGCCAGTTCACGGCGGTCATCGGGTAGTAGACGAGCATCAGCGTGTAGCTGAAGAGGCGCCCGGGGGGCACCCGGAAGAGCGCCTTGCCGTACTGCTTGAACAGCGTCTCGTACGTCCCCCTCGACCAGCGCAGCTGCTGGGTGAAGAAGTCCGTCCAGGAGGCGGGCCCCTCACCCACGGCGAGCACGTCGGGGGTGTAGACGGAACGCCAGTAGTGCCCGGTGCGCGGGTTGCGGCGGCGGTGGATCTCGAAGCCGGTCGCCATGTCCTCGGTGATCGAGTCGTACAGGCCGCCGACCTGGCGCAGCGCGGCGATGCGCACGACGTTGTTGGTGCCGACGAACATGGGGGCGCCGTAGCGGTTGCCCGCGCGCTGGATCAGGGCGTGGAAGAGGAACTGCTGCGACTCGGCGGCCTTGGTGACGGCCGAGTCGTAGTTCCCGTAGACCTGCGGTCCGACGACGAAGGCGACGTCCGGGTCGCGGAAGTAGCCCATCATCCGTTCCAGGAAGTTGGGCATGGGCACGTGGTCGGTGTCGACGGAGGCGAAGAAGTCGTAGTCGCCGCCGTGCAGGGCGATCCAGGCGTTGTAGTTGCCGTGCTTGGTCTTCGCCTTGTGGACGCCCTTGTCGCGGTTCCACTCGGGGACGCCGCGCCGGGTGAAGTGGTGGACGCCGAGCTCCGCGCAGAGCATCCGGGCCCCGGGGTCGTCGCCCTCGTCGAGGAGCCAGACGTCCAGCGGGCCGGGGTGCTCCATCCGTACGGCGCCCTTGAGGGTGGCGCGGACCATGGAGAGCGGTTCCTTGCCGGGGACGTACGTGGTCAGGAAGGCGACCCGGGTGCCGGGCTCGGGCGTCACCGGGACCGGGTCCCGCGCGACGAGCGTGGCGTGCGCGATGGAGACCACGTTGACCAGCATGAACAGCTCGATCAGGGCGATCGACACCAGCATCACGGCGTCGGCGACGACCAGCCAGCGCTCCCCGTTCTCCCGCTCGGTCCAGTGCGTGGGCCAGACCAGGTAGAGCAGGAGGATGCCGGTGAGCACCGGGGCGAGCGTCATCAGCAGGACGGCTCTTATTCGGTGCTTCTCCGTCGAGAGCAGGCTCTTGTACCGCACCCGGTACCCCGTCGGCTCCGGCTCCGTGAGCGGACCCGCGAGCCGGCTGTAGGTGTCGTAGTCGTAGCCCTCCGACCGCACCGTGCCTCCCACTGTCGAACGGGTTGATACCCCTACAGAAGGGGACGGCCAACGGTGTGTCGACTTGGCAGGTCCGAGTGAGCGGTTTTCGGTCCGGGACCCGAAAGGCCCCCGGCCGTGTGGCGCCGGGGGCTTTTCGGGTGAACGCGCGACGTGCCGCGCGGACGGCGTGTCAGAGGGTCAGGCGCCCCCGAGATACCGCTCCACGGTCTCGACCTTCGAGGTCAGACCGTCGGTGACGCCGTGCCGGATGTCGGCCTTCAGCACCAGGGAGACGCGACCCGCGCGGGCCTCGACGGCGGCCACGGCGCGCTTGACGACGTCCATGACCTCGTCCCACTCGCCCTCGATGGAGGTGAACATCGCGTCGGTGCGGTTGGGGAGCCCGGATTCCCGCACGACCCGTACGGCGTCGGCGACGTACTCCCCGACGTCCTCGCCGACGCCGAGCGGTGAGACCGAGAACGCGACGATCATGCGCTGACCGTGCCCTCGCGGCGGGCGCGGGCGGCGATGACGCCGTCGGCCTCGTACTTCTTGAGGAGCTTGTCGCCGTAGAGCCCGCCGAAGGGGATGACGGCGAGGAGGAAGAAGAGCGCGACACGCTTGAGCGGCCACTTGGCCTTGACCCAGACGTCCAGCAGGAACACGACGTAGATCGTGAACAGGACGCCGTGGATCATGCCGAGGGGCGGCATCAGGAAGTCGATGTCCGAGACGCGCATGAGCAGCGAGCCGAAAATGAGGAGCGCCGGGAAGGAGAGCGCCTCGGGAAGCGAGATGAGGCGCAGCCGGTGCAGGGCGGAAGCGGTCTTGATGTCCACGAGGGCACCTTCGGTGGGAGGGGGCATGCGGGCTTGTGAACGCGGGCACAAGCCGCCCCCATTGTGGCATCGCGTCGGCACCTCCCCCGAGCCGGGGGCCGCCGCGGGGCACGGCCGCGCGTATCACCGCATATCAGGGCCGGTCCGGGTGCGCATCAGGGGAGCATCGGGGGCGTAACGGTTCCGTAGGACCTGGTACGGGCGCGGGATGGCGGGCTACCTTCGGGGCGTGGCGATGTTCCGACTCCAAGGCAGCAAGACGCTCGCCGTCGATCTGACCGGCGACGCCGTCAAGGCGAAGAACGGCTCGATGGTCGCGTACGACGGCCGGATGACCTTCAAGAAGATGTCCGGCGGCGGTGAGGGGCTGCGCGGCATGGTGACCCGTCGGCTGACCGGCGAGCAGATGACGGTGATGGAGGTGTCCGGGCAGGGCACCTGCTACTTCGCCGACCGGGCGAGTGAGATCAATCTGGTCTCGCTGCACGGCGACACCCTGTATGTGGAGGCGAGCAACCTGCTGGCCACCGATGCCGGGCTGCGCACGGGCACCACGTTCACCGGGCTGCGCGGCGGGGCGAGCGGCAACGGCCTGTTCACCACGACGGTGGAGGGCACCGGGCAGGCGGCGATCATGTCGGACGGGGCGGCGGTGCTGCTGCGGGTGTCGCCGCAGTATCCGCTGATGGTCGACCCGGGCGCCTACATCGCCCACCAGGGCCGGCTCCAGCAGAGCTTCCAGTCGGGCGTGAACTTCCGGACGCTGATGGGCGAGGGCTCAGGCGAGGCGTTCCAGATCCGCTTCGAGGGCGACGGACTCGTCTACGTCCAGCCCAGCGAGCGCAACACCGTCGGGGGCGATGTCTGATGCCGTTCCGCGAGATCAACTCCAAGATGGTCGAGGCCACGCTCGCCCCGGGCCAGAAGCTGTTCAGCCAGCGCGGCGCGATGCTGGCGTACCGGGGCGAGGTCTCCTTCACCCCGAACATCCAGGGCGGCCAGAACGGCTTCGCGTCGATGATCGGCCGCCGGGTGGCGGGCGAGGCGACGCCGCTGATGACGGTCGAGGGGTCGGGCACGGTGATGTTCGGCCACGGCGGCCACCACATCCAGGTGATCAACCTGTCCGGCGACACCCTGTACGTGGAGGCCGACCGGCTCCTCGCCTTCGACGGGACGCTCCAGCAGGGCACGATGTTCATGGGCTCGCAGGGCGGGGTGGTGGGCATGGTGCGCGGCCAGGTCTCCGGCCAGGGCCTGTTCACCACCACGCTCAAGGGGCACGGCGCGGTCGCGGTGATGGCGCACGGCGGGGTGATCGAGCTGCCGATCACCCCCGGCCGGGACGTCCATGTGGACCCGCAGGCATATGTCGCCCACCACGGGGAGGTCCGCAACAAGCTGTCCACGGCGGTCGGCTGGCGGGACATGGTAGGGCGGGGCTCCGGCGAGGCGTTCCAGCTGGAGCTGAGCGGGAACGGCGCGGTCTACGTCCAGGCGTCGGAGGAGAAGCTGTGAGTACGCCCGTGGTCTTCGATCCGATGACGCTGCCGTCGGACGACAACGTCAACTCCTACACCTTCTGCGTGGAGCTCAAGGGGAGCCGGTGGTTCCTGCAGAAGGGCAAGATGATCGCCTACTACGGGCAGATCAACTTCGACGGGATCGGGCACGGCCGCTTCGAGCGGCTGGTGCGCTCCAGCTTCCATTCGCCGCTGCACGCGAGCGACTGGGTGGTGGCCGAGGGCAGCGGAAAGCTGCTGCTGGCCGACCGGGCCTTCGATGTGAACTCCTTCGACCTGGACGACGGGAACCTGACGATCCGGTCCGGGAACCTGCTGGCGTACGAGCCGTCGCTCGCGCTGAAGCAGTCGATCGTGCCGGGGTTCGTGACGCTGATCGGCACGGGGAAGTTCGTGGCCGCGTCCAACGGTCCGGTGGTCTTCATGGAGCCGCCGCTGCGGGTGGACCCGCAGGCGCTGGTGGGGTGGGCCGACTGCCCCTCCCCCTGCCACCACTACGACCACGGGTACATGACGGGCGTGATGGGCGGGATCCGGTCACTGACGGGGATCGGGGGGACGTCGGGCGAGGAGCACCAGTTCGAGTTCGTCGGGGCGGGCACGGTGCTGCTCCAGTCGTCCGAGGCGCTGATGGCGGAGCAGGCGACGGGCGTCGTGCCGAACGAGCCGGGCGTCCCGGCCGGCGGAGCTCAACACGGCTCCGCCCCGCGCATGCCCGGCCAGCTGGGGGACCTCCAGCGTCGCTTCGGCTTGTGAGCGGTAGTCTGCGGAGTGTGACATCGAACGTCTGCGCCGATTGTCACACTCCCCAGCCCTCCTCATTTCGTCCGGCTTTCAACTTCTTAGGTAGAATCCATATATGGAGACCGAGACGGCCACCCGCTGGCTGAGCGACGCGGAGCAGTGCGCCTGGCGCACCCACCTGGACGTCAGCAGGCTGCTGATGCACCAGCTGGAGAAGGACCTCCAGCCGTTCGGCCTGACCATGAACGACTACGAGATCCTGGTCAACCTCTCCGAGTCGGACGACCTGCGGATGCGGATGAGCGACCTCGCCGCCGCCACCCTGCAGTCCAAGAGCCGGCTCTCGCACCAGATCACCCGCATGGAGACCGCCGGTCTGGTGCGGCGTACGCACTGCGAATCGGACCGGCGCGGACTCTTCGCGGTCCTCACCGAGCACGGCGCGGAGACCATGCGGAAGGTCGCTCCGCACCATGTCGCCTCGGTGCGGCAGCACTTCATGGACCTGCTGTCCCCCGAGGCGCTGACCGATCTGCACGCGGCGCTGACCCCGATCGCGGAACATCTGCGCGGCAAGCGCGGCAAGCTGTAGCGGAGAGGCGGGGCAGGGCCCGCCAGGGCCCCGCAACCGCCGCCTCAGGCCGGGTGCGGCAGCCACAGCCGGAAGGCCGCACCGCCCTCGTCCGCCCGGTGCACCGTCAGCGTTCCGCCGTGGCGGGCGGCGACGTCCCGGGCGATGGCGAGGCCCAGGCCGGCACCGCCGTCGTCCCGGCTGCGGGCGTCGTCGAGCCGGACGAACCGTTCGAAGATCCGCTCCCGCTCCTCCTCGGGCACGCCCGCCCCGTCGTCCCGGACCTCGACCCGCACGCCGCGGCCGTCGGGCGCCACCGCCACCGAGACGCTCCCCTCGGCGTGCCGCTGGGCGTTGTCCAGCAGATTGCCGATCACCCGGGACAGCTGCCCGCGCGACCCGTTCACCTCGAACGCGCCGCCCTCCGGGACCTCCACCGCCACCGCGATCCGGTCCCCGGTCCGCTGCGAGACCTCCTCGCGGACCAGCGCGCCCAGCTCCACCGTCCCGCCGCCGGGCTTCTCCCCCGCGTCCAGCCGGGCCAACAGCAGCAGATCCGCCGCCAGCACCTGGAGCCGTACGGTGTCGGCGACCGCGCCCGGGAGGTCCAGCAGCTCCGGGTGGGCCTCGGCCACCTCCAGCTGGGTGCGGAGCGAGGCGATCGGGGAACGCAGCTCGTGCGAGGCGTCCGCGACGAACCGCCGCTGCCGCTCCACGGACGCCTCCAGCACGGTGAGCGTCTCGTTCGTCGTCCGGGCCAGCGCCGCGATCTCGTCCCGCGAATCGGGCTCGGGCACCCGGCGGGCCAGGTCCTCGGAGGCGGTGATGGCGGCCATCTCGCGGCGGATGCCCTCGACGGGCCGCAGTGCGCGCCGGGTCACCAGCCAGGTCACCCCGGCGACGACGACCAGCAGCACCGGCAGCCCGGTCAGCATGGCCCCGCGCACGGTGTCGACCGCCTCCTGCTCGGCGGCGAGCGGGGCGCCCGCGTACACGGTCAGGGTGACCCCCTCCCGGGTGGTCGCCTCGACGGCGGCGAAGCGGTAGTCGGCGGTGGTGCGGTCGACGGTCGCGGTGCCGTCGGAGAACTCCGGGTCGTCGGAGGAGACCTCGCCCGAGTCCGGGCGGCGGCTGTCGCCGCCCCCGTCGTCGTCATCGCCGTCGTCGTCGCCGTCGGGCGACGGGGTGGCCCCCGCCGAGGCCGAGGGCGCGGGGGTGACGCCCGTCGTGCCGGTGCCGGTGACGGCCCGCAGGTCCTTGGAGACGAGGACGACCCGCTCCTCCTCGTCGATCACCTGGACCGGGTGGTCCTCCTCGTCGTCCAGCTCCACCTCGTCGTACGGGGTGCCCGTGGCGAGCTGTCCGGCCACCTCACGGGCGGCCACCTCGGCCTGGAGGTCCGCCTGGTCGATCAGGTTGGCCCGCAGGACCATGAGCACGGCGAGACCGGCCCCGATCAGGGCGACGGCGACGACCAGGGTGGCCCCGAGGGCGGCCCTGGCCCGGACGGACCTCACTTCGCCTCCAGCCGGTAGCCGGCACCGCGTACGGTACGGATGGCGGCGGCGCCCAGCTTGCGGCGCAGGGTGGAGATGTAGACCTCGACGATGTTCGGGTCGCCGTCGTAGGCGAAGTCCCAGACGTGCTCCAGGATCTCCGCCTTGCTCACCACCTGCCCGGCGCGCAGGGCGAGTTGCTCCAGTACGGCGAACTCCTTGGCGGTGAGGGTGATCTCGTCCTCACCGCGGATCACCCGGCGGGCGGCGGTGTCGACGCGCAGGGAGCCGACGGTCAGGACGGGCGCGGCGGTTCCGGACCCGCGCCGGCGCAGCAGGGCCCGCACCCGGGCGACGAGGACGACGTAGCTGAAGGGCTTGGTCAGATAGTCGTCGGCTCCGGTGTCCAGTCCCTCGGCCTCGTCGTACTCGCCGTCCTTGGCGGTGAGCATGAGGATGGGCACCTCGTGTCCGGCGGCGCGCAGGTTCGAGCAGACGCGGTAGCCGTTCATGCCGGGCAGCATGATGTCGAGGATGACCAGGTCGTAGCCGCCCTCGCTCGCCCGGTGCAGCCCCTCCAGGCCGTCGTGCACGACATCCACGGCGAAGCCCTCGGCGGTGAGTCCCCTGGCCAGGGACACCGCGAGACGCTTCTCGTCCTCCACGATCAACAGGCGCATGCGCACAGCCTCGCAAACTCCACCTGAAGAAGGCTTCAGGTGGCTTCAGGCTGCGTTCAGCATCGGGTCGGCAGTGTGGAACCCGTCGAACAGCACAGCAGCTCTCGGGGAGGAACCTCATGAAGCGCAACGTCACCATCGCAGCGATCACCGCGGCCGTTCTGATCGGCGGCACCACCGCCGCCACCGTCGCCTTCGCGGACAGCGACGGGGACCGCGACCGGACGTCCACCAGGAGCGCGAGCACGGTGAGCCTCGCGGACTCCGACGCCACGGACGACCGTACGGACGACGCTTCCGACGACCGGTCGGACGACCGGGCCCCGGCCGCCGCGAAGGGCGCCCGGATCTCCCTCGACGAGGCCGTCGCCGCCGCGCTGAAGAGCGTGCCGGGCACGGT
Organism: Streptomyces parvus; assembly: GCF_032121415.1. Lineage (NCBI taxonomy): Bacteria > Bacillati > Actinomycetota > Actinomycetes > Kitasatosporales > Streptomycetaceae > Streptomyces > Streptomyces parvus. Next base: position 4,920,306 of record NZ_CP135079.1, on the reverse strand, counting down.
CACCGAGGCCGAGCTGGACGAGGACGACGACGACCACGACGGCCGGGCCGTCTGGGAGCTGGACGTCCGCGGCTCCGACAAGAAGTGGCACGACGTCACGGTGGACGCCGGCAACGGCAAGGTCCTCAAGACCCGCGGCGACGACAACGACGACCGCGACCGCCACGCGCCCCGCTCCTCGGCCGTCACCCTGAACGAGGCGGCGGCAGCGGCCCTGAAGACCGCGCCGGGCGCCGTCACGTCGATCGACCTGGACGACGACGGTGACGACGACAGTGGCAGCCGGAGCGACGTCCTGCGCTGGGACGTCGACATCGCGGGCAAGGACGGCAAGCAGCACGAACTGCGTGTGGACGCCAGGACCGGCAAGGCCACCGTGGACCGCGACGACGACAACGACCGCGCGGACGACCGGAACGGCGACCAGGACGACCACGGCGACGACCGCGACGGCGACGACGACGACGACTGACGGACGCCCGTACCCGGCCCCGTACGCGAGAAGGCCCCCTGAGCGGCGCACATCCGCTCAGGGGGCCTTCCCCGCACGCTCAGGCGCTCAGGAGCCCTCCGTCAGCCCCGCCACCAGCTCGTCCGCCGCCGCGTACGGGTCCAGGCTCCCCGCCACGATGCGCTCGGCCAGGGCGCGCAGCCGGCGGTCGCCGCGGAGGTCGGCGATCCTCTCGCGGAGCGCGGTGACCGCGATCGACTCGACCTCGTGGGCGGCGCGAGCCGTGCGGCGTTCGGCCAGGACGCCGTGCTCCTCCATCCAGGCCCGGTGCTTCTCCAGAGCCTCGACGACCTCGTCCGTGCCCTGGCCCCGGGCCGCGACCGTCTTCACGATCGGGGGGCGCCAGTCGCCGGGGCCCCGGGACTCCCCCAGGCCCAGCATGTGGTTCAGCTCGCGGGCGGTGGCGTCGGCGCCGTCGCGGTCGGCCTTGTTGACCACGTACACATCGCCGATCTCCAGGATTCCGGCCTTCGCCGCCTGGATGCCGTCGCCCATGCCGGGGGCGAGCAGCACGACGGAGGTGTCGGCCTGGGAGGCGATCTCCACCTCGGACTGGCCGACGCCGACCGTCTCGACGAGGACCACGTCGCAACCGGCCGCGTCGAGGACGCGGATCGCCTGCGGGGCGGCCCAGGCGAGGCCCCCGAGGTGGCCCCGGGTCGCCATGGAGCGGATGTAGACGCCGGGGTCCGAGGCATGGTCCGACATCCGGACCCGGTCGCCCAGCAGCGCCCCGCCGGAGAACGGCGAGGACGGGTCGACGGCGAGCACGCCGACCCGCTTGCCCGCCCGGCGGTAGGCGGAGACCAGGGCGGAGGTGGAGGTGGACTTGCCCACGCCCGGCGAGCCCGTCAGGCCGACGACGTAGGCATGGCCCGCCAGCGGGGCCAGTGCCGCCATCACCTCACGGAGCTGCGGGGACGCCCCCTCCACCAGCGAGATCAGCCGGGCCACCGCACGCGGCCTGCCTGCTCGCGCCTGCTCGACCAGCGTGGGGACGTCCACGTCCACGTTCACCGCTCCGTTCGCCTCGCCTCGGATCCGTATGCCTACTACTTGCCCGGAACGCGGATGATCAGCGCGTCGCCCTGACCGCCGCCGCCGCACAGCGCCGCCGCGCCCGTGCCGCCGCCGCGCCGCTTCAGCTCCAGGGCCAGGTGCAGGACGACCCGCGCGCCGGACATCCCGATGGGGTGGCCGAGCGCGATGGCGCCGCCGTTGACGTTGACCTTGTCCGAGGTGACGCCCAGGTCCTTCATGGACTGGACGGCGACGGCCGCGAACGCCTCGTTGATCTCGATCAGGTCGAGGTCGTCGACGGTGAGGCCGTCCTTCTTCAGGGCGTGCCGGATCGCGTTGGAGGGCTGCGACTGGAGGGAGTTGTCCGGGCCCGCGACGTTTCCGTGGGCGCCGATCTCGGCGATCCAGTCGAGACCCAGCTCCTCGGCCCTGGCCTTGCTCATCACGACGACCGCGGCGGCGCCGTCGGAGATCTGCGAGGAGGTGCCCGCGGTGATCGTGCCGTCCTTGGCGAAGGCGGGGCGCAGCTTGCCGAGGGTCTCCACCGTCGTCTCGGCGCGGATGCCCTCGTCCTGGGAGAAGAGGACCGGGTCGCCCTTGCGCTGCGGGATCTCGACCGGGGTGATCTCCGCCTCGAAGAGGCCGTTCTTCTGGGCGGCGGCGGCCCGCTGGTGGGACAGGGCGCCGATCTCGTCCTGGGCGGCGCGGTCCAGGCCGAGGCGGCCGTTGTGCTTCTCGGTGGACTCGCCCATGGGGATGTTCTCGTAGGCGTCGGTGAGACCGTCGTACGCCATCGAGTCCAGCATCTCGATCGCGCCGTACTTGTAGCCCTCACGGGACTTGGGGAGCAGGTGCGGGGCGTTGGTCATGGACTCCTGGCCGCCCGCGACCACCACGTCGAACTCCCCGGCGCGGATGAGCTGGTCGGCCAGCGCGATGGCGTCGAGCCCGGACAGGCACACCTTGTTGACGGTGAGCGCGGGGACGTTCATGGGGATGCCGGCCTTGATCGCGGCCTGCCGGGCGGGGATCTGGCCCGCGCCCGCCTGGAGCACCTGGCCCATGATCACGTACTGGACCTGGTCACCGCCGATGCCGGCCCGGTCCAGGGCCGCCTTGATCGCGACGCCGCCGAGGTCGGCCGCGGAGAAGCTCTTCAGGGAGCCGAGGAGACGGCCCATGGGCGTCCGGGCGCCCGCGACGATCACTGAGGTGGTGGTACCGGTCGTTGCTGGCATGGGCACGGCCCCTTGGGATCGGATGTGAACGAGGGTTTACCTGAATGTACTGAGCCCTTCCGCGCCCGTCATCCGGCTACCGGTGTGACGGCGCGCACGTTGCGTAACCATGGCGGGAGCGCCCCGGTCGATCCATGCTGAATCCATGCTGACGCGAATCGATCACATCGGGATCGCCTGTTTCGACCTGGAAAAGACGGTCGAGTTCTACCGTGCCACGTACGGGTTCGAGGTGTTCCACTCCGAGGTCAACGAGGAGCAGGGGGTCCGCGAGGCCATGCTCAAGATCAACGAGACCTCGGACGGCGGGGCCTCGTACCTCCAGCTGCTGGAGCCCACCCGCGAGGACTCCGCCGTGGGCAAGTGGCTGGCGAAGAACGGGGAAGGCGTGCACCACATCGCCTTCGGCACGGAGGATGTGGACGGGGACGCCGCGGACATCCGCGAGAAGGGCGTCCGGGTGCTGTACGACGAGCCCAGGACGGGGTCGATGGGGTCCCGGATCACGTTCCTGCACCCCAAGGACTGCCACGGTGTCCTCACCGAACTGGTCACGAGCCGGGCGGACCACTGACCGCCGCATACCCGGCCCGGTAGAGTGGGCGGTTCCGGGCCGGGGCCGGGTCGGGGCCGTACCGCGTCCTCGTCGTTTGTCTGTCACCATTCCCCGGGGGACCGCTCGTCGGCGAGCCCCCGTGTGCAGAGTTGCGACCAGGGTTGGGGTCTCCCCTGCTCGAAGAAGTTGAGAGCTCGGGGAAGGATGGGACCGCGCAGTGCGGGGCTACGAACGCCAGGAGAGCCACCGAGCTGAAGACGACCATCTCTCGCGGTTCGAAGCCGAGATGGACCGGCTGAAGACCGACCGGGAGAAGGCCGTCCAGCACGCCGAGGACCTCGGTTACCAGGTCGAGGTCTTGCGTGCCAAACTGCACGAGGCCCGGCGCAATCTCGCGGCCCGTCCCGCCTACGACAGCGCGGACATCGGCTACCAGGCCGAGCAGATGCTGCGGAACGCGCAGGCCCAGGCCGAGCAGATGCGCAGCGACGCCGAGCGCGAGCTGCGCGAGGCGCGGGCCCAGACGCAGCGGATCCTCCAGGAGCACGCCGAGCACCAGGCCCGCCTCCAGGCCGAGTTGCACACCGAGGCCGTCCAGCGCAGGCAGCGGCTCGACCAGGAGCTGGCGGAGCGCCGCCAGACCGTCGAATCGCATGTCAACGAGAACGTCGCCTGGGCCGAACAGCTCCGCGCCCGCACCGAGTCGCAGGCCCGCCGGCTGCTGGAGGAGTCCCGCGCCGAGGCCGAACAGGCGCTGGCCGCCGCCCGCGACGAGGCGGCCCGGCTGGCGGAGGAGACCCGTCGGCGGGCCGGCTCCGAGGCCGAGGCCGCCCGGGCCGAAGCGGAAGCGATCCTGCTGCGCGCCCGCAAGGACGCCGAGCGGCTGCTCGGGGCCGCCTCCGCCCAGGCGCAGGAGGCCACCAGCCACGCGGAGCAGCTGCGCTCCAGCACGACCGCGGAGACCGACCAGGCCCGCCAGCAGACCGCCGAGCTGAACCGCGCCGCCGAGCAGCGTCTCGCGGAGGCGGAGACCCGGCTGCGCGAATCCCGCCTGGAGGCCGAGAAGGTCCTCGCCGAGGCGAAGGAGGCCGCCGGCAAGCAGCTGGCCGCGGCCGAGTCGCAGAACGAACAGCGCACCCGTACGGCCAAGTCGGAGATCGCCCGGCTGGTCGGCGAGGCCACCAAGAGCGCCGACACCCTCAAGGAAGAGGCCGAGCAGGCCCTCGCCGACGCCCGTGCGGAGGCGGAGCGGCTGGTCGCGGAAGCGGCCGAGAAGGCCAACACGGCCGCCGCCGAGGACGCCGCCGCCCAGCTGGCCAAGGCGGCCCGCAGCGCCGAGGAGGTGCTCACCAAGGCATCCGAGGACGCGCAGTCGACGACGAAGGCGGCGCGCGAGGAGGCCGAGCGGATCCGCCGCGAGGCGGAGGCCGAGGCGGACCGGCTGCGCGGCGAGGCGGCCGAGCAGGCCGACGAGCTGAAGGGCGCGGCCAAGGACGACACCAAGGAGTACCGGGCCAGGACGGTCGAGCTCCAGGAGGAGGCCCGCAGGCTGCGCGGCGAGGCCGAGCAGCTGCGCTCCGAGGCGGTCGCCGAGGGCGAGCGGATCCGGGGCGAGGCCCGCCGTGAGGCGGTCCAGCAACTGGAGGAGGGCGCCCGCACCGCCGAGGAGCTGCTGACCAAGGCCCGCTCCGACGCCGACGAGTTGCGCGCCAAGGCGAACGGCGAGAGCGAGCGCGTCCGCGCCGAGGCCGCCGAGCGGGCCGCGACCCTGCGCAAGCAGGCCGAGGAGACGCTGGAGCGCACCCGGACCGAGGCCGACGCGCTGCGGGCCGAGGCCGAGGAGCAGGCGGCGGCCGTCACGGCGGCCGCGGAGGCGGCAGCGGCCGAGCTGCGCGAGGAGACCGAGCGCGGCGTGGCCGCCCGGCAGGCCGAGGCCGCCGACGAGCTGGCCCGACTGCACACCGAGGCCGAGTCCCGGCTCGCCGCCGCCGAGGAGGCGCTGAGTGAGGCCCGCACCGACGCCGAGCGGATCCGCCGCGAGACGAACGAGGAGTCGGAGCGGCTGCGCGCGGAGGCGGCCGAGCGGCTGCGGGCGCTGACCGAGCAGGCCGAGACCGAGGCCGAGCGGCTGCGCGACGAGGCCGCCGCGGACGCCGCCCAGTCCCGGGCCGAGGGCGAGAACGTCGCCGTACGGCTGCGGAGCGAGGCGGCCGCCGAGGCGGAGCGGCTCAAGTCCGAGGCGCAGGAGAGCGCCGACCGGGTGCGCGCGGAGGCCGCGGCCGCCGCCGAGCGGGTCGGGGCCGAGGCCGCCGAGGCGCTGGCCGCCGCCCAGGAGGAGGCGACGCGCCGCCGCCGGGAGGCCGAGGAGACCCTCGGCGCCGCCCGGTTGGAGGCGGAGCAGGAGCGTGAGCGGGCCCGCGAGCAGAGCGAGGAGCTGCTCGCCTCCGCCCGCAAGCGGGTCGAGGAGGCGGAGGCCGAGGCGCGCCGGCTGGTCGAGGAGGCGGACGCCCGGGCGACCGAGCTGGTCTCGGCGGCCGAGCAGACCGCCCAGCAGGTACGGGACTCCGTCTCGGGCCTGCACGAGCAGGCCGAGGAGGAGATCACCGGCCTGCGTTCGGCCGCGGAGCACGCCGCGGAGCGCACCCGTACCGAGGCGCAGGAGGAGGCGGACCGGGTCCGCGCCGACGCGCACGCGGAGCGGGAGCGGGCCTCGGAGGACGCGATCCGGCTGCGCCGGGAGGCGAACGAGGAGTCGGGCCGGCTCCGGCAGGAGGCGCGCGAGGAGACCGAGGCCGCGAAGGCGCTGGCCGAGCGGACGGTCTCCGAGGCGATCACCGAGTCGGAGCGGTTGCGGGCGGACGCCTCCGAGTACAGCCAGCGGATGCGCACCGAGGCGTCCGACGCGCTGGCGTCGGCGGAGCAGGACGCCTCGCGCGCCCGTGCCGAGGCCCGGCAGGACGCCAACCGGATCCGTTCCGAGGCGGCGGCCCAGTCGGACCGGCTGATCGGCGAGGCGACCACCGAGAGCGAACGCATCCGCACCGAGGCCGCCCAGGCCTCCGAGCAGCTCGTCGTCGAGGCCACCACGGAGGCCAACCGCCGCCGCAGCGAGTCCACCGAGAAGGCGGACCGGATGCTGGCCGAGGCGACCGCCGAGTCCGAGCGGCTGCGCGCGGAGGCGGCCGAGCGGCTCGGCTCCGCGCAGGAGCACGCGGCCCGCGCCCACGAGGAGGCCGAACGGCTGCGCGACGAGGCGGAGTCGGCGGCGGAGGAGCTGCGCTCGTCGGCCCGTCAGGAGGCGGACCGGGTGCTGGACGAGGCGCGCGAGGCGGCGGCCAAGCGCCGGGCGGACGCGGCCGAGCAGGCGGACCAGCTCATCAACAAGGCACGGGAAGAGGCGCTGCGTACGGCCACCGAGGCCGAGACGCAGTCCGACACGATGGTCGGCGCGGCCCGCAAGGAGGCCCAGCGGATCACCTCGGAAGCGACCGTCGAGGGCAACACCCTGGTGGAGCGCGCCCGTGCCGACGCCGACGAACTGCTGGTCGGCGCGCGGCGTGACGCGACGCAGATCCGCGAACGGGCCGAGGAGCTGCGGGCCCGGCTGGAGAGTGAGATCGAGGAGCTGCACGAGCGGGCCCGCCGGGAGACGTCCGAGCAGATGAAGACCGCCGGGGAGCGCGTCGACAACCTGATGAAGGCGGCGACCGAGCAGCGCGACGAGGCCGAGGCCAAGGCCAAGGAGCTGTTGGCGGAGGCCAATTCGGAGGCGAGCAAGGTCCGTATCGCCGCGGTGAAACGGGCCGAGTCGCTGCTGAAGGAGGCCGAGACCAAGAAGGCCGAGCTGATCCGCGAGGCGGAGAAACTGCGGGCCGAGGCCCAGGCCGAGGCGGAGGCGACGGTCGACGAGGGCAGGCGCGAGCTGGATGTCCTGGTGCGCAGACGCGAGGACATCAATGCGGAGATCTCCCGTGTCCAGGACGTGCTGGAAGCGTTGGAGTCTTTCGAGACTCCGGGCGGGGGCGGGAAACCGGCCGGCGGTTCCGCGGGAAGCGCCAAGGCTCCGGCGGCGGCGGGCACACGGTCGGGGGGCAAGTCGTCCGAGCGGTGACCGCCGGCCCGCGCTGCGCCGTGCTTCGTCATGGACATTCAAGCCTTCGAGTGGCAAGCACTCCGGGGGTCAGCCACTCAAAAGGGGTGTCATTCTCCAGATCAAACCGGCATCTTCACGCTGACACGCCGCAATGGCCCCTAGGATTCCCTCTATCACCTCACCGGTCTCATTCGACAGGAACCCCATGAGTGACCCTTCCTCCCCCTTCGGCTTCGAGCACGTGCGCCGTGGCTACGACCGCGGTCAGGTGGACGACCGCATCGCCAAGCTCATCGCGGACCGTGACAGTGCCCTGGCCCGAATCACCTCTCTGGAAAAGCGCATCGAGGAACTGCACCTCGAAACGCAGAACGCCCAGGCCCAGGTAAACGACGCCGAGCCGTCGTACGCCGGGCTCGGTGCCCGCGTCGAGAAGATTCTCCGCCTCGCCGAGGAGGAGGCGAAGGACCTGCGCGAGGAGGCCCGCCGGGCCGCCGAGCAGCACCGCGAGCTCGCCGAGTCGGCGGCCCAGCAGGTGCGCAACGACGCGGAGTCGTTCGCCGCCGAGCGCAAGGCGAAGGCCGAGGACGAAGGCGTCCGCATCGTCGAGAAGGCCCAGGGCGAGGCGAACACGCTCCGCTCCGACGCCCAGAAGGACGCCCAGCAGAAGCGTGAGGAGGCCGACGCCCTCTTCGAGGAGACCCGCGCCAAGGCCGCCCAGGCCGCAGCCGACTTCGAGACCAACCTCGCCAAGCGCCGCGAGCAGTCGGAGCGCGACCTCGCGTCCCGTCAGGCCAAGGCCGAGAAGCGTCTCGCCGAGATCGAGCACCGCGCCGAGCAACTCCGCCTGGAGGCCGAGAAGCTCCGCACGGACGCCGAGCGCCGGGCCCGCCAGACGGTGGAGACCGCCCAGCGTCAGGCCGAGGACATCGTCGCCGACGCCAACGCCAAGGCCGACCGGATCCGCAGCGAATCGGAGCGCGAGCTGGCGGCGCTCACCAACCGCCGCGACTCGATCAACGCGCAGCTGACCAACGTCCGCGAGATGCTCGCGACGCTGACCGGCGCCGCCGTGGCCGCGGCCGGCTCCCCGGTGGAGGACGAGCCCGCGACGCGCGGTGTCCCGGCCCAGCAGAGCCGCTGATCCCCGCAGGAGCGCCGTACCCCCGTGTGCGCCCGGTTCCGCCTTTGTGGTGGCGCCGGGCGCTCCGGCGTTCTAGCGTGTGCGCATGATCGAGCTCGAGGGACTCACCAAACGGTTCGGCAGCAAGGTCGCCGTCGATCATCTGTCGTTTCAGGTCAGACCGGGCATCGTGACCGGCTTTCTCGGCCCCAACGGGGCGGGCAAGTCCACCACGATGCGGATGATGCTCGATCTCGACAATCCCACCAGCGGTACGGTGCGCATCGACGGCAAGCACTACCGCGACCTCCAGGAACCGCTGAAGTACATCGGGGCGCTCCTCGACGCCAAGGCGATGCACGGCGGTCGCAGCGCGTACAACAACCTGCTGTGCCTGGCGCAGAGCAACCGCATCCCGAGCAGCCGGGTCGACGAGGTGCTCGACATGGTCGGGCTGAGCGCGGTCGCGAAGAAGAAGTCCAAGGGGTTCTCCCTCGGCATGGGCCAGCGGCTCGGAATCGCCTCCGCGTTGCTGGGCGATCCCGAGATCCTGATGTTCGACGAGCCGGTCAACGGACTGGACCCGGAGGGCATCCACTGGATCCGCAATCTGATGAAGGCGCTCGCGTCGGAGGGCCGGACGATCTTCGTCTCCTCGCATCTGATGAGCGAAATGGCGCTGACCGCCGACCACTTGATCGTGATCGGCCAGGGCAGACTGCTCGCCGACACCTCGATGGCGGACTTCATCCACGAGAACTCCCGCAGCTACACGCGGCTGCGCTCACCGCAGCACGAACGGCTGCGGGACGTGCTGCACCAGGAGGGCTTCACCGCCGTCGAGACGACGGGCGGCGTCCTGGAGATCGACGGCGCCACGACCGAGGAGCTGGGCGAGCTGGCGGCCCGGCACCAGGTGGTGCTGCACGAGCTGAGCTCCCAGCGGGCCTCGCTGGAGGAGGCGTTCATGCAGATGACCGCCGGCTCGGTGGAGTATCACGCCCATTCGGACCGGGATCCGGCGGCCGAACCTCCCGCGGTGGGGGCCGGCTGGGGCGATCACTGGAACAAGCCCGGCGGCACCGACGGCAAGGGGGCGTGACGACCATGGCATCGGTACCCGCGGTTCTCACCTCGGAATGGACCAAGATCCGGTCGGTCTCCTCGACCACCTGGACCCTCATCTCGGCGTTCGCCGTCACGGTGGTGATGGGCGCGGCCCTGAGCGCCCTGCTGAACGCCACGTTCGACGACCTCTCCGAGGCCGAGCAGGCCACGTTCGACCCGACGTTCGTCAGCTTCTCCGGGACGATTCTCGGCCAGCTCGCGATGGTGGTGTTCGGGGTGCTCGTGGTCGGCACGGAGTACAGCTCCGGCATGATCCGCACCTCGCTGGCGGCGGTGCCCCAGCGCGCGACGTTCCTCTTCAGCAAGATCGCCGTGGCCGGGGTGCTGGCCCTCGTCGTGGGGCTGCTCACCAGCTTCGTCTCGTTCTTCCTGAGCCAGGCCATGCTCGGCGACCGGGGCACCGACATCGGCGCGGAGAACGTGCTGCGCGCGGTCGTCGGCGGCGGGCTCTACATGGGGCTGATCGCGATCTTCTCGATGGGGGTGGCCGCGATGCTGCGCAGCTCCATGCTGTCGCTCGGCATCCTGATGCCGTTCTTCTTCCTGGTCTCGCAGATCCTCGCGGCGGTGCCGGGGGCCAAGGACGTCGCCCGGTACTTCCCCGACCAGGCCGGTTCGAAGATCATGCAGGTCGTCCCGGACGCGATGAACACCGATCCCGCCCCGTACGGTCCCTGGGGAGGGCTCGGGATCATGGTGCTCTGGGTGCTGGCGGCGGTGCTCGGCGGCTTCCTGGTCCTGAAGAAGCGGGACGCGTAACGGACCGCTCGCACGCTGTGCGCAACTTGGCCGGAACCGACAGCGCCTGGTTATCCTCCTAACTCTTACGGGGGTGTGCGGCCGGGTGGCCCGAGCCCCGACCGACAGAGTGAGTCGATGGGGCTGGAGCATGATCGAGGCAGTCGGCCTGACCAAGCGCTACGGCGCGAAGACGGCCGTGGACGACCTTTCCTTCCAGGTGCGGCCGGGGGCCGTCACCGGATTCCTCGGTCCCAACGGGTCGGGCAAGTCCACGACGATGCGCATGATCCTCGGCCTGGACCGCCCCACCGCGGGTCACGTCACCATCGGCGGCCACCCCTACCGCAGCCTGCCGAACGCGCCGCGCCAGGTCGGCGCGCTGCTGGACGCCAAGGGCGTGCACGGCGGCCGCACCGCCCGCAACCATCTGCTGTCCCTGGCCCAGCTGGCCGGTATCCCGGCGGCCCGGGTCGACGAGGTCCTCGGCGTCGTCGGCCTCCAGGACGTCGCCAAGCGGCGCTCCAGCGGCTTCTCGCTCGGGATGGGGCAGCGGCTCGGGATCGCGGCGGCGCTGCTCGGGGATCCGCAGGTCCTGCTGTTCGACGAGCCGGTCAACGGTCTCGACCCGGAGGGCATCCACTGGGTCCGCAATCTGATGAAGTCGCTCGCCGCCGAGGGGCGCACGGTCTTCGTCTCGTCCCACCTGATGAGCGAGATGGCCCTCACCGCCGACCATCTGATCGTGATCGGGCGCGGCCGGCTGCTCTCCGACATGAGCGTCACGGACTTCATCTCCGCCAACTCCGCCGACTTCGCCCGGGTGCGGGTGCCCGAGGACGGCCCCGAGGACCGGCAGAAGCTGACCGCCACGCTCATCGAGGCGGGCGGCCGGGTCATGTCGGAGCCGGGCGGGGCCCTGCGGGTCACCGGGCTGCCGCTGCCGAGGATCAGCGAACTGGCCCACGGCTGCGACGTACGGCTCTGGGAGCTGTCCCCGCACCAGGCGTCGCTGGAGGAGGCCTACATGCGGCTGACGCAGGGCCTGGTGGACTACCGCTCGACGGACGACGCCAAGGCGGGCCTCGCGGAGCCGCCGCCCCTGGACGCGTACGGCTATCCGGTCGGCGGCCCCGCCGATGTGCCCGTCGCGCCGGTGGAGGTGCCGCAGGAGGGCTGGTACGCCCCGCCGCCGCCCGGCCACCGCCCGGCCTCCGCACCCGCCCCCGCCGCAGTGCCGTCCCCGGCCCCCGCGCCCTCTTCCGCCGCCCCGGCCGGAGAGCAGACCAGCAAGGACCTGAGATGACGTCCCCGGCCACCCCGCAGGACCGCCGGCAGGCGCCGGAGGCGGGCCTGCTGAGCTTCTACGAGTCGCCGATCCCGATCCGGCCCGCCACCCTGGGCGACGCGATCGCCTCGGAGTGGACCAAGCTCCGTTCCGTACGCGCCACGGTCTGGACGCTCGGCGTGATGGTCACGCTGATGCTGACGCTCGGGGTGGGCACCGCGCTGCTGCTCGCGGCGAACGACGCCAACCTGGCGGGCGAGCCCGCTCTGGCCCTCGGTTTCTTCGGAGTGCTGCTGGGTTCGATCTGCGTGATCACGCTCGGGGTGCTGACCATCGGCTCCGAGTACAGCACCGGCATGATCCGTACGACGCTGACGGCGTGCCCGAGCCGGGCCCGGGTGCTCGCGGCGAAGGCGATCGTCTTCTTCTCGCTGACCTTCGTCATCACGACGGTGACCGCCGCGGTGGTCGCGGTGCTCCAGACCCTGATCCTGAGCGGTACGGTCGCCGCCTCGGCCAGCGCCTGGGCGCTCTCGACGGTCGGCGTCGGGCTCTACATCGCGGGCCTCGGCCTGCTGTCGCTCGGGATCGGCGCGATCGTGCGGCACTCGGCGGGCGCGATCACCATCATGATCGGCGTGGTGCTGCTGCCGCTGGTCCTCGCGCTGTTCATGTTCGCCGATGCCCTGCGGGGCCTTCAGCGCTTCCTGATCGAGTACTCGATCCCCAACCAGCTCAGCGCGCTCTACGGCACGACGATGACCGGTTCCGGCCCGTCCGCCTGGGAACCGCTGCTGGTGATGCTGGGCCTGGTCGCCGTGGCGCTGGGCGGGGCGGTCGCGCTGCTGAACCGGCGCGACGTCTGAGGCAGGCCTCAGTAGCGCGGCGCGTTCCGGGACCGCTGCACCTTCGTGGTGCGGCGGTCCTTCGCGTTCCAGCAGGCCTTGTGCCAGTGCCTGCGGTCGTCGATGCCGCCGTACTCCGGCCAGGTCACCAGATGCGGGAGCCCGGAGGGGATCTCCTGGTCGCAGCCGGGGCAGCGGTACCGCTTGCCCTGGGCGCCGGCGCCGCTGACCGGGCGCACCGACCACTCCTCGCCCTGCCAGCTCTCGGTGGCCCCTCCCCCGCCGTACCTGCCGGGCGCCGTACCGGGGCGTTCGTCGGGACTCTCGCCGCCACGGGGGCGGTTGCGGCGCGGGGACACAGGACACCTCACGGAAGCGGATCGGGCTGGTCCGACCAAGCCTAGAGCCTGGAGTTCGGGGCAGCCGTCGGTCAGCCCGCCGCTCCCGGTCCGGCAGTGGGGTGAGTTAGCGGAAAATCGCAACAACTTCCGTCCGGACCGTGCCTTTGGCACGTGTCAGACGTTGTTGCCGGTGGGGGAGAAACGCGTCGGGCCGCAAGGAGGCAAGAGACGATGCGCATCGGAACGTTCGTTCTGGCAGCCCAGTTCCCGGGACAGGGGCCGGGTGAGGCCCTGCACCGGGCCGTCCGGTCCACCGAGGCCGCGGAGGAGAGCGGGCTCGACTCGGTCTGGCTGGCCGAGCACCACTTCGTGCCGTACGGGGTCTGCCCCTCGGCGACGACGCTGGCCGCGCTGCTGCTGGGCCGCACCCGCAGCATCCGGGTCGGCACGGCGGTCAGCGTGCTGCCCAACCACCACCCGGTCGCCCTCGCCGAGCAGGCCGCGCTGCTGCATCTGACCAGCGGCGGGCGCTTCTCGCTCGGCGTGGGCCGGGGCGGTCCGTGGGTGGACCTGGAGGTGTTCGGCGGCGGTCTCGACGCGTACGAGAACGGCTTCCCCGAGGCGCTGGACCTGGTGCTCGACTGGCTGCGGGAGCCGCGTGTCGCGGGGCGCGGCGAGCGGTTCGGCTTCCGCGAGGTGGCGGTGGTGCCGCGCGCGGACGAGCTGCTGGAGGGACCGGCGGAGGGGGGACCGGACGCCATGGGACCGGGCGCCGGGCCCGAGGTCGTCGTGGCGTGCACCTCCCCCACGACCGTGCGGCTCGCGGCGGCGCGGGCGCTGCCGATGCTGCTGGGCATGCACTGCGGGGACGAGGAGAAGGCGGAGATGGTCGCCCTGTGGCGTACGGCCGCGCGGGAGGCCGGGCATCCGCGCGAGGTGGTGGAGGAGGCCGCACATGTGTCCGCCGGGGTGGCCCAGATCGCGGACGAGGCCGGGGACGCCACGGAGATGCTGGTGAAGACGATGCCGGGCTGGCTGCGGCAGGGGCTCGACGCCCATGTCACGGTCGACGGCAGGCACCGCGTGATGCGGGACCCGGTCGCGTACACGGAACTGCTGTGCGGGCTGCACCCGGTGGGGACGCCACGGCTGGCCGCGGACCGGCTCGCGGCCACCGCCGAGCGGACCGGGATCACACGGTTCGCGCTGCTGGTGGAGGGGTCGGGCGATCTCGCCGCGACCGAGGAGAACGTGCGGCGGCTGGGCGCCGATGTGCTGCCGCTGCTCACCTGACCTGTGCCTGCGCATGGACAAGGACCTCGCGTGGGACCTGTGGTGCGGTGGTACGGGAGCTGCCGCCCCGGAGCCAGTTGCACCTCCCGCGGCCCGGGACGGCAGCAGAAGCGTTCAGCAGTCCCGTAGTTCGGGCGACTGGTTGAGCAACTGGCCCCTCACCGAGGTGAACTTGGCCAGTCGGTCGTCGACCGAGGCGTCCAGCGGGAACACCGCGACGCGGTGGCAGTTCTGGAATGCGAGACGCACTCCGAAGTGCCGCTGCAGCGCGCCGCGTATCGCATCACTCGCGAGCGCGCGCAGCAGCTGACCACGAGCCTGCTCGTCCGGCGGCGGCGTCTGGTTGTCGGCGAACTCTCCGCCGTCGACCTTCAGCTGAGCCACCAACGAGCTGATCATCTCCCATGCGAAGGGCAGGGAGGTCCGGACGCAGTCGACGAAGTCGGCTTCGTCGACCTCGCCTCGCTCGGCCTGTTCCAACAGCGCCGGTGAGACGTCGAGCGACATGGGTTCTCCTCTCGCGACCCCGGAGAGTGGCCGGGGCCTTACGGGCAGGGAAGGGGGGCGACGACGCAGCGTGCACGGGCGGCGACCTCCTGCTTCCACGGTAAGCGCGCAGTCGGGGCCGCACCAGGAGATTGGGAACACAACCGGCCAACAACGAAGGGGCGCAAAGAGGGGCAAGCCCGCGCCGTCCCCCGTGCGGCGTGCACCGAGTGACGGGAGGTGACGGGTGGGGAAATCGCGTCGGGCCACTGTCGTCGAGTAGCGTTGCCCACCATGCGTCTCGTCATCGCCCGTTGCTCCGTGGACTACGCGGGCCGGCTCACAGCCCACCTGCCCTCCGCCCCCCGACTGATCCTGGTGAAGGCGGACGGGAGCGTCTCCATCCACGCCGACGACCGGGCGTACAAACCGCTCAACTGGATGTCCCCGCCGTGCACCCTGAAGGAGGGCGCCGACGGTGAGGAAGGCGTCTGGACCGTGGTGAACAAGGCGGGCGAAAAACTGATCATCACGATGGAGGAAGTCCTCCACGACTCCTCGTACGAGCTGGGCGTCGACCCGGGGCTCATCAAGGACGGTGTGGAGGCGCACCTCCAGGAGCTGCTCGCGGACCGGATCGAGATCCTCGGCGAGGGACACACCCTGATCCGCCGTGAGTACCCCACCGCGATCGGCCCGGTGGACATCCTGTGCCGGGACGCGAACGGGCAGACGGTGGCCGTGGAGCTGAAGCGGCGCGGTGACATCGACGGCGTGGAGCAGCTGACGCGCTATCTGGAGCTGCTGAACCGCGACCCGCACCTGGCGCCGGTGCGGGGCGTCTTCGCCGCGCAGGAGATCAAGCCGCAGGCCCGGGTGCTGGCGACGGACCGGGGCATCGGCTGTCTGGTCCTGGACTACGACGCGATGCGCGGCATCGAGGACGACAAGCTGCGCCTGTTCTGACCGCCCGGCACCTCTGACGTCGGTGGGGATTCGGTACGGACGAGAGCCGGGTGGTTCACGCTTCCGCGTGAACCACCCGGCTCTCTGCTGTCCGGCCCGCTCAGGCCGTCGGGCCGGACTCCGGTGCGCTCGCGGACTCGACGGGGGCGGAGGCGGATTCCACCGGCCCGCTCGCCGAGGAGGAGCCCTCCGCCGGAGGCGGCTCCGGCCCGTCGGTGGGCGGCTCGGTCGGCGGGGTCGTCGGCGTCTCGGTGGGCGGGGTCGTCGGCGGGGTGGTGGGCGGAGTCGTCGGCGGCTTGGTCGGCTTCCCGGTCGGCGTCGGCTCTCCCGGCGTGCTGCTCTCCCCGTCCGTCGGCTCGCCCGTCGGTGGCGTACCGCTCGACGATGAGGCGCTCGGGGAGGGCGATCCGGAGGTGCTGGGGCTCGCGGAGTCCGAGGCGCTCGGGGTCGCGGACGTCTCGCCGGTGGACGCCCCGGCCGGGGACGAGCCGTCGTCCGTCTCGTCGGCGGGCAGGCCGTCGTCGGCCGGGTCCTCGGTGGCCGTCTGCTCGGTGGTGACGTTGCGGCTGTCCGGCTCGTCGCCGTCCGAGGTGACGCCGAGGGTGACGACGGTGCCGAGCACCGCGATCAGCAGGGCGCCCGCGCCCGCGGCGGCCAGGTTGCGCCGGGCGCCGCCCAGGACGGCACGGCCGGAGACCTTGCGCGCGGCGGGGCCGGGCGGCAGCGGGGAGATGACCGTGGACTCCTCCTCGGCGGTGTTGCGGAGGAACAGCGGCGCCCCGGGTATCCCGCCCGGCGGCGTACCCGGAAGGTCCTGGCGTACGGCGGTCGCCTCGTCGCCCGAGGGGGTCCCGCCGAGGGGGGCGAAGTCGCCGGAGCGGTCCGCGACCAGGGCGAGGGCGCGGCGTCCGGCCACGGCCCCGGACCTGTCGGCGAGCGCGCCACGCATCCCGATCGAGGTCTCCAGCTCGGTCCGGGCCCGGTCCGGGTTGCCGGTGCAGAGCGCGAGGACACCCAACTCGTGGTGGAAGTACGCCTCTTCGGCGACCTCACCGGCGATCCTGGCGGCCTCCTGGCCGATCCTGAGCGCCCGCTCCCAGGCTCCCCAGCCCAGACCCGCGGCGAAGGCCGGGGAGGCGCTGCGGGCCAGCAGGACGGCCGCGCTGGCCGCCCCCGCCTCGTCGCCCGGGACCAGCCGGGCCAGGGAGGCGACGATCGCGTCGGCCTCGGCGACGGCCCGCTGCGGGGTGACCGAGGGGTGCGAGGTCCACCAGGCGTAGTGCTGGGCGGCGGTACGGGCGTGGGTGGCGGCGTCGTCCTCGTACCCGGCGGCCACGAGTTGGGCGAGGACGCCGGCGGCGAGGCGGTAGCGCGGGCCGGCCGGTGAGAGCAGATGGCAGCCCGCCAGTTCGCCGAGCGCGGCGTCCGCGTGGGTGTCGCCCACGAGGGCCGGCAGATGGGCCTGGTGGGGCACCTCGCCGCCGAGGGCGACGGCGAAGCGCAGGGTGGCGCGGGCCGCCTCGCTGAGCCGGGAGGCGAGCAGCTCGGCGGGGGCGGCGCCCTCGCCGAGGCTCGGCAGGGGGACGTCGAGGGCGTCGGCGGACGGTGCGGCGGGGGGCGGGGGCGCGTCGTCCGCGCGTGGCTCGAAGTAGTCGTACTCGTCGAAGGCTTCCTCGGGGGCGGCGCGCAGCCGGTCGCGCTGGACGAGGAGGGATCCGGCCTGGACGAAGCGGAGCGGCAGGCCCTCGGACTCGAACCAGAGGTCGCCCGCCCAGTTCCGCTCCTCCTCGGTGAGGGGGCGCTCGACGACCTTCTCCAGCAGGGTGAGCGAGGCGCCGCGGCCGAGGCCGGCGAGGAGTACCTCCTCCAGGTGGGCGTCGACGCCGGGGGTGGTGTCGGTGGTGGCGGCGAGCAGGAAGGCGCACTCGGGGGTGGCGGCGAGCACTTCGTCGAGGGCCGCTCCGCCGATCTCCAGGTCGTCGATGGTGACGACGGCGCCGATCGAGCGGACGAGCGCGAGCAGTTCGTCGCGGTCGGGGCGGTGGCCGGGGGCCTTGTAGACGGCGTCGAAGAGGGCGTGCAGCAGGTCGGCGCCGGTGCGGCCGCGGCCGTTGAGGCGGACGACCCCGTCGGGGGCCAGGTCGGCGCAGTCGGAGGCGACGGCGTCGAGCAGGGCGGTGCGGCCGGAGCCGGGCTGGCCGGTGAGGCGGACGCTGCGGCCGCGCGCCAGCAGGCGGACCAGGCGCTCGCGCTCCTCCTGGCGCTCCAGGAGCGGCAGCTGCGGGGCGGGCGGGCCGGCGGGCACGGGGGGCGCGCCGGCGCGTTCGTGGTCGGCGCGTTCGGCGGCGGTGCGGCGGACCGGGGCGTCGGGGCCGGAGCCGGGCGGAATCGCCTCGACCTCGCTGCCGTCGACGGGGTTGACCGTGAGCAGCAGGTCGCCCGCGGTCACCTGGACGACGCGGACCTGCTGGGGTGTCTGCGGGCCGAAGTCGGCGCCGCCGGAGTCGCGGGACGGCCGGCGGTGGCCGGGCCGGCCACCGCAGCCGTCGTGTCCCTGCCCGTACTCATCGGGTGCCCGGTGTGTCGGGTCCATCGCAAAGTCCCCCAGACGCGTCGTGCGCGGTTGCCCCTCCCGGCCTCACACGCGCCCCGCTGTCGCTTCCGGTCCGGTGTCCGCCATGGGTTCGTTGTCATTCGGCGGACGGCCGAACCCTAGACCTTGGCACAGTATGCATAAAGCGCCGGGGTGCCACGCCGTCCAGGACGTCACGTTCCGGTGAGGATTGCGTGACTTCCGCGCCTGATGCCCGTGCCCGTCCGCCGGGCGCCCCTCAGACGCGCGGCAGCGACTCCGCGGCGATGCCGCCCTCGATGGCCAGGATGCGGTGCAGCCGGGTGGCCACCAGGAGGCGCTGCATCTGCGGCGGCACGCCGCGCAGCACGAGGCGGCGGCCGGCCCGTCCGGCCCGGCGGTGGGCCCCCATGATGACGCCGAGCCCGGTGGCGTCCCAGGAGTCCAGCTCGGTCAGGTCCAGCACGAGGTCGCCGACTCCGTCGTCCACGGCGGAGTGCAGGACCGTACGGGCGTCCGCCGCGCTTCGGACGTCGAGGCGGCCCCCGACGACCAGCTCGGCGTGGTCGCCCCTGATGTGCATATGCGCTCCCCGGTCATGCTCCGTAGTAGGTCCGTCGGTCTGTCTGTCCGTCTGGTCCGCCGCCGCCGCCGGCCGTGCCTCTGCCACCACTGACTGCCGCGGCGACGGGGAAGTTGCCGTCTGTAAGCGAACCGATACCGAATTCACTCGGTGGAGTGACTCCGGTTCGTCGGCTTCCGGTCTCCGCCGGGGAGGATCCCCGGCTCCGCCGACCCGGACGGCGGTGGGCCGGCCGGGCGGAGGGGGCTGATCCGATCGGGATCCGTGCGGGATCCCGATCAGTAGGTGTAGAAGCCCTGCCCGCTCTTGCGCCCGATGTCACCTGCGTCGACCATCCGGCGCATCAGCTCGGGGGCGGCGAACTTCTCGTCCTGCGACTCGGTGTAGATGTTGCTCGTGGCGTGCAGCAGGATGTCGACGCCGGTCAGGTCCGCGGTGGCGAGCGGGCCCATGGCGTGGCCGAAGCCGAGCTTGCAGGCGATGTCGATGTCCTCGGCGGTCGCGACGCCCGACTCGTACAGCTTGGCGGCCTCGACGACGAGCGCCGAGATGAGCCGGGTGGTGACGAAGCCCGCCACGTCGCGGTTGACGACAATGCAGGTCTTGCCGACCGACTCGGCGAACTCCCTTGCGGTGGCGAGGGTTTCGTCGCTGGTCTTGTAGCCGCGCACCAGCTCGCAGAGCTGCATCATCGGGACCGGCGAGAAGAAGTGCACGCCGACGACGCGCTCCGGACGCTCGGTCACGGCCGCGATCTTGGTGATCGGGATGGCGGAGGTGTTGGAGGCGAGGACGGTGTGCTCGCCGACGACCTTGTCGAGGGCACGGAAGATCTCGTGCTTGACTTCGAGCTTCTCGAAGACGGCCTCCACGACGATGTCCGCGTCGGCCACGGCGTCGAGGTCGGTGGTCGTGGTGATGCGGGCGAGCGCGGCCTCGGCGTCGGCCGCCTCCACCTTGCCCTTGGCGACGAACTTGTCGTACGAAGCCTTGATCCCGTCGCGGCCCCGGGTCAGCGCGGCGTCGGTGACGTCCCGCAGCACGACGTCCCAGCCCGCCTGGGCGGAGACCTGCGCGATCCCGGATCCCATCAGTCCGGCACCGATGACGGCGAGCTTCCTGGCCACGTTCGCACCCCTTGGTTTCTGTTCGCCCGTGCGCTTGAGTTCACGGGGGTTCACATACTCTCCGGCGGAGGTTAGTACTCGTCGGGCGCGCTGGGGCGGTGAAGAGATGCGCGTCACGTCTCAGATGACGGACATCACACCGGGAGGCGTCATTCGGCTCCGCGCCGCGCGTAGTTGAGGACCTGATCGCCGAGCAGCCCCTCGATCTCGTCGAGGACCCCGAGGGCGTCGCGGGAGACGTCGACGGCCTTGCGGCCCTTCATCATCTCCTGGCTGACGTAGCCGACCAGGGCGCCTTCGATCCAGGCGATCTGGCCGCCGACGAGGAGCGGCAGCGGGTCGTCCTCGCTCGCGCCGGTGTCCTCGCGGAGGGCGGCGACGACTGCCTGGAGCACCTCCTGCTGGAGGTACCAGAGACGGGCCTTGAGGGTGGGGGCGTCCTCGATGACGCGCATGAAGTCGGCGAAGCCGTCCATGAGCCCGAAATCCGGGGAGACGGCGACGACGGCGGCGCGTATCTCGCGCAGGACGGCTTCGGCGGCCGACTCTCCCTGGTCGCGGGCGCGGACGTACCGGGCGACGCGCTGGGTGACGTGCTTCATCCGGTCGAGGAAGAGGTCCTCCTTGGCCGGGAAGTAGTTATAGACGGTGTTGACGGAGACGTCGGCCAGTTCGGCGATCTCGGCGACGGTCACCGTCACGAATCCGTGTTCGAGGAACAGCCCGGTCGCCATGTCCGAGATGCGCTGCTTGGCCTGGCGCTTCTTGCGTTCCCTGAGTCCCTCAGCCATGCCTCCATCGTAGGACGCGCCACACCGTCATGGAGTCTCTGAATTTTTGGTGTCATTGCAATTTTGGCCTTGCTCTGTTTTTCTGGCCCCATGACCGTCATCAGCACCTCCGGGCTGGCCCGGACCTTCACGACCCCGAACGGCCCGGTGGAAGCCGTCCGCTGCGTCGACCTGACCATCCGCGCGGGAGAGATCGTCGCCCTCCTCGGCCCCAACGGCGCGGGCAAGACGACCACCCTGCGCATGCTCACCACGTTGCTCACCCCGACGGGCGGGGCCGCCACCGTGGCCGGCCACGACCTGCTCGCCGACCCGGCGGCCGTCCGCGCCGTCTGCGGGTACGTCGCCCAGTCCGGCGGCGTCGACCCGTTCCTGACCGTCCGGGAGGAGCTGGTCACCCAGGGCAGGCTGTACCGGCTGAGCCGGGCGGAGGCGGCGGAGCGCGCCGAGGAGCTGGCCGCCGCGCTCGGTCTCGACGGACTGCTCGACCGGAAGGCGGGGAGCCTCTCCGGGGGCCAGCGGCGGCGGCTCGACATCGCCATGGGCCTCACCCACCGCCCGGCCGTGCTCTTCCTCGACGAGCCGACCACGGGCCTGGACCCCGGCAGCCGGGCCGACCTGTGGGACCTGGTGCGGGGCCTGCGCGACAGGGACGGCACCACCGTCGTCCTGACCACGCACTACCTCGACGAGGCCGACGCGCTCGCCGACCGGCTGATCATCGTCGACGGCGGCACGGTGGTCGCCGAGGGCACTCCGGCCGAGCTGAAGACCCGGTACGCCGACTCCCCCGGCGCCTCCCTCCAGGACGCGTTCCTGGCCGCCACCGGCCGCCCCGCCACCCCCGCCGACCCCGCCCCCGCAGCCGTATAGGACCCCCGACGATGCTCGTCCACGACACCGCGGTCATCTTCGGGCGGTACGCCCGGCAGACCCTGCGCTCCCGTTTCCAGATCTTCTTCGGGATGCTGATGCCGCTGCTCTATCTGCTCTTCTTCGGTCCGCTGCTCCAGGACCTGCCGCTCGGCTCCCCCGCCGACTCCTGGCAGATCCTGGTTCCGGGCCTGCTCCTCCAACTCAGCCTCTTCGGAGCGTCGTTCGCCGGTTTCGCGATCATCGTCGAGAAGTCGACGGGCGTGGTCGAGCGGATGCGGGTCACCCCGGTCAGCCGGCTCGCGCTGCTGCTGGGGCGGGTGCTGCGCGACGCCCTGCTCTTCACCTTCCAGGCCGTCCTGCTGGTGCTCGCCGCGCTGCTCATGGGATTGCGCGCCCCACTGGCGGGCGTCCTCATCGGTTTCGCGTTCACCGGGGTGCTGGCGCTGTCGCTGGCCTCGCTCTCGTACGCCCTGGTGATGCGCGTCGCCACTCCGCAGGAGTTCGGGCCGGTGATCAACGCGGTGACGATGCCGGCCATGCTGCTCTCCGGTCTGATGCTGCCCATCACGCTCGGCCCCGGCTGGCTGGACGTGCTCTCGCACTTCACGCCGTTCCGCTATCTGGTGGACGCGGTGCGGGACGCCTACACGGGCTCGTACGCCACGACGCACATGCTCTACGGGGTCCTGGTCGCCGCGGGTTTCGCCGCCGCGGCCGTGACGGTGGGCACACGGGTCTTCCGACGGGCCGGAGCCTAACTACGCTGACCCCATGGTCAATCTGACGCGCATCTACACCCGGACCGGCGACCAGGGCACGACGGCCCTCGGCGACATGAGCCGCACCGCCAAGACCGATCTGCGGATCTCGGCGTACGCGGACGCCAACGAGGCCAACGCGGTGATCGGGACCGCCATCGCGCTCGGGCAGCTGCCCGAGGACGTGGTGAAGGTCCTCGTCCGCGTCCAGAACGACCTGTTCGACGTGGGCGCCGACCTCAGCACCCCGGTGGTCGAGGACCCGAAGTACCCGCCGCTGCGGGTCGAGCAGTCCTACATCGACAAGCTGGAGGCGGACTGCGACCGCTTCCTGGAGGAGCTGGAGAAGCTCCGCAGCTTCATCCTGCCGGGCGGTACGCCGGGGGCGGCGCTGCTGCACCAGGCGTGCACGGTGGTCCGGCGGGCCGAGCGGTCCACCTGGGCGGCCCTGGAGGTGCACGGGGAGACGATGAACGCCCTCACCGCCACCTACCTCAACCGGCTCTCCGACCTCCTGTTCATCCTGGCGCGGAGCGCGAACAAGGAGGTCGGGGACGTGCTGTGGGTGCCGGGCGGCGAGCGGTAGGCCCGGGACCCTAGAACCGGTCGGCGGGCTCGCGGTCCGTCACCGCGTCCTTGGGAGCCTGCTTCGGGAAGACCGTGTAGCTTCCGGCGATGATCAGGTTGATCCCGATCACGATGCCCATCTTCTGCTGCCAGGACCGCAGCGAGCTGATCGCCCCGTCCGGGCCGACGTACCAGACCGCCGCCTGGAGCAGGGCCAGGGCGACCACCGCGGCGAGGATCCAGCGGGCGGCCGTGCGCCACTCGTGGATCGCGCGGGCCGCGCCGTACTTCGGCGGCTTGACCGGCGGCGGGCCGCCGAACCAGCGGTGGGCGACCCAGGCGTCCACCTTCTTGACGGTGTGGTGGCCGAGGCCCACCGTGAAACCGATGTAGACGGCGGCCAGGCCGTGCTTCCAGTCCGGCTCGGCGCCGTTCTTCAGGTCGACGGCCGTCACCACGAGCAGCACCACCTCCAGCAGCGGCTCGCACAGCAGCAGGACCGCGCCGAGCTTCGGCTTCCTCGCGACGTACCGCAGGGCGAGTCCGGCGGCCAGCAGTACCCAGAATGCGACCTCGCAGGCCACGACCAGTAGGGCGATCACGACTCTCTCCTCCCGTTCCCCTCCAGCCTCCCGGCCGCCGGGCGCGGTGACGTCGTCGGCGGTGACGAAACCGGACTGCATCCTTCGATGTAGTCGCGGATCGGCCCGCGAAGGGAGGTCCAGGTGCACCGGTGCGTGTTGGATGGAGGCGTGCTCACCTCGATCCGCCCCGACCGCGACGCGGCGGCCCTCGCCGCCTCAGGGCTGCTCGGGGGGCTGCTCCTGTGGCTGCTGGGCCTCCATACCCAGGGCGGCCACCCCTTCTCCGCGCCCTGGATCACCCTCCTGCCGCTGAGCGTCATGACCACGGCCGAGCTGCTGCGCCGCGACGCCCCGCGCACGGCGCTGACCATCGGCACGCTCGCGCTGGTGGCGGACCAGTTCACCCGTGGCAGCCTCGCCACCGTCCTGATGTTCACGGACGTCATGTACGCGGCCGTGCTGTACGGAACCCCGGCCGCCGCCCGCCGCCTCCCGGTGGCCACGCTGCTGATCACCGTGGCGTCGACGACGGGCTTCCTGGCCTGGTTCCGCAAACCCGAGGCGCTGCTCATCGGCCTGGTCATCGGGCTGGTCTCCTTCATCCCCGCCCTCACCGGGGTCAGTGTGCGCAGCCATCGCGCCGCAGCCGACGCGGCCCGGCTGGCCGCCGCCCAGACCGCGCGGCTCGCGGAGATGGACCGGACACAGGCGGTGATCGCCGAGCGGGCCCGGATGGCCCGGGAGCTGCACGACATGGTGGCGGGCCACCTGTCCGCCGTGGCGATCCACTCCACGGCGGCCCTGTCCATCGACGACCCGGAGACCTCGCGGAACGCGCTGAAGGTGATCCGGGAGAACAGCGTCGAGGGGCTCGCGGAGATGCGCCGGCTGATCGGGCTGCTGCGGGAGGGCGGCAAGGACGACGCCCCGGCCCCCGCACCCACGCTGGCGGCTCTGGACACCCTGGTCGAGCAGACGAACGCCGGTGGGGCGTCCGGCGGGCTCGTCTGCACCCTGGAGGACACCCGGGCCCCGGGGGCCCAGGCGCTGCCTACACCGGTCGAGCTGGCCGCGTACCGGATCGTGCAGGAGTCCCTGACCAACGCCCTCAAGCACGCGGCGCCGGGCCCGGTGGTGGTGCGGCTCGGCCGGGCCGGGGAGCTGCTGACGGTCGAGGTGACCAGTGCGTTCGGCACCCGGACCGGGCCCACGGCGCCCGGCTCGGGAGCGGGTCTTGTGGGGATGCGGGAACGGGTGGCGCTGCTCGGCGGGACGTTCGGGGCGGGGGCCGAACCGGGCGGCGACGGCGCGAAGATCTGGCGGGTGCGGGCCGAACTGCCGCTACGGGAAAGGGAGATGCGGGAATGACGATCCGGGTGCTGGTGGCCGAGGACCAGGCGGCGGTGCGTGCGGGGCTCGTGCTGATCCTGTCGAGCGCACCGGACATCGAGGTCGTCGGGGAGGCGGCGGACGGCGAGGCGGCGGTGCGCCTGGCACGTGAACTCCGGCCGGATCTCGTCCTGATGGATGTGCAGATGCCACGGCTGGACGGGGTGTCGGCGACGAGGCAGGTGGTGGCCCAGGAACTGGCGGACGTCCTCGTGCTGACCACGTTCGATCTGGACGAGTACGTCTTCGGGGCGCTGCGCGCGGGCGCCTCCGGTTTTCTGCTGAAGAACACCGACGCCCGCGAACTGCTGGAGGCGGTAAGGACGGTGGCGCGCGGTGAGGGGCTGATCGCCCCGGCGGTGACGCGTCGGCTGATCGCCGAGTTCGCGGGCGCGGAAGGCGGCGCCGTACGCGAGCGGAGCACGGCGGATCCCACGGTGCTGGAGGGGCTGGAGGCGCTCACCCGGCGTGAGCGCGAGGTGCTGGGGTGCCTGGGCGAGGGGCTGTCCAACGCGGACATCGCGGTGCGCCTGTCGATGGCCGAGGCCACGGTGAAGACCCATGTCAGCAGATTGCTGGGCAAGTTGAAGCTGCGCAGCAGGGTTCAGGCGGCGGTGTTGGCACAGGAGTTGGGGATCTGACCCGGGGGCTCGATCTTTGGTCCAGACCTCTTGACGGTTGGTCCAGACCTTTCTACTGTCACCGAACACACACTGCGGTGAGTACGAGAGCACCCGTACTCAGGGCGGCGCAGGGTTTGCAGTCCACGAATCACCCCCGTTTGTTGGACCTCACCCGAGGAGCACCGTTGAGCACTGAAACCCCCCAACGCCGTTCCAGATTCAGATGGATACCCGCAGTCAGCGGCAGATCGAAGATCGTCGCGGGCCTGACCGCGCTGGTCGTGCCGCTGGCCGCGATGGTGGGGCTGGCCACCCCCGCCTCGGCAGCCGCGTCGGCCACCGCCACGTACACCAAGAAGTCGGACTGGGGCAGCGGCTTCGAGGGCCAGTGGACGGTGAAGAACACCGGTACCACCGCGCTCTCCTCCTGGACCATCGAGTGGGACTTCCCCTCGGGCACCGCGGCGGGCTCCGCCTGGGACGCCAACCTCACCAAGAGCGGCAACCACTACACCGCCAAGAACCTCTCCTGGAACGGGACCGTCGCACCCGGCGCCAGCGTCAGCTTCGGGTTCAACGGCACCGGCTCCGGCTCCCCCACGGGCTGCAAGCTGAACGGCGCCTCCTGTGACGGCGGCTCCGTCCCCGGTGACAACCCGCCCTCGGCCCCCTCCACCCCGACCACCAGCGAGGTCACCGACACCTCGGTGAAGCTCAGCTGGAGCGCCGCCACCGACGACAAGGGCGTCAAGAACTACGACGTGCTGCGCGACGGCGCGAAGGTCGCCACGGTCACCGGCACGACGTACACCAACACCGGTCTGACCGCGGGCACCGACTACTCCTACGCCGTGCAGGCCCGGGACACCGCCGACCAGACCGGCCCGGTCTCCGGCTCCGTCTCCGTGCGCACCACCGGTGGCGGCGGCGAACAGCCCGGGGGCGACAAGATCAACCTGGGCTACTTCACCAACTGGGGCGTCTACGGGCGCAACTACCACGTCAAGAACCTGGTGACGTCGGGCTCGGCCGCGAAGATCACGCACATCAACTACGCCTTCGGCAACGTGCAGAACGGCAAGTGCACCATCGGCGACGCCTACGCCGACTACGACAAGGCGTACACCGCCGACCAGTCCGTCGACGGCGTCGCGGACACCTGGGACCAGCCGCTGCGCGGCAACTTCAACCAGCTGCGCAAGCTGAAGGCCAAGTACCCGCACATCAAGGTCCTCTGGTCGTTCGGCGGCTGGACCTGGTCCGGCGGCTTCCCCCAGGCCGTGCAGAACCCCGCCGCCTTCGCCCAGTCCTGCTACGACCTGGTCGAGGACCCCCGCTGGGCCGATGTCTTCGACGGCATCGACCTGGACTGGGAGTACCCCAACGCCTGCGGTCTGACCTGTGACACCAGCGGCCCGGCCGCGATCAAGACCATGGCCGACGCGATGCGGGCCAAGTTCGGCCCGAACAACCTGGTCACCGCCGCCATCACCGCGGACGGCTCCAGCGGCGGCAAGATCGACGCCGCCGACTACGGGGGCGCCGCCCAGTCCTTCGACTGGTACAACGTGATGACGTACGACTTCTTCGGCGCCTGGGCGGCCAAGGGCCCGACGGCCCCGCACTCCCCGCTGACCTCGTACGCCGGCATCCCCCAGCAGGGCTTCACCTCCGCCGACGCCATCGCCAAGCTGAAGGCGAAGGGCGTCCCGGCCAAGAAGCTGCTTCTCGGCATCGGCTTCTACGGCCGCGGCTGGACCGGCGTCACCCAGTCCGCCCCCGGCGGCACGGCGACCGGCGCGGCCTCGGGCACGTACGAGGCGGGCATCGAGGACTACAAGGTCCTCAAGAGTTCCTGCCCGGCGACCGGCACCATCGCCGGCACCGCCTACGCCCACTGCGGCACCAACTGGTGGAGCTACGACACCCCGGCCACCATCGGCTCGAAGATGACCTGGGCCAAGAACCAGAACCTGGGAGGCGCGTTCTTCTGGGAGTTCTCCGGTGACACCAGCAACGGTGAACTCGTGAGCGCGATCAACAACGGCCTGAAGTAATCCCCACGCCGTAGCGCAGCTCACAACACCACCCCGGAAAAAGCACCGGGGAGACGGGTCCGCCCCCCGTCTCCCCGGTTTTCCGCTGTGTACGGCCCCGTACGCGCTCCGCTACGCCACGTTCACCCTCTGGCCGGGCGGTGCCGCCTCCAGCCAGGCCAGGAAGCCGGTGAGGGCGTCCTCGCTCATCGCCAGCTCCAGGCGCGTCCCCCGGTGGAGACAGCCGAGCACGACGGAGTCGGACAGCAGCGCGAGCTCCTCCTCGCCCTCCGGCATGCGGCGGGCGATCACCTCGATCGCAGAACGCTCCAGGCCCCGGCGGGGGCGAGGAGCGTAGGAGAAGACCCGGAACCAGTCGACGCGGTCACCGCTGTAGCGGGCGACCCCGTACACCCAGCCTTTGCCGAGGGAGTCCGGTTCCTCGGACACATCCCAGCGCAGACTGCAGTCGAACGTCCCTCCGGAGCGCTGGATCAGCCGCCGGCGCAGACCGAAGACGAACAGTCCCAGCAGGACCATGACGACGACGGACAAGCCCACCCACAATGCGAGGACCATCTCCACCGACCTCCTCGCATCGTCGAGTAACGAACACCGAAACCGTATTGCACCTGCATCGCCTCAGCCGCGACACGGCTGGATCGCTCCAGCTCGGGCCGCGGCTGAGTAAAAACACCTGTCAGCGGGGGTGCTAGCGCACCGCCACCGCGCGCAGTCGGACATCGGCGCGCCGCTGGGCGGCGGCGTCCGCGTCCGACTTCGCGAGCTCCAGCGCCCGCTCGGCGCGCTCGACATCGATCTCGTCGGCCAGCTCGGCGATCTCGGCCAGCAGCGACAGCTTGTCGTCCGCGAACGAGATGAATCCACCGTGCACGGCGGCGACGACGGTGCCGCCCTCGCTCGTGCGGATCGTCACCGGGCCCGATTCCAGCACACCGAGAAGCGGCTGGTGACCGGGCATGACGCCGATGTCGCCGGACGTGGTACGCGCGACGACCAGGGTGGCCTCGCCGGACCAGACACTTCGGTCCGCGGCGACCAGCTCGACATGCAGCTCAGCAGCCAAGGGTGGCTCCTCGGGTCACCACCCGGCCGCCCGGCCGGGTGTTGGGTCAATTCTACGGGGCGTGGTGAGGGGGGCGGGACACACCCACCCCCCTCGGTGAGCCGGAGGCTCAGGAGACGCCGAGCTCCTTGGCCTTGGCCTTGAGGTCGTCCAGGCCACCGCACATGAAGAACGCCTGCTCGGGGAAGTGGTCGTAGTCCCCGTCGCAGATCGCGTTGAACGCGGCGATCGACTCGTCGAGCGGGACGTCCGAACCGTCCAGGCCGGTGAACTGCTTGGCGGCGTGGGTGTTCTGCGACAGGAAGCGCTCGACGCGACGGGCACGGTGGACAACGAGCTTGTCCTCCTCGCCCAGCTCGTCGATACCGAGGATCGCGATGATGTCCTGGAGGTCCTTGTACTTCTGCAGGATCCCCTTGACGCGGCTGGCCGCGTTGTAGTGGTCCTGGGAGATGTAGCGCGGGTCCAGGATGCGGGACGTCGAGTCCAGCGGGTCCACGGCCGGGTAGATGCCCTTCTCGGAGATCGGACGGGAGAGAACCGTCGTCGCGTCGAGGTGGGCGAACGTGGTGGCCGGGGCCGGGTCGGTCAGGTCGTCCGCGGGGACGTAGATCGCCTGCATCGAGGTGATCGAGTGACCACGCGTCGAGGTGATGCGCTCCTGGAGCACACCCATCTCGTCGGCCAGGGTCGGCTGGTAACCCACCGCGGACGGCATGCGGCCGAGCAGCGTGGAGACCTCGGAGCCGGCCTGCGTGAAGCGGAAGATGTTGTCGATGAAGAGCAGCACGTCCTGCTTCTGCACATCGCGGAAGTACTCCGCCATGGTCAGGGCGGACAGGGCCACGCGCAGACGCGTCCCCGGCGGCTCGTCCATCTGGCCGAAGACGAGCGCGGTCTTGTCCAGGACGCCCGAGTCGGTCATCTCGTCGATGAGGTCGTTGCCCTCACGGGTGCGCTCACCGACACCGGCGAACACCGACACACCGTCGTGCAGCTTCGCCACACGCATGATCATTTCCTGGATGAGGACCGTCTTGCCGACGCCCGCACCACCGAAGAGACCGATCTTTCCACCCTTGACGTACGGGGTGAGGAGGTCGACGACCTTCAGGCCGGTCTCGAACATCTCGGTCTTCGACTCGAGCTGGTCGAAGGCCGGGGCCTTGCGGTGGATCGGCCAGCGCTCGGTGATCTGCGACTCGGCCTCGGGGTCGTTCAGGATCTGACCGAGGGTGTTGAAGACCTTGCCCTTGGTCACGTCACCGACGGGGACGGTGATGCCCATGCCCGTGTCGGTCACCGGGGCCTGGCGGACCAGACCGTCGGTGGGCTGCATCGAGATCGCGCGGACCACGCCGTCGCCCAGGTGCTGGGCGACTTCCAGGGTCAGCGTCTTGCGGGCGCCGTCCTCGGCCGGGTCGGCGACCTCGACGTGGAGGGCGTTGTAGATCTCCGGCATCGCGTCGACGGGGAACTCCACGTCGACGACCGGGCCGATGACCCGGGCGACGCGGCCCGTGGCAGCGGCCGTCTCAACAGTGGTCGTCATTACTTGTCACTCCCCGCGGTCGCGTCGGCCAGAGCACTGGCACCGCCGACGATCTCGCTGATTTCCTGGGTGATTTCGGCCTGGCGGGCCGCGTTGGCAAGCCGGGACAGGCTCTTGATGAGGTCCCCGGCGTTGTCGGTGGCCGACTTCATCGCGCGGCGGCGGGCGGCGTGCTCGGAAGCGGCCGCCTGCAGCAGTGCGTTGTAGATACGGCTCTCGACGTAGCGCGGCAGAAGGGCGTCGAGGACGTCCTCGGCCGACGGCTCGAACTCGAAGAGCGGAAGGATCTCACCCTTGCGGGTGCTCTCCCCGGCCACATCGTCGAGCGAAAGCGGCAGCATCCGGGCGTCGACCGCGTTCTGCGTCATCATCGACACGAATTCCGTGAAGACGATGTGCAGCTCGTCGACGCCGCCCTCGGCCGTGTCCTTCTGGATGGCCGCGATCAACGGGGCGGCGACGCGCTTGGCATCGCTGTACGCCGGGTTGTCGGTGAAGCCGGTCCAGGAGTCCTCGACCTTGCGCTCGCGGAAGCCGTAGTACGCGACACCCTTGCGGCCGACGATGTACGTGTCGACCTCCTTGCCCTCGGAGGCAAGGCGCTCCCGCAGTCGCTCCGCGGCCTTGATGGCGTTGGAGGAGTACCCGCCGGCCAGACCGCGGTCGCTCGTGATGAGCAGGACCGCGGCCCGGGTCGGGGTCTCGACCTCGGTGGTGAGCGGGTGGTTGGCGTCGGAGCCGGTCGCCACCGCGGTCACCGCGCGGGTGAGCTCGGTCGCGTACGGCTGCGATGCCGCCACCTTGCGCTGCGCCTTGACGATGCGCGAGGCGGCGATCATCTCCATCGCCTTGGTGATCTTCTTGGTCGCGGTGACGGCTTGGATGCGGCGCTTGTAAACGCGAAGCTGAGCGCCCATCGATCAGCCCTCGCCCAGGAGCTTGCCGTCCGAGGTCTCGAACTGCTGCTTGAAGGCGGCGATCGCGTCGGCGATCGACTGCAGCGTGTCGTCGGACATCTTGCCGCCCTCGGCGATGCTGGTCAGGAGGTCCTTGCGCTCGCGGCGCAGGAACTCCAGCAGCTCGCTCTCGAAGCGGCGGATGTCCTCGACCGGGACGTCGTCCATCTTGCCCGTGGTGCCGGCCCAGACCGAGACGACCTGCTCCTCCATCGGGAACGGGGCGTACTGCGGCTGCTTCAGCAGCTCGACCATGCGCTTACCGCGCTCCAGCGAGGCCTTCGAGGCCGCGTCCAGGTCGGAACCGAAGGCGGCGAACGCCTCCAGCTCGCGGTACTGGGCGAGGTCCACGCGAAGCCGGCCGGAGACCTGCTTCATGGCCTTGTGCTGGGCGGAGCCACCGACACGGGAGACCGAGATACCGACGTTGAGCGCCGGACGCTGACCCGCGTTGAACAGGTCGGACTCCAGGAAGCACTGGCCGTCGGTGATGGAGATGACGTTGGTCGGGATGAACGCCGACACGTCGTTCGCCTTGGTCTCGACGATCGGGAGGCCCGTCATCGAACCGGCGCCCATCTCGTCGGAGAGCTTGGCGCAGCGCTCCAGCAGACGGGAGTGCAGGTAGAAGACGTCACCCGGGTAGGCCTCGCGGCCCGGCGGGCGGCGCAGCAGCAGGGACACGGCGCGGTAGGCGTCGGCCTGCTTCGAGAGGTCGTCGAAGATGATCAGGACGTGCTTGCCCTGGTACATCCAGTGCTGGCCGATGGCCGAACCGGTGTACGGCGCCAGGTACTTGAAGCCGGCCGGGTCGGACGCCGGGGCGGCGACGATGGTCGTGTACTCCAGCGCACCGGCCTCTTCGAGCGCACCACGCACGGAGGCGATGGTGGAACCCTTCTGACCGATGGCGACGTAGATGCAGCGGACCTGCTTGTTCACGTCGCCCGAGCGCCAGTTGTCGCGCTGGTTGATGATCGTGTCGACAGCCAGCGCGGTCTTACCCGTCTGACGGTCGCCGATGATCAGCTGACGCTGGCCGCGGCCGATCGGCACCATGGCGTCGACGGCCTTGTAGCCGGTCTGCATCGGCTCGTGCACCGACTTGCGGACCATGACGCCAGGGGCCTGCAGCTCGAGGGCGCGGCGGCTGTCGGTCTCGATCTCGCCGAGACCGTCGATCGGGTTGCCGAGCGGGTCGACGACGCGGCCGAGGTAGCCCTCGCCGACGCCGACGGAGAGCACCTCACCGGTGCGCTGCACCGGCTGGCCCTCCTCGATTCCGCTGAACTCGCCGAGGACGATCGCACCGATCTCGCGCTCCTCGAGGTTGAGGGCGAGACCGAGGGTGCCGTCCTCGAACTTCAGCAGCTCGTTCGCCATGGCGGAGGGCAGACCCTCCACCTTCGCGATGCCGTCGCCGGCAACGCTGACCGTACCGACCTCCTCGCGCGAGGCCGCGTCCGGCTGGTACGACTGGACAAAGTTATCCAGTGCGTCCCGGATCTCCTCCGGCCGGATCGTGAGCTCCGCCATCTGGGTTCCCTGCTCTCCTTGTTGGGCCCGAAGTTTCTTAAGGGGGTCTGGGGGCCGACCCCCAGGAATCTTCTGCAATTTCTGCACGGCCCAACCGGGCCGCTGGTCTTGCTTGTTCTTGCTCTGTCTCAGCCGGCCATGCGACGGGTCGCCTCGTCGAGGCGCTCCGCGACGGTGCCGTTGATGATCTCGTCACCGACGCGCACCGAGACCCCGCCGAGGACCGAGGGGTCCACGTCCAGGTTCAGGTGCATCTCGCGGCCGTACAGCTTCGCCAGAGCGGCGCCGAGGCGCTGCTTCTGCCGGTCGCTGAGCGGCACCGCCGAGGTGACGACGGCGACCATGCGGTTCCGGCGCTCCGCGGCGAGCTTGGACAGCGAGTCCAGCCCTGCCTCCAGGCTACGTCCACGCGGGTGGGTCACGAGGCGGACGATGATCCGCTCGGTGACCGGCTGCGCCTTGCCGCCGAGCAGGCTGCGCAGCAGCTCGCCCTTGGCCGTGGCCGTGGCCGTGCGGCTGGTCAGCGCGGAACGCAGCTCCGTGGCGGAGCCGACGATCCGGCCGAACCGGAACAGCTCGTCCTCGACGTCGTCGAGGCTGCCGCCGCGCTGGGCCGCGGTGAGGTCGGCGGTGTTCGCCAGCTCCTCGACCGAGTCCACCAGGTCACGGGAGTACGACCAGCGGGACCGGACGAGTCCGGAGACCAGGTCGACGGTCTCGCCGCCGACCTGTCCGCTGAGCAGCCGCGTGGCCAGCTCGGCCTTGCTCTCGCCGCTCTGGGCCGGGTCGGTGAGAACCCGGCGCAGGGATACTTCGCGGTCGAGCAGCGAGGTGACCGAGGCCAGCTCGCCGGCGAGCTTCGCCGCGTCGACCGACGTGTTGTCGGTCAGCGCGTCGAGACGCTCGCGTGCGGCAGCCAGTGCTTCGCGGCTCGCGCCGTTCATCGGGCCGCCTCGGCCTTCGCCTCGAGCTCGTCGAGGAACCGGTCGACGGTGCCGCTCTGCCGGGCGTGGTCCTGGAGGGACTCGCCGACGAGCTTGCCGGCCAGGTCGGTGGCGAGCTTGCCCACGTCCTGACGCAGCGCCGAGGCGGCGGCCTTGCGGTCTGCCTCGATCTGGGTGTGGCCGGCGGCGATGATCTCCTCGCGCTGGCGCTGACCCTCCGCCTTCATCTCCTGGATGATGACGGCGCCCTGCTCCTGCGCCTCCTGGCGCAGACGCGCGGCCTCGTGGCGGGCCTCGGCGAGCTGGGCCTTGTACTGCTCAAGAACGCTCTGCGCCTCGGTCTGAGCCGCTTCGGCCTTCTCGATGCCACCTTCGATCGCCTCGCGACGCTCGTCCAGGGCCTTGTTGATGGCCGGGAGGAGCTTCTTGTAGAAGACGAAGAAGACAATGCTGAAGCAGATCAGACCGATGACGATCTCGGGCCAGACCGGCAGCAGCGGTGACTGCGGCTCCTCGGCTGCCAAGTGCAACATGGTGGACCTTTCGTCGAAAACGTATCGTCAGGTCGCCAGGACTACTTCGGGTAGATGAAGGGGGCGACGAAGCCGATCAGGGCCAGGGCCTCGATGACCGCGAAGCCGAGCAGCATGTTCTGGCGGATCAGGCCGGCCGCCTCGGGCTGGCGGGCGATGGCCTGCACACCGTTACCGAAGATGATGCCGATACCGACGCCGGGGCCGATCGCCGCGAGGCCGTAACCGATGGTGCCGACGTTGCCCACAACGGCTGCGAGAGTCTCAGACATTGATCTGTGATTCCTTCTCTTGATTGGCCGGTGGAGATTGCGTCCACCGGACGTCTAGGGGGTGTCCGGGTGGTGGCCCGGGTGTCCTCAGTGCGCTTCTTCGAGCGCCTGGGACAAGTACGTGGCGGTCAGCACGGTGAACACGTAGGCCTGAAGCGCCTGGATGAACATCTCGAAGACGGTCAGGGCCAGGGTCACGGCGAACGACGCGGTGGCGTAGACGGTGCCGAGCACGGTGCCGAGCATGTACCAGGTCGCGATCGTGAAGACCAGGATCAGGATGTGGCCGGCGAACATGTTCGCGAAGAGTCGGACCGCCAGCGTGAAGGGGCGCACGAAGATGTTCGAGACGAACTCGATCGGCGTCAGGATCACGTAGATCGGCTTGGGCAGGCCGCTGGGTACGCACAGGTTGCGGATACCGCCGACGAAGCCGTTGCTCCGGAAGGTCACCGTCATGTAGACGGCCCAGACGAGCAGAGCCAGTCCGACCGGGTACGCGATGAGCGAGCTCACCGGGAACTGTGCGATCGGGATGATCGCCCAGAGGTTCAGCATCCAGACGAAGAAGAACAGGGACACCAGCAGCGGGACGAAGGGCTCGCCCTTCTTGCCGATGATCTCCTTGGCGATGCCCCGGTGCACGAAGTCGTAGAGCGTCTCGGCGATCATCTGGAGCTTGCCCGGGATGACCTTGGGCTTGGAGAAGCCGGCCCAGAACAGAGCCAGGATCGCAAAGGTCCCGATGATCGCGAGCAGCATCGGCTTGTTGAACTCGACCGGCCCGATGGCGAAGATCGGGTCGAAGATGAACGACCACGCGCTCGGGGCTGGGAATCCGCACGAGCCCTGGAACAGGTGGCAGTCAACCTCGAAGGCGAGCGT
This sequence comes from Streptomyces parvus, assembly GCF_032121415.1. NCBI lineage: Bacteria > Bacillati > Actinomycetota > Actinomycetes > Kitasatosporales > Streptomycetaceae > Streptomyces > Streptomyces parvus. The sequence goes on along the minus strand of NZ_CP135079.1, from coordinate 4,885,009 downwards.
CTGGGCGTCAGCAGTCACCAGGAGCTCCTTCTGCATGGCGCATGGATACGGCTACCTCGTTGTATCGGAGCGGCTGGTAGCCGCAGGTCGGCACCGGACTGGTTCTTACGGTGAGGAGGCGGCGGCCGGGCCCGAAGCCTCGCGATGTATCAGGCGACAGCCGTGTTGTCCGCGCCCGCAGTACCGCAACCGAGACCGGACGATAGCAGCATGTCGAACAGGGCTTTATCCCGGCCCTACTGGTCATGCTTCCCCTCGGTTCCGCCCGGGGTGTTCCGGCTCTCCCCGTCGGGATCGACGTACAGGGTCTTGCTCCTGGCGTGCAGCACGGTCTGCGTGACGATCCATGTGATCACCGAGACGACGAGCGTGAGGGCGAAGACCTGGAGGTCGAAGAGGGAGGTGTTCCTGATGGCCATGATGAGGCCGAGCAGGAGCACGAGCTGGACCGAGTAGACCAGCAGTCCCATGCCCTGGAAGAGGTGCGGCATCGACTTGGCGACCCACTGCAGCGCCAGCTGTCCGAGAGCCATGAAGAGGATGACCACCACGCAGCCCACGACGGCGCCGATCGCCCCCTTGCCGCCGACGACGAGCCCGCCGACGAGCGTGGCGATGGCTCCCACCGCGGCGGTGGGGGTGGCGATGCGCAGTACTTCGCGCATGTCGGACTGCATGGCGGCAGCTCCACTGGTCTGAGAGGAGGAATGGGGCGTCGTCATGGACGAGCGTAGGCCCGGTCCGCGAGGCGGATTACCAGGCCAAGGGACCGTCTCACTAGGGTCCTTCGGCTCCGTCACCGGGTCTCGTGAACGGTATCACAAACTATTTGATGAGGTCTTTACCTGGAAAGTGTGCCAACTGTCACACATGAGAGTTAACCCGCGCGTGTGTGCACGACGAGCCGTCGCAATGTCTGCTAATGCACCGCGACTTCCGTATGCGTCAACGAGAGGAGTCGAGGGAACGGCGATCGGGGAACCGCGAACGAGCGCCGATCGCGGTAGCGCCGTTGACGCCGGCCACCCCGACCGCCACAGGGGCCCGGTCGGCGGCTTCCTCGCCCATCTGAGCGCCCCCCGCGCCCTGTTGGGCCCCGGAGGCGACGGGTGTCGGCTCCTCGCCGCAGGAGGGCGAGGAGGCGGCCTGGTCGGTGGCACCGTGGCGGTAACGCGGCGGCACGAAGCGGTTGGCCCAGTGCGGGGTACGCGGGGTGAACCGCGGCATCAGCAACAGGATCAGACCGACCGCGCTCGCCCCCACGATCACGAACACGATCCACATGGAGGCCGAGTGCACCGAGTAGCTGACCGTGCCGAAGGCGATCAGGGCGGACCAGAAGTACATGATCAGCACGGCCCTGCTGTGCGAGTGCCCGATCTCCAGCAGCCGGTGGTGGAGGTGGCCCCGGTCGGCGGCGAACGGCGACTGCCCGTTCCAGGTACGCCGGACGATGGCCAGGATCAGGTCGGCGGCCGGGATCGCGATGATCGTCAGCGGGAGGAGCAGCGGGATGAAGACCGGGAACATCGCGTGGGTGGCCCCGCGCTCACTGCCCTCGAAGAAGATCTGCATGTTGTCCGGGTCGACCTGGCCCGTGATCGAGATCGCGCCCGCCGCCAGCACCAGGCCGATCAGCATCGAGCCCGAGTCGCCCATGAAGATCCGCGCCGGATGCATGTTGTGCGGCAGGAAACCGAGGCACATGCCCATCAGGATCGCCGCGAAGAGCGTCGCGGGGGCCGCCGCCTCGATCCCGTAACCCATCCAGAGCCGGTAGGCGTACAGGAAGAACGCCGCCGAGGCGATGCACACCATGCCCGCCGCGAGCCCGTCCAGGCCGTCGACGAAGTTGACCGCGTTGATCGTGATGACGACCAGCGCCACCGTGAGCAGCGTGCCCTGCCACTGGGTGAGGGCGACCGTGCCCACGCCCGGGATCGGCAGCCACAGGATCGTGAGCCCCTGGATGACCATGACGGCGGCGGCGATCATCTGACCTCCGAGCTTGATCAGGGCGTCGATCTCGAACTTGTCGTCGAGTACGCCGATCAGCCAGATCAGGGCGGCTCCGGAGAGCAACGCCCGTGGCTCGTTGGAGAGTTCGAAGACACCCTGCAGATTGAACAGGTGGTCGGCGACGATCAGCCCCGCACACAGCCCGCCGAACATGGCGATGCCACCGAGCCGGGGTGTCGGCTCCCGGTGGACGTCGCGCGCACGGATCGCGGGCATCGCCCCGATCGCGATGGCGAACTTACGCACCGGTCCGGTCAGCAGATAGGTCACCGCTGCCGTGACACAGAGCGTCAGCAGGTAATCACGCACGGGCTGCCCCACAGGTTTCGCCGGCCATCTCAGCCCCACACCCTAGTCTCTGATACAAGGACTCAACGGTACGGGTGATGGTTCCATGCGCCTCGCCTACCCCGGGTAGGGAGGATTCCGCTCCGCCAGCGCCCGGGCCTCCGCCGCGATCGGGCTCACATCGCCCGGCTCCCGCACGGCCGCTCCGAACAGGGCCGCGATGCGGGCCATGTCCCCGTCGTCCATGCCCTGCGTGGTGACGGCGGCGGTGCCGAGCCGGATGCCCCGGGCCTCCCCGTGCGGCAGGGCGCACGTGTCGAGGACCATACCGGCCGCCGCCAGGCGCTCACGGGCGGTTCGGCCGTCGACACCGAGCGGGGCCGGGTCCGCGACGACGATGTGGGTGTCCGTGCCGCCCGTCGTCACCTCGAAGCCCTCCGCCTCCAGACCGGCGGCGAGGACCCGGGCGTGGGCGACGACCTGGTGGGCGTAGAGCGTGTACGCGGGGGTGGCCGCCTCTCCGAACGCGACCGCCTTCGCCGCCACCGTGTGCATCTGCGCCCCGCCCTGGGTGAACGGGAACACCGCCCGGTCGATCCGCTCCGCCAGCTCGGCGCCGCACAGGATCATGCCGCCGCGCGGTCCGCGCAGCACCTTGTGCGTGGTGGCGCAGACCACATCGGCGTACGGGACCGGGTTCGGCGCCGCTCCCCCGGCGATCAGCCCCATCGGGTGGGCGGCGTCCACGATCAGATACGCCCCGACCTCGTCGGCGATCTCCCGGAACAGCGCGTAGTCGGGGTGGCGGGGATAGGAGATGGAGCCGCAGACGATGGCCTTCGGGCGGCGGGCGCGGGCCAGGGCGCGGAGCCGGGTGTGGTCGATGAGCCCGGTGCCCGGGTCGACCCCGTAGCCGACGAAGTCGAACCAGCGGCCGGAGAAGTTGCCCGGCGCCCCGTGGGTGAGATGCCCCCCGGACGGGAGTCCCATCGCGAGGACCGTGTCACCGGGGCGCAGCAGCGCCGCGTAGGCGGCGAGGACGGCGGAGGAGCCGGAGTGCGGCTGGACGTTGGCGTGTTCGGCGCCGAAAAGAGCGGTGGCCCGGCGTACGGCGATGCGTTCGGCGGCGTCCGCCTGCTCGCAGCCGCCGTGGTGGCGGGCGCCCGGGTACCCCTCGGCGTACTTGTTGGCGAGCGGGGAGCCGAGGGCGGCCAGGACCGCGGGCGAGGTGAAGTTCTCGGCGGCGATCAGCTGGAGGGCGCCCGCCTGCCGGTCCCGCTCCGCGAGCAGGATCCCGGCGATCTCCGGGTCCTGGCTCAGCAGCGTGCCGAAGTCCTGGGGCAGGGCGTCGGGGCGGTGGGGCGCGGGCGGCGCGGCCGCGGGTGCGGCGGGAGAGGTGACCGGCATGGGACGGCTCCGGGCCTGGAGGTGGGTGCGCCGGCGAGGGGTGCCGGTGTCAGCTCCAACGTACGCCGGGGCGGGGCGGCGTGCCCGCTGTCGGAGGGTGCCGTACGCCGGTCGGCGCACCGGCGTACCGCACGGCGCGGGAGAGCCGGTCAGTGCGGGGCGGGTACGCCGGTGAGCGCGGTGACGACCGGGTCGAGGGCCTGGTTGATCTCGTCGCCGATGGAGCGGAAGAAGGTGATGGGCGCGCCGTAGGGGTCGTAGACCTCGTCCGCCTCGGCGGTCGGGGCCAGCAGCCAGCCGCGCAGCGCTGCGGCGGCGCGCACCAGGGCGCGGGCGCGCTCGACGACGCCCTCGTCGCGCGGGTCGGGCAGGGTGGCCGGGTCTATCGCCCGGACCAGCCGGGTGAACTCCTTGAGCGTGAAGGTGCGCAGGCCCGCGGAGTGGCCCATGGAGATGACCTGGGCGCGGTGGTCGCGGGTGGCGGTGAGGACCAGGTCGGCACGGATGACGTGCTCGTCGAGCAGTTCGCGGCCGACGAAACCGCTGGCGTCCGCGCCGAAGTCGGCGAGGACGACCTCGGCGTTGGCCTCCATGGGGGCGCCCTCATGGCCCCAGGTGCCGGCGCTCTCCACGATCAGGCCGCCGCTGAGCGGGTCGCCGAGGCGGTCCACCAGGGCATGGCGGGTCAGCCGCTCGGTGATGGGCGAGCGGCAGACGTTGCCGGTGCTGACGTGGAGGATGCGGAAGGTGTCGGTCCGCCCCGCTATGCCACGCCCCTCGGGGGCGGTCAATTGGCCACCTCAAGGTCGGGGACCACCTTGCGCAGCTCCTCCGCGGAGAGGGCGCCGGCGCGCAGCAGGACCGGGGTGGCGCCGGTGACGTCGACGATGGAGGACGGCACGATGCCGGGCGTCGGGCCGCCGTCGAGGTAGACGGAGACGGAGTCGCCGAGCATGCCCTGGGCGGCGTCGCAGTCCTCGGGCGAGGGGTGTCCGGTGAGGTTGGCGCTGGAGACCGCCATCGGGCCGACCTCGGTGAGCAGCTCGATGGCGACCGGGTGCAGCGGCATCCGGATCGCGACGGTGCCCCGGGTGTCGCCGAGGTCCCACTGGAGGGAGGGCTGGTGCCGGGCGACGAGGGTGAGGGCGCCGGGCCAGAAGGCGTCGACGAGCTCCCAGGCCTCCTCGGAGAAGTCGGTGACCAGGCCGTGCAGGGTGTTCGGGGAGCCGATGAGGACGGGGGTGGGCATGTTGCGGCCACGGCCCTTGGCGTCCAGCAGGTCCGCGACGGCCTCCGCGGTGAAGGCGTCCGCACCGATCCCGTAGACGGTGTCGGTGGGCAGCACGACCAGTTCGCCCCGGCGGACGGCCGATGCGGCCTCGCGCAGCCCGGTGGTCCGGTCGGTGGCGTCGTTGCAGTCGTATCGCCGAGCCATCAGCCGGCCTCCTCGGACAGGTGCGGGTACGGGTGGTGGTGCCGGGGGCCGGTCACGGCATGGCCTTGCGGGCGGTGGCGAACCGGGGGCGCTTGTTGAGGTCGGGGTGGTCGGCCGCGTCGGCCCAGCCCCGCTCCTCGGTGAAGATCCAGGGGACCTGGCCGCCCTGGGTGTCGGCGTGCTCGATGACGACGAGGCCGCCGGGGCGCAGCAGGCGGTGGGCGGTGCGTTCGATGCCTCGGATGGTGTCGAGGCCGTCCTCGCCGGAGAACAGGGCCATCTCCGGGTCGTGGTCGCGGGCCTCGGGGGCGACGTACTCCCATTCGGTGAGCGGGATGTACGGCGGGTTGGAGATCACCAGGTCGACCTGGCCGTCGAGCTCGGGAAGGGCGCTCAGGGCGTCTCCCTTGTGGACGGTGACCCTGGACCCCTCGGCGTTCTTCCGCGTCCACCTGAGGGCGTCCTCGGAGAGCTCCACGGCGTGGACGCGGGAGCGGGGGACCTCCTGGGCCATGGCGAGCGCGATGGCGCCCGATCCGGTGCACAGGTCGACGACGACGGGTTCGACGACGTCCATCGCGCGGACGGCGTCTATGGCCCAGCCGACGACCGACTCGGTCTCCGGGCGGGGCACGAAGACGCCGGGTCCTACCTGGAGCTCCAGGTAGCGGAAGAAGGCGCGGCCGGTGATGTGCTGGAGGGGTTCGCGGGCCTCGCGGCGGGCGATGGCCTCCCAGTAGCGGGCGTCGAAGTCGCTGTCGGGGACCGTGTGGAGCGCGCCCCGCTTCACCCCGTGGACGAAGGCCGCGAGTTCCTCGGCGTCGAAACGCGGTGAGGGGACACCGGCGTCGGCCAGCCGCTGGGTGGCCTGGGCCACCTCGGCGAGCAGCAGGTTCATCGCGGTTCTCCGTACGGGGTGTGCGGGGCGGGCGGGTCGCTTACGCGTTGGCGAGCTTGGCGGCGGAGTCGGCGTCGACGCACGCCTGGATGACCGCGTCGAGCTCGCCGTCGAGCACCTGGTCCAAGTTGTACGCCTTGAAGCCCACGCGGTGGTCCGAGATGCGGTTTTCCGGGAAGTTGTACGTCCGGATCTTCTCGGAGCGGTCGACGGTACGGACCTGGCTGCGGCGGACGTCGGAGGCTTCCTGCTCGGCGGCCTCCTGGGCTGCGGCGAGCAGCCGGGACCGCAGGATGCGCATGGCCTGCTCCTTGTTCTGGAGCTGGCTCTTCTCGTTCTGGCAGGAGGCGACGACACCGGTCGGCAGGTGCGTGATGCGGACGGCGGAGTCGGTCGTGTTGACGGACTGGCCGCCGGGGCCGGAGGAGCGGTAGACGTCGATGCGCAGGTCGTTGGCGTGGATCTCGACGTCGACCTCCTCGGCCTCGGGGGTGACGAGCACGCCCGCGGCTGAGGTGTGGATGCGGCCCTGGGACTCGGTGGAGGGCACGCGCTGCACACGGTGCACGCCGCCCTCGTACTTCATCCGGGCCCAGACGCCCTGGCCGGGCTCGGTGGCGCCGTTGCCGCCCTTGGTCTTGACCGCGACCTGGACGTCCTTGTAGCCGCCGAGTTCGGACTCGGTGGAGTCGATGATCTCGGTCTTCCAGCCGACGCGCTCGGCGTAGCGCAGGTACATGCGCAGCAGGTCGCCGGCGAACAGGGCGGACTCGTCACCGCCGGCGCCCGCCTTGATCTCCAGGAGGACGTCCTTGTCGTCGCTGGGGTCGCGCGGGACGAGGAGGAGGCGGAGCTTCTCCGTGATCTCCTCGCGCTGCTTCTCCAGCTCCTTGACCTCGGCGGCGAAGTCGGGGTCGTCCGCGGCGAACTCGCGGGCGGTCCCGATGTCGTCGCCGGTCTGCTTCCACGTCCGGTACGTGGAGACGATCGGGGTCAGCTCCGCGTAGCGCTTGTTCAGCTTGCGCGCGTTGGCCTGGTCGGTGTGGACCGACGGGTCGGCGAGCTTCTTCTCGAGATCGGCGTGTTCGCCGATCAGTTCCTCGACCGCCTCGAACATGCGGGGGCTCCTGGTGGGTCTGAAATCTGCGGGCCTGCTGGAGGGCGTGACTGCCCGGTGGGGCGTCCGGCAGGTCTCCCCCGGACACCCGACCGGAAAAAACGCCGGTTCCGACGCCCCCGGGAAGAGGGCGCCAGGAACCGGCGCAGTGGCTCGCTACTTGCTGGCGGAGCCGGCAGCCTTGCCGAAGCGGGCCTCGAAGCGGGCCACACGGCCGCCGGTGTCGAGGATCTTCTGCTTGCCCGTGTAGAACGGGTGGCACTCGGAGCAGACGTCGGCACGGATGGTGCCGTTGTCGATGGTGCTCCGGGTGGTGAACGACGCACCGCAGGTGCAGCTGACCTGCGTCTCGACGTACTCGGGGTGGATGTCGCGCTTCAAGGTGTCTCCTAGTTTCGGGAGGGCGCCGGGTCGTCCGCGCGGATTTGCGGGGCCGTGAACCGGGGCCGACGTACCAGTCTGCCAGGACCGGCCGTATCTCCCAAAACCGGGGGCGGAGCGCTGGTATTCCCGGCCCCCGGCCGGGCACCGGGGGTGACCGGTGGACTACTCGACGACCTTCGCGGCCTCGCCCTTGTCGCCGGCCGACTTCTCGGTGGCGGAGGCGGGGATCGGCCGGTCGTTCCGGAGCGCGGCCCAGACCTGCCGGCCGGCCTTCTCCTGCGGCAGGACGCGGTTCGGGTCGGCGGGGTCGTACTCCACGGGCAGGGTCACCATGTGGACGTTGTCGGCGCCGAGCCCCTTGAGGCCGCCCGCGAATCCGGTGAGCTTCTTGACGGAGCCGAGTCCGGAGTCGGTGGTGACGGCCTTGGTGGCGGCGTCCGCGAGACCGTAGAGCTTCTTGGGGCTGGAGAACACCCCGACGCTCTTCGTCTGCTCCATGAGCGCCTTGATGAACGCCTGCTGGAGCTGGATGCGTCCCAGGTCGCTGCCGTCGCCGACGCTCTTGCGGGTACGGACGAGCCCGAGGGACTCCTCGCCGTTCAGGGTGTGGGTGCCGGGCTCCAGGTCGAGGTGGCTCTTGGGGTCGTCGATCGCGGTCTTCGTGGTGATCTCGACGCCGCCGAGCTCGTCGATGAGCTTCTTGAAGCCGGTGAAGTCGACTTCCAGGTAGTGGTCCATGCGGATGCCGGACATCGACTCGACGGTCTTGACCGCGCAGGCGGGCCCGCCGACCTCGTAGGCGGTGTTGAACATCGCCCGGTGCTCGGCGGGGACCCGGTCGCCGGTGGTGTCGCTCTCGCAGGCGGGGCGCTCGATCAGGGTGTCGCGCGGTATCGAGACGACGCTCGCTGACTTGTGGCCCTTGTCGACGTGGACGACCATCGCCGTGTCCGAGCGGGCCGCGCCCTCGTCCTGGCCGTACTTGCCGTTGTCGCCGGAGCGCGAGTCGGAGCCCAGCACCAGGATGTCCTGCGAGCCGTCGTCCACGTCGTCGGGGCGGTCGGTGCCCAGCTTGGCGTCGATGTCGATGCTGGAGAGGTTGCCGTCGAGGGCCATGTACGCGTAGCCGACACCCGCCCCGCCGACGACCACGACCCCTGCCACCGTCCAGGCCGCGACGACCTTGGCACGGTGCCGGCGGCTCGGCTTCCTCCGTCGGCTGCCGGTGCCGCGTATGCGGCCCGTGCCCCTGCTCTGCTCGCTCACGCGTCTCCCTCGTCACTCCTGTTTGCCCGTCTGCCCCCTGCCGTGGTGTTCCACGCGCGGTCGGCTGTCCTTGAGGACGGCCGAAGCACCAAGAAGGGTTGCATACGTGCCCGTGGCCCCCGTCGGAGGACGGGGGCCACGGGTCTCATGGGCGTACGAGCCGTGAGGCGGCGTTCACCTGGGGGTTCAGCCGACGGTGTAGTAGCTGTTCCAGCCGCTGCCGAGCTTGATCTGTGTGGCGAAGATCTCCGAGTCGGCCTTACCGGTGCCCTTGAGGAGGTACAGGTCGCCGGCGGTGGAGCGGGCCACGAGGTCGGACTTGGCGTCGCCGTTCACATCGCCCGGCGTGATCAGGAGGTTGTACGTCGACCAGTTGCTGCGGACCTTGACCGGTTCCTCGAAGGGGGCCGTGGACTTGCCGGTGCCCTTGACCAGGTAGAGGTCGTTCGTCCCGCCGCGGCGGACCAGCAGGTCGTTCTTGCCGTCATAGGTGAGGTCGCCGTGTCCGCGCACCTGGTTGTAGGCCTGGTAGCCGGTCGCCGACTTCACCGGCGTGTTGAACTTGCCGTTGCCGTAGCTCGGGTACGTCATGAGGTCGCCCGTGGACGTGACGGCCAGGATGTCGCCCTTGCCGTCGTTGTTCACATCGCCCGGGGCGACGATCGCCCGGACCGTCTTCCAGTTGCTGAAGATCTTCGTCTTGGCATAGGTCGAGCTGCTCGCCGAGCGGTGCAGCCAGTAGACGTCCCCGGTCGAGGCCTGCCGGGCGATCAGGTCCTGGTAGCCGTCCCGGTCGAGGTCCGTCTGGATGAACAGGTTGTACGCGCTGTAGGACCCGGCGAGCACCTTGCGCGCCGCGAGCTTCTCACCGGAGGAGGGGAAGGTGTACGCGGTGGAGCCGGTGGAACGGGCGAACACGTCGGCCCGGTGGTCACCGCTGAAGCTGGTGTCGTCGATACGGGGCTGGATCGACCGGTAGTAGGTCGACACCTTCGTGTACGCGTCGTACGTGCCGCTCAGGTTGCACGCCTCGACGCTGTTGGCGGGGCCCCAGGAGGTGATGCCGATGATGCGTCCGGAGACGAACATCGGGCCGCCGGAGTCACCGGGGCAGGTGGCCTTCCCGGTGGAGTCGTTGCCGGTGCCGCCGATGCCCGCGCAGATCATGTGGCCGGCCTTGTAGGCGCCCGGGACGCCGATGGCGCCGTCGAGGTTCTCGGAGCACTCGGCGTCCGAGCGCAGCGGCTGCTCCAGCCGCAGCAGGGTGTCCGACAGGGGCGAGAAGTCCCAGTCCGATCCGGTCATGCCCCAGCCGTAGGTGGTGGCCTTCGTCCCCGCGACGTACCGGGCGGTGTCGCCGTACGAAGCGGGCTGCGCCGGGGTGTAGTTCAAGGGCTTGGAGAGCGTCAGGAGCGCGATGTCGTTGTCGATCTCGGCCGCGTTGTACGAACCCGCGAAATAGGAGCGGGATATGCCTACAGCGGTCCCTTCGTCCGTGGCTCCGCCCGCCAGTTTGGCCGTTCCCGCGAGCACCATGCCCCGGTTGACCATATCGAGGGCGTTGCCATTCTCGTCGGTGACGCAGTGGGCGGCCGTCATCACCTTGTTGGGGGCGACGAGAGTGCCACCGCAGGTGAAGTAGAACAGCCCGTCGTTGTCGTACTCGAAAAGCAGCTGCACCATCCAAGGCGCGTCCTTGAAGGCGGTGTTGCTGCCGCCGATGATCTTCGGCGAGAGCTTCTGCGGGCTCACCACCTCGACGCCCTTCGGCGGCAGGAAGCGTTCACCGTTCTCCGCGGCCTGGGCCCCGACGGTCAGGCCGCCGCCCAGCAGTGCCAACGTCGCGGCACCGACGGCCGCCAGGCGGCCGATGATTCGTACTGATCCGGCATGGCGCGATATGCGCACGCAAGTCTCCCGTTATCCAGGGGCATCAAGTGGAGGTGCCGTAAGTGGGGGGAGAGTGACGGCGAATTGATATTACATGCAGAAATCCGCCCCGTCACCGAAGTAACGGGGCGGATTCAAGGGGCGGTTGGGAAAACCGCCGAGGGCTGCGTCAGTCGTTGCCGTTTCCGCTGCCGGGCGTCGTCTTCTGGATCTGGAGCAGGAACTCCGCGTTGGACTGGGTCTTCTTCATCCGGTCCAGGAGGAGCTCGATCGCCTGCTGCTGGTCGAGCGCGTGCAGCACCCGGCGCAGCTTCCAGACGACCGCCAGCTCGTCGGTGCCGAGCAGGATCTCCTCCTTACGGGTGGAGGACGCGTCGACGTCCACCGCCGGGAAGATGCGCTTGTCCGAGAGCTTCCGGTCGAGCTTGAGCTCCATGTTGCCGGTGCCCTTGAACTCCTCGAAGATCACCTCGTCCATGCGCGAGCCGGTCTCGACGAGCGCGGTGGCCAGGATGGTCAGCGAGCCGCCGTCCTCGATGTTGCGCGCGGCGCCGAAGAAACGCTTCGGGGGGTACAGCGCGGTCGAGTCGACACCACCGGAGAGGATGCGGCCGGAGGCCGGCGCCGCGAGGTTGTACGCGCGGCCCAGGCGGGTGATCGAGTCCAGCAGGACGACCACGTCGTGACCCAGCTCGACGAGACGCTTGGCGCGCTCGATGGCCAGCTCGGCGACGGTGGTGTGGTCCTCGGCGGGACGGTCGAAGGTCGAGGAGATGACCTCGCCCTTCACCGACCGCTGCATGTCGGTGACCTCTTCCGGACGCTCGTCGACCAGGACGACCATCAGGTGGCACTCGGGGCTGTTGACCGTGATCGCGTTGGCGATGGCCTGGAGGATCATCGTCTTGCCGGTCTTCGGCGGGGCGACGATGAGCCCGCGCTGGCCCTTGCCGATCGGGGCCACCAGGTCGATGATCCGCGTCGTCAGGATGTTGGAGTCGGTCTCCAGACGGAGCCGGTCCTGCGGGTAGAGCGGGGTCAGCTTCTGGAACTCGGGGCGGCCCCGGCCGGACTCCGGCGCCATGCCGTTGACCGAGTCGAGGCGGACCAGCGCGTTGAACTTCTCGCGCCGCTCGCCGTCCTTGGGCTGGCGCACCGCGCCGGTGACGTGGTCGCCCTTGCGCAGGCCGTTCTTGCGGACCTGGGCGAGCGAGACGTACACGTCGTTCGGGCCCGGCAGGTAGCCGGAGGTCCGGATGAACGCGTAGTTGTCGAGGATGTCCAGGATGCCCGCGACGGGGATCAGGACGTCGTCCTCGGCCACCTGCACGTCGCCGGCGAAGTCGTCGCGCCCACGGCGGCCGCGGCGGTCGCGGTAGCGGCCACGACGGCCGCGCCGGCCGCCCGCCTCGTCGTCGAAGTCGTCCTGCGGACCGTTGTCACGGTTCTGCTGACCCTGCCCCTGGCCCTGGCCCTGGCGCTGCGGGCGCTGCCCGCCGCCGCCCTGCTGGCCCTGGTCGTCGCCCTTGCCGCGGCGGTCGCGCTGACGCTCACGGCGGCCCTCGCGGTCACCGCGGTCACGGCCCTGGCGGTCACCACGACGGCCCTCGGCCGTGTCGGTGGCGTTCTCGGCCCGGGCGTCGCCCTTGGGCTCGGCCCGCTCCTCGGTCTTCTGCTCGGCCTGGGGCTCCGCCTTGGCCTTGACCTCGGTCTTCGCCTCGGTCTTGGTGTCAGGGCTGCCCGCCTGCGCGGTGGCACGGCGGCGACGGCGCTCGCCCGCGGGCTGGTCGTCGCTGGCCGGCTGGCCGGGGATGTCGATCTGCTGCTGGGCGGCCGTGCTCTTCTCGGCGGCGGCAGCGGCGCCCTCGTCCCCGGTGCGCGCCTTCGAGGTCGCGCGGCGCTTGGGCTTGCTCTCCGCCTCGGCGGGGGCCTCTGCGGCCTTGGAGGAGGCCTTGGGGGCGGCGGATCCGCCACCCGCCTGCGCCTCCTTGATGACCTCGATCAGCTGGCTCTTGCGCATGCGCGCGGTGCCCCTGATGCCGAGGCCGGACGCGACCTGCTGCAGCTCGGCCAGGACCATGCCCTCGAGGCCGGTGCCGGAGCGGCGGCGCCGTGCGGTGGTGCCAGTGGCAGCACCTTCGGCGGGCGCGGCGCTGTCGACGTTCTTGTCGGCAGTCACGCCCATCAGATCGGTGGTGTCGCTCACGAAGGGTCCTTCCCTGGAGCGGACGTCGGCCTTCTGGCTCGGCGACCGGTTGTGCTGTCCGACTGCGGTCTGTTGATCTTGCTGGATCGCGGACCTTGCCGGGGCGGTGGTCCGCCGGGTACGGCGGAGAGATGAACGTGCGGGGTCCGGCGCGAGATCCCCCTGCTCGGCCCACTCCTGGACGAGCGAGGGGTGTCGTGCCGGTTCCGGAGCGTGCTCGAAACTGCTCAGGCAGGCTGCTCAGGCAGTTGGGGAGGCTCCCGGAAGAATGGTGGTCCCGGAGGGGGACACGAAGCAACGCGCCTCAAAGACGTCGGTTGCAGACTTGAGGTTAACACTACCGGCTCCAACAAACATTCCCCCTCTCGCTCACCGGTAATCACATGCGGTTATGCGGCCAGCGGCAGCACACTCGCGCCTGTCGCGTCGAGGGCCAGCCGATTCGCCGCCCAGCCCTCCCCCGCCAGTCGGGCGACCTTGTCGGCCGAACCCTCCTCCGTCAGCGCGAGGACCGTGGGTCCGGCGCCGGAGATGACCGCGGGCACGCCGTCGGCGCGCAGGCGGTGCACCAGCTCCACGCTCTCCGGCATGGCCGGGCCCCGGTATTCCTGGTGGATCCGGTCCTCGGTGGCGGCGAGCAGCAGCTCGGGGCGGCGGGTCAGGGCTTCGACGAGCAGCGCCGCCCGGCCGGCGTTGAGGGCCGCGTCGACGTGCGGGACGGTGCGCGGGAGCAGACCGCGCGCCGTCTCGGTGAGCACCGGGCGTCCGGGCACGAAGACGACGGGCACCACGGAGTCGGCGGGGTCCATCCGGATCGCCCGGGCCGAGCCGCCGTCCATCCAGGCGAGGGTGAATCCGCCGAGCAGGCAGGCCGCGACGTTGTCGGGGTGCCCCTCGATCTCGGTCGCCAGCTCCAGCAGGGCCGCGTCGTCGAGGCGTGCGTCGCCGCCGGACGTCACGGCGCGGGCGGCGACGATTCCGGCGCAGATGGCGGCGGAGGAGGAGCCGAGGCCGCGGCCGTGCGGGATGCGGTTGGCACAGACGATCTCCAGCCCGCGGGGCTGGCCGCCGAGCAGGTCGAACGCGGTGCGCAGGGAGCGCACGAGCAGGTGGCTCTCGTCGCGGGGCAGGCTCTCGCTGCCCTCACCTGCGATGTCGATGTGCAGTCCGGAGTCGGCGACCCGGACGACGACGTCGTCGTACAGCCCCAGCGAGAGACCGAGGGCGTCGAACCCCGGCCCCAGGTTGGCGCTGGTGGCGGGGACGCGCACCCGGACGGCGGCGGCTCGGAACGCGGGACCGGCCATCGGTCGGACCACTCCTTGTAAGGCGGCGGGGATGCAGTGCGGTGGATCTGCGGCGGGGTCTGCGGGGGACGGGGGCGGGACACAGTGCGCACCGGGGTGTACAGGGGATCCGGTGGCCCGCCTCGCGTTCGCCCACGACGGCTGCCGTACCGCAGCGGACCGTCGGGCGGGTGTCGGGCGGATGGGGTACAGCTTATCGAAGGAAGGTTCTGTCGCGACATAGGGCGCACAGGAGGCGCACGATGCGTGTCGCCCACCTCCTATGCGCTCTCCGCCCCGGAAAGAGGGCGGTTGAGCTGGGTTGTCACGGTTGGCCGGATGGCATCGCCACGGGCGGCGGGGTGGCGCCGCCGGGGCCGGCGGACCCTGGGCCGCGGCGGCTGCAGCGGCCCGTCCGGCGCCGGCTCAGACGAGGCCGAGCCTCTCGGCGGCGGTGGCCGCGTCGACCGGGACCGTGACCGGCTGCGGGGCGCCCGCGACGGCCCAGTCCGGGTCCTTGAGGCCGTTGCCGGTGACCGTGCAGACGATCCTCTGCCCGGGGTCGACCCTGCCCTCCTCGGCGGCCTTGAGCAGACCCGCGACGGACGCGGCCGACGCGGGCTCCACGAAGACGCCCTCCTGGGAGGCCAACAGCCGGTACGCGGACAGGATCTGCCGGTCCGTCACCTCGTCGATGAAGCCGCCCGACTCGTCCCGCGCGGCGAGCGCGTAGTTCCAGGAGGCCGGGTTCCCGATGCGGATCGCGGTGGCGATGGTGGACGGGTCCTTGACGACCTCGCCGCGCACGATGGGCGCGGAACCGGAGGCCTGGAAGCCCCACATGCGCGGGGACCGGCTGGAGACGCCGTCACCGGCGTACTCGGTGTACCCCTTCCAGTACGCGGTGATGTTGCCCGCGTTGCCGACCGGCAGGACGTGGATGTCGGGGGCGTCGCCGAGCGCGTCGACGATCTCGAACGCGGCGGTCTTCTGGCCCTCGATACGGACCGGGTTGACCGAATTGACCAGCGCCACCGGGTAGTTGTCCGAGAGCGCGCGGGCCAGGGTCAGGCAGTCGTCGAAGTTTCCGTCGACCTGGAGGATCTTGGCGCCGTGCACGAGGGCCTGGCCCATCTTGCCGAGCGCGATCTTGCCCTGCGGTACGAGGACGGCGCAGACCATCCCCGCGCGCACCGCGTACGCCGCGGCGGAGGCGGAGGTGTTGCCGGTGGAGGCGCAGATGACGGCCTTCGCCCCCTCCTCCTTGGCCCGGGTGATGGCCATGGTCATGCCGCGGTCCTTGAAGGATCCGGTGGGGTTGGCGCCCTCGACCTTGAGGTGCACCTCGCAGCCCGTGCGCTCGGAGAGGACCTGCGCCGGTACAAGCGGCGTGCCGCCCTCACGAAGCGTGACGACCGGCGTCGTCGCCGTGACCGGAAGCCGGTCCCGGTACTCCTCGATGATGCCGCGCCACTGGTGGGTGCCCTTGCTGGTCATGGGTCCTTTACTCCCCTTCAACACGCATGATGCTGGCGACACCGCGCACGGTGTCGAGCTTGCGCAGCGCTTCGACGGTCCCGGAGAGGGCGGCGTCGGGCGCGCGGTGGGTGACGACGACGAGCGATGCCTCGCCGTCCTTTCCCTGCTGGCGGACCGTATCGATCGATACGCCCTGCTCGGCGAAGACCGTCGCGACCTGGGCGAGCACGCCCGGCTTGTCGGCCACGTCGAGGCTGATGTGGTAGCGCGTGACGACCTCGCCCATGGGGCTGACCGGCAGACGCGTGTAGGCGGACTCACCGGGTCCGGTGGCCTCGCCCAGTTTGTTGCGGCAGACCGCGACGAGGTCGCCGAGGACCGCGGAGGCGGTCGGGGAGCCGCCTGCGCCGGGCCCGTAGAACATGAGCTGTCCGGCGGCCTCGGCTTCGACGAACACCGCGTTGTACGCCTCGCGGACGGAGGCCAGCGGGTGGCTGAGCGGGATCATCGCGGGGTGGACGCGGGCGGTGACGGAGGCCCCGTCGGCGGCGCGCTCGCAGATGGCCAGCAGTTTGACCGTGCAACCCATGCGGCGGGCGGAGGCGATGTCGGCGGCGGTGACCTCGGTGATGCCCTCGCGGTGCACGTCGCCGATCTTCACGCGGGTGTGGAAGGCGATCCCGGCGAGGATCGCGGCCTTCGCGGCGGCGTCGAAGCCCTCGACGTCGGCGGTCGGGTCGGCCTCGGCGTACCCGAGGGCGGTGGCCTCGTCGAGCGCCTCGGAGTAACCGGCGCCGCTGGTGTCCATCTTGTCGAGGATGAAGTTGGTCGTGCCGTTGACGATGCCGAGCACCCGGTTGACCTTGTCGCCCGCGAGCGACTCGCGCAGCGGCCGCACCAGCGGGATGGCGCCGGCGACGGCGGCCTCGTAGTAGAGGTCGCGGCCGTACTTCTCGGCGGCGGCGTGCAGGGCCGCGCCGTCCTCGGCGAGCAGCGCCTTGTTCGCGGAGACGACGCCGGCGCCGTGCTCGAACGCGGTCGTGATGAGCGTACGGGCGGGCTCGATGCCCCCGATGACCTCGACGACGACGTCGATGTCGCCGCGCCGCACGAGCGCGGTCGCGTCGGTGGTGATCAGTGCGGGGTCGATGCCCTCACGCACCTTCGAGGGCCGGCGGACGGCCACACCGGCGAGCTCGACGGGCGCGCCGATGCGCGCCGCGAGGTCGTCGGCGTGCGTCGTCATGATGCGCGCCACCTCTGAGCCGACCACACCACAGCCCAGCAGCGCCACCTTCAGCGGACGCGTACGCATCATCCGACCTCGTTTCTCATACCTGGACCCTCCGGCGATCGGGGGGGCGTCGCGGTGCTGGGCACGCACCCAGCACCGCTCCTTCTCCCGCCCCTCCCGTCGCCGGAGAGCCATGCTCATTGGGGACCAGTCTCACTCACCGGACGGGAGTTTCTGACCCCTGTCCGGATCCTGAGATGACTATTTCATCAGCCGACATCGAGACGCAGGAGATCTTCCTCCGTCTCGCGCCGGACGATCACACGTGCCTCGCCGTCGCGCACCGCGACGACCGGCGGGCGCAGCGCGTGGTTGTAGTTGCTCGCCATGGAACGGCAGTACGCGCCGGTGGCGGGGACGGCGATCAGGTCGCCGGGGGCCAGGTCGGCGGGGAGGAAGGCGTCCTTGACCACGATGTCGCCGCTCTCGCAGTGCTTGCCGACGACCCGGACGAGCATCGGTTCGGCGTCCGAGGTGCGGGAGACCAGCGCGACGCTGTACTCGGCGTCGTACAACGCGGTGCGGATGTTGTCCGACATGCCGCCGTCGACGCTGACGTACGTCCGCAGCCCTTCCAGGGGCTTGATCGTGCCGACCTCGTACAGCGTGAACGCGGTGGGGCCGACGATGGCGCGGCCCGGCTCGACGGAGATCCGGGGGGTGCGCAGCTTCGCCGACTCGCACTCGCGGGTGACGATGGCGCTGAGCGCCTTGGCGATCTCGTGCGGCTCGCGGGGGTCGTCGTCGGAGGTGTACGCGATGCCGAGGCCGCCGCCGAGGTCGATCTCGGGGAGCTCGACGCCGTGCTCGTCGCGGATCTCGGCGAGCAGCTGCACCACACGCCGGGCGGATACCTCGAAACCGGCCATGTCGAAGATCTGCGAGCCGATGTGGGAGTGGACGCCGACGAGTTCGAGGCCGTCGAGCGAGAGCGCGCGGCGAACGGCCTCGGCGGCCTGCCCGTCGGCGAGCGCGATGCCGAACTTCTGGTCCTCGTGCGCGGTGGCGATGAACTCGTGGGTGTGGGCCTCGACGCCGACGGTGACGCGGATCTGCACGCGCTGGCGCACCCCGTGGCGCTGGGCGATGCGGGCGACGCGGACGATCTCCTGGAAGGAGTCGAGCACGATCCGCCCGACGCCGGCCTCGACGGCGCGCTCGATCTCGGCGACGGTCTTGTTGTTGCCGTGGAAGGCGATGCGCTCTGCGGGCATACCGGCGTCGAGAGCGGTGGTCAGCTCCCCGCCGGAGCACACGTCGAGATTGAGCCCTTCCTCCTTGAGCCAGCGCACGACGGCGCGGGAGAGGAATGCCTTGCCGGCGTAGAAGACGTCGGCGTCGGGCCCGAAGGCGTCGGCCCAGGCACGGCAGCGGGCCCGGAAGTCGCTCTCGTCGAGGAAGTAGGCGGGGGTGCCGAACTCCTCGGCGAGCCGGGCGACGGCGATGCCGCCGACGGTGAGGGCGCCGTCCGCGTCACGGGTGACGGTGCGCGACCAGACCTTCTCGTCGAGGACGTTGAGGTCGGCGGCGGGGGCGGAGTAGTGCCCCTCGGGGAGGACGTCGGCGTGACGGGGGCCTGCGGGGTGTGCGGAGCGGCTCATCGTGATGCTCTCTCGGGTCTCTTCTGATCTCGTCAGAGATGTTCGGGCGCGCGGATGCCGAGCAGGGACAGGCCGCCTGCCAGCACCGTCCCGGCGGCTTCGGCGAGGGCCAGCCGGGCGCGGTGGGCGGCCGAGGGTTTCTCGTCACCGGCGGGCAGGGGCGGGCAGGAGTCGTGGAAGTCGAAGAACGCGTGCGCGACGGCTTCCAGCTGCCGGGCGACCCGGTCGGGCGCGCGGTGACGGGCCCCGGCGAGGAGGACGCCGGGGTGGTCGGCGATGAGGCCGAGCAGGGGGCGGGCGGCGCTGTCGTACGGGGTGGGCCCGGGGGGGCTTTCGCCGTACGGGGCTGCCTCGGCGGTGAAGCCGAGGAGGACGGCCCCGCGGGTGAGGGCGCGGGCCCTGGCGTGGGCGTAACGGACGCGGAAGAGCGGGTTGGCCTCGCCCTGGACGAGCAGTTCGGGGCCGAGGGCGGCGCGGTCGTGTCCGGCGGCCCGCAGGAGCCCCCAGCGGGCCGCGTCGGGCCCGAGCCGCTCCAGCAGTTCACCCGCGGTGGCCCCGGCGGGGACGGGCCGGATCTCGGTGAGCGGTACGGGGGGCGTCCCGTGCGTGTCGACGGTGACGCCGAGGCGGACCCAGTCCGGGTCGGGCGCCTGTGCGCAGGTGGTCCGGGCCCGGGCGCCCTGGGCGACGAGGAGTCGGCGCACGGTCTGGGCGGTCACGGCGGCACGGACCTCCCGCGCGTGGTGGAACTGGTGGATCTCGTCCCGGAGCGCGTCCCCGTGGCCGTAAGCGAGGCCCCGTTCCCGTACGGCCGCGAGCACGGCCCGGTCGCTCTCGGCCGGGGCGTCGAGGGTGAAGCTCAGGAACCCCGGCCCGGTGATCTCGACCCGCCCGACGCCGGGCTCGGCGGCGACGCGTTCACGCAGGATCCGGGCGACCTCCAGGGCGGGCAGCGCGGCGGGCCCGGCGAGCTGGAGGGCGACGGCGCAGGCGTAGTCGCCGCTTCCGCCGGGCCGCGTCCGCTCCACCCGCACGCGCGCGGGCACGGGCGCGCGCAACGCATCCTCGTCGACCGCGCGGCGCACGGCGTGCAGCACGGTCCGGGAGAGGTCGGCGGGGGTCACGGGTCAAGCGTAGGTGAGAGAGGGGGGCACTTTGCGACCCGGTTTCGCCATCCGGTCAGCCGGGCCCGGTTCCACGGCGCGGGGCAGCCGGTCCCGGCCCACCCCTCCGGTCAGCCGGCCGTGCTCCCCGCCCGACCGGCACCGCGCCGCCCGTCCGGCGAGGGCTCTTCCTCCCCGGTCACCAGCCGGCGCATGATCCGCACCAGTTCGCTCGGCTCGAACGGCTTCGCCAGGAACGCGTCGACCCCGGCCGCCACCCCCGCGTCGACCTCGTAGGGCGTACAGGCGCTGATGACGACGATGGGAAGACGGCGGGTGCGGGGGTCGGAGCGCAGCCGGGTGGCGGTCTCCAGACCGTCCAGCCGGGGCATCACGACGTCGAGGGTGATGGCGTCGGGGCGGACGCTCGCGACCAGCTCCAGGGCCTCGACACCATCGGCCGCGGTCACGACCTCGAAGCCCTCCAGCTCGAGATTGACCCTGATCAGCTGCCGGATGACCTTGTTGTCGTCGACAACAAGCACGCGGCCGTACGCCCCTGACACCCTTCGAGAGTAGGTCCGCCGGAGGGGTGGCGTCCGGGTTTTGTCCACTTCCGCCCCGGACGGGTGGCCGGCGCCTCACCGCGCCGCTTCCCCGCCCCGCCCGACCGGGAGGAAGAGGCGCGGAGGCGCGGCGGAATACCTGTTCACGGACACCCCGTGGGAGCTGGTAGTGTTTCACCCGTCGCAAAGCACCACCGCGATTCGCCCCCGTAGCTCAGGGGATAGAGCATCGGCCTCCGGAGCCGGGTGCGCAGGTTCGAATCCTGCCGGGGGCACTTCCGGATTGAGGGCCTGACCTGCATTTATGCCGGTCAGGCTCTTCTCGTTCCGCCAGGCGCGCCGAACTCGGCGGGCGGAGAGATGCTGGGCGTCGGCACTCGCCCACGAAGCACCGGATCTTCCTGTGGGTCTTCTTGGGTGTCCAAATTTTCTTCCTGGTCCGGCTGATCATCGGGATCGTTTCCGGCTCGGGCACCCCCGAGGACTGCGGGACGCTCGACAGGCGGAGCTGCAACGACGCCGAGAACGCCGGCACCGCGATCGGTGCGGGCCTGATCATCGTCCTGTGGGCCGGCGTGGACGTCATTCTGGGCATCACGTACGCGGTCTACCGCCTCGCAAGGCGGCCGTAGCCGCTCCGGCGATGATCAGGCAGCGGTATTCCATTCCCTTGCGGGCCTGCTCCGTAACCGGTGGTGGTCAGGGCGGTACGGCGTTCCGCGAGCACCGCGAGACCGAAGTCGAGAGTGAACCCCCGGTCTCCGTCGGACCTCGGCGCTCAGCGGTTCCACGCCTCCCCCTCACGGGCGGCCGTTCCGCGGTTCGGTGCGGGGGGGGACCACCGGACCGGGCAGCAGTCTATGCAGCGCCTCCGTCGCCCCGTGCGGCCTCTTCGGCGCCCGCGCGGGCCCCGCCCGCCTCGACCGTGTGCGCGAACCACTCCAGAATGCCGCGGAGTTCCTCTCCGTGCTCGGCGAACACCTCCAGCGGGAACGCGGGACGCAGATCCAGCTTGGCCGCCGCGAGGTCGATGCCCGGCACGGCGTTCAGGCGGCCCATGAGCTCGCGCCGGGGCTGCTCGTCGTCGAAGGGCGGTCGACGCTTGAGGTGCTGGAAGACCACTTCGGCAGTGCCGGTCACCGGGTACAGGGCGAGAGGCCACACCGAGCGTGCCCGGGTACCGGGCAGGGACAGCGTGGGCGAGCAGCTGGTCTCGCTCCTCCTCCCATACGCGAGCGTGCCGCCGCGTTCCGTCCAGAACCTGAGGCACGAGAGGACTCCCGCGACCGTGTCCGGCGTCTGGTTGTCATGCAGCAGCTTCTCGAAGCGGGTGGCCGCGGAGTCCCCGTCGGCTCCCGCCGTCTCGGGCGCCGGAGCAGGTGCCTCGTTCCCGAAGTCTTCCCTGCCCACCAGTGTGGCGAGGTCGGACGCTGTCAGCCGGTGGGAGCGGCGGGCGCGGCCCCGGTCGTCGAACGGCACGCCTTCGCGCTCCAGCACCGCGCGCGGGTCGGAAGCACCTGTGTGCCCTTCCGGCCAGCGGAATCCGGGGGAGATCTTTCCGTCCGCCATCAGCACGCGGTAGGCGCCGTGCAGGGCGGGCCTGGTACTGATGTGGTTGCCGACCGCGACCGCGTGGGTACCAACGAGGGTCGCCAGGTCGCCATAGGTCGTCCACGTGCCCGCCGGCATGCTCAGCAGCGCCTGGCGCAGCTCGCCCCAGCCGGCCCACTCGGCATCGGCGTGGACCACGCCGTCGAGGGGGCCCGGCCACAATTCCACGGCCAACTCAGCCAGTTCGTCGGCGCGGGCGAGGATCTCCGTCCTGCCCCAGCGCTCCACACCCGCGATGCGCTGGTTCATCCGCAGAGCACTGGAGTCCAGGATCTGCTGCTTGCGGTGGAAAGGATGATTGGAAAGCCGCGCGTTGTCCCCGGAAAGCGTCAAGTTGCCCAGAGTGTGCACCAGTTGGGCGTGCAGCTCCTCCGGGCTCTCGCTCTCCCCGGCCTCCTCGGCGAGAAGGTCGAACCATTGCTGGGCGGGCTGCTGCGGCAGCACGTGCTCGACGGTCAGCTTCGCCTTGGTGAAGTCGACGGGTTCGGTGGCGCCGAAACTCTCCTCGAACCGGCGCAGTACCTCGAACCGCTGGTTCGACCGGCCCGACTTGTAGAAGGGGCGGCTGCGGATCGACTGCCGCACCGCGGCGTCGGAGGGCCAGACGCCCGTCCCGCTTCTGGCGGAAAGGGCGTGGCGTACGGCGTCGGCGAGCGGGCGCCCGTTCTCGAGTTCCCGCTCGACATCCTTGGGCAGTTGCATGAAGGTCCGGTTGTTGCCGGTGGTGGAGTTGCCAGCGAACAGACGCCTCACCAGGTAACTCTCGGCATAGGAAAGGGCAGTAGCCGCTTCGCCGGGTGCGCAGTCCCCCTCGTCCAGCCGGTCGAGCAGGAGGAGCGCCAGCGGGTAGTGCGTCTGGCCGCTCCAGCGGGCGAGGCGTTCCAAGATGTCGCGCAGACGCGGATCGCTCTCCCGCCACGGTTCGACGATCCGCATGAGGCGTCCCGCCCTCACCCGCAGCCGGAGGACCTCCGCCTCCAGCGCCTCCTCGTCGGAACTCAGCGGTTCGAGGCGCTTCTTCTGGTCCCGGTAGATCTCACTCTGCTTGGCCCGGCTGTCGCCTCCGACGACCAGGTCGAGCCAGACGAGGAGCTCCAGTCTGGTCGGTCCCAGCAGTTCCTGCATCGGAAGCCACAGGTTGCGGTAGACGGCCTCGCCACGTCTGGGCAGACACATGAAGAGGTAGTTGCGGAGCAGGTCGCTCTGGCTCAGCCCGACGCCGGTGTTGTTGATGGATTCGAAGATCCGGTAGACGTTGTCGCCCTCGGCGGCGGTGATCGACACGATGGAGAGAAGGTCGCGGAGGACGGACTCCACGGCACCGATCCACCGCTCGCCGGAGCCGTCCTCCTCGGCGGTCTCCTCACCTTCGGTCAGAACAGTGAGGAAGAACCGGTAGGCGCCGCCGATGTTCCCCGCTCCTCCGGCCGTGGGGAGGGAATCCACACAGGCGACGAACGCCTCACGGTCGGCCTGCGTGGGCAGCAGGCGATAGTGGTCGTTCCCGTCCTGGTAGCTGTTGACCAGGATCAGGTCGTGGATACGGGCGGCCTTCTTTTCACGCCCACGTGCCCGGTGGCGGTCCCGCAGTGCGGTGAAGGCGAGCATCAGTGTGGTGAGCCGCTGCTGGCCGTCCACGACGAGCCAGCGCTGCATTCCGCCCGCCGCGACCCGTTCCGGCGCGAGGACGACCGACCCGAGGAAGTGCGCCGCCGGCTCATTGCCCGCCCGTTTGTCCTCGACGAGTTCCAGGACGTCGTCCCACAACTGACTCAGCTCGTCGCGCTGCCATGTGTAGGTGCGTTGGTAGAGCGGAACCTGGAACTGCGTCTCACCGTGGACCAACTTGCTGAACGTCGTCTCCTGGGCGTGCACGCGCGTCCCCTCCCCGCTTGCCGTCTCGCCGACCCGTCATTGTGCCGCACGCGGACTCGTCGGCAGGAGGAATCCACGGTGATGAGGTCCAAGGGCCGCCCAGCCGCGGCATCATGCGTCCCCGCGCAAGCCAGGAGAAGTCTGCGCGTTCGAATTCTGCCGGGGGCACTTCCGGATTGAAGAACCGGACCAGCAGAGGCTGGTCCGGTTTTTTCGTGTTCGCCGCGCACGCCGCAACCCCGTGAGGGCGAGCGGAGTACGGTCCGGGTCGCCCTCACCGGGGGTGGTCAGAACTTCCCGTCGACCGGGATCCAGCCGGACCACGCCTCGGGCTGGTAGAACTTGCCCGTGTCGCCGTCGTAGCGCAGGACGCGCAGGCGTACGTTGCCGGTCTCGCGGTAGTCCTTGTTGCAGGTCGCCCAGGTGTTCACGCCGAGCTTGTTCACACAGACCTCCTCGGCGCGCCCGTAGTCGGTGTAGACCCCGATGGCCGCGGACATGCCGTCCTTCTTGGTGTCGCCCGCCCAGACGACGTCGCCGTTGTGCTGGAAGCACCCGCTGGTGCCGTAGGCGGCGGTCGCGCCCAGGCACGTGTTCGACGGCGGGGCGGCCTTGGCGGCCATCGCGCCCGCCGGTCCCGTGGTCTCGTCCTCGTCCGCCGGGAAGGGGATCTCCGCGCCGGGTTCCGTGCCGAGGCCTTCGACGATCTCCACGTCGGCGGGCAGCTGGACTTCCACGGGGGTCTCCGGGGCGTCGTCGGCGAGCGCCGGCGTCGCGGTGACGGCCGAGAGGGCGAGTGCCGACACCCCGGCGAGAACGCTCAACTTCGAGCGCCAGTTTTCACGCATGCTTCACTACCCCCGCGCCTGACCTCTGTGGCGAGATCATCAATTGTCATATGTGAACAGGGTGTGAGACTAAGAGATCGCTGTGACGGAAGGAAGGGGCCCCTGTGACGCAAGTGGTTGAAGGTGCCCGTGGTCCTGACCCTCGCACGGGCTCCCAGGGCGACGCGGTACGCCGAACGGGAGGGCGGGCACACGGTGGTGTGCCCGCCCTCCCGTTCCGGTTTCCTCACCCGCTCACCGGCGGAACGCTCACGGCAGGGTGGGCGGCTCGGCGGCCCGCTCCCCCTCGGTGACTTCGGCGAACGAGGGGTCGACGGCGCACTCCGCCGGGATGTCGGCGGCGGAGCGGGCGCACTTCTCGGGCCCCGCGACACTCTGTTCGTTCAGCTCGGGCGGCTCCGTCCGGAGCGTGCCCGTCTCCATGTTCTCCGCCAGCCCCTCCACGGAGGCCGGCGCGGTGGGGGCGGCGGGCCGCTCCGCGTCCGCGGTGCCCGGTGACGACGAACAGGCTGCCAGGCCCGCCGTGGCGCACAGGACGAGGGCGGCCGAGGCCGCGGCGGTACGAAGTCGCATGGAAGTCCCCCCTCGTGGGTGCCCGGGCACCCGGGTCATCAGTCGATCCACGGTGCCACAGAGGGGAGTTGGGAGGGCGGAGAACGGGTGAAGAAGGCGCGCAGAGTGCCTCGTCAGCCGACCGGCAGCCCCGGTGCCGGGTAGGCGTCCATCAGGTCCTTCACCTCTTCCCGCACCTTCCTGATCGCGCTCTCGTCGCCCGTGCGTGCCGCGTCGACCGCCGTGGTGATCCAGGTGGCGACCGTGCCCATCGCGGAGGCCGGGACGCCCCGCGAGGTGAGCGCCGGCGTGCCGACCCGGATGCCGGAGGGGTCGAAGGGCTTACGGGGGTCGTAGGGGACGGTGTTGTAGTTGACGACGATGCCCGCTCGGTCGAGGGCCTTGGCCGCGGTCTTGCCGGGGACGTCCTTGTTCGTGAGGTCGATCAGCAACAGGTGGTTGTCGGTGCCGCCGGAGACCAGGTCGAAGCCACGGGCGGCCAACTCCTCCCCGAGGGATCGGGCGTTGGCCACGACCTGGTGGGCGTAGGAGCAGAAGCCGGCCGTGGCGGCTTCGCCGAGGGCGACCGCGATGGCGGCCGTGGTCTGGTTGTGCGGGCCGCCCTGGAGGCCGGGGAAGACCGCGCGGTCGATGGCGCGGGCGTGCTCGGCGGTGGAGAGCAGCATCGCGCCGCGCGGGCCGCGCAGGGTCTTGTGCGTGGTGGTGGAGACGACGTCCGCGTGACCGGCGGGCGAGGGGTGCGCGCCGCCCGCGATCAGGCCGGCGATGTGCGCGATGTCCGCGACCAGGACGGCGCCCGTCTCGCGGGCGATCTCCGCGAACCCCGCGAAGTCGATCGTGCGGGGAACGGCCGTACCGCCGCAGAAGATGAGCTTGGGCCGTTCGGCGAGGGCGAGGTCGCGGACCTCGTCCAGGTCGATCCTGCCGGTGTCCCGGCGGACCCCGTACCGGACACCCCGGAACCAGCGGCCGGTGGCCGAGACGTCCCAGCCGTGCGTGAGGTGGCCGCCCATCGGGAGGGACATGCCGAGGACGGTGTCACCGGGCTGGAGGAAGGCCAGGTAGGCGGCGAGGTTGGCCGGGGAGCCGGAGTACGGCTGGACGTTGGCGTGGTCCATCCCGAAAAGGGCCCGGGCGCGGCGGATCGCCAGCGTCTCGACCTGGTCGATGACCTGCTGGCCCTCGTAGTACCGCTTGCCGGGGTAGCCCTCGGAGTACTTGTTCTGGAGCACGGTGCCCGAGGCTTCGAGGACGGCGGCGGAGACGTAGTTCTCACTGGGGATCAGCCGCAGGGTGTCGGCCTGGAGCCGCTCCTCCGCGCCGATCAGGGCGGCCAGTTCCGGGTCGGAGGCGGCGAGGGCCGGATGGCGGGGCGTGGTGGTGGTCGCGGTGGCGGTGATGGGCCGGGTGGTCATGGAAGAAGTCCTTCCGGGTCGGCCGCTGTACGCGGCGTGGACCCGGATGCCCAGGCGGACGGCTCTCCGGAGATGACGCCCCGGGCACGCCCGGGGTCTGCCGCTTCCTCGTGGTCGGTTCCACGGAGCGCCCCTGCCGGGGCGCGCGCCAGTCGCGGCGTTCGGCAGTTTAGAGGGTGTGCCGGGGTGGCGGTCGAGAACGCGCGAAGAGGCCGGGCCGGGGCGTGGGGCGCGTACCGTCACGGAATGATGACTGTGCCTGAGGCATATGCCACAGGCACGTCCGTTCCGGTGGAGCGGCCGTGCGTCCGTAGCCGGTCGCCATCACCCCGGGTATCGAGCGTCTGTACGGAAAGGATGTCTGGTGAAAGCTGATACTCGGCTGTCCGGAGGGGGACGCATGCGGGGGCACGAGCACAGCGTCAACGAACTGAGCGGAACGGTGCACGGCTTCGTGGTCCAGGCGAGCAGCGTGCACGGCGGTATCCATGTGTCGGGGCCCGCGGCGCGGGAGGAGATGCCGCCGCCCTGGCAGTTACCGCCCGCGGTCCGGATCACCGACCGCACGGACGCGCTCCGCGCCCTGGAGGCGCACAGAAGCCGGGCCACGGAGGAAGGACATCCCACGCTGGCCGCGGTCAGCGGTCTCGGCGGCGTGGGGAAGACCGCGGTCGCGCTGGCCTGGCTGCACGCCTTGCGCCCCGACTTCCCCGGCGGTCAGCTGTACGCCGATCTGGGCGCGCAGGCTCCGGAGGGTCCGGCCGATCCCGGCGAGGTGGTGGCACGGTTCCTGCGGGCGCTGGGCGTCCCGGCCGGCCAGGTGCCGTCGGCGCTGGGCGAACGGGTCGCGCTCTACCGGTCGTTGACCGCGGACCGGCGGCTCGTGGTGCTACTGGACGACGCGGCGACCGCGGCCCAGGTGCGGCCGCTCCTCCCGGCGGGGCGGTGCGTGACGGCGGTGACCAGCCGCCGGCGGATGCCGGGGCTCAGCCTCGACGGGGGCCATGTCATCCACCTGGACCCCCTCTCCACCGATGCGGCGGTCGAACTGCTCGACGCGACCCTCGCCGATGGCCGGGTCGCCGCCCAACCAGAGGAGGCGCGGGCGCTCGTCCTGCTCTGCGCGGGGCTGCCGCTCGCGGTGCGCATCGCCGGGGCGCGGCTGGCGGCCCGTCCCAGACAGGGCATCACCTCGATGGTCCGGGCCCTGTCCGAGGAGCGCGAACGGCTGGAGGCGCTGGCCATCGAGGGCGAGCACGACGTGCGGGCCGCGCTGGACCTCTCCTACCGGGGACTGCCGCCCGGGGCGGCCCGCCTCTACCGGTTGCTGGGGCTTCACCCGGGCCGGGAGTTCGGCGTCCCGCTGGCGCGGACGCTGCTGGGCGGGGACGCGGTCGAGGCGCTCGACGCCTTGCACGACGCGAATCTGCTCGTCGACGTGGCCGGGGCCTCGGGCGACGAGCGCTACCGGTTCCACGATCTGGTGCGGCTGCACGCCGCCGAGCGGGCCGCACAGGACGCCAGCGCCGAGGAGCGGACCACCGCACTGCTCCGCATCGGCCACCACTACCTGGCGAACGCCTGCCGGGCCGAGCAGGTCGTCGAGCCCGGACGCGACTCCCTGGAGCGGGCGTTCGGACGGGGCGTCGAGCCCGGTTCCGTCGTGGAGGAGGACCTCGCTCCCGCGGAGGGGCAGACGGCGGCCGAAGCGGCGCTGGACTGGCTGGAGCGGGAACTGCCCAATCTGATGGCGGTGGTCCGTCACGCGCGGGCGATGGGCGCACCGGAGCTCGCCTGGCAGCTGACCGATGCGCTGTGGCCGCTCTTCCCGCGTCGCAAGCTGTACCGGGAGTGGGTGGAGGCGCACCGGGAGGGGCTGCTGACCGCCGAGGAGGAGGGGGACGACGAGGCGTTCTGCCGGATGCTGACCTCCGGCGCCCTGGGGAGGCTCGCCACGGGCGACCACTCCGAGGGACTGGCCATGTTCGAGCGGGCCGCCGTCTCCTTCGAGCAGCGCGGCGACGCCCTCGGGCACGCGCGTACGCTGAACTACCGGGGGCTGGCCCACCAGCGGCTCGGGCAACTGGACAGCGCGGCCGAGCTGTTCGCCCGCGCCGCCGACACGTTGCCCGCCCTCGGTGACCTACGGGCCGGTGCGCTGGCCCGGTTCAATCTGGCGGACGTCGCCCTGGTCCAGGGGCGGTACGAGGACGCGGCCGTGGACGCCGAGGCCTCCCGCCTCGTCCTGGAGTCGGCCGGCGACACGTACAACGCGGCGCGGGCGGCCGGCCTGACCGGGCGGGCGTGTGTGGGTCTGGGCAGGCTCGACCGGGCGGAGGCCGAGTTGTCGGCGGCGCTGTCCGCGCTGCGGGCGCAGGCCGCCGGGTTCGAGGCGGCCCGCGTGCTCGGAGGGCTGGCCCAGCTCTCCGAGCGGCGCGGGCAGCCACGTCAGGCCCGGCAGCTCTACCGGGAGGCGCTGTCCCTGTACGCATCGGTCGGACGGTCCGGGTCGAGGGAGGCGGTCGAGGCGGAGGCCCGGCTGGGCGCGCTGGAGCCGCCGGAAGCTGAGGCCCGGCCGGATGCGCCGGAGCCGCCGGAACCGGAAGCGGACGCCCGGTCGGAGCCGCCGGAAGCTGAGGCCCGGCCGGATGCGCCGGAGCCGCCGGAACCGGAAGCGGACGCCCGGTCGGAGCCGCCGGAAGCGGAGGCTCCACCTCCCCCGCCCCCGGGGACGGACCCGTCCGGGAAGGGGCAGGGCGGGGCCGGCGCGTAGCTGCGCACCGTCCTGACGACCTGTACGGCAGCCGGGTCGAACGCGGCCGGGTCCAGCCCGGCCACCAGCCAGACGTGCGCGACCGAGGCCCACACCGTCCAGGGCTGCACGGGCCATCCCGGCTCACGGACCAGCAGCCGGGGCCGGCCGCCCAACCGCAGCCAGCAGCGCGAGCCCCGGTACACGGCCACCACCAGCGCGCCGGGGTGGCAGTCGGCGAGTTCGGCCGCGTGCCGGGCGGAGTCCTCGTACGGCGAAGGCTCCGTGGCCGGGGCCTTTGCCACCAGCACGTCCGCCAGCAGCGGCATCGGGGCCGGGGCGGGGAGCCGGACGCGCAGATGCTCGTCGGCGATCCGCAGCGGGCGGTCCGGGTGCAGCAGAGCGGCCACGGCCCGGCGCACCCCGTGCTGCGGGACGTCCTCGGTGATCCGTACGGTCGTCGCGGTCATCAGGTGGTACCCCGTTCGTCGTGACGTGCCGTCACCGGCAGCGGCGCGTGGTCCGTGCACGGCCGCACGGCGGGGGCGCGCAGCCGGAGCTTGCGGTACATCAGGGCCCGCATCCGGACGGCGAACCGCCCCGGTTCCGAGGTGATCCGGGCCGCCACCTGTGCGTACCGCTCCGCACGGTAGGACGCGGCGGCCCGGGCGAACTGCCGGACGAGGGGGCGGCCGGTGTGCAACCGCGGCGCGAAGGAGACCAGTTCGGCCGCGGGTGAGCCGGGGTCCAGGTCGTCTTCGGGGACGTCGCCCATGAGGACCGGGGCTCCGGTCATCGCCCCGTACAGCGAGACGGAGCCGTGGTCCCCCACGATGTGGTCGGCGGCGACCAGCGCCCCCACCCAGTCCGCGTGCTGGCTGATCACCAGGAGCCCGGAGCGTGCGAGCCGCGCGAGCCAGCTGCGGACCTGCCATTCGCCGTGGGCGTTCCAGACGTGCGGGTGGAGCAGGAGCGCGACCCGGAAGTCCTCCCGGGGCAGCTCGTCGACCAGCCGTTCCAGCAGCTCCCACTGCCGGCCCAGGAGCGAGCGCGGCCCCCAGGTGGAGCAGGCGGTCACGAGTCGCTGGCGCGGCCCGACCCCCAGGGCGTCGCGGTAGAGGGCCCGCTGCGGCAGGCTCGCCGTGATCCGGTCGAAGCAGGGGTCGCCGACGACCTCGGCGGCGGGCAGCGCCTCGGGGCAGTCGCGGCCGAGGCGGGTCAGGTCCTCGTGGTGGGCGAGCACGATCGATTCGGGGACCAGCCGGCCGTCCTGGATCAGCCATTGCCGGTCGAGTCCGTAGGTCCCGCGTGGGGCGACCCGGCGGCCGCGCTGCCCCGCGGAGACCAGCTTGTTGTGCCCGGCACCGTGCGGCAGCACGATCACCGGGGCGTGCAGTTCCAGGAGGCCGCCGTGGGCGGCTGCCAGGGCCAGGTCGAAGGGCGTCTGGACCGCCTGGTGCCAGGGCAGCACCAGCCCGCCCAGCCGTTCCAGGAAGTGGTCCACTCCGTGGCTGAACACGTCGGGCGCCTGGGTGAAGAACACCTGCACACGGGTGTCGCCCTCCAACAGCCGCACGGCTTCGAGCAGTCGCTGTCCCGCCGTGACGGTGTGCACCACCGCCAGGATCTTCCTGCGGGTGTGCCGGGTGGTCCAGCGTTCGACGTCCAGGCGCACCGGTACAAGGAGCCGGTGCGCGTCCGGCAAGGTCAGGCTCATCCGAATCAGTCCCCGTTTCCGTCGCCGCGGACCGAGGGGCCCGCGGAGGCCGCTCCTGATGGCGGCCCGGGACGCATCTGCCCACCGATGTGGACAGGCGGCTTGCAGGAATCCTGCCTTCCAACTGCAGGGGAAAAGCGCCGCGCCATGCGCCCCGCTCACGCCCCCTGTGCGCTCTGGTCCGAGCCGGTGGCTCAGGGAACAGTGGACTGTTCCGCACAGACGTGCGGAGGCTGCCGGTGGCGGCAGGAAGTGGTGCACCTGTCCGGGGGAGCGTTATGGATCTTCTTGCTCTGGGACCTCTGGAACTGTGGCACGGAGACCAGCAGCACATGCTCGGTTCGGTGAAACAGCGCTGTGTGCTCGCGGTTCTGGTACACGCGCGCGGAGAGCCGGTCGCCGTGGACACGTTGATGGAGCGGGTCTGGGGCGACGAGCCGCCTCCCAAAGGGCCCGCCACACTCCAGGCCTATCTCTCCAAGCTCCGGCGGCGTCTGGACCACGCCGTGGGACCGCTCGTACGGGTGGACCTCGTGCAGCCCCGGCTGTACCGGCTCCGGATGCGCGACCGGAACGATCTGGACCTGATCCGCTTCCAGCGGTTCCGCTCCGAGGCCGCCCTGGCGGCGGAGCAGGGCCGCACGGACTGGGCGATCGGGCTGCTGCGGACCGCCGAGAGCATGTGGCGGGGCGAACCGCTCACCGAGAGCTCCGGCGAGTGGGCGGCGTCGGTGCGGGCGCGGCTGGTGGAGGACCACCGCCACGTCCGGGAGGAGCGCATCCGGCTGGAGCTGGAGCTGGGGCGGCACGCCGATCTCATCGGCGAACTGCGGGAGCTGGCGGCGGAGAGCCCGCTGGCGGAGGGGGTGGTCGGCTCCCTGATGCTGGCGCTGCACCGCAGCGGCCGGCACAGCGAGGCGCTGGAGCTCTACCGCATGACGCACGCCCGCCTGCGGGAGGCGCTGGGCATGGAGCCGGGGCCCGATCTGCGGGCGCTGCACCAGCGCATCCTGGAGCAGGACCAGGGTCTGTCCGGGCCCCGGACGGAAATGGTCACCGTCAGTCCCCCCGCCCCGGCGTCCGGCGTCGCCCCGGGAGCCGCCACTCCCCCGACACCCAGCGCCGCCCCGGCCGCGCAGCCCGCCTCGTGCCATCCGGGCCGCAACAACCTGCCGCGCGACACACGGGACTTCACCGGCCGGGCCGACGAGTTGGCGCTTCTGCGCGAAGGGATCGCCGGCGCCGACGGGTACGCCCTGCCGCTCGCCGTGCTCCACGGGATGCCCGGCATCGGCAAGACCGCGCTGGCGGTACACGCCGCGCACCGGCTGGCCGAGGACTACCCGGCCGGTCAGCTGTACGTCGATCTGCACGGGTTCAGCGGACGGCGGCCCGTCGATCCGGCCGAGGCGCTGGCCCTGCTGCTGCAGGCCGCCGGTACCGGCGAGGCGTTGCCGGACACCCTCGACGGGCGGGCGGCCGCGTGGCGGGAGTGGACCGCGCGCCACCGGGTGCTGGTCGTGCTCGACAACGCCCGGGACGCCGCGCAGGTGCGCCCGCTGCTGCCCGGATCGCCCGGATGCCTGGCGATCGTGACGAGCCGCAACCGGCTCTCCGCGCTGGACGGGGCCGTCTCCGTGCCGGTGGACGCGCTGTCGGCCCGGGAGGCGGCGGCCCTGTTCAGCCGGATCGCGGGCGCCGCCCGGACCTCCCACGACCCGGAGGCGCTGGAGCTGCTGGTGGACGCCTGCGGCCGGCATCCGCTGGCCACGACGCTGCTCGCGGGCCGCTTCCGGCACCGGGAGATCTGGGACCTGCGCCATCTCCTGGAGCGCCTCGCGCAGTCGAGCGACCCCCTGGACGGCCTCGACGAGGAGGTGTTCGTCTCGGCGTTCCGCTTCTCGTACGCGGAGCTGACGGCCGCCACCCGCCGCCTGCTGCGGCTGCTCGCGCTGCACCCCGGGCCCGACATCACGGCGGCGGCCGCGGCCGCTCTGTCCGGGAGCTCGCCCGGGCCCGGCGGCGCCGGGGACGTCGGGCGCGGTATCGAGGAACTGCTGGACGGCCATCTGCTGACCGAACCGTCCCTCGGCCGTTACCAGCTGCACGACCTCACTCGGGCGTTCGCCTTGCGCATGTGCACCGTCGAGGAGCCGCAGGAGGCGCGCGGCGCTGCCGTCGGACGGCTCCTCGGGTACTGCCTCGGCTCCGCGTACCGGGCCCACCGCCTCACCCACCCGCGCCGCAGGGCCCTTGAGCCCGCGCATCTGTCGGTGTACGCGGCCGAGTTCGGCGACGCCCGGGAGGCGACGGCCTGGCTGGGAGCCGAGCGGGCCAACCTGATGGCAGCCGCCCGCACGGCGGCCGCGGAGGATCCGGAGCACGCGGCGCTCTTCCCGCACGCGCTCGCCCCCTCACTCAGGATCTGGGGCAGCTGGGACATCACCAACGAGCTGTACGGGGCGGCGGTGGAGGCGCTGCGCTCCCGGGGCAACCCGGTCCTGCTGGCACAGACGCTGGTGGAGGCGGCGGAGGTGCTGGCGCAGTCGGGGCCCGGGGAGGCGCTGAGCTGCGCGGGCGAGGCGCTGGCGCTGTTCCAGGACCTGAAGGACCCGGCGGGGTGCGCCGACAGCTCACTCCAGGCCAGCCGCGCTCACCTGGCCGCCGGACACACCGGCCCGGCGCTGCGCATGGTGGCGCGGGCACTGGCGCTCTACCGCGATCTGGGCGACCGGCACGGCGAGGCGGACTGCCTGAACGTCGAGGGGGCGGCGCTGTTCCACGAGGGCCGGTACGACGAGGCGCTCGGCCGGGCGCGCCTGACGCTGCACATCCACGAGGACACCGGGGACCTGCTGGGGCAGATCCGCGCGCACAACAACATCGGCGAGGTCCACCGGATCCAGGGCCGTATCGAGCGCGCCCACGACCACCTGGAGCGGTCGAAGGTGCTGGCACGCCTGCACAGCGGAGCGCAGGAGCTGGCCATCCTGGAGACGAACCTCGGCGCCGTGTACCAGGCGATGGGAGACACGCCGCGGGCGCTGGAGGGGTTCCGGCGGTCGCTGGAGAGCCACCGCGCCCGGGGGGACGCGCTGGGCGAGGCGAACGCCCTGATCAGTCTCGGCACGGCCCAGGCCGCGAACGGCGACGGCGAGGGGGCGCTGCTGCACTTCACGCTGGCGGAGGAGGTGGCGCGGAGGATCGACAGCGCCTACGAGCGCGCCCGGGCCCTGCTGGGCATGGCCGACGCGCACCGATCCGCGGGCCGGCCGGACGTGGCCATGGAGGTCTACGAGCAGGCGCTCGCCCTGTCCGAGCGCACGGGATCGCGTCCCACGGCGGCACGGGCGCTGGCGGGGCTCGCGCATACGGCGCTGATCACGCATCGCAGTGAACCGGCCCTGGAATACGCGCGGAGGGCGGAGGAGGTGTACCGGAGCCTGGGCTCCGAGGCGGAGGCGGAGAGCCTGCGGCGTCTGCTGCTGGAGAAAGCGAGAGGGACCGGCGCCTGAGGTGCGCCCGGGGGCCGGTCCGTATCGGCGGTGTGGATCAACCGCTGGTGACGTGGCCCACAGGACCGCGCGGGGTCACCACATCCACTGAAGAATTTTCCACATGCGTGTGACAACTTCCTTCTGCACAGTGCTGGTTGGGGGTTTGACCGCCGACTTTCCGGCTCTGCGATCATGGCACAGAACAACGGCCCGATGATCCGAACAGGCTCACTCGTTCGGGTGCAATCCCTGGAGCCCTTCCCCTCAACTCCCGTAACGGAGAGGGCGTTTCGCCACATAGGCCACCGAGCGATGTGGTGCAGGGAGGGAGAATGCGTGGCCCGTCATGCGTGAGAGGTTCCGCCTCCGGGCAGATTCCCGGTGACTTTGTCGGCTCGGCGGTGGGGGACCGTTATGGAGTCCGGTGATCGCTACGGCGTTGCGGGGTACGGGGCCGACGGGGCCGTGCCGCCTCCGCCTTCTCACGCGCCGTCCGTCGGGCCTCCGCCGCCCGGCGCGTCGTTGCGGGCGGCCGCGGCCGCGTTGCCCAACCTGACCGGGCTCGGGCTCGGTTACGCCCTCCTGGGGCGCTGGGGGCGGGCCGCGGTGTGCTGGGGGGCCACGGCGGTGCTGCTGTGGGTGGCGCTGCCCGCCGATCCGGACGGGGTGCCCGCGGGTGTGCTCGTCGGGTATCTGCTCGTCCTGATGCTCGCCGCCGTCGACGGGGGGCGGATCGCCCGGCGTACGGCGGTGGGCGGGGCGTGGCGGCCCGGGCTGGCGGTCGGGCTGGGCGTGGTGCTGCTGGCCGTGCCGGCGGGCGGGGCCGCGGTGTACGGCTCCGCGCGGGACGAGGCGCGGGAACAGATGCTGCTGGAGCGGCTGGAGGCCGGGGACGAGCGGGTCGCCACCGCCTCGCGGCAGCCGTTCGGAACGGCGAAGGGCGAGTACGGGAAAGCCCTCGACGTCTATCGCGCGCTCGGCGACGACCATCCCGGGTCCCGGGCCGCGAAGCTCGTCCCGGACCGGCTGAAGGCGTACTACGACGCCGTCTCCGCCCCGTACGCGAAGAAGTTGCACTGCGAGGCCGTCGCGCCGTTGACGTATCTGCGGACGCTGCCGGACTCGGTGGACAAGAAGCTGCTGGGTGACCTGGCCGCCTGGCCCGACACTCCGCTCGCCGAGTCGCTCTACGCGTGCGGCGTCTCGCGTCTGGGCGGGGCGGGGGGCGGCAGTGGCGGGGACGGCGGTGATGAACTGGGCGAGTTGTTGCGTACGTTTCCCGAATCCGCCTCCGCGCGCCGCGTCGCGCCCGCGATCGACGAGCGGATCAAGGACCAGGTCGCGGCGTTGAAGGGGGCCGAGCCGTGCACGGCCACCGAGGTGCTGCGCGGCCTCGGCGCCACCGCGTCGCGGCTTCCCGCCGACAGCGTGAAGACGTTGCGCGCCGACGCCGACAAGGGGGTCGTGGACGGGGTGTACGCCTGCGGGGTCGACCAGTTCGAGGACGAGAAGTTCGGTGCCGCGCGCACGACGCTGACCGATTTCGCACGGACGTACAAGAGCGACGGGCGGGCGCGGCAGGCGCGGAACATCGCGATAGCCGCGGAGATAGCCGACGACCGGTCGGCCGCGGGCAAGCGGCTGCCGCCGTCGAAGCGGCCCGGCGGGGCCCGCATGGAGCTGGTCATCAGCAATGACGCGCCGAACACGGTCGAGGTCCTCTACACCGGGCCCGTCACCGGCACCGTCACGCTGAAGGCGTGCGCGGGCTGCGAGCGGTACAGCGCCTCCGAAGGCCCGCGGCGGGCCTGCAAGGCGAGTAGCAGGAACTACCCGAAGGCCCGGCTCCACCTGCCCGCCGGGGAGTACCACTTCCTCTACAAGCACGGCACGGGCGCGACCGCCCGGGTGGACAGCTACTCCTCCGGGACGAAGGTCCAGCCGGGCTACACCTACACCAGTTGCACCTACGTCATCGAGCGGAGCCCGTTCGATCTGGACCTGCCGCTGCTCCCGGACCCGGTCCAGCCGGCGCTCAGCCCTTGGGGCGCGGGTTCGTCTCGATGACCCGGCCGTCCAGTCCGGCGGTGAGGAAGGCGCCGCCGTGCGAGTCGGAGACGTACACGCGCAGCACCGGGCGGTCGCCGTGGAAGGGCGAGGAGGGGTCCACGATCACGTAACTGCTCTCCGGGGCATCCACGTTGAGCGTCTTCTCCGCCGTCTTCAGCAGGGCGGGCAGCGCGTCCCAGTCCACGGAGTCCAGGTCGACCGTCGTGGACCCGGACATCAGGGTGCCGCCCATGTCGTCGTTCTTCGCCCGGCCGTCGCGGTAGCTGAAGCGGTCGTACAGCGCGGCGTTGGACTTCAGGGGCGCCTCGGCGGAGGCGTGTTCGCCGTAGAGCGTGAAGTCGGTGACCTTCGTTCCGCCCATGAGCGGCTTCAGCGCCTCGATCGCGGTCCGCGCCCCCTCCGGGGTCAGGAGGTTCGCCGCCGCCGGTACGTCCTTCTCGTCGGACGCGCCGGACGCCCCGGTGTCGTCGGAACCGTCGGCGACCGGGTCCGGCGCCGGGGCCGAGACCCGCGGTGCGCTCGCGCGGTCGCGCGGGCGGTCGTCGCTGTCGGAGCCCTTGGAGGAGAAGGCGCCGGTGGTCCAGAGGATGGTGCCCGCGATCACCACGGCCGAGACGACGGACGACGCGGCGCTGATCCGCCAGACCCGGCGCTCGGTGCGGCGGCCGCTCTCCCGCGAGGCGGTGCCGGAAACGGGGGGCGGGGTGCCGTAGCCCGTCGGGACGCGGTCCTCGGGAGCCGCGGATCCGCCGGCCCGGGCAGGTGCCGGACGCTCTCGGTCGGCCACCGGTGACCCGAAGGGCGCGTGGGACGCGGGCCCTGGCCCCGGGCGGGGCGGCGGTGTGGCGGCCGACTGCGTGGGCGCGGCGTGTACGGGCCCGGGGTGCGCGGAGGCGGGCCGTTCCCTTACGGGCTCCGTGGGCGTCGGGGGCGCGCCACCGACGCCCCGGGCGGCCTCGGCGAGCATCCGGTCGAGGGTTTCCGCGTCCGGGCGGGCCGGGATGTCCCGGGTGAGGAGCGCGCTCAGCACCGGAGCGAGGGCCCCGGCCCGTACCGGTGGCGGGATCTCCTCGTCGAGCACGGCGGCCAGCGTGGCAAGGGTGGTGGCCCGGCGCAGCGGGTGGCGGCCCTCGACGGCCACGTACAGCATCATGCCGAGCGACCAGAGGTCGGAGGACGGGTCGCCCTCGGTGCCCCGGATGCGCTCGGGGGCTATGTAGTCGGGCGAGCCGATGAGGGCGCCCGTCATGGTCAGGCTGGTCGACTCGCGGATGGCGGCGATGCCGAAGTCCGTGAGGACGGGGCGGCCGTCGGGTCGCAGCAGGACGTTGGCGGGCTTGACGTCCCGGTGCTGGATCCCGGCCGCGTGGGCGGCGCGGAGGGCGGAGAGGATGCCGCGCCCCAGCCCGGCGGCGTCGGCGGGCTCCATGGGGCCGGTGGAGAGCCGGTCGTGCAGGGAGGAGCCGGCCACCAGCTCCATCACGATCCACGGGTAGCCGTCCTCGCCGGGGTCCACGATGTGGTGGACGGTGACCACGTTGGGGTGGTCGACCCGGGCCAGGGCGCGGGCCTCACGGAGCACCCGGGCGCGCAGGGTGCGGGCGCCCTCGGGGTCGTACTCCGCGAGCGCCGGGTCCGGGGGCCGCACCTCCTTGAGCGCGACATCGCGGTGGAGCGCCTCGTCGCGGGCCCGCCAGACCATGCCCATGCCGCCGCTGCCGAGCCGCTCGACCAACGTGAAACGGCCGTCGATCACCCGCCCCGAGGGGACCTCTTCGCTCATGGGCCGTAGCGTACGGGGGGCGTCGGACAGCGGGGAGCAGGGGCGGGGGCCGGCAACCCCGGTCAGGCCGAGGCGCGTTTGCGGGACGATGCCGTCTTCTTCGTCCCGGTGCCGCTCGACGAGGTCTTCTTCGCCGCCGTCTTCGTCGCCGTCTTCTTCGCGGTCGACCGGCTTCCGGTGGACTTCGTCGCCGACGTGGACTTCTTCGTCGCCGACGTGGACTTCTTGGCGCCGGTGGACTTGGGGGTGGACCTCTTCGTTGCCGGGGAGCTCTTCTTCGTTGTCCGCGTGGACGGCTTCCCCGACGCCGACGACTTTCCGGACGTCTTCTTGATGGGGTGCACGGCGGCCATCTCGCCCTCGTCCGCCGCCCCGGCCCCCTCCTCGCCCCGGGACTTCTTCGCCGCCCGCACGCTGTTCTCCAGGGCCGCGATCAGGTCGATGACCTTGCCGCCGCCGGCATCCCCGGACTCGGCCGGGCGCACGGTCTCGCCGGCCGCCTTCGCCGCGATGAGCTCCTCCACCGCCTCCCGGTAGTCGTCGTGGAGGCTGTCCATGTCGACCTCGCCGAGGGTGTCCATCAGGGCGTCCGCCAGGTCGAGTTCGGCGTCGCGCACCGTGACGTCGCCGTCCGGCGCGACGCCCCCGGGGGCGCGGATCTCGTCGGGCCAGAGCAGTCCGTGCATGGCGATCACGTCGTCCACCACGCGGAGCATGCCGAGCCGTTCGCGGCCGCGCAGGGCGTACTTGGCGACGGCGACCTTGTTGCTGCGCTTGAGGGCCTCGCGGAGCAGGGTGTACGGCTTGGCGGCGGGTACGCCGTTGGCGGAGAGGTAGTACGCCGCGTCCATCTGGAGCGGGTCGATTTGGTCCGCGGGCACGAAGGCGACGATCTCGATGGTCTTCGCGGTGGGCAGCGGGAGCTGGGCGAGATCCTCGTCGGTGATCGGGATCATCGTGCCGTCGGCGTCCTCGTACGCCTTGCCGATCTCGCCGCCGGAGACCTCTTCCTCGTCCAGTTCACAGACTTTGCGATACCGGATCCGGCCACCGTCGGGGAGGTGGATCTGGCGGAAGTGGATCGAGTGGTTCTCGGTGGCGTTGACCAGCTTGATCGGGATGCTGACCAGCCCGAAGGAGATCGCGCCGTTCCATATGGACCTCACCGTTCACCCCTTGTCGACCGTGCAGGACTCTGTGGTGAATAAGGATGCTTTGGCCTGATTTCGTGTGACTCTTATCGTATGACGCCGAACACCGAGGTGGAGGGGCGACGGATCTCGCTCAGCAATCTCGACAAGGTCCTGTATCCCGCCACGGGAACGACCAAGGGCGAGGTGCTGCACTACTACGCGGCCACCGTGGGCAGCGTGATCCTGCCCCAGCTGGCCGAGCGTCCCGTGTCCTTCCTGCGGTATCCGGACGGGCCGGGCGGCCAGCTCTTCTTCACCAAGAATCCGCCACCCGGTACACCCGCCTGGGTGGAGACCACCCCGGTCCCCCGGAGCGAGGACCAGGGCGCCCGGCAGGTGGTCGTGCGCGATCTGGCCTCGTTGATGTGGGCGGCGAACCTGGTGGTGGAGTTCCACACCCCGCAGTGGCGCACGGGCGCCCCGGGGATCGCCGACCGCATGGTCTTCGACCTGGACCCCGGCTCCCCCGCGACCGTCGTGGAGTGCTGCGCGGTGGCGCTCTGGCTGCGGGAGCGGCTCGCGGGCGACGGGCTGGCGGCGTACGGGAAGACGTCCGGGTCCAAGGGGATGCATCTGCTGGTTCCGCTGGAGCCCACGCCGTCCGGGGAGGTGTCCGCGTACGCGAAGCGGCTCGCCGTGGAGGCGGAGGAGGCCCTGCCGGCGCTCGCGCTGCACCGGATGAAGCGCGCCCTGCGGCCGGGCAAGGTGTTCGTCGACTTCAGCCAGAACTCCGCGTCGAAGACGACCGCCACGCCCTACACCCTGCGCGCCCGGCCCGAGCCCACCGTCTCGGCCCCCGTCACCTGGGACGAGATCGCGGGGTGCCGGGAGGCCGGGGCCCTGGTGTTCCGCGCCGCGGACATGGCCGCCCGGCTGGACCTGCACGGCGATCTGCTCGCCCCGCTGAACGACCCGGAACAGGCTCGTCCGCTGCCCGCATGACACCCCGCGGGCCCAGGGAAGAGCCGACAGCTCACAGGGACCTCACAGCCGGATCGTCTTGACCCGGTCATGACCTGGTTACGGGCGCGAGGAAAGGCCACAAGTGGCGGGTGGATTGTCGGAGCCGTGGTGCACACTCTGCGCAGGCGCTTTCTGCGGGGCGCGCCGGGAGGGGTGTGACGGGCCGGCGGCGCCATGCGGTGCGCCGGTCCGGACGCTGTCGTGATCGTGGGGAGGGGATGGCGTGTTCTCGGGGATCGACGAGGTCGACTGGGCCTCGATGGAGCATGCCTACGGGCCGGCCGACGACGTACCGGAGCTGCTGCGGGGGCTCGCCTCCGCCGATCCGGCGGAGCGGGAGGCCGCGCTCGACGGCATGTACGGGGCGGTGCACCACCAGGGCGATGTGTACGCGTGCACGCTCGCGTGCATCCCGTTCCTGTTCGAGCTGGTCGTGGACCCGGGGGTGCAGGACCGGGGCGGCATCGTCGAACTGCTCACCAGCATCGGGGGCTTCGACCTCGACGAGGACGACGAGGCGGAGATCGACGAGGACGAGATCGAGGGCGTTGCGAACTACGCGATGGCGGCGGCCGCGGTCACCGCGGGCGCCGGTGTGTTCTTCGAGCTGATCGCCGACGAGGACCCCGGGGTGCGGCTCGCGGCCCCGCTGGCGCTCGCCACGCTGCACCGGCATCCGGTGCGGGTGCTCGCGCTGCTGCGGGAGCGGTTGCCGGTGGAGCCCGAGGAGGAGGTGCGGCTCGCCCTGGTGGAGGCGGCCGGGCGGGTCGCCC
Source organism: Streptomyces parvus (assembly GCF_032121415.1). Taxonomy (NCBI): domain Bacteria; kingdom Bacillati; phylum Actinomycetota; class Actinomycetes; order Kitasatosporales; family Streptomycetaceae; genus Streptomyces; species Streptomyces parvus. The sequence goes on along the minus strand of NZ_CP135079.1, from coordinate 4,843,700 downwards.
TGCGGCACCGGCCGCTGGCGGAGCGGGTCGGGAAGTGGCTGGGCCACCTGGCGTCCCGGGCCGACTCCCCGGGGCTGCGGCTCGCGGCGCTGGCCCAGCTGGCGCGCTGCTCGCCCGACGGGCTGCCCGGCGATGTCGTGCCGGTGGTCTCGGGGCTGCTGCGCGAGATGCGTTCGGTACCGGAGGAGTCCGGCGACCGGGATGAGCACACCGCTCCGGGAGCGGGCGCCACCCTGGGGACCACGCAGGGGGCGGACACCATCCCGGGGGCGGGCACCATCCCGGGAGCAGGTGCCACCCCGGGGGCGGGCGCCATCCCGGGGACGGGCACCGCCCCGGGAGCCGACACGATCCCGGAATCGAGCGCCTCTCCCGGAGGGGCCGCCACGCGGGCAGGGGCCGAGCCGGACCCCGACCGGGCCCCGGACGCCGACCCGACGCCGACCACGGAGCCGGTGGGCCCCCAGCCGCTGGAGCCGAGCGAGCGGGCGGGCTCCGAGTCGGTGCAGCCCGTGGAGCCGGTGCTGCCCGTGGACCCCGAGCCCGTGGCTTCGGCGGAGACCGGGCGGGGCGAGCACGTCGTGACGCCGACGCTCGTGGGGCAGTTGCGCTCGCTCTCCGCCCAGGAGAACGCCGGGCGCGGCGCCCCCTGGGCGGCGGATCTGCTGCGCACCCTGCACGTCGGCCTCGACGACCGGGTGGGCGACCGCACCGCCCTGCTCGCCGACCAGTTGCGCAGCCCCGACCGCCGCCAGCGCATCGACGCGGTGCGGATGAGCGGCGGGCTCATACGGGCCTGGCGCGGCCCCTACGAGCAGTTGGTGGCGCTCGTCGGCGAGCAGTTGTCCGACCCCGAGCCCCGGCTGGCCGAGGCCGCGTCCCATGTGCTGGAGGAGCTGTTCGGGCTCGCCGCGCCCGCCGCGGACGCCCTGGCCGCCCGGCTGGCCGCCGATCCCGGGAGCTGGGTGAAGACGTGGGCCAGTGGTCCGCCCGGGCTCTGCTCCACCGTGAAGGCCCTGGCGCGGCTCGGCGACGCCCGTGCGGTGCCCGCGCTCGCGGCGGCCCTGGAGCTGCCGCAGGTGGCGCACGACGTGGGGTTCGCGGTGGGCCACCTCGGCGCGGTGGCCCGGCCGCTCGCCGGGACGCTGCGGCGCAGGCTCGCGGAGGTGGAGCTCGACGAGGGGGCCTACGACCGGGCGAGCCCGCTGCTGGCCGGGCTGACCGCGCTGAAGGCGGGTGAGGCGGCCCCCGAGGTGCTGCGGGTGCTGCGCGGGGCGCCGGAGTACCGGGGCGAGTGGCTGCGTACGGCGGCGCTGCGGGCGCTCGGTGCGTTCGGGCCCGCCGCACGGGAGGCCGTCCCCGAGCTGCGGGCGCTGGTCCGCCGACCGGGGACGGCGTCCGCGACAGAGGCGGCCGAGGCCCTGTGGGCGGTCTCCGGGGACGCCGACGCGGTGCTGCCGGCGCTGATCGAGGGCCTCCAGTCGGACCAGGTGCACGACCGGCGGGCGGCGGCGGTGGCGCTGGGGACCCTCGGGCCGCGCGCCGCGGTGGTCGCGCCCCGGCTGCGCGGGCTGCTGGCGCACGAGGAGCTGTGGCTGCGGGTGGAGGCGGCGATCGCCCTGTGGGAGGTGTCCGGCCGGACGCGGGAGACCGTCGCGGCGCTGCTCGCCGCCTGGGAGCAGAACCGCCATGTCCGGGTCCGGGTGGCAGAATGCCTGGCACGGATGGGGCCGATTCCGGAGGGGTCGGCCGCAGCGCACGTCCTGCGGAGCGAACTGGTCTCCGTACGCCGCCACAACGCGATGGACGGCGGGTACGGCAGTCATGACATCCACGAGGACGAAAAGCTCCTGGCGCTGTGCCGGCAGGCACTGCGGGGGACGGGGAAAGGAAGCACGTCATGATCATTTTCGGTACCAAGGGCTATCTCCACCAACTGGCCGTCCTGACGATGGTGTGCGGCTGGTGCGGCAATCCGGCGGCGCACACCCTGCGCAAGCGGGTCACGAAGTTCACGCTGTTCTTCGTGCCGCTGTTCCCGTTCTCGACGAAGTACGCCACGCAGTGCACGTTCTGCGGCGGGGAGCGGCAGATACCCAAGGAGGAGGCGGACCAGCTGCTCGCCCAGGCCGCGGCCGGGCAGGACGGCAACGCCTACGGCCAGGCCCCGCAGCAGCCCGGCGTCACGCCTCCCGGGCAGAACCCGTACCAGCGCTGACCCGGCCCTGCCCCGAGCGCCGGCCCTGCGGCGACCGTAGGGCCGCGCACCGTCACGCAGTGGTGCGAACCGGGCATTGCGCGCGGCTGTCCGATTAGGGTGTGAAGCCTCTGTCGTCGAGGAGGAGGCGAGCCGTGCGCCCGCACCGCGCCCCGGCGGCGACCCGCACCGCGGTGTGCGCCGTCGCCGCGCTCGCCCTGCTGTCCGCCTGCGGCGCGGCGGGTGGGCTGAAGAGCGCGGGGGACGCGCCGTCGGCCGTCGAGCCCAAGGCCCTGTGGCCGGAGCTGCCGCCCGCCTCCTCCGCCCCGTACGACTACGGGGAGGGCGAGACCGCGCGGATCCCGGGGATCCGGGTCGCCGGCGGTGATGTGCGGCGGCTGGATCCGGTGGCGGTGGCGCAGGCCGGCCTGAAGGCGAAGACGGACCGGGACAGCGGCCTGGACGAGCTGCCGGACGGCACGGTGCGGCAGATCAAGGCGTGCCGGACCGCCCCGGACGACTGCCCGGTCCTCCCGCCGTACTACCGCGATCTGACCGGTGACGGCAGGGACGAACTGGTGCTCGGCATCCGCATGCCCGACCGGCAGCTCGCCGTGCGCGTCTTCATGCCCGACGGGGGCGGGCTGACCCGGATCATGTCGACGTACGACGCCGTGATCAGCGTGGAGCTGGCGGGCCGGGACCTGATCATGCGGGCCCCCTCGGTGATCCCGGGGTACGAGTACCGCACCGCGTGGTCCTGGGACGACCGGCAGCGGGCGATGCTGCCGACCCGGGACGAGATCCTGCGGACGCCCGAGCACCGGAAGGCCCCGAGGCCGAAGCCCACGCCGACGGGCACACCGGCCCCGTCCGCCGACGCCGCCTCAGGCCCGGGGGCGTCGACGCCCTCCGACTCCGCCACGGAGACGCGATGAGGCGTCGGCGCCGGTTCCGCTCGCTCTCCTGGACCGCGAGCCTCACCTGGAAGTCCGCGGTCTTCCTGACCGTCATGTGCTGCACCCTGGCCGCCCTCCTGGGCGTCCTGGTACACACCGCGGTCACCCGGCAGACCGTCGAGCACGCCCGTGAGAAGGCGCTGGCCCGGCTGGAAGTGGTCACCGACGCGTACGAGGCCGGGGAGCCGCTGCCCCGGGGATCCGGGATCGACCCGCCCGGCCTGCCCGGCCCGCTGCGCGCCCTCGCGGCCGGTGGCGAGCGGGGCACGGTGGTCGCGGACGGGCCGCACCGGCCGGGCGACCCGGACGGCCAGGGCGGTCCCGCGATGTGGGCGGCGGGCCCGGCGGACGGGCGGGCGCTGGCCACCTGGACGGACTACAGCCACAGCGCCCGGACCATCGGCGGCCTCGACCGGGCGATCACCGGCTCCTCGCTGCTGGCCATCGCCGCCACGCTGCTCGTCGGGCTGTTCGCCGTCGGCCGGGTGACCCGCCGGCTCCACCAGAGCGCCCGGGTGGCCCGCCGGATCAGCGCGGGCGACCTCGACGCCCGGGTCGGCGACCCGCGTACGGCGCGCCCGGTCCGAGCCCAGGACGAGGTGGCGATCGTGGCGGGCGCTCTCGACACGATGGCCTCGACCCTTCAGCGCAAGCTCCAGACCGAGCAGCGGTTCACCGCCGATGTGGCACACGAGCTGCGTACCCCGCTGACCGGCCTGTGGGCCGCCGCCGAACTGCTGCCGCCGGGCCGGCCGGCGGAGCTGGTGCGCGACCGGGTGCGGGCGATGCGGGCACTGACGGAGGACCTGCTGGAGATCTCCCGCCTCGACGCCCGCACCGAACAGGTCGACCTGGCCGTGCACGATCTCGCGCCGATCGCGGAGCGGGTCGTCCGGGCGTCGGGCACCGACACCGAGGTACGGGTGAGCGGCGCCGCCCGGGTGGAGACCGACCGGCGGCGGCTGGAGCGGGTGATCGGCAACCTGGTGGCCAACGCCCACCGGCACGGGGCCCCTCCGGTGGTGCTGAGCGTGGACGGGGCGGTGGTCTCCGTGACGGACCACGGGCCAGGGTTCCCCGCGTATCTGCTGGACGGCGGGCCGCAGCGGTTCCGTACCGACGGCGCGGGCAAGGGGCACGGCCTCGGGCTGACCATCGCGCTCGGCCAGGCCCAGGTCGTCGGCGCCCGGCTGGACTTCGGCAGTGCGCCGGACGGCGGGGCGCTCGCCCGGTTGACCCTGCCGGAGTACGTGCGGCTCGACGACGGTGATTCCGACGGGAATCCCGGTGGGGACAGGGCTCGGCGGGGCCCGGACGACCCGGACGGCCCAACGGGGAAGGACCCTCACGCATCGTGACGCGTTGCAGACCGTGAGTGGCGATTCTAGCGTGACGATCACGAGCCCAGCTCGTGTCCCCCACGTTCCGCTTTCCTCATCGCATGGAGGCAGCATGTCCCCCCTGTCCCGCCGCTCGCGGCTCCGCCGGCTCGGTCTCTGCGTGGCCACCGGTACGCTCGCGGCGCTCACGGCCGCCGCTCCCGCCGCCATGGCGGCCGACCCCCAGCCCGTCGGCCAGCGCGCGGAGGCCAGCGCTCCGGACCCGACGTCCGACGAGCTCTCCGCCTCGGCGCTGCAGCGCGAGCACGAGGCGCAGCAGAAGGAGGCGCAGCAGCAGGGTCAGGCGCGACCCCAGGCGCCCAAGCGGACCTACAAGGGACGGGTCATCGCCAAGCCGTACCTGCTGCTCCGCGACAAGCCGACCCGCAGCAGCCGCATCGTCGGCTCGGTCGAGTACGGCTCGGTCGTCCACATCTTCTGCAAGACGCAGGGCGACAACGTCGACGGCAACAACCGCTGGTACCTGCTGACCGACGGCACCTGGGCCTGGGGTTCGGCCCGCTACATCGAGAACATCGGCGCCGCGCCGAAGTGGTGCTGACCTCGCGTCACCCGCACAACGCACCTGCGCCCGCCCGTGGAGCCCGGCCCCTGTCGCCGCGCGCCCCACGGGCGGGCGCAGGAGCGAAGGGGCTCCGAAATCGGCAAAGGTGTGACATAAGGGAAATACCGCCCACCTCTTGCTACGTTGCGGAGCATGACCGCAACGACGGCGGACGCTCCCCCGCCCGAGCTCCGCCTGCCCAAGCGGCGCGGGGTGGAGCTCGCCCTCCTCGTCGGGGGCGTCCTGATCTCCGTCTTCGGCTATGCGGCGGTCGGGCTCACCCACGACGGAGCCGTGCCGCCGGACGTCGCCGGATACGGTGCCGGGCTCGGCGCGCTCGCGCTGCTCGCCCATGTCGCGGTCCGCTTCCGGGCCCCGTACGCCGATCCGCTGCTGCTGCCGATCGCCGTCCTGCTCAACGGCCTTGGCCTGGTGCTGATCTACCGGCTCGACCTGGAGACGCCGAGGGACCAGGCCGCACCCACCCAGCTCGTCTGGTCCACGCTCGGCGTCGCGCTGTTCACCGCCGTGGTGGTGCTCCTGCGCGACCACCGGGTGCTCCAGCGGTACGCGTATCTCTCGGTGGCCGCGGCGCTGGTGCTGCTGATCGTGCCGATCTTCTTCCCGGCGGTGAACGGGGCGAAGATCTGGATCCGGATCGGCGGACTCTCCTTCCAGCCCGGGGAGTTCGCCAAGATCCTGCTGGCGGTGTTCTTCGCCGCCTATCTGGCCGCCAACCGCAACGCGCTCGCCTACACCGGCCGCAAGGTGTGGAAGCTGCAACTGCCCGCGGGCCGGGTGCTCGGGCCGATCGTGGCGATCTGGCTGCTGAGCGTCGGCGTGCTGGTGCTGGAGCGCGACCTCGGCACCTCGCTGCTGTTCTTCGGGCTGTTCGTCATCATGCTGTACGTGGCGACGGGCCGGACCGGCTGGATCGCGGTCGGGCTGCTCCTGGCGGCCGTGGGGGCGTTCGTCGTCGGCTCCTTCGAACCGCACGTCCACAGCCGGGTGCAGGACTGGCTGGATCCGTTCGCCTCGATCGACGCGGGGCGGGGGCCGGGCCAGCTCGCCCAGTCGCTGTTCGCGTTCGCGGCGGGCGGGATGCTCGGGGCGGGGCTCGGTGCCGGGAACTCCATCCTGATCGGCTTCGCCGCCAAGTCCGACTTCATCCTCGCGACCGCGGGCGAGGAGCTGGGCCTGTGCGGGCTGACCGCGATCTTCCTGCTCTACGCGCTGCTCGTGGCGCGTGGTTACCGGGCCGGGCTCGCCCTGCGCGACCCGTTCGGGCGGCTGCTCGCCATCGGTCTCGCCTCGATCCTGGCGCTCCAGGTGTTCGTGATCGCTGGCGGGGTGATGGGGCTGATCCCGCTGACCGGGATGGCGATGCCGTTCCTCGCGCAGGGCGGCTCGTCCGTCGTCACCAACTGGATCATCGTGGCGCTGCTGATCCGGCTCAGCGACGTCGCGCGCCGGCCCCGTCCGGAGCTGGTGGAGACCGGGGTCGTCGCGGCGGCCGAGGAGGAGGAGAACCGGTGATCCGCTACATCCGGCGGGCCGCCGCCTTCTGTCTGCTGCTGCTCGTGGCGCTGCTCGTCAACGCGGCGCGCGTCCAGCTCTTCGAGGCCGACGAGCTGGACGACAACCCGGCCAACCGCCGTGGCGCCATCGTCCGTTACGACCAACCGCGCGGGAACATCCTGGTCGGCGGCCGGCCCGTGACCGGCAGCAAGGAGACCGGCGAACAGCTCAGCTTCGAGCGCACCTATCTGCACGGCCCGCTGTACGCGCCGGTGACCGGATACGCCTCGCAGACGTACGGCACCACGCTGCTCGAGAACGCCGAGGACGCGGTGCTGTCCGGTACGGACTCGCTGCTGGCGCCGCTGCCCTTCTGGAACGAGTTCACCCGGGGCCGGCAGCCGGGCGGCGATGTCGTCACCACGATCAGGGCGTCGATGCAGCAGGCCGCGTACGAGGGGCTGCGCGGGCGGCGGGGCGCGGTGGCGGCCCTGGATCCCTCTACGGGCGCGGTCCTGGCCCTGGTGTCGACGCCGTCGTACGACCCCGAGCGGCTGTCCGGGACCGGGGCGGCGGTGACCGGCGCGTGGTCCCGGCTGAACGCCTCCACGAGCATGCCGATGCTCAACCGGGCCATCCGGCAGACCTATCCGCCGGGCTCCACGTTCAAGATCGTGACGGCGGCGGCGGCCCTGGACACCGGGGCGGTGACGGACGCCGACGCGGCCACGGACACCCCGTCGCCGTACGTCCTGCCGGGGACGCGGACGACCCTGCCGAACGAGGCGAGGGGGTGTGAGAACGCGTCGCTGGCGGACGCGATCCGGGTCTCCTGCAACACGGTGATGGCCCATCTGGGGGTAGAGGTCGGGCTCGACGGGATGGTGGAGACGGCAAAGAAGTTCGGCTTCAACGACTCCGGGCTGCGCATTCCGTCCGGGGTGGCGAGGAGCAACTTCGACACGGACATGAGCGAGGACCAGCTGGCCCTGTCCTCGATCGGGCAGTTCAACACGACGGCGACCCCGCTCCAGATGGCGATGGTCGCCTCGGCGGTGGCCAACGGCGGGGACCTGCGACGCCCGCACCTGGTGGACCGGGTGACCACGAACACCGGGGACACGGTCCGGCAGGAGGGGTCGCAGTCGTACGAGCGGCCGATGAACCCGGCGACGGCCGTGCAGCTCCAGCGGATGATGGTCGAGGTGGTGGAGAACGGCACCGGGTCGAACGCGGCGATCGACGGAGCCCGGGTCGGCGGCAAGACCGGCACCGCCCAGCACGGCGTCGACAACTCCGGTCTGCCGTACGCCTGGTTCATCTCCTGGGCCCAGGCCGCCGACTCGGGCCGCCCCGCCGTCGCGGTGGCGGTGGTGGTGGAGGACGCCGCCGCCGACCGGGCCGACATCAGCGGCGGCGGCAGCGCGGCCCCCATCGCCCGGGCCGTGATGGAGGCGGCGTTGGCGGAGCAGGAGTAGTCCGGGCGGCCGGCCGGGGGCCCGCACCGCCAGACTGGCCGGATGACACCTACGACCTCCGCGGTGGCGCGGGCCCTGGAGCGGATCGAGCAGCTGGACCCGGCGCTGCACGCGTTCATCGAGGTCTGGCCGGACGAGGCGCTCGCCCGGGAGCGGGAGGCCGTGGCGCGGCGACTCCCCCTGGGCGGGCTGCCGTTCGCGGTGAAGGGCCCCTCCGGCATCCGCTCGTACGCGGCCCGCCGACTGATCGCGGCAGGCGGGGTCCCGGTGGGCGCGACCTCGGTGCCCGGGCCCGGGACCGTCTGGCAGACCTGGGGGCAGGGCGCGCACGGCCGTACGGTCAACCCGTGGCGGGCGGACCGTACTCCGGGCGGCTCCTCGGCCGGGTCGGCGGTCGCGGTGGCGGCCGGGATGGCGGAGGCGGCGACGGGCAGCGACGGGGCCGGCTCGGTCCGCATCCCGGCCGCCTGGTGCGGGGTGTTCGGGCTGAAGACGACGAACGGGCTCCTCCCCTCCCCCGACCGGACCGGGCTGGCTTCGGCCGGGGTGTTCGCCCGGTCGGCGGCGGCAGCGGAGCCGTATCTGCGCCAGGTGCTGGGCGGTGGCGGCGCACCGGACGACGCCCCGGCCCGGCTGCCGACGCCTCTCCCCCTCCCCCTGCCCGCCGTGTACAGCGAGGGCCTCGGGTTCGCGGCGGTGGACCCAGGGGTGGCGGCCGTCGTCCGGGCGGCCGTGGACCGGCTCGTCGCAGCGGGGACCGTGCGCCTGCTGGACCGCGACGCCGGGTTGCTCGACCCGGCGGGCGCCTGGACGGCGGTACGGGGCGGAGCGCCGGACGCCCCGGAGGCGGTGCGGGTGCGGCGGACGAACGACGAGCGGCTGGAGGCGCTGCTCCTGGGCGGGGCCCTGCTGCTGACCCCGGCCACTCCGAACCGGCCGCACGGCCACCAGGGCCCGGGCTCCCGCTACTCCACGGCGCTCACCTGGGCGTTCAACCTGAGCGGGCATCCGGCGGCGAGCCTGCCCGCCGGTTTCACCGGGGACGGCTGCCCGGTGGGGCTCCAGGTGGTGGCACCGCGCGGCGCGGACCCGGGGCTGCTCGCCGCGGCCCGCGCGATGGAGGACGCCCTGCCCGCCGCGCCTCCGCCGCCGCTGCCGGGAGGCCGCTGACCGGCGGTCAGCCGATCGGCCGCCGGATCTCCTCGCGGATCTTGGCCGTCTCCTCCGCGACCGCCGCCAGGTCGATGGACTTCGGGTCCTTGAGCAGCGTCTCCGGGCGGATCACCCCGATCATGGCGGCGGTGTTGTCGTCGCCCCAGGCGCACATGGGGATGTTGACGAGGCCGCCGGACTCCTTCGACTGCACGACCTGGCACTCGACCGTGATGGCGTGCCCCTCGGGCCGGAACTCCCTGGGGCGCACGACGAGCGTCGCGCCGTCGGCCTCCGCCGCCCCCTCCATGATCTTGCCGCGCATGAAGTCGGGGCTGGCCAGCCGCCCGTACATCCCCGAGAGCACCAACGCGCCACCCTTGGCAGAGGTGTAGTGCGCGACGACCGCCTCGGCATCCCGGATGCTGGCGTCGGGGGTCTTCTCGATCTCCTCGCCCTCGGTCTTCGAGAGGTCCTGCTCCAGGCTGAACTCGCCGTCCAGGAGCTTCTTCTGCACGACGAGTTCGTACTCCGCCTTCGGGTACACCAGGTCGGCGCCCTTGTCGGCGAGCTGGGTGACGCCGAAGACGATCCCGCCCGCGGCCAGGACCGCGCCGACCGCGATCCCGACGATCAGCCCGGTCCGCTTGCGGCGCGGGGGCCGCGGGCCCTGGGGCGGCCAGCCGCCGCCCGTGCCCGCAGGTCCTGGCTGCCCCCAGCCGCCCTGCTGGGGCGGGGGCTGCTGCGGATAGCCGTAGGGCTGCTGGTGCGGCACGGCTCCCGGCGCGACCGGCGGCGGGCCGCCGTACGGGTTCTGCGGGTGCGGCGGCCCGTACGGGCTCTGCGGCGGATGCGGCGGGGTGGTCATGCGCTCACGGTACGACAGGTTTGCGAACGGAATTTCGATGCGGCCGATTTCGGTATCAGGTCGAGAGGAACGCCCCGTGCGACAGGGGCCATGCCCCCGCGAGGCGGTTCGGCCGTCCCGGTCTCAGGCCGCCGCGCCGCCTTCCTCGATCGCCTCCGCGACCTCCGCCACCCGGGCCCCCTCCTCGGCGGCGAAGCGGTCCCGGTCAAGCTGCTCGGCTATCTCCTCGTCCTGGGACATCAGCAGGTCGAGGCTGGAGTCGCCGAGTTCGAGGACGCCCATGTCGACGTACGCCTTCTGGAGGCGCGGGCCCCACAGGCCGATGTCCTTGACGCACGGGACGATGCGGCTGAAGAGCAGCTTCCGGAAGAGCTGGAGGTACTCCGAGTGTTCCGAGAGGTCCTTCGCCTCCTGCTTGCCGATGCCGAAGTTCTCCAGGACCTCGACCCCGCTGAGCCGGTCCCGCATCAGGTAGCAGCCCTCGATGACGAACTCCTCTCGCTCGCGCAGTTCGGCGTCGCTCAGCTGCTTGTAGTAGTCGCGCAGCGCCATCCGCCCGAAGGCGACGTGCCGGGCCTCGTCCTGCATGACGTACGCGAGGATCTGCTTGGGCAGCGGCTTGGTCGTCGTGTCGCGGATCATCCCGAAGGCGGCCAGCGCCAGGCCCTCGATCAGGACCTGCATGCCGAGGTAGGGCATGTCCCAGCGGGAGTCGCGCAGGGTGTCGCCCAGCAGCCCCTGGAGGTTGTCGTTGACCGGGTAGAGCATGCCGATCTTCTCGTGCAGGAAGCGGCCGTAGATCTCGGCGTGCCGGGCCTCGTCCATGGTCTGGGTGGCGGAGTAGAACTTGGCGTCGAGGTCGGGGACGGACTCCACGATGCGCGCCGCACAGACCATCGCGCCCTGCTCGCCGTGGAGGAACTGGCTGAACTGCCAGGAGGTGTAGTGCTTGCGCAGCTCGCCCCGGTCCTTCTCCGTCATCTTCGCCCAGTGCGGGGTGCCGTACAGGGTGAGCGCCTCGTCGGGGGTGCCGAGCGGGTCGGTGGGGTCGACCTCCAGGGACCAGTCGATGCGCTTGTTGCCGTCCCACTGCTTGTCCTTTCCCTTCTGGTAGAGGGCGAGGAGGCGTTCGCGGCCGTCGTCGTAGTCCCAGCTGAACCGGGCGGCTCCGGTGGCGGGGACCTGCCAGATCGGTTCGGCGGGCGGGGTGGTGTAGAGCTCATGAGTGGACACGGACGGCTCCTTCGCTCGGACAGCGGGACGTGAACGACAAGTTCCGTGACGTCGTGGGCAGTTGAGCGCTCGCTTCAGCCGCCTCCCCGGCAGGTTCACACGTTGGTAGACAACGGGTCAACAAGTCGGACGGAACCGTGTGCAAGGGATTGACGGCCTTGCTGACGAGCAGTCTCATAAGGGGTGACCGTCGGTAACTCCTGTTTCCGGTGACTCCGGTCACCGGTCCCCCTCTGTGAGGTGCTCCCGCCATGACGACCGTCACCGCTCGCGATGCGACCGTGCTCCGCGACGCGCTCGGGCCGCTCCGCGACCGCGAGCAGATCGCCCTGCGGCTGCTCGAATCCTCGGCCAAGCACTCCTTCGACCCCGACACCGAACTCGACTGGGACGCGGCCGTCGAGGACGGCAAGTGGTTCTGGCCGCCGGAGCTGCTCTCGCTGTACGGGACCCCGATGTGGGACCGCATGTCCGAGGAGCAGCGGCTCGACCTCTCGCGCCACGAGACGGCGGCCCTGGCCTCGCTCGGCATCTGGTTCGAGATCATCCTGATGCAGCTGCTGGTCCGGCACGTCTACGACAAGCCCGTCACCAGCAACCACGTCCGCTACGCGCTCACGGAGATAGCCGACGAGTGCCGGCACTCGATGATGTTCGGCCGCATGATCGACTGGGGCGGGGCCCCGACGTATCCGGTGCCGCGCGTCTACCACAACCTCGCGCGGGTCCTGAAGACCGTCTCCACCACCCCCGGTTCGTTCGCCGCGACGCTGCTCGGCGAGGAGATCCTCGACTGGATGCAGCGGCTCACCTTCCCGGACGAGCGGGTGCAGACCCTGGTGCGCGGGGTGACCCGGATCCATGTCATCGAGGAGGCACGGCACGTCCGGTACGCCCGGGAGGAGCTGCGCCGCCAGATGGTGACCGCCCCGCGCTGGGAGCGGGAGCTGACCAAGGTCAGCTGCGGCGAGGCGGCCCGGGTCTTCTCCGTCTGCTTCGTGAACCCGCAGGTGTACGAGAACGTCGGCCTGGACCGCCGGGAGGCCGTCGCCCAGGTGAAGGCGAACGGCCACCGCGCCGAGGTCATGCAGTCCGGCGCGAAACGGCTCACCGACTTCTTCGACGACATCGGGCTGCTGAACGGCGTCGGCCGCCGACTGTGGCGAAGCTCCGGTCTGCTGGCCTGAGGTGTACCGGCCGACAGCGTCTAGGCTCGGTGGCATGACGTCCACCGCCGCAGTCCCGCCGCCCCGGGCGACGTACCGGAGGCTCAGCGTCGAGGAGCGCCGCGCCCAGCTGCTGCTCGCCGCGCTCGGCCTCTTCGCCCACCGGGCGCCCGACGAGGTGTCGCTCGACGAGGTGGCGGTGGCGGCCGGCGTGTCCCGGCCGCTCGTCTACCGCTACTTCCCGGGCGGCCGGCAGCAGTTGTACGAGGCCGCTCTCGGCTCGGCGGCCGACGAGCTGACGCTGTGCTTCACCGAGCCGCCGGCGGGCCCGCCGACCGAGCGGGTCGCCCGGGTGCTGGACCGCTATCTGCGCTTCGTCGACGAGCACGACACCGGGTTCAGCGCCCTGCTGCGCGGCGGCAGCGTCGTGGAGACCTCCCGTACGACGACGATCGTGGACGGGGTGCGCCGGGCGGCGGCCGACGAGATCCTGCGTCACCTCGGGCGGATGGGCGGGGCCGGGGAGCAGCCCGCCGGACCGAGGCTGCGGATGATGGTGCGCAGTTGGATCGCGGCCGTCGAGGCGGCCTCGCTGATGTGGCTGGACGACGGGAAGCGGCCGGCCGCGGCCGAGCTGCGCGGCTGGCTGGTCGACCACCTCATCGCCCTGCTCGCCGCGACCGCCGCCACCGATCCGGAGACCGCCGCGGTGGTGAACGACCTGCTGGCCCTGGAGACCTCCGAGGGACCGGCCGGACAGCTGGCGGAACGGGTGATTCCCATCGTCGCGGAGGCGGCGCACCTGCTCCCCGCGCCCCCTGCGTCAGACTGACCGGGTGAAGAGCGAGAACACCCCTTTCCGCGGCGGCCCCCTGGACGGCCGGGTCCTGCCGGTCCTGCTGGGCCCGACCGGCCATCCGCCGAAGTGGTACGAGGTCCCGGTGCCCTCCCCCGACGGCGGCCCCGCCACGGTGTACGCCTACCAGCGGGTCCCGGCCGGCTACACCAGGCGGCTCGGGCTCCAGCGCGGCTGGGTGTACGAGTACGCCCCCGGCGGCCGTGAGCACCGCACGCTCAAGTGGCCCTGGTCCAAGCCGCCGCGCGGCGACTGACCCCGCGACCGGGCGGCGGCCGGGGCCGCCCCTTCGGGATACAGGCCCCGACGCAGGCCCTAAGATCGACGGTCAGGCGCCGGGGACGGGCCATCCGGTCGCCGTACGACGGTCACAAGGGGGTGCGCCATGGAGGCGCTGCGTCAGGACGATCCACGCCGCTTCGGCCGCTTCACCGCGCTGGCCCGCTTCGACGAAGGCGCGAGCGCCGTGCGGTACGTGGCCCGCGACCTCGCGTCCGGCGAGACGGCCCTCATCACCGCCGCGCGCCCCGAGCTGGCCGCGGTCCCCGTCTTCAGCCGCCGCTTCCGGGCCGAGGCCCGCACCGCCGAACGCCTCGCGGGCGGCTGGGTGACCCCGCCCCTGGCCGCCGGCGATCCGGCGGGGACACCGGCGGACGCGGCGGAACCCCTGTGGACCGCGGCGGGTTACGTCCCCGCGCTGCCGCTGGCCGAGGCGGTCTCCATCGCCGGTCCGCTGCCCGAGCGGGCGCTGCGGATACTGGGCGCGGGCATCGCCGAGATCCTCTCCCGGGTGCACGCCGCCGGGTCCGTGCTCCAGGGCCTGGCCCCCGGCACGGTGCTGCTGGCCGCCGACGGCCCCCGCCTCACCGCCTTCGGCCCGCTGGGCGCCGCCGCGTCGGCGGAGGCCGGCCCGGGCGGCCAGCTGTCGGTACGGCTGGGCTATCTGACGCCCGAGCAGATCGAGGGCAAGGAGGTCTCCGCCGCCTCCGATCTGTTCGTCCTGGGGCTGCTCCTGGCGTACGCGGCGACCGGGACGACCCCGTTCACGGAGGGACCGGCCGAGGAGGCCACCCGCCGGATCGCCGAGGACGAGCCCGAACTCGGCTCTGTACCAGAGGAGTTGCGCGGGCTGATCGCGAACTGCCTGGCGAAGGACCCGGATCAGCGGCCCACGGCCGGCGCGGTCGCCGCCGAACTGGCCCTGGAGGGCGCGGCGGGCCTCGCCCGGGGCGGCTGGCTTCCCGAACCGCTCGCGGCGGCGGTCGCGGACCAGGAGGCGCGGGTCCTGGCCCTGGAGGCGCCGGAGGAGGGGGGCGCGGCGAGGGAGCCCGGGAAGGCCGACGCCTCCGCCGCTCCTGAGGACGCCCGGCCCGAGGACCCCCGGACGCTCCGGGAGCCGGAGGGCGCGCGCACGGCCCCGGAGCCGGGGGACGCCCGGCCGACGGACGCGCCCGCGTTCCAGAAGCCCACCGACGCCCCCGCACCCTCGGGAGTCGCCGACGCGCCCGCGCCCGCCGGGAGCGGGGACGCCGACGAGGACCGGGGCACCACCCGGTTCCTCGACACCGGGCCCCGGCCGCCGCAGAACGACCGGCCCACCACCCAGCTCGCGCTCCCCCACGGACTCACCGCGCCCGCCCCGGCCGCGCACCCCGCACAGCCCGCCGCGCCGCTCGCCCTGCCCGCCGCACCCGTCACCCCGCAGCCCGGCCCCACGCACGGCGGGCCCGCCCCGTACCCCGCCGCCGCGCTCCCGGCCGGGCCCGCGGGTCCGGGCGGTCCCGGCCAGGGGCCGATGGTGTCGTTGCCGCTGCCGCCCGCCCCGGCCCCGGCGCCCGACCCCGCCGCGAGCCGCCGGACCCTGCTGACCATCGCGGCGGCGGCCGTCGGCGGGCTGATCGTGGGCGGCGGTTCGGTCGCCGCGCTCGGGTCCGGTGACACCGCCCGGGCGACGGACGACAAGCCCGCGCCCAAGCCCCGCCGTACGCTCCCCGGCCAGGCCCCCGAACCGCGCTGGATCTACACGCACCCGGCCTCCGAGTCATCCCCGCTCACCACCGCGCTCTGGCAGGACAAGCTGCTCGTGGTGACCAGCGAGAGCCAGGCCAGCGCCGTGGATCTGCGCACCGGCAAGCGGCTGTGGCAGCGCGCGGACGGGGCGAAGGGGCAGGCCGCGCTGGCGGCGGGCGCCGATCTGGTCTTCGTGGCGAGCCCGAGCGAGTTCCTGTGGCTGTCGCCGAAGAACGGCAAGGTCGTGCACCGCGTGCGCTTCACCGAGGCCTTCGACGACCTGCCCGGGCTCACCGTCGGGCGGCTGGCCGGGAGTTCCGGGCCGGTCATCTGGTTCACCGGGTCGCACACGGTCACCGTGAAGGCCCCGAAGCCGAAGAAGGGCAAGAAGAAGGGCAGGGACAAGGAAGTCGTCGAGGCCTACTTCTTCGCGTACGACATCGTGCGGCGCAAGGAGCTGTGGCGCACCCCCGTGCCCGCGGGCCGCGCCCCCGGCACCCCCGCCTACCGGGTGGTCGCGGAGCGCTCCGCCGACGTCCTCGTCCGGCAGGACGCGGCCAGTCTGACGGCGGCCGAGGTCAAGAAGGCCAAGGGGAAGGGGTCGGTCCGCTCGTTCGACCAGAAGACCGGCAAGCTGCTGTGGACCAGGCAGTACGGCGCGGCCTCCCTGGAGGCCGCCACCGCCGGCGACGAGGACGGAACGCTGTACGCGGCGGTCGGCCAGGACCTCCAGGCCTTCGAGGCGGACACGACGAAGCCGCTGTGGCGCGTCGAGGGCAGTGACGGTTCGTGGTTCGGCACCCCGCTGATCGCCGGACCGCTGATCCACACCACCGAACGCAGCCGGCTGGTCGGCGCGGTGGAGCGGGAGAGCGGCCGGCTCGTGTGGCGCCGCTCCACCGAGGTCCCGGGCACCGGGCCCGCCCCCTCGCTCACGCTGAGCAGCAGCGAGAAGACCCTGATCGCCGCCGACGCCATCCAGGTCACGGCGTTCTCGGCGGCCGACGGCGAGCGGCTGTGGAAGTTCCAGGACATCGGGTCGGCCGATCCGAAGGGGGAGACGGTCCGCGCCTCGTACCGGACGCTCGCCTTCGGCAGGACCGTCGTCGTCCAGCGGGACCGGTCCTTCTACGCCTTCCCGGTGGCCTGAGGCCGGCCGGCACCCTCGCGTCATCACCGCCCGCCGTCCGGGGGATGCCCCGGGCGGCGCGCCGCGCGGTGCTTGCATCACCCGCCACCGAGTGACCGGATTCATAGGATTCGTTCACTTGTGGACGGGTCCGTTGCCGGGCCGCGTCCTCGTCACGGAGGTGATGTCGTGTCAGGCAGGCTCTTGCGCACGGTCTGCACGGCCGTGCTGACCACGGCGCTCACGGTCTCGTCGGCCACCGTCGCTTCGGCCGAGCCCGGCCCCGTACCGTCCGAGGAGACCGGCGCGACGGACACCACGGACGCGAACGCGGAAACGCCGGACGCCGACACGGACACGGACACGACGGACCCGGACGCGGCGGAGGTCGACGCCGGGACCGCCCTCGCCGCCCCCGAGGCCCCCAGAAGCGTCGTCGCCCTGCTCCGCGAGCTTCAGACCCGCTACCAGGCGGCGGAGGAGGCCGGCGAGGCCTACACCGCCACCGCCGAGAAGCTGAAGCAGCGCACCGCCCAGCTGAAGAAGGTGAACGCGGACCTGGCGAAGGCGCGGGCCGCGCTGGAGGTGAGCCGCGGGGACGCCGGGCGGCTGGCCCGGGAGCAGTACCGGGGGCGTACGGAGTTCTCCGCGTACCTCCGGCTGCTGCTGGCGCACGATCCCCAGCGGGCCCTGGACCAGAGCCATGTCGTGGGGCGGCTGGCGGCGAACCGCGCGGCGACGGTGGACCGGCTCACCGACTCCGCCCGGCGCGCCGACCAGTTGGCCGCCGCCTCCCGCAAGGCGCTGGACCAGCAGAAGAAGCTCGCCGCGCGGCAGAAGAAGCAGCGCGACGCCGTGAACGGCAGGCTCAGGGAGGTCGAAGGGCTGCTGGCCACGCTCTCCGAGGAACAGATCGCCCAGCTCGCCGGTCTCGAACAGCAGGGTGTGGACAAGGCCCAGCGCGAGCTGGTGGCCTCCGGGGCGCTCAGCTCCGCCCGGCCGCCCACCCGGCAGGGCGGCGACGCGGTCGCGTACGCGGTCCGGCAGATCGGCAAGCCGTACGTGTGGGGCGCCGAGGGCCCCGACTCCTTCGACTGCTCCGGCCTCACGTCCCGGGCCTGGTCGACGGCGGGGCGTACGATCCCGCGCACCTCGCAGGAGCAGTGGAAGCGGCTCCCGCGGGTGCCGGTGTCCGCGCTGCGCCCCGGAGACCTGGTGGTCTACTTCCCGAAGGCGACCCATGTGGCGCTGTACATCGGCGACGGCCTGGTGGTGCAGGCGCCCCGCCCCGGCGCGAAGGTCAAGGTGTCACCGCTGGCGTCGAACCCGCTGCTGGGGGCCGTACGCCCCGACCCCGGCGGCACCCCGCTGTCCGCGTACACCCGCCCGGAGCTGCCCGAGGGCGCGCGCGACGGTTCGGACACGGGGTACGGCACGGACGCGGCGCCCGACACGCCTTAGGGACGGACCTCGGCGGCCGGACCGGCGGTGCGGGTCCGGCCGCCGAAGCGGTGACCGGGGCGCTCAGGCCCCGGTGACCGAGGCCAGGTAGGCGTTCGTCTTCTCGGGCTCGTAGAAGAAGTTCTCGAAGTCCGCCGGGTTGTTGAACCCGTTGGCGAAGCGGTCCGCGACCGGCTGGAGCTGGCCGGCGGCGCCGATCAGGTTCAGCACGTGCTCCGGCGGGACGCCGAGCATCGCGTTGGTCCACTTGGTGACGTGCTGCGCGGTCTCCCAGTAGCGGTCGAATGTGGACTGCATCCACGCCGCGTCGAACTCCCTCTCGCCGTGCTCGATGATCGAGTCCAGGTAGGAGTTGGCGCACTTGGACGCCGAGTTGGAGCCCTGGCCGGTGATCGGGTCGTTGGCCACGACGACGTCCGCGACGCCGAGGACCAGGCCGCCGCCGGGCAGCCGCCCGATCGGCTTGCGGACCGTGGGGGCGTAGCGGCCGGCGAGGGTGCCGTTGGCGTCGGTCAGCTCGACCTTGGTGGCGCGGGCGTACTCCCACGGCGTGAACTTCTCCATCAGCTCCAGCGTCTTCGCCAGGTGCTCGGAGGGGTCCTTGATGCCCTGGAAGGCGTCGAGCGGTCCGCCCGGGATGCCCTCCCAGAAGAGGATGTCGGCGCGGCCGGAGGTGGTGAGCGTCGGCATGACGAACAGCTCGCCGACGCCCGGCACCAGGTTGCAGCGGACCGCGTCGAACTCGGGGTGCTCCGGGCGCGGGCCCATGCCGTGGACGTAGGCCACGGCCAGCGCGCGCTGCGGGGCGTCGAACGGGGAACGGGCCGCGTCCCGGCCGAACATGGAGACCAGCTCGCCCTTGCCGGCCGAGACCATCACCAGGTCGTAGGTCCGGGAGAAGTAGTCCAGGTCGGAGACGGCCGCCCCGTGGATGACGAGCTGCCCGCCGCGCTGGGCGAAGATCTCCATCCAGCCGGCCATCTTCACGCGCTGGTCGACGGACTGGGCGTACCCGTCCAGCTTGCCGACCCAGTCGATGGCGCGGGAGGAGTCGGGAGCGGCGACGGAGACGCCGAGGCCCTCGATCTTCGGGGCCTGGGACTCCCAGAAGTTCAGCTGGTAGTCCCGCTCGTGCTGGAGCGCGGTGTGGAACATGCACTGCGTCGACATGACCCGGCCGGAGCGGATCTCGTCGGCGGTGCGGTTGGACATCAGGGTGACTTCGTAGCCTCTGGACTGCAGCCCCAGGGCCAGCTGGAGCCCGGACTGGCCGGCTCCGACTATGAGTATCTTCCGCATCGCGGCTCTCCGTGCTCCGTCGTTTCTGATTCGAGGCGTCAGGCGGGGGTGACGTCGAGAGCATGGCCCACGAGGGCCAGCAGCGACTCGACGACGGTGATCCTGTTACGCGCGTCCATGATCACTATCGGCACCTGCGGCGGTACGGTCAGGGCCTCCCTGACGTCCTCCGCCTCGTAACCGGGGGTCCCCTCGAAGTGGTTGACCGCCACGATGTAGGGCAGGCCGCAGCTCTCGAAGTAGTCGAGCGCCGGGAAGCAGTCCTCCAGACGCCGGGTGTCGGCGAGGACGACCGCGCCGATCGCCCCGCGCACGAGGTCGTCCCACATGAACCAGAAGCGCTGCTGGCCCGGGGTACCGAAGACGTACAGGACGAGGTCGTCCTCCAGCGTGAGCCGGCCGAAGTCCATCGCCACGGTGGTGGTGGTCTTGTCGGGCGTCGCGGAGAGGTCGTCGGTCTCCTCGCTGGCCTGGGTCATCAGCGCTTCGGTCTGGAGCGGTGTGATCTCGGAGACCGAGCCGACGAACGTCGTCTTGCCGACGCCGAACCCGCCCGCCACCACGATCTTGGTGGCGGTGGGGGCGCGGGTGTGGTCGAGCTGCCAGGCCTGGAGGGACTCCTCGGCCTGGTCCTGGGGCCCAGGCGCCCGGTCGTCCCGGGAGCCCGGCTGGCGCGGGGCGAAGAGCGGCGCCTCAGAGACGGCGGAGTCCATTGAGCACCCTTTCGAGCAGTGCGCGGTCGGGCTGGCCGGTGCCGTGACCGGTTCCGTACACGCGGATCTTTCCTTGGTCGGCCAGGTCGCTGAGCAGCACCCGGACGACCCCGAGCGGCATCTTCAACAGGGCCGAGATCTCAGCGACCGTACGCATGCGGCGGCAGATCTCGACGATGGCCTGGAGCTCCGGCATGACCCGCGAGGCGAGGTTGCCGTTGGTGAGTTCGCGGCGCTCCTCGGGTGCTTCGAGGGCGGCGACGAACGTCTCGACCAGCAGGACGTGACCGAACCGGGTGCGGCCGCCGGTGAGGGAGTACGGGCGGACCCGGGCGGGGCGCTTGTCGGCCCCGCGGACGGGGAGCCGGGGGGCGGGTTCCGCTGCGGCGGTGGTCACAGGGCGCTCTCCATCGATTTGCGCAGCTCGCTGCGGAGTTCGGGGGTGAGGACGTGCCCGGCCCGGCCGACGAAGAGGGCCATGTGGTACGCGACGACGCTCATGTCGCAGTCCGGGGTGGCGTGGACGCCGAGGAGGGAGCCGTCGCTGATCGACATGACGAAGACGCTGCCCTCGTCCATGGCGACCATCGTCTGTTTCACGCCGCCGCCGTCCATCAGCTTCGCGGCTCCGACGGTCAGCGAGCCGATGCCGGAGACGATCGTGGCCAGGTCGGCGCTGGATCCCTTGGGGCCGTCCGACGGTCCGGCGGCCTTCGCCTCGTGATGGCCGGGGTCGGAGGAGAGCAGCATCAGGCCGTCGGACGAGACGACGGTGACCGAGTGGACCCCTGGCACCTCCTCCACGAGATTGCTCAGCAACCAGTGAAGGTTCCGGGCCTCGGTACTCAGCCCGAATGTGCTGGGCGCAGTCAACTGCGTGCCTCCTCGACTGTGTCCCCCGTCTCTTCGTTCCGTGTGTCCTGTGCGGCGCCCGGGGCGTGCGCGGTGGTGCTCTCGTGCCCCGTACGCCCTGGGGGTACGCCTCCGGGCCCGGCGACGGCGATGCCACCGGTCTCGGCGATCTCGGCCTCGACGTCGCGCCGGCCTTCCTCGGCCGCCCGGTGGAAGCTGCCGAGCCGGCGGCGCAGCGCGTCCCGGTCGAGGCTGCCGGTGCGCCCGGGGGCGGGGGCCGAGTCGGGCCGGACGACCTTGGGGGTGCGCTTCGGCAGCCCCTTGTCGGTGACACGGCCGGCCTCGGGGCGGCGGGGGCCGGGGACGGTCTCGGCCGGGACCTCGGCAGCCTCGGCTCGGGGCTCGGGACGGAACGCGGGCCCGTCCGGGTCCTGGTCGCCGGGCCCGGTCTCGGCCGGGCGCTCGTGGCGGTCGGGGCCGATGGCGTAGGGGCCGGCGGTCGCGGGGGCGGGCGGGGCTGCCGGATCGGCCGGGTCCGCGGGCGGCCTCGGCAGCCGGACCTGCAGCGTGATCTCGGACTCCGGTTCGGCGTCGGTGTCCCCGTCGGCACCCGCGTCGGTCTCGGCTCCGCCCTCGGTTTCCGCGACCGGCTGCTGGGCGTCCTGTGCCGGTTCCTGCGGCGGTACGGCGGTGGCTTCCGGGCTCTCGTCGGCGTGCTCCGCCGGGGCGCTCCCCAATCCGGCGCTCGCGGAGGCGTCGGCGTTCTCGCGGATCGCCCGCTCGGCGGCGGCGATCATCGGGTCGGCGTCGGCGGGGCGGGGCTCGGCGGCCTTGTCGGCGGCCTGTTCGGGGGCGTTCTCCGCGTCGACGGCGGGGACTGCGGGGTCGGGCAGCGCGGCCGGCTGTGGGGAACGGCTGGGCAGGGCGTTGGAGTTGGCCTCCGCCACCGAGCCCGGGAGGTTGAGCGCGGGCGCGTCGCCGGGCAGTTGCACGGCGGGCGGTGTGGCGGCGGGCAGCGTCTTGGGCAGCAGGGCCTGCGGCAGGACGACGACGGCCGTCACTCCACTCCCCTTCTGCTCGCGCAGCTGGACCCGCACCCCGTGCCGGGCGGCCAGCAACGACGTCACCTGGAGACCGAGTCCGGCGCCGTCGGCATTCTGCTCACCGACCTCGAACGAGGCCGGGTCGGCCAGCCTGGCATTCAGCTCGTCCATCCGGACCGTCGACATGCCGATGCCCTCGTCCGACACGGAGAGCATCACCTCGCCGCTCTCCAGCAGCCAGCCGGACAGTTCGACGTGGGAGTCCGGCGGGGAGAAGGAGGTGGCGTTCTCCAGGAGTTCGGCCAGGAGGTGGCTGAGGTCGTCGGCGGCGAATCCGGCGATCTGGGCGTGCGGCGGCAGGGACTGGATGGTGACCCGCTCGTACCGCTCGATCTCGCTGACGGCGGCGCGCGCCACGTCGACCAGCGGGATCGGCCCGGCGTGGCCGTGGCCGTGCTCGGCGCCCGCGAGGACGAGCATGTTCTCGCTGTGGCGGCGCATGACCGTGGCCATGTGGTCGAGCTTGAAGAGGGTGGCCAGGCGCTCCGGGTCCTGCTCGCGCTCCTCCAGTCCCTCGATGACGCCGAGCTGCCGCTCGACGAGGCCGAGGGTGCGCAGCGAGAGGTTGACGAAGGTGTGGTGGACCGTGTTCCTGAGCTGTCCCAGCTGGGTGGTCAGCTCGGCGGTCCGCTCCTGGAGTTCGGTCCGCTGCCGGTCAAGGGACTCGCGGCTCTTGATCAGGCCGGAGCGTTCGGCGGTGAGGCTCTCGACGCGTCCGCCGAGATCCTGGTGGAGGGTGGCGAGCCGGCCGTGCAGGGCGTTCATCGACCGGACGACCTGGGCGAACTCGTCGTTGCGGCCGGTGTAGCGGACCGGTTCGGCGCTCGAAGGGTCCTCGGCGAGGCGCGCGGCGCCGATGCGCAGGACGGCGAGCGGCTGGGTGAGGGTGCGGGCGACGGCGGTGGAGACGCCGACGGCGAGCAGGAAGCAGCCGCCGAGCAGGGCGACGGCCAGTTCCAGGGCGGTGACGTCGTCGTCGCGCAGCCCCTCCAAATGCTGGACCTGGCCGGTGGTCAGGGCGGACTCGACGCTGCGCATCCGGTCGACGCGGGCGGAGAGCGCCGCATCCAGCTTCCGGGGGCTGACCTTGCGTTCGGCTTCCGACAGCTCGGGGCGGTCGGTGAGGCGGGTGAGGTACTTCTCGGCGTCGTTGACCTGGGAGCCGGTGACGGTGGCGGAGAGCTTGTCGCGGGCCTCCGGGTCCGCCGCCTGGTCGAAGTCGGCGAGCGCGGCCAGCTCCCGTACCCGGGCCTGCTGGGCGGCGGCGCTCAGCTCGTCGCGTTCCCGGTCGGCCCGGGTGGCGCCCTCGTCCTGGGTCTGCACGGGCAGCCCGGTGACGGGGTCGGTCTGCGGGGCCGTCGGCTCGGGGCTCGGCACGGCGAGCGCGGCGAGGAGGAGCCCTCGGGTCGCGGAGGCCTGTTCGGAGGCGCCGCCGAGGGTGAGCGGGGCCCGGGTGGCGTCGGCCGCGCGCGGCGGGGTCTTCTCCGCCAGTTCGGCGGCGATGCCGTGCAGCTTGGCGATGAGGTCGGAGTACGCCTGGTGCGCCTCCAGGGCCGAGCCCTTGCCGGTCAGCGCGGAGCGACGCAGGGAGGGAACCGTCGAGAGGTCGCGGCGCAGGGCCGCGGAGGCCGCGTCGTGGATCTCGTCGATCTGCTGGTCGACGCGGGTGGTGCGGGCGGCGCGGTTCTTCGCGCCGTCGCCGCCGTCGCCTCCCTCGGCCCGGCCGGCGGCGATGTACGCGGTGACGGCGTCACGCTCGTCGGCGAGGGAGTGCCCGAGGGTGACCGCCTGCTGGTTCAGCTCGGCGAGGGTGACCAGCCGCTGGGACTCGGTGAGATCGGCGGAGGCTCCGAGCACGGCGGGGGTGCCCGCCGCCACGACGATGACGCCGACGGCCGCGACCCCGGCGACCAGGCGACTGCGCACCCGCACGGTCCGCTTGTCCGCACCGGCTGCCGGAGGCGTCGCCCCGGAACCGTCGCGCGTCGTGCCCTTGCTCCGCGGCCGCTTCTTCTGCACCGGTGCTCGCAATCTTGACTCGTCCACCCTTGAAGCAGAGGTGACGCACGGTCACATGGAAGGGCGCCCCGCTCCTGGTACGGCTTCCGACCATTCCAGCGCTTGTGAGAGGGGGGCGCGCATCAACCGCTCCGCCACTCGAAGGAGTGAACATCACTCTGGAGTTGGCGAACAAGTCTCCCCCACCGGGCCCCTGACCATGCGTGGACCACGGGGTGGAACTTCCGCTCCGCCTTTGGCAGGATGCCCGCCCGCACGCTCCCCGGAGCCCCTCCTTCCATCCAGCGCGCCCGCGTTGACCTGCTGGTACGGGCCATTTTCGGCCGCGTGCGGGGATGGTGAAGGGCTCGTGCAGACTGACGGTATGCGTATCGAACTCGCCACCGCTCCCGGCAGTCCCGAACGCCCCAACGAGGACTGGGTCTCCGGGACCCTTCCCGCGTCCGGCCAGGGCGGTGTGCTGGTGCTGCTCGACGGTGTGACCCCGCCGCGGGGGGACGACGGTTGTGTGCACTCGGTCCCGTGGTTCACCGCGCGGCTGGGCGGTGCACTGGTGGAACTGTCCGGTTCCCGCCCCGATCTGACCCTGGCCGAGATCCTGGCCGGGGCCATCTCCCATACAGCCGAAGCCCATCGGGTCACCTGTGACCTTTCTCACGTACGTACGCCTCAGGCGACCGTGGCCCTGGCGCGTTGGGGCGAACGCGCGATCGAGTACCTGGTGCTGTCCGACTCGGTCCTGCTGCTGGAGTCCCCCGACGGTGCGGTCCGGGCGATCCTGGACGACCGGCTGACGCGGCTGCCGCCGGGCTCGCTGGCCTCGAACGAGATCGCCGACGCCACGGTGCGCAACAAGGAGGGCGGCTTCTTCACGGCGGCCGCCGATCCGGCGGTGGCCTCGCGCGCGGTGACGGGCAGCGTCCCGGCGGCCGACGTCCGGGCGCTGGCCGCGCTCACGGACGGCGCGGCCCGCTGGACGGAGGTGTTCGGCGAGGGCGACTGGGCGGACACGCTGGGGCTGCTGCGGAAGGCGGGGCCGCAGGAGCTGATCGACCGGGTGCGGGAGCTGGAGGAGGCCGACGCGGCGGCCGGGCGCGTACGGCTGCGGCGGGCCAAGACGCACGACGACGCGACCGCGCTCCTGGTGGAGCTGGCCTGACCGGCGGCCCGGAGCCGGTCAGCTCTCCGCTCGGGCGTTCAGCTGGTGCAGGAGCCGGGCCAGCTCGGCGACTTCGGCCCGGTCCCAGTCGGCCAGCTTGCGCACGTAGCGCCCGCGGCGGGCGTCCCGGACGCTGCGGAACCGGGCCAGGCCGTCGTCGGTGAGGTGGACGAGCCAGGCGCGCCCGTCGGCGGGATCGGGTTCGCGGGCCACCAGCCCGAGGTTCTCCAGGGAGTGGAGCTGGCGGCTCATGGTGGCCTTGCCGACGCCGAAGTAGGCGGCCAGTTCGGTGGCCCGCTGCCGGCCCGCCGCCTCCAGGCGGACGAGCAGACCGTAGGCGGCGGGCTCCAGTTCGGGGTGGACCTCCCGGGCCATCTCGCCCGAGCTGGCGCGCGCCCGGCGCAGGAACACGGCCAGCTCACGCTCCAGCGCCAGGAATTCATGGTCCACGCCGCCCGCGTCGGGCACGCCCGGCTCCGGCCCGCTGTCGTCTCCGCGCACGTCAGTACCCCTCGTACGGTTCCCTGCCGATGAAAGCCGCTGCCGGGACCGATCATCGCCGCAGCTCGGCCAGTATTTCGCAGGCGTGCGCCGACCGCGCCGAGCCGGCCCCGGTCCGGAGCCTGCCGCCACCCCGCACCTCGCTATGCACTCGATGTATACACGCTGTGTATAGTCATCGCCGTACCGCACGCCTGTGCGGGATTTCCCGCACAGAGGAGTGATGTGTCGTGCATGGAAAGATGCCGTTGCCCGCGATGGGGTTGACCGCGGCGCTGGTGACGGTGCTCACACTGACGTTGAGCGGCTGCTCGATGGAGACGACCGCGCCCGGTTCGGCACGCGGGGAGGCGGCGTCCGACGCCAAGGGCGAGTTCGGGCCGGTCGACTGCCGCAAGGCCAAGTGCATCGCCCTGACCTTCGACGCGGGACCGGGCGAGGACACGCCGAGGCTGCTGGACATCCTCAAGGAGAAGAAGGTGCACGCCACCTTCTTCCTGCTCGGCAAGCACCACGTCGTCAAGCACCCCGACGTGGTGCGGCGCATCGAGGACGAGGGCCACGAGGTGGCCAACCACACCTGGACGCACAAGGTGCTGACCGACCGGAAGCCGGACGAGATACGGGCCGAGCTGGAGAAGACCCAGGTGGCCATCGAGAGGATCACCGGCAAGAAGCCCCGGCTGATGCGTCCGCCGCAGGGCCGCACCGACGACACGGTCTCGGACATCAGCAAGGAGCTCGGGCTCTCCCAGGTGCTGTGGAGCGCCACGGCCAAGGACTACTCGACGAACGACTCCGCGCTGATCAAGAAGCGGATCCTCGACCAGGCGGGCAAGGACGGCGTCATCCTGCTGCACGACATCTACAAGGGCACCGTCCCCGCCGTGCCCGGGATCATCGACGCGCTCCAGAAGGACGGCTACACCTTCGTGACCGTCCCCGAGCTGATGGCCCCCGCCGAGCCGCAGCCGGGCACGATCTACCGCCCCTGAGCCGCGTCCCGGACGACGTCCCGGAGGCCACGCCCTGCGCCACGCCCCGGACACGCGGACGGCCCGCCCCCGCGCAGCGGGAAGCGGGCGTCCGAGCCGGGCCGGCGTACGGCGGTCAGGCCGCGGCCGGGATCCTCTCCCCGGTCCTGGCCGGGGCGAGGGCGATCTCCAGCACCTGGCGGACGTCGGTGACCGGGTGGACGTCCAGCTTCTCCAGCACCTCGGCCGGGACGTCGTCCAGGTCGGCCTCGTTGCGCTGGGGGATCACCACGGTCGTGATGCCCGCCCGGTGCGCGGCCAGCAGCTTCTGCTTGACGCCGCCGATCGGCAGGACCCGTCCGGTCAGCGACACCTCACCGGTCATCGCGACATCCGTACGGACGAGGCGTCCGGAGAGCAGCGAGGCCAGCGCGGTCGTCAGCGTGATGCCGGCGCTCGGGCCGTCCTTGGGGACCGCGCCCGCCGGGAAGTGGACGTGCACGCCCCGGTCCTTGAGGTCGGCGACCGGCAGCTCCAGCTCCGCGCCGTGCGACCGCAGGAAGCTCAGCGCGATCTGCGCGGACTCCTTCATGACGTCCCCGAGCTGACCGGTCAGGGTCAGTCCGGACGCCCCGGTCTCCGGGTCGGCGAGCGACGCCTCGACGAAGAGCACGTCACCGCCGGCCCCGGTCACCGCGAGCCCGGTGGCCACGCCCGGCACCGCGGTGCGGCGCTCGGCCGGGTCCTGTGCGGACTCGGGCACGTGGTGCGGACGCCCGATCAGGCCGCGCAGATCCGCGTCGGTCACCGTGAACGGCAGCTCGCGGTCGCCCAGTTCGTGCTGGGCCGCGACCTTGCGGAGCAGCCGGGCCACCGCCCGCTCCAGATTCCGTACGCCCGCCTCACGGGTGTACTCGCCGGCCAGCTTGCGCAGCGCCGACTCCTCCAGGGCGACCTCGTCCTTCTCCAGACCGGCCCGCTCCAGCTGGCGCGGGAGCAGGTGGTCCCGGGCGATGACGACCTTCTCGTCCTCGGTGTAGCCGTCGAGGCGGACCAGCTCCATACGGTCGAGCAGGGCCTCCGGGATGGCTTCGAGGACGTTGGCGGTGGCCAGGAAGACGACGTCGCTGAGGTCGAGCTCGACCTCCAGGTAGTGGTCGCGGAAGGTGTGGTTCTGCGCCGGGTCGAGGACTTCGAGCAGAGCGGCGGCCGGGTCGCCCCGGAAGTCGGAGCCGACCTTGTCGATCTCGTCGAGCAGGACGACCGGGTTCATCGAACCGGCCTCCTTGATGGCCCGCACGATCCGGCCGGGGAGCGCGCCGACGTACGTACGCCGGTGGCCCCGGATCTCCGCCTCGTCCCGGACACCGCCGAGTGCGACACGGACGAACTTGCGGCCCATGGCGTGCGCGACGGACTCGCCGAGCGAGGTCTTGCCGACGCCGGGCGGGCCGACGAGGGCGAGGACCGCTCCGCCGCGACGCCCGCCGACGACGCCGAGGCCCCGGTCGGCCCGGCGCTTGCGCACCGCCAGGTACTCGGTGATGCGTTCCTTCACATCGGCCAGGCCTGCGTGCTCGGCGTCCAGGACCTCCTGGGCGCCGCGGATGTCGTAGGCGTCCTCGGTCCGCTCGGTCCACGGCAGTTCGAGGACGGTGTCCAGCCAGGTGCGGATCCAGGAGCCCTCGGGGGACTGGTCGCTGGAGCGCTCCAGCTTCTCGACCTCCTTGAGCGCGGCCTGGCGGACGTGCTCGGGCAGGTCGGCGGCCTCGACGCGGGCCCGGTAGTCGTCGGACTCGTCCTCCGGGTCGCCGTTGAGCTCGGCGAGCTCCTTGCGTACGGCGTCGAGCTGGCGGCGCAGCAGGAACTCCCGCTGCTGCTTGTCGACGCCGTCCTGGACGTCCTTGGCGATGGACTCGGCCACGTCCTGCTCGGCAAGGTGCTCGCTCAGCCACTGGATGGCGAGCTTCAGCCGGGCGATCGGGTCCACGGTCTCCAGGAGCTGGACCTTCTGGGCGGTCGAGAGGAACGGTGAGTATCCGGAGTTGTCGGCGAGCGCGGAGACGTCCTCGATCTGCTGGATCCGGTCCACGACCTGCCAGGCGCCGCGCTTCTTCAGCCAGCTGGTGGCGAGCGCCTTGTACTCCTTGACCAGCTCGGCGGCGGATCCGGGCAGCGGGTCGGGGGCGGCGGTCTCCAGCACGGTCCCCTCCACCCAGAGCGCCCGGCCGGGACCGCTGGTCCCGGCTCCGATGCGGACCCGGTCACGGGCCCGGATGAGGGCGCCCGGATCGCCGTCCGACAGGCGTCCGACCTGCTCGACGGTGCCGAGGACACCGGTCCCCGTGTACGTGCCGTCGATCCGCGGGACCAGCAGCACCTGGGGCTTTCCGCCGCCGGGACGGGCTGCGGCCTGCGCGGCCTCGACGGCGGCGCGCACCTCGGTGTCGGACAGGTCCAGCGGCACCACCATGCCGGGCAGGACGACCTCGTCGTCGAGCGGCAGCACGGGCAGGTCGATCGGTGTGAACGCCTGGGACTCGTTAGTCATGATCTCCCCTTCGGCAGGCAAGTTGAGCTATGTGGACTCAATGCTTGTGAGCCGCCGAATGTTCCCCGGTCGATGTTCGCTCTGAGCGATCAACACCCCCCGCCACACCCCGCGCCCCTTCCCGCCCAGGCGCCCTCCCCGTACGGGAGCGCTCGACGGCGGGCAGTTGTTCCCCTCTCCGGAGCGGGAAAGGCGCTGGCCTCCACCCGCGCGACGGGACAGGATGGGCGGCATCGACCGCCACGACCGGATACCGGAGAGCCGCCCCATGTCCGCGACGACCGCCCCCGAACCGATGGAATCGCCGCCTGTGCGCTCCACCGACACCCCCGTCGTCCTCGACCGCCGGGAGGGGCCCTTCGGCGAGGTCGTCCTGCGCGAGCGCGGGGAGCACTTCGAGATCATCGCCAACGGCTGCTTCCTGATGGACACCTCCGACGGACGCTCCGAGCGGCTGCTGATCGACGTCGCGCTGGCCTCACTGCCCGCCGGGAGGACGGCGCCCTCCGTGCTGATCGGCGGCCTGGGTGTCGGGTTCTCCCTGGTGCGGGCCGCCGAGGAGGAGCGCTGGGGGCGGATCGTGGTCGTGGAGCGGGAGCAGGCGATCGTGGACTGGCACCGCGAGGGGCCGCTGGACCGGATCTCCGGAGCGGCGCTGGCCGACCCCAGGACCGGGATCCTGCACACGGACCTGGTCGACCACCTCCGCACCACCACGGAGCGTTACGACGCGCTCTGCCTGGACATCGACAACGGGCCCGACTGGACGGTCACGGAGGGCAACGAAAGCCTCTACTCCCCGGCCGGTCTGGCGCACTGCCACGACCGTCTGAACCCGGGCGGCGTGCTCGCCGTCTGGTCCGCGCAGCCGTCGCCCGCCTTCGAGCAGGCATTGCGGAATGCCGGGTTCAGCGGGGTTCGGACGGAAGAAGTGGCCGTTGCCCGAGGTGTGCCCGACGTGGTCCATCTCGCACTCCGGACCGGCTGAACCCCCCTCCCGGTATGCGCGGCCCGGCGGCGGCACGGGTCAACCGGCACAAGGCAGACGATCCGGCCGCCCGCCCGGCCCGAACTCGCGGCCCCGGGACAACACCCTGCGTAGCCGGGAGGCCTCCGCTGCCTTTACGCTGCTGACCGGCACACGGGATCACCCACGAAAACACGAGCGAAGACCGTGCCTTGCGGGGGAATGGCTCCCGCGAGAACGGGCAGGGGCGGGGCGATGGAACAGACACACACCACCCACAACGGCGTCGCGGCCACCCCGGGGGCTCAGCGCCGGGTGCTGGTGGTCGAGGACGACGCCACGATCGTCGACGCCATTTCCGCCCGGCTGCGGGCGGAGGGCTTCCTGGTGCAGACCGCGCTGGACGGCCCCGCGGCCGTGGACGCGGCCGAGGCCTGGCAGCCCGACCTGATGGTGCTCGACATCATGCTTCCGGGCTTCGACGGCCTGGAGGTCTGCCGCCGGGTGCAGGCATCGCGCCCGGTCCCGGTGCTGATGCTCACCGCGCGCGACGACGAGACCGACATGCTGGTCGGGCTCGGGGTGGGCGCCGACGACTACATGACCAAGCCGTTCTCCATGCGCGAGCTGGCCGCCCGGGTGCACGTGCTGCTGCGCCGGGTGGAGCGGGCGGCGCTGGCCGCCGTGACCCCGCGCAGCGGGATACTGCGCCTGGGTGAGCTGGAGATCGACCACGCGCAGCGCCGGGTCCGGGTGCGCGCCGAGGACGTCCACCTCACGCCGACCGAGTTCGACCTGCTGGTCTGCCTCGCCAACACCCCCCGCGCCGTGCTCTCCCGGGAGCAGCTGCTGGCCGAGGTGTGGGACTGGGCGGACGCCTCGGGCACCCGTACGGTCGACAGCCACATCAAGGCGCTGCGCCGGAAGATCGGCGCGGAGCGGATCCGTACCGTGCACGGGGTGGGCTACGCCCTGGAGACTCCCGCGCCATGACCCGGCCAGGGTCCGGACTGCGGCCCTTCTCGATCAAGGCCAAGCTCGGCACGCTCGTCGTGGTCTCGGTGTTCATCACCACGGGCCTGCTGATCGTCGCGCTGCGGACCCGTACGGAGTTCCGCTTCATCACGGTGTTCTCGGTGATCGCCACGCTGCTGATCACCCAGTTCGTGGCGCACGGTCTGACCGCGCCGCTGGACGAGATGAGAGCGGTGGCCCGGTCGATCTCGCACGGCGACTACACGCGCCGGGTGAGCGGCGCCGGGCGGCGGGACGAGCTGGGTGACCTGGCGCAGACGATCAACCGCATGGCGGACGATCTGGAGGCGGAGGACCGGCATCGAAAAGAGCTGGTCGCCAATGTCAGCCATGAGCTGCGCACCCCCATCGCCGCGCTCAGAGCCGTGCTGGAGAACGTGGTGGACGGGGTGTCCGCCGCCGATCCGGAGACGATGCGCACGGCGCTGAAGCAGACGGAGCGGCTGGGCCGGCTCGTCGAGACGCTGCTGGACCTCTCGCGGCTGGACAACGGGGTCGTCGCACTCAAGGCACGCCGTTTCGAGGTGTGGCCGTACCTGTCGGGCGTACTGAAGGAGGCGAACCTCGCCGCCTCCCAGCGACGCCTGTCGTCGGGTTCGGGCAATCACTCCCGTACGGACGTCCATCTGCATCTGGACGTCTCGCCGCCGGAGCTCACCGCGCACGCGGACGCCGAGCGGCTGCACCAGGTGGTCGCGAACCTGATCGACAACGCGGTCAAGCACAGCCCGCCGCACGGCCGGGTGACGGTGCTGGCCCGGCGCGGGGCCTCCCCCGAGTCGCTGGAGCTGGAAGTCATCGACGAGGGGCCCGGCATCCCGGAGGCGGAGCGCCACCGGGTCTTCGAGCGTTTCAACCGGGGCCAGGCGCCCTCCCCGCAGGGTCCGGGAAGCGACGGCGGTACGGGCCTCGGTCTCGCCATCGCCCGGTGGGCGGTCGATCTGCACGGCGGCCGGATCGGTGTGGCCGAATCCGTACGGGGCTGCCGCATCCAGGTCACTCTCCCGGGAATCCCCGAGCCGCGCGGTTGACGGTCTCGTTGGCATAGGGTCGAACCGGAGGGGCACGTTCATACGTGTCCAGCCAGCAAGGGGCCTCAAGGGGATGCGGTCGCAGGGCCGTGTCCACGGTCCTGCGTACCCGAAGTGCAGTGGAACCTCGCTTGTTTCCCGCCATTTCCTGCGCCGAAACCCGCCCTTCGATGTGATGTGCACGACGAAGCACCGGCCCGGCCTGCAAGGAACGGTTCGGGGGGCGTAGCCTTGATTTCCGCTGTCCATCACCTTGTGAAGCGGAAGAGGGCGGTTGCCGCCGTGTCGTCTCAGTCCCCCAGTAACTCAAGCGTCTCGACCGACCAAGCCAGCCCGGGCACCAACCCGGCCGCGGCTTTCGGCGCCAATGAATGGCTCGTCGACGAGATCTACCAGCAGTACCTCCAGGACCCCAGTTCGGTCGATCGTGCCTGGTGGGACTTCTTCGCCGACTACAAGCCGGGTGCCGCCGGCACGGCGGACAAGCCCGCTCCCGGGGCCTCGGGGGCCCCGGCGACCGAGGCCGCCGCCCCGGCCGCGCCCGCTCCGGCAGCCGCTCCGGCTCCGGCGAAGGCCGCGCCCGCCGCCGCTCCGGCCGCCCCCGCGCAGCCGGCCCCGACCAAGGCCGCCCCGGCCCCGGCCCCGGCGAAGACCGCTCCCGCCGAGGCGAAGCCCGCGGCGGCGAAGCCCGCTGCCGCGCCCGCCAAGCCCACGGCGGACGGGTCCGCCGAGGCCCCGGCAGGACCGGAGTACGTGACGCTGCGCGGCCCCTCGGCCGCCGTCGCGAAGAACATGAACGCCTCGCTGGAGCTGCCGACGGCCACGTCCGTCCGCGCGGTCCCGGTGAAGCTGCTCTTCGACAACCGCATCGTCATCAACAACCACCTCAAGCGGGCCCGCGGCGGGAAGATCTCCTTCACGCACCTCATCGGGTACGCGATGGTGCAGGCCCTCAAGGCCATGCCGTCGATGAACTACTCCTACGCGGAGAAGGACGGCAAGCCGACCCTGGTCAAGCCGGAGCACGTCAACCTGGGTCTGGCCATCGACCTGGTGAAGCCGAACGGCGACCGCCAGCTGGTCGTCGCGGCCATCAAGAAAGCCGAGACGCTCAACTTCTTCGAGTTCTGGCAGGCGTACGAGGACATCGTCCGGCGCGCCCGCATCGGCAAGCTCGGCATGGACGACTTCACCGGCGTCACCGCCTCGCTGACCAACCCCGGCGGCATCGGCACCGTCCACTCGGTGCCCCGCCTGATGCCCGGTCAGGGCCTCATCATGGGCGTCGGCGCGATGGACTACCCGGCGGAGTTCCAGGGCACCTCCCAGGACACCCTCAACAAGCTCGGTATCTCGAAGGTCATGACGCTCACGTCGACCTACGACCACCGGGTCATCCAGGGTGCCGCCTCCGGCGAGTTCCTGCGCGTCCTCTCCCAGCTGCTGCTCGGCGAGAACGAGTTCTACGACGAGATCTTCAAGGCGCTGCGCATCCCCTACGAGCCGGTCCGCTGGCTCAAGGACATCGACGCCTCGCACGACGACGACGTCACCAAGGCCGCGCGGGTCTTCGAGCTGATCCACTCCTACCGGGTCCGCGGCCACGTCATGGCCGACACCGACCCGCTGGAGTACCACCAGCGCAAGCACCCCGACCTGGACATCACCGAGCACGGCCTCACCCTGTGGGACCTGGAGCGGGAGTTCGCGGTCGGCGGGTTCGCCGGCAAGACGATGATGAAGCTCCGCGACATCCTCGGCGTGCTCCGTGAGTCGTACTGCCGCACCACCGGCATCGAGTTCATGCACATCCAGGACCCGAAGCAGCGCAAGTGGCTCCAGGACCGGGTGGAGCGCCCTCGCCCGAAGCCCGAGCGCGAGGAGCAGCTGCGCATCCTGCGCCGGCTGAACGCCGCGGAGGCGTTCGAGACCTTCCTGCAGACGAAGTACGTCGGCCAGAAGCGGTTCTCGCTGGAGGGCGGCGAGTCCGTCATCCCGCTGCTCGACGCCGTTCTCGACTCCGCGGCCGAGGCCCGCCTCGACGAGGTCGTCATCGGTATGGCCCACCGCGGCCGCCTGAACGTCCTGGCGAACATCGTCGGCAAGTCGTACGCGCAGATCTTCCGCGAGTTCGAGGGCAACCTCGACCCGCGCTCGATGCACGGCTCCGGCGACGTCAAGTACCACCTGGGCGCCGAGGGCACCTTCACCGGTCTGGACGGCGAGCAGATCAAGGTCTCGCTGGCCGCCAACCCCTCGCACCTGGAGGCGGTCGACCCGGTCCTGGAGGGCATCGCCCGCGCCAAGCAGGACATCATCAACAAGGGCGGCACGGACTTCACGGTCCTGCCGGTCGCGCTCCACGGCGACGCGGCCTTCGCGGGCCAGGGCGTCGTCGCCGAGACGCTCAACATGTCGCAGCTGCGCGGCTACCGCACCGGCGGCACCGTGCACGTGGTGATCAACAACCAGGTCGGCTTCACCGCCGCCCCGGAGTCCTCGCGCTCCTCGATGTACGCCACCGACGTGGCGCGCATGATCGAGGCGCCGATCATCCACGTCAACGGCGACGACCCGGAGGCCGTGGTCCGCGTCGCGCGGCTCGCCTTCGAGTTCCGGCAGGCGTTCAACAAGGACGTCGTGATCGACCTCATCTGCTACCGCCGCCGCGGTCACAACGAGGGTGACAACCCGGAGTTCACCAACCCGCAGATGTACACCCTGATCGACAAGAAGCGCTCGGTGCGCAAGCTCTACACCGAGTCCCTCATCGGTCGCGGCGACATCACGCTGGAAGAGGCGGAGCAGGCGCTCCAGGACTTCCAGGGCCAGCTGGAGAAGGTCTTCGCGGAGGTCCGCGAGGCCACCTCACAGCCCGCCTCCCCGCACGTCCCGGAACCGCAGGCCGCGTTCCCGGTGGCCGTCGAGACCGCGGTCTCCGCCGAGGTCGTCAAGCGGATCGCCGAGTCGCAGGTCAACATCCCCGAATCGATCACCGTCCACCCGCGTCTGATGCCGCAGATGCAGCGCCGCGCGGCCTCGGTGGAGAACGGCACGATCGACTGGGGCATGGGCGAGACGCTGGCCATCGGTTCGCTGCTGATGGAGGGCACCCCGGTCCGGCTCGCCGGCCAGGACACCCGCCGCGGCACGTTCGGCCAGCGCCACGCGGTCCTGGTCGACCAGGTCACCGGCGAGGACTACACCCCGCTGCTGTACCTGGCGGACGACCAGGCCCGGTACAACGTCTACGACTCGCTGCTCAGCGAGTACGCGGCGATGGGCTTCGAGTACGGCTACTCGCTGGCCCGTCCGGAGTCGCTGGTCATCTGGGAGGCCCAGTTCGGTGACTTCGTCAACGGCGCGCAGACCGTCGTGGACGAGTTCATCTCCTCGGCCGAGCAGAAGTGGGGCCAGACCTCCGGCGTCACGCTGCTCCTGCCGCACGGCTACGAGGGCCAGGGCCCGGACCACAGCTCCGCCCGCCCGGAGCGCTTCCTCCAGATGTGCGCGCAGGACAACATGACGGTCGCGATGCCGACCCTGCCGTCGAACTACTTCCACCTGCTGCGCTGGCAGGTGCACAACCCGCACCACAAGCCGCTCATCGTCTTCACCCCGAAGTCGATGCTGCGTCTGAAGGCGGCGGCCTCGTCCATCGAGGAGTTCACCTCCGGCGGCTTCCGCCCGGTGATCGGCGACGCGTCGGTCAAGGCCGAGGACGTCCGCAAGGTCGTCTTCGTCTCGGGCAAGCTGTACTACGACCTGGACGCCGAGCGGGAGAAGCGGGGCGACACGGAGACCGCGATCATCCGCCTCGAGCGGCTGTACCCGCTGCCGGGTGCGGAGATCCAGGCCGAGATCGCGAAGTACCCGAACGCCGAGAAGTACCTGTGGGCGCAGGAGGAGCCGGCGAACCAGGGTGCGTGGCCGTTCATCGCGCTCAACCTGATCGACCACCTGGACCTCGCGGTCGGCGCGGACGTGCCGCACGGCGAGCGCCTGCGCCGCATCTCGCGGCCGCACGGCTCGTCCCCGGCGGTCGGCTCGGCCAAGCGCCACCAGGCGGAGCAGACGCAGTTGGTCAACGAGGTCTTCGAGGCCTGAGGACCGTAACGCCGAACACCCCGGGGACCCGGTTCCGCGCCTGTCGCGGGGCCGGGTCCCCGGCGTTCCGGGGGCGCTCCGCCCCTCGATATCCTGGACGCATGTACTTCACGGACCGTGGCATCGAGGAACTGGAGAAGCGGCGCGGCGAGGAGGAGGTCACCTTCGAGTGGCTCGCCGAGCAGCTGCGGAC
Source organism: Streptomyces parvus (assembly GCF_032121415.1). Lineage (NCBI taxonomy): Bacteria > Bacillati > Actinomycetota > Actinomycetes > Kitasatosporales > Streptomycetaceae > Streptomyces > Streptomyces parvus. Next base: position 4,807,225 of record NZ_CP135079.1, on the reverse strand, counting down.
GTTCGTCGATCTCAACCCCGATTTCGAGGTGCCCGTGGAGCGCCTCGCGACCTGGCTGGCCCGGCTGGACGACGAGGACGACGAGGACGCGTGATCCTCGGGGGCCAGACCCTAGGGCCTACCCTGCCTGGCCCGCTCGTAGAGGAGTCCCAGAGCGCCGTGCGCCAGCAGCACCGCCCCGGCCGCCGCCCAGCCGCCGCTGCGCCGTCGCGCGCCCCACAGCAGGAGCGGGAGTCCGGCCGTGAGCTGGACGGCGGCGACGGCCCGGGCGCGGGGGCCGCGTACCCACGGGCCGACCCGGCTGCTCTCGACCGCGTCCAGTTCGACCCGTACGGCATCGCGCCAGCCGGCCCACTCGACGCGGTCCACCTGGCGCTGCACCGCCGCGACGCTGCGCAGCCGGTCGGCGCTCTCGCCCGGGGATAGCCCGGCGGGCAGGGCCAGTCCGGTGCCGGTGAGGACGGCGAGGAGCCCGCGCAGCCGGGCTTCCGCGTCCGCCTCCGGGTCGGGGCGGGTCAGTTCCTCCAGCGCCTGGAGGTCAAGCACCGGGTCGAGGCCGAGCCGGGCGGCGAAGGTGCGCATCGCCTCGTCCTCGCCCACCGGGGTGCCGTCGGTCAGCCAGACGTAGCCCACGGGCCGGCGGAATCCGCCGGCGAGGGTGTATCCGGCCCGGTCGGCGTCCCACCACAGGGCGAGCACCGGCCAGGTGGAGCCGACGGCGAGCGCGGTGGCCCAGCCGCCGAGGACCCGGTCGACCGGGTCGGCGTCCTGCTCCGCTCCCCCGGCCCGCCACGGCTTCCCCTCCGGGACGAGCACACTCCACTCCTCGCCCGCGCGGACCAGCAGCATCGGCTCGCGCAGCAGGTGGGCGAGCGGCCGTACGGTCTCGGGTTCGGCCCGGCACAGCAGGAGAGCCCCGGTGGGTGTCGCGTTCATGGCTCATACGCTAGGCCAATATGCCCACATTTGATCGCTTTGCAGGCATTGTGCTGACCGCCGCCGGGGCGCCACCTCCCTCACCTTCTCCCTTGACTTCCCCCATCCGCGATATATCGTGTTCTTCACGAGACGCGATATGTTGCGTTGCCACGCTTCCCGGGAGGTCATATCCATGCCTGTGTCGACATGGACCATCGATGAGCCGCGGAAGCTCTCCTTCGACGATCCGGTGGCGGCGCTCCAGGTGCGTATCGTCGACGGCACGGTCAACGTGGTCGGGACCGATGAGCCGGGCGCCCGGCTGGAGGTCTCCGCGATCGAGGGGCCGCCACTGATCGTGACCCAGGAGGGCGGCCGGCTCACCGTGGCGTACGAGGATCTGCCCTGGCAGGACTTCCTGCGCCGGCTCGACCCCAAGGGCCGCCGCCGCAGTGCCGTCGTCTCGCTCGTCGTACCCACCACGGCCTCGGTCGAGGTCGGCGTGATCGGCGCGGGGGCCGTCGTCTCCGGCATCGGCGGCCGCACCGAGGTCCGCGGCATCACGGGGGACTCCACGCTCGTCGGGCTGACGGGCCCGGTGCGCGGGGAGTCGGTGTCGGGCAGCCTGGAGGCCCAGAGCGTCACGGGGGACCTGCGCTTCCAGTCCGTGGCCGGCGATCTGACGGTGATCGACGGGGCGGGGGCCTCGGTCCGGGCGGAGTCGGTCAGCGGTGACATGGTGCTGGACGTCGACCCGTCCGGGAAGCCCACGGACATCCGGCTGACCACGGTGTCCGGCGAGATCGCGATCCGGCTGCCGCACCCGGCGGACGCCAGGGTGGAGGCGAACACCGCGAGCGGGGCCGTCTCCAACGCCTTCGAGGACCTGCGGGTCGGCGGGCAGTGGGGCGCGAAGAAGATCACCGGCACGCTGGGCGCCGGGACGGGGACCCTGCGGGCGACGACCGTGTCCGGTTCGATCGCCCTTCTGCGCAGGCCGCCCGCCCAGGACGGCGCGTACGCCGCCGAGCCGACCGGAAAGGTTCTCTGACATGCCCCCCGTATTCGCCCACGGCCGCCTGCGCCTGTACCTCCTCAAGCTCCTGGACGAGGCCCCGCGCCACGGCTACGAGATCATCCGCCTGCTGGAGGAGCGCTTCCAGGGCCTTTACGCCCCGTCCGCCGGCACGGTCTACCCGCGGCTGGCCAAACTGGAGGCCGAGGGCCTGGTCACCCACGCCACCGAGGGCGGCCGCAAGGTCTACTCGATCACCGACGGCGGCCGCGAGGAGCTGGCGGGCCGCAGCGGCGAACTGGCCGACCTGGAGCTGGAGATCCGCGATTCGCTCTCCGAGCTGGCCGCCGAGATACGCGACGACGTACGGGGCGCGGCGGGCCGGCTCCGCAGCGATATGCGGGCGGCGGCGTCCGAGTCCCGGCACGGCACGAAGGCGGGGTCCGGGACCGGAAAGGCGAAGGTGAAGGGCGAACCCTCCTCCCCCTTCGGCGACTTCGGCGACTTCGGCAATCTGGGCGACCTCGGCGACAGCGAGGCGTGGAGCACGGCGAAGGAGGAGCTGCGCCGGGCCAAGCAGGAGTGGAAGGAGCAGGCCCGCCGGGCGAAGGACGAGTCCCGGCGCGCCCGCGAGGACGCCCAGCAGGCCCGCCGCCAGGCCAAGGAGGCCCAGGAGAAGGCGCGGGAGCAGATGCAGGCCGCCGCCCGCCAGGTGCAGGAGCACTTCGCCCGGGGCGACTGGCCCTCCGGCGTACGGGAAGGTCTCGCGGAGATCACCGGCCAGCTCGGCGGCTTCGCCCGGTCCGGTGCCTGGCCTCCGTTCGGCAAGCCCGGGCCGCAGAGCGCCCCGCCCGTCCAGGATCCGGCTCCCGGTGCGGACTGGGGGCAGGACGTGCCGGCGACCGGCGACCCGGTGCGCGATCTGGACCGCCTGCTGGACCGGTTCCGCGACGGCATCCGGGACACGGCGCGCGATCACGGAGTGACGGAGACCCGGCTCTCGGAGGCCCGCCGCCACCTGGGCGAGGCGGCGGCACGGATCGAGGCGCTCCTGACGGCGGAGGACGAGGACGGCAAGCAGGCCTGAGAGTGGGGCCGGCGCTCCCGCCCCGGGGCGGGAGCGCCGGCCCCACCGTTCACCCGGCCTGGGCGTGCCCCTGGCCCGCGTCGCCTCCTCCGTCGCCCCCATCGGCGACAGAGCCGTACAGCGCGCGCCGCACGGCCGTGCAGGTCGCACCGTGCTCGGCGAGGACGTCGGCGACGACTCCGGGCTTCGCGGTGAGGGCCAGGAGCAAGTGCTCCTCGCCGATGAACCGGTCGCCGCGGCCGAGGGCCACCCGGAGGGAGTTCTCCAGCACGGTCTTCGCCCCCGGGGTGAAGGGGCGGTGCCCGGACCACCACCACCGGCGGCCGCGGCGGTCGGCGTCCAGGGCCCCTTCGCCGTGGGCTCCCTCGACGCGGGAGACGATCGCGCCGAGGTCGATCCCGATGCCGGCGAGGGCGTCGGTGTCGGCCTTGGTCAGGCCGCCGCGGCGGCGGGCCTCGGCGAAGGCGGCCTCCAGGGAGGCGCGGCGGTCGTGGAGGCCGAGGGCGGTGACGGCGAACGAGGCCCGGCCGCCCTCCTGTTCCAGCAGCGCGAGCAGCAGGTGTTCCTCGGTGACGGACCCGGCCCCGGCCCGCTCGGCCTGGGCCACGGCGCCCTTCACGGTCGCGCGGGCCCCTCGGGTGAATCGCTCGAACATCAACGCCTCCCGTACTTCTTGTGCACGGCCTGCCGGCTGACGCCCAGCTCGGCGGCGATCTCCTGCCACGACCAGCCCTGAGCCCGGGCGCTGGTGACTTGTACGGCTTCGAGCTGCTCCAGCAGCCGCCGCAGCGCGGCCACCGCCCGCAGCCCGACGCGCGGGTCGCGGTCACCGGCGCGCGCGGCCAGATCCGTTGCTTCGGTCATGGCGTCAACCTACATTGACACCCTTCTTTCGTCAATCAAAGTTGACATCATCGTCGGCGAGGCGCGCGTGCCGCTCGACGTCGTACCGGACCTTGCCGTACCGCAGCTTGGCCCGCTCGATGCCCTCGGGCGCGAATCCGGCCCGGGTCGCGACCCGGCAGGAGGCGACGTTGTCGGTGCGGTGGCCCAGCTCCAGCCGGTACAGCCCGAGGTCATCGAAGGCCCAGCGCGCGAGGGCCCGCACCCCGGCCGGGGCGACGCCCCGGCCCCGGGCGGATTCGGTGGTCCAGTAGGAGACCCAGCCGCTGTCATGCGTCCGGTTGACGACGTTGAGCGCCACACAGCCGAGCGCCTCGCCCTCCTCCCCCACGACGGCCCAGGAGTAGCCGGTGCGCGCCCCTCGTTCGCGTGCGCGTTCCGCGATCCAGGCCAGGGCCCCGGACCGGTCGTCCACGGGCCGGTCCGTCTGGCGGTCCATGTCGGCCGGGACGAAGGCGCGGAGCACCGCCGAGGCGTCGTCGGGCAGCCAGGGGCGCAGCAGAAACCCTTCAGGGGTGGTCAGTCCGTCCATACGGGCCAGCTTCCCGCACGGTCACGGCCACTTCGCTCCCGGGCCACGCGAGAACGGCCGGCCATCCCCCGCGCGCTCCCTTCTCGAGAACGCGGGCGGGGCCGGTGACGGAGACCCGCCACCCCCGAGACGAGGGCGGCAGGGACAGCTCCGTCACTCCGGGCCGGGCGGCGGCCCGGTAGGCGAGGCGGTAGGTGCGGGTGCCCGCGTCGTACGTCTGGGAGCGGACGGCCCCCGCGACGGCCGGGGCGTACGGGGTGGCGGTCTCCTCCTTGTTCGTACGGAAGCGGCCGCGCCCGTCGACGGCGCAGTAGCCGCCGCCGTAGCACCACACGTACCCCGCCCAGCCGGAGCTGTAGCGGTTCAGGGAGGCGAGGGCCTCGCGGTAGAAGCGGCCCATGTGGGGGAGGGAGTTGTTCAGCGGCCCCCACTCCCCCACGACCACGGGCATCCCGTGGCGGGCGGGGTAGGCGGTGACCGCCGCCTCGTACGCCTCGATCCAGCCCGCGTCCGGGTCGTAGTCGGCGCCCGCCTCCATGGCGGTGTTGTAGAAGTGCGGGGCGTACACGGTCCGGCTGTCATGGATCCGGCCGAGGCCCGTGGGCACGCCTTCGCCGACGATGGGGGTCGGCTCGACGAAGATCCAGGTGGAGCGGTCCTTCGCCCGGACGGCGCGGGCGAGCCGGTTGTACAGGGGCGTGAGGTGCTCGGCCTCGATGCGGCGGGCGGCGGTCGCCGGTTCCTCGCCCGGGCGCAGCTCCCCCATGGGCTCGTTGATCAGGTCGTAGCCGATGACGGCCGGGTGGTCGCGGAAGCGGGTCGCGAGGACCTGCCACATGGCGGCCTGGGCGCGCTGGAGGTCGGGATCCTCGTAGAGGTGGGTGAAGGCCCGCTGCACGGCGGGCTGGAAGTACTCCGAGAACCAGTCGTCGGGGTTGGGGGTGAACGGCAGCCCGTCGGTCCTGGTGGCCCATTCCGGGATGCCCCGGTGGCCGAACGCGGGCCCGAAGACGTCCTGGTGGGCGTCGATGAGGACGTGGACGCGGTGTTTGCGGGCCCAGTCCAGGATGCGTTCGATCCTGTGGAGGTAGCGCGCGCTGTACTGGCCGCGCCGGGGCTCCAGGTCGTCCCAGAAGACCAGCAGCCGGGCGAAGTTGAAGCCGTTCGCGCTCAGGTCGCGGAAGTGCCGTTCGGTGATGGCGGTGAGGGCGTCCTCGCCGCGGTTCGCCTTGTCCTCGACGTTCCAGCCGCGCAGGGTGAGGACGCGCCCGCGGTTGTCGGTGAGGGGCGGGACGGCGCGTTCGTACGAGGACGAAGACGGGGAGAGGGGGGCGGGGCGTGCCGAGGCGGCGGGGGCGAGGGCCCCCGCCGCGAGCACGGACGCGACGACAACTGCCATGAGTGCTCTGCCCATTCGCATGGGCGGCATCCCATCAGCAAAGCTGACACATGTTCAAGTATGCGTGCACAACGAGACCCTGGCGGTGCTAGGAGGTCGGCGTGAGCACGATCTTCCCGAACAGGTCGCCGGACTCCAGCCGTTGGAACCCCTCCCGGGCCCGGTCGAGCGGCAGCACCTCGTCGATAATCGGGCGCACCCCGGTGGTGGCACAGAACGCGAGCAGGTCCTCCAGCTCGTCCTTGGACCCCATGGTGGAGCCGACGACCTTCAGCTCCAGGAAGAAGATCCGGGTCAGCTCGGCGTGCGCGGGCCGGTCGCCACTGGTGGCCCCGGAGATGACGAGGGTGCCGCCGGGGCGCAGCGACTTCACGGAGTGGGACCAGGTGGCGGCCCCCACGGTCTCGATGACGGCGTCCACGCGCTGCGGAAGCCGGGTGCCGGGCTCGTACGCCTCCAGCGCGCCGAGTTCGACCGCCCGCTCGCGCTTGGCCCGGTCCCGGCTGGTGGCGAAGACCCGCAGCCCGGCGGCCTTCCCGAGCACGATCGCGGCGGTGGCGACCCCGCCGCCGGCGCCCTGGACGAGCACGGAATCCCCGGGCCGGACCCCGGCGTTGGTGAACAGCATCCGGTACGCGGTGAGCCAGGCGGTCGGCAGGCAGGCGGCCTCGGCGAAGCTGATCTCCTTCGGCTTGGGCAGGACGTTCCAGGTGGGGACCGTGACCTGCTCGGCGAAGGTGCCCTGGTAGCGCTCGGTGAGGATGGAGCGCGGTTCCTTCGGCCCGACGCCGTGCCCGGACTGCCCGATGACGGAGTGCAGGACGACCTCGTTGCCGTCCTGGTCGACGCCGGCCGCGTCGCAGCCGAGGATCATCGGCAGCCGGTCCTGCGACAGGCCGACGCCGCGCAGGGACCAGAGGTCGTGGTGGTTGAGGGAGGCGGCCCGGACGGTGACGGTGCTCCACCCGGGACGCGCCTCGGGTGCCGGGCGATCGCCCAGCTCCAGGCCGGTCAGGGGCTGGTCGGGGTCGATGCGGGCTGCGTAGGCGGCGAACATGGGTCGACGATAGGCGGGGCGGGGCGCCCGCGAAACCGCCTCCAGGTGTGACGCACACCAACCTGGGTGCCCGCCCGTTCAAGCCCCTCCCGCACCAAGCCCCTCCACCACCACCAAGCCCCTGCGGCGATTGAGGAGCGGGGCCCGGGGCAGCGCCCCCAGAACCCCGCTGCTCGATCGCCGCAGGGGCTGAAGCGCAAGGGCGGGCCCCAACCCGCAGGCCCCGCCCCGTCAGAATCCGCCCGGCGACAGCCTCAGCGCCGAGCCACACCCTCCGCCCGCGCCGCCGCGGCCACAGCCGCGGTGACGGCAGG